>CAWBLN010000001.1:0-29048 GCA_963789705.1 uncultured Thermoleophilaceae bacterium
TAGAACTTCGGCAGGCCCTTGGGCCCGGCGTCGCGCAGCACGTAGCGCCACAGCCGGCGCACCACCTGGGGGTGGCGCGCGGCCACGTCGACCCGCTCGTTGGAGAGCGCGTAGAGGCGCTTGTCGGCGCCCTGGTTGTCGGAGATCAGCAGCCAGCGGCCGTCCGCCGCGGCCACGTGGTCGTTGTATGCGGTGGTCCGGCAGGCCGCTTCTTGGCCGGGCGCCGGCCGTCGAGCAGCGGCGAGACGAAATCCTCGTCCATCTTGCCGGGGACCTCCTGGCCCAGCACCGAGAGCACCGTCGGGCCGACGTCGTGGGTGGAGGCGAAGTAGGGGCTGGCCTTGCCCTGCGCCTTGCCGGCGGATGGCGGATCAGGAAGGGCATGTGCGAGAGCTCCTCATGGATCTCGTCGTAGCGCTGCGCACCCAGCCGTACTCGCCCAGCAGCACACCGTGCCGCTGAGCAGCACCACCAGCGCGTCCGGCCAGCCCAGTTGGCCAGGCGGTCGAGGAACGCCCCAGCCAGGCGTCGATGAGGGTTATCGGCGGCGTAGAGCTGGCGCACGCGCCGCAGCATCCGGGCGTCCAGGCCCAGCTCGTGGTATTTCGCGGACGGCGTCGGGAAGGGCCGGTCGGCTCGAGCCCGGCGCCGGCCTTCTGGAGATGTCTTGCTGCGACGCGGGGCGTCGAGGGCTCGTGGGCGTCGAAGCAGTCGATCGTACGGCGCGAAAGGCTGGCGCGTGCGCGCCCATTCGACCCGTTCGACGCCGTTGCTAAAGACCCGGGCGGCGAGGCAGTCCTTCTTCTTGCGGTCGCGCGGGTTGGCGGCCAGGTACGCGGCCATGCGCGGCTCGGCGCGCGAGCCGCGCAGGATCGGCGGAAGGTTGTGGTTGATCTCGCTCTTGGAGACCCCGCGCTTAGGCTTCCTTCGCAGCGGCACCTGGCCGTCGACCAGCTCGACGCGATCGAACTTCCCTCGAAAGCGCTTGTGCACACCGAGCAGGAGGTGCGGGTTGTCTGTGATGTAGCCGGTGGTCCAGCCCTGTTCGCGCAGGACCTCCGCCCACATCTCGCCGTCGCTGTCCACGGGCTCCCAGCCGGGCTGGGGAGGAAGATCGCGGTAGGGATGCCAGCCGCGGAAGGGAAACGTGCGCCGGCCGGACATGATCGCCCGGCGGGCGGGAATGGTCGGCATCCCCTCGGGATAGGCCCGCTCGAAGCGCAGCGCCTGCTTGGCCACCTTGTTCATCGTGGGCGTACTCGCCCGCGGGCCGTATACGTGGTCGGCCCGGAGGCTGTCCATCACCACAACCACCACGTTCATCGCGTCGGGTGGGGCGGGCTGGCGCCTGAAGCCGGCGGCCTCGTTGCCCGTGTCGCAACCCGCCGCCCCGAGCAGCGTCAGGCCGGCGGCGCCGGCGCCCCCAGCCTGAATCAGGCTGCGACGTGTGAGGTCGTCGGCCATGGCAGCCGGGAAGAGTAGCCGTGCTCTCGCAGTAGGCTGTTGGGCGGATGGCCAAGACCTGGGTCCTCACCGGATCGCTCGACAACTTCCGCGCCACCCGCGAGCACGGCTTCCACGTGATCGGGGCCAAGGAGGGACGGCGCAGGATGGCCGAGGGGATCGAGCCGGGCGACCGGATCGTTTTCTACGTGACCGGCGTCCAGGCCTTCGGAGGCATCGTGCGGGTGACCGGAGAGATGTACGAGGACCGCGAGAAGATCTGGCCGGGCAAGCCGGGCAAGGTCGACCCGTATCCCTGGCGATTCGAGACCGAGCCGGAGCTGACGCTCGACGAGCAATCCTTCGTGCCCGCCGAGGATGTGGCGCTCGAGCTCGAACACGTCCGCAAGTGGCCGGCCGAGCATTGGCAGCTCGCCTTCCAGGGCCAGCTGCGGACGGTCTCCGACGCCGACGCCGAGCTGCTGGAGCGCAGGCTGCGCGAGGCTGCTCCCGCTCCGGCGTGAGCGAGGCGCAGGACCGCATCCGCACGCTGCTGCTGCGCGGGGACAACCTTCTCAAGAGCGGCCGCCCTGAGCGCCTGCCGCGCGCCGTGGAGGCCTTCGAGGAGGCGGCCAGGGTGGCCGAGGACCCGGCGATCGAGGAACGCACTCGGGAGCTGGTGCGGCGGCGCCTCGAAGCGACCCGTGCGCTCGCCGGCGCCGAGGGGGACTGATGCAGCACTCCCGTCACTACACGCTCGACGAGGCCTCGGCGCTACTGAAGCCGCTGACCGAGCTGATCGGCCGCATGCGCTCGGCGCGCGACCGGCTGGGCGACGCAGAGGCGCGCGCGGCGCTGGCGGCGGCCAGTGGCTCGAACGGGGGCGGGCAGCCGGGGCGGACGGTCTCGGAGGGCTTTCTCGAGCTGCGCGACGCGATGATCTGGCTGCGCGACCGCGAGATCGTCCTGCGCGACCTCGATCGCGGCCTCGTGGACTTTCCCGCCATGCGCGACAGCGCGGAGATCTACCTGTGCTGGCAGGAGGGTGAGGACGAGATCGCCTTCTGGCACGAGCCCGAGGCCGGCTTCGCGGGACGGCGGGCGCTCGATGATGTCTGAGCTGGCCGAGACCTTCCGGGCGCTGAACACCGAGCAGAAGGCCGCCGCGGTGGGAGCGCTGCTGCTGGCCGTGAGCACCTTCGGCCCGTTCTCCTTCGTGGAGGTTGCCGAGATCCTCGTGGCGCTGGCCGTGCTGGCCCTGCTGCGCGCCCGCGCGCTCGGCAAGCGCTTCCACCTCCCGTTCGGCGACGGCACGGTCATCGCCGCGGCCGGCATATGGGCCGCGGCCCTGATCGTCGTGCGCCTCTTCGACCGGCCCCTGGGCCAGAACCTGCTCGCGCTGGGCTGCGCGGCCATCCTGGTGGCCGCCGGCGCCCGCGAGCGGGCCAAGCACCCGCCCGACGACATTCCACCGGAGCCGCGTAAGGCGCCGGTCCCGCCGCCGCCCCGGCCGGACGCGCCCACCGAACGGCTGTCCGAACCCACGGAGCCGGTTACCGAGCCGCTGCCGCCGCCGGAGTTCGAGCCCTACCGGCCGCAGCAGAACGAGCAGCTTCGCCTGGGCGGCGAGGGCGACTCCGAGGAGCTCAAGCGGCCGGCGGAATCGCCTGGCGAAAGCGGAACTTGAAGTCCGGGTCGACCTGCTTCTTGATCTCGCGCAGGCGGGGCAGGTTGCCCGCGTAGTAGGCACTCTGCCAACTCGTGAGCTGCGGGTCGATGTAGTTCTGGTAGGCCTGCCCCGACACGTAGGGCCGCAGGGCCCTCCACACGCCGTTGATCCAGCGCTTGCTCGGGCCGGCACTGCCCGTGAAATAGGCCCCGTACTGCAGGGAGAAGAGCATGTCTCGGTGAACGAACGCGGTGGCGTCGGCCGCCGGCCGGTTGTAGGCGCCGCCGTAGGCGTCCAGCAGCAGCGCGCCCGATCCCGCTCCCGGCGTGCGCTGGCGGCGCTCGATCCAGTCGATCATCGTCCGGCGCCCGCGAGCGGGCAGCGGCTTGTCGAAGTAGTCGGACTTGGCGAAGAAGCTGGCGCGCGGCATCGTGCCGCCGGGGCTGGTGCCCGTGGTGTGGCAGGCCCGATACCCCTCGTCCAGACAACCGGCCCAGCGCAGAACCAGGGAGAAGTAGCTCGAGCTGCCGACGCTCACGCTGGCGCCTCCCACCCGGCTGAGCGGCCGGATCAGGTTGCGCAGCGCGGATGGGGAGCCGAAGAACTGGCCCAGCGCGGTCACGCGCGGCGAGCCCGAGCCGCCGGTGGTGCCAAGGCTGAAGATCGAGGTGAGCGCGGGCGGCGCGTCGGGGGCGAAGCGCTGCCAGGCGGCCAGCGCCTCCGCGGCCTGCGCCCAGGGCCAGGAGATCAGGAACCAGGCCGCGCCGGGCGCCCGGTGGGTCTGCAGCGTGAACGAGGTGACGATGCCGAAGTTGCCGCCCCCGCCGCCACGGCAGGCCCAATACAGATCCTCGTTCGTGTTGGCATCCACTTGCCTCACGCGGCCGTCGGCGGTGACGATCGTGGCGGCGCGCAGGTTGTCGGTGGTAAGCCCGAAGCGGCGCCCGGCCAGGCCATGCCCGCCGCCCAACGTGAGGCCGGCGACTCCCACCGAGGGGCACGATCCCGAGGGCACCGACAGCCCGCGCTTGGTGAGC
This sequence comes from uncultured Thermoleophilaceae bacterium, assembly GCA_963789705.1. Classification (GTDB taxonomy): domain Bacteria; phylum Actinomycetota; class Thermoleophilia; order Solirubrobacterales; family Thermoleophilaceae; genus JACVRW01. Next base: position 4,150 of record CAWBLN010000001.1, read on the forward strand.
GAACGCTGAAGGTCGATCAGCTGCACGCCGGCGCCGACCCTCGCCTTGCCGTTGGACACGCGGACGCCGCCGAGCTTGGAAAGGTCCACCACCACGCCGTTGCTAAGAGTCGAGTAGCCCGCGTAGCTGTGACCCCCGGAGCGCGCCACGATCCGAACGTCGAAGCGGTTGGCCCACTGGACGACCGCGGCAACGTCCGCGGTGTTCTCCACCTGAACCACGGCCTCGGGCCGTGCGCCGTCGTAGCGCAGGTTGTAGACCAGCCGGGCGCGCGAGTAGCCGGGCGAGCGCGGGAAGATCACCCGCCCCCTGACCGCCGAGCGCAGCGCTCGGGCGGCCCGGTTGGAGAGCGCCGAGGGAGCGGCCAGCGCCTCGGAGAGCGCTTCGCCCGGCAGCGTGAGTGCCAGCGCGCCGCCGGCGGCGCCACCGAGGAACTCGCGACGGTCGAGGCGCTGCGCAGGGAGGTTCATTGCGTCACTCTATATCCATGCCCGCCGCCAGCTGCCCGCACTGCGGAACCGAGACGCCGCCCCGAGCGGCGCGCTGCCAGAGCTGCGGGTTTGTCTTCTTCGAGCGGCGAGAGCGGCGGCGGCTCCCCCTTCCGGGTCCAGCGGCCGTGGCCCTGGCGGCCCTCGCCGCCGCCTTCATTGCCGGCGCCGCACTGCTGCTGACCCGCGACGAGACGGCGGCCGCCCCGGCGCCGCCCCCACCGGTGGCCCAAGCACGGGCGGAGCACCTTCTGGAGAACCAGCTCGCCAACGCCGGGTTAGACGACACCGCCGCGGTGAGCTGCACGCGCGCCATCCGCCCTGGCAGCGCAACCCGCTGCCAGGTCCGCTACGCCAACCGCGACACCCAGCTGATACTCGTCGGCCTGGACGGGCGCGGGGACCTGGACATCACGATTCCCTACCCGGCGCAGAGACGGCCGGGCGGCTGACCTCGGCCATAATGCCCGCGTCCCAGTCGCACGGCGACTGCCGGGCTCCGTCGCGCGGTTGCCCCACCAGCTGCCCGCCGGGGCACTCACTGGCCTCGACGCGGCGGCGCGGGTTTCGGACGCCCAGCAGGCCCAGCACGCCTCCCAGCGCCACCAGCACGGTCGCGATTCCGATGCCCACGCGGAAGGCGCCCACCGAGGCGTCGGTGCCGGCCTCCCTGACCGACGCCTGCACGTCCTCGGGGACACCCTGGACCTCAACCGCGGCCAGCGGCTGAGATTTCGCCTGCTCGACCGCCGCCGCCACCTTGGGGCGCGCTGTCGCCGCGTCGCCCAGCTCGCTGTCGAGGCGCGTGCTGAACGAGGCCGCCACGACCGCGCCCACAGCTGCCACCGTCACGAGGCCGGCCACGCGGGCGATCGCGTTGTTCACTCCCGAGGCGATGCCGGCGTTCGAGTCGTCGGCGTCGGCCAACACGGTCGCGGTCAGCGGCGCCACCGTCATGGACAGCCCGACTGAGAACACCAGGAGCCCGGGCAGCAGGTCCACGAGATAGTCGACGTCGGCGTCGAGGCGCAACAACCAAGCCATCCCGGCCGCCGCGATCAGCGGTCCCACACCCATGAAGAACCGGGGCCCGTAGCGGTCGGCGAGGGCGCCGAAACGGGTCGAGAGCAGGAACATCACCACGGTCACCGGCACCGACGCGGATCCGGCCTCGAGCGCGCTGAAGCCGGCCACCTGCTGCAGGAACAGCACGAGGAAGAAGAACAGCAGGCCAAGGCCCCCGTACATGGCGAACGTCTCGATGTTCCCGAAGGCGAAGTTGTGGCGCCGAAACAGACCCAGCGGCAGCATGGGATGAGACGTCCTCGCCTCCCACGCGATGAAGCCCGCGAACAGAAGCGCGCCCAGCACAATGGGCAGCGCCACCAGCGGGTCGGTCCACCCATGCAGCGGCTGCTCGATCAGCCCGAACGTCATCCCGGCCAGGCCGAGGGCACAGAGCGCGGCTCCGACCACGTCCACCCGCGCCTCGGGATCGCGCTCCCTTCCCTCCGGCACCACGCGCAGAATGAGTATCAACGTGACGATCACGATCGGCACGTTGATGGCGAATATCCAGCGCCACGAGGCGCTGTCCACCAGCTGGCCGCCGATCAACGGGCCGAGCACCGTTCCGATGCCGCCCCAGGCCGTCCAGGCACCCACCGCCTTACCGCGCTCGCTGGGCTCGAAGTTCGTCACGATCACCGCCAGCGCGGCGGGTGTGAGCGCCGCCCCGGCCACCCCCTGAAGCGCCCGCGCCAGCACGAGCGTCTCGATCGTGGGCGCCAGCGCGCAGGCCAGCGAGGTCACGCCGAAGGCGACCACCCCGAGCGCAAACACACGGCGCTCACCGAAGATGTCACCGAGCGAGCCTCCTATCAGGAGCAGCGAGCCGAGCGTGACTAGGTAGGCGTTCGAGGTCCACTGCTGGCCGGCCAGCCCGCCGCCGAGGTCGTCCTCTATCGCGGGCAGGGCCACGTTGACCACCGTGGAGTCCACGGTCACCACCGTCGTTCCCAGAATGGCCGCTACGAGGACGAGCGACTTGGTGCGCGCGGGCAGGGCCGCGCTGCCGCCGGACGCTCCGGCTTCCATCAGCCGGGTGCCGCTCCGTTCACCGACTGGGCGCCCCGTGGGCTGGGGCCGATATAGCGGGCGCTGGGCCGAATGAGCCGGCCCTCGCGCTTTTGCTCGAGGATGTGGGCGGCCCAGCCGGCCACGCGAGCGCAGGAGAACATCGGCGTGAACAGGTCGGGCGTGACGTCGGCGTAGTCGAGTACTACCGCGGACCAGAACTCCACGTTGGTGGCCAGGACCCGATCGGGCTTGCGGGCCTTGAGCTCGGCCAGCGCGGCCGCCTCGAGCTTCTCTGCCACCTCCAGCCGCGGAGCGGCGACCGCGCGAGCGGTATTGCGCAGCACCCGGGCGCGCGGGTCCTCCGCGCGGTAGACGCGGTGGCCGAAGCCCATCAGGCGCTGCCCGGAGTCCAGTGCGTCCTTCACCCAGCGCTCGGCGTCACCCATGGCCTCGACCCCGTCGAGCATATGCAGCACGCGACTGGGCGCGCCGCCGTGCAGCGGACCGGACAGCCCCCCCACGCCGGCGGACAGCGCGGCGGCAACGTCGGCGCCGGTGGAGGCCACAACGCGCACGGTGAAGGTTGATGCGTTCATGCCGTGCTCAGCCGCGGAGATCCAGTACGCGTCGATCGCCTTCACGTGATTGGGGTCGGCCTCACCGCGCCAGCGCAGCAGGAAACGCTCGGGGATCGATCGCGCCTTGTCGATCTCGAGCTGGGAGACGGGAGGGCGCCCGACGCCGCGCGCGGACTGGGCGACGAAGGAGAGAGCCATCACCGATACGCGCGCGAGGTCCTCGCGCGCCTTTTCGTCGGAGATGTCGATCAACGGCTGCAGGCCCCATTCGGGCGCCAGCATCGCCAGAGCGGCCTGAAGATCGGTGCGGGCGTCGCCGGTTCGCACGGCGAGCGGATGAGGCTGGGCCGGGGGCATGCCGGGCTCGAAGCTCCCGTCCACCAACAGCCCCCAGACCTGCTCGAACGGAACGCTGCCCACAAGCTCCTCGATGTCCACGCCGCGGTATCGCAGCGCACCGCCCTCCCTGTCGGGTTCGGCGATCGTCGTATCGAAGGCGATGACGCCCTCGAGACCGGACGGAACCTCGATGAGATCGGCCAACGGGGCCTCCTGAACGAACCGGGGTGAGCGGAGAGCGCAGAATACCCTCCGCGGGCCTTCGGCCAGCGCATTTGCCCGCACCATCGGCATCGACCAGGACGCCGGTTCGAGAACTACGCTGTCCGCGGATGCGAGTGGCTGTAATCCTGGCCGGCGTCGTGCTGGGGCTTGGTGGCCTGTTCGTGGCCGTCATCTACGCGTTCATCATCGGGTGGGGATGCAACGGCTCGGACGCCGGCGAGCCGCCATCGGACGGCTCTGTCGGGGCCACACTGTGCGACTCGCCCGCATTCCCCGTGGCGCTGCTGGCCCTCGGGCTGTCCACACTGGTGGTTCCGTTGGTGGGAGCGGCGCTCGCGGCACGCCGTCGCCGCTATGCGCCGTTGCTGGGATCGGCAGCCGTCGCCGCGGGCGCCGTGCTCGCCCTCGGGCTCCTGCTTCACGCGGTTGAGGAAGGCAGCGAGAGCGCCGGGCTGTTCGTCGGGCTGCCGCTGCTCACGTGTGCCGGGCTGGCGGCGGTGGCCATCCGTCAGAGCCGCGCCGAGCGACCGCAATAAGCTCCTGCGGATGCGAGCCGAGGAGCGGGTGGGCCGAATGAGGAGCCACATCCGCCGCGCCTCAGCGCCCCTGTCGATCCCGAACTACCGGCGCTTCTTCGCCGGCCAGGTGTTCGCCCGCTGCGGTGCGTGGGTCCAGGCGGTCGCCGAGATCTGGCTCGTTCTGAGCCTGACCGGCAGCGGCGTCTCGCTTGGGTTCACCACCGCACTCCAGTTCGCGCCGATGCTGGTGCTGGGCGCTTGGGCGGGCGTGTGGGCCGACCGCATGCCCAAGCGCCGCATTCTGCTTGCCGCACAGGGCTGGATGGTCGCTCCCGCGCTGACCCTGCTCGTACTGACGGCAACGGGGTCGGTGGAGCTGTGGATGGTCTACGCATTGGTGCTTGCGCGCGGGCTCGGCCACGCGGTGGACACCCCCGTCCGGCAGGCATTTGTGATGGAGGTGGTGGGCCGCGATCAGGTAGCGGCGGCGGTCTCGCTGAACTCGGCGGTCGTGTCGACCGCCCGGCTCGTCGGACCTGCCGTGGCGGGCGGGCTGATCGCGGGCGTCGGCATCGCGCCGTGCTTTGCCGTCAGCTCTGCCGCCTTCCTCGTGGCGGTGGGCGCCCTGCTGGCGGTGGACCCCTCCGCCCTGCAGCGCGGGGCGCTCGCCGGTCGGCACCCCGGGCAGCTTCGCGAGGGACTGAGCCAGGTGCGGTCCAATCCCGCCCTTCGCGTGCCCTTGGTGGCCATGGCCGTCGTCGGCACGCTGGCCTTCAACTTCCAGGTCGTGCTTCCGCTGATGGCTCGCTACGCATTCGACGGCGGGGCTGCGACCTACGGCGCGCTCGCCGGGGCCATGGGCGCCGGTGCGATCCTCGGCGCGGTGACCACGGCCGGACGCGGCAACCCGTCGCTGACCGGGCTCGGCGCGATCGCGCTCGCCTTCGGCGCCCTCCTGGCCGCCATAGCCGCGGCGCCCACGCTGGGGCTGGCGCTGGCGGCACTGGTGCTGATGGGAGCCGCTGCCATCTCCTTCACCGCCACCACAAACTCGCTTCTCCAGCTGGCCGCACCGACCGCGATGCGCGGCCGGGTGATGGCGCTCTGGAGCGTCGTCTACCTCGGCTCCACGTGTGTGGGCGGCCCGATCGTCGGCTGGGTGTCCGAGCACGCCGGTCCCCGCGCCGGGCTGGCGCTTGGAGCGGTTGCCACGCTCGTGACCGGGGCCGGGTTGCTCATTGCTGCCGTCCGCCGGGCGGCGAGCGGGCGACCGGCTGGTACCTTGCCACCATGGCTGACCAGCAGTTCTGGGAGCGTACGGTAGGCGGGCACTTCGTCCTCCCAAAGCGCACCTTCTGGCCGAAGTTCTTCTCCAAAGTGGTGGCCCGCATGCAGTGGAATCCGGCGGCCATCGACCTCAGCGAGGACGCGCGCGCGTGGCCGGAGCTCCCGGATGAACGTCGCGGCCATCTCATGACTCTCCTCGCCGGCTTCCGCGTGGCCGAGGACGCGGTTTCCGAGCACATCACGCCCTTTGCAGACGTGGCCAGGGAGGCGAGCTTGGCCTCCCACGAAAGCCTGATGGCCTGGGTCTTCTTCCTGCAGCGCCGCGACGAGGACCGCCATGCGCTGTGGTTCGACCGCGTCGCCGCCGAAGTGCTCGGGCTGCCAGGAGCCACACCCGCCGAGCGGCGGGACGAGGCGCGGGCCCATGTCCCGGCTGCGGTTCTCGAGCTCTTCGAGGTGCGGCTACCCGCGATGGCCACCGAGCTCGCGGCGGGCCGTGTCGGGCTGGGCGAGGGGGTCGCCCTCTACCACATGGTGCTCGAGGGCGTCGTCTTCGACGCCGCGCATCAGGCGCTGCGCGACGACTTGGCCGACGGCGCCCTCCCGGGGGTGCGCGAGGGCGTCGAGCGCGTCGAGCGCGACGAGCGCTGGCACATCGGCTTCGGCCTGCGCTGCCTGATCGAGGCCCAGCCGTCGCCGGACCTCCTCGAGAACCTGCTGGCTCAGGCCGAGGATGCAGCAGGGGCCTGGGGTGACGCCATTCCCGCCGCCACGCGGGAACTGAGCGCGCGAAAATGCGCCCGGCGGCTGTCTACCGCCCACCTGATCGGGGCGCACGCGGCGGCGTGACGGCTCAGACCCGCACCGGCCGCTTTATCGCGCGATAGACGAACTCGTCGGTCTGCGCCGACTCCCGTGCCGAGACGACGCGGTCGTGGTGCGGCGAGAACCGGCAGACCGGATCCGTGGCCGCCGCGTCGCCGGTGAGTCGCAGCGCCTGGCAGCGGCAACCGCCGAAGTCCACCGCCTGTCGGTCGAGCGGACACGTGCGGCATGGCTCCTGCATCCAGTCCGTCCCCCGGAAGCGCACGAACGCGTCGGACTCGTTCCAGATCCACTCCAGCGGCTGCTCGCGGACGTTGGCGAACTCGAGCCCCGGGATCGTCGACGCCGCCTGGCAAGGCAACACATCGCCGTTCGGAGCGACCACGATCGCCGTCCGGCCCCAGCCGCCCATGCACGGCTTCGGCAGGTCCTCGTAGAAGTCCGGGAGCACCCAGAGGACATCGACCTTGGGGCCCACGCGCTCACGGAAACGCTGGACCGCTTCCTCCGCGCGCCGGAGCTGCCCCCAGGACGGCAGAAGCGCCTCCTGGTTCGCAACCGCCCACCCGTAGTACTGCGTGTTCGCAAGCTCGAGCCGCTGCGCCCCGAGATCGAGCGCGAGATCGAGCAATTCCTCGATCCGATCGAGGTTCTGCCTATGCAGCACGCAGTTGATCGTCAGCGGGAAGTCGAGCTCCCTGACGACGTGCGCGGCCTCGATCTTCTTCTCGAAAGACCTGTTGCCGGCGATGCGGTCGTTCTCCGCCGCGTCCGGGCTCTGAATTGAGATCTGCACGTGGTCGAGACCCGCCGACTTCAGGGCCTCCCCGCGCTCGCGGGTGAAGTGGATCCCGGCGGTGATCAGCGACGAGTAGAGGCCGGCGTCGCGCGAGCCCGCGCAGAGCTCGACCAGATCGCGGCGCAGCATCGGCTCGCCGCCCGTGAGCGCGAGCTGAAGGACGCCGAGCGCGCGCGCCTGCCGGAAGGTGCGGGTCCAGTGCTCGGTCTCGAGTTCGCGGCGGTACCTCGCGGCGCCGATGTCGAGCGGGTTCGAGCAGTACGGGCAGTGCAGCGGGCACTGGTAGGAGAGCTCCGCCACCAGCGTGGCGGGCCTAAGCGGCTGCATCGACCACCAGTCCTCTCTGAGTCATGCGGTCGACCAGCCCTTGAACGTCGTCTCGTAGCCCAGAGTCCTCGTAGCGCGCCGAGAGGGTGCCGACGATGTCGTCGAGCGAGCGCTCCCCGTCGCACAGCTCGAGTACCGCCGCCGCGGTGGGGTTGAGCCGGACCACCCCTTCGGGGACCAGCAGCACGTGCTCCTCGCGCACCTCGTCGTACTGAAGTCGCGCGCCGGTGACGAGGCGGGGACGAGTCAAGAGTCCGGCCCCGGCGGCTGCGTGTTGCCGCGCTCGATGGCCTCGAGCTGTGCCCACAGCATCTCGGTCTTGAAGCGGAGAGCCGCGACGGCAGCCTCTTGCTGCTCACGGGTTCGGCAGCGCTCGACGGTCAGGTCGAGCGCGTACTGGGCGTCGCGTGGCGCCTGCACAAGCCGTGCCCGGAAGTACTCGAGCCCCGCGGGATCGATCCAGTCGTACTGGCGCTCCAGCGCCTCCAGGCGCACGCGGATCGCGGCCGGCCCAAACAGCTCGGTGAGCGATGAGGCGACCGCCTCGATCCACGGCTTCTGGCGCGCGAAATTCACGTAGGCGTCCACCGCGTAGCGCACCCCGGGGAGGACGTGCTGCTCCGACAGCAGTTCTCCTCGCGAGATGCCGAGAGCCTCGCCGAGCCGCAGCCACGAATCGATGCCGCCCGTTCCGTCGGTGGTGCCGTCGTGGTCGATGATGCGCCCTATCCATTCGCGCCGGATCTCGATCTCGGGGCAGTTCGAGAGGATCGCCGCGTCCTTCAGCGGGATGCACTTTTGGTAGTAGAAGCGGTTCGCGACCCAGCGCTGCAGCTCCTTGCGTGTGAGCTCTCCCGCGTCCATTCGCCTGTGGAACGGGTGGAGGTTGTGGTAGCGCGTCCCCTGCGCGCGCAGCTGGCCGACGAACTCCTCGGGCGGCCACGGCGCGCGCTCCTCCGTCGATCTCGTGGCGGTCTCGGTCATAGCTCGATCTCGAGGCCATCGTAGGCAACCTCGACGCCCGCGCGATGGACCGCCTCCCGCTCGGGAGAGTCCTCGAGCAGGATCGGGTTCGTGTTGTTGATGTGGACGAGCACCTTGCGGGGTCCGTCCAGCCGCGCGAGCGCCTCCAGGGTCCCGCCCGGGCCGGCCAGCGGCAGGTGTCCCATGTCTCGAGCGCTGCGAGCCGAGATGCCGAGTCGCGCTAGCTCGTCGTCGCGCCAGAAGGTCCCGTCGACGAGCACGACGTCACTCGATGAGAAGCGGGCGAGCACTCCGTCGTCCAACCGGGCAAGACCGGGCACGTAGGTCACAACACCGCCACTCGCGCGGTCGCGGAAGATGAACCCGCTCGCCTGAAGGTCCACGTCTAAGCCGTGGAGGTAGCGCGGTGCGTCGCCTCCGGCCTCGAACGGCTCGACCGCGAGGCTCGACGCTTCGAGCGTTCTCGCCCGGCCTGGTTTCAGCGTCTCCCACTCGGCCCCGCAATAGCGCTCTAGGATCTCCAACACGGGATACCCTCGCCTCAGCGCTCGCTCAACGGCTTCATCGCCGAATACGCGCACCGGCGTTGCAGACTCGCGCAGAAGCAGAAGGCCTGCCGTGTGGTCGATTTCCGCGTCGGTCAGGAGCACGCCGGCGATCGGGGGCACGCGGACGCCGCGGGCCGGCTCGAGTGTGAGCGCCTCGAGTTGCTGGCGCGCATCCGGCGAGGCGTTTACGAGAAACCACGGCCCGTCGTTACCGCGAATCGCGAGCGACGACTGCGTCCGAGGTCGGGCCCGTACACCCTCCCGCGCGGCCTCGCACGTGTCGCAGTGACAGTTCCACTGCGGAAAGCCTCCGCCGGCGGCCGAGCCGAGAATACGGACGCGCACGTGACGGATGCACGGTAGCCCCCGGCGGGGCGCCGGAGGCTACGTCGGACTGCCGCTCTACCGGTGGTACATGTAGAGGGTGACCTCGCAACAGAGGTCGACGTACTCGAACTCGGGCTTGACCCACGTGGGACGGGTCTCCGAGGTGACCTCGGAAGAGACGCCGACGAGCTCTACCTCGGGCGTGATCAATGTCATGGAACTCCTCCTTTAACGAACGATTTCTCTTCTCGATCAACCAAGCGCTAGGAACACCCCACTCGCCACAAGCAGCGCGACTCCGGCGAACCGGACCGCCACCGCCCGACTCTGCAGCGCCGGAACCAAGCGCGGGAGCACCCCGGCCACGTACAGGCCGATAAAGGCAAGCAGCGCACTGGACAGCGCCTGCTCCGCGGCGTGCCCGGCGAGCGAGCCCGAATAGTCGCTCGCCACGCCAAAGGCGAGGTTGTCCATCGTCAGGGCGAACGGCACCACCCAGACAGCCCATGACGCCGTGACCAGCCGCGACCCGGCGGCGACGACGATCAGGTAGTACGCCAGCACGGCCAGTGTGCCGACCCCCAGGAACGCGGTCAGGCTCTCCGAAATCGTCCAACCGAGGCCCGCACCGATCAGGAATGCGGCTCCGTCCGCGACGCCGAAGAGCGCGGCTAGCGGTAGGCGCCACCGTCGGTCGACGATCGCACCGATGGCCATGCAAGCTATGAAGCTGTCGATACCCAGAAGCAGGAAACCCATGTCAACTCCAGACCCTCATTAGTGAGCTTGTCGTCGTACTACTCCGGGAGCGCGAAGACGAACAGCGCGCTTCCCTGGCCCGCCCCGAGCATCCCGGGCAGGAAGCCCTCAGTCCAGGCTCCCCATCCGGTCGGCACGGCGATGTACTGCCTGCCGTCGACGCTGTACGAGCACGGGCTGCTGTGGTGGCCGCTTCCGCACTGGAACTGCCACAGCAGGTCCCCGCTGTCGGCGTCGAGCGCGTTGAACTCTCCCGTGGGCTCGCCACCGAACACGAGGCCGCCGCCCGTGGTCAAGAGCGACGAGCACATCGGGATGTCATTGGCCCAACGCCAGCGCTCCTCGCCGGTGCGCGGGTCGAATGCGCTGATGGACCCCGCCATGTCCTCGAGGTCCACGGCGACGCCCGCTCCCCAGTACGGGATGCTCTCCTTGAACTCCCGGCGCCGCCGCGTGGCCGTCGCACCGACGTCCTGCACCGGGGCGTACAGCAGCTCGGTGTTCGGGTTGTAGCACGCGTGCGTCCACTCCTTGGCGCCGGCAGGCCCCGGCCAGAAGTGCACCGGGTCGCCCTCCTTGTCGGGGTAGACCTTCGGCGTCACGTTGCCCTTCTCGTCGACCTCGCCCCAGTCGATGCGGTCGACGAACGGCGCCACCCGGACCGTCTCCATGTTCGTGCGGTCGAGGATGTACAGGAACCCGTTCTTGTCGAAATGGGCGGCCAGCTTCTGGCCGTCCAGGTCGAACAGGATGTGCTCCATCGTGGAGTCGTAGTCCCACAGGTCGTGCGGGGTGTACTGGAAGTAATCGCGGATCTCGCCGGTGTCGGCGTCCACGGATACCCCGGAATCGGTGAAAAGGTTGTCGCCCTCGCGGACGCCTCCGTCGAAGTCGGGACACGGGTTGCCGGTCCCGAAGTAGAGGAGGTTCAGTTCTGGGTCGAAGGTGCTCGTGACCCAACAGTTCGCTCCACCTCGCTGCCAGGCCTCGCCCTCAGCCGGCCAAGTATCGGAGCCGCGCTCTCCGGGCTTCGGCACCATGTAGGTCCGCCAGACGCGCTCTCCGGTCTCGCGCTTGAAGGCGTCGACGTGGCCGCGCACCCCGAACTCCCCGCCGGAGCTCCCGACGATGACCATGTCCTTCACGACCAGGGGAGCGACAGTGGCGCTCTCGCCGGCCCGGACATCGCCGTACGTCTGGTCCCAGACCTTCTCACCGGTCTCGCAGGCGAGCGCGATGACGTGAGCGTTCAGGGTCGTTACGAAGACCAGCCCGTCCGCCACGGCGCACCCGCGGTTGACGTTGCCGCAGCAGAGCGACACGTCGTATGGGATCGCATGCCTGTACTGCCACAGCAGCGACCCGGTCCGGGCGTCGAGGGCCCAGACCCAGCCATCCCAGCCCGTGACGTACATGATTCCGTCCACGACGATCGGGGAGGCCTCGAACGAGTAGGTCGACTTGCCCGAGTGCAGGCCAACCGAGCCGCACTGGAAGGCCCAGGCCGGGGCGAGCTGCTTAACGTTCTCCTTGTTGATCTGGTCGAGCGGGCTGTAGCGCTGCCCATCGTAGGCGCCGTAGTAGGTGAGCCAGTTGTGCGGCTCCGAGCGGGCGTCGAGAATGCGCTCGTAGGTGACGTCCTTGGCCACCGGCGGCGCATGGCCGACGATGCCGCTAAGACTCGAGTTGGCGACGGCCTGCCCTGCGTCTACGTACTCCTCGGTTGCCATCAGGTACTCCTATCCGCGGTGGTGGTTGTGCCGAGCCGTCGATCTACGGTTGGGGCTGCGGCGGACGGTCCAGACGTGCCTCCGGCGGGGCGTCCCCCTGCACGACAATCGCCCCAGTCAGGCCCCGGCCCTCGTCGTTGCCGGTACGGGAGCCGTACCAGTAATAGCCCGGGCCGTCGAGCTCGAGGTTGGCCGTCCCGCGCGAATGGTTCACCAACCAGATGAACTTGTAGTCGCCATTGCACGGCAGGACCGCGCAGTGGGTGTTCTTGTCATCGTTCGTGAACTCGATCTCGACCTCGCCCGCATGGGGCAGGACAAGGATCCCGGGCTCATACACCAGCTCGTCCTCCGGGATCCGGATCTTGGCGCGCATCTTGCCGTCGGACCCCTCCTCGGCCTCCCCGATGCTGCCCCGCCCGAGCATTCGACCCAACATCGCGCCATTTTGCCTGTCCAACTCCGGCATCTCGTGCTTCTTGGGAACCTTGGGCACGGGGGTCCTCGCTTTGGGTCGGATTCGGGCGCGAGACTACTACTTTTTCTTGGGCCGCGCGGTCAGCCGGACGCGCTCCCGTCGCGGCTCCTCGAACGTCATATAACCCCAGTCGAGCGGAGACTCCTGGCGGTAGTTTTTTCCCAGGGCGCGCGCGATCGTGGCCTTCATCAGCTCCTTGCCGAGGTAGAAGGCGTGCGTGGGCTCGTCGACGCCGAGCTGGTCGAAGATCTCGTTGAAGTCGGTGCCCTTGACGAACAGCTCGGCGTTGAAGACATAGATCCAATCGCTGTCGGCGAAGATGCGGAAGTTCGGGTCGGTGACCTGGGCGTGGAGCTCGCGCAGCTCGGCTTCCGAGTATGGCCGCAGGTCCTCGTCCTTGACCGTGAGCAGCCTCCCGTCCACGTGCTTGGGCGGTGTGCCCTGCTCCTGGGCGAAGTGCATCAGCTGCGCCGCCAGCACCGCCTCCTTCACGGCGCCGTGCGCCCACTCGATGACCTCGGTGGTGAGCACGTTGCGGATGCCGAGCTCCTGGCAGAAGCCGATGAGCAGCGCGGTGACCCCCGTGCTGTCGGCCTCGGTCAGCTCCGTGAGGTTGCCGATCCCCATGAACATCTCCGCGTCGGGGTGGCGCCGGCGCACCTCGAGGTAGCGCCCGAGACTGGCCGCGAAGCCGGTGCCGATCGGCTCGATGATCGGGTCGACGAGATAGGGCTTGCCGAGTCGCTCGAGGTGGTCGATCGTCACCTCGAGGCTGTCGAGGTCCTCCGGCGTGTCGGGGATCAGCACGGGCGTCGCGCGCAGGCGCCCGGCGAGATCGCGGTTCGACCCGCTGAGGCTGAGGACGTAGTCGACGCCCGCCTCGTCGGCCATCAGGATCTCCTCGTGGTCCATCGTGTCGATGCTCAGGACAAAGCCGCGCTCGCGCAGCTCGGCGATCACCGCCGGGCCCTCCTCGAGCCAGCGGCGCTCGAGCGACAGGCCCAGGTCGATCACGTCGGCGCCGGCGTCGCGGTAGTAGCCCGCGAGGTCGAGGATGCGGTCACGGCTCAGCCTCGGCACGTGGTTGATCTCCGCGAACACGCGGATATCGCGCGGGCCGTAGCTGGCGCGGGCGTCGGCCTGCCCGAACCAGCTCGGCAACCGCTTGAGGTCGGCCGGGCCCTTCTCGGTGGGAACCCCGAAGCGCTCCGCCAACACGTCGGTCTCCCCTTCGCAGAGACCCGGGATCATGATCCTGGTGATTGCCTCGGGGGGCTCGAGCCGTCGCGCGATCCAGCTGGTGGTCATCAGCGCCGCCACCGTGATCTTCATGACCGCGATCTCGTAGTCGAAGGGCAGCTCCGTGCGGTCGAGCGTGTCGCGGAGCGCCGGCGCGGCGAGCTTGCCGGTCACGAACAGGAGCCGCTCGGCCACGGGCGGGTCCGGATGCGGCGGGTCTACTTGCTGTGGACGAACTTGTTGGGCGTCCCCTCGAGCGCGCTGTCGGGCTCCGGCCGCCACAGCACGTGGTCCTCGATCTGGCGCGCCAGCGCGAAGTCCTTGTCGGTGATACCGCCGCTCGAGTGCGTCTGCAGCTTCACCCACAGCTTGCCCCAGGTCACGGCCAGGTCGGGGTGATGGTACGCCGCCTCGGACAGGTAGCCGATGGTGTTGACGAGCATGAGCGTCGTCGGCCAGCCATCGGTGTTGTACTTGCGCCGCAGCCAGCCGCCATCGAGGTACCAGCCTTCGAGGCCGTTCTCCTCGATCTTGGCCTCGACCTCCTCGTCGGTGTACGGCTTTTCCTTGGTCTCGACCATTGCGATCGCCTCCTTCGGGGTCACTACATCACAACGCCGCCGTTGATGTTGACGGCTTGACCGGTGACGAACGCCGCCTCGGGTGACGCGAGCCAGAGCGCGGCCGCGGCCACGTCCTCCGGCTTGCCCCAGCGGGCGAGCGGCGTGGACTCCGCTACCGAGCGGTGGAAGTCACGGTCGACTCCCCGCGCGAACGCGGTCTCGATCCAGCCCGGGCACAGCACGTTGACGCGGACCCGGGGCGCGAGACTGAGCGCGAGGCTCTTGCTGAAGGCCAGCACGCCGCCCTTGACGGCGCTGAACAGCTCGGGGTTCTCGCCCGCCATTCCAGCGGTCACGTGGTCCCAGCTCATGTTCACGATCGTCCCACCGCCGGGCTGTTCGCGCATGACGGCGCCGGCCGCGTACGAGCACGCGATCGTCCCCTTGAGGTCCACCGACAGCAGGGCGTCGAGCTTATGCTCCCAGTCCCACTCGGCCGCCTGGCCGGTCAGCACGTCCACGCCGGCGTTGTTGACCCACACGTCGAGTCCGCCGAGCCGCTCCCGGGCCTCTACTACCAGCGCCTCGCAGGCACCGCGTGTGGCGAGGTCGCCCTGCGCGACCAGGGCAGCGATCGGCTCGGCGACCGCTGCCGCCTCCCGTTCGCTGTCCCGGTGCGCCAGCAGAACCGTTGCGCCCGCTTCACCGAACGCCTGGGCGATGGCGGCGCCGATGCCGCTGCTCGCGCCCGTGACCACGGCCCGCACTCCGTCGAGCCGGCCCCTGCCCGGCTGCGCCATCTCCTCGGTCTGAGTCAACCCGCCAAGCTATACGCATGGGGCAGACGCGGGTCAAGCAGACGGCACGCACCAGCGTCGTCGCGCGCGCCGCGCAGCTGGCCTGTGTGCTGGAGGCAAGCGCCGAGAAGCCCGGCAACGTTACTCCGAGCCACGACTTCGACGACACCTCGTACGAGGACATGCTGCGCAGCGGGATCGCGCTCGGTTCCGAGCTCGGCCGCGCGGGCGAGCGGGGCGTCGGCGAAACGGTGCTGGCGGCGGTGCGCGCCTCGCGCGACGCCGCCGGCGCCAACACCAACCTCGGCATCGCGCTGCTGATCGCGCCGCTCGCGCGAGCGGCGCTCACGGGTGAGCCGCTCCGCGAGCGCCTCGCCGGCGTGCTGCACACGCTCACCGTCGACGACGCGCACCATGCCTACGAGGCGATCCGCCTGGCGGGCGCGGGCGGACTCGACGAGCCCGTGGAGCACGACGTGCGCGACGAGCCCGCCGTGACGCTGCGCGAAGCCATGGCGGCGGCCGCGCAGCGCGACACGATCGCCAGCGAGTACGCCACCGACCATGCGGTGACGTTCGAGCTCGGGCTGCCCGTCCTCGCGGACGCGCTGAGAGATGGGCTGGGCCCGCGCGACGCCGTCGTCGAGCTGGCGTTGCGCCTCCTCGCTGAAGTGCCGGACACGCTGATCGCTCGCAAGCGCGGCGCCGACGCGGCCGGTCGCGTGGCCGCGGACGCCCGGCAGGTGCTCACCGCCGGGGGCGTGCGCAGTGCCCGCGGCCGGACGGCGCTGGCCGGATTCGACGCCTCCCTGCGCCAGGACGGCAACGCCCTCAACCCTGGGACCACGGCCGATCTCGTCACCGCCGTGCTCTTCGTGGCGCTGCTGGAGGGCGTGCTCTGACCGGCGACCCGATCCTGCTGGTCTCCGTCAGTGCGCGCATGCTGGCCGAGCTGGCCGTAAGGGCCGGGCACGATGTCGTGGCGCTCGACCGCTTCGGCGATCTCGACCTGCAGCGGCTGTGCCCGAGCGTCTCCGTGCTGCGCGACCTCGGCGGACGTGGCGGGATGGCGGCGCTGGTGGACGCGGCAGAGAAGATTCCCGCGCCGAGCGTGATCTACGGCGCGGGACTCGAGAACCGCCCGGATCTCGTCGCCCGGCTGGCATCGTGCAGAACGCTGCTCGGGTGTCCGCCCGAGGCGCTCGAGCGGGTGCGCGACCCGGCGATCCTGGGTGACTCGCTCCGCGCGGCCGGCCTTGCCTACCCGCCGACGTTCGGGGCCGCCGACGCACCGCGGCGGGTGGACCGCTCCCGCCGCTGGCTGCGCAAGCCGGTGTTCGGCGGCGGCGGACGGGGCGTGCGCGAGTGGCGCGGCGGGGCACTCGACGGCGACGTGGTGGTGCAGGAGCGCATCTCGGGACTCGCGTGCTCGGCCGCGGCCGTGGCCGACGGGCGGTCGGCCGTCCTGCTCGGCGTCAGCGAGCAGCTGATCGGGCACCACGGGCTGGGCGCGCGCGGTTACGCGTGGTGTGGAAACCTCGTGCCACCGCGGCTCGAGGAGGTGGAGCGGCGCGCGCTGGCTGTGGCGGCGCAAGCGATATGCGCGCATCTGGCCACGGCCTTCGAGCTGCGCGGGCTGTTCGGCGTCGACCTCGTGTGGGACGGCGAGCGCGCCTGGGTCGTCGAGGTCAACCCCCGTCCGACGGGATCGCTCGAAAGCGTCGAGGCGGCGCACGGGGTCGGCGTCTTCGCCCCCCACCTGGAGGGCTGCGGCGGACGCCTGCCATCGATCGCTCTCGCCGCGGCACCGCGCCAGGCAGCCGGCAAGGCGATCCTCTTCGCCACCAGGGACGTACGCGTTGGCGACACCGGCGGCTGGCCGGAGCGCGGCATCCGCGACGTGCCTCACCCCCGTGAGCGGATCGCCGCCGGTCACCCGATCTGCACCCTCGTCTCGGTGCAGGAGTCCCCGGATGACGTCCTCCACGACCTCGAGGGGCGCGCTGCTGCGCTCCGCGCCGAGCTCGGTGAGCCCTCCGGGCTCCGTGCGCCCGCCTGACGGGCCTATGCTCCGCCGTCGTGACGCTCTCGCTCAACGATCGCGCACAGGAGCTCGCTGACCGCCTCGCCGACGAGGCCGACGCCCTGCGCGTCGCGGTGACCACGCTGCCAGGCGGCACGCGGCTGATCGACTGCGGCAGCGGCGTTCCCGGCGGTCTCGAAGCGGGACGACAGTTCGCGCAGATCTGCATGGGAGGCCTGGGTTGGGTGTCCTTCGCACCGCTCGTGTTGGAGGGCCGCTGGCTTCCCGGGCTGACGGTCGTCACCGATCGTCCGGCGCTGGCCTGCCTCGCGTCGCAGTACGCCGGCTGGCGCCTGGACCCTGAAGGTTACTTCGCGATGGCCAGTGGACCGGGCCGGGCGCTGATCCGGGCTGAGGACCTCTACGACGATCTCGACGTCGACGAGCGCGCGCAGAGCGCGGTGCTGTGCCTCGAGACGCGTGACGCTCCGCCGGAGGAGGTGGGCGACTACGTGGCCGAGCGGGCCGGCGTGCCTGCTGCGCAGCTGACGTTGCTGTTCGCTCCGACCGCCAGCCTGGCCGGCAGCGTTCAGGTGGCCGCGCGCGTCGGTCGAGACCGCCCTGCACAAGCTGCACGAGCTCGACTTCGACGTCGGGCGCGTGGTGAGCGGCTTCGGGAGCTGCCCGCTGCCGCCGGTCGCCAAGAAGGATCCCGAGGCGATCGGTCGCACGAACGACGCGGTGCTCTACGGCGGCCAGGTCGAGCTGACCGTGGATGCGCCCGACGAGGAGCTCGAGGCGATCGTGCCGCGACGTGCCGGCCTCGGCCTCGGACGACCACGGCGAGCCGTTTGGCGACGTGCTCGAGCGCGCCGACTGGGACTTCTACAAGATCGACCCGCTGCTGTTCAGCCCGGCCGAGGTTCGCCTGGTGAGCGTGGAGAGCGGACGCAGCTTTCACGCCGGGGGCGTTGACATCGGCGTGCTCGAGCGGTCCTTCCGGGGATGAGCGAGCGCCTGCCCCGGGCCGCGATCATCGAGACGGTCACGACGACGATCAACCCGGACGGGACGGTGAACTGCGCCGCGATGGGAGTGGAGTGGGGCGACGAGGTCCTCGTCATCAAGCCCTTCCCATCGACACGCACGCTGCGCAACCTACGTGCGACCGGCGAGGCCGTGGTCAATCTCAGCGACGACATACTGCTGTTCACGGAAGCTGCGCTCGGCGACCCGCATCCACCTACGCGCGCCGCGACCACGGTGGCCGGCGCCGTGCTGGCGGATGCCTGCTCGTGGCGTGAGGTGACGGTCGACGCGGTCGACGCCGCCGGGCCGCGCGCGCGTGTGACAACGCATATCGTGGCGGGCGGGAGTGGGCGCGAGTTCGTCGGCTTCAACCGCGCCTCTTCTGCCGTGCTCGAGGCATCGATCATCGCCTCGC
Source organism: uncultured Thermoleophilaceae bacterium (assembly GCA_963789705.1). Classification (GTDB taxonomy): domain Bacteria; phylum Actinomycetota; class Thermoleophilia; order Solirubrobacterales; family Thermoleophilaceae; genus JACVRW01. Next base: position 22,507 of record CAWBLN010000001.1, read on the forward strand.
GCTCGCGCTGGCTGCCCGTCGAGGAGATACGAACCGAGTTGGAGCGCCTCCAGGTGATCGTCGACAAGACGGCGGGCCCGCGGGAGCAAGAGGCGATGGAGCTCGTGCGGCGTCACGTGCGCGCCGCGGTGGCCGGCGGATGACCTCGGTTCGCGTGAAGGCGCCCGCGCGCCTGCACATGGGCATGCTCGACGCCGCCGGCGGCGGCGTCCGGCGCTTCGGCGGCCTCGGGGTCGCCCTCAGCCGCCCCGCCGCGGTCGTCGAGGCCAGCCCGAGTGACGACGTGACCGCCGAGGGCCCCGATGCCGAGCGCGCGCTCGCAGTAGCCCGTCGATCCAGGAAGGCGCTCGGGCTCTCAGGCGGCGCTCACGTCCGCGTGGTCGAGGCGATTCCGCCTCATGTCGGCCTCGGCTCGGGGACCAAGCTCGGGCTCGCCGTGACGGCGGCCCTTGCTGCCCTTGCGGGGCAGAAAGCGGAGCCCGAGACGATCGCCCGCGCGGCCGGGCGTGGCGCGCGCTCCGCGGTCGGCCTGTGGACCTTCGTCCTCGGCGGACTGGTCGTGGAGGGCGGCAGGCGTCCCGGCGTGGAGCGCCCAGCCCCGCTGCTCACTCGTCATGCCATGCCTGGGGGATGGCGCTGTGTGCTCGTGATCCCACACGCCGAGCCGGGACTCTCGGGGCGGGCGGAGGAGCAGGCGTTCGGGGCGCTGCGTCCGGACCCCGACCGCGCCGCGCTGATCGCCCAGCTGGTGCTGACCTCGCTGCTCCCCGGGCTCGCCGAGGGCGACCTCGCCGAGTTCGGGGTCGCGCTCACACGTATCCAGCGGCTTGTGGGCGAGTCGTTCGCGTCGGTTCAGGGGGGTGTCTTCAATCCGCGCGCGGGCGACCTTGTCGAGGGGCTGCTACGCCTCGGGGCGGCAGGCGCGGGACAGAGCTCGTGGGGACCGGCCGTCTACGGGATCGTCGGAGACGAGCAGACGGGGCGCGAGCTGGTCCGCGGCATCGAGGCCGAGCTGGACGGGCGCGGCCGCGTGGAGCTCGTGGGCTTCGACAATCGTGGCGCGCAGGTGGAGGCGGGATGAGGCTGCTGGTGAGCGTCATCGACGCTGACGAGGCCCACGTCGCGGTGGAGGCGGGAGTGGACATCGTCGACGTCAAGAACCCCGCCGAGGGCTCGCTCGGCGCCCCCGCCCCCGGAGTGATCGAGCGCGTCCGGGAGGTCGTGCCGTCCGAGCGCCCGGTGAGCGCCGCCATCGGCGACATGCCCAACCTGCCCGGCACCGCCGCGCTCGCCGCGCTGGGCGCCGCGCGCTCACGTGCCGCCTACGTGAAGGTCGGGCTGTGGGGGACGTCCACCACGGATCAGGCCGTGGCCCTTCTGCGGGCGGTGCGCGAGGCCGTCGACGGCCGGGCGGTTGTGATCGCCGGTGCCTATGCCGACGCCGAGCGGGTGTCCGGAGGGCCGCTGGCGCCGGGGGCCGTGGTCGCCGCCGCGCGCAGGGCGTGCGTCGGCGGCTGCTTGCTCGACACCGCAGTCAAGGATGGCCGCGGGCTGTTCGAATGGCTCGCTCCGGACGCACTCACGGCGCTGGTGGCCGAGGGGCATGCCGGGGGGCTCGAGATGGCGCTCGCCGGAGCCCTGCGCGCCGAAGATCTGGGCGCGGTACGGACGACCGGCGCCGACATAGCCGGTGTACGCGCAGCGGCCTGCCGCGACGGCCTGCGCACGGCGCCGCTCGACGCCGAGCGGATCCGGCGTCTGCGCGCTATGTGCGAAGCGTAAGCCCCTGAACCTTCACTCTTCTTCGCTTCCGTACCCCTCGAACGGCTCCGTCAGCAGGCGAGCCTTGTCGGGCCCGTACTCGAAAACGTGAACGATGCGGACGGTGGAATCGGTGCGCTCGACGCGGGTCTCGACCAGCGTGAGGTCCCCGGCGTCCCCGAGCCCGAGCTGGTCAAGCCGCGCGGCCTCGGCCCGGCATACATCGCCCGGCGTGGGAGGACTCGACGGATAGGCATCCTCGTGATGTCGAATCAGCGCCTGCCAGTTTTCATCTCCCGCCCGCTCCACGGCTTCCCGGACTTGCTCCCTGGTGTAGGCCATTTCCCTCCTCGGTCGTCTTGAACGCTATGGCGTCGCGGCTCGCGGCGTCACGAGCGTCCCCTCGGTGCTGCCGTGCTCGAGCAGCGTCACGAGCCGAGCCGGCTCGCGGCCGTCGATCACCCACGCCTCGACGCCTGCCGCGCGCAGCGCCTCGGGCAGGTGCTCGTCAACTCCCGCGGCGCGGCCTGCCGCGCGTAGCTCGGCGAGCTCGTCCACGCTCAGGCGGGCGAGCGGCTCGCCGTCCGCCGGCCAGTCGCGGTAGAGGCCGGCGACCGGCTTGACGAGCACCAGGCGCGCGGCGTGCCCGGCACCGGCCACCCAGGCGGCGATCGAGTCGGACGTAACCGTCCAAGAGGCGGGCAGCGGGTCCTCGGCCAGTAGCGCCGCCGGCAGGAGGATCGGCGTCCCCCCACGCGCGGCCGCGGTGCGGGCTGCCTCAAGGTGGGTGCACCGAACCGCACCGGGGACCAGGTCGGAGAGCACCCAGCCGAACTGCTCCATCGCGAGGATGGCCATCCGGTGAGCCGTCGCCGCCCGCAGGGCGAAGCGACTGTCGTGCTCGCGCACGGCGTCCGCGAAAGCCGCCCCGCCCGGCACCACGAGCAGCGCGTGGCGGGCGCCGGCGTCGCCTATCGCGCGGCACAGCGCCCGTAGCGCGCCGCCGCCCGCCTCGCGCGCGAGCCCGCCGCCGACCTTGACGACGGTCAGCACCGCGAGCGCAGCCGGCCGGCCAGTAGCTCCGCGAGCGCGGCGGCGGGCGCCGCGTCGCGTTCGGCCTCGCTCCACGGCAGCTCGGTGACAGCGCGCCCCAGGCGTTCGGCGGCCTCGCGCGCCAAGAACGCCCCCGCGCCCAGCGGGACCACTGGCGGGTCGCCCTCGAAGCGCCCGCTCACCCGGCGAACCGCCGCCTCGATCTGGCGCACCTGCTCTTCGTGCAGGAACGCGGCGATCGCATCGATCTCCTCCGCGGTTATCTGCTCGGCGTCGGTGCACACGAGCCGCGCCACGCGCTCGCGCGCGAACTCGATGGTCGCCGGCCGCCCGTCCGGGGTGGCGCAGGTGTACGCGCCGGGCGCGAGGTGGCCGAGGATCAGATGCACGTCGGCGCTGATCGCGAACAGCTCCGAGGCGACCGGGCAAGAGCTGTCGCCCACCGGCACCCGCGGGGCGATCGCCGCGAGGTTGGTGCGCAGCGCGCCGGTGTAGACGAGCTCGCCGGCCAACAACCGGTCGAGGTCGGTGCGACCGGTGGCGGCCACCCGGCCGGCGGCGATCGGAACGACGTCCGCGGTCGTGCTGCCGACGTCGAGCATCAGAGCGTCGGGATACAGCGCAGACACCGCGAGCGCGCTGGCCATCCAGTTGGCGGCAGCGACTTCGTTTGCGCGCTCACGCGCCTCCGGGAAGGGGACGAACTCGCCGGCGGTCGTGAAGGCGAGCAGGAGGGGGTCGCCGAACGCCGCCTCCGCGGCGTCGAGCACGAATCCCACGCCCTCCCGCTTGGTGCGAAACGCGTCCGAGAGCTCCGCGGTGGTGGTCAGCGCCACCGCCTCCACGGGCTCGGGCGCCACGCCCGCGACGACCTCGCAAAGCACGGCCGTGAGCGCCTCGCGGTCGCGCCAGACCTCGAACGGCCGCGAGACCGCACGGCGTTCGCTTCCGTTCCGCCAGACAGCCTTCGTGTTCGCCCCGCCCACGTCGAGGCCGACTACGCCGCCCATGCGCGACCCTCCCCGGCCATGCGTGTGATCCCAGTCATCGATCTGAAAAGCGGAGCCGCCGTGCACGCCGTGCGCGGGGAGCGCGAACGCTATCGCCCCCTCCGCAGCGAGATCGTGGCAGGCTCCGACCCGGTCGAGGTCACTCGTGCCGTCCGGGACAGGTTTGGACTCGACGAGCTCTACGTCGCCGATCTCGACGCGATCGCGGGCGGACCTCCGCATCGCGAGGTAGTCGCCGCCCTGGCGTGCGAGGCCCAGGTGATGGTCGATGCCGGCGCCAGCGAAGCCGTCGGAGTACGCCGGTTGCTCGAGCTCGGCGCCGCGCGCGTCGTGATCGGCACCGAGACCCTCGCGGGCGGGGCCGCGATCGAGCGACTGCGGGCGGACCTCCCGGACGCCCCGCTGGTGCTCAGCCTCGACCTGCGGGCGGACCGCGTCCTCTCCCGCGACGCGGACCTGGCCGGGCTCGGCGCGGCCGAGGTGCTGGCAAGACTGGCGCCCTCCGGCATGCGGGAGGTGATCGTGCTCGACCTCGCACGCGTGGGATCCGGCGCCGGTCCAGACGTCGCGCTGGTGGCCGAGCTCTGCGCCCGCTTTCCCGAACTCGAGTTGCTGGCCGGCGGCGGCGTCCGCGACGCCGCCGACCTGCGTGCCCTGGCCGAGGCCGGAGCGGCCGGCGCGCTCGTGGCCACAGCCATACACGGCGGCATGCTCAGCCCACGACCGTCTCCAAGTGCTCCGCGAGCGCGGCCGCCACGTCCACCCCCGTCGCGCGCTCCACGCCCTGCCAGCCGGGGATGCCGTTGACCTCGAGCACGTAGTCGTGCCCGTCGCGCGTGCGCAGGAGGTCGACGCCGGCGTAGTCGGCGCCGAGGGCGGCCGCCGCCGCCACACAGAGGCGCCGCTGTTGCGCGTCGAGCCGTACCGGGCGCGCGCACCCACCGCGCGCGAGGTTCGTGCGCCAGCCTTCGCCCGTCCGCTCGATCGAGGCCGCCACCTGCTCGCCGACGACGAGCGCTCGCACGTCGCGACCCGCGTGCGGCAGCGTTTCCTGCAGGTAGTACACGGCCCGTTCGAGCTCCAGCGCGCGGAACACCCGCTGCGCGACGTCGGGATCGTCCACGCGCACCATGCCGATCCCCATCGAGCCGAACAGCGGCTTCACGATCACGTCGCCGCCGAGCTCGGCGAACGCCTCCAGCGCGTCGGCGGGCCGCTCACAGGCGATCGTGCGAGGGGTGGACAGGCCGGCGCGCGCCAGCAGCGTCGAGGCGAGGAACTTGTCGACGGTCCGCTCGATCGCGTGCGCGCTGTTGACCGCGCGCACGCCGCCGGCGGCAAGCGCGTGCAGCATGTCCACACGGAAGACGACCTGCTCGAGCGAGCCGCGCGGGATGCCGCGCACAAGCACCACGTCGCAGCCGTCGAGCGCCAGCTCGCGCGAGCGCACGCCCAGGCCACCCTCGATGCGGCCCACCATCCGCGTCACCGGCGCGAAGGCGCACTCGTGGCCGCGCGCCGTCAGCGCCCGCTCCAGCCGACCAGCGTGCCAGCCGCCGGTCGAGCCCAGGACCGCGACGCGCAGCCGCCGTTCGCTCACCGGGGTCCGGGCTCGGAAATCAGGATCTCGCCGCGCCGCAGCTCGAGGCCGTCGCCACTCCAGCGCGCGTAGCGACCCTCGACCTGCTCGTCGGCCAGCGGTAGGCCCAGCCCGCGCAGATGGCGCAGGCACAGGCGCAGGAAGGGCGGCCGGTACGAGCACGCGAAGGTGAAGGTGGGCAGCAGCGTCACCTCCGACATGGCCACGATCGTGCCCCGCCGCATGCCGGCCCCGGGCACGGCGCCGAGCGGTCCCAGGGCGACGATCGTGCCGGCCAGCATGCGCAGCCCGGTGGCGTCGCCCACGCGCCCCGCGACGGCGATCAGGCCGCGCCGCAGGCCGACGCCGACCTGGTCGCCGGCGTCGCCCTGAACGAGGATCTCGCCGCCGCGCATCCCTGCTCGCTCGCCCGGCAGCGCACCGCCGAGCTGGTCCCCGGCGGAGCCCCTGACGACGAGCCGGCCGCCGCGCATGGCCGTGCACGCGAAATCCCCGACGTCTCCTTCCACGATCAGCTCGCCTCCGCGCATCTCCGCGCCGGTGTGCATTCCCGCGTCGCCCGTAACGGTCAGCCGGCCGGCGGTCATCCCCGCCCCGATGAACTTGACGCTCCGCAGGTTGCCCTCGACCCGCACCTCCTCGTCGCCGTCGCCTGAGACGGTGAAGAAGTCCGCCAGCTGCGCCCGCCGGTTGCCATGCCAGACCGCGAGGGCCTCAACCTCAGCGCGGCGAAGACCGGCGAGGCGGTCCGGGCTCAGGCCCTCGGCCTCGAGCGGCACCGCCGGCTGCTCGCGGAGGCTGAGCGTCAGCGCCATCAGTCGCTCATGCCGGGAACCAGGCCACGCAGCTCGATGTGGTGCGGTCCCAGGTCGCCGCCGTAGTTGCCGGCCGTGATCTGGCGGGCGCCCGCCGCGGCGGCGGCCTCGAGGCCGCGCGCCATGGCTTCGCGCACGGCGTCAAAGGTCAGCCCGTCGATGATGATCTCTAACACCGAGCCGATGTCCGGCGGCACGAGGGTGTCCTCGACCTGCACGCGCAGCGTGGGGCACAGCACCTCGTTGGTCGAGGCGATCAGGCTGCTGTAGCGGGAGCCGACCTTGCTGCCGCTGCGGGCGATG
>CAWBLN010000002.1:0-66500 GCA_963789705.1 uncultured Thermoleophilaceae bacterium
CAAAAATGCATCTCGAAAATCAACGCCGGCCTAACCCTCCCCGCCTGCGGGGCGAGGGAGCGCCAAGGGAGCGCTAAGGCCGCGCACCTGTCGGCAACTAGCGCCGCAGGCCCGCAAAACCGCGCTTCAGCCGCATGACATAGCCGATCACCTCGGCCACCGCCTGATAGTGCTCGACCGGGATTTCGCCGTCGATCTTCACGGCGGCGTGCAGCGCGCGCGCCAGCGGCGGGTTCTCGATCACCGGCACATCGCTGTCTTTCGCGACCTGCCGGATCTTCAGGGCGATCGAATCGACGCCCTTGGCGACGCAGACCGGCGCCGCCATCCCCCGCTCGTACTTCAGCGCCACGGCGAAGTGGGTCGGGTTGGTGATGACCACCGAGGCGGTCGGCACCGCCGCCATCATGCGCTTCTTGCGGCGGGCGTCGCGCAGCTGCCGCAGCCGGCCCTTGATTTGCGGGTCGCCTTCGGACTGCTTGAACTCTTCCTTGATCTCCTGCAGCGACATCTTCTGCCGCTCGAACCAGGTCCGGTACTGGAACAGGTAGTCGGCGATGGCGACCACGGCGAGCATCGCCACCACCGTGCCGAGCAGTTGCAGCGACAGAGCCCTCGTCGCATCGACGATTCCCCATCGGGTCCATCCGCACCATGGCGTCGAGCTTGTGCCGCTCCGGCCAGAACACCATCGCCATCACCGCACCGACCGCGATGACTTTAAACAGTCCTTTCAACAGGTTGGCCCAAGCCTGCTTGCCGAAAAGCCTTTTCGCGCCGGCGAGCGGCGAGATCTTGTTCAGCTTCGGCATCAAGCTCTCGGCGCTGAACACCAGCCGATGCTGCACCACGTTGCCGGAGATCGCCGCGATCATCAGCACCAGCATCGGTATCCCGAGAGCCACGATCAGCGCGTGCTCGATGTGCTTGAGCAACAGCAAGAGCGAGGTGCCGTCGGTGCGAATGCTGTGCGCGTTGGCGAGCAGGTCACGCAGCGAAACCTTGATGCTGCCGAACGAGCCGGAGAACGCCGAGAGCGCCAGTGTCGCGCCCGCGATGATGAACCAGGTGTTGACCTCCTGGCTTTTGACGACGTCGCCCCGCTCCAGCGCGTCGTCGAGACGTTTCTGGGTCGGGTCCTCTGTCTTTTCGGAGAGGTCGGTTTCGTCAGCCACTCGCCAGCTGGAGTTTGATCAGCATCGCTGACTCAAACTCGTCGCCTCTCCCTTTTGTTTGGGCATGATCTGGCCCGAAAACCGGTTTCCACTTTTCGGGATCATGCCCTTTTGTTTGGGCATGATCCGATCCGAAGACCGGTTCCCACTCTTCGGGATCATGCCTACCTTCTCGGCGTGAGCTCGTGCATGATGAGCACGAAGTAGTCGACGAATGTTCCCATCATGGTCGCGATCACCACGACGAGAATCAGAAATCCAAGCAGGATCGAAAGCGGCGCCCCGACGAAGTAGACCTGCATCTGTGGCATCAGCCGCGCCAGGACGCCGAGGCCCAGGTTGAACACGAGACCGAACACCAGGAACGGCGCGGAGAGCTGCACGCCGACCTTGAACGCCAGCGCGAAGGTCTTGGTCGCAAGCGAGGCGACATCGCCGGACGGGATCAGCTCCCCCGGCTTGAAGATCGTATAGCTCTCGGTGAGCGCCGCGATCACCAGATGATGCAGGTCGGTTGCGAACAGGAGCGTGATGCCGAGGATGGTCAACAGGTTGCCGACGACGATGCCCTGCTGACCCTGGGTCGGATCGACCGCGGTCACAAAGCCCAGCCCGAGCTGCTGGGCGATCACCGAACCCGCAACTGTCAGCGCCGAGATCGTCACCCGCGCGGTCGCCCCAAGGATCAGGCCGACCAGAATTTCGTGCACCAGCAGCACCGGCAACGGCCCGAGGTTCTCGAGATTGACCTGATAGGCGGCGCGATGCAGCGGCAGCAGGATCAGCGTCAGCGCGAGTGCGATGCCGAGCCGGATGCGGGTGGGGATGTTCACCTCGCCCAGGCCCGGCATCAGCATGATCATGGTACCGATCCGGGCGAACACCAGCAGGAAGGCCGCGGCCAGCGCCGGAAGGAAGGAGATGTCGATGCGCACAGGCTTCGCCCATATGGATTGCGGACGCCGCTACCCTCCGATGATTCGCGAGGAGATGCGAAGCATATGGCTGTGCAGCGCGTCGGCCATGAACGGCAACGCGAGCACCATGGTGACGAAGATGGCCAGGATCTTCGGCACGAAAACCAGAGTCATTTCCTGGATTTGCGTCAGCGCCTGAACAAGCGAGATGACCACGCCGACGACCAGGCCGACCACCATCAGCGGCGAGGAGACGAGGACGATGGTCCAGATCGCGTCGCGCGCGACGTCGAGCACTTCGGGGCCGGTCATGAAACGAACTCCTCGTCGGTCTGCCTGTGTTGAAACTCGGCCTCATCCCGAGGAGCCCGGCGTAGCTCGAAGAGCGAAGCCGGGCGTCTCGAAGAGCCTGCCCCGGACTTGATCCGGGGGATGGTTGCTGGATGCTGAACCGCCCCGGCCTCATGGTTCGAGACGCGCTACGCGCTCCTCACCATGAGGGTCGAATCAGATCGGCATCCGCATGATTTCCTCGTAGGACTGGATCACCCGGTCCCGCACCGACACCAGCGTGCCGACCGCGACCTCGGTTTCGGCAACCGCGGTGACCACGTCGACGACGTTGGCCTTGCCCGACGCCATCGCCATCGTCTGGCCGTCGGACTTCCTCCCCGCCTCGACGACGCTGCCGATCGAATCCTTCAGCATCGCAGCGAAGGACGTTCCGCCGGCTTCGGAGGTCTTGCCGGCGGAGCCGACGTCGACGAGGCGCGCGAGGTTCGCGTAGGCGTTTGCCGCAATGGATGGCGATGCCATGGTTCAGCGTCTCCTTCAGGCTCTATGTGTTGGTGTCGGATCTCCACCTCTCCCCGCTTGCGGGGAGAGGTAGGCGGATGGCGCAGCAATCCGGGTGAGGGGGTACAGGCCTATCGCCGCGGCTCGTCGGCTGCGTGAGTCATCAGCCCCCTCACCCCGACCCTCTCCCCGCAAGCGGGGAGAGGGAGCGCGCCGGCGCTCGGGGCTCGGGCAATGGGTTGTGTCGAGACATTGCATCGAAGTCATGCCCGGAGGATGTCGAGGGTGCGTTGGATCATCCGCCGCGTGGCGGTGACGATGTTCAGGTTGGCTTCGTAGGAGCGCTGCGCCTCGCGCAGGTCGGTCATTTCCACCAGCGAATTGACGTTGGGCAGTTTGACGTTGCCGCTGGCATCGGCGGCCGGATGGCTCGGATCGTACTTGACCCTGAATTCGGACCGGTCCTGGGCGATGCGCCCCATCTTCATCACGCGGGCGTCGAGCTCGCGGTCGAGTTCGGATGAGAAGGTCGGGATCTTGCGCCGGTAGGGATCGCCGCCGGGAGCCGCGGCCGTCGAGTTCGCATTGGCGATGTTCTCCGAGATGACGCGCATGCGGCCTGCCTGCGAGCGCAAACCGGACGCCGCGATCCCCATCGATTTGAGAAAGTCCATGACGCGGTCCCTTCAGTTCCACGTTTTCGGGATCATGCGCTAGCGCTTGCCGATGGCGGTCTTCAGCAGGCCGAGGCTGCGGGTGTAGAGCGAGGTCGCCGCCTGATAGTCCATCTGGTTCTGCGCAACCTTCAGCATCTCCTCGTCCAGGCTGACCGCGTTGCCGCTGGGCCGCGTCTCCCAACCGCCCTTGCGATCGAGCGCGAAGCTGGGATCGCCGTTCGCAAAACCGATGTGCGCCGTGTTCGTGCGCACCATGGTAAGGCCGGGTCTCGCGCCCTTGGCGAGCCCCTCTGCGGTCGGCCGCACCAGATCGCGCGGCTGATGATTCGGCGTGTCGGCGTTGGCGACGTTCTCCGCCAGCACCCGCTGGCGCTGCTGATGCCACTGCATGCTTGTGCGCAGGGCCGACAGACCTGGTATGTCGGAAATTGCCATTCCGCTGCCTCTGGTTCCGCCCTGCGCAGCATCGCGTCAGGTCGGCAGAATTTGCCGCGTGTATGGTTAATAATGGGTTAAGGCTTGCGGACTGCCCAATTCCGCCATTAACGCGCTCTTAACCACCCAAGTCGTTGAATACAAACGCCTCGATAGTATTTCAGTCTCTGGCGTTATTGGTTTATTAAGAGGCAGGGCAGCTTGACTCGAAGAGGAACGGGGCAAGTCTTGCCGCTCGCAGTTAACCAACGGGTTAGCGCTTCGCTTATCGTTTGCGGTTTCGGCCGGCAGCTTTAGGGCTTGATGCGCGCAGATCCTTCCTGGTGGGGACAATGGAAATGCAATCGGCCGCAGGTTTCTTTTTTGCGTTCATCGCCGTGCTGGCGCTGATCGGTCTGGTGGCTTGGCTGGTACGCCAATTCGCCGCCAACCGGCTCGGCACCGGCGCGAATCGCGGACGCATGCCTCGCCTGGCTGTGATCGACGCCGCTGCGGTCGATGGCCGCAGGCGGCTGGTCCTCGTCCGCCGCGACAATATCGAGCACCTGCTGATGATCGGCGGACCGAGCGACATCGTCATCGAGCCGAACATCGTGCGCGCATCCCCGCCGCAGCAGCAGATGCCGCAACGCACGCCGCTCCCGCCCGCAGCCGAGCAGGCGTGGGAGAGCGAGCCGTTCCGCATCGAACCGCTCGACCATGATGAGCCCGTGCCGCTGCCCGAGCCGCCGCCGCGCCCTGCCCGCCCCGCTTTCGCCGAAGACATGCGTCGTGCGCCGCAGGCAGAACGGCGCCCCGATCCGATCGCAGGCTTTGCGCCCGAACCGATGACGCGGCCGGAGCCTGTCTTGCGCGAGGTGCCGCCGCGGGCGATGCCGCGCGCCGAGCCGCCGCCACTCGCGCCGCAGCGCCCCGCGCGTCCGGAACCGCCGAAAGCTGCTCCGCCGATTCGTCCGGCCGAGCGCCCGGCCGCAGCAGTGGCGCCCTCACCGGCATCGGCCGCCGACAAGAATCTCGCCGAGATGGCGCAGCGGCTCGAGGCGGCGCTGCGCCGGCCCGGCGCGAACCCGGCTGCAAACGATCGCGCGCCGCCGGTTGCACCTGACGTGCCGTCGAACCGCACCGCGCCGCCGCCGCGTCCGGCGGCAAACGAGCCTGCGCCAGCGCCTGCGGCTCCGTCTGAAGGCGAAAAACCCGCTGCCGATGCGCCGAAGACGCAGTTCAAGAACCTCGAAGACGAGATGGCAAGCCTGCTCGGCCGCCCGAAGACGCCTTCGTGAGGTCATCGGGCAGCACGCGTAGAGTATTTTTCCTCATTGCAATCGTCCTGACCGCGGGCCTCTCCGCGCAGCCCGCGCTTGCCCAGGACATCAGCATCAATCTCGGCCAGGGCGGCGGCGTCACCGAGCGCGCCGTTCAGCTGATTGCGCTGCTGACCATCCTGTCGATCGCTCCCTCGATCGTCGTGATGATGACCTCGTTCACGCGCATCGTCGTCGTGCTGTCGCTTCTGCGCACCGCGCTTGGAACGGCGACCGCACCGCCCAACGCGGTCATCATCGCGCTGGCGCTGTTCCTGACCGGCTTCGTCATGGGACCGACGCTGCAGCAGTCCTACGACAACGGCATCCGCCCGCTGGTCGCCAACGAGATCGGTGTCGAGCAGGCGCTCGAGCGCGCCGGCGGTCCGCTGCGCACGTTCATGCAAAAGAACGTGCGCGAGAAGGACTTGAAGCTGTTCATGGACCTTTCGCGTGAACCGCCGCCGGCGACGCCGGAGCAGATGTCGATGCGCATCCTCATTCCGGCCTTCATGATCTCCGAGCTGAAGCGCGCGTTCGAGATCGGCTTCCTGCTGTTCCTGCCGTTCCTGATCATCGACCTCGTGGTCGCATCGGTCCTGATGTCGATGGGCATGATGATGCTGCCGCCGGTGGTCGTGTCGCTGCCGTTCAAGCTGATCTTCTTCGTGCTGGTCGACGGCTGGACGCTGGTCGCCGGCAGCCTCGTGCAGAGCTACGGGAGTTAGCGACGCGCTCAGCGCCGTCGCCCGGATGAAGCGGCAGCGGAATCCGGGGCCGCCTCAGCGACAAGAAACTGTACTATCGCGACCGGGCGGATCCCCGTCCGGCAGCTCGCAGCCAATCGGCGAACTGTGCAATGACGCGCTTGCGCGGATGCTCGGGCTGATACATTAGCCAGAAGCCATACCCCGGCAGCGAAAGCGGATGCGCCTTGACCAGTTCGCCACGCCTCAGCTCTGGCTCAAGTACGATGTCGCTGCATATCGCCACGCCCTGACCGGCCAGCACTGCATCAATCGCGTGGGCTTCCTCGTGGAAGTTCAGATCGCAATGGTCCGGCGTACGCAGCAGCGACGGCTCCGATGCCCGCGCCTCGGCCCACCAGCGCTTCCAGGTCGGTGTCTCGGCATCGGATCGCATCCAGTCGTAGTGGATGCGCGGTAAACGGATGAGTTCCGCGGCGCTGGAGACCGCCTCGCCTGCAGGCAGCAGCTGCGGACGGCAGACCGGACCGTAGCTGTCACGGAAGAGCTCTTCCGTCACGTATCCCTTCGGCATGCGCCGCGCATAACGGATCGCTACGTCCGCCTCGCCGCCCTCCAGGTTGAGCGCGCGATTGGTGCCAATGATTTCAAGTGCGATGTCCGGACAACTTTCTCGCCATAGCGGCAGCCGCGGCACCAACCAGCGGCCCGCGAACGCATTCGGCACCGTCACCCTGATAGGCCGCCGCGCGGCGGCGGCCGAGAGCTCCTCAAGCGCCGCTGTGAACGAGTTGAAGCCGCGGCGCAGGATGGGGAAGAGGAGCTCGCCGGCGGGAGTTAGTCGCAGTGGCCGCGGACGACGGCTGAAGAGCGACTGGCCGCACGTCTCCTCGAGCGATCGTATCTGGTGACTAATGGCTGTCGGCGTGACACCGAGCTCGGCTGCAGCCTGCCGGAAGCTCAGGTGCCGGGCCGCACTTTCAAACGCTCGGAGCGCGTTGAGAGGGGGAAACCTTGCCATCATGACGTAGAAAGATCCGTTGGGTGCTCCCTCCGGCTCATCCTCCCAGGTCTTGCGCGGGGTGGGCCGCTCTATGCTCGCCTCGTGAGCGACGAGGAGACGCGCGCCAAGCTCGAGCGTCATTGGGCTACCGCGGGAGATAGAGACCAGGAAGCCGCCCACGAGATCTACCACGAGGACTGCGTCGTCGAATGGCCACAGTCCGGCGAGCGAGTCCGCGGCAAAGCGCATCTCCAGGCGCTGCGGAGCGCCCATCCGGCTCAATTGGAGTTCAACGTCCGGAGAATCCTTGGAGGCGGCGATCTCTGGATCACCGAGTACTGCATCTCCTACGACGGAGACCCGGTGCACGTCGTCAGCATCATGGAGTTTCGCGACGGACTCGTCGCGCGCGAGACCCACCACTTCGCCGACCCTTTCGAGCCGCCCGAGTGGCGCGCTCGTTGGGTGGAGCTGATGTAGCCCGTAAAGTCGGCGCCCTTGACCGACGAGTTCCGTTCCTTGGTCGGCGCCGGGCGCAACGAATCGATCCGGCGTGCATTTCGGGTGCTCGAGTGCCTTTCGCAGTACCCCGGCGCATCGGTCGCAGGAGTTGCGCGCGAGACGGGACTTCCGCGGGCGACGGTCACGCGCGTGCTCGCCACGCTCGCCGACGTGGGCGCGGCGCGTCGCGACGGTGGGGGCTGGAGGGTCGGGCCGAGCATCGCCGCGCTCGCGCGCGACATCGAGCCGCCGCTCGGCGAACGAGCGGGCCCTCGGCTCGCGGCTCTCGCTGCCGAGCTGGGCGAGACCGTGATGCTCGCGGTGCCCGAGGGTGCCGTGGGCGCGCGGGTGGTTGCCGAGGCCGCGGGACCCCGGATGGTGGGTGTGGGCTCCTGGCTGGGCCGGACCTTGACCGACCCGGCGTCGGGCTTTGTCCGGATGCGATTGGCGGCGCTCGAGCGGCGGGCTCGCGAACGGGCCGTGGCCGAGCTGCACTTCGTCGCGCACACCGGATCGACGATCCGGTCCCGGCGGGCGCTTCTGGTGGAGCTCGACCGGATCGCGCAGGCCGATCACGCCGAGGTGGTCGACGAGTTCGAGCAGGGACTGGCCGGGATCGCCGTCCCCCTTCGCCGGCACGACCGGATCGTCGGCCTGCTGGCCCTCTACCTTCCCACCACGAGGCTGGACGCCGCGATGGAGAGGCGCGCCCTCGAAGCGCTGCGAGCTACGGCTCAGTCCCTGACCGGTGCCAGCGACACGACGACCTCGTCGGCCTCGAGCCAGACCCGGTAGCGCCGCACGCGCATCCGCGGCGCTTCCTCGCAGACTCCGGTGCGGACGTCGAACTCCCATTTGTGCCACGGACAGCGCACTTGGTCGGCCGACGCCCGCCGGGTCACTTGGCGACCGTCGCTCTCGACCCGGTGCACCAGCGTTCCGGCTGAACACAGCGGCGCGCCACGATGGGGGCACGCGTCCGCGAGCGCGTAGAGCTCACCGTCGACCCACATCAGCCCGATGCGCCGGCCGTCGGCCTCGACGGTGCGCACTTCGCCCGGCTCCGGAGCCGCCTCGCGCGGGAACCGCAGCGTCCTCATGCGGCCGCGGGCACCGGCACGCCGAAGAGCGATGCCGCGTTGCCGTACCGGATCGGCTCCCGCCACTCCGCCGGAAGCGTTCGGAGCGTCTGGTCGGGATCGTCGAAATCCCAGTGCGGGTAGTCCGTCGCATACATCAGCGTGCGCTCGGGATGCAGCGGTGCGAGCACATCGGCGAGTTGCTGCGGGTCGTCGGGCTCATCGAGCGGCTGAGTGGTGAAGCGGATGTGGTCCCAGACGTACTCCGAGGGGCGCCGTCGGCACCAGGGAATTTCTGAGCGGGTCGCGCGCCAGTTCTGATCCAGCCGCCACAGCACCCCGACGTAGCCCACGAGGCCGCCCTCCATGAAGATGACCTTGACCCCCGGGTGGCGCTCGAGGACGCCGTGGCAGAGGATGGACACCAGATGGCCCTGCAGCGAGGCGCCGTTGAGCGTGTGGAACTCCGTGTAGAAATCCGGCATCCCGGCGCCGGTGAGCGGTCCCGACGTGCCGACACCCTCGTAGTGGACGTGCACCGCCACCGGCAGGCCCACTTCAGCGGCGGCCTCCCATATCGGGTCGTACACCGGATTGCCGTAGGGGATCCGCGAGGCGCCCGGCAGGAACACCGCAGCGAAATGCCCGCCGCTGCCATGGCGACGGATCTCCTTCGCCGCGGCCTCTGGCCATTGGGCGGAGACCACGAGCGAACCGCGTAGGCGCGGCTCCGGGCGCAGCCAGGCCTCGACCAGCCAGTCGTTGTAAGCGCTCGCGAGCCCGGCCGCCAGCCGTGGATTCGGCAGCACCGAGAAGCAAGCGGCCTCGTCCGGGTTCGCCACTGCCAACGTGACGTCGAATCGATCGAGGACATGACCGCGCAGTTGGTCGAGCGTAAAGCCCGGGAACATGGAGCCCGACTCGACGGCCTCGGCGTCGTAGGTATCGCGCCTGATCCACCCGGAGGGATGAACCCAGGGATACGTCGGCATGCTCAGCCCCGCCACCCCGGAGCGCTCGATCAGCTCCCGGGTGTGAGGGTCGGCGAACGGCACGAGCTCCTTGAGCGAGCTGTATGTGACGTGGATATCGCAATCGATAAGCATCCGCAGTGACCGCTAAGCGGACGGTTCAGTGACCGTTTGGTCGTCATCACGCTACTCCCGGGATCTTCGTGCGTCAAACCCGGGGTCGGCCTTCCGGCCCTCAGTTCAGTCGCTCATCGAGGATCTGGCGCACGCGCGGTGCCTGCACGGCCATGTTCCGCTCGCCCTCAATGCCCCCGAAGTGCAGACCCATCGCCTTCCCGCCCGCCAGCTCGACCACCACGGAGCCGGAGTTGCCGCCAAGCGTGGTCGCGTCGTGATTCAGCAGATCGTCGCCTGCCACTGCGGTCACCTGCCCGGGGGCCAGGCGCTTGACGTTGAAGATGCCGTCGAAGATGCGCTGCTGGTCCGCAGTGTCGTTGCGGCTGTCGAAGGCCGGATACCCGACGACCGCCACCCAGGACTCGGTGCCGGTATCGGACAGCTCCTCCTCTGTCATCAGCTCGATCACGGGAGGTAAGGCGTCACCGCTCTCGCCCTGCTGGGTCAACCGGAGCAACCCCACGTCCACGGAACCCGGCGGCTCGATCCAGATCACCTCGTCGACGCGGAACCGCGATTCCTCGGGCTGCTGGTGCTCGTGCCGCCAGTCGACGACGGCGCTCACCGGAGCCGCGCCGAGGTTCTGCTTGAAGACGAACGTCCCGTTGTCGCGCTCCGCGATCTCGCCGGCCACGTGGCGATTCGTCACCGCGACGTTCGGTGCCACCATCCATGCCGTCCCGAGCCAGTCGAGCCTGTGGTTTCGGACGTCGATGCGTCCGGCGCTGGGGATGATCGCCGCGAGCGCCTGCTCGGCGGCCTGCAGTCGCGACTTGATCTCCTCGCTGTCCGGGAAGTCGTCGGGCGGCACGTCGAACCTCGACTGCTGAATGAGGTAGACCGGGCGCGTGAAGCGCTCGATGATCGCCTCGAGGCCCGGTCGCGCGCCCGGCTCGAAGCTCCCGTCCGCGATCCTGTCGGCCAGGTCGGCGGCGTCCTCTGCTCGAAGGTCGCCATCCCCTTCGAACGCCGCGGCCTCGGGCGCGTTCGCCGCAAGCTCGTCGAACCGGTCTAGAAACTCCTCCTTGACCGCCGTGTCAGAGAAGACCTGCCGAACGTCCATGTCGCCCTCCTCGGCCCGAAAAACGCGAACGGGCTCGCAGCTAGTCGGTGCGGCCGAGCGTACGTCCGCCGTCAGGCCGAGTCAAGGACTGGACCCTTGACCCGTCCCGCTCGAAGGTGGGAGGGTTGGCAGTCCAAGGTCAACCGGGAGGTGCCCATGCCCAAGTTCATGTTCGAGGCTACGTACTCGGTGGACGGCGTCAAGGGGGTGAAAAGCGAAGGCGGGTCGAGCCGGCGCGATGCGGTGGCTTCCGTCGCGGAGAGCGTCGGCGGCAAGCTGGAGAGCTTCTACTTCGCCTTTGGCGACAATGACGCCTACGTGGTCGTCGACCTTCCCGACCACGAGAGCGCCGCCGCCGTCGCGCTCACCGTCAACTCCGCGGGAGGCGCCACGGTGAAGACCGTCGTGCTGCTGACGCCGGACGAGGTCGACGCCGCCGCCGAGCGCGCCGTCAAGTACCGGCCGCCGGGAGGCTGAACCGCGCGGAGGATCGCCGGTAGGTGACGTGAGAGGACGTTACGGCGCGGACCTCCATTGGGCCCGCCACTCCGGCGCCTCCCAGCCCTCGGCGACGTAGATCGACTCGCGCGCGATCTTGTCGCCTCGAAACTCGAGGATGCTGACCCCGAGGCTCCATGGCCCCTGGTCGTAGCTGATCGAGAGCTCCGCGATCCACAGATCCTCGCGGCCTCTGATCTCCCGGAACTGGACGCTCGTCGACGCCGGATAGTTGCTCCTCCACTCACGTAGGTTCTCCACTCCGACGAACCGCTCGCCGGATTGCGGGAACTCGAGAACCGCGTCGTCGTGGTACATCGCGTGACCGATGTCGGGATCCGTGCTGGCGAAGTGCTGCTCGAGCATTGACCTGACCGTCGCCTCATCCATGCCGCACAGATTGTCAGTAGCGTTGCCCTGCACGGCACCCGGGTCGGGGGCCGTCGGGGAACAACCGACCGTTAGGTGGCTATGAGGACAGACTCCGGCGCATGGTGACGCCCGAGGAAGTCGGTGGCGTCGCGCTCTTTGCGGCGCTCGACGCAGAGCAATGCGAGCGGATCTCCCGGGTGGCGGCTGATGTCAGCCTCGTGGCGGGTGAGTACGCGGCGCACGAGGGCGCCGAGCGCGCGCTCTTCGCCGTGCTCGGGGGTCGCATCGAGCCGGTCAGGCTGGTCGACGGGATCGAGCGCGTCCTCGGCGAGCGCCAACCAGGCGACGTCTTCGGCGAGGTGCCCATCGTGCTCGGGACGGTTTTCCCGGTGGGGTTTCGTGCGGCCGAGGCGTCACGCGTGATGCGGATCGACGCTCACGACTACCACGCCGTCGCGGCCGTGGTGCCTGATGTCGCGACGGAGGTCGGCAGGCTCGCGGCCCACCGGATGGGCGGATCGCGCGGGCTGCAGGGAATCGCGGCCGAGCCGCCGCCCCCGCGCGCGATTGTGGTCGGGCAGCGCTGGGATGCCGCCTGCGCCGAGCTGCGGCGCTTCCTGGACCGAAACCAGGTCACCTTCAAGTGGCTCACGCCCGACACACCGGATGCGGAGGATGAGTGGGGCGGTCCCCTGCCGGCCGAAACGGACTGGCCGGCGATCCGGGTCGTCGACGGCAAGACCGTCATCCGACCGCACTTCCGCAGGGTGGCCGAGCTGCTCGGCCTCGGTACCGAGGCCGACGCGGCGGAGTACGACACGGTGATCGTGGGCGCCGGTCCCGCGGGTCTGGCCGCGGCCGTGTACGGAGCATCTGAGGGGTTGAGGACGCTCGTGGTGGAGCGGGAGGCGCCCGGCGGCCAGGCGGGCACGTCCGCGCGGATCGAGAACTATCTCGGCTTCCCATCGGGCGTTTCGGGGGACGAGCTTGCAAGCCGTGCGCTACAGCAGGCGCGAAGGCTAGGCGCGGAGATCCTCGTGACCCGGTCCATCCTGCGGATAGAGGCTGCGACCCGTCAGCTGCATCTGGACGGTGGAGACGTTCTCCGGGCGCGGACGATCATCCTCGCCTGCGGAGTCGCGTGGAGGCACTTGTCGATCGAGGGGTTCGACCGGCTTGCCGGGAAGGGCATCTCGTACGGAGCGGCGCGCAGTGAGGCGCCGAATACACACGGCATCGACGTTCACATCGTCGGTGCGGGCAACTCGGCGGGGCAGGCGGCGCTGTTCTTCTCCACCCACGCGCGGAGCGTGACGATCCTCTGCCGCGGCGACCGGCTCGAGCGGAGCATGTCGCGCTATCTGATCGACCAAGTCGCGGTGCGGCCGAACATCCACACGATGTTCGGAGTCGAAGTGGCGACGGTGCACGGCGACCTCTCGCTCGAGGCGATCGACGTCCGGGACGCCGGGACGACGGCGACCACCCGCCTAGAGTCGGGCGGGCTGTTCATCTTCATCGGCGCGGATGCGCAAACCGAATGGCTTCCGCCCGAGATCGCGCTCGACCGCCGCGGTTACGTACTGACGGGCTCCGACATGCGCGCGGCGGGAGGCTGGCCGCTCGACCGCGACCCGTACCTCCTCGAGACGAGCGTCCCGGGTGTCTTCGCCTGCGGCGACGTGCGGTTCGGTCCGGTCAAGCGCGTGGCCGCCGCCGTCGGCGAGGGCAGCATGGCCATCGCATTCGTCCATCAATACATCAAGGACGCCGGGGAAGCGCGCTAGCGAATGTCCTCGTCGCCGTCCGGGACCCAGGCCGCGGAGGGCGCCGGCCGCTCCGCCATCCCCAGAGCGGCCTCGCCGCTGTAGTGACCGACGGCGTCGAACCAGCGCTTCGCGTGTAGCCCCCGGCGGAGGTCGCAGTCCGCGAGGATCATGCCCTCCTGGTCATAGAGGGGGCCGGCGATCAACTCGCCCGCCGGTTGGCTCGACGATCGCCGCGCCTCCACGCCCGAACACCTCTTGGTTCGGCAGCTCGAGCGGGAAGTCCTCGGGGAACGCCGTGCGCGGGATGTATTGCGGCGCCGAGATGACGAATGCGCCCGATTCGATCGCGATGTGGCGCACCGTGGCGAGCCAGCCGTCACTGTCATCCGCGGTTGGCGCGATCCAGATCTGCGGTCCCTGGCGGTAGACGGCCCAGCGCGCGAGCGGCATGCGGTTCTCCCAGCACACGAGGCCCCCGATGCGCCCCAAGGGTGTGTCCGCCACCCCGAGGTCGTCGCCTGCGCCGAAGGCGTGGAACAGCCGCTCCTGTTGAGTGGGGACCAGCTTGCGGTGCTTCAGCTCGACACCGTCAGGACCGAGCAGCAGCAGGGTGTTGTAGAGCGATCCAGGCCGCTCGCTCTCGCGCTCGTTGACGCCGATCGCGACGCGGATATCGTGAGTCCGGCAGGCATCGACCAGGCGGTCGACGAGCGGGCCCGGGACGTCCACGGAGTTCTGCCACAGGCGTTCCCAAAGCTCGTCCGAGCCCGAGAAAGCGGCCGACAGCCGCGCCCACGCGTTCGAGGGATAGACCGGCACGAACGTCTCCGGCAGCACCGCCAGCTGTGCGCCCTCCCG
The DNA here is from genome assembly GCA_963789705.1 of uncultured Thermoleophilaceae bacterium. Taxonomy (GTDB): domain Bacteria; phylum Actinomycetota; class Thermoleophilia; order Solirubrobacterales; family Thermoleophilaceae; genus JACVRW01. The sequence goes on from CAWBLN010000002.1 coordinate 14,299, forward strand.
CGCCGCCTCGCCGATCAGGTGCACCGCCTTCTCGACCGAGGCTTCGCCGTCGAGCACCACCGGCGTGGCCTGGATCGCGGCGACGCGGACGGTTTCGAAGCTCGTCATCGTTCGGCGACTCTAACGCGCTCGGAGGCGCAGCTTTGCGGCAGTCATGGCCGCGGCCTTCAACTCTCGATCGGTCACGTTGGCCCTGAGCTCCTCGAGCTGGGTGTCCAGCCTGGTCAAGTCGACGGGGTCGATCGTGTGTGCGATGCGGTCGCGGATCCATTCGAGCGTCGCCACGTCGCCGCGCAATCCCGCCAGCTTCTCCGCCGATGCGTCGATCTGGGCCTGCCGAGCCCAGACGCCGAAGCGCGCCCGGTCGATCCTGGCGATCGGCTGGTACTGGAGCCGAAGGTCGAGCGCGGCCAGCGACAGGTCGAGTGCCGCGTTGCGCGCCGACCGGCGCTCCCGAGCCTCGATCGCGTGCTCGAGCCCCGCGAGGGCACGGCTGGTAGGAGGGACGAGCCGGGGCGGCACCTTGCCCGCGCGATGGACGCTCCAAACGCGGCGCAGGGCCCGCCTTGCCTTCACGGCCCGCGCCCAGCGACCGGCCCCGGCCGCCGTGAAGGCTCTCCGGGCGCCCTCGGAGAGCTGCCGCAACGCCGGCGGCGGCGGGCCCGGCCGGGCGTCCGTGGGCAGGGCCAGCGCGAGCGCCTCGACGTCGCCCTCGTGGGCACTGAAGAACTCGCCGTAGCCGGGCGCGAACAGCTTGTCCGAGAAGCTCCCGTCATCGTGGAGCTCGCGACCGACCATCGCCCCCGGGATCGGGCCGCGCGGGCCGCGGACGGTTCTACCGATCTCCCTCACGGACACCTCTTCCCACACCAGCCCGGGAATGTTCTCGGGCCGGTTCACGTCCCCGACCTCGGGAGCGGCCGGCATGATCATCGCGGCGGGGCCCTCCTTGCCGGCCAGCCACGTACCGGAGGTGTCGGCCACGACGCCGCGCTCGTAGTTGTAGACGTCTTCGCCGAAGTACCAGACCGACCCGTCGTCGGCCTGTGCATAGAAGTCAAGCGCCACCTCCTGCACGCGCCCGTCGAGGTAGGCGACGTACTGGGAGACCAGGGTCTTGATGCATTGGCCCGGGGTCCATTCGATGATCCGGGTGTCCGGCAACAGCGTGGTCTCCGTTCGGAACGGCTTCCCATCCACCCTGCCGTTCAACACCACCGACCCTAAGTTGCTGATCGGGAAGAGGGGGTTGGTGACCCCGGTCGGGTTCGAGAAGCGAGCTGCTACCAGGTCGACGCGCCGCTCGGCCGCCGCCACCGGAAGCTTTCCCAACCCGGAGGCCGCCATCTGGGCCTGGGTCGGCTGGGGCACCGCGGTAGGGGCGCTGGCGACGCACGGCCCACCGGCCGGCGTCGAGCGTCGCCGCTCTGGCCGGGCCACTTGCAGCGACCCACGCGAGGCCGATGATGGCAGCGCTCAGCCCGGCCGCCACTGCCCACGCAATCCGCTGTCGTCGCATGGCCATTCCCCCAATTCGTGTCGCTGGTCCGCTCACGGGGCGAGCAGGCTACGCCGCCGAACTGAGACCGGCGTGAGAGCGCCGATGCCTCAGGTGCACCTCATCCAGCGGGCTTACAACGGGCTTATGACCAATCACAAGCACATAGCAGTCATTGCCGGATCCAGCCTTGCCGCGGTCGCGATCGCAGCGTGCGGGAGCATCGCTACAAAAGGCGCCGACGTCGGCGCGAACGGGCCCGATCCCGGTCCCCACAACCGCGGTCTTCCGCAGGGAAGCGAACCGGTCCACCTCAACCCCGCCGACTTCTCGACCCGGATCGACAACCCCTACTGGCCGATGCGTCCCGGCAGCAGATGGGTCTACAGCGAGACCGACACCCAGGGCACCAGGCAGAAGGTGGTGGTCACGGTCACGCGACAAGACCAAGACGATCGCCAATGGAGTCAAGGCCCGCGTGATCCGCGACGTCGTCACCGAGAACGGCGCGCCGGTCGAGATCACCGACGACTGGTATGCGCAGGACAAGGCCGGAAACATCTGGTATCTCGGTGAGGCCGTTCGCAACTACGAGAACGGTGTGCTCGTCGACCGTGCCGGATCGTTCGAGGCCGGCGTGGACGGCGCCCAGGCCGGCGTGGCGATGCCCACCGACCCGGTGCCCGGGCTCTCCTATCGCCAGGAGTACTACAAGGGAGAGGCCGAGGACAAGGCTGCGATCGTCACCGTCGGAGAGGAGCAGGTCGAGGTGCCGTTCGGCCACTTCACCCGCGTTCTGATGACCCGCGACCTCGTCCCGACCGAGCCGAAGGTGCAGGAGCTCAAGTTCTACGCCCGAGGGGTCGGGCCGCTGCTCAGCATGCACACCGACGGTCCCGGCGGCCGGGCGGCGCTCGTGAGCTACTCGCCAGGTAACTACGCACCCGGGGCGTCGCGGTGAGAGGCGCCCGGAGGCGTGTGCGCCCGCGCCGCGTCGCCGACGACGGCCGCAAGTGCGGCGTCGGGGGGCGGAAGCGCCCGCATTTCCTCCGCGAGTCTCAGCGCGGAGCGCCGGTACTCGGGATCCGCGAGCACGGCTTCGATGGCCGCCCGCAGGGCACTCGTGTCGATCGTGCCTCGCACCGCCTCGCGCGGGGCCTCGTCACCGGGCTCGACCGCCACCCCCGCACCGACGGCGGCCACCCCCGGGCGTTGTCGGGCTGATCGGCGAAGAACGGCACCACGACGAGCGGCAGCCCCGCCGCGAGCGCTCCGAGGGTGGTTCCCGATCCGCCGTGACACACCACCGCGCTGGCGTGGCCGAAGACGTCGGCCTGGGGAACCCACCGCGCCACATGGACGTTGGCCGGTGGCTCACCGAGAACGTCGGCGTTGGTCTCGTGGCCGATGGTCAGCAGCACGCGTGCCGGGAGCTCGGCGACCGCCTCGAACACGGCCGCGAAGATCGGCCCCGCTATCGGCATGCTGCCGGTCACGCTCCCAAACGAGATGTAGACGAGCGGGTCGGCGTCATCCGCCCACCAGGCGGGCAGAGGCGTGGACGCCGGCCGATCGGCGGGATCGCGGAAAGGTGGGTCACCGGAGGCTGGCCCGCCTGCGGATCGTCCAGCGAAGCCGGGAAGAGGCTCAGGTACGGTGAGGCCCGGATGCGCTCGCCGGTGCCGGGCCGGCGTTCGTCGACCACCGGACCGGCGACCGACAGCGCCTGTTCCTCCCCCGCCGCCAGGGAGACAGCCACGCGAGCGTGCCGGATCGTGTGCTCCTCGCCCGCGATCGCAGAGGCATACTCCGCGGTCTCGCGCAGGATCAGATCGGGCCGCCATTCGTCGCATGCGGCGCGCAACGAGGGCAGCATCGCGGCGACGTTCAGTCTCGCGAAGATGTCGCCTACAACGAGTCGCTCGGCCTCTTCGTAGGAGGCGTCCGGAACCCGTCCCCGGACCTCGCCAGCTCGTCCTCTGGAGGAGCCTCTCCGGGCCAGTAGCGATACCCGGCCCGCTCGACGGTCTCCGCGAGCGGCGGAGGGCCGGCGACCAACACCTCGTGGCCTCCTCGAATGCACGCCTCGATGAACGGGACCATTGGATTGAAATGGCCGGCTCCTCGTGTCGAAGCGAACAGAATCGATCGACCGCTGTGTCCGTCGGGCCGAGCCAGGTTCGCGACATCGCGCGGGCGATGAGACATCCTCTTCCACTTGTCGTCCCGGCCCTCCACAGGAAAACTCAGCGTGGCCCTCGTGGTGCTGGGGGCGGTCCTTCTGCTCATCGGGACGGCTGCTCGCTACCTGCGCAACGAGGTCGCGACCCGTGATGCCTTCGCCGACCACGCGGTCGAGGCGCTCGAAGAGGAGGCGGTCAGGGACGCCATCGAGCAGGAGATCGTGGCCGCCGTCGTGAGCAGCTCGGCGCAGCTCGGGCAGGCGCGCGGGGAGGTCCGGGACGTGATCGACGAAGTGATCGCCGCCCCGGGCTTCCGAGCCGTCTTCCGTTCTTCCACGGAGGAGCTGTACCGGCTCTACCTCGAGGACGAGGGCGCGAACGCGTCGCTGAAGCTCCGGCGCCTCGGGGCGCTGGTCGAGGATGCGTCGCCCGACCTCGCGCGCGAGATACCGAGAGAGTTCGTCGTCGAGCTGGTCGCCCTGCGCGAAAGCGGGATTCACGGTGAGGTCCTCGCGACCGCACGCGGGCTGCGGGTCCTTGGCGTGGTGCTACCCGTGCTCGCCGCCCTCGCGTTCTCCGCGGCGATCGCCGCGGCCCGCAACCGGGCGCGCGCGCTGATGGGCGTGGGCGTCGCCGCCGTGGCCTGCGCCGCGCTGCTGGCCGCGGCGCTCCTGATCCTCCGGGCCGCGACGCTCGCTCGGATCGACGGGGAGGGCGCGCTGCGGAAACGACGAGGTGGATGCCGCACTGGGCAGCGTCTACGACGTCTACATGGGCGGCCTCTATCTCTGGGCGTTGGTTGTCGCGGCGGTGGGCCTGGTGCTGCTGGGCGCGGGCGTGCTTCTCAACCGCGGCGGTCAGTCACGCCGCAGCCGGTACAGCCGCGGGTCAGCGCCTCTCACAACTCTGTAGAGCGGTGCGCCTGACAGATCGATGGGTTGCTCGTCGATCACCTTCCACGCGGGGTAGGCCGCTTCGATGTCGCTGCGGCTCGCGCCGCGCGGCAATGGCCCGCGGCGCCCGGGCGCCCATGCGACCATCAGCAGCGTGGCGCCGGGGGCGGAGACCGCGCTCACCTCCCGGCCCATCGCCTTGCGCTGCTCGTCCTTCAGCTCGTCGTGGAACAGCCCGAGGTCCAGCAGGAAGGTGAAGCCCGAGCCGACCCCGGTCGCGCCAAGCGCGGTCACGTCGCCCTCGACGAGCCGCAGCTCGACGGCCGCGCTAAGCGCGCGCTCGCGCGCACGGCGCAGTGCCTTTGGGACGTCGTCGATTCCCGTGACCTGCCACCCCCGCGCCGCCAGCTCGACGGCCCAGAACCCGCTGCCGCAGCCGAGGTCGAGCGCCGGGCCGTAGGGCGGCTCCCGTTCTGCCTCCTCGCGCTCGGCGAGCGCGGAGAACCGCTCGGTCACGGTCGACAGCTTTGCTATCTGCTCCCAGGGGGTGAGGCCGAGCCCGTAGAGGAGGCGGTACGCGACGCTCACTGAGCACCGATCTGCCGCAGGGCACCGAGCGAGTCCCAGAGGTCCCACTCCTCGACGATCTTGCCGTCGTGGCAACGGCTGATGCAGATCCCGGAGACCGTTACGTCCCGGCCCGTGGGGGCAACGCCCATGAACTCGGCGTTATGCGTGCCACGCGCCGTGTAGCGGGTGGCGACGTAGTCGCCCTCCGTGATCTGGTGCTCGACCGTTACGCGCAGGCCGAAGCCGGCGCGGTAGGCGTCGATCATCTCCTTGGCGCCTTCCAGGCCGCGCACCTCCTCCGGCATGCTCGGGTCGTGCAGGACGTAGTCGGTGCTGACGATCGTGTCGAGCGCGTCGAGGTCTCCGTTCTCGGCGGTCTCGAAGAACCGCCGCGCGGCCGTCTTGTTCGCTTCGCGTGTGCTCATGGCGGCAGCATCTCGTCCGCGGCCGGCGGCAGCATCGGTTGGACTACCTAATTCGCTACGGGTCCTTCGGAGCGCTCACGCGTCGCGTAGGCCGCCGCTTCGGCACGGCTGCGCAGGCCCAGCTTGGACAGGATGCTCGCCACGTGATGCTCGGCGGTACGCCGGCTGATGAAGAGCCGCTCGCCGATCTCCGCGTTGGAGCACCCGGCGGCAAGGAGCGCCAGCACCTCCGTTTCCCGCTTGGTCAGCTCCCCGTAGCGTTTGGGCCACGCGCGACCCGCGGCGCCGAGGTTTCGCAGCAAAGACGCCGCGCCGTCCGCGTCGCGGGAGGCTCCCAGGCGCTCGAACGTCGCGAGGGCGAGCCGCGCCTCGGCCACGGCCGCATCCTGGGCGGTCGGCCCGAGCGCGCGCGCAAGCTCGAGCCGCGCGCGGCCGGCCTCGAGCGGCAGGTCGAGGACCGAGAAGCGCTCGAGGGCCGCATGGAGATGAGCGGAGGCTCTCCCGTCGCCTTCCGCCGCTCGTACTCGTCCCGTCGCCAGCTCGGCGCAGGCGCTCACGAAGTCACTCGACAGAATCGTGGCCAGCTCGGTGAGGCGGGCCACCGCCTGCCGCGCGTCCTCGAGCTCACCACGCGCGAGACGGATGTCCACGAGCAGCTCGAGCAGCGGGACGCAAGCAGGATCGGAGGGGTCCGCGCGCTCGAGACACAATCGCGCCCGGTCCTCGGCCAGCGCCACGTCGCCTCGCCCCAGCGCGACCGACGCCAGCACCCGCCTCGCGCTCGGATGCCAGTCGTTGTCCTCGAGCAGGCGCTCGGCCTCGTCGAAGCGTCCCTGCCGCACGCGAAGGTCCGCCAGCCGGACCAGCGGCGTCGCGCGCTCGGCGCGGTAGCTGCTCTCGAAGACGCGGACTGCCGCCAGCAGCTCGGTCTCCGCCTCCGCCCAGCGGCCAATCGCGATCAGCACCCCACCGTAGTGCGAGCGGCATGTCGGCGGCACAAAGTCGATCCAGGCAACCGAGCGGCTGGCCGCGGCCAGCCATTGCTCGGCGCGCCTGACGTCGGTGGCCAACTCGCACGCGTTCAGCAGCCGGCAGTAGATCTCACCGATCGCCCCAATCTGCGCGACCTCGCCACCCACTACGGCCGCCATGGTCTCGTCGAGCAGCGTCATCCCCTCCGCGAGCCGTCCGCAAGCCACGTACGCCTGGCCGAGCAGAGCCATGGCGCTGAACTCGAGGTCGCGGTCCCCGAAGCGCCTGGCGATCGAGAGCGCCGCCAGCGCCAGCCGCTCCCGCTCGGATGAGTTGCTCGTGAACGGCGCGCGGTCGAGCGTGAGCCAGCCGTGTGCCGGGCACTCGTCGATCCCGTCGAGCAGGCTTTCGGCACGCGCCATCCACCCGTTCGCGGCCGCCATGTTGCCGCGTACCGCACCGTGCAGGAACGCCAGCCAGCGCGCCAGCTCGGCGGCCTCGACCCGCTTGTCGCAGCGCCGGTAGGCCGCGAACGCGCGCTCCTTCAGGTCGATCGCCAGGTCGTGCTCGCCCTGGTAGTGGACGGCCTGGCTCAGACCGTCGAGCACCTCAGCTCGCTCACCCAGCTCGCCGGCGGCCTTCTCGAAACAGGAACGGGCGCCCGCCCAGTCGCCGACGGACAGAGCCTCCCTACCTCTTCGTAGAAGCTCATCCGTCGCCTCTGCAGCCATCCCGTGATGATGCCACCCGCCTCTACGACGATCACGTCGGAGGGGTCGCGCGTCGCTGGAGCTGGAGGACCTCGGAGTGCGCCAGTCGCCGTTCGCGACGTTCATCGACTACCGGCTGAAGGGCCGATAGCCGGTGCGGCCGCCTCCGCCACCGCTCTGAGCGAGCCCGCCTGCGCGAGCAGGCGCACGATCGTAAGGTCGAGGGCCGAGTGGTAGGGGGCCAGAGCCTCGAGGAGATCGGAGCGTTGCGAGGCGGCGATGCCCACGCTCCCGGCCGGGACATCCATCGCAGCGAAGTGCCTGCGGTGGCCCTCGTTGATGGTGCGGTAGAAGCGCTCCTCCTCGAGAAGGCGACCGCGTGCCCCGCGGCCCAGGGCAACCCGGACGTAGGACGCGGCCACGGGCGCGGTGCGATCCCGCTCCGCCGCTCCCTCGCGGACCCATTCGCGCGCTCTCGCCGCCTGGGGCGGCGGCATCCAGTTCATCAGGACCCCGTCGGCGACCGCGCCGCCGAGGCGACACAGCCGCGGGCGCATCGCGGCCACCACGATTCGGGTCGTCTCCGGGAGGAGCGTGCGGAGCTCCTCGACAGCCCGCCGCAGCGGCTCGACCTGGGCAGAGAGGGCACCCGACCCGATCCCGAGCCATAGCCTCGCGGGATCGATGCCGAGGCGGTCCACCTCCGCCGCGACCTGCGCCGGGCGGTGCCGGTGCAGCGGCAACACCCCCACACCGAGCCGGATCCTTGCGGTGGCCGTACCGAACTCCGCGAGCATGTCCAGGCCCCGGGCGTCCGGCTCGTCGTTCGACCACAGCGAGTGATAGCCGAGCCCTTCGCAGTGAACCGCCAGCTCGCGGGCGAGGCCGGCGTCGAGTCCAGCGGTGATACCCAGCCCGCGATCCGTCGAGGCGAACGCCGTCATCACCCGCATCATGATTCAGCCGACCAGCACCTCTCCGCCGCGGTGCGGCGTGACGACGAGTGCGCTGCGCCGCGCGCGCTCGGGTTCGGGGCGGGCCGGACGGATGCTCAGTTCGGCCGCCGCGCGCAGGACCTCGCGCATCTCCATCTCAGCGAACGGCGCGCCCGCGCAGCGTCGCACGCCTCCGCCGAAGGGAATCCACGACATCGGGTCTGGCTGCGGGCCCTCCAGCCAGCGCTCGGGCCGGAACGCGGACGCCTGCGGCCAGAGGTCCTCCCGGCGCAGCGCGAGCCAGAGGCAGGCGGCCACATGGACGCCGGCGGGCAGCGTCCGGCCGGCGATACGGACCGGCTCGAGCAGCCGCCGCGGCGCGATCGTCAGCGCCGGCCGCACGCGCAGGACCTCCTTGACGACCGCATCGAGGTACGCGGGTTCTCCCCGTCGCAGCCGCGCGAGCACGGCGGGGTGACGGGCGAGGCGCTCGAAGGCCCAGGCCAGCGAGGCCGCCGACGTGTCGTGCCCGGCCGCGAGCAGCGCCACGAGCTGGTCGCGCAGGTGCTGGTCGGTCGGCGGCTGAGCGTGCTCGTCGCGCTGCTCGAGCAGCAGAGCGAGCATCGAGTCGCCGGCCGGTTCGATCCGCCGGCGGGCAACGGTCTCGTAGAGAAGCGCGTCGAAGCGCTCGACCGAGAGACGAAAGCGACCCCACGGGCTCCGCGGCCCGAGGTCGCGCTGTACGAGCGACATGGCGATCATCCGTGGCAGCGAGCGGACGCTGTTGAGCGTGTCGTGGACCGCGGCGCGTAGCTGCGCGGTCTCCCAGTCGCCTCGGGCACCGAAGACGACGCGCAGGATGGTCTCCAGCGTGAGCTGCTTCATCCGCTCGAGCGTGATCACGCGGCCGCTCCAGGTGGAGAGCTCGCGCCGTGCAAGCTCGGCGATCACCGGGGCGAAGGCGCGCATGCGCTCGCCGTGGAACGGCGTCTGGATGAGCCGCCGCTCGCGCAGATGCTCCTCGCCGTCGAGCACCAGGATCGAGTGCGGCCCGGCGAAGGGACGCAGGAACTCCCAGCTCTGACCGGCGGGCGCGATCACGGGATCGAGGCGGAAGATCTCACGGACGGCGCCGGGATCTGAGAACAGCACCAGCGGCTCATCCATCCAGTAGGTGCGGATCGTTGCCGGGTCACCGAAGCGGTCGTGGATTCGCCGCAGGAAGCCCGCCGGCCGCGTGGTCCAGGCGACGGTCTGCCAGGCGGCGGGGGCGCGCGGGCCGGGTGGCAGGTCCATCGCCCGAGCCTACGCCCCGAGCGGTTGCTCGCCGTGGCGGCGGCTGGTAGCTTGGGTTGCGGCGCCGTTCCGCGCCCAAGCTCCGATTCCGGTGCTCACGCCGCCGGCCCCGCGGAGGCAAAGGGGGCTTGTGCCCTCGGGACGCCGGTCACACTGCCCTTTCGGGCGGGCGTCGCGAGCGTGAGTCGCGGGGCGCCGCCCTGAGAGGAGCACCAGATGACCAGGCAGAAATCCTTCAAGACGCTCGTTCGCTCACGCATGGAGAAGACGGGGGAGAGCTATACCTCGGCGCGTGCGAAGCTGCTGGCGGCTGAGGAGGAGCCGGATGCGACCAACGGACCGGTGTTGACCACCTCGGACGAGGCCGTCCGGGAACGGACCGGACGGGGCTGGGAGGAGTGGTTCGAGCTGCTCGACGAGTGGGGGGCGACGGAGCACTCACACCGAGAGATAGCGCGGTGGGTGGCGGAGCAGCACGACGGCGAGCCGTTGAGATGGTGGGCACAATCGGTCACCGTCAGCTACGAGCGCGCCCGTGGCCTGCGCGCAGTCGGCGAGCGTGCCGACGGCTTCTCGGCCGGCGCGTCGAAGACCGTGGCGGTGCCGGTGGACCGGCTCTACGACGCCTTCGTCGACGAGCCCCTGCGCGCGCGCTGGCTGTCCGGCGACCGCCTCCGCGAGCGCACGGCTACAAAGCCGAAGACGGCCCGTTTCGACTGGGACGGCGGGCAGACCAGAGTCCATGTGACCTTCACCGCAAAGGGGGAGGCGAGGAGCACCGTGACCATCGACCACCGGCGACTCGCGGACGCCGCGGAGGCCGAGCGGATGAAGAGTTTCTGGAGGGGGCAGGTTGCGGCCCTCAAGGAGGAGCTGGAGGAATGAGCACCGAAAGCACGATCCGCATCCCGCGCGGGCGGCTCGCCGACCTGCGCGAGCGCGAGCTCGCGCGCTTCGGCGGGCTGCGGCCACGGGGAATGCGTTGGCTGGAGGGCGCGAGCGGGAATATGCCGAACGGCGTGCCGATGGCCTGGATGTCGAACTTCTACGAGCATCCACCGGTCGTCGTGGACAGCGGGCGTGGCGGCGCCTTCACGGACATCGACGGCAACTCGTACCTCGACTTCAACCTCGCGGACACCAGCATGTTCACGGGCTACGGGCTCGACGCCCTGACCGAGGCGGTCGCCGCACGCACCGCCGCCGGGCCGCAGTTCCTGCTGCCCACCGAGGACGCCATGGAGGTCGCGGCCGAGCTCGCGAGGCGCTTCGGCCTGCCTTTCTGGCAGTTCACGCTCTCCGCCACCCAGGCGAACACGGAAGCGATACGGGTGGCGCGCGCCGCCACCGGCCGCAACGCGGTGCTGATGTTCGACGGCAAGTACCACGGCCACGCGGACGAGCTGCTGGGTGCGCTGGACGCCTCCACGGTCGCCCCCGAGGGGCTGGGCGTCCCGCTCGACGCAACCCGCCACGTGCGGCTGGTCGGGTACAACGATCTCGAGGCGGTCGAGCGCGAGCTCGCCCGCGGCGACGTCGCCTGCGTCTTGGCCGAAGCGGCCGTGACCAACACCGGAGTGATACGGCCCGTGGACGGCTTCCATACCGGCCTGCGCCGGCTCGCCTCGGAGAACGGCACTCTGCTCGTCGTCGACGAGACGCACACCCTCGTGGCCGGGCCGGGAGGTCTCACAGCCCGCTGGGGCCTGGAGCCCGACATGCTCGTGCTCGGCAAGGCCATCTCGGGCGGCATCCCGCTGGGCGCCTACGGGATGACCCCCGCGGTCTCCTCCGTGCTCGAGCGGCGGGAGCCGACGTCCTGGGACGAGATCGTCGCGACTGGTGGGACGCTCTTCGCCAACGCCCTCTCGATGGCGGCCGCCAAAGTCACGCTCTCGGAGCTGCTGACGGACGCGGCGTACGAGCACGCCGCGGCGCTCGGGGCACGGTTGGCCGATGGCATCGAGGCGGTCGCGGCCGCGCACGAGCTGCCCTGGCGCTCCCACCGCCTCTACAACCGGTCCGGCTACACGCACGCGCCGGAGCTCCCCCGAAACGCCGTCGAGGCGCGGGCCAGTTTCGATCTGGAGCTCTACAACCTGCAGCGCCTCTACATGGCCAACCGGGGCATCTGGGAGGCGATCGACTCGTCGGGCCCCGCATGCGGCATCCAGGCGACCGAGGCCGACGTGGACCGTTACCTCGAGACCCTGGACGGATTCCTGCGCGAGGCGACCTCGGCCTGATCAACCTCCCGCGACGTACGAGTCGTCCAGGAGCGAGGCGAGCGCCTCGAGGGGCGCGCTCGACCAGTACTCGTCCAGTTTCTCGCCCTGCTCTCGAGCCGCCCGGAGCGCACGTTCCCAGGTGAGCGCGCGGGCGATCTTGCCCACGTGGCCGGCGAGAACGACCGATTCGATCAGCTCGTCGCGCGGCGCCAAATCGGCGAACACGTCGAGATAGGCGTCGCGGACGCGCAGGAGCCGGGGATCGTCGAGCCCGGCGTCGATAGCCCGCTGCGTGAAGTACAGGGGCAGCCGCATCGCGGCAAAGGGATGGGCGACCACGCTGTCGCCCCAGTCGTAGTACCTGAAGCCGCTCCCCTCGCCGGCGAGGATGTTCCAGGGGTGCAGATCGTTGTGATCGAGGCTGGGCGGAACCGGCGAGGCCGCCAGCCGCTCGCACCACGCGATCACCGTGCGCTCCATGGCCGCCACCTCTCGGTGGATGGTCCTGCCCTCGTAGTCTGAAGAGCGTTCGCCCGCGGCCGCGACCGCATCGAGGGCTTCGTCGAATCTCGCCGGCATCGCCGCGGGTCGCATGTCGGCGAGCCCGAGATCGAGCAGCTCGTCGACGCGCGGCTCGAGCTCTCGCTGCAGCCGTCCGTACTGGACGATCGCCGTTGTCAACGCGTCGACCAAGTCCCCTCCCGCCTTGCGGTCGCCCAATGTCGCCCCGCCGTCGGGAAGCAGCAGCCAGCCCCGTGGCGGATCCGCGGCGATGGGCGTCAGCACCTGATCGGGAACGGTTCGCACCAGCAGCTGGTAGAGCGAGACCTCGAACGCGGTGCCAGGTCCGGCCGCCTTGAACCAGACCGGGCCGTCGGCCGTGGGCGCCCGCAGGACGGTCGCCCACGGTCGCAGGGTTGTCTGCTCCACCTCACCCGTGCGCTCGCGGCCGACGCCCGCGAGCTGCTCGTCCACCCAAGCCAGAGCAGAGTCGCGCCACGCGGGGGAGGACCAGGCTGCGACGCCGTAGGAGCCCGAGATCACCGCCCGCCGGGCATCGCGACCTCTTGCGCCAGCCCGAGTCGCTCCGCCTCCTCGATCGAGACGATGTCGCGCCCGAACGGGGTCAGGGTCACCGGGATGAGCTTGAAGTTCGCCAGGCCGAGCGGGATCCCGATGATCGTGATGCAGAGGATCGTGCCCGTGATCAGGTGGATCACGATCAGCCACCACCCGGCAAGTACGAACCAGATCACATTGCCGATCGTGGAGCCCGCTCCGGCGTCCGATCGGCGTATGACGGTCTTGCCGAACGGCCACAGCGCGAAGACTCCGATCCGCAGGGCCGCGATGCCGAAGGGGATCGTGATGATCAGGATGAACATCACCAGCGCCGCTAGCGCGTATCCGAGGGCGGTCCAGAAGCCGGCGAAGACGAACCAGATGATGTTCAGGATCACGCGCACTGCTCCGCACAGGCTCCCACAGCTCGCCTAAACCATCGGAGCCTGCTGCCGTTTACCGGGTCGTGCGCCGCCTGCTCTCGAGGATGGTCCGCCTTTGTCTCACCGCGACGGCCTTCGGGCTCGGCGCGGTCACGGCGCACGCCGGTCCCCCGGGCACCTGGACGCAGGTCACGGGTGTCGGGGGCGGGGTGCAGGCCGGCGATGAGATCGGCCTGGAGCGCACCTCGGACGGTCGGTTGCACGTGGCCTGGACGCGCACGCCCGCCGCCTCCGCACTGTTCCACAGCGCCCTGTCGGCCGATGCGCGCAGGCTCGGCGGCCCACACCTCATCGTCGCGCCCAGCCGGGGAATCAACAACCGGGTCGATCTGGTCGCCGGCCCCGGTGGCGGCCTGCGGGTCTTCTTCGCCGGTCTCTCCGAGGCCGCGTTCAGCGACCGGATGGGTACCGCCACCGCCGGGCGGGATGGGCGAACCTGGACCGTCCAGACGGCGCCGGCGTCGAACGGCACGTTCGGCGGCGGCAGTCCCGTCTATGCCTCGTCGGGGATCAGCGCGCTGACCGGCCCCGGCGGGGTCCCGATCTCGATCTGGGGTGATTCCGCACCCGGAGCGGGTGGCTACCACGTCGGTGTCGATCCCACGACGCCGGACTTTCACTTCCTGCCGGGCTGCTGCTCGATCGATCCGAACGGCGCGCGCGAGGCCGGTACGGGTAGGGTCGTCTACGGCTGGAACCGCCTCGACTCGACCACGCGGGCGCTCGTGCAGGCTCCGGGCGAGGCGCCCCGCGAGGTGCCGAACTCGCAGGCCACTCAGCTCGGACATCGGCTCGCGATCACGGGCCGCATCGGAGCGCGAGGGATCTTCGTGGCCTACACCGCGGGGGCGAATACCTTCGACGGGGTGCCCGCGTTGTGGCGAGTGGGCGATCGCGAGCCGCTGATCCTCTCGCGCCGACAGGGCGCCCGGCACACGAGCGCCGCGCCCACCCCCGGCGGGCACGTCTGGGTGATGTGGGCCCGCGACGGGAGGATCTGGGCCGGCCGCACGAGCGTCAGGGGAACGACGCCGGGCCGGATCATGGCCGTGACGCCCCCACGCGGAACGGTCGTGATCCGCAACCTGACCGGCGAGGCCTCACGCGGCGCGCTCGACCTGTTCGCGCTGGTGGACCGAGGCCCCCGCGGCAGCGGCTACTGGCATCAGCGCCTGCTGCCCCCGCTGGCGGTCAACGCCTCCCCCGAGCGCCTCCCGCAGCGCGGCGGCCGAGTGACGGTGCGCGTCACGGACTCCGGCCGGGGCATCGGCGGCGCGCTCGTGAGGCTGAGGTTGGGCTCGAGGACGCTGCAGGCGCGCACCGGCCCGGACGGCCGGGTTTCCTTCAACGTCGGTTCCGCCGGCCGCGGCACCTACGAGATCACCGCGAGAGCGCGCGCCTTTTCCAGGGGCTCGACGTCGCTTCGACTCGGCTAACGCGAGGCTTCAGCGGTGGGCGTGAGCCTATGACCGGGATGCGCCGGTGGGGAGCGGTGCGGTTGCGGTAGGTGGACGCGATCACGATCACGCGCTCCTCGTTCAAGACCGCCACCAGCGGAAGCGTGCGGCGCCGCCCGCTCCGGGCGCCCGTGGTGGTGAGCCCATACCCTAGTCCGGCGGCACGAGGTGCGATACGGCTCAGCCGAAGGCCACCGGCCGGCCGCCCTCCATGCGCCAGTAACGCGGGCGAGCGGTTCGGATGCGCATGTAGGCCATCACCTCGACCCCGTAGTCGATGATGTCCCGGCCGACCACGACGTAGTCGACGTCGCGGGCAGCACTGCCGTTGCGCTGCGTGTCGATCGCCCGGAGCAGGCGCCCGACCCTTTGTACGGGCACGTCGCGAGCGCTCAGGCCGCCCTTGCGAAAGCCGGCTTCGGTGGGGAAATCATGTGTGCTCTCGAAGGAGATCGAGAGGTCCGGCCGGATCTGGAGGTTGGTGCGGCGGTCGTCGGGGTGAACGATAACCGTGTCGATCCGCCCGGGGGCGACGCGCAGGCCGTCGAAGACGCCTTCCACCTTGGCCCGCCGGTTGTCGAGAACGCGCAGGGCGCGGCGCAGGTTGGCGGGCTTGGTCAGCGCATAGGGGGCGGTCCCGCGAACCTCGTCCGGGTTCTCCGGCAGCTCGAGCGGCTCCGGCTCGGGAGCGTCCGGCTCCTCAGGGCGCTCGGAATCCTCAGGATCCGGGGAAGCGTCCGCGACCTGATCGGCCTCGTCGCCTCCTCCGAGTGAGGGCAGCGAGGGCAGCGAAGGCAGATTGACGCCGCCCGCCGCGACCACGGCCACGATCGCCAGGGCGGCGAGGGCCACGATCAGAATGGTTATCCGGTTGGGGCTCATGGGCGGGCGATGGTCCGGCTAACCCCTCTATCGGCGGGAGCGGTCCGACCTGACAATCCTCAGGTCACGGCCGCCGCGATCGCGGCCGCCGAGCGGTCCACGTCGGCGTCCGTCGTCGCCCAGTTCGAGAACGACAGGCGCATCACCGCGTCCCCCTGCCACTCGGTGCCGCCGAGCCAACAGGTGCCCTCGCGTTGCACGGCGGCCACCGCGGCCCGGTTGGCCTCGTCGCCGCCCGCGAAGCGCACCAGGACCTGGTTGAGGACCACGTCGTTGAGGATTCGCGCGCCCGGGATCTCAGCCAGCCGGGCGGCCATCCGGCGGGCGTGTGCGCAGTTGCGCTCCACGAGCTCGGCCACCCCGCTGCGCCCGAGCGAGCGCAGCGCGGCGTACACCGGCACGGCGCGCGCGCGCCGTGAGGACTCGGGCACGTAGTTGGTCGAGTCGCGGTGAGCGGCATCGGCGACGAGGTAGGACGCAGCCAGGCTCATGGCGCCGCGGTGGGCGTCGGCGTCGGCGACTATGGCCATGGCGCTGTCGTAGGGGACGTTGAGCCACTTGTGCGCGTCCACTGCCCAGGACTGTGCGCGCTCCACGCCCCGCGCCAACGAGCGGGTGGACGGGGCCGCGGCCGCCCACAGGCCGAAGGCGCCGTCCACGTGCAGCCACGCGTCCCGGGCGGCGCAGGCGTCGGCGATCGGCTCGAAGGGATCGAAGGCGCCGGTGGCCACGTTGCCCGCCTGGGCACAGACGATCGTTGGCCCCTCCAGACCGGCCAGCGCCTCCTCCAGTGCCCCGACGGCCATGCGGCCCTGGCCATCGACCGCGACGCGGGTGGCGGTCTGAGCTCCGAGGCCGAGTAGCCGCAGCGCGGTGTAGACCGTCGCGTGGGCGTCCTCGCCGCAGAGGATGTTCACGCGCGGAGCGCCGATCAGCCCGTCGCGTTCCACGTCCCAGCCCGCCCGGGCGAGCACCGCGTGGCGCGCGGCGGCGAGGGCGGTCGTGTTCGCTCCCTGTCCGCCGGTGACGAAGCCCACGCTGGCGCCCGCCGGCAGGCCCAGCAGGTCGAGCGTCCACTCACCCGCGATCTCCTCGATCGCCGCGGCGGCGGGGGAGAGCGAATGAAAGGCGGCGCACTGATCCCAGGCCGAGACAAGCCAATCCGCCGCAAGCGCCGCGGGCAGGGAACCGCCGATGACGAAGCCGAAGTGCCGCGGGCCGGCCGAGGCCACGATCCCGTCGTCGGCGCCGGCGGCGAGGGCGTCGATCACCGCCTCGGGTTCCTCTCCGTGTTCGGCCAGTGGCCCTCCGAGCAGCTCGCGGATGTGCCCGGCGTCCGTCCGGGCCTGGACGGGTCGCTCGTCGAGCGCCAGCAGGAATCGCTCGGCGTGGTCCGCGGCGGTGTTGAGGCCCTGAGTGCGCTCGGGCATGTCGGGAATCCTACGGTCGCCGCCACGGCGCCTCAGAGGGCCTCGTTGAGGTCCAGCAGGAGCGCGCGCAGGCGCCGCAGCTTGGCGTGGCCCAGGCGCTCGTCGAGCCGCGCCTCGACCTCCTTCATCAGCTCGCGAGCCACCGCGAAGACGGCCCTCCCGCGGGCGGTGGTGCGGACCAGCTTTGCGCGGCGATCGCCGGGGTCGGGCACCCGCTCGACGTAGCCGTGCTCCTCGAGGTGGGACACGAGCTGAGCCATCGCTTGCTTTGTGACCTGCGCGCGCTCGGCCAGGACGCTGACCCGGGTGCCGCGGTCGTCGAGAAACTGGAAAACGCTGCCGTGCGAGTAGCGCACCGCGGGGTGCCCGCGCTCGGCCAGCCGCTGGAGGAGCTCCTCGTTCATCGCTCGAAACGGCTCCCGGAGCAGAATGGCCAGGTTCTCCGGTGCGCGCCTGGCGGTCGTGTCGGGTAGTCGGCTTGACTTAGACAAGTTACTTGTCTACTTTAGCCGGATGTCCAGTCTGACGGAGATCGATGGTCCCGGTGAACGCGTGCGCGTCGGCGCCGATGAGTTGACCTTTCGCGTGACGGCAGGGCAGACCGGCGGCGCCTTGCTCGCGGCCGAGGTGCGGATGCCCCCCGGTGGCGGCCCCCCACCGCTTCATCGCCATGCGGCCGAGGAGGTGTACCGAGTCGACCGCGGCGAGCTCACGATCTATCTCGAGGACGCCGACGGCGGGGTGAAGCGGATCCCGGCCGAGCCCGGCGACGTCGTGCACATACCCGGCGGGCGTGCGCACACCGTGCGCAACGAATCCGACGCGGAGGCGCGGGCCTACGTGGTCTTCTCGCCCGCATCCGAGATCGAGCGGTTCTTCCGGGCCGCGGCGGAGCTGTCCGCCCGCGGCGCGCCCGACATCGAGGAAGTGCTCGCGCTGGCGCGCCGCCACGGCGTGGAGATGGCCGGCTAGCGATCCGCCGCGACGTCGTAGACCTCCGGCGCCGGCGCCACCATCACGCGGTCCGCCATCTCGCGCTTGAGCACCGAGAGCCGCCGCTCCTCGTCCTCGCCGCGCTCGGGCCGCCGAGCCAGCTCGATGAACTCGTCCGTGACATATCCCTCACGTAGGAGGAGGGTCACCTCCCGGTCGCGGCAGCCCAGCCTGAAAACGAAGCGCTCGAGCGCACGGCCTCGCTCCGGGCGTGCGAGCGTGGCGTCGACGAAGTAGCGATCGCCGGTCACCGCCCGGGTCACGAACTCGAAGGCGTCGCGCGCCCCGGGTCCTCCGAAGGCGGTCGCCACGGTGATCTCGCGCCGCTCGGGCGGCGCGCCGCCAGGTGACAGCAGCGGCCAGGCGCGCTCCATCACCTTGAAGGCGTGGGCCACGCCGCCGGGAGAGCCCGGCCCGTGGTACTTCGTGATCTCCTCGTACGAGCAGCTGAGGATCTGCCCCGCGTCGACCACCCGCAGAGAGCGCTCGGGCGACTCGGAAGGCGTGCCTGCCATGGTCGTATTCTCCACGGCGGTGCCTTCCAACATCGAACTGCTGGCGCAAGCGTTTGCCGGCTGGGGCAAGGACAACCCGGCCAACATGAGGGACATCCTGCACCCGGACTGCGAGCTCGTAGTACCCGACTCGATTCCCTACGGCGGCACCTACCACGGGCCCGACGCCGTGATCGGCTGGTTCACCCGCGAGCTGTGGCGCTGGTTCGACGAGTTCAGCTCGACGCCCGAGGGCTTCGTGGACGGCGGCGACCAGATCGTCGTCCCGGTCCACGTCCAGGCGCGGACCAAGAACGGGAAGTTCATGGACGTGCACAACGCGTGGATCTACGAGTTCAGCGAGGGCAAGTTGACTCGCGGCCGGGTCTACGCGGACACGGCCGTTCTGCGCGACACGGTCGAGGGCGTCACTCCGGGCTGACGGCCGGGCCGGCCCGCTGAGGTTTGGCCACACGCTTTCGCTGGGCACTTCGCCCGAATGGAGGCCGCATCGCTCGACGAGCGGACGGGTGAGGAGAGGACGCAGCTCAAGCGGGTCATCGGCCCGCGCGTGCTGACCGTCTTCATCATCGGCGACATCCTCGGCGCCGGTATCTACGCCCTCGTCGGCGAGGTAGGGGCCGAGGTGGGCGGGGCGATCTGGACGGCCTTTCTGACCTCTTTCGTCCTCGCCTTCTTCACCGCTTTCGCCTACGCCGAGCTGGTCACCAAGTACCCGTTCGCGGCCGGCGCGGCGCTCTACACCCAGAAGGCCTTCCGCGCTCCCTTCCTGACCTTCGTCGTCGCGTTCGGGGTGATGGCGTCGGGCATCGCGTCGGCCAGCACGCTCGCCCGCGCCTTCGCGGGCGACTACCTCGGCGAGTTCGTCGACCTGCCGCTCGTGCTGGCGGCGCTGATCTTCATCGTGCTGGTGGCCGCCATCAACGCACGTGGCATCGCCGAGTCCGTGCAGATCAACGTCGTCCTCACGTCGATCGAGGTGATCGGGCTCATCATCATCGTCGTGATCGGCGTGGCCGCCCTGGGGGAGGGCTCGGGCGACTTCTCACGCAACTTCGAGTTCAAGGAGGGGGAGAGCGTCTTCGGGGCGCTCGTCGCCGGCACCGCCCTCGCCTTCTACGCGATGATCGGTTTCGAGGACTCGGTCAACGTGGCCGAGGAAGCCAAGCAGCCAAGCCGGAACTATCCGCGCGCGCTCTTCGTCGGGCTCGCCGTGGCGGGCGCGCTCTACCTGCTGGTGACGCTGACCGCGTCGTACGTCGTTCCCACCGACCAGCTCAGCGGATCGGATGCCCCGCTGCTCGAGGTGGTGGAGGTGGGACCGCTCGGATCTCAGCACGAAGTTGTTCGCGTTCATCGCCCTGATGGCGGTGTCCAACAGCGCATTGATCAACATGATCATGGCCTCCCGCATCGTCTACGGGATGGCCGAGCAGGGCATCGTCTCGCGCCTGTTCGCGCGCGTGCTGCCCGAGCGCCGGACGCCGATCGTGGCGATCGTCTTCACGACGCTGATCGCCGCCGCGCTGATCACCACCGGGGACCTGGCCACGCTGGCCGATACGACGGTGATCCTGCTGCTTGTTCGTCTTCACGATCGTCAACATCGCCGTGCTCGTGCTGCGCGGCGAATCGGTCGAGCACGAGCACTTCACAGCCCCCTCCGTCTTTCCCGTGATCGGGGCGATCGTGTCGGTGGCGCTGATCGTCGACACCGCGCTGGACGACTTCTCACTCATCCTGCGCGCGGGCGGGCTGCTCGTGCTGGGTGCCCTGCTGTGGCTCGTGAACCGGCTCGTGGAGGGCCCCCACGACGAGGTCGAGGCGGAGCGCCTGCGCGGCTAGCGGTAGTAGTCTCGCCCGCCATGGGCGAACGCACTAGCCACCCACCGGGAACGATCAGCTGGAGCGACCTCGGGACACCCGATCCCGACGGCGCCAAGACCTTCTACACGAGCCTGTTGGGCTGGGAGGTCGACGACAGGCCGATCCCCGACGGCGGCACCTACTCGATGTTGCGCAAGGACGGCCGCGACGCCGCCGCGCTCTCCAAGGCGATGGAGGGCATGCCCCCGGCCTGGAACACCTACGTGACGGTCGAGAGCGCCGACGACGCCGCGGCCAAGGCCGCCGAGCTGGGCGCGACGATCGTGGCTGAGCCGTTCGACGTGCTGGAGGCGGGCCGCATGGCGGTGATCCAGGATCCGACCGGCGCCTTCTTCTGCGTCTGGGAGCCCGCGACCACATCGGCGCGGGGATCGTGAACGGG
Organism: uncultured Thermoleophilaceae bacterium; assembly: GCA_963789705.1. GTDB lineage: Bacteria > Actinomycetota > Thermoleophilia > Solirubrobacterales > Thermoleophilaceae > JACVRW01. Next base: position 35,060 of record CAWBLN010000002.1, read on the forward strand.
CCGGGAGCGCTCACGCTCAGCCAGCTCAACACCGGAGATCCCGAGCGCGCGCTCGAGTTCTACTCGGGGTTGTTCGGCTGGCGCGGCGAGTCCGTCGGGGAAGACCCCATGCCCTACTGGGGCCTCTACAACGGCGAGCGGCTGGCCGGCGGCATGATGCTGCTGCCTGCGGAGATGGGCGCGCCGGCGCACTGGCTCAACTACTTCGGCTTCGAGAACTTCGATGACGCCGTCGGTCGCGTGGGTGAGCTCGGCGGCCAGGTGATGATGCCCGCCCACCGAGGTCCCCGGCGGGCGGTTCCTCGTGGCGCAGGATCCCCAGGGGGCGGTCTTCGGGCTCTTCACGGGGCGGTACGACGACTGAGCGCTAAGGCCGGATGGAGGTAGCGCTCGCGCTCGTTGCGGCGCTCCTGTTCGCGCTCGGCATCGTCCTTCAGGGCCAGGTGGCGTCTCAGGCCTCCGAGGAGGAGTCGACCAAGGCGGACTTCTTGGTCGAGCTGGCGCGCAAGCCGCTCTGGCTCGTTGGGAACGCGGCCGACGCGCTCGGGTTCGTCGCTCAGGCGGGGGCGCTGGCCATTGGGCAAGCTCGTGGTCGTCCAGCCGATCCTGGCCACGAGCGTGGTCTTCGCGCTTCCACTCGGTGCGAAGCTCGCGGGCCGGCGTGTGTCCAGGCGCGAGATCGTCGCGGCGCTCGCGCTCACGGCCGGGCTGGGGGCGTTCCTGGTCCTGGCCGACCCCACCGGTGGCGTCGACAACGCCGACGCGGTCGAATGGATCGCGTCCTTCGCCATCTGCGGCGGGCTCTCGCTGGCTCTGGTCCTGGTCGCGCGGGGGCGCTCCCCGGCGCGCCGTGCGGCGCTGGTGGGCACAGCCGCCGGGATCCTGTTCGCGCTGTGCGCGGCGCTCACCAAGACCGTCGTCGATCAGCTGGACGACGGGGTGCTGACCGTGTTCGAGCATTGGCAGCTCTACGCGCTCGGTTGTCGGTGGGCTGGGCCGCCATGACCACCAGTCAGAGGTCACTCCAGGCGGGCACACTCGCCCCGGCCGTCGCCACCCAGATGGCGCTCAACCCGATCGTCAGCGTGGCACTCGGAGTCCTGGCCTTCGAGGAGCGCATTCACGACACCACCTCGACGACCGTGCTGGCGCTTCTCGCCTTTGCGGTGATGATCGCCGGACTGGTGGTGCTCGCCGTGATCCAGCAGGATTAGAGGCGTGTGCGGCACGAGCGATGGCCTCCGCCCACAGATCTTCGCGGTCCTCGCCGGCCTTCTGATCTGCTGGTGCATGGCCCCCGCCGCCGCGGCGGCGCCGGCGCAGGTGCGCAACTACGACCTCGGTCGGGTGGAGCTGCCGGATCCGGGCCCGAAGGGTCCGTTGCCCACGCGCCTGTGGGGGGCGATCGCGGCGCCGGTGGGTCCCGGTCCCCATCCGGTTGCGCTCGTGTTGCACGGCCGCCACGGCACCGGCTGCCCGCCCGGCCCCGCCGACACCAACACGTGGCCCTGCTTTCGCCGCGAGCAGCGCAACGACCTCGGCCTGCGCCACGTGGTCGCCGCGCTGGCGAAGCGCGGAGTCGTGGCGCTCGCTCCGGATCTCAACGCGGCCTTCACCGACGGCTTCGGGGAGCCCGACGACCGCAACCGCTGGCCGCTCGTCGTGAACCGCACGCTGGCCGAGCTGGCCACCGAGGTCGCGTCCGGCGGCGGCCGCTTCCCGCTCGCGCTGCAGGGTCGGGTCGACCTGAGCCGGCTGGGTTTCCTCGGTCACTCGCTGAGCGGTTTCCACGCGGTTCGCGCGGCGCGCCGGCGAGCCGGCAACGACTCTCCCGAGAAGGTGGCGGCTGGGCTCGGGGCCGTCAGCGCGCTCTTCCTGCTCGCCCCGGTACCGAGCCGGCTGGCGGCGCCCGACGTCCCGCTGGCGGTGGCGGTGGGCACCTGCGACGGGGACACCGGCGCGCAGGGGCGGGTCTATTTCAACCGGGCGCGGGAGACAGCCGAGCGCCGCCGCGCGGCCTTCCTGGTCAGCGTGCGCCGGGCCAACCACAACTACTACAACCGCACGCTGGCGCGGCTGAAGGCCGACGACGCGCCGATCGGGCAGCACCGCTGCCGGGCTCCACAGCGCCCGACCGCGCGCGGGCAGCAGCGCTGGGTCGCCGGCGCCGGCGCCGACTTCTTCGCCTCGATGCTTCGCGGGGCGGCGCGCCCGGCCTGGCTGCGCCTCCGCGCCCAGCCGCCGCGGCGCGTGCACGGGCTGGACGTGCTGGTACGCCGAAGCGGCTGAGGGCCGCCCGGCCGGCTGCCGGTGGTCGTCGCTACTGCGCGTAGGTCAGGGTGTTCACGTCGCCAGCACCCGCTCCAGGATCGCCGGGGCGTCCACCGAAGGCGGCAGCGTGCCGTAGACGCGCCCGCCGCCGCCGAGGCGCCCGGCGCAGAAGGCGTCGGCCACTGCGGCCGGTGCGGCGCGGACGAGCAGGCTCGCCTGCAGGGTCACCGCCAGCTCCTCGACCAAGCGGCGGGCCTCGAACTCCGGTTCCTGCGGCACCGTGGAGCCGGCCACGCGGTCGAGCTGGGCGTCGAGCAGCGCGTTGGCGCCGCGGCCCCGCTCGCACTCGGCGAAGAAGGCGGGCAGCCCGTCGGGCTCCTTCAGGCTGGCGCGCAGGACATCCAGTGCGGCCACGTTGCCCGAGCCTTCCCAGATCGAGTTGAGCGGCGAGTCGCGCAGCAGGCGCGGCAGGCCCGACTCCTCCACGTATCCGTTGCCTCCGAGGCACTCCAGCGCCTCGACGGCGTGGGGAGCGGCGCGCTTGGTCACCCAGTACTTCATGACGGCGGTCGCGAAGCGGCGGAAGGCGGAATCGTCCTCGTCGTAGGCCCGGGCGATTCGCATGGCCGCCGTGGTGGCCGCCTCGGACTCGATCGCCAGGTCGGCGAGCACGTTCTGCATGGCGGGCTGATCGGCGAGCGGCTTTCCGAACGCGCTGCGGTGACGGGCGTGGTGGACGGCTTGAGCGAGACCCCACCGCATCGAGGCCGCCGAGCCGATCAGGCAGTCGAGCCGGGTGTGGTTGACCATGCGGATGATCGTGGCCACGCCGCGGCCCTCCTCACCCACGAGCCGTCCGGGCACCCGGTGGAACTCGACCTCGCTCGAGGGAAGCGAGCGTGTGCCGAGCTTGTCCTTGAGGCGCTGGATGCGAAAGCCCGGGTCGCGGCCCTCGATGAGAAAGCACGAGAGCCCGGAGGAGGTCTGGGCGAGCGTCAGAAAGACGTCGCAGGGCGGGTAGGAGCAGAACCACTTGTGGCCGGTGATCTCGTAGACCCCGTCGCCGGCGGGCTCGGCCCGGGTGGTGTTGGCGCGCACGTCCGAGCCACCCTGCTTCTCGGTCATGGCCATTCCGGCCAAGGCACCGTCGGGGTAGCTCGGGCGGGTGAGACGCGGCTCCCATTCCTCAGCCAGGTCGGGCTCGGTGCGCAGCGCGGGGATTACCGAGTAGGTCATGGACACCGGGCACATCACACCGGCGTTGACCTGGCTCCAGACATAGAAGGCGGCGCCACGCACCACGTGTGCTCCTGGCTGCGGATCGCGCCAAGGAAGCGAGTGCAGCTCGCGCTCGATGGCCTGACGCAGCAGCCAGTGCCAGGACGGGTCGAGATCGACCTCGTCGATACGCCGCCCGTAGCGGTCGTGAGTCCGCAGCACGGGCTCGTTTCGCTCGGCGCGCTCGGAGTGCTCGATCGCCTCGGGCGAGCCCGGCCAGCTCGCCGGTGTCGCGCAGGCGGTCGATGCCCCAGCCGCCGCCCTCGCGGTCGAGCGCCTCGCGAAGCGGCGCGTCGGCCTCGAACGCGTTGTAGGGAGCCAGCGGCGGAGGCTGGTTCGCGACGTCGTGCGTGGAGGCGCCGGTGAGCATCACCGAGAGTGTCCCACCGCTCATAGCGCGGCGCCACGTCCAGGCTGCCGGCGGCAGCGGTCGCCGCACTCACATCGGGCTCACCGGCGGTGAGGTCCTGGCTGATCTCGCGAGCCGCCGCGATCTGCAGTGCCGAGCCCGGAACCATCGCGAGCACGCCCAGGAACGAGCGCAGGTCGGGCAGCCGTCGGCGAGGGGGCACCGGCACGCGGCACCGCGCCAGAGTAGCCCCGACCGCAGCCCGCTGACGACCCTATCCGGACGCCCTGTGCCAGGGGCCGCTCAGCGACGCCGCACGGCGGGCACCGTGAAGGCAGCCGAGGGTGAGGCGTCAAGCACTATCCTCGCCCGCAATGGATGAACGAGCGCTCACCGAGCGCCTGCTCACCTACGACACGTCCACACTCGAAGGCATGCAGAGCGCCGCCGGCTTCGTCAAGGGCTGGCTCGAGGCCCGTGACGTGGAGGTGACGGGCGGCGTGCACAACGGGCGGCCGCTGCTGGCCGCGACCGTCGGGCCCCCCGGTGGAGCACCGACGATCGTCCTGCACGGGCATCTGGACGTCGTTCCCGGCCGCCCCGAGCAGTTCGCGCCGCACATCGACGGCGATCGTCTCTACGGTCGTGGCGCCTACGACATGAAGGGCGGGCTGGCGGCCATGATGTGCGCTTTGCACGACCTGATCGGGCAGGAGCAGGTGCGCGTGCATTTCGTGTGCGTGGCCGACGAGGAGTCCGAGGACCTCGAGCAGCGAGGCTCCGACTACCTGGTGGAGCAGGGCTACGTGGGCGACTTCGCGATCACCGGCGAGCCCACCAACATGCACATCGGCATCCAGGCCAAGGGCGTGCTGGCCATGCGAATCGAGGTCACCGGCAAGGCCGCGCACGGCTCGACTCCCTGGGTGGGCGACAACGCCGTGCTCAAGGCCTTCGACATCTTTCGCCAGATCGAGACGCTGCCCTTCGCGCGTGAGTCGTCGGACATGTTCGACCGCCCGTCGGTGAACCTGAGCCGGATTCTGGGCGGGGACGCGCTCAACAAGGTGCCCGACGTCTGCGTCATCGATGTGGACGTGCGCTACCTGCCGGAGCAGGAGCCCGAGAAGATCAAGGCCGCGGTCAACGATCTCCCGGACGCCAGCGTCGTCAAGGTCTTTCACCGCCAGCCGGCGATCGTGCCGCGCGAGAACCCGTACGTGCAGGCGCTCGGCAAGGCGATATCGCACATCGCGCCACCCCCGGGCGAGCAGCTGTCGGTGGGGCGGGATGGCGCCTCGGACGCCATCTCCTTCCTCGAGGCGGGCGTGCCCGCCGTGGAGTGCGGGCCGGTGGGCGACGGCCACCACGGGCCCGAGGAGTGGGTGTCGATCCGATCGCTTCGCGATTATCGGAGGGCGTTGGTCGAGTTCGTGGACCTGTTGCCCAGCCAGATGGGTCAGGACGAGCGCCCGCTGCGAATCGCCTGATGTTCGAGGACATCCCCCGACCCGGACTTTGGAAGCGCCTCCTGCTCGGCGGCCTACTGTGCATCTTCGCCGCGGCCGGCGCCACCACGGTGGCCGCCTTTCACGAGGTCGACAAGGTCGTCAAGGCGCTCGAGCTGGGGCCGGAGCTCGAGCTGCGCAAGGACGCGCTGGCCGAGACCGACTCGGGCAAGCCCCAGACCCTGTTGATCCTCGGCTCCGACCGGCGTCCGAAGGACAACGTGGAGGGGGCGGCGAACGACGCGCGCTCGGACACGATCATGCTCGTGCGCCTCAATCCGGACAAGGAGGCCACGGCGATCATGTCGCTGCCGCGAGACCTCAAGGTGGAGATTCCCGGCTACGGCGTAGACAAGATCAATGCCGCGTATTCCTACGGAGGCCCGCAGAAGACCCTCGACACGGTCAAGGCGCTCACCGGCCTGCCGATCAACCACATGGTCAACGTGACGTTCAAGGGCTTCTGGCGCGCGGTCAACGCGATCGGCTGCGTCTACGCCGACATCGACCACGACTACTACAACGACAGCGCCGAGTTCCAGTACATCAACATCGACCCGGGCTACCAGAGGCTGTGCTCGAGCAAGGCGCTGCAGTACGTGCGGTACCGCCACACCGACACCGACCTGGTCCGCTCGGCCCGCCAGCAGGACTTCCTGCGCCAGGCAAAGCAGCAGATAACCACCTCGAAGCTGATCGAGGAGTCGGGCCGCCTGATGAAGATCTTCGGCCGCAACACCTCGACCGACCCCGGCCTGCGCTCGCGCGCCGAGGTGCTGCGCCTGCTCAAGCTGGCGCTCGTCTCCGCCCGCCAGCCCATCCAGGAGATCCACTTCGAGGGCACGATCGGGCCCAGCTTCGTGGAGGCAAGCGACGCTCAGGTCAAGCGGCTCGTCCAGCAGTTCCTGGAGGTGGAGGACACCGAGGGGCCGCGGGGCCTGGCAGAGGAGAGGCGAGTGAGGTCCCGCCAGCCGAAGCGAAAGCGCCGCGGGCCCTCGACCGACGCCGCCGCGCTTGGGCTCTACGAGGCCTCCAGCCTTGGCGAGGAGCAGGCGCTGCAGGCCGTCGAGGCCGGGGCCGGAGGCTCGCTTCCCGTGCTCTATCCCACCCTGCTGCTGAACTCGTCCGAGTTCGTGCCGCCGCCGCGCGTGTACAAGGTGAGGGGCACCGACGGCAAGAAGTACGGGGCCTACCGGATGGTGCTGCGCAAGTACAACGCCGACGGCGAGTACTACGGAGTGCAGGGCACGACCTGGATGGACCCGCCGATCCTCGACGACCCCACAGAGACGCGAAAGCTGGGCGGCCGCGAATACGAGCTGCACTTCGCCGGCGACCGCCTGCGGCTGGTGGCCTGGCGCACCGCGAAGGCCGCGTACTGGATCTCCAACACCCTGCTCCAGACGCTCACCGAGAAGCAGATGCTGGCGATCGCGCGCTCCACTCGGCGCTGCTGCTGAGCGACGGCCTCTAATACCGTGGCCGACCGCATGGACGCAGAGCGCGAACCGATTGGCGTGATCGGAGTCGGCTGGGTCGGCTTGGTCACCGCGGCCTGCTTCGCCGAGCTGGGCCACGAGGTATGGGCGCGCGACATCGTGGCCGAGAAGGTCGAGGCGCTGACGCGCGGCGAGGTGCCGATCCATGAGTCCGGCCTCACCGAGCTGGTGGCCGCGAACGCCCAGCGCCTGCACTTCACCACCGACATGGGGGCGGTGCTCGAGCACGCGCGCCTGCTGTTCGTATGCGTGGACACGCCGCCGACGTACTCGGGGGACGCCGACCTCTCGAGCGTAGAGGCCGTGCTGGGCGAGCTGGGCGACTCCTCCGACCACGCGCTCGTGATGAAGAGCACCGTGCCGGTCGGAACCGGCCGCTCGATTCAGCGCCGCCGGCCGGGAACCGGATACGTCTCGAATCCCGAGTTCCTCAAGGAGGGCAGCGCGGTCGAGGATTTCATGAACCCCGACCGGGTCGTGGTGGGCGCGGACGAGGGCTCCGAACGCTTCGCCGAGCGGGTGGCAGCTCTCTACGCGCCGCTGGACGCTCCGGTGGTGAGCACGGACGTTGCGAGTGCCGAGATGGTGAAGCTCGCCTCCAACGCGTTCCTGGCCACGAAGATCTCGTTCATCAACGAGATCGCCAACGTGTCGGAGGAGCTCGGTGCGGACGTCGCGGAGGTGGCGCGGGGGATGGGCCTGGACGAGCGCATCGGCCCCCAGTTCCTGCAGGCGGGGATCGGGTACGGCGGCAGTTGTTTCCCAAAAGATGTCCAGGCCCTCAAGCAGCTCGCCGGCAACACCGGTTACCACTTCCAGCTGCTCACGTCGGTCATCGAGGTGAACGAGCTCCAGAAGCGGCGCACCGTGGGCAAGCTGCAGAAGCATCTCGGCTCGCTCGTGGGCAAGGAGGTCGCCCTCCTCGGCCTGGCCTTCAAGCCCAACACCGACGATATCCGCGAGGCCACGAGCCTCGTGCTCTCGGGACGCCTGCAGGGCGAGGGCGCGAGCGTGCGCGTCTACGATCCCGTGGCCGCCAAGCGGGTGGACGGAATGCTGGGCGGGGCGCGCATCTGCGCCTCCGCGCTCGAGGCGGTGGACGGCGCCGACGCGGTCGTGCTGGTCACGGAGTGGCCGGAGTTCGCCGAGCTCGACTGGGCCGGTGAGGTCAAGGACCGGATGCGCAACGCGATCGTCGTGGACGGGCGCAACTTCCTCGACCGCGGCGCGCTGGTCGAGGCCGGCTTCACCTACGAGGGAATCGGGCGTTAGCGGATGCAGGCGCTGGTCCTGGCGGGCGGTGAGGGCACTCGCCTCCGTCCGCTCACGCTCTCGACCCCAAAGCCGGTCATGCCGCTGGCGGGCCGGCCGTTTCTCTCGTTCATCCTCGACTGGGTCAACCGGCACGGCGTCGATGAGGTGATCCTGTCCTGCGGCTTCATGTCCCACGCGGTCAAGCGGGTGCTCGGCGACATCTACGACGGCATGCGCCTGCGCTACGTGATCGAGCGCGAGCCCCTGGGCACGGCCGGCCCTGTGCGACTCGCTCACGATGAGGGCGTGCTCGACGAGCGGTTGTTCGTGCTGAACGGCGACGTCCTCAGCGACATGGATCTCAGCGCCGAGCTGGCCGAGCACGCGCGCAGCGACGCGCGGGTCACGCTCGCCCTCTACCCGGTGGACGACACGGCCAGCTACGGGGTCGTGCCCACCGACGCGGACGGCCGGGTGGAGGCCTTTCTCGAGAAGGCGGAGGGAGACACGCCCACGAACCGCATCAACGCCGGGGCGTACGTGATCGAGCGCGAGGTGGTCGAGACGATCCCCGCCGGCCGGGCCGTCTCCTTCGAGCGGGAGATCTTCCCCGCGCTCGTGGGCCACGGGCTGCAGGGCTACCCGGCCGACGGCTACTGGATCGACATCGGCACCCCCGAGCGCTACCTGGAAGCAACGTGGGACCTGCTCGCCGGTCGGGTGGCCTCGCAGTTGCCGCCCCGGGACGAGACCGGCTCGCTCATCTACGAGGGCTGCCTCGTCGCCGGTGCCCACGTCGGCCCGCAGAGCGTGCTCGGTCGTCATTGCTCGGTGGGCTCCGACTCGCGCATCGACCGCTCGGTGCTGCACGACCGGGTGATCGTGGGGGCGGACGCGCAGGTCGAGGAGAGCGTGCTGGCGGAGCGGGCACGGGTGGGAAAGCGCGCCCGCATCGGCCCGGGTGCGATGATCGGCGCCGGCGCAACCATCGGGGAGGAGGCGGTGATCGGCGAGAAGGCCAGGCTGGACCCCGGGGCCGACGTGGCGGCCGGCGATCGGGTCGACGCGGGCGAGCACGTCACGGCGGCGGAGCGCGACCCGATGAGCGACGGCGTGGCGGCGGTCGATCCGCAGGGAATGCTCGGCGACGTGCTGGCCCAGCCCCTCCAGCTGGGCGACGCCCTCTGGCGAGCCCAGTCCGCGGGCATTCACAGCAGCGACCGCCCCGGCGGGCTGATCGTCTGCGGAATGGGCGGCTCGGGGATCGGCGGCGACCTCGCGTCCGCCGCCCTGGGCGACCGGGCTACCCGCCCGATCACGATCGTGCGCGACTACGCGCTCGAGTCCTGGACCGGTCCCGACAGCCTCGTGCTGTGCTGCAGCTACTCGGGCGACACGGAGGAGACGCTGGCCTGCTTCGACGCCGCGGGGGCGGCGGGCGCGCAGCGGGTCGTGCTCACCACCGGCGGAAAGCTCGCACGAGCGGCGCGCGAAGAGCGGGTGCCGGTGATCGGCGTTCCGGCCGGGCTGCAGCCGCGCGCCGCGGTGCTCTACATGACGATCGGCGCGCTCGAGTGTGCCGCCCTGTGCGGCGCCGCGCCCGGCCTGCATTCGGAGATCGACAACTCGACCGCGTTGCTCGAGCAGCTGGTGGCCGAGTGGGGCCCGGACGCGCCCGACGACTCGCAGGCCAAGGCGATCGCCGCCCAGCTGCGGGGGACCGTCCCGGTGATCCACGGCGCCGGGCCGACGACCGCGATCGCGCGGCGCTGGCAAACCCAGCTCAACGAGAACGCCGGCGCGGCCGCGTTCTCGTCGGAGCTGCCCGAGGCCAACCACAACGAGATCTGCGGCTGGAAGCGTGGACGCGCGCTGGCGCCGCTCGCGGCAGTCTTCCTGTGCGACCCCGACCAGCACCCCCGCCTGCAGCGGCGGATCGAGCTGACCGGCGCCGAGGTCGAGCGTGCCGGCGCCCCGGCGCTGGTGGTCCACTCACGCGGCGACAGCCGCCTGGAGAGAGTGTTGTCGCTGCTTCTCCTCGGCGACCTGGTGAGCGTCTACCTGGCCGCTCTCGAGGGCGTGGACCCCACGCCGGCGGAACCGATCGAGCGTTTCAAGTCAGCGTTGGCCGCGCAGCCCTGAAGGCGGCGGTCCGGCATAAACCTTGACATAGTCGTGGTAAGGTTGCCCGCGATGGGCGAGGGCCTCACGATCAACGAAGCGGCGCAGACCACCGGATGGTCTCCGCGCATGCTGCGCTACATCGAGAGCGCCGGCCTGATCGAGCTGCCGCGCTCGCCGTCCGGCTATCGCATCTTCGGACCGGGCGAGCTGCAGCGCCTGCGCACGCTGCGCGAGCTGCTCGCCCGGTTCGACTGCGCGCTGTCGGACGTGGCCTTCGCCCGCCGCCTCGCCGCGGACCCCGACCTGCGCGCTTCGCTCGACACATGGTTCGAGGAGCGTCCGCAGCGTCCCGAGGGTGTCGCGACGAGCGACTGGCTGCACTGGGAGCAGGAGAAGCACGAGCGCCTGCTCGCGCTTGACCCCCCCACCACCACCCCGATAACGGAGAACGCTGCCGCATGACGGTCACCGAGACCACCACGAAGCAGGACTACAAGGTCGCCGACATCTCCCTGGCCGATTTCGGCCGCAAGGAGATCACGCTGGCCGAGCACGAGATGCCGGGCCTGATGGCGATGCGCGAGGAGTTCGGCGAGAGCCGGCCGCTCAGCGGGGCGCGCATCATGGGCTCGCTGCACATGACGGTCCAGACCGCTGTGCTGATCGAGACGCTGGTCGCGCTCGGCGCCGAGGTGCGCTGGGTGTCCTGCAACATCTTCTCGACCCAGGACCACGCCGCCGCCGCCATCGCGGCCGCCGGCATCCCGGTGTTCGCCTGGAAGGGCGAGACGCTCGAGGAGTACTGGTGGTGCACCGAGCAGGCGCTCAACTGGCCCGGCGAGGAGGGCCCGAACATGATCCTCGACGACGGCGGCGACGCCACGCTGCTCGTGCACAAGGGAGCCGAGTTCGAGAAGGCAGGCGCCGTGCCAGACCCCGAAGGCGCCGAGTCCGAGGAGTTCCGCGTCTTCCTGACGCTCCTGCAGCGCTCGCTCTCCGAGGATCCGCATAGGTGGACCCGGATCGGCGAAGGCATCCAGGGCGTGACCGAGGAGACCACGACCGGCGTGCATCGCCTGTACGAGATGTTCCAGCAGGGCACGCTGCTGTTTCCGGCCATCAACGTCAACGACTCGGTCACGAAGTCGAAGTTCGACAACCTCTACGGCTGCCGCCACTCGCTGATCGACGGCATCAACCGCGCCACCGACGTCATGATCGCCGGCAAGACCGCTCTGATCCTGGGCTACGGCGATGTCGGCAAGGGCTGCGCGCAGTCGTTGCGCGGTCAGGGCGCGCGCGTGCTCATTGCCGAGATCGATCCGATCTGCGCCCTTCAGGCGTGCATGGACGGCTACCAGGTGGTCCGCCTCGACGACGTGGTGGGCGAGGTCGACATCTTCGTCACCGCCACCGGCAACAGGGACATCATCACCGCCGCGCACATGGCGGCGATGAAGCATCAGGCGATCGTGGGCAACATCGGCCACTTCGACAACGAGATCGACATGGCCGGCCTGGAGCGGGTCGACGGCATCGAGCGGGTGAACATCAAGCCCCAGGTCGACGAATGGCGCTTCACCGACGGCCACTCGATCATCGTGCTCTCGGAGGGCCGCCTGCTGAACCTCGGCAACGCGACCGGACATCCGAGCTTCGTGATGTCGAACTCGTTCACCAACCAGGTGATCGCCCAGATCGAGCTGTTCACCAAGCGGGACACCTACGAGAAGCAGGTTTACGTCCTGCCCAAGCACCTCGACGAGAAGGTCGCCCGCCTGCACCTCGACTCGCTGGGCGCCAAGCTCACTGACCTGTCCCCCGAGCAGGCGGCCTACATCGGCGTTCCGGTGGAGGGCCCGTACAAGTCGGACCACTATCGCTACTGAGTCCCTGAAGTCAGAAATCCAGGATGTGGCGCTCGCCCCACACGGGCGGGCGCGCATCGACTGGGCCGAGGGTCAGATGCCGGTGCTGCGCTCGATTCGCGAGCGCTTTGCCGCCGAGCAGCCGCTCGACGCCATCAAGATCGCCGCCTGCCTGCACGTGACAGCCGAGACGGCCAACCTCATGCGCGCGCTGGCCGCGGGTGGGGCCGAGGCCGCGCTGTGCTCGGCCAACCCGCTGACCGTGCGCAACGAGGTGGCGGCGGCGCTGGTGGACGACGGCGTGCCGGTTCAGGCCAGCCGCGGCGAGGACGCGGAGATGTACGCGAAACACGTGGGCGCGCTGGCCGAGTGGGGGCCGGACATCACGCTCGACGACGGCGCTGACCTGCTCATGCTGCTGCACCGCTGGGAACGACCCGTACGCGGCGGTGCGGAGCAGACCACTACCGGCCTGCTGCGCCTGCGCCGGCTCGAGCGCGATGGCAAGCTCGCCTGCCCGGTGATCGCGGTCAACGAGTCGCGCACCGAACGCACCTTCAACGACCGTTACGGCACCGGCCAGTCCGCGCTCGACGGCATTCTGCGCGCCACCAACCTGCTGCTGGCGGGGCGGACGCTGGTGCTGCTCGGCTATGGAGCCACCGGCAAGGGCATCGCCCAGCGCGCCCGCGGCGCCGGAGCGCACATCATCGTCTGCGAGGTCGACCCGCTGCGTGCCCTCGAGGCCCGTATGGACGGCTTCGAGGTCATGCCGGCGCTGGCGGCTGCCGAGCGCGGCGACCTGTTCGTCACCGTCACCGGCTCGCGCGCGGTGCTGGGCCGGGAGCACCTCGAGCGCATGAAGGACGGCGCCGTGCTGGCCAACGCCGGCCACTTCGACGTGGAGATCGACCTGCCGGCACTCCGCGAGCTGGCCGGCGAGCGCATGCGCGAGGTGCTGCCGCTCGTCGAGCAATACGAGCTCGGCGACGGGCGCCGGCTCAACCTGCTGGCCCAGGGCCGAGTGGTCAACCTCGCCGCCGGAGAGGGGCACCCCGCGGCGGTGATGGACATGAGCTTCGCCAACCTCGCCTTGGCGGTCGAGCACCTGGCCGAGCACGGCGAGGAGCTCGAGCACCGGGTACTCGACGTGCCCATCGCCATCGACCAGGAGATCGCGCGACTCAAACTCGAGTCGCTCGGCGTAGAGATCGACTCTCTAAGCGCCGAGCAGCTCGAGTATCTGGATTCCTGGGGCGCTTAGGCGCTCACAACATCGCCATGATCCGCAGCGGTCCGCCCGAGCCGCCCTCGATCTTCATCGGCAGCGCGATCACGTGGAAGCCCCCGTCGGGCAGCTGATCCATGTGGGCGACGTTCTCGAAGACGGGCGTGCCGGCCGCCCCGAGCACGCGGTGGCTCAGGAAGTCCGTCGACTGTCCGTAGTCGATGCTCGCCGTGTCGATCCCCACCGCCTTGATGGCGCGGCGGTTCACCAGCCAGCGGGCGCCGTCCTCGGCCAATCCGGGGAAGTGGAGCAGCGGTACGGCGGCCGGACCGCGCTGTGCCGTGCCGAGGTATTGCTTGGCGTTGGGCCAGTACCGCCCGTAGCCGGTGCGCAGCAGGACGATCGATCCGCGGCCGATCCGGCCGTTGCGTCGCTCCCAGGCGCGCAGGTCGGCCTTCGTGATCAGGTAGTCGCGGTCCGCGAGCGCACGGTCCGAGACGTCGACCACGACGGCGTCTCCGACCAGGCGCTCCAGCGGCACCTCGTCCGCCGTGTCGCCGCCGCGGGCGAAGTGCACCGGCGCATCCAGGTGGGTACCGCCGTGCTCAGCCGCCGCGAAGTCGTTGGCCGCGTAGTAGTAGCCGCCTGCGGTCTCGCCCTCCGCGACCTTGGTGAGCGTGAACTCCGTCGCGGTGGGCCAGTAGATCGTGTCCTCGTTGAAGGGATAGGACAGGTCGACGAGCTCACCGGATGAGTCCGCCGAACCGTGATGGCCGCCGCCTTCGCCGGCGAATGCCCCTCCGAAGGCGCCCAGGGCAATGCCGATCGCAAGGCAGGCGGCCAAGGCCAACGTACGTCGCATGGGTCGATGCACCTCCTCGGTGCGAGCCGGGCGTCGGGCCCGGCGGGACGGATGACGCTGGTGTCCTACCCGGGCCTAGGCGGTCCCAGTCACGTCCGTCTAGGCCGCGCGCGGCAGCAAGGAGGCGAGGCGCCGGCGCCCGCGGCTCTCGGCGCGCATGCGCTCGACGCGGAAGCGCAGCAGCTCGACCAGGTCGGCGCTGGGGCGGAACGGGTCGGCGATGGCGCTGCCAGTGTCCACGTCCACAGCCGCCCAGAGCTCGTCTCCCACCTCGGCGATCAGGTGGTCGCCACCGCCGGGCGGCGAGGAGCTGTCGAGTGCTGCAAGCCGAGCGAGGGCGTCGAAGTCAGCGACGTCGGCGCGGCGGATGGTCAGAGCCCGGTTCGTCATTTCGTTCCCTCCTCTTGGTTAGTTAGACGATCTTCGAACATCATGCTCCACGAGGGTCATAAGTTCAAATTCGGCTTGCTGGTGGCTGCGATAAGCTGCCCTTATGCTCGACGTGAAGCAGCTGAAGGTCCTCAAGGAGGTCGGCGAACGCGGTTCGTTCTCGGCCGCGGCCGCAGCCCTGTCCTACACCCAGCCCGCCGTCTCGCAGCAGGTTGCCGCGCTCGAAAAGCGGGTCGGCGCTCGCCTGGTCGACCGGACGAGCCGCGGCGTGCGTTTGACCGACGCGGGCCTCGCGCTCGTCGACCACGCCGAGGTCGTGCTCGCACGCCTGTCCGCGGCCGAGGCCGAGCTCGAGGCGATCGCGGGTGTCCGCGGAGGACGCCTGCGGCTCTCGTCCTTCTCCACGGCCGGCGCCTCGCTGCTGCCGCCGGCCATCGCGCTGTTCAACTCGCGCCATCCCGAGGTCGAGGTGACCTTCGTGGAGGAGGATCCCGAGGAAGCGGTCAAGATGCTGCGCGCGGCGGAGCTCGAGCTGGCCATCGTCTTCGAGTACCGAGAGCTTCCCCAGCCGGAGTTCGACCGGCTCTACGAGGGAATCGAGCTGCACCGGCTGGTCGAGGACCCGATGTACCTGGCGCTGCCGCGCGACCATCCCGGTGCGCGCAGATCGCGCATTCGCCTGGAGGACTTCGCCGACGACACCTGGATCAACGACACGCGCGGGCCCTGCGGACACATGCACGTGGCGGCCTGCCTGTCCGCGGGCTTCGAGCCCAAGGTCGGCTTCGAGTCCGACGACTACAACATCGTGCAGGGCCTGATCGCCGCCGGCGTGGGCATCTCACTGCTGCCGGGGCTCGCGCTGACCAACGTCAGGGACGACATCGTCGTGCGATCGCTGGGCGCCAAGGCGCCGGCGCGCCGTGTGGCCACGGCCACCCTGGCCGGCCGCTACCGATCGCCGGCGACCGAGGCGATGCTCGACATCCTGGGCGAGGTGGCGGCGCGCTTCGAGCTGCCCTCCGGGGCGGCGGTGGCCGCGGCATGAGTGCGGCCACCGACAAGATGCGCGCGGAGGGCCTGCCCGAGGACGCGATAGAGACTTTCGCCGTCTACGAGAAGAAGCTGCGCGAGGGCGAGACGGGCACGCTGCCGGAGTCGGAGATCGAGCCGCTCGACGACCTGCCCGACGCCGACGAGCTGCCCGAGTCCGATGGCTCCGCGCTCGGCAAGGTCGTCGTGCTGAAGCTCAACGGCGGGCTTGGCACGAGCATGGGCATGACGAAGGCGAAGTCGCTGCTCCAGGTCAAGCAGGGGCTCAGCTTCCTCGACATCATCGTCCGGCAGGTCATGGGCCTGCGTGAGCGCGACGGGGCCGCGATGCCGCTTCTGCTCATGAACAGCTTCGCCACCCGCGACGACACCCTCGCGGCGCTGGAGCGCTATCCCGACCTCCCGGTCGGTGACCTGCCGCTGGACTTCATGCAGGGCAAGGTCCCCAAGCTGCGAAAGGAAGGCCTCGACCCGGTCGAGTGGCCGGCGGACCCCTCGCTCGAGTGGGCGCCTCCCGGCCACGGGGACGTCTACAGCTCGCTGCGCACGTCGGGCATGCTCGAGCGCCTGCTCGATGACGGCTACCGCTATCTCTTCCTGTCGAACTCGGACAACCTCGGGGCCGTGCTCGACCCGCGCATACTCGACTGGTTCGCGCGCGAGGGCTTCCCCTTCCTCGCCGAGTCCACCGACCGCACGGAGTCCGACCGCAAGGGCGGGCACCTGGCGCGGAGCCGGGATGGCCGGCTCGTCCTGCGCGAGACCGCCCAGACGCCCGACGAGGATCTTGAGTCGTTCGAGGACATCTCGCGTCACCGCTACTTCAACTGCAACAACATCTGGGTCGACCTCGAGGCGCTCGACCGGACGCTTGAAGAGCGCGATGGCGTGCTCGGGCTGCCGATGATCGTCAACGAGAAGACCGTCGACCCCGGCGACTCGTCGTCTCCGGCGGTCGTCCAGCTCGAAACCGCGATGGGAGCGGCGGTCAGCGTGTTCGACGGAGCGGCCGCCATTCGAGTGCCGCGCGCCCGCTTCGCCCCGGTCAAGAAGACCGATGACCTGCTCGTGGTGCGATCGGACGCCTACGAGCTCGCCGAGGACTTCACCGTGCGCCTCGCGCGCGAGGGCGCGCCCGTGGTGAACCTCGACTCGGAGCATTTCAAGCTGCTGCGTGACTTCGAGGAGCGCTTCTCCGGCGGCGCGCCCTCGCTGGTGGAATGCGAGCGTCTCACGGTGGAGGGCGACGTGAGGTTCGGTCGCGACGTCAGGGTACGCGGAGAGGTGACCCTGCGGGGGCCGCTGAGGGTCGAGGACGGCGAACTCCTGGAGGGCTAATTCGGTCAGCCGTCCAGGGCCGAGCGCACCGCGGACAGCAACGTCTCGGCGTCGAAGGGCTTCTCCACCAGCCGCAGGCCCTCCACTCCGTGGCGCAGCACCACGTCGTCGGTGTAGCCCGACATGAACACCGGCTCGATTCCGATCTCCTCGGCCAGCTCCTTGCCCGACATGCCGGGCATCACCACGTCGGTGAGCAGCAGATCGATCTCCGCCCCGTGGCGGTCCCAGGTGCTCAGGGCGTGCTTTCCGTCGGGAGCCTCGAGCACGCGATACCCCTGGCGGGAGAGGATCCGGCAGGTCAGCCGGCGCACGGCGTCCTCGTCCTCGACGACGAGGATCGTCTCGCCACCGGCGGGCGGGCGGACGGGCTCGAGGCGCCGGGGCCGCTCCGGGGGGCGCGACTCGCAGGCCGGGAAGAGCACGCTGACCGTCGTGCCCACACCGGGCCGGGAGTCGATATCGACGCTGCCCCCGGCCTGGGTGACGATCCCATAGACGGTGGCCAGGCCCAGGCCCGTGCCCTGGCCCTTGGGCTTGGTCGAATAGAACGGCTCGAAGGCTCGCTCCAGCACCTCGGCGCTCATGCCGTGCCCGCGATCGCGCACGGTCAGGCGGACCCTGGGATCTTCTTCCCCGTCCTCGTTCGCGAGATCGACCACCAGCTTCCCGCCGCCCGGCATGGCGTCGCGAGCATTGACCACGAGGTTCATCAGCACCTGCTCGATCTGCGTGGGGTCCGCCTCCACCGCGAGCAGGCCGTCCTCGATCGAGACGTCGAGGGTCACGTCCTCGCCGAGGGTCCGCTCGAGCAGGGAGGTGATGTCGTGCAGCACTTCGCCGAGATCGAGCACTCGGCGCTGCACGACATCCCGCCGGCTGAAGACCAGGAGCTGATTGGTCAGCTTCGACGCGCGATCCGCGGCGCGGGCGACCTCCTCGGCGTCCGTACGCAGCGGACTGTCGCCGGGGAGGCCGTCGATGATGAAGCGGGCGTAGCCGCGGATCACCGAGAGGAAGTTGTTGAAGTCGTGCGCTATCCCGCCGGCCAGCTGGCCCACGCTCTCGAGCCGCTGCGACTGGCGCAGCTGGGCCTCGAGGCGCTTGCGCTCGGTCACGTCGCGGCTGTTGAGCACGAGGCCCTGCACATCGGGGTCCTCGAGCTGGCCGGTGGCGATCGTCTCCGCCGCCAGCCAGCTGCCGTCGCGCGCCCGCATGCGCCATTCGAGCGGCGCCGCCGACCTGCCGGCGCGAGCCGCCTCGGCGAGGAAGGCCAGAGCCGCGGGGCGGTCCTCGGGATGGATCAGCTCCACGAGACTGGTCGCCTCGGTCAACTCGACCGTGCGCTCGACCGACGGCGAGACGTAGAGGATGCGACCGTCGGGGGCGACCACCATGATCATGTCCGAGGAGTTCTGCACGAGGGCGCGGAAGCGGGCCTGGATGCGCTCGGCGTCGCGCTCGCGCATGGCCTCGATGCGCCGACTGTCGGACAGCGCGAGGCTTGCGTGGTCCGCGAACGCCATCAGCATGTCGCGCTCGATGGCCGTGTAGCGGCGCCCGGGCTGGTAGGACGCAACAACCAGGCTGCCGACGATCCGGCCGTGCTCGTGCACCGGCGCGGCCATGCTGGCCTCGATGCCGCGCCGCTTGAGGCGCTCCATGGCCGTGGGGTCGCGCTGGTAGTCCTCGGTCACCACGAGCCGGCCCTCGGCCATCGCGCGGCCGCCCACCCCCTCGCCCACGGCGGTGCGCTCACCGCGGATCTCGTCGGCGTGGCGGCCGGTTATCTCCACCAGCTCGAGCATCGCGGGATCGTCGGGCACAACGAGATTCACCCCCGCCAGCTCGTCTCCGAGCAGCTCCCTGGCGCCCTGGCAGATAGCGCCCAGCACGTCGTCGCGGCCGGCTCCGTGAGCGATCGACCGTTGGATACGAGACAGGCGCTCCAGCAGGTCCTGGCGCTCCTGAAGCGAGTCGAGGAGGCGCTGGTTGAGCTCTGACTGCACCTCGGCGTCGTGGCGGTGGCGCCGCTCGTCGCCGGCCAGCCGAAAGAGCCTCAGCGACAGGCCGAGCACTCGGGCCATTCCGCGGGCGAGGTGCAGCTCGTCGACGGCGAAGCCCCCGCCGCTGCTGCGAGCGAGCACGAGGCTCGCGGGCGTGTCGTCCTCCACCTCGATCGCGAGCGCCGCGCACTCACCCAAACCTGGCGTGAGGAGCGTCGTCGTGCGGCCCTCGGCCACCGCGGCCAGCGCCCGTTCGAGCGCGGGATCGCTCGGGAAGCCGATCGAGACGTAGACCTCGCCTCGGCGCAGCAGCGCCGCGACCTCGGCGTCGAGGGCCTCGGCGGCGCGCTCGACGGCGAGCCTCACCGCGGTCCGCTCGTCGCTGGCCGAGGAGACCGTGGCCAGAAAGCCGGTCAGCTGCTGAGTCGACCAGTTCGCCGGCGAGAGACCGGAGCTGGGCGGAGGGGCGGGATCAGGCATGGACGGACTCCGCCCGGTCCTCGAGGCGCTCGCGGCGGACTTGCTCTTCCTCGCTCTTCGTCAGCGCCCGGACGAACAGCGCAACCATCACCAGTACGAGCGTGAACGACTGCTCGGCCATCATCAGCACGCCGCCGATGTTCTGGTCCTCGACCGGCGAGAGGCCCCAGATCCGCGGCGTCTGCTCGTAGTAGGGATAGAGCGCGGTGGCGCTCCAGGCGAGGTAGAGGCCGAGTGCGGCCAGCCCCGCCTTGGCGGCGGCGATGTAGCCGACCGGCTGGAGCCCGGTCAGGCGGCGGCGCATGGGCACGGGCTGGATCAGCGGCCACCAGAGGGCGAGCCCGGCGGCGAAGAAGGAAACGTGCTCGATGAGGTGTACGAACGGGTTCTCGGTCGCGGCGTCGTAGAGGGCCGGCAGATGCCAGAGGTACATGACGGAGAGCCACACCGCGATGCCCACCGCGGGGCTCGCCAGGCGTCCCAGCGCGCGCTCGACGCGCATGAGCCGGCGGGTGGCGGGGCGCATGATCACCCGGCTCAGACCCAGCAGGATCAGCAGCGGGGCAATGTCGCCCAGCAGCACGTGCTGGACCATGTGGGCGGAGAAGAGGTAGTTCTCGCCGAGCGCGTCGATGGGCGAGACCAGCGCGGCGAGCAGCGCGAGCATGCCGCCCGCGAACGCGACGGCCTGCAGCGTGCCGGCCCCGCGGCCGCCGGCCGCCCGGCGCGCGCGGGCGAAGCCCCAGATGTAGATCGCCGCGAGCAGCAGTAGCGGCGCCAGCACCGCCGGGTCCGAGAACCACTCGATCTGAGGATGCCGCGTCGCCGGTTCTTCACCGATCACGCACGCAATTGTCGCAACGGCGTGCCCACCTGTCGCGTCCTGCGCGCCACGATGCGCGCGCGATGCTCTCGGTGCCCGTGTGTCTGTCCCCGCCCTTGTGTTGGAGTTGCCGCGCGGTTGCCGGACGTGGCCGGCCGCTGTGCGACCACTGCCGCCGACGGCTGCGGCGACTGAGCTCGCCGTCGGGGGCGCCGGTGTGGGCGGCGCTCGAGTACGAGGGGCCGGCGCGGGCGCTGGTGGCAGCGCTGAAGTTCCGCGGCGCGCTCGCGGTCGCGGACTCGATGGCGGCGCTGATGGTCGCCGGCGCGCCGCCCGAGCGCCTGCGGGGCGTCCTCGTGCCGGTGCCGATACACCCCGCTCGCCGGCGGCTCCGCGGGTTCAACCAGGCCGAACGACTGGCGCGGGCGCTCGCCCGGCGCACCGGCCTGCCGGTCGTCGACTGCCTGGTCCGGGGCGGGCCGAACCTGCGCCAGGTGGAGCGCGGCCGCGCGGAGCGTCTGACCGGTCCGGCCGGCTCGCTCGAAGTCCGCGGCAGGGTTCCCGGGCGTGCCCTGCTCGTGGACGACGTGACCACGACCGGGGCCACGCTCGCCGCCTGCACGGCCGCGCTGCGAGGCGCGGGCAGCGAGGAGGTGAGCGCGCTGGTGTTCGCGCGCACGTTGGGGCGATGAGCCCTCCGCGCGGCGGCTCTTGGTGGTCCGTAGGCGACCCATTACCATCGAACTCCGCCGCCCCTCAAGCATCGCTTGAAAACAGCCGAGGAGAGCAATATGCGCATCCAGGTGAAAGGCCGCAACGGCGCCGTCGTCGATGAGGAGCTTCGCTCCCGACTGGAGAAGAAGCTCCAGAAGGTGTCGCGCCAGGTCTCACCCCTCGCTGAGCTCGAGATCGAGCTCAGCGAGGAGCGCAACCCGGCCATCAAGGAGTCCCAGGTGGCGGAGGCCAGGTTGCACCTGAAGGGAGTCACGCTGCGGGCGCGCGAGGCCTCGAGCGACATGGGCCACTCGGTCAACATGCTGGCCGACGATCTGGCGCGCCAGGTCAAGAAACACCGCGACAAGCGCCGCGCTCGCCGGGAGGCTCGCGCGAGCTCCGGGGAGGCCGCGGTCTAGCCGGTTACGGCCTGCTCGCGGCCCCGGGCCCCGTTGCTACCGTAGCTCTGATGTCCCTTCTGGATCGCGCCCTTCGGGTCGGCGAGTCGAAGAAGTTCAAGACCTTCGAGAAGTCCGTCGGCCGCATCAACGACTACGAGGCCGAGCTCGAGCTCGAGTCGGACGACGAGCTGCGCGAGCGCTACGAGGCCCTACGGGAGCGCTACCTCAACGGTGAGACGCTCGAGGACCTGCTGTTCGAGACCTTCGCTCTCACGCGCGAAGCCGGCAAGCGGACGCTCGGACAGCGCCACTACGACGTTCAGCTGATCGGCGGCATGGTGCTGCACGACGGCTCGATCGCCGAGATGAAGACTGGCGAGGGCAAGACACTTTCCGCCACCCTGCCGATCGCGTTGAACGCCCTGGCCGCGCGCGACGAGGACGGCCATCCCGTGAGAGGCGGAGGCGTCCACCTCGTAACCGTCAACGACTACCTGGCCCGTCGCGACGCCCTGTGGATGAAGCCGATCTACGACCTGCTGGGCGTGACCGTCGGGATCATCCAGTCGGGGATGAACGAGATCGACAAGCACGAGGCGTACTCGCGCGACATCGTCTACGGGACCAACTCCGAGTTCGGCTTCGACTACCTCCGAGACAACCTCGCCGACACGCTCGAGGCCAAGGTCCAGCGCGGCCACGGCTACGCCATCGTCGACGAGGTCGACAACATCCTCATCGACGAGGCGCGCACGCCGCTCATCATCAGCGGGCGTCCCGAGCAGGCGGCAGACACGTACTACAAGTTCGCCAAGCTCGCTCGGATCATGGAGCCGGGCAAGAAGCCCGAGGGCCTCGAGGCCAAGTCCAAGGAATGGGAGGCGGACTTCGACTTCGAGCCCGAGGAGAAGCACAAGACCGTCTCCGTGACCGAGCTCGGCGTGGAGAAGGCCGAGAAGTTCCTCGGCATCGACAACCTCTACCGGGCCGAGTTCGGCCACCTGGTCAACCACCTCCAGCAGGCGCTCAAGGCGGAGTCGCTCTACAAGCGCGACGTCGACTACGCGGTGATCGACGGCGAAGTGAAGATCATCGACGAGTTCACCGGCCGCATCCTCGAGGGCCGGCGCTGGTCCGAGGGCCTGCACCAAGCCGTCGAGGCCAAGGAGGACGTGGCGATCCAGGAGGAGAACCAGACGGTCGCCACGATCACCTACCAGAACTACTTCCGCCGTTACGAGAAGCTCGCGGGCATGACCGGCACGGCTCTCACCGAGGCCACCGAGTTCATGAAGATCTACGACCTCCAGGTCGTCGAGATCCCCACGAACGAGCCGATGATCCGCGCGGACAACAACGACCAGATCTACAAGACGAAGGACGGCAAGTGGGCGGCCGTGGCCAACGAGCTCGCCGATCGGAATGCAACCGGGCAGCCGGTGCTGGTGGGGACGATCTCTGTCGAGGTCTCCGAGCTGCTGTCCGGCGAGCTCAACAGGCGCGGCATCAAGCACGCGGTGCTGAACGCCAAGCCCGAGCACGCCGAGCGCGAAGGGGAGACCATCGCCGAGGCCGGGCGGCCGTTTGCCGTCACCATCGCCACCAACATGGCTGGACGCGGGGTGGACATCAAGCTCGGCGGCAACGAGGAGCACCTGACGCAGGTCGGACTCTCCAAGCGCGGGCTCGACCCCAGCAGCGAAGAGTGGGATCGGGCCTGGGACGAGCTGTACCCCCGGATCGAGGCCGAGGTGGCGGAGGATCGCGAGAAGGTCAAGGACGCCGGCGGCCTTTACATCCTCGGCACCGAACGCCACGAGTCCCGCCGTATCGACAACCAGCTGCGCGGCCGTTCGGGGCGGCAGGGCGATCCGGGCGAGTCACGCTTCTACCTCTCGGCCGAGGATGACCTCGTTCGCCTGTTCGCCGGCGACCGCATCTACCGCATCCTCGACAACAAGTTCCTGGCCCAGGCCGACGACGACGGCAACGAACTGCCGATCGAGCACAAGATGCTCACGAAGCAGATCGAGGGAGCTCAGAAGAAGGTCGAGGATCAGAACTTCCTGCAGCGCAAGCGCGTGCTCGAGTACGACGACGTGATGAACCAGCAGCGCGAGATCGTCTACGAGTACCGGGACCGGATCCTCGAGGGCGAGGACATGTCGGACATCGCGCGCACGCAGATCGCCGACGCGGTCGAGCGCCTCTGCAACGAGTACATGCAGGGCGACTACCAGGAGGATTGGGACCTCGACGCGCTGTTCACGCAGCTCGAGCAGATCTACCCCACCTCCTACGACCTCGACGACGTCTCCGCGGGCACCAGCCGCGAGGTGCTGGTGGGGCAGCTGCGCGCCGACGTGGTCGACGCCTACAACGAGCGCGAGGATGAGCTCGGCGCCGAGCTGATGCGCGCCCTCGAGCGCTTCATGCTGCTCCAGATCATCGACGAGCGCTGGCGTGAGCACCTGCACGACATGGACTACCTGCGCGAGGGGATCCATCTGCGCGGCTTCGCCCAGATCGACCCGCTGGTGGCCTACAAGAACGAGGGCTTCGAGATGTTCACGGAGCTCATGAACAACATCTGGGACGAGTTCGCGCGCTACATCTTCAACGTGGAGGTCCAGGTGGACGCCGAGCAGGAGTCCCAGCGCGGCCAGCCGGCTCAGCGCTGGACCCCCGGCGGCGCCAACAGCAGCTCCACCGGCGGGCTCAACTACTCCGGCGGCCGCGCGGAGCAGGGGCGCGACGCGATCGCCGCGGCGGCCGGAGCCGCGGTCACCCCGCAGGGAGGCATGGCCGAGGCCGCCGAGCTCGCCGGCGAAGAGGTGGCCGCATCAGTCCCGGTGATCGAGACCCGGCGACTCGACGAGAACGAGAAGCTCGGCCGCAACGACCCCTGCTGGTGCGGCTCGGGCAAGAAATTCAAGAAGTGCCATGGCGCACAGCAGTAGCGCCAGCGGCCTCCGCGACCAGCTGAAGCTGCTCGCGGACTATCTTTGACCCGGCTCACCTCGAAGCCCGATTGGGCGACCTCGAGCAGGAGATGCAGGCGCCAGGTTTCTGGGACGACCAGGAGCGGGGCGCCTCGGTGTCGGCCGAGCACGCGGGGGCCCTCCGCCGCCTGGAGGGCTTTCGCGCCCTGGAACGCGATATCGACGACCTCGAGACACTCGAGGAGATGGCGGCCGAGGACGAGTCCATCGCCGGCGAGCTGGAGGAGCAGCGGGAGTCGATAGGAAAACGGCTCGCCGAGCTCGAGGAGGCCCGCCTGTTCCCAGGCGAGTACGACAGCGGCGACGCGGTGGTCACGGTCAACGCGGGCGCGGGCGGCACCGATTCTCAGGACTGGGCCGAGATGCTGCTGCGCATGGAGATGCGCTGGGCGGAGCGGCGCGGGATGAAGGTCGAGCTCAAAGAGGTGTCGCCGGGGGAGGAGGCAGGCATCAAGTCGGCCACGTTCATCGCCCGCGGTGAGAACGCCTACGGGCTGTTCAGCGCCGAGAAGGGGGTGCACCGCCTGGTGCGAATCTCCCCCTACGACGGACAGGCACGACGCCACACCGCGTTCGCCGGCGTGGAGGTGGCGCCGCTGGTGGAGGACGCCGTCGACGTGCACATTGAGCCTGACGACATCCAGGTCGACACCTACCGCGCCTCGGGCGCGGGCGGCCAGCACGTGAACAAGACCGACTCCGCCGTGCGCATCACCCACCGCCCGACCGGCATCGTCGTCCAGTGCCAGAACGAGCGCTCCCAGTCCTCGAACCGCGATACGGCGATGAAGATGCTGCGCGCCAAGCTGATCGCGCTGGAGGAGCAAAGGCGCCAGGAGGCGCTGGCCAAGGAGCGTGGGGAGGCCCAGGACGTGGGCTGGGGATCACAGATCCGCTCATACGTGCTCCATCCCTACACGAAGGTCAAGGACCACCGCACGAACGTCGAGGCGGGCAATGCCCAGGGTGTTCTCGACGGCGACCTCGACGAGTTCGTACGCGCCGAGCTGCTGCGGCGGGCGGGCGACGGCCTGGCGGCGTAAGCTCAGCTCGCCGCCACAACCCGTCGAACTTCGAAAGGGAGTCCTACGTGAGACGTCTGCTCGTCACCCTGACCCTGCTGAGTGCCTTCGCCGTGATAGTCCCGGGCGAGGCCGCGGCCATCATCCAAATCGACCAGGGCATCGCCGGGGTGCGCATCGACAACACCAAGCGGCAGGTGCGCGCTGCCCTCGGGACCCCCAAGGACATCCGCACCGGCACCAACGACTTCGGTCCCTTCACCGAGTTCCTCTACGCGGGGAAGATCCGCGTCCTCTTCTCGGGCGGCAACCGGGTCACTCTCGTGGCCACGCGCGGGCTGGGCGACCGGACGGCACGGGGGGTCGGCGTGCGCTCCACGCTCAACGCGGTGCGCAACCGGGTGCCCGGTGTGACCTGCGAGCCGCCTAGCGGCGGCCTGCGCGTCTGCCACACCAACGAGTTCGTCGGCGGCCAGCGCGTGACGTCGTTCATTCTCAGAAACGGCCGGGTGATCCGAGCCGATGTGGGTGTGGTAATCGACTAGGAGTCTTCTTCCTCGACCGCGTGGAGGGGGCCGCGCCCAAGCGAGTCGGCCTCCTCCAGCACGCCGAGAATCTGCCCGACGCGGCAGACCAGCAGTCGCTCCTCCTCGACCTCCACCCAGACGCCCGCCGACGCGGGAAAGACGACGTGGTCTCCGGCCCGCACCGGCATCTTCACACCGACGCTGCCCCACCAGTCCAGGCCGGGGCCGACCGCCAGCACGATCCCGTGCTGAGGGGGAGCCTGATGCTCTCCCGGCGGCAACAGCAATCCGGAGCGCCGCACCCGATCGGGCTCGAGCTCCTTGATCACCACCTGGTCGAAAAGAGGACGCAGCTGCTGCCTCACACAGACCAGGATAAAACCTCCGCCGGAGCCTCAGGCGGGCCGGGGTGCCCGGCGCGGGCTCTCTAGAAAGCGCTGTGTCCGGGCTCTAGAGTTGGCCTGGAAATGCCCGACCAGCGCACGCCGCTCCCGCCCCGTGACCCCGATCGGGGCGATCTGAGGGTCGAGGGGGCTCCGAAGAAGCCACCCATGATCCCCTGGAGCGGGCGCCGTTTCGTGGCGATCCTGCTCGGGCTCCTCGTGCTCAACTGGCTGCTCGTCGCGGTCTTCGCGCCGGCCGAGGAGCGTATTCGCGTTCCCTACAACCCGACCTTCGTCGAGGAGGTGCGCGACGGCAACGTGAAGGAGATCTCCTCGCGCGGGGAGACCGTGCAGGGAGAGTTCCGCAAGGAGGTCGAGTACAAGGGCGAGTCGGCGAAGGGCTTCGAGACCGAGATCCCGACGTTCGCCGACGAGCGGGAGCTGTCGCAACTGCTCGAAGAGCGCAATGTGACGGTCAACGCCGAGTCTCCCAACAGCCGTTCCTTGCTCGAGACCATTCTCTTCTCGTTCGGGCCGACGCTCCTGCTCGTCGCGCTGTTCGTGTTCATCGCGCGGCGCGCCGCGGGCGCCGGCGGAGCGGGCGGCATGCTGAGCCAGTTCGGCCGCTCGCGCGCCAAGCGCGTGGAGGCCGAGAAGCAAACGGTCACCTTCGAGGACGTCGCCGGGATAGAAGAGGCCGAGAACGAGCTCGTCGAGGTAGTCGACTTCCTGCGCAACCCCCAGAAGTACGCGAAGCTCGGCGCGCGCATCCCACGCGGCGTGCTGCTCGCGGGAGCGCCCGGGACCGGCAAGACCCTGCTCGCGCGCGCCGTGGCCGGTGAGGCCGGCGTGCCCTTCTTCTCATCCTCGGCCTCGGAGTTCATCGAGGCGATAGTCGGCATCGGCGCGTCGCGCGTGCGCGACCTCTTCGTGCAGGCCAAGGAAGCCGCGCCGGCCATCATATTCATCGACGAGCTCGACGCGATCGGCCGCGCCCGCGGCGGCAGCGGGGGCGTGGTGAGCGGTCACGACGAGCGCGAGCAGACGCTCAACCAGATACTCACCGAGATGGACGGCTTCGACCCGGCGGCGGGCGTGATCGTGCTGGGCGCCACCAACCGCCCCGACGTGCTCGACCCGGCTCTGCTTCGTCCGGGCCGCTTCGACCGGCGCGTGGCGGTTCAAGCGCCCGACAGCGCCGGGCGCGAGCAGATCCTGCGGGTGCACACCCGATCGGTGCCGCTCGCAGATGACGTCGACGTCGCGCGGATCGCCTCCACGACCCCCGGCATGGTCGGTGCGGACCTGGCCAACCTGGTCAACGAGGCGGCGCTGCTGGCGGCGCGCCGCGGCCACGATCGGGTTACGCGGTCCGACTTCACCGACGCCCTCGAGAAGATCGTTCTCGGCGCCGAGCGCAAGATCGTGCTGGGCGACGAGGACCGGCGCCGGATCGCCTACCACGAGGGCGGCCACGCGATCGTCGGGATGCTCACCCCGGGGGCCGACCCCGTTCGCAAGGTCTCGATCATTCCGCGCGGCCTGGCCCTGGGCGTGACGCTGTCCACCCCCGACGACGATCGCTTCAATCTCTCCGAGGAGGAGCTGCGCGCCAAGATCCGCGTGTCCCTCGGTGGCCGCGTCGCGGAGGAGCTCGTGTTCGGAGACATCACGACCGGGGCCGAGTCGGACATCCAGCACGTGACTCAGCTCACGCGCGGGATGGTTGCGCGGTGGGGCATGAGCGAGAAGGTGGGATTCATCACGGTCGCCCCGCAGGCGGGGCAGAACTTCCTGATGCCGGGTGCCGAGCCCGTGTCCGAGGCCACCCAGGAGCTGGTGGACGAGGAGGTGCGCCGGATCGTCGAGGACGAGCACGAGGCCACCCGCCGGCTGCTCAGCGACAACCGCGAGCGACTCGACGCCCTGGCCGAGGCCCTGCTCGAGCGTGAGACTCTGGACGAGCTCGACGCCTACTCGGCCGCCGGGATCTCACGCGCCCGGGAGCCCGTCTCGGCCTGAGGGCCTGCTCGGCGGCGCCTCAGCGGCGCTTGTCGGTCTTTGCCTCGAGCAGCGCCAGATCGGCGGCGGCCAGCAGGTCTTCGGCGGTCGCGCCCGGCTCCCTCTCCGCCAGCCCCCAGTTGAGCTCGATGCCGCCCCCGGCAGCGGGCCGGTACGCCCGGCTCACCGTCTCGGCCACGCGCTCGAGCACCACCGCGGCGCTTCTTCGCTCGGTGTCCGACATGACCACCACGAACTCGCCGCCGCCCCAGCGAAAGCAGCGATCGGTCTTGCGCACCGCCGTCTCCATCGCCCGTGCGACCTCGCCCAGACAGCGGTCGCCCTCGGCGTGGCCGTGGTGCTCGTTGATGCGCTTGAGGTTGTCGACGTCGACGAGACCGACCGTCACCGGGCTCTGGCCGCGGTCGGCGCGAGCTATCTCGACGGTCAACGCCTCGTCGAAGGCGCGGCGGTTGCCCAGGCCGGTGAGCGGGTCGACGCCCGCCAGCCGGCGGGCCACCTCGACGCCCGTGCGTAGCCGTACCCGCTGGCGGCGGACGCTGGCCTGGTAGGCGGTGACCAACAGGCCGATCGTCACCAGGATAAGGGATTCGGCGGCCATGTCGGCGACGATCTCGCTCCCCGTGCCCTCGTAGGCCAGGGGGAGAGCCAGGGCGGCGACCATCGTGGCCAGGTGAACGAGCGCGCGGCGCGGGGGGTGCAATGCACCCGAGCCGAGCCACAGCACATACAGGTCCTCGTAGGCCGATGATCCACCGCCGGCGAGGTAGTTGAGCGTGGCGATGCCCGCGATGCCCGCGTAGGCAACGACCAGCAGATCGTCGAAGCTCGGCCGCCGGAGGGCCATCGCCCCCGCCGCGACCAGGCTCCCCAGTCCGAGCGCGGCGGCGATCGGCCAGCCGGCGGCGCCGATCTGCTCGTCGACGGGCTCGAGCGGAAGAAAGGTCACCGCGAGCAGCCCGCACAGGGCAAGCAGTCCGGCCTGGAAACGCCGCGAAGTGTCGAGATCGGCGCCCGCGTATGGGTCCGGGTCGCGCTCGAATACGGGGCGCACCCAGTCGGCGATCGCCTTCCGTGGCAGGGGCACTCAGAGAACCATCGGCAGCTCTCGCCAATGCCGTAGCCTGCGCGCCCGAAGATGGTCCATTTGATCGACCTTGCGCTGGCGGAGGATCTCGGCAAGGGGGACCTCACCACCAGGCTGGTAGTGCCCGAGGGGGCCTCGGGGAGGGCACGCATCGAGCAGAAGGCCGCCGGCGTGCCGGCCGGCCTCGAGGTTGCGGCAAGGGTCTTCGAGCGCGTCGATCGCGGTTTGCGCTGGCGCGCCCACGCGCCCGAGGGCAGATGGCGCGAGGGTGGCCTACTCGCGGAGGTGCAGGGCAATGCCGGATCGATCCTGGGCGGAGAGCGGGTGGCGCTCAACTTCCTCGGGCGCCTGTCGGGAATCGCCACCCTCACCGCCCGCTACGTGAACGCGGTCGAGGGCACCGGCGCCCGGATCCTCGACACCCGTAAGACCACTCCCGGCCTGCGCGACCTGGAGAAGGCGGCGGTGCGGGCCGGTGGGGGGGTGAGCAACCGGTCGGGCCTCCATGACGCGATTCTCATAAAGGAGAATCACGGCGCCCTGGCGGGCGGCGTGGCCCAGGCCGCGCGTCGCGCGCTGGAGAGAGAGCGGGGGGCCACCATCGAGGTCGAGTGCGCGACGCTCGATGAGGTCGAGGGCGCCCTTTCGGTCGGCGTCCCGCGGCTGCTGCTCGACAACATGAGCCTCGACGACCTGCGCAGTGCCGTGGAGCTTGCCGGGGGCCGCGCCCAGCTGGAGGCCTCGGGCGGTATCACGCTCGACAACGTGCGAGCGGTGGCCGAGACCGGAGTCGACTTCATCAGCGTCGGTGCGCTCACCCACTCCGCGCCCGCGCTCGACTTCAGCCTGCTGCTCGAGCCGTTGGGGGGCGAAAGACGGCGAACGGGTCGGTGATCTCGAGGTCGCGAGACGTGAAGCGGTACACCGCGGCCGGCCGGCCGCCCTCGCGACCGGGGGCGCGGCGCTCGCCGGTGGCCTCCAGCAGTCCCCGGCGCTCGAGCACCCGGCGCAGGTTGGTGGGGTCGACGGGATAGCCGAGCGCGGCGGAATAGATGCCGCTGAGCTCGGAGAACGAGAAGCGCTCGGGAGCGAGCGCGAACCCGAGGTTGGTGTACGACAGCTTGGCCCGCAGGCGTTCGCGCCCGGCGGGGACGATCGAGCCGTGGTCGAAGGCGATCGGCGTGGGCAGGCGGTCCACCGGATGCCATGCCGTATCGGGAGGAAGGACCGGATCGAGTCCCAGCGGGACGAGTCCGAGATAGGCCGTGGCCAGCTGCCACTCGCCGGGGTGACGCTCGGGCACGCTGAGCGTCTCGAGCTGCTCGAGCCAGGACAGCTCGGCCACGTCGACCTTGCGCGCGAGATGGGAGCGAATCGACTCCTCGAGAGTGTGGCCGGGCTCGAGATAGCCGCCGGGCAGCGACCAGGCGCCCTCGAAGGGCTCGCGAGCGCGCTGCCACAGCAGCACGCACAACCGGCCCTCGCGCACCTGTAGTACGACGGCGAGGGTCACATGGGTGGGCGCCCGGCCGCCTCGCGGGGTTTTCGACTCACGGTCGGAGACCGTGGTATCCTTACGTCGCATCAGTTTGTGATTGTAGGTCAAAAACCCTGATGATGCCGAGATGAAGCCCATCGAGCTGCCCACCTTCGCCCCGGCGCCCGAGCCGGCTCTGGTCCCCGATCAGGTCAGACGCATGCACGAAGAGGTGCGTGCGCTCGCCGAGGAGCGCAACGCGGTCATCCTGGCTCACAACTACCAGGTGCCCGAGGTTCAGGACGTGGCTGACTTCGTGGGCGACTCGCTCGGTCTTTCGCGCCGGGCGGCGAACACCGATTCCGAGGTCATCGCTTTCTGCGGCGTCCACTTCATGGCCGAGACCGCTTCGATCCTCAGCCCCGACAAGACCGTGCTGTTGCCCGATCTGGGGGCCGGCTGCTCGCTGGCCGAC
>CAWBLN010000003.1:0-498268 GCA_963789705.1 uncultured Thermoleophilaceae bacterium
CGCCGGCGAATCAAGCACGCCGTCAGCCCTCCGCATCACTGCCGCTGCCTACCAATGCTCGGTCCAGCCGGCTCGCTCGAACTCGCGCAGGCGCGTCCGTGCCGCATCCCTCGCCTGGTTCTGCGTGTCGAACTCCCACGCGGCGAGCACGCGTCCCTTCAGCGTGAACGTCACTCGCCACCGTTGACCGCTCTGATCGAGCGTCGCGTCAATCCATTGTCCGCGACGTCGCACACGCCATATCCGGCTGTCCAAGATGCGACTCACGTGACTCCTGTCAGGTGCAGGTCAGCCCGTATGGCCTCGCCGCAGCTCCGCACGCGCTGAGAAAGCCTTACGAAGAGATCGACTCGTTGATGAATGGTACCGTACGGGATCACGCGTCTTCGACCCGCGCTCACCCTTTTTTCAGCTCAGGCTCATGACTCCTCAGCAACGCCGGTAGTAGGTCGGTGTCATGAGGCGACAATCATCGGCGTCCATCCTTGCTCTTGCTGTCGCGATTCTGGCTCCGGCCTCCTGCGCCAGCGTTCGGGCCGCTGTTCGTCAGTTTGCGACGCACGTTTCTCAGGCGATTGGGGGCTCAGATCGCTGAAGGTGTCCATCTCTTCGTACGTTTTACGAGGCGTGTCGTGTCGCCACGTGCGAGTGCAGCCCACCTTCGCCCTTCAAACTTCGCCGCTTCGCGGCTGCGGCGCACAAAGCGCGATACGGTCGGCACTCTTCGCGTGAGTCCAGAGCGAAGGATGGCCTGCCATCCGTAACTCGCTCAGCGATAGATGCGGGCTACCTGAGGCAGTTCCGCATGTAGCCAATGCTCGCGCGCGCGAGGCGCTCGGGACCGGCGCACTCCGCCGCGAAGGCGAAGGCCTTCTCAAACGGCCAATCGCCGAAGGTCTCGTTGCAGATGGAGAACTTTCCGCGAAAACCGACCTCGGCCGCGACACGCCGCGGCGCTGCCAAGGCGCATACGCGCTGCCGATCCAGAGTGCCGATTGTTGGAGAAACGAACGCCCGGTGTGTCGATGGTTGGTGCTCACGGCATGACTGTCCTTGCGGAGGGACGATAAGCGCGACTTGGCCTAGAACTTCCACTGCAATCCGGCGGAGGGCCGGAGGATCCACCGGGAGGCGACCGATATCAGCCTGAAGCCTGGCACGAGTCGCAGATGGTCGGTCATCGCGATGCCGCCGTCGATACCGACGACGACGCCGGTGTCATACCCGATCGATTCCTGCTCGAAGAACTGAGGGAAACGGAAGCGGCAACAGCCCGGCACTCGCCGGAGGGATGGGGACGACACATTACTGTCGGTCGCCGTTCGCGTGAACGCTGTGCCCCCAAGGTAAACGAGATCGAACCGATCATTCACTTCCTGCCGCCACCAGAGCATCGTGGTGAGCGTGGACAACTGTGTTTCAGAGAAAAATTGTGGAGAGGGAAAGATCGAAATGTTGGGCGGGACGCCGAACACGCCGGGCAGCGAGCGCGTGACGTCGGCGCAGGACCGCACCCGCTCGGCGGCGGTCAGGTCATCGAAGGTCTGGACCGGGGGGTCGCGGGAATGAGGAAGGGCGGGCGGCGCAAGCTCACGATCCCGCCCGAGCTGGCATACGGGGCCGACGGCTCGCCCCCCGAGATCGGCCCCAACGAGACGCTCGTGTACGTGGTCGACCTGCTGCGGATAAGGCCAGGGTCCTAGGCGAAGGACAGCGCGTACGCCACCGAGGCCACGCATACGATCGCGGTCCCGGCGTAGTCGCGCGGGCGCCGGAAATCCATCGGACGCGCGAAGAGAGCCACCGCCAGCAACATGAAGGGGTCGAAGTACTTCTGGTAGACGAGCGCCACCGGGAGCGCGGCGATCAGGAAGGCCGCCAGCACCACGCTGGGCAGCGCCGCCCAGCCGGCGCGCCATGCCAGCACGGCGGCGGCCACCGTACCCAGCGGCACGAGCAGCCAGAAGAGGAGCGACGAGCCGAACACCGTCGGCATCCGGTCGGACACCCTCCAGAGCCAGCCGGCGTCGCCGGCCCGGCCCGGCTCGATCGCGACGAACTCGAGCGGGGAGACCAGCAACAACAGGATCGAGACGGCCGCGGCCAGGCCGAGCAGGTGCGCCAGGCTCACCCTGCGCGGCGGCTTGCCGCGCACGAAGGCCGTGACGGCGCGGCCGGCCGGCGAGCCGATCGCGCTCTGCGCCAGGCGGCCTGCCGGGCTGCGCAGGACGCGCACCCAGCGGAGCGCCGAGGAGCCGAGCACGAGCGCCGCGTAGGCGCCGAAGAGCGCCAGGGTGAAGCCAACCGTGCGGAGCGTGAGGGTGTCGCGCCCGAAGCCAGGGCGCTCGGTACAGAGTCCGCACGAGGCGGGGTCCGCGCTCGGTGGGACGAGCCCGTTCCACTCCACGACCAACAACGCGAGGGGGACCAGCGCCAGCGCGAGCAGGCCCGCTCCGATCAGGGCGATGCGAAGCTCACGGCGTCGCAGCAAGAAGAACGCCGCCACGGCGACCAGCCACAGAAAGGACTGCCGCGTCAGCGCCGCCGCGCCGATGAGCAGGCAGGCCGCCGCGAACGTGGGCAGGGACCCGCTGCGCGAGAACGCGTGAATGCGCTCCAGCGCCAAGAGCGCGAAGAGGATCGCCAGGTTGTCGGTGAGCAGCGTGAAGGAGGCGCCGAAGAAATAGGGCGAGAGGACGAAGGCCAGCGTCAGGGCGAAGGCCGGGAACGGCGCGAGCGGTGTCGCCCGCCGCAGCAGGTGCAGGAGGGCGAGCGCCGCGCCGTACGAGAACGCGACGTTGAGCAGTCGCAGCTTCCACAGCTCGAACCCGACGAGCTTCCCCCAAACTGTCGTGACGAGGTGGTAGAGCGGCGTCTGGGCGGAGGGGTAGTCCGAGAGGTCGAGGCGGTCGCGGAAGAGCTCGATGGTGGGCAGCTGGTAGACGCCCGCGTCGGTTCCGTGAAAGGTGTCGATTTCGACCGTGAGCCCCTGGAGCACGGCGATCCCGACCAGGAAGGGAACGGCGAGCAGGAGCTTGTACATCACTCTTCGGGAAGGGGCCGGACGGGTCGCAGTTGAGGGGCCAGCTCCACCGAGACGATGGCCGCCATGATCAGCGCCGCCCCCACCCAACCGGTCGTGGTCAGCCGCTCGTCGTTGAGCAGCCAGCCGAAGAGACCGGCGAACGCCGGCTCGGAGGCGAGGATGAGGGCCGTCCGCGCCGGTGGAGCGTGGCGCTGGGCGAACGACTGCACGAAGAAACCGAGCGCGCTGGCCACGAGCGAGGTGACGATCAGCGCCGACCACACCGTCTCCCCCTCGGGGACCTCGAGCTGGCCGGCGAGGGCACCTATCGCCAAGCATGTCGTCCCCACCACGCCGAGCTGGATCGCAAGCAGAGCACCCACGTCGAAGCGCCTCACGGCGCTCGCGGTGGCGAGGATATGAGCCGCGAGCGAGAACGCGCACAGCAGCACCAGGCCGTCGCCGCGCAGGTCGAAGTCGCCGCCGGCCCCGGACAGCAGCCACAGGCCGAGCATCGCCACCCCCGCTGCCGCCCAGGCCACGGCGGAGATCCGCTGGCCCAGGAAGACCGCACCGAGCACTGGCGTGAGGACCACGAACAGCCCGGTGATGAAGCCCGTGTTCGACACCGTCGTCTGCTCGAGGCCGAGCGTCTGGAACACGTAACCACCGGTGAGAAAGGCGCCCATCAACAGGCCCGCGCGCCAGCCCTCGGCCGGAAGGGAGCGCAGGGGACGCCAGAAGATCACCGCCACGATCAGCGCGGCCGGAAGGAAGCGATAGGCGAGGAAGGCCATCGTGGGCAGCACCTCGATGGCGTCCTGGACCATCACGAAGGTCAGCCCCCAAACGGCCGCGATCGCGATGAGCGCCGCCTCGGCCCCCCTGCGCAGGGTGGTCTCGCTCATGACCGGGCGAGGCGCCGGCGCCCCTCGGGGCACATGCGCCGTAGCGGACACTCGGCGCAGCGTGGCGAACGCGCGACGCAGGTGCGCCGCCCGTGGCGTATCAGCAGCACGTGCGTCTCGTAGGCGAAGCGCGCATCGTCGCCGCAGAGTCGCGCGAGCTCGTCATGGGCGGCGTCGAACGGCGTCTTCTCCTCCCACAGCCCGAGCCGCGTCCCGACTCGATAGACGTGGGTGTCGACCGGGGGGTCGGGGCGTCCGAAGGAGAACAGCAGGACGCACGCCGCCGTCTTGCGGCCTACGCCGGGCAGCGCGCAGAGCTCCCGCCGGGCATCGTCCAGCGGGGCGTCGGCGAGCCGTCCCAGGTCGTCCCCGTCCAGGGCCTCGAGCATCCGGCGGATCCGCACCGACTTGGTCGGGGCCAGGCCGCCCGGGCGAATTGCCTCCTCCACCTCCTCGAGTGGCGCATGGCGGATCTCGTCCCAGGTGGAGAAGCGCTCGCGCAGGCGCGCGAAGGCGACGTCGCGATTGCGGTCGTTCGTGTTCTGGGAGAGCACCGTGAGCACGAGCTCGTCGACGGGAGCGCGGTGTGGACGAAGCACCGGCCGGCCGTACTCGGTGGCGAGCTTGTCGACGATCCTGCGCAGCCTGCGGCGGTCGGCCATCGGGCCGGAAGGCTACGCGGGCTGGTATGACCCCACGGTGGAGATCGTCGAGCGAGACACGGAGGTCGCCGGGCTCGCGACCCACTGGCGGCAGGCCGGTGAGGCGCCGATCCTCTACGTGCACGGCGTGCCGACCGCCTCGTGGGAATGGGAGCCCTTTCTCGCGCGCTCGGGGGGAGTGGCCCTCGACCTCCCGGGCTTCGGGCGCTCTGCCAAACCGGGGGATTTCGACTACTCGATCCCCGGCTACGACCGCTTTCTCGAGGCGTTTTGCGGTCACGCTGGCCTTGAGCGCTACTCCCTCGTCGTAAACGACTGGGGAGGTGTGGCCCTCGCGCTCGCGCAGCGCTTCCCCGAGCGCATCGAGCGGCTGGTCTTGTTCTCCACCGTGCCGCTGTTGCCGGGCTTCGAGTGGCACCGCGTGGCACGCGTATTCAGAACGCCGCTGGTGGGCGAGCTCACGATGGGCTTCACCACCCGCTGGGGCTTTCGGCGCATGCTGCCTCGCGTGATCGCCGACCGCGCCTACGAGCACTTCGACCAGGGCACCCAACGCGCCATCCTGCGCCTCTACCGCTCGGCGCCCCCGGAGACGCTGGCACGGCACGGCGAGCGGCTGGGCGAGCTGCGCTGTCCCGCGCTGATCCTCTGGCCCAGCGACGATCCCTACATCCCCGCGGAGTTCGGGCGGCGCTATGCCGACGCGCTCGGCGGAGAGACCGAGCTCGAGCCGACCGATGGCGGACACTGGAATTGGATCGGCCGGCCCGACCTCGAGCGCCGGGTCGAGCGGTTTCTCGGCTAGCCTCCCGCCCAGTGCTCCGTGTCGTCCTCGCCGCTGTCACGGCGCCGCCGCGTACCCGTCCGCAGCAGGTGCCGACCTCTTCGCCCCCGAGCGATCCGGCAGGCACCGAGCGACCCTGGCATACGCGAGTCGACTGGTGGCGGGTCGCCCCGGTGGCGATCGCCGTCGCCTTCGCGGTCGTCTATCTGATCTGGCAGCCGCGCACCGTCGACCTCGCCGCGCATGCGTTCCGCGCGGACCTCTTCGGCGAGGAGGGCTTCACGATCTGGAACGGACAGTGGTACGGCGGCCACCACACCCCCGCCTACTCGATCCTCTCTCCACCGCTCGCCTGGCTGTTGTCGCCGCCCGTGGCCCTCGCGCTCGCCGCCGTGGCCTCCGCCGCACTGTACGAACCGCTCGCCCGCAGGGCCTTCGGGGCGGAGCGCGCTCGCTGGGGCTCGATCTGGTTTGGGGTCGGGTCGGCCACGCTGCTGTTCACCGCGCGCCTTCCCTTCGCCCTCGGCGTGGCCTTCGGGCTCGCCGCGGTGCTGGCCCTGCAACGGCGTCGCTACGTCTGGGCCGTCGTGTTCGCGGTGCTGTCGCCGCTCGGCAGCCCGGTCGCCGGGCTGTTCCTGGCGATGGCCGGCGTGGCCGTCTCGCTGGGGGCAAGGGGCGATCGCACCAAGCGCATCGAGGGGCTGCTGATCGCGGCGGCGGCCTTCATCCCGCCGGTCTTCTTGACCTGGGCCTTTCCCGAGGGGGGCTGGGCGCCGTTCCCCGTCACCGCCTACCTGCCCATCCCGGCATTCGTCGTCTTCTCCCTGTTCCTGCTCCCGCACGAGCAGCGCACCCTTCGCTGGGGGCTCATTCTGTACGGGCTCGGGTCGACCGTCGCGCTGTTGCTCGAGACGCCCATGGGGGGCAACGCCGTGCGCTTGGGGGCGCTGTTCGGGGGTCCGGTGATGCTGAGCGCGCTCTGGGGGACGAAGGCGCTGCGCCCGTCCTGGCCCGCCGCCGCGCTCGTGGTGTGCTTCGTCGGGCTCGGCGTCTGGCAGTGGTCGGCGCCGGTGCGCGACGTGGACAAGTACCTCGAGGATCCGGCGGCGAAGGCCGGCTACTTCGATCCGCTGCGGGAGTGGCTGTTCAGGCTGCCCGACCAGCGGCGCGTGGAGATCCCCTTCACCCGCAGCCACTGGGAGGGCTCGGAGATCGCGCTCGAGTCGCCGCTGGCGCGCGGCTGGCTGCGTCAGCTCGATACCGGGCTGCACCCGATCTTCTACGGGGGCGAGATCAACCGGCTCAGCTACGCCAGCTGGCTGGCCGAGAACGCGGTGCGCTACGTGGCCTTGCCGAGCGCCCTGCCCGACCAGAGCTCATATGGCGAGCGCGCGCTGATCGAGCGCGGCCTGCCCTACCTGCGGCTGCGTTGGAAGTCGGACGACTGGCGCGTGTACGAGGTGCTGCTGCCGACGCCGATAGTGATCTCCCAGGGAGACGCCAACATCGTGCTCGAGCAGATGAGCTCCGACGAGCTGCTGCTGGACGTCAAGCGGCCCGGGGAGGCGATCGTGCGCGTGCGGTGGACCCCCTACTGGTACGCCTCTAACGCGTGTGTCGAGCCGGACGGCGACTGGACGCGCGTGATCGCCGACAAGGCGGGCTTCGTCAAGCTGTCGACACGCTTCTCGCCGGAGCGCCTGTTCTCACGCGGTCGCCGCTGCGACGACTGATCATCGGCGCCGCCGGCCGCAACCCTTGCTAGCGTTTGCGTCGTCCGGCCACGGTGGCCGGGCCGAGAACAAGCAGTGCAAGCGCTCGCAGGTCGTTGCCCCGTTGCACCTTCCGCGTACGCAGCACCGACAACGTGGGAGGACCCATGGCAACCGGAACCGTCAAGTGGTTCAGCGATGACAAGGGCTTCGGCTTCATCACGCCGGACGATCAGGGCAAGGACCTGTTCGTGCATCACAGTGACATCGACAGCGAGGGCTTTCGCTCGCTCGCCGAAGGCGCACGCGTGGAGTACGAATCACAGCCCGGGGACAAGGGCCCCAAGGCCGTGAACGTCCGGACCGTCTAGACGAGACCGCGCTCTTCCGCCAGGAGTGCCCTCCGGCGCTCCTGGCGCTCGCGGTCCACACGGACCACGTCCCAGACCAACCCGACCCTCTCCATCGCGCGGATCAGCAGCGCCGACCAGTCGATCTCCCACTTGCGCATGCCGTGCTCGGCCGAGGTGGGGAAGGCATGGTGGTTGTTGTGCCAGCTCTCCCCGAACGAGAAGGGCGCGAGCCACAGCAGATTGCGGGACTCGTCGTCGGTCTCGAAACGCCGGCGTCCGAAGAAGTGACAGAGCGAGTTGATGCTGAAGGTCACGTGATGCACGACGAGCATCCGCACGGCGCCGCCCCAGAGCAGACCGGTCAGGCCCGCGTAGAGCGAGCCGCCGATCGCCCAGCCCAGCGCGAACGCGACCAGGAGGCCGCCGATGGCCCAGACGAAGAACTTGCGGTCGACGAAGTTGACGATCGGGTCGTCGACCAGGTCACGCGCGTAGCGCCGCCGCAGGCCCCTCTGGGTATGGATGAACAGCCAGCCGACGTGGGCGTGGAGGAGTCCCTTGAACGCGCCGCGCCAGCCCACCCCGTGGTCGACGTGCGGGCTGTGAGGATCGCCCTCCTGGTCGGCGAAGGTGTGGTGCTTGCGATGGTCGGCGACCCAGGAGATGACCGGGCCCTCGATCGCGGCCGAACCGAGCACGGCCAGGATTGCCCGCACCGGCTGGCTCGTCTTGAAGCTGCGATGAGTGAAGTAGCGGTGGAAGCCGACGGTGATGCCGAGCCCGGTGGCCACGTACATGATCGCGAACACGATGACGTCGCTCCAGCGCAGGAAATCGCCCCAGACCTGCCAGACGACCAAGCCGAGCGCGAGAATCGGAAGGGCGGTCACCATCCCGGTCGCGATGCGATCCCGCGTCTCGTTGAGGACGGGTTCGACGTCGTCCCGTGCAGGAATCGTGCTGCTGCTGACTGCTGTGCTCATCCCAAAGAACCTACCCCGCCGCGCGGATTCGATACACCGGGGAGTACGGGCAGCCCCACTGCGAGGCGCCCAGGGTGCCCGCTAGGCTAGGCGGCCGTGCCCCGTTCACACCCGCTGTATCGCCAGTGGGCGCGCATCTGGCGCCTCAGCGGCCGTTGGCTTCCGAACGGCTGGCTCGACGCACTCCGGCAGCTCGCCCTGTTCGCCGCCGCCTACTACCTGTATCGGC
This sequence comes from uncultured Thermoleophilaceae bacterium, assembly GCA_963789705.1. Lineage (GTDB taxonomy): Bacteria > Actinomycetota > Thermoleophilia > Solirubrobacterales > Thermoleophilaceae > JACVRW01. The sequence goes on from CAWBLN010000003.1 coordinate 8,657, forward strand.
TCGTGCGGGGCTTCGTCGACGGCCAGGCCGGCCTGGCCTTCGAGAACGCGCGTGCGCTGGTGGACATCGAGCGAGCTACGGGGCTGTTCTTCGAGCCCGGCCTCCAGGCTTGGACGCGGGGACAGGAGTGGCTGCTCGTGTTCGCCAACTGGATGTACGTCAACTCCCACTTCGTGGTCACGACGACGTTCGTGATCTGGCTCTACATCGCGCGCAACCACGCCTACTACTACGTGCGCAACATGTTCATGGTGGCCATGGGGCTCGCGCTCGTTCTCTATGTGGCCTTCCCCACCGCGCCGCCGCGCTTCATGCCCGAGTGGGGCTTCACGGACACCGTGGCGTCCTTCGTCGGAGAGGGGGCGGAGAACAGCGCCAACGTTCTCTACAACCCGTACGCCGCGGTGCCCAGCATGCACGTGGCCTTCGCGCTGATGATCGCGGTCCCCGCCTTCATCTTGGTCCGCAACCGAGTGCTGAAGGCCCTGTGGGCCATGTACCCGGCGGTGGTCACCTTCGTCGTCATGGCCACGGCCAACCATTTCTGGCTGGACGCCGCGCTGGGCGCGCTCGTGGCCGCGGCCGCCGCCTCGGCCGCCTCCTATGCCTTCGCTCGCGCCCGGCCCGAGGCCTGGGCCTGGCGCACCCGCCGCGCCCGGGTCACAGCGTGAGCGACGGGCTCGACCAGCGCACCCGCCGCGCCCGGGCCAACGGGCGCACCGGCGCGCTTTCGGCCTCCGAGATGCGCACCCTCGCGCGCAGCCGGCTGATCGAGTCGCGGCTCACGCCGAACGCGATCTCGGTGGCCGGCCTGATCGGAAACCTGATCGCCGCCGCGCTGATCCTTCAAGAGCACTTCGTGCTGGCCGCGATCGCCTTCATCCTCGGCTCGCTCTGCGACATGATGGACGGCCGCTATTCGCGCATGTCGGGCAAGGGCACTCCTTTCGGCGCGTTCCTGGACTCGACGCTCGACCGCATCGAGGAGGGCATCGTGCTGGCGGCGGTGGCCACCTGGTTCGCGAAGAGCTCCAACGACCTCGCCGTGGGAGCGACCGTGCTGACCGTCATCGGCTCCTACATGGTCTCCTACACCCGTGCTCGCGCGGAGGCCCTCGGGGTGGAGTGCAAGGTCGGGATCGCCTCCCGTGCGGTGCGCGTCGTCATACTGTCCGCCGGCCTGCTGTTCGCGGCCGGGGAGATCATTCCCGATGTCGACTTGTTGGAGCCGGCGATCTACGCGATGGCCGCCCTGACGATCTTCACCACCTTCCAGCGCGTGTTCCACGTGCGCAAGCAGCTGGCCGTAGGCGCGCCGCCCGTGTAACCGAAGCGGCCCCGGCGGGGTTTTTTTCGTGCCGGCCTCTCTGCGTCGTTTCCCTGGAGAGGTCGTTTCCTTAAAGCAGGAGGCTTCCCCAATGACCGAAACCATTTCACCCTCGACAAACGGCGGCTCGCGCTACCAAAGCGAGAAGGTGCGCGTGGCCATCGTGGGCGTGGGCAACTGCGCCTCGTCCTTCGTACAGGGCGTCCAGTACTACCAAGACGCCGACCCGGCCGAGTCGGTACCCGGGCTGATGCACGTGGGCCTTGGCGGCTATCACGTCCGCGACATCGAGTTCACCGCGGCCTTCGACATCGACTCCGAGAAGGTCGGCAAGGACCTGTCCGAGGCCATCTGGGCCGGCCAGAACAACACGATCAAGTTCGCCGACGTGCCTCACCTCGGCGTGCCCGTCTGGCGCGGCATGACCCACGACGGCCTGGGCAGATACCTCAAGGAGAGGATCACGAAGGCCCCGGGGAACACCGACGACATCGTCGGGATCCTCGAGGAGACCAAGACCGACGTCGTCGTCTCCTACCTCCCGGTGGGCTCCGAGCAGGCCACCAAGTGGTACGTCGAGCAGGTGCTCGAGGCCGGCTGCGCCTTCGTCAACTGCATTCCGGTGTTCATCGCCCAGGAGGACTACTGGGCCGAGCGCTTTCGCAAGAAGGGCCTGCCGATCATCGGGGACGACATCAAGTCGCAGGTGGGTGCGACGATCGTGCATCGCAGCATGGCGCGCCTGTTCCACGAGCGCGGGGTCAAGCTCAAGCGCACCTCGCAGCTGAACGTGGGCGGCAACATGGACTTCTACAACATGCTCGAGCGCGAGCGCCTCGAGTCGAAGAAGATCTCCAAGACGCAGGCCGTGACCTCGATCATGGGCACCGAGCTGCCCGCCGAGGACGTGCACGTGGGCCCGTCGGACTACGTACCGTGGCTCACCGACCGCAAGTGGGCTCACATCCGCCTCGAGGGCGAGGCGTTCGGCGACGTGCCGCTGACCGCGGAGATGAAGCTCGAGGTCTGGGACTCGCCCAACTCGGCGGGCATCGTCACCGACGCGGTCCGCTGCTGCAAGCTGGCCCTCAATCACGGCCTCGGCGGCCCCCTCGAGGGCCCGAGCTCCTACCTCATGAAATCGCCGCCCCGCCAGGTGACCGACCCGGTCGCGCGCGAGCTGATCGAGGACTTCATCGCCGAGTACGCCGGCGCGCCCAAGCTGCCGGGTAAGGCGAAGGTCAAGGCGGAGGCGCCGGCGGACAACTAGTGGCTCGATGTGGGTGGCCGTGTGTGAGCCTGTTCGGCGCTGGACCGCCTTGCCCCCGCGGCAGCTGACGCCGGCCCGGGACGATTGGCCACCGTCCTGGATAGCTGTTGCAGGGCAACAGTAGGTCAGGACAGCGTCCGCTGTGACGGCTGCGCCGCGTCGTCCGCAGGCCCAGCGTCACGACGGTGCGACGGGGGTAACAACTCGGCTCCGCCGACCCCCCGTCCGTTCCTGCTGTCGTTAAGCGCCGGCCCCGGTGCCCGGGAACTGCGCAGCGCCGGAGCGCGGCCCCCGCACCCCCCGCCGCCCACCAGGAATATCCTGCCCGCGTGGCCTTCTCGATCGCCCAGGTGACTCCCTGGCCCTGGGAGCAGCACCACGAGGTCAACCGGTTCGTCGAGCGCCTGTCGGACGAGTTGTGCGGGAGGGGGCATCGCGTGGTCGTGATCGCCCCCTCCGATTCGCGCGAGCTGGTGCGCGAGGGCCGGGCCAAGGTCGAGGAGATGCGCTCGAACGGCGAGGTGCTGTGGGGCGAGCCGGGCTGCGCGACGGTGGTGGCGGTCGGCCAGTCCCTGCCCTTCCGCCGCGGCGGGTCGGTGTCGCTCCCCCTCGACGTCTCGCGCACCCTCGAGGACCTGCTCGACCGCGTCGAGCTCGACTTCGTGAACGTGCACGAGCCCTTCGCTCCGAGCGCCGCCTCGGCCGCGCTGCGTCACTCGCAGGCGCTCAACCTCGGCACCTTCCACTCGACGACCGAGCGTTTCGTGTCCACTCAGGTGGCGCGCAAGGTGGTGCAGCGGCTGTTTGGGCGCCTCGACGGTCGCACGGCGACCTTCGGCGCCACCCGCGACCTGATGCAGCGTTACTTCCCCGGCGACTACCGGGTCATCCTGCCGGGAGCCGACCTGCTCCCGCGCGCGGCGCGGGAGGGCAGCGCGCCGGAGATCGTCTTCTCCGCGGAGGAAGAACGGGGAGCGCTGCGCCTTTTCCTGCGGGCGCTTCGCCGGCTTCCGGTCGACCTGGATTGGCGGGCCACCATCTGGCTGCGCGACCTAGCCACGGCGCCGGCGATCAGCCTGTCGCGGCGCCTGCGCGAACGCGTGAGCTTGGCCGGGCCGGCCGACGGGTCCGAGGCCCAGCACCTAGCGCGCGCCACGATCGCGGTGGCGTCCTCGTCCGGTGCCGCCCCCGCTCCGCAGCTCGTGCTGCGTGCGCTCGCGGGCGGCGCCGTGCCGGTGGTCACGCGCCTGCCCCAGTACGAGGAGGCGCTGCGCGAGGGCGAGCTCGGCCTGCTGTTCGAGCCGCGCGACGCGATCACCCTGTCGGCCCAGTTGGAGCGACTGATCTCCGAGCCCGCGCTGGTGGACGAGTTCGCGGAGCGCATCGAGGCCGCGCGGCCGCAGCTCGGGTGGTCGCGAGTGGCCGATGGATTCGAGGAGCTGTTCGAGGAGATCGCCGCGCGCCGGCACGGCAACGGCAACGCCGGCCTGGGCCGGCGTCTGCGCGAGCGAGGCTTCATCCACGTCGACCTGCACATGCACACCGATCACTCACCGGACTGCGCCACCCCGGTGGGGACCCTGCTCGACACCGCAAAGAAGGTGGGGCTCGGGGCGATCGCAATCACGGACCACAACGAGGTGTCGGGGGCCCTGGAGGCGCGTGAGCGCGCGGAGGGGATCAAGGTGATCGTTGCCGAGGAGGTGAAGACCGCCGACCAGGGCGAGGTGATCGGGCTCTTCATCGAGGAGAAGATCCCGCGCGGCATGACTTTGCAGGAGACGATCGCGGAGATCCGCCGCCAGGGGGGACTCGTCTACGTGCCCCACCCCTTCGACCGTATGCATGCCGTGCCCGACTACGAGCACATGCTCGACGTGGTGACTGAGATCGACGCCATCGAGGTTTTCAACCCGCGCGTTGCCTTCTCCGCCTTCAACGAGGAGGCAGCCCGCTTCGCGGCCAAGTACCGCATCGTGGCCGGTGCGGGCTCGGACTCCCACGTGGCCCAGGGGCTGGGCTCGGTGAAGATCCGCATGCGCGACTTCGACGGTCCGGAGGAATTCCTGGAGTCGCTTCGCGAGGCCGACATCGTCCGCAAGAAGCAGTCGCTGCTCTACGTCCAGGCGCTCAAGTTCATCCAGACCCGCGGCAAGAAGTGATGCGCGCGAAAGGACCGTCCGCCCGCCCGTCAAATCCTCCGGGACAGATGCCCGCCACCGACGACGAGATCCGCGAGAAGTACCTCGAGCGGGCGATCCGCGAGCTCAATCAGCTGACTCGGGAGATCCAGAGCTGCGACCACTGCCCACGGGGCAACCTGATGCCGGTGCTCGGTTCGGGTCACCCCCAGGCCGACATCATGCTGCTCAAGTTCATCCCAATGCCCTCGGAGATCGAGGAGGGCGTGGCGTTCTATGGGCGAGCGGGCAGCGCGCTCATGAAGAGCTTCAAGCGGCTCGGCATCGATCCGCTCGCCGTCTACGGCACCGTCTTCGTCAAGTGCCCGGTGGGGGACAGCGACCTGTCCGCCCCCGAGTGCCGGGCGCGGGTGCTCGAGGAGTTTGCGATCGTGGCACCGCGCATCGTCGTCGTCATGGGCGAGGAGGCGCTCGAGGAGCTCAACCTGCTGGGGGTGCCGCTCGGTCGCGAGATCGATGTCAAGCCAGGGGAGATCCAGCGGCTCACCCCGTCGTGCGACGCGCTCTATGTGCCGGACATCGACGGCTCGCTCGACGAGGAGCGCGCCAAGCGCGAGTTCTGGGGAGGGTTCCGGGCGCTCGGCGAGTGGTACGCCGACTTCCCCCCGTACTGACAAAGGCGTACCCTGCGCTCATGGCCGACCGGGCCCAGGTCCTCGTGGTCGCCAACCGCACGGCGGAGTCGCCTGAACTGCTGACGGCGCTGCAAGAACGCGCCGCCCGGGGGCCGTGTGCGTTCACCCTCTTGGTTCCGCAAACGCCGCACGGGCTAGCCTGGGCGGCCGACCCGGACGCCGGCCACGACGAGGCCGAGCACCATCGCGTGGCCTTCATCGAGGAGCTGCGGGAGGAGGGCATCGACCTGGCTGAGGCCAAGGTTGGGGACGGCGATCCGCTCGCCGCGATCCAGGACGAGTGCAACTTCCACGAGTACGACGAGGTGATCGTCTCCACCCTGCCGCTCAAGCTGTCGAAATGGCTCCGGGTGGACCTGCCCCGCAAGGCGCGGGCGGCCACCGGGTTGCCGGTGACCCACGTGATCGGAAGCGAGAAATAGTGCCGCTCGAGGAACAGGAAGGCGTCGATCCGGTCATCGAGCGCACGTGTGCCGAGTGCGGCGCAACGCTGACCGAGGCGGAGATCCAGGCCGCGATCGACACCGGCGGACCCTTCCTGTGCACCGTGCACGCGAACGACGAGGTCGCCGTCGACGAGGACACCGCCGGGCCGGGCTAGCGTCGCTCCAGCAGCGCCACGCACTCGATGTGCGGCGTCTGCGGGAACATGTCCACGGGGCGGACCGTCTTCAGCTCGTAGCCCGCGTCCACCATCTGGCGCGCGTTGGGCGCCAGCGTGGTCGGGTTGCAGGACACGTAGACGATCCGGCTCGCCTCCGCCTCGAGCACGCGGCGCACCACCTTCTGCGACAGCCCGGCGCGTGGCGGGTCGACCACGACCACGTCGGCCCTGCCGGACTGCTCGAGGAGCGGGCGCATGGCGAGTCGCACGTCGCCGGCGAAGAACCTCGCGTTGTCCACCCCGTTGAGGCGCGCGTTCTCGATCGCGTCGGCCACCGCCTCCTCGACGATCTCGATTCCCCAGACCTCACCCGCGTCGAGCGCGAGCACCAACGCGATCGTGCCGATCCCGCAGAAGAGGTCCAGCACGCGCTCACGACCGGTCAGGCCGGCCAGCTCAGCCGCCGCGCCGTACAGGCGCTCGGCCATCTCGGTGTTGGTCTGAAAGAAGGCGTCGGGCGAGATGCGAAGTCGCAGCCCGGCCAGCTGCTCCTCGAGATAGGCGCTCCCCTTGACGATCTGGGTCTCGCCCTCGCGCGTCGTCTCGGCCACGCCGCCGGCACGGGTCCACAGGAAGCTCTCGGCCGGTGTGGCGGCCCCCAGCTCTTCCACGCGGAAGCTGGTGCCGGGGCTCGTGACCACGCGCGCCTGCAGCTCACCGGTGCGCCGCCCCTCCCTCACCACCAGGTTGCGCAGGAGGCCGAGCCGGCCGCGGCGGTCCCAGCCGTCCAGGCCCTCCTCGCGACACCAGCGCTTGACCGCGGCACGCAGCTCGTCCACCCGTTCGGAGGCCAGGATGTCGAGCGGCACGTCGTCGATCAGATCGAAGCGCCCGGGGCGATGGAACCCCAGCACGAGCTCGCCGCTCTCGTCCTCGCCGAACGAGTACTCGAGCTTGTTGCGATAGCGAAGCGTCTCCACGGCCGGGACGATGGGCTCCACGGGCGGCCCCTCGAAGCCCCCCAGCCGCGTCAGGGCGTCGCGCACCTGGTCTTCCTTCTCGCGCAGCTGGCGCTCGTAGGGAAGCACCTGCCACGGCGCACCGGGATGGGGCGCCACCGGCTCGACACGCTCAGGGCTGGGCTCGATCAGCTCGAGCGAGTCCGCCTCGCCGAACGAGCGCTTGGACTTCGTGATGCGCGCCCGCACGCGGTCCCCGGGAATCGCGCCGCGCACGAAGACCACGTAGCCCTCGGTGCGCGCGACGCCGGCGCCGCCGTGAGCGAGCCGATCGATGCTGAGCTCGAGCTCGTCGCCCACGCGCGGGCGGGTTCGCTTCGGTGCCTCGGTTCCGCTCATCCTCGGACCGAGACTAGTCACGCCTCCCCGGTTCGAGCCTCGACTCGATCGCGCGCAGCACGGTCTTGCGGTTGGCGTTACGGCGCTCGTGGTCGCGCACCTTCCGTAGCTGCGCCGCCGTGAGCCCGTCGAGGCGGCTCTGCACTTCGGAGACGTTCAGATCGTCGTAGCCCGAGATCGGAAAGCTCGGCCCGAAGCCGGTCGCGCGAACCACGCTCTCGAGCAATGCGCGGACGAGCATGGTCGCGACTATCCCACGAACGTCGCGGCCACGGGCGCATGGTCGGAGAGCCGGATGCGCAGCCCGTCGGGCTCGACCCGCTCCCGGCGCTCGGGTGCCAGGCGTCGCGGGCGGCCGGCCACGGTAAGGCCCCGCACGAGCAGGTGATCGATCGCATCGGGAGCGGTCGCCTCCCCCAGCGCGAAGCGCCGAGTGAGGATGTCGAAGGGCGCGGGGCTGCGCTTGGGGCGGATGTTGAGGTCGCCTCCGAAGACGAGGGGATCGCCGCCCGACCATTCCACGGCGGCCTCGGCCGCCCGGACGACCTCGACGCTCGCCTGGGCGGGCAGCCCGGCCGACGCATGGAGGTTCGCCACGCACACCCGCGATCCGTCCGCGGCCGCGATCCGCGCCCAGTGCATGCGGCGCTGCTCGGGACGCCAGGCGAGCGTCAGCCGGCGGTGTTCGAGGAACCTTCGGGGGTGGCGTACCAGGATCTGGTTCGAGCCCCCGTCGCTCGACGCGATCAGATCGGGGTTGAGGTCGGCGAGCCGGCCCTGGAGCGGCAGGCAGAGATTGCGTGAGGTCAACACCCGCAGCCCGTTCGACCTCGTTCGCCGTGCCAACTCGGCGAACCACCGCGGCGGCGCCTCCTGGAGCAGCGCCACGTCCCAGTCGAGGCCGTCGAGCACACCGGCGAACTCGTCGAGCAGCGGGCGGTTGACCTGCGCATGCGTGGCGTTTCGCTCGGTTATCCACAGCAGGCGCGAGCGCCAGGTGCGCAGGGCCGGGTCGGGCGGAAAGTCCCGACCGTGGTAGAGGTTCCAGCTGAGGACGCGAAGTTGACTCGGCATTTCCTGACCGGCGAGGAGCTTAGGTCGGACGAGCTGGAACGGCTCATCGACCGGGCGATCGAGCTCAAGGCCGATCGCCTGGCCTCGCGTGCGCTGGAGGGCAAGAGCGTCGCGCTGGTGTTCGAGCTGCCGTCCACCCGGACGAGGGTCTCCTTCGAGACCGGCGTGGCCGAGCTCGGAGGGCATCCGCTGGTGCTGCGCCAGGATGAGCTGCAGCTGTCGCGCGGCGAATCGCGTCGCGACACCGCGCTGGTGCTCTCGCGCATGGTCCATGCAATCGCCATCCGGACCGCCTCTCACGAGACGGTGGAGGCGCTGGCCGCGCACGCCTCGGTGCCCGTGATCAACATGCTGACGAGCGAGCACCACCCCTGCCAGGCGCTCGCCGATCTCGTCCTGTTGCGGGAACGCTTCGGGCGCCTGCGGGGCCTGCGCGTCGCGTACGTCGGGGACGGAAACAACATGGCGCGCTCGCTGCTCACGGCTCGGCTCTCTGGCCGGGGTCGATGTGGTCGTGTCGTCTCCACCCGAGCTCGCTCTCCCGGATGCCCCGTCGACTCCGCTCGAGGAGGCGGTGCGCGGCGCTCAGGCCCTGTACACCGACGTGTGGGTGAGCCTGGCCGACGACCAGGCCGAGGCCGAGCACAAAGCGCCGCCTGCTCGCCCCTTATCGCCTCGACGAGGAGCTCCTCGCGCAGGCCGACGACGGGGCGATCGTCATGCACTGCCTCCCCGCGCACCCCGGTGAGGAGATCTCCGACGGGATTGCTCTACGGCGAACGCTCGGCCGTCTGGGACCAGGCCGAGAACCGCCTGCACGCCCAGAAGGCGTTGCTCGAGCTGCTCCTGACGGAATAGGAGAGAACCAATGACCATCCTCTTGCGTAGGGACAATCACCGTCATGCAACTTTCCGAGGTGGCTCAAAGATGAATCGATGGCTCGCACTCCTGCTCGCTTGCGTGGCGCTCAGCGTCGTGGTCGCCGGCTGCGGTGGCGACGACGAGGAGAGCGGCGGCGACGCTCAGACCACCGAGCAACCGGCCGACGAGGGCGGCGGAGGAGGAGGCGACGCCGGCTCGGGCGCTGGCAAGGAGGTGAGCCTGAAAGAAATCAAGTTCAACCCGGCCAGCGTCACGGTCAAGGCCGGCCAGACACGGTCACCTGGACGAACAACGACACGGTCGGCCACGACGTGACCGGCGACGACTTCAAGTCGGGCGACGCGGGCGGGATGCAGAACGGCGACACCTTCGCGCAGACGTTCGACAAGGCCGGGCACCTTCGACTACGTGTGCACCGTCCACCCGGGCATGGAGGGGTCGGTCACGGTCAAGTAGAGGGGCGCCGGCGTAGGCCAAAGCCGCGCAGCATCAGCAGCGCGGCCTCGCCGGGCCCGCCCCGAGACGGGCAGCAGGCTGAGCTGGGTGGCGGCGTCGTAGAGGTCGAAGAAGCCCCGCGCCCGGCGGACTCGCTCCGTCCGAGAGCTCGAGGTAGTGCAGCCCGTGCAGGGCCACGAAGCGATCGGTCGCCGGCAGCACGGTGCCGATGTCGCCCGTGTGGGTGCCGGTTGCGCGCCAGGGCACGCATGCGTGCTCGCCGCGGCCGAGCGGAGGTGCGGTGGCCTCCACGCGCAGGTCGGGAAAGGCCCGCAGCAACATGACCGCATGGCGGTCGAGGGCCTCGACCCCGCGTAGCGGGCGCACGGCGACCGGATCCTCGTAGGAGACGTCCGGCGTGCAGCAGACCTCAAAGCCCTTCCCTCGCCAACCGGAGCGCCAGTCCGCGGCGAGCCCGTCGAGCTCGCCCCGCTCGAGCTCCGTGCTCACCGGGGGCCGGGAGCGGCGTGGCTCTCGCGCTCTGCGTCCTCGAGCTCGGCGAGCCCCTCCTCGGGCGAGGAGGCCTGCGCGTAGAGGCGGCGTGGAATCCGGCCGGCGAGCCTGGCCTCGTAGCCGGCGTCCACCGCCTTGCGCATCGCCCGCGCCATGGCCACCGGGTCCGCCGCGCGGGAGATCGCGCTGGCCAGCAGCACGGCGTCGCAGCCTGCCTCGAGCGCCAGCGCGGCGTCGCTGGCGGTGCCCACGCCGGCGTCGAGGATCACGGGAACTCTCGCCCCCTCGACGATCAGCCGCAGGTTGTAGGGGTTGTTGATGCCCATGCCGCTGCCGATCGGCGAGCCGAGCGGCATCACGGCGGCGCAGCCGGAGTCCTCGAGGCGGCGCGCGAGGATCGGGTCGTCGTTGGTGTAGGGGAGCACGACGAAGCCGTCGGCCACCAGCGTCTCGGCCGCCTCGAGCAGCTCGGCGGGATCGGGCAGCAGCGTTCGATCGTCGCCGATCACCTCGAGCTTGACCCAGTCGGTCTCCGAGCGCCTCGCGCGCCAGCCGGGCCGTGGTGACGGCCTCGCGCGCGGTGTAACAGCCGGCGGTGTTGGGCAGCACCTGCACGCCGGCCTCGTCGAGCACCTCGATCAGCGAGCCGCGCGCCCGCGGATCCACGCGGCGCATCGCCACGGTGGCGAGCTCGGCGCCGGACTCGCGGGCGGCCGCGGCCATCGTCTCGAGATTGCGAAAGCCGCCGGTGCCGAGTATGAGCCGCGAGTGCAGCGAGCGCCCGGCGATCTCGAAGGTCTCGGGCGAGCCGCCCTGCACCGCGTGCAACACCTCGACCTCCTGGCCGTCGCGCAGGACGGTGTCGGCCCAATCGCCGCGCGGAATGACCTGGCCGTCGACCGCTACCGCGGTCCCGCGACCGGACACGCCGAGCTCCTCGAGGACCGATTGCACGGTGGAGCCGTCGGGCAGCTCGCGGTACTCGCCGTTGACGAAGACCTTTCTCACGGGCGCATCCCCATCCGCGCGAACCGGGCCGGCGACAGCGCGGCGGTCTCACCGCCGGGCTGCTCGGCCCCCGCCACGAGCGCGGCGACCGACTCCCCGGTGAGCGGGGCCAGCAGCACTCCGTGGCGCCAATGGCCAGTCGCCCAGACGAGACCGTCGACCTCCGGATCCGCGCCCACCACCGGGCCGTTGTCCGGCGTGCCCGGGCGCAGCCCGGCGCGGGCGCCGAGGAGCTCGAGCTCACCCACCTCGGGCACCACCTCCCAGGCCGCCTCCAACAGCCGAAACACCCCGTCGGCGGTGACCGTGGTGTCGAAGCCCTGCTCCTCCACGGTCGCGCCCAGCACGAGGCGCCCGTCGCTGTGCGGAACGAGGTAGCAGCGCGGGGTCCGCACGATCCGGCTCAGGGGGGCCTCCATGCCGGCTCGGGCTCGCAGCTCCAGGATCTGGCCCTTGACCGGGCGCACCGGGGGTCCCTCGTCCGTAGGGGCCAGGTCCGGGCTCCACGCGCCGGCGGCCACCACGACCGCGGCGCACTGGACCGGACCCTGAGTGGTACGCACTCCCGATACCCGGCCGCCGGTGAGCTCGATCGAGTCCACCTCGACTCCTAGCGCGATCGCGTCGACCACAGCGGCGAGCGCGCGGACGGTGGCGCGGGGGTCGGCGAGGGCCTCGTCGTGGGCCAAGATCCCCCCGGCGGTGCGCGGCGACAGACCGGGCTCGAGGCGCCGGCAGCCGCTCGGCGCCAGCCATTCGGCGTCCAGCCCGAGCGAGCGCTGAAACTGGTGCAATCTCCGCAGCGCCTCGGCGTCGTCGCGATCCGCGGCCACCACGAGGGCACCGCTCTCCCGGTATCCCGTCGGCAGCCCGCTGCGCTCCTCGAGCTCCGCGGCGAACGCCGGCCAGCGCTCGCGACCGCGCAGGTTGACCTCGAGGAGGCGCTCCTCGCCGAAGTCGGCCTCGGTCACGGGCGCGAGCATGCCCGCCGCAACATGCGAGGTCTCGGCGCCCGGCTCGGACGCGCGATCGATCACGAGCACCGACAGGCCGCGTCGCTGCATGCGCCATGCGGAGGCCAGGCCTATGAGGCCGGCGCCTACCACAACGGCGTCGTAGCGTGTGCTCCGCGGCAGCTTGGGTCACCTCCCTTCGCCGGCATTACCCGGGTCAGGTTCGACGGTCGGCGGCGCCGCAGCCGCCCTCTCAGCCCGGTCGATCCGAGCTCCCGTTGGACATCCAATGGTACCGACAGACGGCGCGCATGCGGCGAAGCTATCCCGGCGATCTGGTAAGCATTGGGGGTCGGCACCGCAACTCTTCGAGCGTGTGCTGTTGTGAGGAGAGGGAACCTGGAGCGCGCCTCACCCGATCGCCGCTCCTCTTCGTGCCATGAAACGACTGACGATCACAATCGCCATGCTTGTCGCTGCGGCCCTTGCCGCGCCCGCAGCCGACGCCTCGAGCCGTCAGGTGCTCGTTATGCAGGACGACGCGGCCATGCACAGCAGACCCGTCGAGACCCTCGACGAGTTCGCCTCCTTCGGCACCGACGTGGTGAAGGTCAACCTCTATTGGGATGCGGTGGCTCCCAAGGGCCGGCGCAAGCCCGCCGGGTTCGACGGTGCGAATCCGGCGAGCTACGCGTGGGGCGACTACGTCTCGATCGCCCAGGCGATCCGCGCCCGCGGGATGCGGCCGTACTTCAGCATCGGCGGCCGGGCGCCCAACTGGGCCGCTCAGAGACGCGGCCGGCGAGGCACCTATCGCCCCAAGGCCAGGGAGTTCCGGCGGTTTGCGCAAGCGGCGGGCCAGCAGTTTGCGAACGTCGACATCTGGTCGGTCTGGAACGAGCCCAACCTCTTCTCGTGGCTTGGCCCCCAGCGCAAGAAGGGCACCCCGCAGTCGCCCTCGATCTACCGAGGCCTCTACCTCGCCGGCCACCGCGGCCTGACGGCGAGCGGACACGGCGACGACACGATCCTCTTCGGCGAGCTAATGCCGCGTGGCGGGACCGATCCGCGCAAGGTGCCGCCGCTGCAGTTCCTGCGTGAGATGGCCTGCCTGGACAGCAACTTCCGTCAGTACCGCGGCGCCGCTGCGCGCAGGCGGGGATGCCGCCGGGTCGGGCGCATCCCGACCTCGGGCTTTGCCCTTCATCCCTACACGCTCGCCAAGGGTCCCGACGTCAAGGAGGGCCGCGACGAGGCCGCGATCGGCGCGCTGTCGCGCGTGCGCCGCACGCTCGATGCTCTCGCCCGGCGCGGCAAGCTGCCCCGGCGCCTGCCCATCTGGATCACGGAATTCGGCTACCAGACGCGCCCACCCGATCCCAATGCGACACCGCTGCGGCGGGCAGCTTCGCTGATGGACCTGAGCGAATGGATCGCCTTCCGCAACCGCCGCGTCGCCAGCTACTCGCAGTACACCCTGCGCGACGACGAAGCCTGGCAGGGCGGGCTGCGCTTCGCCAACGGGCAGGCCAAGCGCGGGGTCTACAAGGCGTTCAGCCTGCCGGTGTTCGTGCGCTCCCTCGGCGGCAATGCCGTCGAGGTCTTCGGCGGCGGGCGCGGCGCAGCCCCGGGCGCCTCCGCCCAGATCGAGTCCAAGGCCCCGGGCGCCAGCTACCGTTCCCTCGGTTCGGCGGCGGTGAACTCGGCCGGCTACTTCCGGCGGGTATTCCGCCTGAGTGGCGCCTCGAGGCACAAGTTCCGCGTGACACTCGGCGACGACCGGCGCGTGAAGAAGCCGGTGGCCCGCTAGCTATCCGCAGGCGATGCGGTTACCCAACCCACAGTCAGCTCACCCGTACCAAGGAGATTCGACATCTTGACGCCCGTACTCCCCTGCGCCCGAGCCCTGCTGGCCGCCCTCGCGGCGGCCGCCACGATCGTCGCCGGCGGAATGCTGGCGCCCGGTGATGCCAAGGCCGCACGCGGCATGGAGCTCGCCATCCAGGACGACGGTCTCTTCGTCAAGGGACGCAAGGGCTGGGGAGGCGAGAAGGCGTTCGACTACGCGCGGGCGCTCGGGGTCACGCGCATCCGAGTCAACCTGCTCTGGGCCTACACGATGGGACGGAGCCAGTACGGGGCGCGCAACAAGCCCAGCCAGATCTACTACCAGTTCGATCAAATCGACGAGCTGATCGACCGGGCCGCCCAGAACGGCATCCGCGTGCACCTCTCGCTCACCGGGCCCGCTCCGCGCTGGGCCAACGCCCGCCGGGCCCGCACGAACAAGGCGTGGTACAAGCCCAACGCTCGCGAGTTCGGCGAGTGGAGCGCCGTGGTCGCCCAGCACTTCGCCGGTCGCGTGGACCGCTACAGCGTCTGGAACGAACCCAACTGGAAGACCTGGCTCGGCCCGCTCAAGGCCGCCCCCTCGATCTACCGGAGCCTGTACTCGCGCGCCTACTCGGCGGTCAAGGCGGCCGACCCGGCGGCCAAGGTGTTCATCGGCGAGACGAGCCCCTATCAGCGCCCGGGCTTGTCCACGGCGCCGCTGGCCTTCCTGCGCGCCGTCGCGTGCGTGAATCGCAACTACAAGCGCATCCGGTCGTGCACCAAGCTAAAGGCCGACGGCTATGCCCACCATCCCTACGACTTCGCCCACGCTCCGGCCTTCCAGTACCCGGGAGCCGACAACGTGACGATCGGGACGCTGCGCCGGCTGACCAGGGCGCTCGACCGGCTTTCGCGCTCCGGAGCCCTGCGCTTCACCGGCGGGGGACGGATGCCGCTCTACCTGACCGAGTACGGCTACTTCGCTTCCGGCAAGCGGGCGCTGCCCCCTCGAACGGCCACGCGGTACCTCCAACGGGCCTACTCGATCGCTCTCAGAAACGGGCGCGTACGAAGCCAGCTCCACTACCTGCTGCTCACCCTGCCGCGCGGCTCCGCATCCACGTTTAACACCGGGATAGTGAAGCCCTCGGGCACCCGCCTGCCGCAGTACAAGGGGCTCAAGCGCTGGTACCGCGGTAATCGCGGAAAGGTCAAGCGGCCGGGTTCGCCGATCCAGCTGCCCGCCGCGGCCCCCAACCCGACGCCCTGAGGCACTGAGGGAGCGGCCGTGTCCGCCGACGCGCGCGAGCGCCTGCGGCGGGCGCGGCTCTACCTCGTGATCGAGGCGGCGGCCGCGCACGTGGTCGTCCCCGCCCTGCGAGGGGGGGTCGACATGGTGCAGTTGCGCGACAAGCACGCCGACGACGAGTCGATCCTGCGCGCGGCGGCCGGCTTTCGCTCGGCGTGCCACGAGCACGGGGCGCTGTTCTGGCTCAACGACCGCCCCGACCTCGCGCTCGAGTGCGGCGCCGACGGCGTGCATGTCGGCCAGGACGACGAGCCCGTCGGCCGAGTGCGCGAGCAGGTGGGGCCGGAGCTGCTGATCGGGCTCTCCACTCACTCCCCCGAGCAGTTCGACGCCGCGCTGCGATCCGAGGCCGACCAGCTCAGCGTCGGCCCGGTGTGGGAGACCCCGACCAAGGAGGGGCGCCCCGGGGCCGGACTCGGCTATGTGCGCTATGCCGCTCAGCACGCCGACGAGACGCCCTGGTTCGCTATCGGCGGGATCGACCCCGGCAATATCGCCGCCGTCGTCGCCGCGGGTGCGCGGCGAGTGGTGGTGCTGCGAGCGATACGCGATTCATCGAATCCGCAGGCCGCCGCTCGGGCGCTCCACGAAGCACTCCCGCCTGTGCGTTAGTCGCAGGTGCCCTCGGCAGTCTTGGCCCAGCCCTGGTGTAACCCGGCACCGTGGGGATAGTCGCGCCGCTAACGTGGCCGCAGATGGCCAAGCGTATGAGCCGCAAACGCCGGCGTTTCGATCCGGTGGCTTCATCCACCGCGTCCGCGGACCAGTCGGAACCCCAGCTGCCCGAGGCCTCGCCCGCTCGCGGCTACGCGCGTTCTCGCGAACGCGACGAGGCCGCCCGAGCGGCCCTGAAGCCGCTCCGCCCGGGCGAGCGCCCTCTCGCAGTCACGATCGGGGCGATCGCCGCCGCCCTGCTCGCCCTCGCCAACGTCGTCGCGCTCGGGTTCGGCTACAGCTCGGGCGAGGACACGCTCTCGCCCGGTAGCGATGCCACCGGCAGCATCGTCGCCGCGGGCATTCTCCTCATCGTCGCCTACGGGATGTGGAACGCGCGCTACTGGGGGGTCCTCGGCATGCAGACCCTGCTGGCCCTCACGCTCATCTTTGCTTCCCTCGGCCTGATCACCGCCAACACCCTGTGGGCCGCGGCGCTCCTCGTCCTCATCATCGCCGCGGCCGGCACGCTCTTCTGGTTTCTCGTCAAGGCAATGGCGCGGATCCAGATGCCCGAGCGTCCGGGCACCGGTCGATAGGCTCACCGCCCATGCCGGAGAAGGAGTACGACTGCATCATCATCGGGTCGGGTCCGGGCGGTTACGTGGCCGCGATCCGGGCCGCCCAGGTCGGGCTGAAGACGGCCGTGGTGGAGAAGGGAGACACCGGCGGTCGCTGTCTGAACGAGGCCTGCATCCCCGCCAAGTCGATCCTTCGCGTGGCCGAGGTGATGAGCGAGGTCGAGCACGCCGGCTCGTTTGGGATCTCGACGGGTGACGTGTCCTTCGACTACGCGGGCGCGACCAAGCACCGCGACAAGGTGGTCAAGACGCTGACCGGCGGCGTGGGGATGCTCTTGGAGAAGAACAAGGTCGACCTGATCGAGGGCTTCGCCTCGGTCACCGATGACGCCAACGTCAAGATCGGCGGGCAGTTCGACGGCACGGAGATCCAGACCGACCGGGTGATCCTGGCCTGCGGGTCGGTGGCCAAGCCGGTGCTCGATCTCCAGTTCGGAAAGCGCATCCTCGACACGGCCGGAATGTGGCTCTTGAACGAGCAGCCGGCGCGGCTGTGTGTGATCGGCGCGGGCGCCTCGGGCACCGAGATCGCCTCCGCCTTCGGGCGGCTCGGCACCGAGGTGCTGCTGCTGGAGGCGCTGGATCAGATCCTGCCGATAGAGGATGAGGAGATCTCCAAGGCCTGCGCGCGCGAGATCCGCAAGCAGAACGTGCGAATCGAGACCGGGGCGAAGGTGGAGGGCGCGGAGGCGTCCGACTCGGGCGTGTCGGTGTCGTTCAACGGCGAGAAGGAGGACTTCGACTACCTGGTGATCGCCGCGGGACGCGCCCCCGACGTGGAAGGGCTCGGCCTCGAGGAGGCCGGCGTAGAACGCGACGACCGCGGTCTCGTCAAGGTCGACGGGCGGCTGCGCACCTCACGCGAGGGAGTGTGGGCGATCGGCGACATGGTCCCCGGGCCGGCGCTGGCCCACAAGGCCTCCGACGAGGGCATCATCGCCGTCGAGGACGCGGCCGGCCACGAGGTACACGAGATCGACTACACGTTCATCCCCGCGGTCACCTTCTGCTACCCGCAGGTGGCTTCGTTCGGGATGACCGAGAAGGCCGCGCGCGAGGCCGGCTACGACGTCGTGGTGGGCAAGGTGCCGATGGGCGCCGTCGGGGCGCCGACGGTCTACAACGACCGCGGCGGGCTGGTCAAGATCGTCGGCGACAAGAAGTACGGCGAGATCCTGGGTGGCCACATCTGCTCGGTCAAGGCGGCCGACCTGATCCAGGAGCTGGTCAACGCGCGCGAGCTCGAGGGTGGGTTCGCCGAGGTGGCGCGGACGATCCATCCGCACCCGGCGTTCGCCGAGACCGTCATGGAGGCCGCCCGGGCCACGGACGGCTGGCTCATACACGGCTGAGCGTTCCGTTCAGTCCGCGCCGGCGATCGGGCGCAACAGCGGGCGGGCGGCTGCAAGAAGACGGATGCGCGGCAGGATCCTCGAGGCCGCGAGCTCCTCTGCACAGCTTATTCCTGAGAAAGGTCCAAAAACGGACATAGATTTTCGCTCTTTGCGAGGGAACGGCCTCCGCTTTGCACGGGCTTCGTAATAGGGTCGCGCCCCCTCCTGACGCCCCCGGCTGGGCGTTCGGGGGAGGAGAGGGGGGCGAATGTGGTCCCTCCTCGACTCAGACGAGGGAGATGAGTTTCGTAACAGGAGGCAGACGCAAGCGCAACGCTTCGGGTCGCCGCCGGAGCCGAGGGGCCGTCATCACCGGCGCCGGGCTCGCACTGCTGGGCTGCCCTTCACCGGCGGCGGCCAACGAGTTTCCCATCAGCGCATGCCAGGGCGATCGGACCAACTTCTCGACGCAGGCCTTTGAGGATTTCGCCACCCGCGGGATGCTGTGGAGACGGGCGTGCAACCCCGAGGGCCCCGGACTTCGCGGGCTGGTCACGGCGAACGTCGTGCGCCCCGGAAGGGTGGAACGGGGCGCCCGCTCGATCTTCATCCTGCGAGCGCCACCGGGTACTCGCTTCACGCGCTTCACCTGGTCGGGAGACGCCGCGCGGACGGACTGTCGCTATGCGCTCCACCTGTGGGCCTATCGACCGGACGGGCCGACGACGGCGATCAGGAACGTGCGCGCGAATCGCCGCTGCGTTCCGCGACCGGGCAAGACACAGATCGCCGGCTGGCCACGCCCCCGGACCTACGACGTGAGCGGAGCAACGAGCATCGTGCAACGCATCGTCTGCATGGGCGCGCCGGGGAAGCCCCCACTGCTCGAGCCGCGAGCGCAACTACATCCGTACGCTGACCGCGCGAGCGACCGTCGCGGACGTCAGCCCGCCGACGGTGAGCATCGTGGCTGACAACCCGTTCACGCGCGGGCAATGGGTGCGCGGAGCGCAGTCCGTGACGTATCAGGCTTCGGACAATGTGGGGGTGAAGGTGGCAAGGGCTGTGGCGGGCGGTCTTCTCCGCGAGGAGCATCCCCGCGGATGCAACTACGCTCAGTCGCGTCCCCTGTAGCAATGGCACGGGGGCAATCCGGGTGAACACGGGGACGCTGCCAGAGGGCTCCCAGGGACTGGCGGTTCAAGCGCATGACGCAGCTGGCAATATCGCCGTGTCCGCACCCCTGACTGCGCGTATCGACAACACAGCTCCTGGCGCCGTACCGGTCGCGGTCAATGGCGGTGAGGGTTGGCGCAACCGGAACTCCTTCGACCTCGGATGGGCCAATCCAGACGAGGGTGACCGCGCTCCCATCTCGGCCGCGCACTACCGCGTCTGCCTTGCGGGAGGTACCGAATGCACGACCAGAGTGAGCTCCGCCCTCGGCATCGATCGCATCACCGGTCTTGCCGTTCCCGGCCCGGGTGAGTGGCAGGTTCGGATCTGGCGAGAGGACGCCGCAACCAACCGCCAGCCGGAGAACGCGTCGGTTCCGGTGACCATGCGTTTCGATCCCGAGCCGCCTCAGCTCGGTTTCGAGCCACTCGCGGCCTCCGATCCCACCCTGATCTCCGTGCTGGTGGACGACAAGGTCTCCGGCGTAGCGAGCGGTCAGATAGAGCTCAGCCGCCAAGGCTCCAACAGCTGGCAGGCGCTGGCCACGCAGCGACGCGGAAGCCGCCTTGTCGCGCGTGTCGACGACGCGGCCCTCCCCGCTGGCGCCTACCTCCTGCGTGCGACAGCTCGCGACCAGGCGTCAAACCAGAACAGCACTGACAAGCTGCTGGACGGTCGCCCGATGGTGATCACCTTGCCGCTGCGCACGCCGATCGTGCTGCGGGCCGGGGTCGAGACGAAACGGACCGTACGGCGCACGGTCGGGAGGGGCGAGGAACGGCGGAGGGTGCGCCGACGGGTAACGGCGTTGGAATCACGCGCAAGGCTTGACCTCGGCGACCGGGTTCGGATACGCGGTCGACTTGAGACCGCCAACGGTCAGCCGATTTCCGCTGCGGACGTACAGGTCCACTGGAGCAACGCCGTCGCTGCAGAACAGCAGCTGGGAGCCGTCCGGACCGACGAGGAGGGAGGCTTCAGCTACGTCACCCCCGCAAGCGCCAGCGGCGTTCTCCGCTTCGTGTATAGCGGCACGCCTTTGCTGCTCCCCGTCCAGGCCCAGGTCAACCTTCTCGTCAAAGCCGGCTCGACCATTCGGGCGACACCGAGGAGAGTGCTCAACGGGCGAACGGTCAGCTTCTCGGGTCGGCTGCGATCGCTTCCCGCACCGCCTGCCGGCAAGCTGGTAGAGCTGCAGGTGGTGCTGTCAGGGCGGTGGCAGACCTTCCGCACCACGCGGACCGATGCCGACGGCCATTGGCGCGTGCGCTACCGGTTCCGGCGTACCTGTGGACTGACCCGCTACCGGTTCCGCGCCCGTCTACCGGCCGAGGCTGCGTATCCATTCGTGAGCGGACGAACGCGGGCAGTCGGAGTGAGCGTGCGAGGAGGGTCATGCCCGTGAATAAGGTGCCGCCTGCGAGGACGGAGGAACGATGATCGAAGCGCTACGCCGGCGGTTGAGCTACGCCAACGTGATGGCCACGCTGGCGGTGTTCATCGCCCTGGGTGGTTCCTCTTATGCCGCGTTGGAGATCACCGGAGGTGACGTTGAGGACGGGTCGCTGACCCATCGCGATCTCGAGCGAAACACGCTCGGTGGAAGCCGCATCAAGGAGTCTCGGCTCGGTACGGTCAAGCGGGCGCGAAACGCCGAGCGATTGAACGGCGTGACCGCGGCACGGCTCCTCGTGCGCTGCCGCGAGGGCACTGTCCCGGTGTCCGATGTGTGTATTGAGACCACTGCGCGCGGTGCCGTTCCGTACAGCACCGCCGCGGTGATGTGCGAGAGCACCGACCGACGCAGCGGACCAGGCCGACGCCTACCCAGCCACGACGAACTAATGACCGCGATCGGCGACTACGACATCGCCCTTGCCCGGGGCGGCGAGCTCACGCGGAACGTCTATCCCTCGGCAACCAGACCCGGCAGTGTGGACGTTCTCTACATCACGGACGACGTGGGGAGCGTCGCATTAACGCCGAACACCGACGCCGGCGCCAAGGCTTTTCGCTGCGTCGCCGATCCCCTCAATTAGCACGCGCCATGGATAGGCATCATCACAACAGGAAGGAGCGGCCATGGCGTCGCTAACCGCACATCTGGTGGAGAGTGGCGAGCACGGCCGTCTCGGCTTCCACGCGAGCTGCCCCGTTTGCTGCCAGGAGCGCCTGTTCGGCTCGTTGTCCTCCGATGCGGTCGTTTCGCGGCGGGCGCAGGCGGCTCTTGCGAGCGGCGTGCTCGCTCTGTCGGCGGTCGGGCCTCCTGTCGCGGCTGCGCAGGAGCCCGATCAGCAGCTCGAGGGTGGATCGGGAGCAACCCAGGCGCCAGGCGGGGGCGAAACCGGCTCCGGTGCGGTCGAAACCCCTGGCTCCGGCACCGGGGCGGCTCCGCAAACTGAGGTCGTACCTCCCGCGGCTCCCGACCTCGACGCGCTTGCGCCCCCGGACACCGGCGATGAGTCCGTCCTCAGGGAGGTTGTTCCGGCCGAGACAGCCCCCATCCAAGCTCCGAGCCCTCCCTCCGCTCCCGGCTCGGGTCCCGCACCGGAAGCCTTGAACGAGAACCCTGAGCCTGAGCCCTCCCCACCAAGCCCCGTTCCGGATCCATCCGTCGACGAGCCGCAACCTGTCCCGCCCCCCTCCGAGCTGGAAGGGTCAGAGCCATCAGAGAGCCCGAAGCCCACCCCGCCGGCGAAGGAGGCAGGCGACGATGCCCGGCCGGAAGGGACGGCTCAGCCCAAGCCGCGTAAGAACCCGCCACCCCAGCCCTCCGCCGGGGTACCGCGGGCTCCGAGCGTGCCGGCGGAGCCCGCCGCCCCGGCGTCCGCCGTGGAGCCGCAGCCGACGGTCACGTCGAGCAGCGCCGTCTCGACCAAACCCGAGGGCTTTCTGGCCGTGCAGCCGGGCGACTCGTTGTGGTCGATCGCCAAGCGCCTCCTCGGCCCCGGTGCCTCGCCCGCCGAGATCGCCCGCAAGGTCAGTCGCCTGTGGGAGCTCAACGCCACGCGGATCGGCACCGGCCGCCCCGACCTCATCTTGGTTGGCACGAAGCTCGAGCTGCGGTGAGCGATCCGCCCCTCCTGAAGCGGCGTGAGCTCTACGCGGGCGCGGTCATCGACGGGCGCCAGGAGCGCGACGACGCTCTCGCCCGCCTGCGCCGCCGGATGGAGTCGCTGCTGGTCTCCCGTGGAGAGCGAGAGGAGGCCGAGGTCGAGCGCCTGCTACGCGACCAGCCGGGACCAACCCGCCCGAACCTGATCTCGCTGGTCAGCCCGAAGGGCGGTGTCGGCAAGACCACCAGCACGTTCCTCACCGGCAATCTGCTGGCCTCCCATCTCAAGCTGCGGGCGATCGCGGTTGACGCCAATCCCGACTTCGGGACGCTCGGACGGCTCGCCGGTGAGCTCGCCCGCTCGGAACGCTCGCTCGCTGAGCTGCTCGGCGATATGGACAGGCTGACCACGGTCGCCGAGCTGCGTCCGTACGTCTCCCTCCTCCCAAGTGGGCTGCACCTCCTGTCGGCTCCGGCGAACGCCCGCCTGACCGCAACTCTCGGCCCCGATCGCTACGGAGAGCTGGCGGCTTTCCTCTCCTGCTTCTACGACGTCGTCCTGCTGGATCTGGGCACGGGCGTAGCGGGTCCGCTTGCACGCTTTGCCATCGAGCGCGCGGACCAGGTCGTCCTCGTGACCACGCCGGAGTGGATCACCGCAAGCGTGGTGCTCGACGCCCTCGAGCACCTCCAGCACGATCGCACCACGGTGGTGGTCAACAAAGCCAGGTCCGTCCCGGGCGCTGAGGCGGGGGCAGTCGACGAGTGCTTTCGCCGCCAGCGGCTGCATCGGTCGGTCACCATCCCCTACGACGAGCGCCTCGCCGTGATGCTCGACAGCGGCACCTACTCCCTCGAAGCGCTCGGCCGCGGCAGTCGCCTGCCGATCAAGCAGCTCGGGCTCGCGGTCGCCGAGCAGCTCGCTTGACGAGTCGCTGAGCGCCATGCCCACCCAGCAGCAGCCCACCTTCTACTTCGACCTCGGCTCGCCGTACGCGTGGCTCGCCGCGGAGCGCATCCATCACGTGCTGCCGGTGGTGGCCGTCTGGCAGCCGATCCTGCTCGGCGGCATCTGGCAACGCACAGGGGGTCGCTCCTGGGCCACGACCGAGCGTCGCGAGGCCGGCATGCGCGAGGTCGAGCAACGGGCGGAGCGCTACGAGCTGCTCCCGGTCAAGTGGCCCGACCCGTGGCCCACGAGCACGCTCGTTGCCATGCGCGCCGCCACATTCGCCCAGCAGGCCGGCCGCACCGTCGCCTTCGCCCTCGCGGCCTTTCGCCAGGCCTTCGCCGGCGGCAAGGTGCTGAGCGAGATCGACAACGTGCTCATCGCCGCCGCGGCGTGCGAGCTTCATCCCAAGGCGCTGCTCAAGGCGATCGAGCTGCGGTCGATCAAGGACCGCCTCCGGGCGGCGACCGACGAGGCGTATGAACGAGGCGTGCGGGGCGTGCCGAGCGTCGTCGTAGGAGAGGAGGTCTTCTGGGGCGACGACCGCCTGGCGCAGGCCGCGGCCGCTCTGGGCGGAGCCTAGACGCGCCTGCGACCCCCTAAACGGGGGTTTCGCGCATAGCTGCCGATGGTCACCGGGTACAGTCCGAGCCAATGGCCACCGAGCAGCAGACCGGCACCAAGAAGGACGCCAAGGACGACAACGGCGGCGGCGTCGATCCCAGCGACGTACCGGCGGCCCAGGAGATCGGCTTCGGCGAAGTCAAGCACGGCCTTCCGGACAAAGAGACCTGCACCGCGGTCCTTCAGAAGATGATGCTCATCCGCCGCTTCGAGGAGCGCGCGGGCGAGATGTACGCGAAGGCCAAGATCGGCGGCTTCCTGCACCTCTGCATCGGTGAGGAGGCCACGGTCGTCGGCGCCACCCAGGCCCTGCGCGAGGGCGACTACCTGATGTCGACCTACCGCGAGCACGGCCAGGCGCTCGCTCGGGGGACGGAAGCCGGCGCGGTCATGGCCGAGCTGTTCGGCCGCCAGGACGGCTGCTCGTCCGGCCGCGGCGGGTCCATGCATCTCTTCGACTGGGACAAGCGCTTTCTCGGCGGCTACGGCATCGTCGGCGGCTCGCTGCCGCTCAGCGCGGGCGTCGCCCTGGCCTGCGACTACAAGGAGACCGACGACGCGATCCTCTCCATGATGGGCGATGGCGCCACCAACCAGGGCACCTTCGGCGAGACCATGAACCTGGCCGCGCTCTGGAAGCTGCCGGTGGTCTTCGTGATCATCAACAACCAGTTCGGCATGGGCACCGCCCTGCACCGCCACTCGGCGGTCACCGATCTGTCGCTGAAGTCAGAGGGCTACGGCGTGCCCGGCACGCGCTGCGACGGCATGGACGTGCTCGACGTTCACAGCGTCGTGAGCGACGCGCTCAAGAGCGCGCGCGAGGAGCGAGAGCCGCAGCTCGTGGAGGCCGTCACCTACCGCTACCGGGGACACTCGATGGCCGACCCCGAGGAGTACCGCTCCAAGGAGGAGGTCGAGGAGTGGCGCGAGCGCGACCCGATCAAGGCCTTCTCCGATCGCCTGGTCGAGGAGGACGTCCTCACCGAGGACGATGTGAAGGAGTTCGACGAGAAGGCCGTCGAGGCCATCGACGAGGCGGTCAAGTTCGCGGACAACTCGCCCTTTCCCGACCTCGACTCCCTCTACGACGACATCTACGTCTTCAACGAGGACGTGCCCGCGTGGTGGACGGTCGACGAACGCTCGCCCGAGGTGCACCGCGGCGAGCGCGAGCGCGAGGCCGGCGACATGCCTCATGAGCTGGCCGAGAAGGGCGCGGCCTACGCCAACGTCGGCGACCGCCAGTCGCGAAAGGGCGGTACCGCCCGAGACCAGGATCAGGAGGGCAGCCAGCAGGGCCCCGGCGCAGAGGAAGAGGACGAGGACGCCGGCGATTCGGAGCAGGCCGAGGCGGGGGCGGAAGCGAGCGGCGAGGGCGAGCCGGAGGCCGACGACCGCGACAACGAAGGCGGGGGCGGCTAGCTCCATGCCCACGATGCGCTACCGCGAGGCGCTCAATCAGGCGCTTCGGGAGGAGATGACCGAGGACGAGAACGTCTTCATC
The DNA here is from genome assembly GCA_963789705.1 of uncultured Thermoleophilaceae bacterium. Classification (GTDB taxonomy): domain Bacteria; phylum Actinomycetota; class Thermoleophilia; order Solirubrobacterales; family Thermoleophilaceae; genus JACVRW01. The sequence continues at coordinate 34,000 of CAWBLN010000003.1, forward strand.
ATGGGTGAGGACATCGGCGTGTTCCAGGGCGCCTTCAAGGTCACCGCGGGCCTGCTCGAGGAGTTCGGCGAGAAGCGGGTCCGCGACACGCCCATCTCCGAGAACACGATCGTCGGGATGGGTGTGGGTTCGGCGATGATCGGCCTGCGCCCGGTGGTCGAGCTGATGACGGTCAACTTCTCGCTGCTGGCGATGGATCAGATCGTCAACCACGCCGCGGCCATCCGCTACATGTTCGGCGGCCAGGTCAAGGTCCCGATGGTGATCCGGATGCCCCAGGGCGCCGGCCACCAGCTCGGCCCGACGCACTCCCACTGCCTCGAGGCCTTCTACCTCCACGTGCCGGGGCTGCTGGTGGCCGCCCCGAGCACTCCCGCCGACGCCAAGGGCCTGCTCAAGGCGGCGATCAAGGACGACAACCCCGTGATCTTCATCGAGCACGAGACGCTGTACGGGCAGCGCGGCGAGGTGCCCGAGAACGGCGGGCCGATGCGCTTCGGCGACGCGGCAATCCGGCGCGAGGGCGAGGACGTGACGGTCATCGGCATATCGCGGATGGCGATCACGGCCGAGAAAGCGGCCGACAAGCTGGCCGACGAGCACGAGATCGACGCCGAGGTGATCGACCCGCGCACGCTGCGCCCGCTCGACCTCGACACCATCCTCGACTCGGTGAAGAAGACCAACCGCGCGGTGATCGTCGAGGAGGGCTGGCCGCACGGCGGCGTGGGGGCCAACCTCGCCGCCCTCATCCAGGAGCAGGCTTTCGACTGGCTCGACGCGCCGGTTCAGCGCGTGACCGGCGCCGATGTCCCCATGCCCTACTCCAAGCCGCTCGAGCAGGCCGCTTTCCCGCACGAGGAGCACGTGGTCCAGGCGGCGGTCGCAACGTTCCGGGATCTCTAGAGGAGAGCTAGATGGCCACCGATGTCACGATGCCGCGCCTGTCCGACTCGATGGAGGAGGGCACGGTCCTCAAGTGGCTCGTGGACGAGGGCGCGGAGGTCAAGCGCGGCGAACCGCTCGTGGAGATCGAGACCGACAAGGCCAACATGACCTACGACGCCGACTCCGACGGCACGCTGGTGGAGATCCTGGCCCAGGAGGGCGACACGCTCGCGATCGGCGAGCCGATCGCGCGGATCGGCGACGCGAGCGAGGCCGGCGGCAACGGCAAGCCTTCCGGCGAGGAGAAGGATGAGGCCCCGGAGGAGGACGAAGCCGAGGCGACGGAGGACGATGAGGACGGCGACTCCGCCGAGAGCGAGGAGGAGGAGCCCGCCGCCGAGGACGACTCCGAGGCCGAGGCGCCGGAGGACGAGGACGAGGACGAGAAGGTCGCCGCCCAGGGAGAGTCCCGCGGTGGCGGCGGCGGTGGAGACGGAGGCGGAGAGACCCAGGCGGGCGGCACCGCCACCAAGACCAGCGCCCCGAGCGGCAACGGCGCCGGAGACGGTGGGCGCATCAAGGCCTCGCCCGTTGCCCGCCGGATGGCCGGCGAGCTGGGGGTGGAGCTGGCCCGGTTGGAGGGCAGCGGTCCCGGCGGGCGGATCGTGAAGGCCGACGTCCAGGCCGCCTCCGAGTCGGGCACCGCCACGGAGACCGACGGCGCGCAGGCGGACGGCGCCGAGGCCGAGGCGCCCGCGGAGAAGGGCAAGGCCGAGGAGCGCGAGGAGCCCCAGAAGGGCGAGGCGGGACCGAAGGGCGAGGCCGAGATCCACGAGCTGACCCGCCTTCAGCAGACGGTCAGCCGGCGCATGGCCGAGTCGAAGGCCACGGCCCCGGACTTCTCGATCTCGCTGACGGTCGACATGACCGACGCGGTCGAGCTGCGCGCCCGCCTGAAGGAGGTGGCCGACCCGGCGCCATCGTTCAACGACATGGTGGTCAAGGCCGCCGCCACCGCGCTGCGCGAGTTCCCGCGCGTGAACGGCGCCTATCGCGACGGCAAGTTCGAGCTCTACGAGAAGGTCAACATCGGCGTGGCGGTTGCCGCGATGGATACGCTGGTGGTGCCGACGATCTTCGACGCCGACCGCAAGTCGCTGGGCCAGATCTCCCGGGATGCGCGTGCGGTGATCGAGAAGGTGCGCGACAAGAGCGTTACGCCCCCAGAGCTCTCGGGCGGCACCTTCACCGTCTCCAACCTGGGCATGTACGGAATCGAGCACTTCACGGCGATCATCAACCCACCGCAGGCCTCGATCCTGACCGTCGGGGCGCTGGCCAAGCGTCCGGCTGTAGACGACAACGGTCGCATCGTGGCCCGCGACCAGATGACGCTCTCGCTGGTGTGCGACCACCGCATCCTCTACGGAGCAGACGGCGCTCAGTTCCTCGCGCGCGTGAAGGAACTGCTCGAGCAGCCGCTGTCGGTGGCTCTCTAAGGGCACCCTAAGAGCCGTTATCCGGAGTTGACACGGGCCTTCCTAGGGTCGTCGACATGGATCACAATCCCACAGATACAGGCACTGACAACCGCGTGACCTCCCGCGGCCGCGGGCGGCGAGTGGTCGCCGCCCTCGTGGTGGCGGTCGGGCTCGCCGCGGTGCCCGCGGGCGTGGCCCTCGCCGGAGGCGGAGGGTCGGACGGATCGGGCGGCTCGCCCGGCGGCGCACCGAACTCGGCCGGCCAGCGTGGCGGCGACGATCGCGGCGACTGTCCGGAGCGCGACCGCCAGGGCGGCCAGGGCAACCAGGACTCGTCCCAGATCTGAGTCCCAGACGTCAGCGGGGCTGGGGCGGCGAGCCGAAGAGTCTGCACTTTGCGGGAATCCGTTCGAGCGCTCCCGGGTAGGACTCACGGCGACCACCGTTAGTCCGCCAGGAACGGAATCCTGCATGCGCGTTCGCCTCGCCGCCCCAGCTGCCACCGTCATCACCATCTTCTGTCCGCCCCGGCCTCCGGGTGGACCCAAACAGGCAGGGGTGGCCACCATCGCCTTCCGCGCCCCCTAGCGCGGAAGGAGACGGATGCTGATCCCGCCGCGGCGCCGACCCGGGCGCCGCGGCGGGTTCCCCTAGCCTGAACTCGATGAACGAGCGCTCGCCGAAGCCGCGCATGCCGGCCACCCTCGACGAGGAGATCATCGCGGCCCAGGAGCCGGCCGTCGTCTCGACGCTCACCGACGCCGCGCGCCTCGAGCGAATTCAGGAAGAGATCGACATGGGCTTCGATGCCCTGGCGCACGTCGGCGCCGCGGCCTCGTTCTTCGGCTCGGCGCGCACCGCGCCCGACGATCCCGAGTACGCGCTCGCGCGCGACACCGCCCGCAAGGTCGGCCAGGCCGGCATGGCGATCATCACCGGCGGCGGCCCCGGGACGATGGAGGCGGCCAACCGAGGAGCCCGTGAGGCGGGCGCGCTGTCGATCGGGCTGAACATCGAGTTGCCGTTCGAGCAGGGAATCAACCGGTACTGCGACATCGGGCTCGAGTTCCACTACTTCTTTGCGCGCAAGATCATGTTCGTGCGCTACGCGAGCGGCTTCGTCGTCTTTCCCGGCGGCTTCGGCACGCTCGACGAGCTGTTCGAGGCGCTGACCCTCATTCAAACCGGGAAGGTGCGCAACTTCCCGGTGATGCTCGTGGGCTCGGGCTACTGGGGCGGGCTGGTGGAATGGCTGCGCGAGCGCCTGCTCGGTGAAGGCAAGATCTCGCCCGGCGATCTCGACCTCTTCTGCGTCACCGACGACCCGGCCGAGGTGCTGGAGCGGCTCATGGCCGCCCAGCATCGCGAGGCGCGGGCATCGCGTCGTAGCGTCCCCTGACCTCGTCCACGAAGGCCGCCATCCGGTCGGCCAGCTCGGCGTCGTGCACCTCGAGCACGTTCTCCGCGTTCATCTCGCCCGAGCGCGACAGGTTGAAGGAGCCGGCGAACACGACGTCGTCGGCGACCGTGACCTTGGCGTGCATGAAGTCGTGGATCGACTCCGGCGTCCAGGGGATCGAGCGCTTGCCGCGGAAGTCGGCGTGCTCGAGCACCGAGGCGAGGATCGGGATCTTCCACGCCGAGCGGCCGTTGGTGCGCCATTGGTAGACCACGCCGTCCATCTGAGTGCGGTCCACCACACCGCGCAGGTCGACTCGCGCCTCGGCCGCCAGCTCGGCCAGCGTGCCGAGCACCGGCCCGGCGGTGATCACGGGCGAGGCGATTCGGATCCGCTCGCGCGCCCGGCCGAGCGCCTGCGCGATGCGGTGCGAGAGCTCCTCGCCACGGCCGGGGGTGAACCAGGCGCGCACCTCGCGGCCGCCCACGTCGACCGCCCGCGGGTCGCGGTGGCCGGTGGCATCCACGTCGCGCGTGGACCAGAGCTCGTCGAAGTTGGTCGCGAAGGCGCCGGCCACGTCGGGTGAATCGACGCGCACCACGAAGTTCTCCTGGATCGTCCACGAATCGGTCGTCCAGTTGACCGAACCGGTCCAGACGGCGTCGCCGTCGCGGACGGCGTACTTGTGGTGCATGAGATCGGGAATGCCGGGGATGCCGCACGTAGGAAAGGGCAGCGCCTCGATCAGCTCGGGCTCCGTGTTCGGCGGCGGCGGGAACACGCGCTCGTCGTGGTCGGCGTTGTAGGCGATCCGCACGGCAACCCCGCGCGCGGCGGCGTCGCGCAGCGCCCCGGCCACGATGTCTCCCGGCTCGCCGGGCAGCCGAACGTCGTAGAGCGCGAGGTCGAGCGACTCGCGCGCGTCGCCGATGAAGGCCGCCACCCGCTCCGCCATGTCCAGCGCCGTCTGGCCGCCCGGATGGAGCGGATGTACCTCGATCACGACCCGTCGAAGCGAAACCCGGTCGGCGCGGGGCGCAGCTCCAGCGGGCTCTGGGGCAGGCCGTCGGGCACTCGCGGCTGGTTGAAGCCGCTGGGGGCCACGTCGTTGGGTGTGTCCGGATGGAAGACCGCCGCCAGGTACTGGATGTGATCGCGGCCCACACCGAGCTCGGTCTGGCCCCCGCCGTACGCGCCGATGCCCTCCGCCTCACAGAAGTCATACGCGCGGCACAGCTCGACCAGGGAGCCCACCCGCGAGGGCTTGATGTTCACGGTCCGCGGCTTCCATTCCAGCGCGAGGATGTCGTCGACGGAGTGGATGGGCGCGTCCCAGGTGATGCGGTCGCGGTAGGGCTCGAGCACGGGGCGGGTGTCGTCGTTTATGTCGGGATCCTCGAGCCAGGCATCGGGGAACGCCTCGGCGACCTTGCGGTAGAGCTCGGGATCGGTGTCCACGTCGACCGGCGTGCCCTTGTATTGACCCTTCAGGTCGAGCGAGTCGACCGCGCCGGTGGCCACCAGCTCGGCGATCAGCTCGTCGGTCCAGTTGTTGGTGGGGTCGAGCTTGAAGCGCGTGCGCGGATAGCGGCCGAGCACGTCGACCAGCCGCTCGGAGGTCTCCGGGGTGTCCCCGCCGAGGCCGCCGAGCCGCATCGAGACGACGTAGTTGAGCGGGCTGAGCTCGCGGTCGAGCTGCTCGGGCAGCGAGCGGCCGGCCTGGCGCAGACCCAGGTCGAGGGCGGCCGACTCGAAGGCCCAACGACGGTACAGACGGAAGTCGTCGCGTTCCGGCGCGCGGGTCGGAAACAGGTCGAGCTCGGCCAGGTGATCGGACAGGGAGCCGATCGTCCACGAGCCGGCGATCGGCAGATTCGGGCCGGCCTCGCGCATGGCGAAGTGGTCCTCGCCGTCGTAGACCACGTCTTCGCCGACGCCCTCCTCGCCGCCGCCGTAGAGCCTGATGAGGGTGGTATGTCGTGTGAACTGCTCGCCGAAGACGAGCTCGAGGGCCTCGAAGTCGTAGCGCTCGATCTCGACCGGCAGCGAGGCCAGCTTGTCCCAGGTGCTCATGGAGCCGAGCCTAGTGCTTACTCGTGCGGGCACCACCATCACCGGGCGCCCGGCCAGGTAGAGCAGCCTGTGAGGCGTCGAACCGAGGATCGCCCCCTTGAGCGGCCGCTCCTTCCAGCTGCCGACCACGATCATGCGCGCGTCGTTGTCGTCGGCGAGCTGGACCAGCGCGGCCGAGGGACGGTCCTCGACCAACGCCGTCTCCACGTCGACGCCCGCCCCCACGGCGCGTTCGAGCGCTTCGGCGATCATCGCCTCGGCCTGGTCGCGCAGGGCGTCGCGGTGAGCGCGATACTCGTCGCCCATGGAGCCCGGCGGCGACACGCCGAAGCCGATGATCAGGCGGTCGCCGAACGCTCTCGCCACGTCGAGCGCCCGGTCGAGCGCCGCCCGCGCGCCCGGCGACGCGTCGTAGCCGACGACGATCGTGCTCACGTGACGGCCTCCTCGGGAACCGCCGCCACCCCGAGCTTGCGCCCGGCGGCCACGTCGGGGTCGACCGTCTCGCGATCGCGCCCGAAGAAGCGGCGGTGGCCGCCGAGGCGCCAGACCACCATGAGCACGACGCCGAGCAGGAGCAGGCCCACGCCGAGCACCACCGGTATCGCGATGCCGAAGACCGTGGTGCCGGAGTAGGACTGGTCGACCTGGCGGTACTCGTCGATGGCCTTGAAGAACAGGTAGCCGAGGATCGTCCCTCCAACCACCGGCCCGACGCCGATGAACACGAAGTTCTTGACCGATTTCGTCAGCTCACGCCGGTAGTAGATCGCGCACGCGAATCCGGTCAGCGCGTAGTAGAAGGCGATCATCAGCGAGAGCGCAGTGATCGAGTCGTAGACGAAGTTCTCCGACAGCGGGAACAGCACGCCGAACCATACGGCGGCGATCACCCCGATCGCGATCGTGGACACATGCGGCGTCAGGAAACGCGGGTGTACCCGGCCGAACGCCTCGGGAAAGGCTCCCTGACGCGCCATCGAGAGCATCGTGCGGGACGCCGGCAGGATCGTCGTCTGCGTCGAGGCGAGCGCCGAGACGATGATCGCGATCACCACGAGCTTGTCGAGCGGCGAGCCGAGCACGTCCGTGGCCAGCGCGCCGAAGATCCCGGCGTCGTCCTCGAAGTCGCCGATTGCGCGGAGGCCCGCGTACGCCACCACGGCGGTGGTGGTGAGCACGTAGGTCACGAGCAGGACCACCGTCGACAGGACCGCGGCCAGTCCCGGCGCCGTCGCCGAGCCCTCGGTCTCCTCGTTGAGGTTGACGGCGCTCTCCCAGCCCCAGTAGATGAACACCCCTGTGAGCACGCCGAGAATGAGGGCGTTGAGACTGTCTACCGCGAACGGCGAGAACCACGACAGCTCCGGCGTGAGGGCGCCGCCCTTGACCAGGGCGACGACGGCAAACAGCAACAGCGCCCCGACCTGGAAGAAGATCATCACTCGCTGGACCATGGCCGACAGCTCGGTGCCGAGCACGCAGATGGTCGTCATCACGGTGATGATCAACAGCGTGAACACCACGTTCCAGAAGATCGAGTCGCGCATGCCGTCCAGGCCCAACAGGTCGAACGTGTAGTAGGACGCCACCTGAGCGAGCGAGCCGATCACGAGGATTCCCGTGGTGGCGACCGCCCATCCTCCAACCCAGCCGAGCCCCGGTCCCATCGCCCGGGTGATCCACGAGAACGACGTTCCGCAGTCCGGGTCGGCCCGGTTCATGTAGTAGAAGGCCGAAGCGATCAGGAACATCGGCACGAAAGAGGCGAGCAGAACGGCCGGCGCCTGCACGCCGACGCCGACCACCACGATCGCGAGCACGGCCGCGAGCGAGTACGCGGGCGCCGTCGAGGCGATACCGATGATGAGGCCGTCGACGAAGCCAATGGCGTCTTCCTTGAGTCCTTTGCCCCCGGTGTGGGCCCCCTCGTCGGGGTGCAGTCGGTGATGCTCGGTCATTCGCAGATCTCCTCCAGGGCTGCGTTGAAAGCCTCGCTGTGGCGGTCCACGTCCCCCTCGGTCGTGGCCGGGCACATCAGGGCCATGTTGTGAAACGGGGTGATCAGGACCCCCCGGTTGAGCAGGTAAAGGTGCAGGTACTCCTCGAGCTCGCGGTCGGTCGCCGCGGCGGACTCGGCGCCGGTGCGCGGCGGCTCGGGGCAGAAGCGGTATTCGGCGCGCGCTCCCAGCGAGACGATCGACCAGGGCACCGCAAAGCGCTCGAACGCCTCCTCGACACCCGCCACGAAGCGCTCGCGCAGCGCCGACATGTGCTCGAAGGCGGCCTCGGTGAGCACCTCGCCTAGCGTCGCCCGGGCGGCGGCCAGCGACAGCGCGTTGCCAGCGAGCGTGCCGCCCACGCCGCCGGTGTCCTCGAGGTCGGCGTCGTCAGCGGCGGCGATGCGCTCGGCGAGCTCGGCGCTGACGCCGTAGGCGCCGATTGGCATCCCGCCGCCGATCGACTTGCCCAGCGTCACGACGTCGGGCTCGAGCCCCCACGCCGCGGTGCAGCCCCCCGGCCCGGCGCTGAGCGTGTGGGTCTCGTCGATGATCAACAGCGTGCCCGTGCGAGAGCAGGCCTCGCGCACCGCGGCCAGGAACCCCTCCTCGGGCAGCACGATCCCGATGTTGGTCAGCGCCGGCTCCATCAGCACACAGGCGACGTCGCCGTGGGCCAGCGCCGCCTCCACCGACTCGATGTCGTTGAACTCGGCCACGCGCGTCGTCTGGGCCGGATCGACCTGCGGCCCCACGTTGCCCTCGCGCGACTGCTCGCGCCCATCTGCGCCGAGCGTAACGAAGGCCTCGTCGACCGAGCCGTGGTAGCACCAGTTGAACACCAGCACCTTCGGCCGCCTGGTCAGGTGGCGGCAGATGCGCAGCATCCAGCGGTTGGCGTCGGTGGCCGTGAGCGAGAACTGCCAGAAGGGAAGGCCGAAGCGGCGCGCCAGCTCGGACCCCACCCAGGCCGCGTCGTCGGTCGGCAGCATCGTGGTGACCCCGGCGCTGGCCGCGACCGCGCGCATGGTCGGCTCGGGCAGGTGACCGGCCATCGCTCCGGTGTCGCCCAGACACAGGTCGGAGTACTCGTTGCCGTCCACGTCCACGACGCGGGCGCCGAGGGCCTGGGCGAGGTAGACGGGATGGCCGCCTCTCCACATCGTCATCCAGCTCATCGGCACCCCGGCCAGCAGCGAGCCGCGCGCACGCTCGTGCAGCTCGCGCGAGAGCGCGTGGGTGGCCGCGAAGCGTTGGCGCTCGCGCTCGAGCAAGGAGGCTGCAGTGGCGATCACGACTGACTGGGCTCGGGCTCGTCTGGGCGAACGGCGGCCATGCGCTCCGCGCGGCGCTGCTGCCATACGGTGAGCAGCATCATCGCGAGCGTGAAGAGGAAGATCATCGACGCGATCACGTAGATCTGCGGGGGGACCGCCACCCGAGCTGCGCCCCAGATGAAGACGGGGAAGGTGATGGTCGAGCCGGAGTTGAAGTTGGTGATCACGAAGTCGTCGATGGAGAGCGCGAAGGCCAACAGCCCGGCCGCGACGACGCCGGGCATGATCAGCGGCAGCGTGATCAGGCGGAAGGTCTGCCAGGGCGTCGCGCCGAGGTCCTGCGCGGCCTCCTCCAGTGAACGATCGAAGCCGATCAGGCGCGAGCGCACGGTTACGATCACGAACGACAGGTTGAACATGATGTGGGCGATCACGATCGTCCCGAAGCCCGTGGCCACGGCGAAGTTGATGAACATCGACAGCAGGGCAGCACCCAGCACGACCTCGGGCGTCGCGAGCGGGACGAAGATGAAGAAGTTGACCGGCGCCCGGCCCTTGAACTCGTAGCGGACCAGGGCGAGCGCGGTGATCGTTCCGAGCGCGGTCGCGACCAGCGTGGACAGCGCGGCCACCTCGAGCGAGGTGAGCAGGGCATCGCCGACCCCGGGCACGGCAAACGGCTCCTTCCAGGCGTCGAGCGAGAACTCCTGCCACAGGAAGTTGAAGCGCCCGCGCGGGTTGTTGAACGAGAAGACGAGGATGATCGCGATCGGCACCAGCAGGTAGATCAACGCCAGACCGGCGTAGGCGTTCAGCCCCAGGTCGAGCAGCCGGCCGCCGCGGCGCCGGTTGCGCGGTTTGCCCGTCTCGCTGGTGCGCGCGGAGACCGGGGAGCGGGCGGTCCCAGCCTCCATCAGCGCGCCTCCCCCTCTGTGCCGAGCAGGGCCTCGGTGCCCGCGATGCGCGCCCAGATCAACACGATCACGAGCATCACCGCCATCAGGATGAAGGACAGGGCGGCCGCCGTCGGATAGTCGCCGATCTCGAGGTACTGGCTCTGGATGACGTTGCCGATCATGTACTGCCGCGGGGTCCCGAGCAGCTCGGCGTTGATGAAGTCTCCCGCCGCCGGGATGAAGAACAGCAGCGTGCCCGCCACCACGCCGGGCATCGAGATCGGGAGCGTCACCCTCAGGAACACGTCACGCCGGCGGCCGTAGAGGTCGTACCCGGCTTCGAGCAGGCGGCCGTCGATCCGCTCGAGCGAGGCGTAGAGCGGCAGGATCATGAACGGGAGGAAGTTGTAGGTGATACCCGCAACCACCGAGACCGTCGTGTCGAGCAGGCGGCCATCCTCGGACACCAGGCCGATGCTCTTCATCGTGCTGACCACGAATCCCGAGTCGGAGAGGATCGTCTCCCATGAGAGCGTCCGGATCAAATAGGTGACGAAGAACGGGGCGATCACCGCCAGGAGCAGCGCGTTGCGCCATTTGCCGCCCCGGAAGGCGATGAAGTACGCCAGCGGGTAGCCGATGAGAAGCGCAGCCACCGTGGCCAGCCCGGCGAACTCGAATGAGCGCAGGAACTGCTCCGAGTAGTCCGAGATCGCGTTGGTGTAGTTGGAGAAGTTCCAGTCGAAGATGTAGCCGGTTTCGATCGAGCCCTGCTTGAGCGACTCGAACGCCGTGTAGCCGAGCGGGATGGCAAAGAAGATCGCAAGCCAGCCGAGCCCCGGCAGCAGGAGGAGGTACGGAAGCCCGACCTTCCTGAGACGCGCCCCCACGGGACCTACGCGCCGATTACCTTCTGGAACGCCTCGTCCAGCTCACCCTCCTCCTCCGGCTTCAGCTGCCGGAAGATGAACGCGTCGGCGAGAGTCTTCTCGTCCGGAAAGATCAGCTGGTTGGCCGCTAGGCCAGGATCGCGCTTGGCGAGGATCTCCTGCACGCCTTCGACCGGGCAGATGTAGTTGACGTACTCGGCGATATCGGCTTGGACCTCGGGCTGATAGACGAAGTCGATCATCTTCTCGGCGGTGTAGGGGTTGGGCGCGCCGATCGGGATCTGCATGTTGTCCGTCCAGAGGTGCACGCCCGACTCCGGCGCGACGAACCTGATGTCGGGATTGTCGGCCTGCAGCTGTACCGAGTCGCCCGACCAGCCGATGATCACCCAGGAGTCGCCCTTCGTGATGTCCTTGGTGAACTCGTTGCCGGTGAAGCCGCGGATCTGGCCCGACTCGGCCGCCTCGCCGATCTTGTCGACCGCCTCCATGAACTCGTCGAGGGTCGCCTGCTCGGGGTCGTAGCCGAGCGAGGCCGCGACAACGCCCACGGTGTCGCGCATCTCGGTGAGCATCGTGACCTTGCCCTTGTAGTCCGGATCGAACAGGTCGTCGACGCTCTTCGGCTCCCGCTTGACCTTGTCCCTGCGGTAGACGATGCCGGCGAAGCCCGACTGCCAGGGCATCGAGAAGTCGCGGCCGGGGTCGAAGGGGGGCGTGCGCAGCCGGTCGATCAGGTTCTGCTGCGCCGTGGTGATCGCGGCCGGGTCGAACCTCTGGACGTACCCAAGCCGGATCATCCGCGCCGCCATCCAGTCGGTCACCACATGGATGTCGCGCCCGCCTGAGTCACCGCGCTCGTACTGCTGGCGGACCTTGCCGAAGAACTCGACATTGTCGTTGATCTCCTCGACGTACTTGACGCTCGCCCCGTACTCCTTCTCGAACTCCTCGAGCGTCCCGCGGTCCTCTTCGATGTAGAGGGGCCAGTTGGAGAAGCTGAGCGTGCCCGAGATCTTCGACTTCTCGATGGTCTCGGGCCCCTCTCCACCCGACTCCACGACGCCGCCGGTGCGGGCGCCACACGCGGCGAGGTAGGCCAGCGCCGATGCGCTCAGCGCTCCGGCCGCGCCACGCTTGAACAGTCGGCGCCGGGTGAGCGGGTCCGCGAGCAGGCGATCGAGCTGATCGTCGGGAGTCACGCCGGAGTCTGCTCCTCTTCGGGAACCGCCTCGCCGCCGGCCGGCTCCCGCACGATGTGGATGCTCTCGTCGGCCCAGGTCAGCTGGGCGCGGTCACCGGTCGCGGGCAGGCGCCGGCGCGCCTCTTCGTCGGCGTTCGGCACGAGCACCGTCATTCGCGTCCCGTCGTCCAGCCGGACCACCACCTGGGTCGCGGTGCCGAGATAGAGCGAGCTGTCGACCTGGCCCTGCACGCTCGCCGCGCCCTGAGCGCCGACTCCGTTGGCTCCGTGCAGCTGGAGCTTCTCCGGGCGGACGACGGCGTGGGCGCGCTCGCCGACGCTGGCCTCGGCGGCGCCCGCGCGGACCGTGGGTCCGGCGTCGAGCCGGAGCTCCGCCACACCGGTCGCGCTCGAGACCACCTCGCCCGGCATCAGGTTCGACACCCCTATGAAGCCCGCGACGAAGGTCGTGCGCGGGCGCTCGTAGATCTCCTCCGGGTTGTCCAACTGCTCGACGACACCGCGGTTCATCACCGCGATCCGGTCGGACATCGTCAGGGCCTCCTCCTGATCGTGCGTCACGTAGACGAAGGTGATGCCGACGTCCCGCTGGATGCGCTTGAGCTCGACCTGCAGCTGCTTGCGGAGCTTCAGGTCCAGCGCGCCGAGCGGCTCGTCGAGCAGCAGCACCGCCGGCCGGTTCACGAGGGCGCGCGCGAGTGCCACGCGCTGCTGCTGCCCGCCGGAGAGCTGGCGCGGCCTGCGCTTGGCCTCCGCGCTCAGGCCCACGCGCTCGAGCTCCTGTGCGACTCTCGTGCGCACCTCCTCGCGAGAGATGCTCCGCCGCTCGAGTCCGAAGGCCACGTTCTTCTCGACGCTCATGTGGGGGAAGAGCGCGTAGCTCTGGAAGACCGTGTTGGTCGGGCGCCGGAACGGCGGAAGACCGGTCACGTCGTCGCCGTCGAGGAGGACGACCCCTTCACTGGGCTCCTCGAAGCCGGCGACCATGCGGAGGGTGGTCGTCTTACCACAACCCGAGGGCCCAAGCATGGTGAAGAACTCGCCTCTCGGGATCTCGAGATCCATGCTCCTGACCGCGACGAAATCACCGAAGCGCTTCGTCACGCCGCGCAAGGTGACGCTGGGTGCTCCTCCCTCGCTCACTATGAGGCGCAAAATATGACCGATCCGGCACGATCGCAAGTCGAAAAGGCCGAAACTGCAAACCTTTAATACTCCCCTTCGTACAACACCGTGCGCCGGTATTCACCCAGGGGCTCGCTAGACGCGCCGCCAAAGCGGCGATACCGTTGTCCGCAGCGTCTAGGACCGAGCGGAGGAGTTTTCGATGGCGACCACGCCCCAGTACGTATTCGAAGAGGACACTGGCACGCCGAGCGCGCTGCAGGAGAAGGCTCGGCGCCACCTGTGGATGCATTTCACCCGTATGGGCGGCTACGACGGACAGCACGAGATCCCCATCATCGTGCGCGGCGAGGGGTCGTACGTCTTCGACGAGCACGACAAGCGCTACCTCGACGGGCTCTCGGCGCTGTTCTGCGTGAACGCCGGTCATGGCCGCACCGAGATGGGCGAGGCGGCTCGGCGCCAGTCGGAGAAGCTCGCGTTCTACACCAACTGGAGCTACGCCCACCCGACCGCCATCGAGCTGGCCGAGCGGATCGCCGGTCTTACGCCCGGTGACCTAAACCGCGTCTTCTTCACGTCGGGTGGCTCCGAGGCCGTGGAATCGGCCTGGAAGCTCTCGCGTCAGTTCCACAAGCTCAACGGCGAGCCGCTGCGTACCAAGATCATCTCGCGCGAGGTGGCCTACCACGGCACCACGTTCGGGGCGCTGTCCATCACCGGCATAACCCCCCTCCGCACCGCGTTCGAGCCGCTCGTCCCCGGCGCGCACCACGTGCCAAACACCAACGACTATCGCTGGCCCGAGGGGCGGGATCCGCTCTGGGCCGCCGACCAGATCGAGCACATGATCGAGTTCCAGGGACCGGAAACCGTGGCCGCGGTGATCCTCGAGCCGGTGCAGAACTCCGGTGGCGCCTACGTGCCCCAGGACGGCTACTGGCAGCGCGTGCGGGAGATCTGCGACCGCCACGGCGTCCTGCTCATCGCCGACGAGGTGATCTGCTCCTGGGGCCGGCTGGGCCACTACTTCGGCGTCGACCGCTTCGGCGTGGTGCCGGACCTGATCACCACCGCCAAGGGGCTGACCTCCTCCTACGCGCCGATGGGCGCCTGCATCGTCTCCGATCGCGTGGCCGAGCCGTTCATGGGCGAGACGAACATGTTCACCCACGGCATCACCTTCGGCGGCCACCCGGTGTCGGCGGCCGTGGCGATGGCGAACCTCGACATCTTCGAGCGCGAGAACCTCTGCGGCCACGTGCTCGAGAAGGAGCCCGAGTTCCGCGGCATGCTCGACAAGCTGGCCGAGGATCTGCCGATCATCGGCGACGTGCGCGGCGTGGGCTACTTCCACGCACTCGAGCTGGTCAAGGACAAGGAGACCAAGGAGAGCTTCAGCGACGAGGAGGGTGAGGAGCTGCTGCGCGGCTTCATGTCGGCCGAGCTGTACAAGCACGGCCTCATCTGCCGGGCCGACGACCGCGGTGACCCGGTGATCCAACTCTCGCCCCCGCTCATCGCCGACTCCGAGGAGTTCGACCTGATGGACAGGGTCCTTCGCCAGGTGCTCACCGACGCCTGGGACCGGATCGTCCGGCACTGATCGGACCTGTCCCTCCGCGGCGGAGGAACGTACCCGGATGCTGACCGTACGCGGCCTGGTCACCGAGACGGGCCTGGACCTGGTCACTGGAGAGGATGCGGCCGACGCGCCGGTCCGCTGGGTCCACATCTCGGAGCTCCCCGACCCGACGCCATGGCTGTCGGGCGGGGAGCTGCTCCTCACCACGGGTATCCAGCTCGACACCGAGGAGCGCCAGCGCCAGTTCGTGCGGCTGCTGTCCGAGAGCCACCTCGCCGGGTTGGGCTTCGGGACCGGGTTCGACTTCGACGAGCTGCCGGCCCCGCTCGTGGACGAGGCGGCGGCCCTCGACTTCCCGGTCTTCGAGGTGCCGTACGAGCTGCCGTTCATCGCGCTGACCGAGAACGCGTTCACGCGGCTGGTGAACGAGCAGTACGAGGTGCTGCAGCGCGGCATCGCCATCCACAAGCGTCTCGAGCGGCTGGTGCTCGAGGAGCGTGGCCTCGATGAGGTGGTGCGCGCCCTGGCCGCCGCCACCGGGGGCACCGTGGCGGTGCTGTCCGCGCGCGGGGAAACGATCGCGGCCAAGACCTTCCGCCGCCACGTTCCCGAGGCGGCGGTGTCGTACGTGCGCGAGCAGGTCCGCCGCCGCGGTGAGGCCCTTGGCGTGAACGGCTCCAACAACTCCGAAACGGGTGAGTTCCTGCCCGACCATCCCGACATCGCCGGGCGCTCGCTTGCGCTCCCCGTGGCCACGCGTGGTCGAGGCGCCCCCCAGGCCTGGCTCGTGGCCACTCGGGACACCGGCGGGCTGGGCGACTTCGAGCGCCTGATTCTCCAACAGGCCGTGACCGTGGTCGCGCTGGAGCTGATGCGCCAGCGCGTGGTGCGCGACACCGAGCGGCGCCTGGCCGGGGACGTACTGGCGGAGGCGCTCACCGGCCGCCTCTCCGAAACCGAGCTGGCCGTGCGGCTGCGGCCCTTCGGGGTCGGATCACAGGCCGCCGTTCTCGTTTTCGAGGCGACCGACGGGGGATCGGCGGCCGGCGCGGAGGGCGACCTCGACCGCTACCTGGCCGACTCGGGGGTGGGAGCACTCGTGGCGGCCCACGAGCGCCTGCTGTGCGCGGTCATCGACGCCGGCGACAGCGTGGAGCCGGTGGAGTTGGCCCGGCGAGCCCGCGAGGCCCTGGCCCGAGACGGGGAGGACCTGCGCGCGGCAGCCTCGCGCACGGCGGCGGTGGGCTCGCTGCGGCGCTCGTTCCACGAGGCGCGCTGCGCGCTCGAGGCCGTCGCCCTGGCCAACGGCCATTCGCCGCCGGTGGCCTCCTACCGCGATCTGGGCGCGTTTCAGCTGCTCCTGTCACTCCAGGACGACGAGGCGCTGCGTCTGTATTGCGACAGCGTGCTGGGTCCACTCGAGGATGCGAGCGGGGAGTACGGCGACGAGCTGATTCGCTCGCTCGAGGCCTTTATCGAGCAGAACGGCCAGTGGGAGAAGGCCGCGCGCGAGCTCTTCTGCCACCGGCATACCCTGCGCTACCGCATCCGGCGCGTGGAGCAGCTGACGGGTCGCGACCTGTCCAGCGCACGCGATCGCATCGAATTCTGGCTGGCGCTGCGCGCCCGAGAACTGGTCACATGAGAGGAAGGAAATAGATGAAGGTCGGAGTTCCGACTGAGATCAAGACCGACGAGTACCGAGTGTCGCTCACGCCGGCCGGCGTGCGCGAGCTGGTGGACCGCGGACACGAGGTGATCGTCCAGTCCGGCGCGGGCGCCGGGAGCACGATCGGTGACGAGGAGTACACCCGGCAGGGCGCGCGTATCGCGAGTGACGCGGCGGCTGTGTTCGAGGAGGCCGAGATGATCCTCGGCGTCAAGGAGCCACAGCCGAGCGAGGTCGAGATGCTCCGGCCCGACCACCTGCTGTTCACCTACCTTCACCTGGCCCCGGATCCGGAGCTGACCAAGGGCCTGTGCGGCTCGAGCGCGACCTGCGTGGCCTACGAGACGGTGGTCGACGAGCGCGGACGGCTGCCGTTGCTGGCGCCGATGAGCGAGGTGGCGGGCAAGATCGCCACCCAGGCCGGTGCGTTCTTCCTGGAGCGCCCGCTGGGCGGACGCGGCGTGCTGCTCGGCGGGGTGCCGGGCGTGGCGGCGGCGACCGTGATGGTGATCGGCGGCGGAGTCGTCGGTCAGAACGCGGCCTTCATCGCGATCGGCATGGAGGCGGACGTGTTCGTGTACGACCGCTCGATCGACCGACTGCGCGAGCTCGACATCCATTTCGGCGGACGCGCCTCCACCGTCTACTCCTCGACGCTGTCGATCGAGGACATGCTGCCGCACGCGGACCTGGTGATCGGCGCGGTGCTGGTGCACGGCGCCCGCGCCCCCTACGTGATCAAGCGCAAGCAGCTCGCCCTGATGAAGGAGCGCGCGGTGCTGGTGGACGTGTCGATCGACCAGGGCGGCTGTTTTGAGACGTCGCGGCCCACCACGCACTCCGATCCGGTGTACGAGGTCGACGGCGTGACCCACTACTGCGTGGCGAACATGCCCGGGGCGGTGCCGGTCACCTCGACCTTTGCCCTCACGAATGCCACGCTGCCCTACGTGCTGGCCCTGGCCGACCACGGCCTGCAGGGGGCGATCGAGTCGACCCCGGGTCTGGGCGCGGGCGTGAACGTGGCGGACGGCAAGGTCACCCACGCGGCCGTAGCCGAGGGCACCGGCATGGAGTACACGCCGGTCGAGGACGTCCTCGGCGTCACCGCCTAGGAGAGAGGAGAAGGCATGGCTACGTTGAGCAAGACCAAGCTGCAGAACTTCATCGATGGCGAGCGGGTCGACGCCGCCGACGGCGGCACCGAGGAGGTGGTGAACCCGGCGAACGGCGAGGTGATCGCGGAGATGCCGCTCTCCACCGAGCAGGACGTGAACCGGGCCGTCGCCGCCGCCAAGGGCGCCTTCGAGGGCTGGGCAAGCACCACTCCGGGCGAGCGCGCCGCCGCCATCAACAAGCTCGCGGACCTGCTCGAGGAGCACGCCGAGGAGCTGTCCGACCTCGAGGCCGCGGACGCGGGCAAGCCCCGCAACGCCTTCTACGAGGACGAGATGCCCCAGTGCGTCGACGGCCTGCGTTTCTTCGCCGGTGCCGGGCGTGTGATGGAGGGCAAGTCGTCCGGCGAGTACGCGCCAAACCGCACCTCGATCATCCGGCGCGAGCCGATCGGCGTGGTCGGCCAGATCACTCCATGGAACTACCCGCTGATGATGGCGATCTGGAAGATCGGCCCGGCGCTGGCCACCGGCAACACGATCGTGCTCAAGCCCGCCGAGACCACGCCGATCACCACCGTCAAGCTGGCTGAGCTGGCGGGTGAGTGCCTGCCCAAGGGCGTGTTCAACGTGATCACCGGCCACGGCAAGCCGGCGGGGTCGACGCTGGTGACCCATCCGGACATCGGCCTGGTGTCCTTGACCGGCTCCCCCGGCACCGGCAAGTGGATCGCCGCGGCCGCTGCGGACACGCTCAAGCGCGTGCACCTCGAGCTGGGCGGCAAGGCGCCGGTGATCGTCTTCGATGACGTGGACGTCGAGGTCGCGCTGGAGACCATCGCCGCCACCGCGCTCTACAACACGGGCCAAGACTGCACGGCGGCGACCCGCGTGCTCGCCTCGGGACGGATCTACGACGACGTGGTCAACGGCCTGTCCGAGCAGGCGAAGGGCTTCCGCACGGGCGACACGTTCGACCCCGAGACCACACTGGGACCGGTCAACTCCATGCGCGCCCGGGAGCGCGTCGAGGGCTTCCTGGAGCGCCGGCCCTCGCACGCCGAGATCGTGACGGGCGGCAAGGAGCCCGACCTGCCCGGCTCGTTCCTGGAGCCCACCGTCGTGGCCGGACTTCGGCAGGACGACGAGATGATCCAGAACGAGATCTTCGGCCCGGTCATGACCATTCAGCAGTTCGACGACGAGGCCAAGGCGATCGAATGGGCCAACGGCACGGTCTACGGGCTCGCCGCCTCGGTCTGGACGCGCGACGTCGGCCGCGCGCATCGCGTGGCCAACGCCATTCGCTTCGGCACCGTCTGGATCAACGACCACCTGACGATGGCCAACGAGATGCCCCACGGCGGCTTCAAGCAATCGGGCTACGGCAAGGACATGTCGGCCTACGCGCTCGAGGACTACACCGAGATCAAGCACGTGATGGTGAATCTGGAAAGCTAGGGGCCCCTCGTGAGCGAATACTCGGCCAACGGCGACGGCGACCTTCAGCGGGAGTTCGTCGAGCGCTGGCGCAACAACGCCTACGGCTGTTACTCCTCGGGCCACAAGTTCTGCCGCGAGGTCTGCCCGGTCATGCAGGTCACGCGCAACGAGAACCACACTCCGACCGCGTTCCACGCCGACATCGTCGCGATGGAGAAGGGCCTTCTCTCGGTCGAGGACGTGGCCGACGACTTCGTCCACTGCACGCAGTGCGGCGCGTGCGAGCTGCGCTGCCCCAACACGCTGTTCACCGGTGACTTCTATCGCCACCGCACGCGCACGGTCGACGTGGTCAAGGCGATGCGCGCCCTCATGGTCGAAACGGGCAATGAGCGCGACGGCTGGAGGCTGTGGAACGAGCGTCTGGTCGAGGCCCACAACGAACCGGTCCTGGGGGAGCTCCCGGTCAGCCAGGAACACGTGCGCGACTGGGCCGAGGGCCTCGACCTACCCACCGGCGGCGAGACGATCCTGTTCGTCGACTGTGAGGCGGCCTTCTACCGCACGAGCTACTCGCGCGCCTTCGCGCTCCTGCTCAAGGAGGCGGGCGTCGAGTTCGGCCTGATGGCCGAGCAATGGTGCTGCGGAGGGCCGGCCGCCGAGATGGGCTACGTCGACCTGGCCAGAAAGCACGCCGAGCACAACGTGGCCGACTGGCGCGCGGCGGGGGCCAGGCGCATCCTGGCTCCCGACCCGCACGACTACATCGCCTTCACCGAGGACTACCCGAGGTACTTTGGCGCCGAGTACGACTTCGAGATCGTGCTGGGCGTCGAGCTGCTGGCTGAGCTGGTCCGCGACGGGCGCATCACCCTGAGCCAGCCCGTCGAGCGCACGGTCACCTATCACGATCCCTGCCGGCTCAACAAGCGCAAGGGTGTGCACGCGCCGCCGCGCGAGCTGCTGCGGGCGGTGCCCGGCCTGACCTTCAAGGACGTCGACCACGTGACCCAGTGGTCCTACTGCTCGGGGGGCGGCGGCGGGCTCCCGGTCGAGAAGCCGGAGATCACGGCCGAGATCAGCCGCCGGCGGGTGGCCCGCGCGGAGGAACTCGAGGTCGACGGGCTGGTGAGCGCCTGTCCCTGGTCGGAGCGCCCGCTGTCAGAGGCGGCGGATGGTCGGGTGGAAGTGATGGACCTGTTCGAGCTCGTGGCACAGGCGGCGGGCATCGAGGTCGGGGGGGCGACCAGAGGACCCGAGGCGGCCAAGCCGGCCCAGGCGGGCCCGTGAGCGTCGCGTTCAAGAGCGCCGTGGACGACGCGGTGGTCGACGAGCTGCGCGCGATCACCGGCGACGAGTCGCGGGTCCTCCCCAACCTGTCCTCGCGCGTCAGCCGCACGCGCGTGCCGGCGCCTTTCCCGGTGCACCGCTGGGCCGAGTTCATGCCCGACGTGGCCGTGCTCCCGGTGACCGCGCAGGAGGTGTCGGAGATCTTGAAGCTGGCCAACCGCCTGAGCATTCCGGTCGTCCCGCGCGCCGGCGGAACCGGACTGGCCGACGGTGCCGTGCCCCTGCGCGGCGGCATCTGCGTCGACGTCAAGCTCATGAACAAGATCCACGAGATCGACCTCACGGACCGCACGGTGACCGTGGGGCCGGGGATCAACATGCTCAAGCTCAACGAGGAGCTGCGCCCCCACGGCGTCTTCTATCCCGACGACCCCGCGTCCTATCCGTGCTCTCTCGTGGGCGGCCGGATCGGCACCGGCGGCTGGTCGCTGCTCGGCTCGCGGTTCGGCCACACCCGCGACCTGGTGATCTCGATGGAGGTGGTGCTTCCCACCGGGGAGATAGTCGAGATCGCCGAGGGCGGCGGGCGCAAGCTGCGAAAGTCGTCGACCGGGCTAACCCTCAAGCACCTGTTCACCGGCCATCAGGGAACGCTCGGCATCACGACCGAGGCGACGCTCGAGCTGGCGCCTCGCCCCGAGCTCGAGTTCAGCGCGTTCTTTGCCTTCGACGACTACATGAAGGCCTACCGGACCACCGGCGCCCTGACCAAGTCGGGCCTGGCCACGCTGGCCGGCGTGGTGTTGTTCGACGAGTGGAAGCTGCGCTATCTGCGCCGCGACGACGAGGCCTACATCCCGCAGCCGGACTCGGTGAGGGCGGTGGTGGCCGTGGCCATGTACGGCACGCGGGCGGAGGTCGAGCCGGCCTCGGCGCGTGTGATGGAGCTGGGCCGGGCCGACGGCGGCAAGTATCTCGGCGACGAGATCTCGCAGGGCGACTGGGCCTCGCGCCACGACCGCTACGCCACGCCGTTGCACGGTCGCACGCAGGAGGGGCAGGTCGTGCCGATGTCGTGGCACTGCGAGGACGCCGCGCTCAACTACTCGGTGTTGCCCAAGGTGCGCGAGGAGTGGCACGCGATCGTGGAGCGCTACATCGAGCGCTACGGGATCTTCGACGACTGGGGGATGTTCGCCTACACGAGCGGCCCCTACAAGCCGTGGGCCGACTACCTCGTCGAGATCGACGTGGGCATCTGGGAGCAGAAGCTCGACGACGACACGTGGGCGGGCTGGGTGGCCTGCAAGCGCGAGATCGCGGAGGTCGCGCTCAAGCACGGCGGATCCATCACGGCCTGCCACGGCGCCACCCGCGAGGGCGACGCCGAGCTCGTGCCCACCGAGATGGGCAGCTCCTGGGAGGTGGTCAAGCGCATCAAGGCCGCGCTGGATCCCAACAACGTGATGAACCCGGGCAAGCAGATGATGGACGAGGCGTACGAATGAGCATCTTCCGGCTCGGCGACCAGGTTCCGCCCGAGGCGCAACGCATCAACGAGGACGTGATCCAGCGCTTCGAGCACGTGTATGAGGTCGACCCCGAGAAGATGCAGAAGTTCCCCCAGCAGGAACTGCCCGCCTGGGACACACAGCGAATAGTCGCCGCCCGCTGGGACCACCTCGACTGGATGCACGACCACTTCGCGGACGCCGTGCTCGAACTGGGCCTCGAGTCCGAGACGATGCCGGAGGGAGAGGGATGAAGTTCAGCTACTGCATGCTGCCGGACTACCCGCTGTCGGACTCGATCGACATGATCAAGACCGCCGACGAGCTCGGCTACTACGCCTGCTACGCGGTCGACGAGACCTGGCACAAGGACCTGTGGACGCTGTTCGCCGCGGCGGCCGACAAGACCCAACAGATCCGCTTTGGGCCGAACGTGACGCACGTCTTCCTGCGCGAGCCCACGCTGATCTGCCAGCAGCTCGCGACGCTTGACGAGATCACCGGCGGGCGGACCGAGGCGGTCGTGTCGACAGGCAACTTCGGCCTGATGGCGCAGTACCACCTCGACTGGGAGAATCGCAAGCCGCTCTCCCGCCTGCGCGAGGCGCTGCATGTAATGCGTACGTTCCTCGACGAGGGCAAGATCGACTTCGAGGGCGACTACTTCAAGTACAGCGGCCTGTTCACCGCCGCTCGGCCGGTGCAGGAGAGGATCCCGCTGCTGATGGGCGGCATGAAGGGCCCGCGCTCGTTCCGGACCGCCGGCGAGATGGCCGACGGCCTCCACCAGGCGCTCGGGTACTCGCGCGAGGCCTACGACTACCAGGTCGAGAACATGCGTGAGGGCGCCGAGCGCGCCGGCCGCTCGTTCGACGACCTCGATGTCGGCGCATGGGTGGTCACGGTCGTGTCAGACGACTCCGCCGCGGCCAAGCACGCCGCGCGGCTCCTCGTCGCGTTCTACATCTCGTCGATGCCGCCGGAGCAACTTGCACGTCACGGGATCGACGCCGCGGAGCTGCAGCCGGTCGTCGAAGCGCTCGCCGCCGGCGACATCAAGCGAGCGTACGAGCTGTTCACGCCCGACTACGTGGAGAAGCTGTCGCTGGCGGGGACTCCGGAGGAGGTGGTCGAGAAGATCCGCTCCGACATCGCGCCGGCCGGCGTCAACCACATGATCTTCGCGCTCTCCGACCCTGCCCTTGTCAAGTTCTTCACCAACGAGGACGTCGAGAACGTGCCCGGTATCAGCGATCAGCTCAAGCTCGTCGCGGACCGGGTGATGCCCGAGCTCGCTTGATTCAGCGGCGGGGGGGCGTGGCGGACAACGCCGCTAGCTCGACGCGAAGCTGATCGACCAGGTCATGGTCCGGTATGAGCTCGGACAGCATCGCGAGACTCTGCTCGTAGTGATCGACCCTCGTTCGATCACCGTCCTCGCAGGCGCCGCGGATGACTCGAGCGCGTAGCTCGCGGACCTTGGAGATCTTGTCCGCGGCGAAGATCGCGGCTGCCCGCTCGCCGGCCTCGGCCACCTGGCGCCTCAGGGCGGCCTTTCGCTCGCCATGATTCTCGATCGATGGATCGTCGCTCACCGCGGACACGAGCCAGGCCACCGCCGGGCCGAAATGCGCGTCGAGGTCGGCGCGGACGGCGTCGGTGTCCTCGAGCACGTCGTGGAGCACACCGGCGGCCACCACCTCGTCGGAGTAGCCGGCCTCGTCCAGGAGACGGGCCACCTCGAGTGGATGGGTGACGAACGGAGTCGTGTCGAGGTCGCGGGTTTGACCCGAATGCCGACCCTCGGCGAACGTAAGCGCGGCACGTGTGAGCGGGGAACGCTCGATGAAAGCCGCCTCGGCCGGCGGTAGCTGAACGCTGAGGTTCGGCACCCAGTCGCAAGCGTACCGTTAACGGCCTGTGATTGGCCCGTTACGCAGCGGTAAACCGTCCGCCACGCGCCTACAGTCGGGCGGCGTGATCCCGCCCCTGCTCACCGTCATGGCCGCGGCGAGCGCGCTCGCGCTCGCTTTTTCTACCTCCGCGGACGAGCCGCCGGCCCCTGCGGGCCCTCCGCATGTGGTGCTGCTCATCCTCGACGAGTTCCCGAGCGACTCGCTGCTGGGCGCCGATGGGCGCATCGATGCGGTCCGCTACCCGAACTTCGCCGCCCTGGCCCGCGACGCGGTCTGGTTTCGCAACGCCGCGTCCTCGTACGACTCGACGACCAAGGCCGTGCCGCTCGTTCTCGACGGCATGCGGCCCCGGCCTGGCACGTCGCCCGACCGTCGCGGTCATCCGCGCTCGGTCTTCGACATGTTCGCCCGGGCGGGCTACCGCATGGTCAGCTCGGAGGAGGCCACGGCGCTCTGCCCACGGTCCCTGTGCCGGGGCGGACGGGCCCGCAAGCCGGCGATCATTCCCCACCTGGTCGCCGGGCGACCCCAGCGCTACCAGCACTGGGTGAGCTCGATCCGGGCGAGCGGGCGCCCGACCTTCTGGATGAAGCATCTGCTCATGCCGCACGGGCCCTACCTCTACCTCCCCTCGGGGGCCCGGTCGCGGCCCAAGCCGGGTGATCCCCTGCCGGGCATGAACACCACCCCGGGCTTCCACGACGAGTTCCTCACCCGCCACAACGAGCAGCGCTACCTGCTTCAGCTCGGCTTCGTCGACCGCCTGATCGGCCGGCTCGTGCGGCGCCTCAAGGGGCGGGGCATCTACGACGACACGCTGATCGTGGTGACCGCGGATCACGGAATCTCGTGGGGGGCGGGGGTGGACACTCGCCGGAGCGTCAACGACTCCAACGTCCAGGAGGTGGCACCCGTGCCGTTCTTCGTCAAGCGCCCCGGGCAGCGCCGCGGCGCGCTCAGCGACTCCTACGTGCGCACGCTCGACGTACCCTCCACGATCGCCGACGTGCTGGACCGCCGGCTCGGGTACCGCGACGACGGCCGCTCGGCCTTCAGCCGCGCCGCGCGGCGTAGCCGCCGCGTGACTCTGCCGGTACGCGACTTCTCCTCGACCGTCACGATCTCGGCCCGGCGCTGGGAGGCGCGGCGCCGGCGGGTGGTCGAGCGCCGCCTGCGCGAGTTCGGTTCGGGGGAGCTCGGGGCGCTCTTCACCGGCATCGGCCCGAACCAGGCACTCGTCGGACAGAGCACCGAGGGCCTAGCTCGGGTCGCGGCGCGGAAGCGAGCGGCCGCGGGCTTCGTCAAGCCCGGTGAGTTCGCGCACGTGCGCCGCGCCTCGGGCGTGGTGCCGACCCAGATCGCGGGCGACCTGCGCGGTAGGGCCCCGGGTGCGCGCCGCGACCTGGCTGTGGCGCTGAACGGACGCATCGAGGCGGTCGGGCGCTCGTTCTACCTGACCGGGGACGCCACCGAACACTTTGCTTTCAACGTGCCCGAGGCGGCGATGCGCGAGGGCCGCAACTCGGTCGAGGTCTTCGAGGTCCTGTCCGGAGGGCGATTGCGCCCGCTCGCCCGAAGCTGAGGGGCGGCTTCAATACATTTCGCGCGGGTGCGCAGACCCGCCCTCCTGCTGCTGCTCGTGCTGGTCGCCGCCACCGCCGCGGTCGGCTACGCGCTGGGCCGAGACGATACCGGCGAGACGACCGCCGGCCCCGCGGCGCCGCCGCCCCGGCCACCGGTCGTGGTGTTGGTCTTCGACGAGTTCCCCGCCGACACGCTGTTGAAGCCCGGCGGGCAGATCGACGCCGAGCGCTTCCCGAACTTCGCCGCGCTGGCGCGGACCTCCACCTGGTTTCCCAACGGGCACACGGTCTACGACTCGACCTTCAAGGCGGTGCCGGCCATCCTCGATGCGCGGATGCCCCGGCCGCGCACCGCGGCCGACGTGCGCAGCCACCAGCCCAGCGTCTACCACATGATGAACCGGCTGGGCTATGGCGTTATCAGGGTCGAGTCGGGCTCGGCGCTGTGCCCGCCCTGGATCTGCCCCGAGGGGCGGACCCGCCGTCCGGGCGTGCTCCCGCGCCTGGCCGGCGCCGGGCGGCCGGCACGGCTGCGTCGATGGGTGGGCGCGCTGCGCCGGCGCCCCCAGCCGACCTTCTACTTCCAGCACTCGCTTCTACCCCACGAGCCGTGGCTGTACCTGCCTTCGGGGCACCAGGCCCGCCCCGCGGGCAACGACCCAATCCCCGGCCTCAACCGCCCGATCGGCTTCGATCTTCGCGGCCTGACCGATCACAACCACCTGCGCCACCTGCTGCAGGTGGGCTTCGTCGACCACGAGCTCGGCCGGATCATGCGTCGCATGCGACACACGAAGCTCTTCGACGAGGCGCTGCTCATAGTGCTTGCCGACCACGGCTACTCTTTCGACCTGAACGTGCCCGGCCGGCGCCAGGTACGGGACGACAACATCGAGGAGATCGCGCCGGTTCCCTTCTTCGTGAAGCTCCCGGGGCAGACCGAGGGGGAAATAGACGACAGCCTCGTGCGCAACATCGACGTCGTGCCCACGATCGCCGATGTGCTGAACACCGAGGTCACGTGGCGCCACGAGGGCCGGTCGGCCTTTTCGGAGGTCACGAAGGAACGCGATGAGGTGGCCCTCCCGCGGCGGGATTTCAGCCGCGTGATCAGCATCGAACGCGACGACCTCGACGCCGCACGCGAGGAGGTGCGCCGGCGGCGGGCGGCCACGTTCGGGACCGGCGCACAGAGCCTTCGGGACTACGGCGACCCATGGGCCGCGGCCTTCCGCATCGGACCTAACCAGGAGCTGTTGGGAGACAGGGTGCGCCTCCGCCGGTTGGAGCGTTCGAGCTCGGTCCGCGCGCGGCTCGCCAACGCGGACCTGCTGCGCGACGTCGATCGCGGCAAGGCGATCCTGCCGACCCGCGTCACCGGACGGCTGAGGGGCGGAAGCCCGGGAGAGCTGCGCGACCTCGCGGCCGCGGTGAACGGGCGCATAGCCGCGGTGGGGCGCAGCTTCCGCCTGCGCGGGCGCTCACCCGAGTTCTTCTCCCTGATGGTCCCAGCGTCCGCCCTGCGCGACGGGCGCAACTCGGTGGAGCTGCTCGAGGTGCGGGGCGACGGCTCGCTCGCCGCCCTCTGAGCGCTTGCCTCGAGGAGCGCGCTAGGGGTTGATCCGGTTGGGCAGCGCGCTCGGGTCCCGGACTACGCTCACTCGCTCGCCGCTCGTGTCGATGAGAAAGCAGAAGTAGCGCCGCTCGTCGTCGCGGCGGATACAGGTGCGGAAATAGTCATCGTCCAGCCGGGCCGTCTGCGCGGTATCGCGGTTGCGGATCAGCTCCTCGTTGCCGCTGCTCTCGATGTGGTGGATGAGGGCGAACGCGGCCCGCTCGGTGTCCTCGGTCTCGGACACCACGACCGGGCGCGCGGCCAGGCCGGCCGCCAGGACGCCGAAGACTCCGGCCACCAGCAGGCCCGTGCCCACGCGGTCGGACAGCACCTCGAGCTGCGCCTTGGGCGGCGCGCCCGGCTGGGCCGCCGGGCGGCGTTTCCAGAGCCGGCGGGCCAGCCACGGACCCACCGCCCCGATCAGCACGAGGTTGGCGAATGTGGCCAGCAGGATCCCGGGAATCAGGTCGACCCCCGTGCGCACCGGCGGCAGCTGGTGGAGCAGAAAACCCTCGAACAGGGTGATGACGACGAAGGAGGGCCACATCCAGGCTCCCCGCAGCCGCCAGCGCATCCGGGCCGGCCAGAAGCGCTTCTCTGAGTCCACGCAACGGAGAGTAGCCTTGAGTCCGATGCCCGAACTGTGGGTCACTCAGCTTGGCCGGATCGCCTATCCGGAGGCTCTCGACCTCCAGCGCGCCCTGCATGCGCGGCGCGTGGCGGGCGAGCTCCCCGACCTGCTGCTGGTCCTGGAGCACGGGCCTGTCTACACGAAGGGAAAGCGCACCGCCCCGGGTGACCTCCCCATGGAGGAGAGCTGGTACCGCGCCCGGGGGATCGAGGTCTGCGAGACCGATCGCGGCGGGCGCGTGACCTATCACGGTCCGGGCCAGCTCGTGGCGTATCCGATCATGGCGGTCGACCGCGTCGCCGACTTCGTGCACGGGATGGAGGGCGCCATCGTCGCGGCGCTGGCCGACGAGGGCGTGCAGGCGGAGCCGCGCGACACGCCTTTCACCGGTGTTTGGGCGGGTGAGCACAAGATCGGCGCGATCGGCGTGCGCGTGCGCGACGGGGTATCGATGCACGGCCTGGCCGTGAACGTGGACAACGACCTCCGGCCCTTCGAGTGGATAGTGCCCTGCGGGATCGAGCACGCTCGGGTGACCTCGCTGTCGGCCGAGACCGGCCGCGTCCCCGCCCTCCCCTGTTTTCGCAAGCGCCTGGCCTACCGCTTCGCCGAGGCCTTCGCGATGCGGCAGCGGCTCGTCTCGCTCGAGCGGCTGAAGGGCCGGGAGGCCGTGGCGGCGTGAGCACGCGTTCCCGCTCGAACCCCGGCGGCGCTCGCGTGCTCGAGATGGGCGATGTACGGCCGTTCCGCGACCGAAAGCCCGAGTGGTTCAAGCGCCCGGCTCCGGGAGGCACGCGCTACCGCGAGCTGCGCGGGATGATCGAGGGGCAGGGGCTCCACACGGTCTGCCAGGAGGCGGCGTGTCCCAACATCGGTGACTGCTGGGAGCGCGGCACCGCCACGTTCATGATCCTCGGGGACACCTGCACGCGCCGCTGCGGGTTCTGCAACGTCAAGACCGGCAAGCCGACCCACAACGACCCGCTCGAGCCCGTGCGCGTGGCGCAGTCGGTCAAGCGGATGGGGTTGCGCCACGCGGTCATCACCAGCGTCGACCGCGACGACCTGCCGGATCTTGGATCGTCGGCCTTCGTGGGGGTGATCCGCTCGGTGCGGCGCTTCGCGCCCGGCTGCAAGGTGGAGGTGCTGACGCCCGACTTCCGCGGCGAGGAGATGCCGCTCGCGCGCGTGATCGCCGAGCGACCCGACGTGTTCAATCACAACGTCGAGACCGTGCCGCGGCTCTACCCGCTCGCGCGCCGGGGCTCTCGCTTCCTGCGCTCCTGCCGCGTGCTGGCGAACGCCAAGGAGATGGGCGGGAACGAGGTCGTGACCAAGTCGGGGCTCATGACCGGGCTGGGCGAGTCGAAGCAGGAGCTGATCGAAGCGTTCGGCGTCCTGCGCGAGCATGGAGTTCAGGTGCTCACGGTCGGCCAGTACCTGCGCCCCACGCGCGACCACCTGCCCGTCGTGCGCTACTGGCACCCGGACGAGTTCGCCGAGCTCGAGCGCGAGGCGTACGCGCTCGGCTTCGAGTCCGTGGCCGCGGGGCCGCTCGTGCGCTCGAGCTACCACGCCGAGCAGACCCTGGCGCAGGCCTCCTCCGACGCATGACGATCTCGCGCCGGGTGCTGTTTGCCTGCGCGCTCGCCCTGCCCGCCGCCGTTGCCCTCGCGATGCTGCTGCTCGCGCCGCGCGACGGCTCGGCCCGGACCGACCGGTGGGGCGCGCTGCGTGACGCCCCGCTCGAGCGCACCGAGGTGGCCGCGGCGCGGGTAGGGCGGTTCGTCTACGTGGTGGGCGGATTCGAGAGCTCGAACGGGGCCACGAGCGCCGCGGTCGAGCGCTACGACCTACGGGCGGACCGCTGGCGGGGCATGCGTGACATGCCGCTGGCCCTCAACCATCCGACGGCGGTCGCCTACCGCGGGCGGGTGTACGTGCACGGCGGCTATTCCGCCGCCGGCGGTCTCGCGGACCCCACGAACGCGCTGCTTCGCTTCGACCTCGAGCGCAACCGATGGCACCGCCTCGCCTCGTCGGCCACGCCCCGCGCCGCGCATGCGGCGGCCGTGGTCGGCGATCGCCTCTATGTCGCGGGGGGCACGAACGACTCGGGATCGCTGCGATCGCTCGAGGTGTACAGCTTCCGCCACGGATCGCTGGACGCGTCGGCCGAGCTTTCCCGGTCCGGCTCGCAACCACACCGGCGGCGTCGCCTCCGGCGGGCGTTTTTACGTGGTGGCGGGCCGCGACGCCGCCAACCTGTCGGCGGTCGACCGCTACGACCCGCGCCGGCGATCCTGGCAGGAGCTGCCGCCGGTGCGTACTCCCGCGGCGGCGCGTCCGTCCGGCTGCGCGAGGACGGATCGTGGTCTTCGGAGGCGAGCAGCTGACGCCGGGCGGCAAGACCATCGGCGCGGTGGAGCTCTTCGATCCGCGCACCCGCCGCTGGCGGGCCCTGCCCGACATGCGCACACCGCGCCACGGCCTCGGCGGAGTCGCGTTCGGCCGCCGGGTCTACGCGATCCAGGGCGGACCCTCGCCGGGCCTGTTCTTCTCGCCGGCGATCGAGTTCCTGGATGTGCCGCGCCGCGGGCAATCCCCGTGATCCCGCTCAAGGACGACATCCCCACGAGGCGCTTTCCCGTGCTCACCGTGGCGATCATCGTGATCTGCTGCCTCGTGTACTTCGGCTTCGAAGGCGGGCTGTGGTCGCTCGGCCGGACGGGCGACGAGCGAGTGCTCGAGTTTGGCGCGATTCCCTACGAGATCACCAATCCCGGGGACGACTGTGGGTTCACCACCGAGGGCGCGGTGCGCTGCGAGGGACAGCCGGACGTGGGCGGGGCGCGGGCGCCCGAGCAGGCGCCCTGGTACCTGACCATCCTCACATCGATGTTCATGCACGGCTCGCTGCTTCACCTGGCCGGCAACATGCTGTTCCTGTGGATCTTCGGGAACAACATCGAGGATTCGATGAGTCGATGGCGCTTTGCCCTCTTCTACCTGTTGGGCGGCGTCGCCGCCCTCCTGCTGCAGGTGGTGACCGACACCTCCTCCACCATTCCCACCGTGGGCGCGAGCGGCGCGATAGCGGCGGTGCTGGGTGGCTACGCGGTGCTCTATCCGCGCGCGCGGGTCGTGACCCTCATCTTCCTCATCATCATCTTCACAGTCATCCAGCTACCCGCCCTGCTGGTGCTCGCGCTGTGGTTCGCCCTGCAGCTCCTGCCCGCCTTCAGCGAGCCCATCGGAGCATCCGAGGGCGGCGTGGCCTACTTCGCCCACATCGGGGGCTTCCTGGTCGGGATGCTCCTGATCAAGCTCTTCGCCAACAACGTGCACGAGGACTACGAGGCGTCCCACCGCATTCCCGTGTACTGATGGCGCGCACGCTCGTCCTGATCGCCAGCCTCGGCATCATCTGCCTGATGGTCGGCTTCGGAGTGCTGGGCGCGCTCGCCCCCACGCCGCCCAATGGCTGAGCGGCGCAGAGCGCGCCGGCGCGGCCGGCTCTCCGCCCTGGTCGCGGGCCTCGCCCTGCTCGCCGCGCCGCTTGCCGTGGGCGCCGCCGCGTACGTCGCCTTTGCCACCGGCGACGACTCGCTCCCCCCGCCGCCGGCGGCGCTCACGCTCGATTCCTCATCGGCTGCGGCGGGCGTGCCCGAAGAGCCTCGCGAGCCGGCGCCGTTGATCGAGGGCGAGCCGGTGCCCTCGATTCCGCTCGGGGGCGTCGACGCCATCCGGGTCGACCTGCGCAAGCCGCCGCGAGCGGGGCTCGTGTTCGACATCGACACCGGCGAGGTGCTCTGGCGCCGCCGGCCCCTGCGAGTGGTCTCGATCGCGAGCCTGACCAAGATCATGACCGCGCTGGTGGTGGTCGACCGCTCCGAGCCCGACGACCCGGTGCGGATCACGCCCGCCGCGCTGAGGTACGAGGGCTCCGCGATCGGGCTGTTGCCCGAGGGCCGGCGCGTCCGGCTCGAGACGCTGATGAACGGGCTGCTGATCGTTTCCGGTAACGATGCGGCGATAGCGCTCGCCGTGCACGTCTCCGGGAGCGAGCGGCGCTTCGTGGCCCTGATGAACCGCCGAGCGCGTGAGTGGGGCCTGGAATGCACGCACTTCAGGTCCTCCCACGGCCTCGAGGACGGCAACCGCTCCTGCGCGCGCGACGTGGCCGTGCTGACCCGGCTGGCGATGGCGCAGGAGCGCATCCGGCGCATCGCCCGGCGCCGTCAGGTGGCCTTCCGCTTCCCCACCAAGGGAGGCAAGCTCTACCTGACCGGCCACAACCCCCTCATGCGCCTCGGCTACCCGGGAGCGGTCGGGCTGAAGACCGGCTACACCGACAGCGCCGGGCGCTGCTTCGTGGGGGTCGCTCGCCGCGACGGCCGCCGGCTGGGCGTGGTCCTGCTGAACTCGCGCGACCCCGCCAAGCATGCGCCGAAGCTCCTGGACGCGGGCTTCGCCCAGGGCTGAGAGCGCGGCACCACGCTCCGCCGGTTACGTTTTCCCCATCGAGTTCCCGCAATTCGTCCAGCACCTGCCGATTCATCACGCGGCTACGCACGATCGACGGCAGCAGGGGTTGCTCGTGGTCTGCGCCGCGATGTTCATCAGCGCCGTCGACATGACGATCGTCAACGTCGCGCTGCCAGACATCTCCGAGGACCTCAACGCCGGCGTCGGCGAGCTCCAGTGGGTCCTCGCCGGCTTCCTTGTGGCCCTGGCCGGCCTTCTGCTCGTGGGGAGCGGCCTGGCGGACCGTTTCGGCCGCAAGCGGGTCTTCCTGTCCGGCATGGCCGGCTTTGGCGTCGCGTCGGTCCTCTGCGCCATCGCTCCCTCGCCGGTCTCGCTGATCGGAGCGCGGGTCCTGATGGGCGCCTCGGCGGCCTGCGTGCTGCCTCCTGCCTTGTCGCTGATAGCCGTGATGTTCCCGCCCGAGGAGCGCCCCGGAGCGCTCGGCGTTTGGGCCGCCGTAGCGGGCGCAGGGCTGGTGACCGGCCCGGTGCTCGGCGGATTGCTCGTTCGCGAGGTGGGCTGGGAGGCGGTCTTCCTGGTCAACGTGCCCGTAGCGCTGGTGGTGGTCCCGGCGGGACTGAAGGTCCTGCCGGAGTCGACGCGGCCGGGAACGCCGCCGATCGACGTGCTCGGCGTCGTCCTCTCGATCCTCGCGCTGGGAGGAGTGGTCTTCGCTCTGATCGAGGGCCCCGACTCCGGGTGGAGCAGCCCGGAGGTGCTGGTCACGGGAGCGACCGGGCTCATCGCGGGTGTCCTGTTCGTGCGCTCGCAGCTTCGGCATCGCTACCCGCTGTTCGATGTGCGCGTCCTGGCCCGGCCCGCGGTCGCGGCGGGCGCGGTGGCGATCCTGAGCATCTACGTCTCGTTCCTGGGGATTCTGTTCCTGCTTCCGCAGTACCTCCAGTACGTGCAGGACCTCTCGGTGGTGGCTTCCGGCCTCACGTTGGTCCCACTCGGGGTGGGAAGCGCCATCGGCGCCCGGTACAACGCCCGGCTCTTCGCACGCCTGGGCCCGCGCCTGACCGTGGCGGGCGGGACCGCCGCTCTCGGCGCGTCGACCGCTCTCTTCCTGTTGCTGGGACGAAACCCCACGGTGGTGCTCGTCCTGGTGGGCACCGGCCTCCTCGGGATCTTCATCGCGCTCGCCGTCCCACCCGCGACGGCGGTGATCATGAACGACCTCGGGGACGAGAAGGCGGGCGACGGCGGCGCCGTGAACCAGCTCGCGCGCCAGGCGGGCGGCGCGCTCGGCGTGGCGCTGATCGGAACCGTCTTCGCAGGCAGCTACACGAACCGGATCAACGACCTCGAGGGACTCTCGAGCGCACAGAGGGCGCGGGCGGCGGAGTCGATCGAGGAGGCACGTGATGTCGTCGACGCACTGAAGGGGTCCATGCGCGAGCAGCTGACCATGCGAGTCGACGACGCCTTCGACGCGGCGGCACGCGCCGGCTTCGGCGTGTGCGTCGGCGTGTTGCTGCTGGCGGCCGCGTTCGCGGCCTTCGCCCTGGCGCCCCAGCGACTCCTGAAGAGCGTCCGGACCGGGGATGCCGAGTGAGCACGCCGCCTCGCCGCTGAGCCAAGTGGAGCCAGCCGGACTCGAACCGGCGACCTCCTCCGTGCAAGGGAGGCGCTCTCCCAACTGAGCTATGGCCCCTACCTCGCAATGGTAAGGGTGGCGGCTCGAAACGAGGCTGATTGCCGATCGCTGAATCCGGGGAAGGCAAGGGGTGCATGACGGAGCAGGACGAGAAGGCAGACGGCGCGGCTCCCACCGGAGTCGAGGACACCGAGCAGGGCGGGCCGGGCGAGGAGGAGCGCGGCGGGCCGCACGCCGAGGCCGACGGGCACGGTGCCCCCGACAAGTCG
Source organism: uncultured Thermoleophilaceae bacterium (assembly GCA_963789705.1). Lineage (GTDB taxonomy): Bacteria > Actinomycetota > Thermoleophilia > Solirubrobacterales > Thermoleophilaceae > JACVRW01. The sequence continues at coordinate 67,987 of CAWBLN010000003.1, forward strand.
CCCAAGCGCACCGAGGAGCACGAGCAGCCTCAGCGCGCTGAGATCTCGAACTACGAGATCGTCTCCCACTGGTTCTGGGAGGCCGCGGAGCGCCTGCGGCTACCCGATGACGTCGCCGCGGTCCTGCGTTCCTCGTACCGCGAGGTTCAGGTTCAGGTGCCGGCAAAGCTCCAGGACGGGGCCATACACGTCTTCTCCGGCTACCGCGTCCAGCACAACGGGGCCCGGGGGCCCTACAAGGGCGGCATCCGCTATCACCCCGAGGTCGATCTCGACGAGGTCCGCGCGCTCGCCGAGCTGATGACCTGGAAGACCGCGATCGTCGGCCTCCCGTACGGCGGCGCCAAGGGCGGCGTGAACATCGACCCCAAGAAGCTCGAGCCCCACGAGCTGCAGGCGATCACGCGCTCCTTCATGGACAAGATCGAGAAGGTGCTCGGCCCCACGCGCGACATCCCCGCCCCGGACGTCGGCACCGACGCCCAGGTCATGGCCTGGATGATGGACGAGTACGGCAAGCTCCACGGGCACACGCCGGCCTGCGTGACCGGCAAGCCGATCGCGCTCGAGGGATCCTTCGGGCGCGAGGCCGCCACCGGCCGCGGCGTGGTTCACATGTTCCGAGAGGCCGCGCCGATGCTCGACTTGACCCCGTCGGACACCCGCTTCGTCGTCCAGGGCTTCGGCAACGTCGGCTCGTGGGTGGCGCGCATCATGCAGGAGCTCGACGCGACGATGGTCGCGGTCTCGGACGCAAGCGGTGCGATACACAGTCAGAAGGGCATCGATGCGGAGGCCCTGGCGGCGCACGTGCGCGAGGGCGGCGCCCTGCCCGACTTCGACGGGGTCGAGGAGATCGCGCCCGACGAGCTGCTCGAGGTCGAGTGCGAGGTCTTCGTCCCGGCGGCACTCGGAGGAATGCTCCACCAACAGAACGCGGATCGCCTCCGGGCCCGCATGGTGGTGGAGGGGGCGAACAGCCCGACGACACCGGCAGCGGACGACATCCTCCGCGACAAGGACATCCTCGTCGTGCCCGACCTCATGGCCAACGCAGGCGGCGTCGTCGTGTCCTACTTCGAATGGGTCCAGAACCTGCAGCACCTCCGCTGGGAAGAGCGGGAGATCAACGAGCGCCTCGGACGCACCATGCGCAAGGCCTTCCGCGAGGTGTCGGCGCGAGCGAGCGACGACGAGGTCTCGCTGCGCACAGCCGCCTACGAGCTGGGCATCGAGCGCGTCGTGGAAGCCGCTCGTACACGCGGTTACATCAGCTAGCGCCCCGCTCACGGCCAAAACGTTTAGGCCTGCGCCACGGATTTCATGAATGGCGGCATTCGGGCCGAAACCCTCCCTACGACGGCATGGAGGGTTCCGTCGAGTCAAAGCGGCACGGGACGCCGCTGAGTTGCAAACGTGCGGAGGTCGCCGGGGCGGGCGGCCTCCGCCGCAACTCGTTCGGCGGCGGCCCGTGACCACGATCGTTCCTAGTCGAAGTCGAAGTCGCGCGGCGGCTTCTGCTCGAACCAGAGCCGATCGTGCTCGGGCGTCTCCTGGAGGAAGTCGGGCGTGTCGAGCAGGACGTCCTCGTCGTCCTCGTCCGCCCCGCTGTCCTCGTTGAGCAGCTCCTGATCCTCCTCGTCCAGCCCCTCGAAGCCCCGCGGAGGAGTGTCCCCTGTCGGCGCGGGCGGCTCTTCCAGCTCGGGAGAGTCCACGACCGAATCGACCTCCGCTGACGGGGACGGCGTCGGTTCGGGTTCTGGTTCGGGCTCTGGCTCTGGTTCGGGCTCTGGCTCCGGCTCTGGAGCAGGCTCGGGCTCGGTGGCCGGTGGCTCGACCGCCGCCTCCCGCGGACGGGCGCGGGCGCGGCCGGCTCCTCGGAGGGCCTCGGGCGCGACACCGGCGGGCGTCTGCACGGTGGTCTCGGCCTCGGCAGCCTCGGTCGGAGCACCATCGGAGGCAGTCTCGGATCCGGCCTCGGCCGGCTCCGCGCCGTTACCGTCCTGGGGCTGAGTGGGAGCGACCTCGCGACGTGCCGGCCCGAGCGCCTCTTCTTCCTGGCGCTGGAGCTCTTCCTCCGCCACGCCGTGCTTGCGCTTGAGATCGAGATGCTCCCGGATCGCATCATCGAGAAGGCCCATCGCGCGGAAGCCTATCGAGGCGTGCTGAGAGGTTCCGGCCGGGCCTCCTGAGCGCCATCCGGAGCGGCCGGCGGACTCACGCCGGTCTCGCCGCAGGCACCCGCCCGGCGCGCTCGACGCGGTTCTTGCCGCCCCGTTTGGCTCGATAGAGCGCCGCGTCGGCGGCGGCGACGAGCCCCTCGCCGTCACCGGCGCTCTCAGGCAACGCGGCCACGCCGAAGCTGGCGGTCACGCGCAGGGAGCCGGGCCCGCCCACCTTGGGCACCCGCAGCGCCTCGACCGCCACGCGCATGCGCTCGGCCTGCAGCGCGGCCCCCTGGGTGTCGGTCTGCGGCAGCACGACGACCAGCTCCTCCCCGCCGTAGCGCGCGGGCGTGTCGATGTCACGAGAGAGATCACGCAGGACGCTCGCCACCGAGGCCAGGACCTCGTCGCCCTGTTGGTGGCCGTGGTCGTCGTTTATGCGCTTGAAGTTGTCCAGATCGACCATCACGAGACCGAGCGAGTTGTCGAAGCGACGTGCCCGCTCGCCCTCGCGCTCGAGAATCGCGTGGAACTCGCGCGCGTTGGCCAACCCGGTGAGCTCATCGGTGACCGCCTGGCGTTCGACCGTCTCGTGCAGGGTCGCGTTCTCGATCGACACGACCGCCTGCCCCGCGAGGTATTCGAGCAGCTCTGCCTCCTCGCGCGTGAAGGCGGCGCCTCTGCGGGCGATCGAGACCACGCCCAGGAACTCACGGCCGCCGGCGCCGCCGAGCGCCCGCATCGGAATCGCCAGGGCATGAGCGCCGCCGGCCGCGCCCGCCACCGCCCGGCGGGCACGTGGCGACGCAACCTCTGCGTCGAGCTGGGCGAGCAGCTCCCGGCCGGCTTCGGGGGTGACGACGAAGGCCTCGCGCTCGGCGACGCCGATGGCCGCTTCCAGGCCGGGGTCGAGGGCGCCGAAGCGAGCCTCGCGAAAGGCATCCTCGGCGAGTGGAAAGGCCCTTCCGGCCTGAGCCTCGCAGGCATCAACCGCCTGGCGCACGGCGAGTTCGACGACGCCGTGACGGTCGAGTCCGGTGGCGAGCGCGTCGCCCACCCGGCGGATCGTCTCCTCCAGCTCCTGGCGCTTTCGCTCGACCTCGTCGATCTTGGCCTCGAGCTGACGCGACATGCTGTTGAACTCGCGGCCCAGCTGCGCGAACTCGTCATGGCCCTCGATCGGGACGGGATGGGTGAAATCGCCTCGGCCGAGGCGGCGAGCGGCGGAGAGGAACTTGGCGATCTGCGACTCGAGAGCGCGGCCCACGAAGCCGGCGGAGGCGAGCGCCAGCAGCATGAACACCACCAGCAGACCGCCGATCAGCAGGCGGTTGCGGGCGATCCTGTCGTCGAGCTCGGTGGAGTCCTGGGCGACGAGCATCTCCACCGGCGGCCCCACGGGCTCTTCGACTCGCTCGATCCGGCCGCGGAAGTGATCCTCGCCGAAGCGGTAGTCGCGCGGCTCCCCCCGATCGCCGAGCTCGGCCCGCGGGCCGACCCCGTCCACGGTGGCCGCGAGCAGGTCGCCGTCGCGGAAGACGACCAGCTCGTGGCCGGTCAATCTGCTCACCCTGGCGAGCAGCTCCGCGGCCTCGGTGGTCGAGACCGCCAGCACGCCGACCCGCCGCCCATCGCGCGACAGCGGCACGTCCTTGAGGGCCAGGCCGCGGCGCGAGCCCGCCCGCGCCATGAGGTCGCCCTTGGTCGAGCGCCACTCGATCGAGACGACGACGGGCGATGCACGTACCAGCTCGTCCAAGCGCTGCTTCACGCGAGCATCCGACCCCAGCGCGGCTTGAAGCTCGGGGTCCGACGCGACGTCCCGCACGGCGGGGCCCGTCGCGTCGGCCGCCTCGGCATGGGCGCCGGACGCGGCGCTCACTCCCGTGGCGACGCCCGCGTCCACCTTGCCGGTCTCACTGCGCTCGGTTAGGAGAAAGGCGACGATCGCAAGCGCGATCATCGGCACGATCACTATGAGCGCGAAGAACAGGCGAAGCCGTGACCGAAAGCTCACTCGCGCAAGAGGGTACCGTCGGCTCAGGCCCTTCCGGCGAAGGCCGGAGCGGCGCTACCATGAACCAGCCACGGGGCTATAGCTCAGTTGGGAGAGCGCCTGGATCGCACCCAGGAGGCCGCCGGTTCGAGTCCGGCTAGCTCCATTCGCTTCCCGCTCGCTTCCTTGGCGGTGCTACAGGTCGGCCGTGGCCGTTGCGTACTGCGGGCGCCCGGTGGGCCGGTAGACCTGGATCGTCACCCCGATGGGGGTGGCCCGCGAGTCGACCAGTTCAAGTGCTATGTCCGGGCCGGTGGCGGGGAATAGCCGCGTGCCCTGGCCGACGACCACGGGATAGGTGAGCAGGGTGATCTCGTCGACCAGGTGGTTGTCGACGAGCAAGCGGACCAGGTTGCCGCTCCCGTGCACTTGCAGCTCGCCTCCCGGCTTGGCTTTCAGCTCGCCGACTGCGGCCGCGACGTCTCCGGAGACGACGGTCGTGTCCGCCCATTGCGGGTTGGTGAGCGTGGTCGATGCCACGAACTTGGGCCGCGTGTTCAACGCCGCCGCGATGGGGCCCGAATCTCTTACTCCCCAGTAGCCGGCAAAGATCTCGTAGGTCCGCCGGCCGAACAGGAACGCATCGGCGCGCTGGTAGACCTCGGCGAGGAACGTCTCGGCCTCGTTGTCGAAGAGCGGCAAGGCCCATCCGCCGCGCTCGAATCCCCCCTGCGGTCCTCATCCGGCCCGCCGAGGCCCTGCATCACGCCGTCGACAGAGACGTTCGTGGTGGTCGTCAGTTTCATGGTCGCAGGTCCCTTCTAGTGTTGATGTCGAGCCTTCCTGCCCACAACGTGGGCCGCAAGACTCTCAAACGACCTGGATCAACCAGCAGGGGTCAGGCCACCGAGATATCGGTGTGGTGCGCGTGCGCCTCGGGTGTGGCAAGGGCGGCGTGCTTCAATGGCCCCGTGGGAACCGGGGGGTACTTCACCGGTACGGCCGACGCGCTCAGGAGGTCACGCGACGGCTTTCACCGCCCACGCACGATCGACGCGCATCTGCGCAACATCTTTCGAAAGCTCGACATCACCTCGCGCCGCCAACTGCGCGGCATGGCGCTGGACGAGCCGGCAACGACCGCGGGCGTCTAGACAGGCCCGCATGAGCGAAATGAGGAGCGGTGACTGACCAACAGCCCAAGATCGAACTCGAGAATATTCCGGCGCCCACCGAAGGCATCCTGGTGACTCACTTCCTGACCGTGCGGGACGTCGCTCGCTCGAGGGCCTTCTATGCGGACGTGCTCGGTGGCCAGGTCGTGATTGAGGAGAACCCCTGCATGGTCAAACTCGCCAACAGCTGGATCATCATGAACCCTGGCGGCGGACCGACCCCGGACAAGCCGGGCATCGCGGTTGTTCCCTACGAGGGGTCGAACGAGGTCTCCAGCTTCCTCAACCTGAGGGTTGCCGATATCGACGCGTGCTACCGCGATTGGAAGGCCAAGGGGGCCACCTTCGTAACCGAACCGATAGACCGTGTAGCGGAGGTGCGCTGTTACATCCGCGATCCGGATGGCTATCTGATCGAGGTCGGGCAGGCAACAGGGATGCTCGAAGGTAAGTTCGCCAAGAAGCGGCCCGAGGATCTGCCCGGGTAGACCGATGGCGACCGACTATCAGCGTCCCGGATGGTTCACGAAGCACGTCTTCAACCCGATCGTCGCTGGACTGACCCGCAGCGGCGTCAGCCTCGTGGGCTCCCGTGTCCTCGAGGTGCGCGGCCGTAAGAGCGGCGAGTGGCGGGGCACGCCGGTCAATCCGCTCGACTTCGACGGCAAGCGCTACATCGTGGCGCCGCGCGGCGAGACGCAGTGGGTGCGCAACCTACGGGCGAGTGGGGAGGGGCGCCTGCGGAAGGGTCGCAGAACGGAGCAGTTCACCGTCACCGAACTTGCCGACGACGACAAGCTGCCGCTTCTCCGCGCATATCTGAAGAAGTGGGCCTGGGAGGTCGGCGCGTTCTTTCAGGGTGTCGAGGCCGATGCGCCAGACGAGGACCTGCGCCGGATCGCGCCGCTGCACCCCATCTTTCGGATCTCGCGCCACGCTTAGCGCGTCTACCGCGTCGCGAGCCAGTCGGCGACGTAGTCCGGCGGGTCGCCGTGCCACTGCGCCCGGACCGCCAGCTGTATGAGCTCGTCCGGATCGCGGTCGTAGTCCGCCTGGCCGCCCCTTGCTGCCAGGTAGAGCACTACGGCCGTGGCGACGGCCACGCCGGGCTCCTCGACGTAGTAGTCCGCGCCCTCGGCGGCTACCGCCAGGCGCTCCTCGAGATTCTGGACCGCCGTGACAGGCTCATCGTCGTCCTCGAGCTGAATTTCCAGCCGAGCCAGCGACGGGTCGCGGCCGGCGGGGTCACAGATCGCCACGGCGCGGCGAACCAGCTCAGCGACAGTGGGCGTAGAGCGCTCCATCGCGAGGATGCTACGACCACGGGCCGGCGGTCGGTGATCCTCCCCAGGCCACGGGACGCGCCCCGTCCCCCACCGCATCCGACCCGCGTTCTTCGGCCTCGTCGACGAGCGTGCTGACGGAGTCGCGGACAGACTGCTTGTGCAGCAGCGCGAGCCTGGATGCCCGCTCCCCATCGTGGTCGTGGAGCGCCGCCATGATGCCCTCGTGCTCGCGCTGTGAGGTGGCGAGGCGCCCGGGGACCATCCGGAACACCCGCTGGAAGCCGGAATGGCGCTGCCAGATGTCCATCGTCAGCTCACGCAGCATGTCGTTGCCGCAGGTGGCCACGATCGTGCGGTGGAACTCGAGATTGAGGTCGGAGAACGTGGGGCCGTCCCGTGATTCGACGGCCGTCTCCATATTGGTCATGAGCAGGTCGAGCTGGGCCAGCTCGGCATCGGTGATGCGCTCGGCGGCCAGCCCCGTCGCGATGCTCTCCAGGTGCGAGCGGATGAAGTAGGTCTCCTCGACCTCCTTGGCCGTGAGAGTGGTGACTCTCGCCCCGCGGTACGGAGCGGTTTCGACCAGGCCGTCTCCTTCGAGCATGCGCAGCGCCTCGCGGACGGGAATGTCGCTGGCGCGGTACTGGTTCGCCACGTCGCGCATCACCAAGTGCGTGCCGGGCCCGATGTCGTTGGACAGGATCCGCTCCCGGAGGGCGAGGTAGATCGCGTGCGATTTCAGGTGCGTCATGGGCCGCGTTTCCTCTCTCGAGACTGCGGGTAGAGAAACGACGGGCGCAGAACATATCTGATATGTCCGTCCCCCGTCCCGGGGGCTGATCGAATGGAGCTGCCAATGAAGAGGGTGTGGGCACTCGTGGCGACACTGGCGCTGGGGCTGACGCTCGCGGCGTGCGGCGAGGATGACGACTCGGGCGGGAGCTCGGAAGCCGGGAGTGGCGGCAACATCCGGGTCGCTCTCGGCGACATCGAGTCGGTCGAGACGCTCGCCCTCTTCATCGCCTTGGAGCGGGTGCGCAAGCGGGGCACCGACGTCGAGGTCGTCGAGCTCGCCGACGAGGACCTCGCCAACCAGGCCGTCGTCGGCGGGCAGGCCGACGTGGGGCTCGGCGCGCCGTACGGTCTGATCCAGGGCTCCGGCGCGCCGCTGCGGATCGTCTGCCAGCTGCAGCGCATCCGCTTCTTCCCCGTGGTGGACAAGGCCGCCTACCCCGACTGGCAGTCGCTCGACGGCGAGACGTTCGCCGTGCACTCCCGCGCCTCGACGAGCGAGGCACTCGCCCGGATCGTCGAGGACGAGGAGGGCATCGAGTTCGGCGAGATCAGCTATGTGCCGGGCGCCGAGGTGCGCGCGACTGCGCTGCTGCGCGGCAACGTCAAGGCCGCCGTGCTCGACATTCCGAACAAGAACTACGTCATGTCCGAAGCGCCGGGCAAGTTCCACGCCCTCCCGACGCCCGAGACGGGTGCGAGCGACGAGGTGCTGTTCGGCAACACCGAGTGGATGGAGCAGAACAAGGAGTCCGTCCAGGTCCTGCTCGAGGAGATTCTCACGGTCTGGCAATCCATGGTCGAGAACCCTGAGTTCGTCCAGGAGGAGCGGGAGCGGCTCGGGCTGCTGCCCGACCTACCAGCTGACCTCGAGAAGGAGCTGCTGCCCTACTACGAGCAGGCTGCCGAGGAGGGTCTATTCACTCAGGACTGCGGCGGCGAGGCGGCCGCGAAGGAGGACTTCGAGTTCTACAACGCGGCCGGCCAGCTCGAGGGTGACCCGGCGGACCTCCAGGTCGAAGACTTCTGGAGCCTCGACCAGCTCGAGAGCGCGGTGAGCTCGGTCGAGAAATCGGGCAACTGACGGTGGCCACGTCGGTCCGGATCCGGGCCGGCCGCGCTACGGCCGGCCGCGCGTCGGCCCGGCTTAGCAGCCCCTGGCTGCTGCGCGCGGCGTCGATTCTGTTCGTGCTCGGATTGTGGCAGTGGGCCGGCAGCATCCCGGTGAACATCGCCTTTCCCACGTGCACCGCGACACTCGCCGCGTTCGGGGAAATGCTGGTCGACGGCACCTTCGCCGAGGCCTACGCCGAAACCGCCGGTCCTCTCATCGTCGGCGTGCTGCTCACCGCCGTCGGCGGCGTGTTCGCCGGGCTGGTCATGGGCCTCTCCCCCCGCGCCGAGTGGCTGGGACTCCCCGTGTTCATCGTGCTGCAGGCGTCGCCCTCGGCGGCGATCGTCCCCCTGATCACGTTCATCTACGGAATCGGCTTCACCGCCAAGGTGTTCGCGGTGGTGCTGCTCAGCGCACCCGTGATCGTGCTCAACTCCTACCGTGGCATCGCCAACACCCCGCGGTCGCTGCTGGAGATGAGCGACGCCTTCCTGGCGAGCCGCTGGCAGAAGATCTGGAAGGTGGTCATCCCGGCGGGCAGCGGCCTGATCTTCGCCGGGCTGCGGCTCGGCCTCGCTCAGGGCTTCACCGGCGCCATCCTCGCCGAGCTCATCATCACGCCGACCGGCGTCGGCGACCTGATCACCTTCTACCGGTCGACCGCCGAGTATCCGCAGATGTTCGCGGCCATCCTGTCCATCATCCTGGTCGCGAGCGTCAGCGTGACGCTTCTTCAGAACCTCGAGCGGCGGCTCTTCCGCCCCGAGTTGAGGCCGGCATGACCGACCGCATAGCCTCCGAGACCGGTCCTGCCTCGTCGGTGGAGGACGGTCGGCACCCAGCCGTCCGCATCGTCGACCTCGTCAAGGAGTTCCCCGGCGGGGTCCGCGCCTTGGGTGGCCTCACCTTCGACGTGCCCAGAGGGGAGCTCACGAGCATCATCGGCCCCAGCGGGTGCGGCAAGACGACGACGCTGAAGATCATCGCCGGCCTGATCGACGCGACGTCGGGGCGAGTCGAGGTCGACGGCGCCCTTGTCACGGGACCCGGGCCGGACCGGGCGTTCGTGTTCCAGGATTTCGCCCTCATGCCGTGGGCCACCGTGCTGCGCAACGTCGCCTTCGGCCTGGAGCTGCGCGGCGTGTCCCGCAAGGAGCGCGAGGAGACGGCGCGCGCGTACGTCGACAAGGTGGGACTGTCGGGCTTCGAGGATTCCTACCCCCACCAGCTCTCCGGCGGGATGCGCCAACGAGTCGGCCTCGCCAGAGCCCTCGCGGTGGACGCCGACATCCTGCTGATGGACGAGCCCTTCGCTTCGGTCGACGAGCAGATCCGCCGCCAGTTTCAAGAGGACCTGCTGCGGCTGCTCAGCGACGAGCGCAAGACCGTGATCTTCGTGACCCATTCGATCGAGGAGGCCGTCTACGTCTCCGACCAGGTCGTCATCTTGACCCGCGGCCCGTCGAGCGTGTCGAAGGTCGTCCGCCCGGGAGTGGACCACAGCGGCGACCCCGACGAGATCCGGCGAAACCCCGCTTACCTCGACTGGGTCGAGCAGATCTGGCACGAGCTCCGCGGCTACCTGGAGAGGTGACGTGGAGCTTCGCGGTCACCGGATTCCGATGGCGTTCTCGCTGTTGGTGTGGTTCGCCATCTGGGAGGTCGTCGGACAGCTCGACCTGGTCTCACTCCTCCCGCCGTTCACCGAGGTGATCGCAGCCTTCCCCGAGGTCGTGTCGTCGGAGACTTTTGCCGACGCCGCGTGGATCACCCTGGAGGCGTTCCTGATCGGGATGGGCCTGTCCTTCGTCGTCGGGATCGGCGTCGGGATCCTGATGGGCACCAGCCGCGCGGTCGGGTCGGTGATGGGGATGTGGGTGAACATCTTCGAGAGCTCGCCGCTGACCGCCGTGGTGCCCGCGCTGATGGCGCTGCTCGGCTTCGGGCTGGAGACGATGATCGTGACCGTGTTCCTGTTCTCGGTCTGGGTGATCGCGCTCGACACCCAGGTCGGCGTGGAGCGCGTGAACCCCTCACTGGTCGAGATGGGCCGGTCCTTCGGCGCCACGAAGCGAGTGCTGTACTCGCAGATCGTCCTGCGGGCGGCCCTGCCCGAGCTGCTTGCCGGGATCCGGCTCGGACTGATCCGCGGGCTCAAGGGCGTCATCATCGGTCAGCTGCTGATCGCCGTGCTCGGAGTCGGCTACCTGTTCGAGCTGTACTCCCGGAACTTCCTCATGCCGGAGTTCTGGGCCCTGCTGATCATCCTGTTCGCCTTCGCCTTCCTCGCGTCGGAGGCTGTCGCCCACTTCGAACGAAAGGTGGCGTTCTATGCATCCAGCCGCTGAGCGTTCGGCCGTCTATGCCATCGCGGCGCCCGCCATCACCACCGTCGCCGTCGCGGGCACGGATGCGGTCTTCCCCGTCGCGCGGGTGTTCTGCGTAGGGCGCAACTACGCCGAGCACTCGATCGAGATGGGTCACGACCCCGACCGCGAGCCCCCGTTCTTCTTCATGAAGCCGGCCGACGCAGTCGTGCGGCCGGGCACGCTGCCCTTTCCCGCCCGGACGCGGGACCTGCACCACGAGATCGAGCTGGTGGTCGCGCTCGGCGAGGGCGGGCGGGAGATCTCCGCGGAGAGGGCGCTCGACCACGTGTTCGGGTACGCGGTCGGGCTGGACATGACGCGTCGGGACCTGCAGGCGGAGGCGAAGGAGGCCGGCCGGCCGTGGGACATGGCCAAGGGCTTCGACCAGTCCGCGCCCACCGGCCCGATACGGACCGTCGAGGACATCGGCCACCCGACCAAGGGAGCGGTCTGGCTTCGCATCAACGGGGAGCGGCGCCAGGAGGGTGACCTCGACCAGCAGATCTGGACCGTGCCCGAGACGATCAACCTCCTGAGCACGCTCGTCTCGCTGCGTCCTGGCGACCTCATCATGACCGGCACGCCCAAGGGAGTCGGCCGAGTCGAGCCGGGCGACCGTCTGGAGGGTCACATCGACGGTGTGGGCGACCTGAGCGTCAGCTACGACTCCTGAGGACCCCCATCCTGGTGATACTGGCGCGCTGCCCGAACACGTCGAGTTCCTGCGGCGGGGCTACGAGGCGCTGCAGCGTGGCGACTTGGAGGGCTTCAAGGCGCTGGCCCGCGAGCGCCTCGATCCGAACTTCGAGTTCCACCTCGTTTGGGACGGTCGGATCCTGCGGGGCTACGAGGGGACCTTGGAGTGGCTCGCGGACACGCGCGACACCTGGGAGGAGTACCAGCAGGAGGTCGAGGAGATCGTCGACCTGGGCGAGGACGTCGTGGTGGTGCTGCGCATCTCGGCGCGCGGCAGTGGCAGCGGCGTCCCCGTCGCGCAGGAGCTCGCCGTGGTCTGGAGCTTCGACGGCGACCGGGCGGTGCGCGCGCGCTCGTTTCGCTCCGCCGCCGAGGCGCTCGCGAGCGCTCGGTCGGAGGGTTAGCGCCGCTGCTCCCGTCGTTCAGAGTTCAGCGGTACGTCCGCCGAACAGGCGAAGCTTTGGCTCCCCCTCTATGCCTGGGTCGTCTAACGCGGAACCTAACCCCGAGGCTGTCGAGCAACTGCTGGGACTCGTCCAGCGGTTGCTGGAGGACGAACGGGCCCGTGGGCAGGCGCTCGACACAAAGACCTCCACGCTTGCGGGCTTTTCGGGAGCAATCCTCGCACTGACCGCAACCCTCGGCGCAGCTCTATTCGATCAGGACCTCGGAGCCGTGGCTCCGGCGGTACAGGCCCTGTTCTGCGTAGCGGTTATCGCTCTGGCGGCCGCCGCAATCCTGGCCGTGGCCGGTGTGCTTCGGCCTCAGCCCCACCTGGGCGTCTCTATGGAGGAGGTAAGACGTTTCCCGGAGTTTCCGCTGATCGCCACGAGCAAGCTGGATATCCAGGGTGAGATGCTCGTCACCAGTGTCAATGCTCTGAGTCATGAGCGAGAGGTCAACGACCGCAAGGCCAGCCGGAGCGCATACGCGGCCCGAGCGCTCGTCGCGGGCTACGCCGCGGTGGCCGCTATGGCCATTCCTATCGCCCTCTGACCCGGGAGGGCGCCCCGGCCGCACGGGCGAGCCGCGCGCAGATCCTCTGACCCTCGGTCAGTGCGGCCTTCCTCGCCTGCGTGCTCGCTTCGCGCAGCTCGGCGCTCGCGAGCCGAATCAGTCGTCGTCGGCCGCCGCCATAGGCAGCCACCAGGTCGCCCAACGCGTCGGCTTCCAGAGCAAACGGCGGCGCCAGATCGGGGGAGTCGGTTTCCTGGAGATCCCGCGCTGTTTCGCGGAGGACCTCGACCACGGCCGCCCACTCGGCCCGCCCCGGGGCTAGCTTCGGATCACGCGCGATTTGGCGAGCCTGTTCGAACGCTTCCTCGCAGACGTCGTCCGCGGCGATCGCGCTCGGCTCCGCCACCCCTCCTCCCCCTGAGTCGTCACCGCCGCCGAGTGCACCCCCTCCCGCAATCACTGCGATCCCGAGCGCGAGTGCGACAAGCGGGATACCGAGCTGTGTGATCAGCTTCATTCCCCCCCAGCGGTAGGGCCGATGCGTCCCCTCCGGCGGGGGCGACGCGGCATCCGCGGCCGGCTCCGCATCGATACTGGGCTGGTCGTCGTCAGCCATCCGTTGGCCCTTGAGCTGTCCACGCACTTCGTGTGGGTGCACTGAGCAATCTACGACCTGCCCACACCCAAGGCAACACGCGGGCAGTGGCCCTGGCGGGGCTAGGACCTGGCGCCGGACGCCGGTGTGGACGGCGCGATCGGGTGGCCCGCGAAGAACGCGTCCAGCGCCTCGGCCATCCCCCCGGGGTTCTCGACCTGCAGAAGGTGGGTGGCCGTGGGCAGCTCGAACGCCTCGACGTTCGGGAGCCACTCGACCAGGAGGTCGCGACGCTCGCGGAAGAAGGCCTGGCTGTTCTCGCCCACCACGGCCAGGGCCGGCTGGGTGATGCGGGCCGCTTCGTCGCGGCCGAACGACCACTCGAGCACGGCCGGCAGCTCCTGCCCGAAGAAGGTGTCCGCATCGGCAACCGCCTGGTCGAACGCGTCCGGAATAGCCTGCTCGAGCGGAGCGCGGTAGCCGGCGCCGCAGACGCCGCGCATCCAGGTGTCGACGGCTCCCGGCTTGTCGCTGGCGCCGTAGCGCTCGAGAGCGGGGGCGACGACCGTCCTGACCATCTCCTGGTGAGCGGGGGTCGGCTCCGTGGGTCGTGCGGGGTCGAGCAGGACCAGGGACTGCACGGCGTCCGGTGCGGCGAGCGCCAGCTGTAGCGCCATGCTTGCGCTCGAGGAATGGCCGACGACGTGCGCTCGCTCGATGCCCAGGTGATCCATCAGCGCCCGGCAGTGTGCCGCCGCCTCGGAGAAGCCGACCGGACCCGCCAGGCGGCCGCTTCCTACGTAGCCGGCGCGGTGGTAGCGGACCACGCTGTAGCGGGCGAGCGCCGGCTGCCCGACGAGCGGCGCGAAGAAGTCGGCGCAGACTCCCGCGTGCATGAGCACGACGGGCTCTCCGGTGCCGCGGACCTCGTACTCCAGCTCTATGCCGTTGACAGGTGCTCTATCCATAGCTTCTCCTCGTCGAGTCGCCCTGGTCGCGTTCGCGGCGCCCCAGCCGGCCCGACCCCGGACTGCCTCGAGAGCTACGGCACCGGGCCCGGTGCGGGCTGACGCACCGCAGGCGACAACGGCGGCAGCTCGGTGACCCCGGGGGCGCGCACGCCGTCGAGCCAGATCGCGAGCACGCGGTCCCAGCGCCACCCAGGCTTCTCGGCGGCCGCGACCGCCACCGAGCCAACCGAGCAGACCATGGCCGGGATGTCCTCGACGACGAGGTCCTCGCGCAGCGCGCCGGCCTCCTTGGCGAGGTCGAGCAGCCGCTCGAGCTGCGTGACCAGGCCCGAATCCACGGCCGCGGCGTGCATGCGCTCGGAGCGGGACGCCATCGCCTCCGACAGCGCCCGATCGCCGGCCTGCCCGGTGGCCGTCCACTCCACGAATCCCCGGAAGGCCTCCCAGGGCTCTCCCTCCGAAGCCATGCGCACCGCCTCCGCGGCGCGCTCGGCGAGCCGCTCGAAGCGCCGCGCGATCACGGCGTCGAGCAGGTCCTCCTTGGCGGGAAAGTGGCGATAGACGGTGCCGACGCCGACCTTGGCCCGCCGCGCGATCTCCTCCATCTGCGCATCCATGCCCCTCTCTGCGAACAGCTCGCGCGCCGCGCAGACGATCGCCTCGCGGTTGCGTCGGGCGTCGGCGCGCATCATTCCCGCGGCCGCGATGCTGGGTGGCGTGGTTTGGATGGGCGTCATGTCAAACGGAACCGCGATTCCGTATAGTACCCAAGGTGAACCGGAACTCCGCTTCCAACTATAGGACGAATGAGACGAGAAAGGCGCAGGAGGTGCGCGGATGACTGACACCCGGGAGTATCTGGAGCGACGCTGGTGGGCCCTGGGGCTGCTCTGCATGACCCAGTTCATGGTCGTGCTCGACGCGTCGATAGTGAACATCGCGCTCCCGTCGATCGGCGAGGACGTCGGGATCTCGCAGGAGAACCTGTCCTGGGTCGTCAACGGCTACGTGCTCACCTTCGGCGGCTTCCTGCTGCTCGGCGGGCGCCTGGCGGACCTGCTCGGTCGTCGCCGAATCTTCATGACCGGGCTCGTCGTGGTCGCGGTCGCCTCCTTGTTCGCGGGGTTCGCGCCCAGCGAGGGCGTGCTGATTGCGGCGCGCGCCGCGCAGGGTCTCGGCGCGGCGATCATCGCGCCGAGCGCGCTCTCGATCGTCACCACGATCTTCCGCGACGGCTCCGAGCGCAACAAGGCGCTGGGTGCGTGGGGGGCGGTCGCCGGCTCGGGTGGAGCGGCAGGAGTTCTGCTCGGCGGCGTGCTCACCGACGGGCTCGGCTGGGAGTGGGTGATGTGGGTGAACGTGCCGGTCGCGCTGATCGTGCTGGCGCTGACCCCGCAGCTGATTCCCGAGAGCCGTTCCGAGTCACAGACTCGCCACTTCGACCTCGCCGGAGCGGTAACGGTCACCGCGGGGCTCTCGCTCCTGGTCTACGCGATCGTGGATGCGGAGAGCGCCGGTTGGGGCTCCACCAAGACGATCGGCCTGCTCGCCTTGGCGATCGCCCTCCTCGGCGTGTTCACGGCGATCGAGCGGCGCTCGGATGCGCCGCTGGTGCCGTTCGGCATCTTCCGAAAGCGGACCCTGACGGGCGCCAACGTCGTGGGCCTGATGGTCGGAGGCTCGCTGTTCGCGATGTTCTTCTTCATCACCCTCTACATGCAGCAGGTGCTCGGCTACAGCCCCATCAAGGCCGGCCTCTCCTACCTGCCGCTGTCGGTGGCGATCATCCTCTCGGCCGGCGTGGCCTCGCAGCTGGTCACGCGGATCGGCTTCAAGCCGGTGCTCGCGGTCGGGCTGGCGCTCGTCGCCGGCGGCCTGGTTTGGTTCAGCCAGATCTCGGTGGGTGGCGGCTTCACGACCGACATCCTCGGGCCGTCGCTGCTGGCCGCGGTCGGGCTCGGCTTCGCGTTCGTGACCACCACGATCGCAGCCGTATCGGGCATCGAGGACCGCGAGCAGGGACTGGCCAGCGGCCTGATCAACACCTCTCAGCAGATCGGCGGGGCGCTCGGTCTGGCCGTCTTGGCGACGGTGGCCAACTCCCGCACCGACGATGTCCTGGCCGCGGCCGGCGGCAACCCGGCGGCGCTGCCGGATGCGCTGGTCGAAGGCTTCCAGTCCGCTTTCCTCGGCGCCGCGGCGATCGCCCTGGTCGGGCTGGTGCTGACTCTGGTGCTGATCAGCAGCCGCGACAGCCGCGCCCACGTCGCCCTCAGCGAGGAAGAGAGGGCGCCCGTCGCCGCCTAGCCGGCGGTCGAGTGACTCCGCCCCGGGTTCTCAACCGCCGATCGCCTCGAGCGCCCGGCGTGCGTCCGGGAGCACCGTGACGGCGCCATCCTGCTCGAGCATGAGGAAGCGGTCCAGGCGGCGCAGGAAGGCGCGGTCGTGGGAGACCGCCACCACGGTGCCCTGGAAGCCCTCGAGCGCCGACTCCAGCGCCTCCGAGGAGTCGATGTCGAGGTTGTCGGTGGGCTCGTCGAGCAGAAGCAGGTTGTGGCCCTCCGCCTCGAGGCAGAGGATCTCCAGGCGCGCCCTCTCGCCGCCTGACAACGTCTCGTAGGCACGATTGGCCGCGCCCGCGAGGCCATAGCGGGCGAGCGCCTGCATGGCCGCCTCCATCGCTTTGAGCCGCTCGACGACGATGTCGAGAAGCCGCCGGCGCGCGAAGTCCGGGCGGACGTTGAGCTGGGTGAAGAGGCCCGGCGACACGCGCGGGCCCACCACGACCTCGCCGCCGTGCGCCACGGGCTCGCCGGCCAGCAGCCGGATCAGGTGCGTCTTCCCCGAGCCGTTGGGGCCAATCAGGCCGACGCGCTCGCCGAAGTAGACCTCCTCGGAGAGGTCCGACCACGAGGCGATGGCCTCGCCGAGCCGGACGCCCGCCGCGTCGTCGCCGGCCTCGAGCTCCCGCTCGGCCCGCAGCATCGCCAGGCCGGTCTCGCGCACCCGATCGGGCGCCACGAAGAGCAGCAGCTCGCGCACCGTGCCGTCGCCGGCTCCGACATGCTGCGGCATGTACGCCGCGGGACCGCCGTTCGCGACGTTGCCTTCCATGGCCTGCAGCTCACCCGCCAGGATCCGCATCAGCGTGGTCTTGCCCACGCCGTTGGCTCCGATCAAGCCCGCGTGGCGCCCCGGCGGCAGCCGAAAGGACACGCCGTCGAAGAGCAGGTCGCCTCCGGGGTGCGCGTAGGCCAGGTTCGAGACCGCGATGCTGGAGCTCACAGTGGGAACCCAGGGAGCATGACCGACGGACTCTGGCAGCTGCCGGAGCCCGGTGCCGCCAACCGGCGGGGTCTAGGCGCTAGCCCTCGCTCTTGTGAGCGCCGCGGCGATGGGTGAGGCCGTCGAGCACCACCTCGAGCGGCGACCTTCGGTTTGCCTTCTCGAGCTGCTCCCGGATCTGACGAACGTCATCGGTGGTGTCCGAGACGCGGTTCGTCGCCGAGCCCAGCTCCTTAGCGGCCTTTCCCAGCACCTCGGCCGTCTTGACCAAGCCGTTCTTCGGCCCCACCGGAACCCCGAGGACCTTGCGCTGGGGCCTCAGAAGCGCTCCGACCCCGCGCCGCTTGGAGGCCATGCGCGAGCCCACCGCGAGGCCGCCGGCCAGCCCGGCGGCCGCCACTCCGGCCGTCAGAATCGGCCCCCGCGCCCGGCGGGCGGTCGAGGCGACGGCATCCCCGGCATCCTTCGCCTTGGCGACCGCCCCGCTGCCGTTGACCGAGGAGGTCGATCTCGTCTTCGTCGCTGCCATGGTCCGCCTAGCCCAGGATCTTCCCGATCCGCTCGGCCTGGTCACCCACGCGCTCGATGTCCTTCGAGACGTTCTTCGAGGTCTTGCCGAACTGCTTGCTCGCCTTGCCAACCGTCTTGGCCAAGGACTGCACGTCGAGCTCGGAAGAGCGCGGAAGCGGTATGCCAAGAACCTTCTTGCGGGCCATGCGATTCTTCAGCGCCACTCCGCCGGCCACGCCCGCCGCGGCCGCTCCGACCGCCAGCGCCGGCCCCACGGCCTTGCCCGCCACCCCCTTGACGTTGCCCGCGGCGCCCTTGACCGTCTCGACCATGCCGTTTTGGCTCTGGCTCGCCTGACTGCGGCTCCGGCTTGCGCCGCTGGGGCGCTTGCGAGCGGTGCTCGCCTTGCTCCGGCTCTGGGGGCTGCGCTTGGCGGAGCTGGCATTCGAACGCGAGGAACCGTTGCTCGCGCGTGAGGCGCTGCTGCGGCTACGCGTGGAGGCCGCCGACCTCGAGCCTGATCCTTTCGACCGCGATCCGCCCGCCTTCGTCTTCGAACCGGACCCGTTGGGGGCGTTGCTCTTGCGCTGTCCGCTGCGAGCGCTGGACTTGCTGCTGGCCATCCGACCTTCTCTCTCTCACTTTCGGGAGGATTCCTTTCTCGGTTCAGTTCTCCCCAAAAACGAGCGCCGTAACCCATTTGCGGGGGAATTTGCAGGGCGGGGGCTACCTGCGTTCGCACCGGGTAGGACAGGGGAACAAGGACGTAAGCCACCACGGAGGATGACCCATGTCGGAAACGCCCACGCGCGACGCCAAGCTCGTGCAGCTCCTCAACGAGGCGTACACGAAGGAACAGCAGCTGGAGAGCGCGCTGGAGGCCCACATCCCGGTGGCCATTCGCGACGATTACGCGAAGCGGCTCAAGGACCATCTCAGGGAAACGAAGTCTCACGCCACCCAGGTGTCGCGGCGGATCAAGCAGCTCGGCGGCGAACCGGAGTCGGCCTCGCTGACGGGACCGGAGGGGTTGTCCAAGGCGGCGGAGAGCGTGTCGGATGTCGTGGAGAAGGCCAAGTCAGCGGCCCGCGATCCACGGCACGCCCTCGAGGCCACCGGCGAGCAGGAGAAGATGCTGCGCAACGCGCGTAGCGAGTACCAGGACGAAGCGTACGAGATAGCCACCTACACGGTCATCGAGTCGCTCGCCACGGCGGTCGGCGACAAGCAGACCGCCAAGGTCGCGCGCGACATCCTGCGCCAAGAGCAGAGGATGCAGGAGTTCCTGGCCGCGCTGCTCCCGGAGCTGGCGATCGATGTGGCCCACGACGAGATCCCCGTGTCGGAGATCCACGGAGAGGCCGAGCGCGGCAGCAAGCCGAAGACGAAGGCAAAGGCCAAGGCATGAGAGACCGCCGGCGCCGGCGTTAGCGTCCCCTGCCGCGTGCCCCCGGGCGCGGAGCGAGTCCTCACCGAGCGCGAGCTCAACCGGGCGCTGCTCGAGCGCCAGTTCCTGCTGGCGCGCAAGAAGGTCTCGCTGCCCAAGGCCCTCGAACGCATCGGCGGCATCCAGGCGCAGTACGCGCCGTCGATGTACATCGGGCTCTGGTCGCGCCTCGAGGGGTTCCAGCGCGACGCGCTGACGAGGGCGCTCGAGCGCAGGACGGTGGTGCAGGGCACGCTCATGCGGGCGACGATCCATCTGGTCTCCGCGAGCGATCTCTGGCCGATGAGCGCGGCGATCCGTGACTCGCGCCGAAAGGCCTTCCTGGACTACCGCCGCGACCGAGTCCGCGAGGATGACGTCAAGGAGGCGGCGGCCACCGTCCGCAAGCGGCTCAAGGCCGGCGAGCACGGCCGCAAGGAACTGATGGCCGGAATGGACAACACGCTCTTCAACGGCGCCAACGTGTGGCTCGACATCGTGCGAATACCGCCCTCGGGCACCTGGGAGCGGCGCCGCGCCGATATGTACGCGCTGGCCGAGGACTGGCTCGAACGGTCCTCCGCGACCGCGGCCGAGGGCCGGGAGCTGCTCGTCCGCCGCTACCTCCAGGGCTTCGGCCCGGCCGCGCCCAGGGAGATCGCCGAGTGGGCCGGGCTGAAGGTGCGGCCGGTCGAAGAGGCGCTGGCGGCCATGGAGCTGCGCCGGCTGCGCGACGAGAAGGGAGGCCTGCTCGTGGATCTTCCGCGCGCCCCACTGCCCTCGGCCGACATGCCCGCGCCCGTGCGCTTCCTGCCCACCTGGGACGCCACGCTGCTGGTGCACGCTCGCCGTACCCAGGTCCTGCCCGAGGAGCACCGCGCGAAGGTGTTCAACGTCAAGACGCCGCAGTCGGTGCCCACCTTCACCATCGAGGGCCAGGTTGCCGGCACCTGGCGCTACGACAAGGGCAAGATTGCCCTCAGCGCGTTCAGGCGACTCACCAAGGACGAGCGCACGGAAGCCCAGGCGGAGGCCGACCGGCTGGCCCAGCTACACCGCTGAGGCGTCACATCGCAAAGCGGCCCTCTTCGACCAGGTCGGCCGCCCGTCGCGAGAGCTCGGCCACCACATCGAGATCGAGGTCGTCTAGGCGCTTGACGCGGATGCAGCTCTTGCCGACGCTGACATTGCCCAGGCGGTCGGCGTTCTTTTCGGCCAGGTAGCCGTCCTCGTCCCCGGCGCACATGTATAGCGACACGTAGCCCTTGTTGTTCGTCAGGCCGATCGGAAACCAGTCGCCCTCCCGGCCGCTCGCGTAGGTGTAGTGGTAGGTGCCGTAGCCGATGAACTGCTTCCACATCCGTACGTCGAGCTCGGGCACCGCCCGGGTGACGACTTCGTGGATGCGCGTGACGATCTCGCGCCGCCCATCTGGTAGCGCGGCGATGTAGTCATCGACCGACGCGGGACGGGAAGCGGGCGCCATGACCCGCATCCTCGCGTCCCGAAGCGATCGGCGTCAAGCGCCGCGCCGGCTAGGCGCGCGCGGGTGCGCGGAGCAGCGCGCGCAGGCGGTCGCCAACCCGGCGCGGGGCCTCGCGACGTCCGGCGAGCTGGGCCGCCCGCAGCTCGAGCAGCGCCACGGCCTCGGTCGTGTGTTCGAACGGGTCGGCGATGGGCCGGCCCGAGCCGAGCGGCAACGCGGCGAGCATGCGCGAGTCGGCTTCGGCCACCAGCATGGGTCCGCTTGGTGGGTTTGCGCTGTCGAGTGCAGCAAGACGCTCGATGGCCGCATGGTCGGCAGCAGATGCGGGACGAACGGTCAGGTTGGTCATCGTGAGGCTCCTGGGGGGTTGTGTGTATGACGGCGTAGTGCTAGTGTACTACGCCCTAGGAGGCTCACAATGTCGTACAAAATCGACTTGTCCGATATCGAGCGTGAAGGCAGCGTGTCGATCACCCAGCAGCTCGTCGACC
The DNA here is from genome assembly GCA_963789705.1 of uncultured Thermoleophilaceae bacterium. Taxonomy (GTDB): domain Bacteria; phylum Actinomycetota; class Thermoleophilia; order Solirubrobacterales; family Thermoleophilaceae; genus JACVRW01. The sequence goes on from CAWBLN010000003.1 coordinate 89,301, forward strand.
GCTTCACGAGCGCCATCGAAGCGGGAGACCTGACCCCCGGGATCAAGCTCCCGCCCACTCGCGAGCTGGCAGCGCAGGCGGGCGTCAACCATCTGACCGCGGCCCGGGTCTACCGCAAGCTGGCGGAGCTGGGTTACGTGACGGCGCGCGTGGGACGCGGCACCTTCGTGCGCAACCTGGCCCCCGCCAGCAGTGCCGTCCAGGGCGACGACTGGCAGGTCTACGCCCTCCCGCCGGAGGAGATCTCCTACTCGGAGCAGGTGCTGGCCGACACCTTCTCGCTCGCCGGGCGCGAGGAAGTCATCTCGCTCGCCACCGGCTGGCCGGCGCCCAGCTCGTATCCGACCGAGGAACTCGCTCGCATCACCGCCGACGTATTCGCCGACGTGGGGGGCGCCGCATTGTCCTACCTGAACGCCGAGGGATTGTTCGACCTGCGCGAGCAGATCGCCGTACGCGGGCGCGAGTACGGCTACGCGCACGATGCGGACGAGGTCGTGATCACCTCTGGCGCGCAGCAGGCGCTCTCGCTCTCCGCTCGCGCGGTGCTGGAGCCGGGCGACGTCGCGGCAATCGAGTCGCCCACCTTCATCGGCATGATGACCGCGCTGCGAGGCACGGGCGCCAAGGTGATAGGCGTGCCCGTCGACGGGGACGGCTTCGACGTCGACGCTCTCGAGCGGCTGCTGGCACGCCACGAGGTCAAGCTCGTCGGGCTGCAGAGCGCGTGCCAGAACCCCACCGGCACCAATCTCTCCGAAGCCCGCCGGCAACGGCTGGCCGAGCTGGCCGTCGAGCGCAACTTCTTCGTCCTCGAGGACCGCGTCTACGCCGACATGCGCTTCGAGGGGCCCTTCGTCCGGTCCCTCCGCGAGCTGGCTCCCGCGCACGTGCTCTACATCAACAGCCTCTCGAAGGTCGTGGGCGGCGGCCTGCGCTCGGGCTGGGTGGCCGCACGCGGGCCGGTGCGCGACCGGATCGCGATGCTCAAGCTCGAGGCCGACTTCCACTCCCCGACGCTGATCCAGCACATTGTCGCGCGATGGCTTCGGACCGGCGCCTACGACCGGCACGTCGAGCGCACGATCCCCTTCTACCGCAAGCGGCGCGACGCCCTGCTGGCCGCGCTCGAGCGTCACATGCCCGGCGAGTACCGCGTGGATGTCCCCCACGGCGGGCACCACCTCTGGGTCACGCTCAATCGCGCGCTCGACGAACGCGCGCTGTACGGCGAGGCGGCACGCCACGGGGTGACATTCACCCCCGGGGGCGCGGTCACCGCGGAGCGCCGCTCGCAGACCTCCTTCCGCCTGTCGTTCTCGATGCTCGACCCCGAGCAGCTCGACGAGGGCGCCCGCCGCCTGGGCCGGGCAATCCGCGAGGTCCGTCGCCGCGCTCACCGCGCTGTCGCGGCGCCGATGTCATAGCCGTGCCGTCCGGTTCGTTTCACTAGACGATGGCCGTCGCCAACCAGAGCACCGCCCCTGCCCGGGAGGCGAACCGCGTCGGCTTCTCGGTCCGCGACTGGCTCATGCTGGCCGGCGTCGTATTCACCTGGGGACCGTCGTTCCTGTTGATAGACATCGGCGTCGAGCATCTGGCGCCGTCGCTCGTGGCCTTTGGGCGGATCGCCTTCGGCGCGGCCACGCTGAGCGTGTTCCGGGTCGCCCGCCAGCCCGTCAATCGCTCGGACTGGCCGGGCATCGCCCTCCTGGGCGTGATCTGGCTCGCGGTCCCGTTCCTGTTGTTCTCGACGGCCCAGCAGTGGATCGACTCCTCGCTCGCGGGGATGATCAACGCGGCGACCCCGCTGTTCACCGCGCTCGTGGCCGCCTTCCTCGTTCGCCAGCTTCCATCGCGCCTTCAGGGGATGGGCCTGGTTGTGGGTTTCCTGGGGGTGGTGGCGGTCAGCCTGCCGTCGGTCGAGGGCGGCTCCAACGCGGCGGGCGTGGGACTGGTGCTGCTGGCGACCGTGCTCTACGGGTTCTCCTTCAACCTGCTGGCCGACCTGCAGAGACGAAACGATTCAATCGCGATCGTCTGGCGCTCTCAGATGGTTGCCGCCGTCCTGCTGGCACCAGTGGCGGTGGTCGGCCTGGGCAGCTCCGAGTTCGTGTGGTCGAGCGTCCTCGCCGTGGCCGCGTTGGGCTCGTTCGGCACGGCACTGGCCTTCTTCTGGTTCACCGCGCTGATCGGGCGCGTCGGCTCGACCCGAGCGGCCGTCGCGCTCTACTTCGTGCCCGTGGTGGCCATCACGCTCGGGGCGGCGCTCAACGACGAGAGCATCCACGTGGCCGCGCTGCTCGGCACCTTGCTCGTGCTGGCCGGCGCGTACATGACGAGCCGGCCGAAGAGTGGATAGGCCGGACTTCGTCAGCCGCGCCCGAACAGGCGCTTGAGGCGGTCGAGCAGCGCGCGGAACAGCAGCGAGAGTCCACTCACGGGCTTGGCGGGCCGGGGCGCCGGACGCGCGGCCACATCAGGGGCAGCGGGGGGCTCGGCCGCGGGCTCGGCGCTCTCGATGGTCTGCTGCAGGCAGGCGGAGAAGTCGCGTAGCAGGCGGTTCGAGACGTCCTGGATCATGCCGCCGCGCCCGAAGCGGGCGAGCCGGCCGGTGATCGTGAAGTCGGTCTCGACCTCCACCTTGGTCCGCTCGCCCTCCTGGTGCATCACGCTCACGATCCTCGCCTTGGCCGAGCCCTGACCGCGCTTGTCGGAGCCGCTCGCGCGCATGACGCAGCGGTGGGCCTGCTCGTCGACGTCCTCCATGGCCAGCTCGCCGCGATAGGCGGCGGTCGTCGGACCGAGCTTGACAGTGAAGTTGCCGCGATAGCTGCCGTCCTCGCCGGCTTCGGTGATCTCGGCGCCGGGCAGGCAGGGAGCCACCCGCTCGACGTCGACCAGCGCCTGCCAGACGCGCTCCAACGGAGCCTCGACCTCGAACGAGTGCTCGAGCTTCACGATGCGAGCGGTCCGCCGGCGCGCAGGGTGTCGAGCTGGGCCGGGGTGTCGACGTCCTCACCGCCACCCAGGTCGTCGCAAGGGACTTCGCGCGGGCTCACGCTGAGCAGCAGGTTGCGCGCGCCGTGGTCGCCGGAGACGTCGCGCAGGCGCTCGAAGAGCTCACGCTCGAGCAGAACCGGATGGCCGGGCTCCCCCGCATAGGTCGCCCGGACCGCCTCGACGCCGGGGCTGCGCGCAGCGATCACCCGCCGGATGGCGTTGGTCGAGAGATTGGGCAGGTCGCCCAGCGTGACCACGACGGCGTCGCACTCCGAGAGCTCGCCCAGCCCGAACGCGAGCGAGGCCGACTGGCCCTCCTCCCAGCGCTCGCACACGATCGGCTCGGCGCCGTGGAGGTCGACCTGGGCGATCACGTGCTCTGCGCCCGCCCCCAGCACCACCACCACCCGGCCCACGGGCGAGGCGATCATCGCCCTGACGGCGTGCTCGAGCAGCGGGCGGCCATCCAGCTGAGCGAGCTGCTTGTAGCCGCCGAAGCGACGGCCCTTGCCGGCCGCGAGTATCAGCCCCCCGATCAAGCGCCGACCTCGTGGATCCGGCCGCCCGCCTGCGACAGCCGTCCCCCTCGCGCCCGTGCCGGACGGCCACTACCTCGGCCATGATCGAGAGCGCGGTCTCCTCCGGAGTGAGCGCCCCCAGGTCCAGTCCGATCGGAGCCGCGATCCGCTCGAGCAGCTCCTCCTCGAGGCCCGCCGCGAGCAGGCGCTCCCGGCGCTGGGCCTGGGCGCGCCGGCTTCCCATCGCGCCCACGTAAGGCGCCTCGGAGCGAAGGGCTATCTCCAGCGCCGCGTCGTCGAGCTTCGGGTCGTGGGTCAGAACAGCGATGTAGGTGGCGCGATCGATGGCGCCGATCTGCTCGAAGGCCTGGGCCGGCCATGCCGCGATGACCGCTTCGGCCTCGGGGAAGCGTCCGTTGGTCGCGAACTGGGAGCGCGGATCGCAGACGTAGGGGCGCCAGCCGGCGGCGCGCGCGAGGCGCGCCAGGGCGGCCGAGTAGTCAACCGCGCCGAAGATGACGAGCCGCGGGGCCGGCGCGGTCGCATCGACGAAGACGGTTACGTCGCCGACCTCGAGGCGCTCCGAGCGCTCGGCCCACATGAGATCCTCGGCGGCGACCAGCGCCACGCGGTCGAGCTCCGTGTCGCCGAGGCTCCCGACGGTCGAGCCGTCGGGGCGCACCAACAGCTTGGCGCTCGTGTCCGCGCCGTCGAGGATCGAGACGAGCGCCGCGCGGCCGTCCTGCTCCGCTACCGAGGCGAACTCACCGAACGCGCTCGCCGCGGAGCCGGCGTACTCCTCCGCGAACACATCGATCTCGCCGCCGCAGGGCAGGCCCACGTCCCAGGCCTCGGAGTCGGCGATGCCGAAGTGCAGCAGGCGCGCGTGACGCTCGCGCAGCACTTCCGACGCGACCTCGACCACGGCCCCCTCGACACAGCCCCCGGACACCGCGCCCGACACGTGACCGTGCTCGTTCACCGCCATCTTCGCGCCGGGCGGCCGCGGCGCCGAGCGCTTCACTCCGACCACCGTGGCGATTGCCACGCGGTCTCCTCGCGCCGTCCAGGCCCGTACGTCGTCGACAACGTCCTTCATTCCTTCAAGCCCTCCTTGCGCAGACTTCCCCCGCGGGCGGGATTCGATACATGCGGCGCGACGGCGGCGCCCCGCGAACTCTGGGTTCTCATTGGGTCAGAGAAGCAAGAGTAGTGGCCAGCTCCTCCAGCGAAGCCAAGGAATTGCCCGCCAGGAAGTGATCCACGTGCGGGAGGGCGGCCACCATTCCGCGCGTCAGCGGCTCGTAGTCGGGATGGGCCTTGAGCGGATTCAGCCAGATGAGGCGGTGCGAGCAGCGACCCAGGCGGGCCATCTCGCGCTCCAGCTGCTCCGGCTCGCCGCGATCCCAGCCATCCGAGAGGACCACCACCACGGCGCCGCGGCCGAGTCGCCGGCCGTGCTCTCGGTTGAGGGTGGCCAACGCTTCGCCGATGCGGGTGCCGCCCGACCAATCCTGGGTAGCGTGGGCCGCCCGCTCGAGCGCTCGGTCGGGGTCGCGCCCGCGCAGCTCGGCGGTCACGCGCGTGAGCCGGGTGCCGAACACGAAGGCCTCGACCCGGCGCCGCACGGCCACACAGGCCTGGAGGTAGGCGAGCAGCATGCGCGCGTAGGGCTCCATCGAACCCGACACGTCGCAGACCAGTACGAGCGGGCGCGGGCGCTCGCCGGGCTCGCGCCAGTGGCGCTCCACCGGGTGGCCCTGGGTGCGCAGCGAGGCGCGCATGGTGCGGCGCAGGTCGGGGCGGGCGGCGTGGGGGGGCGCGCCGCGGCGCAGAGCGGGCCGCGTGCGCCGGCTCGGTCGGGTCGGCGACGAGGAGGCGAGCACGCGCATCATCCGGCGGGCGAAGCGGCGTTCGGCGGGCGTGTAGTCCGCGAAGTCCTTGTCTCGCAGCAACTCGACGTCCGACCACGCCGCGGGCACGATCTCCGGTTCGAGCTCCGCCGTCGCCGCGGAGGGCGTGGGCACGGCGAACTTGGGCAGGACGAGCGACGCGACCTCGTCGAGTGCCGGCGGCTGCTCCAGCGGCTCCAGGCGGCCCGCGCCGAAACACTCCGCGAACGCGGCGTCGAAGGCCGCGAGGTCGTCCTGACGCGAGCACAGCGTGCTCCGCAACGCGAAGTACGCGCCCGCCCGGTCGCTCGGGTCGACGGCCGCGAGCGCCCGGTGGGCGCCGAGCAGCTCGCCGATCCCGACGCGGGCGCCGCCCGCGCGCATGGCCCCCGCCAGCAACGCCAGGCGCCCGGTCAGGCGCGCGCCCAGGCCGCTAGACACCGTGGAGGACCCCGGCCTCGCGGACCTGATCGATGTCCTCGCGCACCTTCAGCGCCACACCCAGCGTCTCCTCCAGCGACGCGTCCTCGAGCGCCAGGAGCGCCTGCGCCCAGCCGATCGTCTCGCCCACCCCGGGCAGCTTGTAGAGCTCCTCGCCGCGCAGGCGTGCCACGGCGGCACACACCCGCTCGGCTATCTGGTCCGGCACCCCGGGCAGGCGCGCGCGCACGATCTCCGCCTCCCGCGCCGCCGCGGGATAGTTGATCCAGTGGTAGAGGCAGCGGCGCTTGAGCGCGTCGTGGAGCTCCCGCGTCCGGTTCGACGTGATCACCACGAGCGGCCTGCGCTCCGCCGCGAGCGTGCCGAGCTCGGGGATCGAGACCTGGAAATCCGAGAGGAACTCGAGCAGGAAGGCCTCGAACTCGTCGTCGGCGCGATCGATCTCGTCGATCAGCAGCACGACCGGCTCGCGGGCCAGCAGCGCCTCCAACAGGGGACGCCGCAGCAGGAAGCGCTCCGAGTACAGCCCTTCCTCCGTTGCCGCCTCGCCACGCAGGTGCAGCAGCTGCCGCGGGTAGTCCCAGTCGTAGAGGGCGTGGTGGAGGTCGATGCCCTCGTGGCACTGCAGCCGGATCAGGCGTCCGCCGGTTGCGCCCGCGAGCGCCTTCGCCACCTCGGTCTTGCCCACGCCCGCCTCGCCCTCGAGGAGCAGCGGCTGCTCCAGCGCGGCGGCGAGAAAGACGGAGGTCGAGAGGCCCCGGTCGGCGAGGTAGCGCTCGCCCGCCAGGGCCTCCCCCACAGCTTCGGGACTGTCGAGGGTCACGCCTCCGCGGCAGCCGTCAGGGCGCGTCTCGTGAGGACCCTCGCCAGGTGGCGCTTGTAGTCCGCCGTGGCGTTGAGGTCGGCGGGCGGCTCGGTGCCGTCTGCCGCCCGCTCGGCCGCAGCGGCGATCGCGTCGCCGTCCAGGCCGCCTCCGCGCAGCGAATCCTCCGCCGCGGTGGCCCGCAGCGGGGTCGAGCCCATGTGCGTCAGGCCGATGCGCACGTCCTCGCACCAGCCATCAGAGCCCCGCTTGACCAGCGCACAGACGCCCACCATCGCCCAGTCCTCGGCGCGGCGGTTGAACTTCTCGTACCCGTAGCTCCAGCCGTCCGGCGCCGGCACCCGCACCTCCGTGATCACCTCGTCGGGCGCGAGCGCCGTGGTCAGGAAGTCCTGAAACAGCTCGCCGGCGGCGATCGTGCGCTCGCCGCCCGGGCCCTGGGCCGTCACCTCGCCCTCGGTGGCGAGCAGCACCCCCGGCAGGTCGGAGGCGGGGTCGGCGTGCGCGAGCGATCCGCCGATCGTGCCCCGGTTGCGGACCTGCTGGTCGGCTATCAACCCCGCGGCCCGCGCCAGCACGCCGAGCTCCGGCGTATCGGCGAGGGTCGCGTGCGTAGTCATCGGGCCGATCCGCACACTGCCGTTCTCCTGCCTGAGGCCGTGCAGCCCCGGGACCTTCCGCAGGTCCACGAGCAGCGTCGGGGCGGCCAGGCGCAGCTTCATCAGCGGAAGCAGCGAATGGCCGCCGGCCAGGAGCTTCGCGTCCTCGCCGTTCTCGTGCAGGTGACGCACCACCTCGTCCAGGGAGTCGGGCGCGATGTAGTCGAAGCGGGCGGGAATCATGCTCCACCCCCCTCGGCCGGCGCCGCCGGGCCTGAGCCGGCGGCCCCCTGCCCGTGCTCATCGAGGTCCTTGCCCTGCTCGGTGCCCGCCGGGCCGTCGCCGTGGATCGCCTGCCACACCCGCATCGGGGTGAGCGGCATGTCGATGTAGTCCACGCCGAGCGGGCGTAGCGCGTCGATGACCGCGTTCACCACTGTCGGCGACGAGGCGATCGTGCCGGCCTCGCCGACACCCTTGACCCCGAGCGAGTTGACCGGCGAGGGCGTCTCCTGGCGATCGGTCTCGTAGGAAGGCACGTCGGAGGAGGTCGGCATCGCGTAGTCGACGAAGGTACCCGTGACGAGCTGCCCCTCGTCGTCGTAGACGACCTGCTCGAAGAGCGCCTGCGCGAGCCCGTGCGTGATGCCGCCGTGAACCTGGCCGTCGATCAGCGTCGGGTTGATCGCGTTGCCACAGTCGTCTACGGCCACGTAGCGAACCACGTCGACCTTGCCGGTCTCGACGTCCACGTCGACGATGCAGGCGTGTGCGCCGAACGGCCAGACGAAGTTCTCCGGATCGTAGAACGACGTCTCCTCCAGCCCGGGCTCTATGTCGGTCGACAGCTCCTCCGGAGGTATGTAGGCCGCACCGGCCACCTCCGCGAGCGTCATCGACTTGTCGGGCGAGCCGCGCACCTGGAAGCGGTCGCCGCTCAGCTCGATGTCCTCGGGAGCCGCCTCCCACATGGACGCGCAGATGCTCTTCGCCTTGTCCTGCACCTTGAGGGCGGCGCGCGCGACCGCCTCGCCGCCCACCGAGATCGAGCGGGACCCATAGGTACCCCAGCCCCAGGGCCCGGCGGCGGTGTCGCCATGCACCACCTCGACCTGGTCCGGAGCCACACCGAGACGGTCCGCGGCGATCTGCGCCATGCCCGTGTCGAGGCCCTGACCGTGAGGAGAGGACCCGCTGAACACGGTCACCGCGCCCGAAGGGTGGACGCGCACGACGGCCGACTCGTAGTACGCGGCCTGCAGCCCGACGCCGCTCGGCCCGACCGCCCGGGACGGGGCGAGCCCGCAGATCTCAACGTAGGTGGAGAACCCGATCCCCCGGTGGATCCCCTTCTCGCGCAGCTCGGCCTGCTCTCGGCGGAACTCGTCGAGATCCACGTGTCCGAGCAGCTTGTCCAGCGTGCCGTGGTAGTCGCCCGAGTCATAGATGACGCCGATGGCCACCTCCGCGGGGAAGTCCTCCTTCGGGATGAAGTTCTTGCGCCGCAGCTCGAGCGGATCCATGTCCAGCTCGATGGCGAGCTGGTCCATCATCACCTCGATCAGGTGCGTAGCCTCCGGGCGCCCCGCGCCGCGCGTGGCATCCGTGGCGAACTTGTTGGTGAACACCCCGGTGATGTCGGTCTTGACGTTCGGGATGCGGTAGCAGCCGCTCATCACGAACGCGGTGAAGCACGGGATGAAGGGGGTGAGCAACTGGAAGTAGGAGCCGCAGTCCTGCAACACGCGGGTGTGGATGGCCGTAAGCGTGCCGTCTCGCTTGGCGCCCAGCTTCACGTAGTCGATCTGGTCGCGCCCGTGAATCGTCGTCGCCATGTGCTCCGAGCGCGTCTCGGTCCAGCGCACCGGCCGGTTGAGCTTGCGCGCCAGCCACAGGACCAGCACCTCCTCGGAGTAGATGTTGAGCTTCGTGCCGAAGGCTCCGCCCACATCGGGAGCCACCACGCGAACGCGGTCCTCTGCCATGCCCAGCATCACGGCGAGCTGAAGCCGAAGGATGTGGGGGATCTGGGTTGCGCTGTAGATCGTGGCGCGATCCGCGTGCCACTCGGCGAGCGCGCCGCGCGGCTCGATCGGCGCACCCGCGGTGCGGTGGTTCACGATCCGCTGCTCGATCACCACGTCGGCGTCCGCGAAGCCCTGCTCGACGTCGCCTCCGGCGAGCGTCCACTCGTGCACCCGGTTGGTGCCGAACTCCTCGTGGACGAGCGGCGCCCCCTCCTCCAGGGCCTTCTCCATGTCCACCACGACCGGCAGCGGGTCGTACTCGACGATCACGTCCTCCGCGGCGTCGACGACCGCGTACTTGTCGATCCCCGCGACGACCGCCACCGCCTGGCCCACGTACCCGACCTTGCCGCGCGCCAGCGGCCAGTGCTCGGGTGTGTTGATCTCCACGCCGGGCGGTACCCATGCCATCGGCAGCGGGCCCTCGAGATCGAGGTCCTCACCGGTGAAGACGCCGACGATGCCGGCGCGCTCGAGCGCCGCCGACGTGTCGATCGAGGTAATTCGCGCGTGTGCCTCCGGCGAGCGCACCACTGCCATGTGCAGCGTTCCGGGGCGGGCGATGTCATCGACGTAGACGCCTCGTCCGGTGATGAAGCGCGGATCCTCGCGCCGGCGCATGCGCTGGCCGACATACCCGTTGCCACCCGTGCGTTCCTCGACCGCGCTCATGCTTCTACCCCCTTGGCTGCCTCGGGCGTCCGTGCGGATCCATCCGCCGCAGCAAGCACCGCCTTCACGATGTTGTGGTAGCCGGTACAGCGGCACAGGTTGCCCTCGAGTGCGTGGCGGACCTGCTGCTCGTCCGGGTCCGCGTTGCGCTCGAGCAAGTCGGCCGCCGCCATGATCATGCCCGGCGTGCAGAAGCCGCACTGCAGGCCGTGTTCCTGCCAGAAGGCCTCCTGGAGCGGATGGAGGTCGTCGCCGGTGCCGAGACCCTCGATCGTGGTCACCTCAGCCCCGTCCACCTGGGCCGCGAGAACGGTGCAGCTCTTGACCGCCTCGCCGTCTAGGTGGACCGTGCAGGCGCCGCAATTGCTGGTATCGCAGCCGACGTGGGTCCCGGTCAGACCCAGGTTGTCGCGCAACCAGTGCACGAGCAGTGTCCTCGCCTCGACCTCGGCCTCGCGCGGCTCTCCGTTGACGCTCGCCGCGACGCGCACGGTCGCTCCCATAGATTCTCCTCCGTTCCGAACTGCCTCGTGCAATGCGAAATGCTATGCCCCCGCGCAAGTAGGGTGGGCCCCCGTGCCCGCCAAGACGAGCTTCAAGTTCGACGGACACCGGCTGGTCTACGACGAGCTCGGCGGCGGGGACCGAGTCGTCGTGCTGATGCCCTCGCTGCTGGTCTCGCGCCTGATGCACCGGCCGCTCGCGGAGACGCTCGCCGAGCGCGGGCACCGGGTGATCTGCCTCGACGTGCTGGGCCACGGCGAGTCCGATCGCCCCGAGGCGATGTGGAACTACTCCATGACCAACTTCGGGGCTCAGGCCATCGCGCTGCTCGACCACCTCGGGGTCGAATCCGCGGTGCTGGGCGGGAGCTCCCTCGGGGCCAACGCAGCGCTCGAGGCCGCGGCCGCGGCCCCGAAGCGAGTGAGGGGGCTGGTGCTCGAGATGCCGGTGCTCGACAACGCGCTCCTGGCCTGCGCCATCGCCTTCACCCCCCTGCTCGTGGGACTGACGTTCGGCGCCCCCGTCGCGCGAGCGCTCGCGGCGGGTGCGAGCCGCTTGCCGCGCGGCTTCTCACGCCTCGCGGACGTGGCGCTCGATGCGATCAGCCAGGATCCCAAGCCCTCGGCGTCCGTGCTCCAGGGCCTCTTCTTCGGGCGCGTCGCCCCGCCGCGCGAGGTGCGCAGCGAGATGAAGCAGCCCACGCTCGTGATAGGCCACGGGCGGGATCCGATCCACCCCTTCTCGGACTCGGACATGCTGGTTCGCGAGATGCCGAACGCTCGGCTCGTGGAGGCCTCCTCGATCCTCGAGCTGCAGCTCACGCCGGAGCGCCTGACCGAGGAGATCGCCGGCTTCCTGCCGGCCTGTTTTCGCCAGAAGCGGCGCGCCGCGAGCCGCCCGCGAGGCCCCGCTCGGGCACGGAGGAGTGCGCCTCGCCGTAGCTAGTGTGTTGGGTTCCGATGGCCCACCGCAAGCGAGAGAAGGAGGCCCTGCGCCGAGAGCGTGAGGCGCGCGAGGCGAAGGCGCGGGCCGAGCAGCAGAGAAAGCGCCTGGCCGGGTACGGCGGGGGGGCGGCGCTCGTGGTGGCCGCCGTCGTGGTCGTCCTGCTGCTCGCCGGCGGTGGCGGCGACGGCGGCGCCTCCAACGGGGAGGGGAACTTCTTCCCCGAGGGAGGCGAGGCCGCCGAGCAGAAGGTCTTCGATCTCGAAGACGCCGCCGAGGCCGCGGGATGCGAGCTCAAGAGCAGCAAGGGCAGGGGAGTCGCCACCCACACCCGGTCGCTCGACGAGAAGATCAACTACAAGGACAACCCGCCCACCAACGGCCGGCACTACGAGATCCCGGCCGAGGACGGCGTGTACAACGGAAACCCACCGCCCGACGAGGCGCTCGTTCACGCGCTCGAGCACGGCCGCGTGATCATCTGGGTCAAGCCGAGCGTGTCCGAGGACGCCCGCGCGACGATCCGGGCCATGTCGGACGAGGACGAGGGGTTCCAGACCCTGCTGGTGCAGCGCAAGGAGATGCCCTACGCGGTGGCGGCCACCGCCTGGAACCGCGACCCGTTGCCCGGCGGCACGGGACGCACGCTCGGCTGCAAGCGCTGGACCCCCGACGTCCTCGACGCGCTACGCACGTTCCGCGACGAGCACCGCTCGAACGGGCCCGAGCCCGTTCCGTAGTCCGCCGCGGGCCGGTCTGCAGCGGATCTTGCATGCCCGCAACCGGCCTGCTGCCACCGTGTTGAGACAGAGGTGCGGGTGTTTGCGACAGCCGCGGCGTTCCTGTGCGCGCTCCTGGCCATGCCGGCCCTGGCATCCGGCAAGGCGCGCGGACCCTTCGACTTCGAGCTCGCCGCCCCCTCAGGCCACGCCGTCGCCGCGGGCGTAAAGGCCCCATCCCGGACCCTGCGCACGCAACGCCGCTTCAACCTCGTCGGCCTGCGCTGGCGCGGTCACGCGCCCGTGACCATCCGGCTGCGCGTGCGGCGCCCGACCGGGGCCTGGAGCCACTGGCAGGAGCTCGACTCCCATGCCGACCACAACCCCGATGAGGATCGCGGCGGCGAGCGGCCGGTTGCCTCCTCCGACCCGCTCTGGGTGGGCTCCGCCGAGGCCGTGCAGTACCGGCTGAGCCGACCGCTTCGACGCCTGCGCCTCCACTTCGTGAACGTCGCGAGCGAGTTGCACACCGCCCGCGCCGCCCAGGACCCGGCGCCCGCCTTCGTCAGTCGCAGGACCTGGGGCGCGTCGAAATGCCGGCCTCGCAGCGCGCCCGAGTACGGGACCGTCAAGGCGGTGCATGTGCACCACACCGTCTCGCTCAACGACTACGCGCCGGAGGACGGGCCTGCCATCGTCCTGTCGGTGTGTCGCTACCACCGCAACTCCAACGGCTGGAACGACGTTGGATACAACGCGCTGGTCGACAAGTACGGGGTCCTCTACGAGGGACGCGCGGGCGGCCTCGACCAGGCCGTGGTGGGCGCCCAGGCCCAGGGGTTCAATGACGTGACCGCCGGGATCGCCAGCATCGGCGACCACACAAGCGTCGAGGCGACACCCGAAACGCTTTCCGCGCTGGCCGCCTACATCCGCTGGAAGCTCGGCGTGCACGGACAGCCCCTGTCCGGCTCGGTGACGCTGCGCAGCGATGGAGGATCCGCTCAGAAGTTCCGGGCCGGGGCGAAGGTGAAGCTCGAACGGGTGATCGGCCACCGCGACACGGGCCGGACGGCCTGTCCCGGCGAGCTGCTGTACGACCAGCTCGACGAGCTGCGGGCGCTGGTGGCAAGCGGCGTGGGCGTGTCCCCTACCTTCACCACGCGTCTCAGCGCCACGCTGGCCGACTTCCGCGTCGATTACGGCGACGTGGTGCCGGTCTCGGGGCTGCTCTCGGGGCCCGACGGCAGCCCGCTGGTCAACGAGGCCGTCGAGGTCCAGACCAACGGCGAGGGCCGGTGGAGGACCGCCTCCACGGCCACGACGGCGCCCGACGGCACCTTTGCCACGGAGCTACGGCCGCGCAAGCGGCTCTACGTGCGCCTGCGCTATCCGGGGCGGGCGGAGCTGCGCCGGGCGACCTCGTCGCGCCTGCTCCTCCACCTGCGGCCGCTGATCAGCTTGCGCACGCCGGTGAGCTCGAGCGAGGCCGGCACACGCGTACCCGTCAAGGGCACGATCGGCCCGCGCAAGCGCGTGGTCACGCTCGTGGTCCACCAGCGCCGGGGGGGCCGCTACCGCAGGGTCGCGCTGCGGGCCGTTCGCGCGCGCCGGGGGCGCTTCTCGACGTCCTTCCTCCCGTCGGCGAGCGCGCGCTACCGCTACGCGGTGATCGCGGCCAGCGACGACGACACCGATCGTGCCTCGACCGGCTGGCTGCCGCTGCGCGTGCGGCGCTGATCACCAGCCCTGCTTCAGCTCCTCGCTGTAGAGGCCATGCCCGGTGGCGAGCATGCGGACGGTCTTGGCCAGGATCTTGAGGTCGAGCGCGAGGGAGCGGTGCTCCACGTACCAGACGTCCAGCTCGATTCGCTCGGGCCAGGGCAGCGAGGTGCGCCCGTTGACCTGGGCCCAGCCGGTGATACCGGGCTTGACCTGGAGGCGCAGGCGCTGGCGCTCGGTGTAGCGGTCGACCTGCTCGGCAACGGTGGGGCGCGGCCCCACGATCGCCATCTCTCCGCGCAGGACGTTGACCAGGTTGGGCAGCTCGTCGAGCGAGAAGCGGCGCAGGCGCCGCCCGACGCGGGTGATGCGTGGATCCCCCTGCAGGATGTAGATGCCGGCGCCCATGCCCGCAGCGCCGGGCACCATCGTGCGCAGCTTCCAGAGCTCGAACGGCCGGCCGTGCAACCCGACGCGGCGCTGGCGATAGAAGACCGCCCCGCGGCTTTCGAGCCTGATCAAGAGCCCGGCGAGCGCGAGCAGCGGAGAGACCAGGGCGAGCGCCAGCGCTGCGACGACTACGTCCAGGGCGCGCGGCATCGGCGGTTAGCGTTCCGGTCTGAGATGCGGATCCTGTATCTGCACCAGTTCTTCATCACCCGCGCGGGAGCGGGAGGCACGCGCTCGTACGAGTTTGCGCGCCGCTTCGTTTCGCGCGGCCATGCCGTGCGCATGCTAACCGCGGGCGAGCGGTCCCGGGACGTGGAGGGGATCGAGGTCGTGGGTGTCCGCGGCGGCTACTCCGACTACGTCAGCGCCACGGCGGTCTCCTACCCGAGCCGCATGCTCGCCTTCGCCCGTTTCGGCCTCGCCGCGACCGCTCGTGCCCTGCGCGGGCCGCGACCGGACGTGATCTATGCGACCTCGCCCCCGCTGACGACGGCGCTGCCGGCCCTCGCGGCCGCGCTTCGCTGGCGCGCGCCGCTGGTGTTCGAGGTCCGCGACCTGTGGCCCGAGGCGCCGATCCAGATGGGGGCGCTGCGCAATCCCGCCCTGCGCCGGGCCGCGCGGGCGCTCGAGCGCCTCGTGCTGAAGCGTGCGGACCGTGTCATCGCGCTCTCGCCCGGGATCCGGCACGCCGTCGTGGCCGCCGGCGCTCCCGCCGAGCGCGTGAGCCTGATTCCCAACGCCGCCGACCTAGACCTCTTTCGGCCCAGCTCGCCGCCCGACCGCTTTCGCGTGAGCTACTTCGGGACGATGGGCGAGGCCAACGACCTGACCGCGGTGGTCGAGGCCGCGCGCCGGCTCGAGGACGTGGAGTTCGTGCTGATGGGCGACGGCAAGCACCGGGAGCGCCTGCAGCGCTCGGCCCCGCCGAACGTGACCTTCACAGGCGCCGCGTCGGATAAGGACGGCGTGGCGCGGCTCGCCGCCTCCTCGAGCGCCTGCCTGACCGTGTTCAAGGACGTTCCGGTGCTCGCCACGAACTCACCCAACAAGCTGTTCGATACCTTCGCCGCCGGGCGGCCGGCGATCGTGAACATGGATGGCTGGATGCGAAGCCTCGTGGAGGACAACGAGGCGGGCCTCTACGTGCGGGCCGGCGACGCGCGGGATCTCGCCGACAAGCTCTCCTGGCTGCGTGACCACCCCGCGGACGCGGAGCGGATGGGGCGAAACGCCCGGGCGCTCGCCGAGCGGGATTTCGACCGCGATCGCCTGGCCGCGCGCGCACTGGCGGTGCTGGAGGAGGCCGCGGGACGCTGACCGAGATCGCGCTCTCCTACTGCGTCGTGAACACGAACGGCCGCGAGCATCTGCTGGCCTGTCTCGAAGCCATCGAGCGCACCCATCCCCCGGAGCTGGCGCACGAGGTGCTGGTTGTCGACAACGCCTCCGACGACGGCTCCGCGAGGGCGGTGGGGGAGCGCTTTCCCGGTGCTCGCCTGTTCGCGCTCGAGCGGCGCGCGGGCAAGTCGGAGAACGACACGCTCCTGCTGCGCGAGTCGCGCGGACTCTTCTGCCTGCTGCTCAACGAGGATTCCCTGCTGCTCGACGGAGCGGCACGGGCCCTGATCGACGCCCTCGAGCGCGACCGCGGCGCGGCGGTCGCCGGCGCGCAGCTGCTCACGAGCTCGGGTGAGCCGACCGCGTGCGCGTGGCGGTTGCCCGACGCGGGCTGGGCCCTCGCGGCGGCCCTGTTCGTGCACGACCGCTACGCGGTCCAGAGCCGCGGCGACCGCGTGCGCGAGGTCGGCTGGGTTCAGTCGAGCGCGATGCTGGTCCGCCGCGAGGCAGCCCAGACGGTCGACTGGCTCGACCCCGACTTCTTCGTCTACTCCGATGAGACCGACTTCTGCCGTCGCCTGCGCGATGCCGGCTGGCGAATCCTGTTCGTGCCTGACGCTCGCGCCGTCCACCACGACCAGCTCTCGACCGACACCGGGGCGATGCGCCGGCGCATCGTCGAGTTTCACCGAAACCGCGACCGCTACTTCCGAAAGCACGACATGCCGGGTACGCGGCTGCTGTGGACGATCTGCTGGACCTGGGCGTATCTGGTGCGCGCGCTGGCCGCCACGGTGCTGCCGGGTCACGACCCGCGCCGCTATCTCCTCCACGCCCGCCAGCAGCTCTTCCCGGGGCGTGGCCAGGGCATTCGGGAAGCCGCCGCCGCCCGTAACCGCATTAAGGTGACGGGCGGTGGAGCACGCTGACACCGCCCAGCTGGCCGCGGTAGGCGGCGCGCTCGGCTCGATTCTGGTTCTGCTCGCCCGCGGGCGTATCACGCTGCTGGCGGGTTTCGTCCTGCTCGCCGCCGCGGAGATCGGGCTGGCTCGCTCGCTGGGCGGGGGCACGCTCGACAAGCTCTCCAGCCCGGCGGGGGCGGCCGCCGGCGTTGTCGGGCTGGTGGTGCTCGGCGGCGCCGCCGCCCTGCTTGCGCGTAGGCCCGCGCTGGTGTCCATCGCCGTGCTCGGTGCCGCGCCCTTTCGCCCTCCGATCGCCTTCGATTCCTCCAGCCGCTTTCTCGTCTCGATCGCCGAGGACGGGCGCCTGGGTCGGCTGCTCCCGCTCTACTTCGTGCTCGCGGCGGCGACCATCGCGCTCGGCTGGCGTGCGCTGCGCGACCGGCCGTTGCGGGCACTGCCGCGGACGCTGTCGCTGCCCGCCGCCGCCTTCTTCGCCTTTGCCTTTCTCTCGTTGCTGTGGGCCGATGACATCCGGGCGGGGGTGCACCTGCTCGCCTACTTCACCCTGCCCTTCGTAGTGCTCCTGGCCACGGTGGCCCGCGCCGAGTTTCCCGACTGGGTCCCTCGGGCCCTCGCGGTGGTCGCTCTGGCGCTGGGGTCGTTGTTCGCGCTCGTCGGCCTCTGGCAGGCCGCCACCCACGAGCTGTTCTTCTACGCGCCGAACCTCGCGGTGTCGAACGCCAATACCGACTACTTCCGCGTGACCTCACTCTTCGGCGATCCGAGCCTCTACGGTCGTCACGTCGTACTGGGTATCGGTGTCGCCCTGGCGCTCCTGGCCACGCGGCGCTGGCGCGCCTGGCCGCTCGTCGGCCTGATCGTCGTGATGTGGGCGGGACTGCTGTTCTCCTACTCGCAGTCGAGCATGGCGGCGCTGCTTCTGGTCACGCTCGCGCTGGCCCTCGTGACCGGAGACCGCCGCGTCCGCCGGGCGGTGGGCGTGCTCGCGCTCCTCGCCGCGCTCGTGGCGGCCGGCTACCTGGCCGCTGAGCTGATCGACGGCAAGCAGTCGCTCAACCGGATCACGAGCGACCGGACCGAGCGCGTGGAGGACACGATCAGCGTCATGGAGGCGGACCCGGTGCTCGGGGTGGGCATCGGCGGGCAGCCTGGGGCGAGCCGACGCCTGGCGGAAAGTGACCTGCCCACGCCCGCCTTCGTCTCTCACACCACGCCGCTGACCGTGGCCGCGGAGCTGGGCCTCATCGGGCTGTTGCTCTACGCCTGGCTCCTGTTCGGCGGGGTACGCCTCCTGGTGTCCGTGTTTCGCGGCGACGAGGCGCTTGGGCTCGCGCTGGGCGCCTGCTTTCTGGCCCTTTTCGTACACGCTCTCTTCTACAGCGGCTTCCTCGAGGACCCGATCACGTGGGTGGTGCTCGCGGTGGCAGCGGGCTGGCTCACCTGGCAGGAGGCCCACCGGCCGGCCGCCGAGCGCGCGCGCCTGCGCTCCGCGACGGGGTCATGAGAGAGCAGCTCGGCGAGCGCGGTGCGTGGGCTCTCGTGGGCATCCTTTTCCTGCTCGTCGCCGTCAACCTCCCCGAGCTGGGTTCCGACCCCCGCCCCTTCCGGCCCGGCGCGTTCGATCCCGAGGGCCCGCTCGCTCCGCTGGTGAGGGCGGCGGGGGAGGAGTACGACCTCGGCATCCCACGGGCCTGCGCCTTCCTGGCCGGGCTCCTGTGCGGCGCGGGGGCCGTGCTGTTGATCGCCCGCCCGCGGGCCTGGTCGAAGGGACTGGCCATAGGCCTCGTGCTGGTCGTGGGGCTGCTGCTGACCGCGCCGGCCACGCTGCTCCAGCTCGGCCTGCGCGACTCGACCGCTCCCTGGTTCTTCACGAACGACTCGACGTACCAGGTCGAGCTGGGCGGCGAGCTGCTGCTCGACCTCGACAACCCATACGGCCACGACTACCGGCGCTCCGGCCTCGAGCGCTTCTACACGCGCGACGGCAGCGTCTCCGAGCGGGTGCGCGAGCGCGAGGTCTCGCTGGAGCACTTCGCCTACTTCCCGGGGTCGGTGATCACCGGCGCCGCCTGGCGGCTGCTGCCCGCGCCCTTCGACGACCTCCGCCTGCTGGTGCTGCTCTGCAACCTCCTGATGCTCGCCGCCGCCCTCGCCTTCCGCGGGCCGCTGTCGGCGAGGATCGCCCTCGGCGCCCTGCTGGTGTGCAACCCGATCGCGGTGCGCTCGGCGTGGTACGGCCAGAACGACGCCCTCAGCCTGCTGCTGGTGGTGCTCGCCTTCGCGCTGGCCTCGCGGCGAAGCTTCGGCTGGGCGGCGGCCGGCCTGGCGGGGGCCATCCTGCTCAAGCAGTTCGCCGTCGTCGCGCTTCCCTTCCTCGCGTTGGTGATCTGGACCATGGACACGAGCGGCGCCGAGCGAAGGCGTGCCGCGCTCGCCTTCCTCGGCGTGATCGCGGTTTGCGTGCTGCCCTTCCTGATCGCGGGACCGGTGAGCTTCTACGAGGACACGATCCGCTACGGCGCGGGCACCTATCGGATCGTCGGCTACGGGTTGTCGGCGATCCTCGTGGAGACCGGCGTGGTGGCTGATCGCAACGGGGCCTACCCCTTCGAGCTGCTCGCCCTCCTGACCTGGGTGCCGCTGACCGTCTGGCTGCTGCTCGCTCAGCGCCGCAGGCCCGAACTGTGGCTGGCCGCCGCGGCCTTCTCGGTGTCGATCCTGTGGCTCATGTTCATCGGCCGCGTGTTCAACAACTACTACCTGGTGTGGCCGATGACCGGCGCGGTCATCGCCGCCCTGCTGGCGGTAGGTTCCGAGCGTGCGCGCGATGGCCCTGAATCCCGGTGAGGCGATCCTGCACGAGGGCGACCCCGAGCGCTGCGTCGTGCTGCTCCCGGGCGTGCGCTACTTCAGCCAGGCGCCGCTCCTGTGGTTCGCGCGCGAGGCCGCCGAGGCCGCGGGCTGGTCGGTGCTCGAGGTGAGCGAACGCGCCCCGGCAGACGCCGATCCGTTCGCCTGGATGCAAGGAACGAGCCGCGAGCGCGCTTGCGGCGACGGATGCCGAGCGGGTGGCCGTGGTGGGCAAGTCGCTCGGCAGCGTGGCCGCTTCGCTGGCCGCCGAGCGGGGGCTCCCGGCGATCTGGCTGACGCCGCTGCTCGTGCGCCCCGACGTCGTGTCCGCGCTGAACGCCACCGAGGCACCGGCGCTGCTGATCGGGAGTAGCGCCGATCCAAGCTGGGCTGACGGTGCACGGCCTGCGAACGACCTGCTGGAAAGGGTGGAGTTCGACGGCCTCGACCACTCGCTGCAGGTCGAGGGCGATCCGCTCGCCTCGCTCGACGTCTTGCGCGAGGTCACCGAGCGCGTGGCCGCGTTCCTCGCCGAGCGGGCCTAGCAATCTGCCACGCTAGCGCTCCGCGCGTTTTTGCTTTCGCTTTCGCCCCGCCCGGGCGTCTTCCCGAGCCGCCGGCGAGCCGCGCGGTGCCATCGCGAACTGGTGCGCCCGGCCGGTGACATAGACGCGCTCGTCGTCGGCCACCACGGGGTTTGCGTACTTCCCGGCCGGGAAGCGCCACACGCGCTTGCCGTCGCGGACGCGCAGAGCGTGGGTCGCATCGGGACCGCTGGCCACCGTGCGCTGTGCCTCGGACCCGCAGGTCGAGCAGACCGCGTAGTACACGAGCCCGTCCATCACCGTCGGGGCGCCGTGGACCGCTCCCTGCGCTTCGACCTGCCAGCGCGTGTCGCCGGTGGCGGCATCGAGGGCGTAGAACCTGCCGTCGTAGGTGCCCACGAAGACCTTGCGCTCGTAGACGGCCGCGGCGCCGTAGATGTACGACCCGAGCGGGCGGGCCCAGAGCAACTTGCCGCTCTTGGCCCCGTAGACATACATCGTGCCGTCGGTGTTGCCGATGTAGACGCGCCCGTAGGCCACCGTCGCGGTGGCGTACCAGAACTCGCGCGAGCCAAAGCGCGACTGGGATTGGGCGCTCCAGAGCAGCTTGCCGGTCTTGGCGCTCAGCGCGTACAGGGTTCCGCCGTCGCTGCCGATGTAGATCCGGCCCTTCCAGTACGCGGCGGATGTGTTGACCTGGTCGTCGGCCCCGAAGCGCCAGATGCGCTTGCCGGTCTCCGCGTTGATCGCGTAGACGCCCCCGTCCCACGAGCCGAGGAAGAGCCGCTTGCCCTTCAGCAGCGGCGATGACTCGATCGGCTTGGAGCGAAAGCGCCAGAGCTCCCGGCCGGTGTCGGCGTCCCAGGCGACCAGGAAGCCGTCCGCTCCGGCCTGGTCCTGGAGGCACTCGACCGGGTGCATGTAGGCCTGGTAGACGACCTCCTTGCCGATCGTGGGCGAGGAAGCGGCACAGCGGTCGAGGTCCTTCTTCCAGTCGGGCTTGCCGGTCTTGGCGTCGAGCGCGAAGAAGAGGCCCTTCTGCTGCGCCAGGTAGACCCGCCCGTAGCCGACCGTTGGGGGAAACTCGAGCGTGTCATGGGCGTCGATCCGCCATAGCCGCCGGTAGGGCGGCCGGTGGTCGTAGGGCGAGATGTGTGTGCGCGCGTCGTCGTAGCCGTACGTCGGCCACGGGCGCGGATTTCGCTCCTTGGGCGGCGGCGGGGGCGACTCCGGCTCTTCGGTGACCACGAACTCCTCGGTGGCCGAGCCGCGCTTCTCGATCGGCTGCTTCTCCTGCTGGTAGGCGTACACGCCCACCGCGACCCCGACCAGGACAGCGACGAGCGCGCCGCCGAAGATCAGTCGGCGTCGTCTCACGCGCGGCAGGCTAGCGAGCGCCTCCGGTCGTAATCAGCGGTTCTCCTGCGCGAGCAGGCGCCAGATGCGTCTCGTCACCGCCGGCACCTCCTCGCTCAGCGCCGCCTCCGCGAGCTCACGCGACCACTGCGCGGTGCCCGTGCGGATCACGAGCCCGCCGCCCAGCCCATAGGTCACGAACGCGGGCTGACCGGGATCGCGGCCCGCCGTGGCGATCGTGCGCGCGGCGGTGGGCAGGCTCTGCGACTGCTCGAACTCGGTGAAGTCCCCGATGAAGGCGTCGAGGCCCTCGAACAGGCCGAGCCCGTCGTCGAAGACGGTCAGCGGTGCGGCAGACGTGTTCAGGGGCGCCGTCGCCTCGCCGAAGGCGTCGACCCGACGGCGCCGGCTTGGGTCGACGAGCCGGTCGCCGGACAGGGTCACGCTGCGCCGGAAGGACTCGGCGCCGAAGGAGGCCACCTTGAGCCCGTCGGAGACCTGAGCGCGCAGACGGCGCAGGAGCGGCTCGGTCAGCCAGAGCGCGCTGCCGGCGAAGGCCACCCCCGGGGCGTTCCCGAGGGCCGGCCCCTCCCGGCGGGCGAGCGAGACGTCCGTGGTCAGGTCGTACGCCAGGCCCTCGCGGTCGAGATAGAGCAGCAGGGGTGCCGTCTCGGAGCGCAGGCGCGGCGGCAGGCCGCCGCCGCGAAACGGCCGGTTGAGGCTCGCCGTCCCGCCCTCGGGCAGCGTGTCGGCAAAGCCGTCGAGATCGTCGTCGATCGGGTTCAGGCCCTGCCAGCTGATCGCGGGCAGCACCACGAGTGGTCGCGGACGCTCGGTCGCTCGCTTCGAGTGGGGAAGGCCGGCCACCGCCAGCGGCCACACGGCCCGATGGCGCCCGGCGCGTACCCGAACCAGGTACAGGCCCGTTCGCGCGTCCCGCGGGATGCTCACGCGAAAGCGTCCGCCGATCCTCTCGCCGCGGCGCACGGGCTCGGGGTCGCCGAGGCGCGAGAGGACGAAATCGAACGAGCGGTCAAGCGGACCCACCTCGAGGTTCGCGCTCGATCCCGCGGGGACCGCATCGAGTGGGCCGCCGAGAGCGAAGCTGCGCACCGCCACGCCAGTGCCCGGACGAGCCTGCGCCCGGCGCGGGATCTCCGCGGGCGCGACCGCGAGGTTGCCTGCCCGGTCGCGTACCGAGACGGTGAAGGCGTAGTCGCCGTCGGGCGCGGGGCCGGTCGCCCGCGGCCCGGTCGCCACCTCGCCGCGCCAGATCCCGGTGCGGCCGTCGCCGCGAAAGCGGCGCACCACGCGCGGCGGCTTGGCATCGTCGGTGCGAAACACTCGGAACTCGGGTGCGTTGTTGGCTCGGACCCTCGTAGCGCAGGGTCACCTCGGGCGCCTGGCCGGGCTCGCGCGGAGCGATCACTCCGGGCTCGGCCGACACCAGCCTCACGCGCGGCGGCGTGAGGTCCACGCGCAGGCGCTTGAAGGAGTCGACGATGCGGCCTTCGTCACGCCGGATGACGCGCATGCGGTAGACCCCCTCGGGCACCAGGTTGCCGGCGTCGTCGCGCCCGTCCCAGGAGAAGCGGTGCTTCTCGTCACCCGCGAGCGAGCGGTCGTCGACCACGCGCCGCACCTCGTTGCCCTCGCCGTCCATGATCGAGAAGGAGACAGTGGCCGGCTCGGAGAGGTCGAAGCCCACCTCGCTGCGGTCGCGCACACCGTCCGCGTTGGGGGAGAACTGCTTTGGCTTGGCCGCGAAGCGAATCACCAGCGGCACCTCGCTCTTGAGCTGCTGCGTGGCGAAGAAGGCGGCGATCGTCGCGAGCACCAGCAGCGCGAATACCACCCGGACGAAGGGTTGGGCCATTGCGCAGCGGAAAGCTAGCTCGTCGCGCGGCCGCGACAATGCTGCGCGTGCGTGTGCAGCTGATCGATCCCTCGGGCGACGTCCTGCCGTACGACCACGCGCTCGCCACGGCGCTCGCCCGCCGGGGCATGGACGTCGAGCTGGTCACCTCTCGCTTCGTGCACGGTCCGGCGCCCGCGCCGGACGGCTACGTCGTGAGTGAGTCCTTCTACCGCCTCGCCGCTCGCCTGGGCGCGCGCCCGCGGCTGCGGCGGGCGCTGAAGGGGGCGGGGCACGTACCCGGGATGCTCCGCGTGACGCGCCGGCCGGCGGCGCTCACGCACTGGCAGTGGGTATGGCTCGAGGCGATCAGCACCCGACTACTGCCGCGGCGGCGCCCGCAGGTGCTCACGCTGCACAACGTGATCCGCCGCGCCCGCTCGGCCCGGCGCCTGGTCGACGCGATGGACGCGACGATCGTCCATACCCGCCACGGCGCGCAACTGCTGGGCGACGGCACCCGCGTCCACGTGATCCCCCACGGCGCGTTCGAGCACCTGACCCGGCTGCCCGACGAGCGGCCGCTTCCGCCTGAGCTGGCCGCGGTCGCGGGTCCGGTCGTCCTGTGCTTCGGCGTCGTGCGACCGTACAAGGGGGTCGAGGTGCTGCTCGACGCGTTTCGCCGCGTCGAGGGCGCGGAGCTGTGGGTCGTGGGACGCCCGCTCGGGGTCTCCCTGACCCCCTCGCCCGGGGTCCGCCTCGTACCCCGCTATGTCGCCGACTCCGAGCTGCCGGCCTTCTTTCGCCGGGCCGACCTGCTCGTGCTCCCGCACCACTCCGTCGACGTGTCCGGGGTGCTCTTCGCCGGGCTCGCGTTCGGCAAGGCCATGATCCTGTCCGACGTGGGCGGCTTTCGGGAGATCGTCGAGGACTACGGCGCCGGGCGGCTCGTCCCGCCCCGCGACCCCGCGGCGCTCGCGGCCGCCATCGGCGAGCTGCTCGCCGACCCGGCCGAGCGCGAGCGCCTGGCGCAGCGTGCCCGGGCGGCCGCCGCCGGACCGCTCTCCTGGAATGCGGTGGCCGCTCGCACACAGGACGTCTACGACGAGGTGCTGAGCTCGTGAGAGTGATCTTCATGGGCAAGCACAAGCGCTCCGCCGCCCGGGCGCTGACCAGGCTCGTGGAGGCGGGCGCGGAGGTGGTGGGGGTGGTGGCACCCGAGCCCGACGCCCACGTCCGCGACGCCCAGCGCCTCGATCTCGCGGCGGGCGACCACGGCCTGCCGTTGGTTAGCGACTCCGAGCTCTACGAGCGCCCGCCCGCGAACGTCGACCTCGTGATCTCGTTCCTGTTTTGGAAGCGGATTCGCGAGCCGCTCATCTCCCTCGGGCGGATCGGCTGCCTCAACTTCCACCCCGCCCCGCTGCCCGACTTCCGCGGACTGGGAGGGATCAACGTGGCCATCCTCGAGGGATGCGCGCAGTGGGGCGTGTCCTGTCACTTCGTCGACGAGGGCTTCGACTCGGGGGATCTCGTCGAGGTCGAGCGCTTTGCGATCGATGAGCCGGCCGAGACCGCGTTCTCGCTCGACCTCAAGTCCCAGGAGCGGCTGTACCGGCTCTTCGAGCGGGTGCTGCAGCTGGCGCTGACCGGTCAGGAGCTGCCCCGCGCGCCGCAGGGCGATGGCCGGTACGTGACGCGTGATGAGTTCGAGGGGCTGCGAACCGTCCGGCCCGGCGACGACATAGAGCGCAAGCTGCGCGCCTTTTGGTATCCGCCCCACCCCGGAGCAGAGCTCGAGGTGGAGGGGCGGCGACTGACTCTCGTGGACGGATCGCTGCTGGCGGAGATCGCGGAGGCCTACCGCGACGCGGGCCTGATGCCATGAAATGTGACGCTCGTCACATACGCGACGGTAGCCTCGGGACTAGTCTCGGCTTGTGAGCTGCGCGGCCTGCGGCACCCAGAATCCGGCGGGGGCGCGCTTTTGCATGGCCTGCGGGGCAAGGCTCGAGCGCCGCTGCCCGGCATGCGACACGCCCGCGCCGGCCGAGGCGCGCTTCTGCATGAACTGCGGCCAGGACCTCGACGCCGCCGCGACCGGCCCGCGCGAGCGCCCGCCCGAGGAGCGGCGCCAGGTGACCGTCCTCTTCGCCGACCTGTCGGGCTACACCGCGGTGGCGGAGCGCATGGACCCCGAGGCGGTGAAGGCTCTGGTCGATCGAGCGCTGATGCGGCTCGGCCGAGAGGTCGAGCGCCACGGCGGCACGGTCGACAAGTACATCGGCGACAACGTGATGGCCATCTTCGGGGCGCCCGTGGCCCACGAGGACGACGCCGAGCGCGCCGTGCGGGCCGGACTCGGTATGCAGCGGGCGATGGAGGAGGTCAACTCCGACCTCCCGGAGGACGTCGACTTCGACCTGAGGGTCGGCGTGAACACCGGCGAGGTGCTCGCCGGCTCGGTCGGCGAGGCCTACACGGTGACGGGCGACACGGTCAACGTGGCCGCGCGCCTGCAGAGCGCCGCCCGTCCCGGGAGCGTGACCGTCGGCGAGCGGACCATGGACGCCACGAGCGGAGCGGTCGACTACGAGAGCCTGGTCCCGCTCACGCTCAAGGGCAAGGCCGCGCCCGTGCCGGCCTGGGAAGCGCTCGGCGTGACCGCGGAGCTGCCGGTCCGGCGGGCCGCTCCCACGCACGAATCGGCGCTCGTCGGCCGGGCGGACGACCTGGCCACACTGCACACACTCGTCGAGCGGGTACGGCGCGAGCGCTCGGCGCATCTCGTGACGCTGCTGGGCGAGGCGGGGGTCGGGAAGTCACGGCTTCTGCGCGAGTTCGATCGCGGGCTCGCCGCCAGCCCCGACGCGCCCCGGCTCTACACCGGGCGCTGCTTGCCCTATGGCGGCGGGATCGTCTTCTGGGCGCTGGGCGAGGTGATCCGCGCGGGCTGCGAGATCGTCGATTCCGACACCGCCGAGGAGGCCTGGGGCAAGCTGCTCGAGCACACGCGCGGGGTCACGACCGACGGCTCGCAGGACCTGCCCGAGGAGGGCGTGCGCAAGACCGCGCTTCTGGGCCGGCTGATCGGGCTCGAGGTGCCGCCGCAGCTCGTGCCCGAAGGCGAGGACCCCGAGCGTCTGCGCGAGTGGTTCTTCTCTGCTCTGCGCTATGGCATCGAGGCATGGGCCTCCGCGGAGCCGCTGGTGTTCGCCTTCGAGGACATCCACTGGGCCGACGACGGGATGCTCGACGCCATCGAGCACCTGGCTCAGTGGGTGCGCGCGCCGCTGCTGCTGGTCTGCCTCGCCCGGAATGAGCTGCTCGACCGGCGGCCGGCGTGGGGCAACGGGGAGAGCGAAGCAACGAAGCTCTTCCTCGACCCGCTCAGCGCGGTCGAGACGGAGGAGCTCGTGACCACGCTGCTGCCCCCGGACGGCGAGTCGCTTCTGCCCGCCCTGGTGGAGCGGTCGGGCGGTAACCCTCTGTTCGCCGAGGAGATGGCGTGCCGGATCCGCGAGAAGGGCAGCGTGCACGCGGGGGAGCTCCCGGACACCGTGCAGGCGGTGCTGGCCGCCCGGCTCGACTCGCTCGAGCCCTTCGAGCGGCGGGTCGTACAGCAGGCGGCGGTGGTGGGACGGACCTTCTGGGAGGGCTCGCTGGCTCCGCTGGCCCACGCCGAGGGCCAGGACCTGGACCGCGCGCTGGACTCCCTCCAGGAGAAGCAGATCCTGGCCCCGGGCGCTCAGGGTCGGCTGGCGGGCGAGCGCGAGATGGCCTTCAAGCATGTCCTCATCCGCGACGTGGCCTACGGCATGCTGCCCAAGGCGGTGCGCTCGCGAAAGCACTACGAGGTTGGGTCATTCATCGAGGAGCGCGCCGGCGATCGCACCGAGGAGGTGGTGGCGCTGCTCGCGGAGCACTACGGCCGCGCCGCGGCCCTCGGGCGCGAAGGAGGGCTCGCCGGCGACGAGCTCGGCCCGATTCGCGATCGCGCCGTCCGCTTCCTCGACGAGGCCGGCGACGCCGCCGCGCTGCTCTACTCCAACCGCGAGGCCGCCGCTCACTACCGCCATGCGCGCGAGGTCTGTGCGGGCGGTGACCCCGGGGTCGGGGCTCGCATCGGCGAGAAGCTGGGCGACGTGTCGCTGCGGCTGGGGCGAGTGGACGAGGCGATCGCCGTGTGGCTGGAGTGCCTGGCCTTCTACCGCGGCGAGGAGAACCTCGAGCGCGTCGCTGACCTGCACCGGCGGATTGGCGCCGGGCTGTCCCACAAGGGCGAGCGCCAGGCGGCCATCGAGCACTACCAGAAGGGCATCAACCTGCTCAAGGACGGCGAGCCCCGCATCGAGCTCGTGCGCCTTTACGAGGAAGCCGCCTGGCTGTACCTGAACACCGGCGACAACATGCTGGCCATCTACGCGTCCGAGAAGGCGCTGCGGCTGGCCGAGCGATTGGGCGAGACACGGGCCGCGAGCCGGGCTCACGGCATCTTCGGGCGCGTCTTCGGGCGCATCGGGGACACGGTCAAGGCCAGGGAGAACCTCGAGTGCGCGGTCGAGCTCGCACGCGGCGCTGATCCCGGAGAGACGATCGTCGCGCTGTCGGCCCTGGGGCGCCACCTGGAGGTCTCCGAGGCCGACGTGGCCGGCGCGCGGGCGGCCTACGAGGAGGCGCTCGGGCTCGCCAAGCAGATGGGCGTCCTGCCCGCCCAGGTGGAGCTCCACGCCTCGCTGGCTCAGCTGGCGGCGTACGGCGCCGACTGGGAAGCGGTCGAGCAATCGACCGAGGCGAGCGCCGAGCTGGCCGAGCGCGAGGGTCTGGCGGGCAAGCTCAGCCTCCCCTTCGCCCTGCGCGGCCTGCTGCGCTGGCGCGAGGGAGACCTCGATGAGGCGATCGTCCTGTTCCATCGCGCACACGAGCTGGCTGAGCAAGTGGGCTGGTCGGAGGTCGCCTTCCAGGCTCTCTTCGGGCTGGGCACCGCCCTGCGCGACTCCGGCGACCTGGCCGGGGCCACCGTCGCCATGGACCGCGCGCTCGACGTGTGCGAGCGCGCCGGGTTGATCGCCCAATCGATCCAGGCGACCGCCGCCCGGGCCGTGATCCTCGTGCTCTCCCAGAGGCGCGACGCCGCTGCCGAAGCGGCGCGCGAGGCCTCGGAGCTGGCCGAGCGGCTCCACTACCCGGTCGGCCGAGCGGCTGCGCTGGAGGCCCGGGGGGTGTCCGCCGAGGACGCCGGCGAGGGAGCCGTCTTGCTCAACGAGGCGGCCGAGGCCTGGGGTGAGCTGGAGCGGCCGCTCGAGGCCGCACGTTCTCGGCTGCTGGCCGGACAGTTCCTGGTGCGGGTCGAGCCCGAGCGAGGCCGGGAACTGCTCGGAAAGGCCGCCGAGGAGATCGACCGCCTGGGTGTGGTGCACCTGTCGCGGCGGGCGCGCTCGCTCGCCGCGGGCTAGGTGAGAGGGGCGCTACGGCGCCTTGTCGCCGCCGGCGATGACGATCACCGTGGCGTCGCCGGCCAGCTCCTGGCTCGCCGCGGTCGCCGTCTCGCGCTGATCGATACCCAGCCGGCGACCCACCGCCGCGGCCTCGCGCTCGTGCCCGGAGGCGTACTGGACAACCGACTCGGCAAGCTGCTGATTGTTCGTGAAGTTCGCCACCGTGCCTGCGCTGAAGCCGGCCGATGTGACCTGGTCGGCGAGCGTGGCGGCCAGCCCGGGCACGGTGGTGCCGTTGAGGACGGCGACGGTCACGTTGGCGGGCCGGACGGCGCGGCGCGGCTGGTCGCCGTCGTTGTCGGCGGCGGCGCCGTTGTCCTGGGTGTCGTCGCCGCCCGCGGCGCCGGCACGCTCACCACCCGAGGAGTCGGTCCCTTCGTCGCTCACGAGCTGCGTGATGCCGAAGGCCGCGGCCCCGCCCACTATCAGCACCCCGGCCACGGCCAGCACGGCATAGAGCGGATTCGAGAGCACGCTGCGATACCACGGCTGTCGGCGCGGTGGCGGTATCACGGTCGTCGGCTGGCCGGTGGCGGGCCGAGTCGGCCCCCCCGGGCGCCCCGCGGCGGTGGGCGCCGCGGCGCGGGCGGGGCGCGGAACGGGTGGCGACGGCGCGGGACGCGAGACGGTAGGGCCCGCGTTGGCGGTGCCCTCCTTCGTGACGCCCTCCTTGGGGGCGTCCTCCTTGGGGGCGCCCTCCTTGGGGGCGCCCTCCCTGGTGGCGTCCTCCTTGGTGGCGTCGGCTGCCGCGGAGCCGTCCTTCACGGCGCCGGCATTGGCGGGCGCGGCCTCGGGAACCGGCGTGCCCGGCTGGGGCGTCTGTGGCGGGGCCGCCTCCCGCCCTTCCGTTTGGGCGCCCGTGTTCACGCCGGGGCCGGCCGGCTTGGCCGGGGCCACCGAGCCGGCGCTCGCGGCGGCCGGCACGGGCACGGCGGTACCGGGCCCGGCACCGGACCCCGAAGCGCCGCCGCTCGGGGCGGGCACCGCCTGGCCCGGCCGGGCGGCTGGGGTGGCGGCTCCGGCACGCCCGGGCGGGACCGGGGCCGTGGCCGGGCGTGCTCCCGCGGCCGCGGCGGCGGCCGGCGTCGCCGCGGGGCGCGCGGCGGTGGGTGGCGCACCGGGGACCGGAGGCTGCGTGGGCGACCGGGCGGGTTGAGCTGTCACGCGTCCCGGGACGGGAGGCGCCTCTCCTTCCGCGCGCTCGGGAGCGCGGCCGGCCCACTCGCGGAGGCGCTTGACGTCTCGGGCCTGGGAGAAATAGAGAGCTGACAGCACCGCCAGGCCCACGACGGAGGCCAGCCCGGCGTAGGCGCCGATTTCCTGAACGATCTCGGGCAAGGTCCGAACTGTAGAACGCGCGGCGGCTCTAAGGCCTGGATCCCGCCACGGCCAGCGCCCGCTCGGTCGACAACTCGGCGACCGCGCTCGCCAGGGCCGCTGCGTCTCCGGCGTACACGAGCTCCTCGATGCGGGCGAATGCGCTCTCCACCCACTCCGCCTCGAGCGGCGGCTGGACGGCGCAGACGATCCGCTCCGCCGGGGTGGGCTGGGGGCGCTCGCCCGGGTTGAACAGCTCCTCGTGGACCTTCTCACCCGGGCGCCGGCCCACGGTCTCGATGGCAATGTCGACATCGGGCTCGAGGCCGGCGAGCCGGATCATGTTCGCGGCCAGCTCGACGATCTTCACCGGCTCACCCATCTCCAGCACGAACACCTCGCCGCCGGTGGCCAGCTCGCCGGACCTGATGATCAGCTGCACCGCCTCGGGGATGGTCATGAAGTAGCGCGTCATGTCCGGGTCGGTCACGGTCACCGGCCCGCCCTGCGCGATCTGGCGGCGGAAGATCGGGACCACCGAGCCCGACGATCCCAGGACGTTGCCGAAGCGCACGGAGGCATAGCGCGTGCCCTTCCAGCGGTTCTGGGCGGCCTCCACCGCCCATTCGGCGAGCGCCTTGGAGGCGCCCATCACCGTGGCCGGGCTGACCGCTTTGTCGGTAGAGACAAGCACGAAGCGCTCGACGCCGGCCTCGCCCGCGGCCGAGGCGGCGATGCGGGTGGCCACCGCGTTGTTGCGCACCGCCTCGACGGGGTTCTCCTCCATGAGGGGGACGTGCTTGTAGGCGGCCGCGTGGAAGACGACCGAGGGCCGGTGCTCGGCGAAGATCTCGCGCATGCGGGTGGCGTCCTTGCAGTCCGCCAGCACCGCGGCGACACGGGCGAAGTGGCGCTCCTCCTCCAGCTCGCGGCGAACTTCGAACAACGCGTTCTCGGAGTTCTCGACGAGCACGAGGCTCTTGGGGGAGACGCGGGCGATCTGGCGGCAGAGCTCGGCGCCGATGGAGCCGCCGGCTCCCGTGATCAGCACCACCCGCCCGGACAGGTAGGCGCCCACGCGATCGATCTCGACCCGCACCGGCTCGCGGCCGAGCACGTCCTCCACGCGCACCTCGCGCACCTGACGCATCAGATTGAGCCCGCCGGAGAGCAGCTCGAAGGTGGTCGGCAGCGTGCGCACCGGGATCGCGCGATCGCGGCAGGCGGTAACGACCTTCTGGCGCAGGATGCCGGGCGCCGAGGGGATGGCGATGATCACCTCGTCGGGCTGGACGCCATCCAACACCCTCGGGAGGTCGTCGGTCGTGCCGAGCACCTTGTGACCGGCCACGCGCATGCCCTGCTTGCGGGGATCGTCGTCCACGAAGCCGACCGCGGCGCTGTGCAGAGCCGGGTTGCGGCGCAGCTCGAAGGCCACCTGCTGGCCGCCGTTGCCCGCACCCACGATCAGCACCTCGTTGGCGGCGCGCTCGAGGAACGGGCCGCGGGCGGGGCGCTCGACCAGCACCCGCACCGCGAAGCGGGCGCCGCTCACGAACAGCAACGAGAGCAGGAAGTCGAGGGCGATCACGCTTCGCGGGGGGGCGTGGCGGCCGATCGAAAACAGATACAGAACGACGATCAGGCCCACCGCGGAGACCATGACGGCCTTGAGAATCGACTCGAAGTCCTTCTGGTCGACAAAGCGCCACAGCTTGGAGTAGAGGCCGAACAGCGCGAAGATCACGATCTGCATCCCCACCGTCAGCACGATCGTGTCGGCCAGGAGGTTCTCGTAGCGGGGAGGGATCCCCTCGTCGAAGCGCAGCACGTAGGCCAGGTAGTAGGCGAGGGCCAGCAGGCAGGCATCGACGCCGACCTGGCCGAGGCGGCGCGCGTTGACGGAGGAAGTCAGCTGTCTCATGAGCTGCGGGCGGAGAGCAGGAGTGTGACGAGTTCGCGCGGATCACGACGAATCCGCAACTCGCTTCTCTCGGACCGTCGCCGCACCTCGATCTGCGCGGGATCGTCGAGCTTACGCAGCCGTCCCTCGCGAAGCAGCGCTTCGTCCACGGCGCCGAGCCGGCCCTCGAAGGTCGTGAAGACGGGCGTGCCGAGGGCCACGGCCTCGCGGTTCATCGTGCCGCCCGCGGACACCACCAGATCGGCCAGGGCCACCAGGCTCTGGGCGTCCACCGCCCGCTGGGGGACCGTGAAGTTGCCCAGCTGCGAGATCTCCCGCCGCTGCTCCGGCGTACGCGGCAGCACCACGGTATGGGCGTCGTCCTCCCGAAGGCGCTCGAGGACGCGCCGAAAGAGCGGGTTGGCAAAGCGGTGGTAGAGCGACACCTCGGGCGGCGGCCGGACGATCACGAGCGGGCGGTCGGCGCTCAGGCGAAGCTCGGCGAGGACAGCGGGGTCGGGCTCGAAGTCGGACAGGTAGTACTCCTCCTTGAGTCCCGGGTAGGCACGGATCTTGCCCTTCGCGCCGTAGGGGTAGAGGCGCTCGGGCGGAATCGCGGCCGGCACCATCACGACGCGCGCGAGGCGGCAGTTGACCTGGTGCTGGACCCTGGCCCATTCGTAGTCGAAGGCTGTGGCGCTCGGGACGCGCAGCAGGGCCGCGGCGACGCTGACGTCGTTGGAGCCGTGCCCCAAGGCCAGGTCGAAGCGGCGCCCGCGCGCCCAGCGGACCAGGGCGAGGCTGCGCGAGAGGAGGCCGGCCCCCTTGGAGGCGATGCGGCCGCCGCGATGGCGGCCGATCGCGGTGTGCGAGATCCCCCAGCGCCGGCACAGCTCCAGCGTCTGCGCGAAGTCACGTGCGGTCACCAAAACCTCGTGCCCGTCCGCGCGCATGGCTGCGATCAGCGGCCGCATCACGAGCACATGGGGGCTGTTGGTCAGGTCGACCCAGATGCGCACGCCGCCACAACCTCCGCCACCTGCTCCTCGGTGAGGTCCTTGCCCATCGGCAGCGCGTAGTTGGTGCGCGCGGCCTCTTCGGTCACGGGCAGGTCCACCCGCGAGCCGATCGCCGGCTGGCGATGAACCGGCACGCGGTAGTACCCGCGCCCGAGCGGCAGCTCGCGCTCGGAGCGCACGACGTAGAGGTGGTAGATGTGGCGAGCGCCGTCCGCGTCGCCCGGGAGGGCGGCGTGCTCGCCCAGGCCCATGCGCTCGTAGGCGGCGGCCGCCTCGCGGCGCCTGTCGTTCCAGGCGTCGAGCTCCGGCAGCAGCACACGCAGCGCCGCCGCCTGCATTGCGTCGAGACGCGAGTTGTAGCCCACCTCGGTGAACGTGGTCTTGTCCGGGGAGCCATGGAAGCGCAGTACGCGGGAGAGCTCGGCCACCTCGTCGCTGTTCGTGGTGATCGCGCCGCCGTCCCCCAGGCAGGGCAGGTTCTTCGACGGGAAGAAGGAGAACGTGGCGGCGTCCCCGAGCGCGCCCGCCCGCACCCCGTCGAGATCGGCGCCCGCGGCCTGAGCGGCGTCCTCGAGCACGGGCAGGCCGAGATCGCGCAGCTCGCTCACCGGCGCCACGTTGCCGAACAGGTGTACGGCGATGATCGCCTTCGTGCGGGGCGTCAACGCCGCCTTCACCGTCTCCGGCGTCACGCAGAAGGTGCCGAGATCGATGTCGCAGAAGACCGGCGTGGCGCCGGCCACGATGGTGGCCTCGGCGGTGGCGTAGAACGTGAACGAGGGCATCACCACCTCGTCGCCCGGACCGACGCCGAGGGCACGCAGCGCGATCGTCAGGGCGTCCGTGCCGTTGGCTACCCCGATGCAGTGGCCGACACCCAGATATGCGGCGAATTCCTCCTCGAACGCCCGCACCTCCGGGCCGAGGATGTATGAACCCGAGCGCGCGACCCGCCCGACCGCCTCGGCCAAGCGGTCGTGGTAGGGGGCGAGGCTGCTGGCGAAGAGGGGTACGTTGGCCATGAAACGATCGCTACCCTACGCGGTCGCTAATGCCCGTGTTCGCCTCGATCACGGACCCCATCGTCGAGGTGGCCGTGGACGTGGTGGATGCCATGGGGCTCCCGGGAGTGTTCGTGCTCATGCTCCTGGAAAGCGCCTGCATCCCCGTGCCCAGCGAAGCCACCATGCTGTTCGCCGGCTTCAACGTCTCGCGCGGCGAGTACAGCCTGGTGGCGGCCACGCTGGTGGGGTCCTTCGCCAACCTGGTGGGCTCCTGGATCGCCTACGGGGTCGGCTACGCGGGCCGCGTCGACATCCTCGAGAAGCACGGCAAGAAGCTGCACATCAAGCAGTCGCACCTCCGCTGGGCCGATCGTTGGTTCGAGCGCCATGGCGACGCCACGGTCTTCTTCACGCGCATGCTTCCGATCATCCGCACGTTCATCTCGCTGCCCGCGGGCGTGGCCCGGATGCCCTTCTGGCGCTTCAGCGTGCTCTCGCTGCTGGGCTGCATCCCGTGGGTCTTCATGCTCACCTTCATCGGCAAGCAGGCGGGCGACAACTGGGAGAGCTGGAAGGACAGCCTCCACTACGTGGACTACGCCGTGGCGGCGGCCATCGTGATCGGCGTCGTCTACCTGCTGATCCGAGGCCGCCGGCGCGGCAGCGACCCGGCCGCCGAATCCGCCTGACCGCCGTCGGCCTGTCCCTGCTCGAGCGCCGCGCGGAGCTCCGAGGTCTCGCGCTCTACCGAGTGGCCTGAGAATAACGGTGCTGGCGCGAGCGCGCAGGTGGCCATAGGCTGGTCCTCGAAGGCGGGGACGGACGGCGCCCGACAAGCAAAACCCATCTCCTCATGGCCCGTTCTCCCCTTCCCACGTCCGCTCGTCCGCTGGACGCGCCTCCGGACCGCACCCTCGAGGGTCTCGTGGAGCACGTGCGCGAGCTGGCAGGGGTCGACGCCGTCGTGATCGTCACCGTTGACCCGACCGGCGCATCGGTCGAGCGCTCGGCGGCGTGGTTCGGCGCGGAGGGCGCCCGGGCCGGGGTGGGAACGCTGGGAAGCGGGTCGCTCGACTCACGGGGGCAGGAGCTCCTGCGTTCCGTGCTCGAGGCCGAGCGGCCCTTGGTGCTCGAGCGGCTCGACGCGTGGCGACCCGCTCGCGGCCTTCCGCCCCTCGCCGCCGGCGCGATCGGGGCCGCGCGGGCGCGCCTGCTCTGGAGTGCGTACCGCCGCGCGTCGGTCGTCATCTGCCCGCTGCGTCGCGCCGACGGAGGGCCGCTCGGCGTCCTCGCGGTCGCATCGCTCGATCCCGACAAGCCGCTCGGCGGCCCTGGGTCGGCCGCGCTCAACAACGTGTGCGAGCTCGCGGCCATGACGCTGCGCGAACGGCGCGTGGCGATTGCGCTGACGCGGGGCTTGGTGCCAGAGGCGCTGCCGGAGCTCACCGGCTTCGAGACCGGCCTGCTCTACGCGCCGGCACTCGGCGATCCGGCGGGAGGCGACGTCTTCGGAGCGTGGTCGTTGCCGGGCGGCGAGCTGGCCATACTGGTGGGCGACGTGGCGGGCAAGGGCGTAGAGACCGCCGCGCTCAGCTCGATGGTGCGCTTCTTCGTCGAGGCGCGCAGCTGGGACTGTGACTCGTCGGCCGCGGTCCTCGAGCAGGCCAACGCGATGCTTCTCGAGCGACTGCCCGAGGACACCTTCGTGACCGCCTTTCTCGCCATGCTCTCCTCGGAGGGGCTGCGCTACTGCAACGCGGGGCACCTGCCGCCGCTGCACGTGTCGGGTGCCGGCGTGGGGGAGCTGCCCGGTCACGCGGTGCCGCTGGGCGTGGAGTCGAGCCCCGGGTACCACGAGCGCGAACGGCGCCTGGATCCCGGCGACCTGCTCTTCGCTTACACCGACGGCTTGATCGAGGCGCGACGCGAGGGGGAGGCGTTCGGGAGCGGGCGCCTGGCCCGGCGGGTAGTGGAGGGCGCCGCGCGGCACCCGCCCGAGCAGCTGGTCCGGCGGGTGCACGAGGACGTCACGAGATGGGCGGGCGGGCTGACCGACGATGCTCTCGCGCTCGCCCTGCGCCGGAGCGCCGCGGCCGCCGCGCACTCCGCTTGAATGGGGGCGTGAGCGATTCGGTCTACGCGCGAGCGGGAGTCGACCAGGCCGGAGCAGGCTCCGCCGTGCGCGCACTCGTGGACGTTCTCGCCGGCATCAGCCCCGGCCGTGACTCTCGGTCGGTGCTGGCCTCGGGTCACTACGCCAGCGTCCTGAGCCTCGACGACACCCGCGGGCTCGCGCTCTCCTGCGACGGCGTCGGCACGAAGGTAATCGTCGCGGAGAAGCTCGGCCGGCTCGACACGGTGGGCATCGATTGCATCGCCATGAACGTCAACGACGTGATCTGCGTGGGCGCCGATCCGATCGCCGTGCTCGACTACATCGCCGTGGAGCAAGCCGATCCGGCCGCGCTCACGCAGATCGCGCAGGGGCTGCGCGCGGGCGCGGAGGAGGCGGGGGTTGAGATACCGGGCGGTGAGCTGGCGGTCCTGCCCGAGCTGATTCGCGGTCACCCGGCGCCCCGCGGGTTCGACCTGCTCGGCTTCTGTGTGGGACTGGTGGACCTGGACGCGGTGGTCACCGGGGCGGATGTGCAGCCGGGCGACGCCATCATCGGGCTGCCGTCGAGCGGGGTCCACTCCAACGGGCTCACGCTCGCTCGGCGAACGCTCGGCGACGGCGACGAGCGCCTGCTCGAGCCCACGGTCATCTACGTGCGGGCGATCCGCGAGCTGATGGAGTCGAGCGTGGATGTTCACGGACTCGCGCACATCACCGGCGAGGGCTTTCTCAACCTTCTGCGCCTCGAGGCCGAGGTCGGCTACCTGATCGACCAGCCGCTCCCGGTGCCGGCCGTATTCACCGAGATAGCGGAGCGTGGCTCGGTCGAGCCGGCCGAGATGTACGAGGTCTTCAACATGGGCTGCGGCTTCTGCTGCGTCGTGGCGGCCGAGGCCGCCGATGAGGCTCTCTCCATCCTCGCCCACCGCCATCCGGGCGCGTCGGTGATCGGGCGCACCACCACCGCTCAGGGCGTGGTCGAGCTGACCGGGCCGGGGTTGCGGGGCACCCGCGCCGGTCTTGCGGCGGTCAACGCCGGGCGAGCTCCCAGAGCATCCCGGTGAGCACGCGCACGGGCTTGACGCGCCACTCCGCCGCCAGGCGCCAGAGCTCGGCGTTGGCGGGCGGGGCGGCGAGTCCGCAGACC
The DNA here is from genome assembly GCA_963789705.1 of uncultured Thermoleophilaceae bacterium. Taxonomy (GTDB): domain Bacteria; phylum Actinomycetota; class Thermoleophilia; order Solirubrobacterales; family Thermoleophilaceae; genus JACVRW01. The sequence continues at coordinate 126,484 of CAWBLN010000003.1, forward strand.
GCCTCGACCTCGACGCCGGCCATCCGCCCGAAGCGATCGAGCGCTTCGAGCACGTCCGGCGCGGGAGCGCCGGACGGCCGCGCGCCCGCCGCGAGCGCCGCCTCGCGCAGCCCGGCGTAGCTCTGGGCGCCGAACAGCACCTCCGAGCCGATCTCGTAGCTCGGCAGCGTGAAGCGGTCGGAATCGAGCGCGCGCGCCTGGTCGAGATCGGCTGCGAACGCCTCCAGGGTCGCGTTCGACTCGAGATCGATGCGAAAGCGAGCGGCGTCCAGCCCCACGCCGCGCGCCTCCTCGACCAGGGCCTCGCTCGCGTCGAGCTTGCGCCGAAAGCACATGAGGCCCTCGCGCAGGGCGCGCAGGTAGCGCCCGGCCGCTTGCGGGCCCTGCTCGCCGGCGGCCTTGACGGCCATGCAGGCCGGATAGGTGGAGCGAATCGGCCCCTCGTACCAGAGGAGCGGGTCCAGGGGCATGCCAGAGCGATCGGAGTGCTCGAGCCACTCGAGCAGACGGGCCTCGTAGGGAGGATCGATCTCGCGGGCGAGCCCCCCCATCACGTAGGTGATGGGCAGGTCGTCGCCGAACTCCACCATGAGCCTTCGAAGCGCCGGCTCGGCCGCCCACGATGACGGGCAGGCAGGATCCGTGTAGTACCGAAGGCGTACGGCCACGAGAGAGCGGAAAATAGATGACGGTGATCGGGACCCTGATAGGCGACCGCTTCCGGCTGGAGGAAAAGGTCGGATCGGGCGGGATGTCGAGCGTGTATCGCGCTTTCGACCCCACGCTCGAGCGCCAGGTGGCCATCAAGCTGATGCACCGCGATATCTCGAGCGACCCCGACCAGCTCGAGCGTTTCCGCCGCGAGGCGCGCGCGGTGGCGCGCCTCAACCATCCGCACGTCGTCACAGTGATCGACGCCGGCGAGGACGACGGCGCCCCCTACATCGTCTTCGAGTACGTCGAGGGTGAGACGCTCAAGGAGCGCATCCGCAGGCTGGGCCGGCTGCCGGTGTCGGAGGCGGTGGCCTACGCGATCGAGATCGGCCGAGCGCTCGAATGCGCGCACCAGAACAAGCTCGTCCACCGCGACGTCAAGCCCCAGAACGTCCTCATCGATCGCGACGGGAGGGCGAAGGTGACCGACTTCGGTATCGCGCGCTCGATGGAGGCTCAGGGCCTCACAGCGACCGGCCGGGTGCTGGGCACGACCGACTACGTGTCGCCCGAGCAGGCGCTCGGTCACGAGGTGGCCGAGCAATCCGACATCTATTCGCTCGGGATCGTCCTCTACGAGATGCTCACCGGGGAGGTTCCCTTCAAGGCCGACACTCAGGTGGCGGTGGCGATGAAGCACGTACGCGAGCCCCTGCCCGACGCCCAGCGCCGCCGGCCGGAGATCTCCGCCGCCCTTGCCGCCGTGGTCGAGCGGGCCACCGCGAAGGAGACCGCCAACCGCTACCTCACGGTCGGCGAGATGACGCACGACCTGGAGGAGGTCCTCGCCATCGAGGCGGCCCGCTCCGGGCAGGCCACCGGTGAGGCGACCACGGTGCTGCAGGGACTGTCCGACGACACCGCCGACTTCGCCCCGGCCCGGATGCGCCATCCGCGCCGCACGCTGTTCATCAGCGTCGCGATCCTGGCCGTCTGCGCTGGGGTCGTCGCCTTCCTCGCGACCCGCACCGAGGAGGGCCCCGGTCGCGCGGCCACCCCTCGGACACCCGGGCTGTCGGTGGTGCAGCTCTCGGACGACGCCGCCCACGACTACGACCCCGAGGGAGACGGCACCGAGTCCCAGGACCAGGTGCGATTCGCCATCGACGGCAACCGGCCCACCGAGTGGGGCACGGAGACGTACGAGGGCGGCTTCGAGGGGTCGAACAAGACCGGCGTGGGCCTCTACATCGACACCTCCTCGCCGGTGGCAGCGCGGCAGCTCGACCTCGTCACCTCGACCCCGGGGTTCCGCGCCGCCATCTACGCCTCCAACAGCGTGCCGGCCGAGATCTCGGAATGGAGGAAGCTGAGCAGGACGGTCACCGTGAGGCAGGACCAGCGCTTCGAGCTCGATACCGCCCAGCGGAAGTTCCGCAACTACCTGATCTGGATATCGGAGCTCCCGGAGGGTGGGAAGGCGGTGATCCGGGAGCTGAGCCTCAAGAAGTGATCAGCGCACCGTCGCCGACCGGCCAGGAATCACCGGGGGTCTGGGGGCGCGAGCCCCCAGCCGGTCTCAGTGTCGATAGCGCCGTTCGGCCTCGTGGCGCTCCAGCGCCAGCGCCAGCAGCCGGTCGAGCAGCTCGGGATAGCCAAGCCCGCTGGCTTCCCAGAGCTTCGCGTACACGCTGGTGGCGGTGAAGCCGGGAATCGTGTTGAGCTCGTTCACCAGCACGCCGTCCTCGGTGACGAAGAAGTCGACCCGCGCCATCCCCGCGCAGCCCACGAGGCGAAAGACCTCGACCGCCAGGCGCCTCACCTCGTCGAGGTGGGCTGTGCGGGCGGGCACGACGAGCTCCATACCGCCTTCGGTGTACTTCGCCTCGTAGTCGTACCAGTCGCCCGTTTGCACCACGATCTCACCCGGCGTCGAGGCCTCCGGGTCGCCGTTGCCGAGCACCGAGCACTCGACCTCCATCCCCGTCGCCATGCGCTCGACGACCACGATCGGGTCGTGCTGGAAGGCCAGCTCAAGCGCGGCGGCGAGCTCCTGTGAGCCCGACGCCTTGGAGATGCCGACCGAGGAGCCCAGTCGCGCGGGCTTGACGAAGGCGGGCAGGGGGAAGTCGAGCTGCGGGCGCTCGCCGTCGCGCACGACCGAGTAGTCGACCTGCGGAATCGCGTGGGCGGCCATCAGGTCCTTGAACAGCGCCTTGTCCATGCACAGCGAAGACGCGAGCACGCTGCCGCCGACGTACGCCACGTCCAGCAGGTCGAGGAGGCCCTGCACGGTGCCGTCCTCGCCAAACGGCCCGTGCAGCACCGGGAAGGCGACATCTGTTTCGAGCAGGCCCCCGGAGGGCTCGAGCGCCACCTCACGGCCGTCCACCGTCCAGCGGCCCTCGCGGCTGATGCGCACATCGACCGAGATGTGGCCTGCCTCGGCGAGCCCGGAACGCACGGCCTCGCCCGACGCCAGCGAGACCTCGTGCTCGCTCGACCGGCCCCCGGAGAGAACGGCGACCCTCATGGCGCGTCCGGCGGTTCCTCGCCGGGCGTGATCACGTCCTCCTCGACAAGCACGCCGATGATGATCACCACCGGGCGGCCCTCCTCCACCTCGGTCCCGGCCGCCGGGCGCTGGTCGATCACCTTGCCGTCGTCGGCCGGGTCGGTGACCTCGGTCTCGCGCTCGACGGGGACCAGGCCGTCCGCCCGCAGCTGCCCGCCGGCGTCTCCGGCGCCGATGCCGATCACGTTGGGCACGTCCACGGTTTGGATCCCGGTCGACACCGTGAGGTTGATCGCCGTGCCGCGCTCCACCTCGCTCCCGGACGCCGGATCCTGGAGAAGCACCTCGCCCTCGGCGTCCTCGGACTCCTGCTCGACTATCTGGCCCGGCGCCAGGCCGGCGTCGCCTATCCGGTCCTCCGCGCTCTCGCGCGAGAGACCCACGACGTTGGGCACAGCCACGAGCTCAGGCCCCGAGGAGATGAAGACCTTGATCTGCTCGCCGCGCTCCACCACCTCACCGGCTCCTGGCACCGACCGGATCGCGAGACCCGCCTGGACCGTGTCGGAGGGCCGCTCCTCGAGCTCCGCCGTGAGGTCGCGGTTCTCGAGGCGGTTGACGATCTGCTTGGGCCGCAGGCCGGCGAGCGACGGCACGCGGACGGTGCCGGGACCACCCGATACCTCGAGGACGACCGTCGATCCCACCTCGGCCTCCACGGCGGCGTCGGGATCCTGATCGAGCACGCGGTCGAGCGGCGCCTCGCTCTGCACGCGAGTCTCCTCGACCTCGAAGCCGGCGCGCTCGAGCTTCTCGCGGGCCTGGATCAGCTGGGTTCCCGTCACGCGGGGCACCTCCCGCATCTCCTTCGCGGTCAGGCCGCTGACCGCGAGGAAGATCAGGAAGGCGGCCAGCGCCAGTGTGAGCAGGCCGATGGTGAACCAGGGCCAGCGGCGGCGCCGCTTGGCCCGCGGCTCCTCGACGGGCGCGATCGCCGCGGGCGCGGCTGCCCCGCCTTCCACCGGCACGGGCATCGGTATCGGGGCGAACGCCGCGGTGTCCTGGCCCACCGCCGGGCCCGCGGCGAGCTGCTGCCCGGCCGCGGCCAGCCCGGCGGCGAAGTCCTCCGCGCTCTGCCAGCGGTGCGCCGGATCCTTGGCCAGGGCGGCCATCACGACCGACTCGAGTGCCGGGTGCACGTCGGGGCGGTACTGGGAGATCGGAGGGGGCGGCTCGGACAGGTGCTTCAGCGCCACGGCCACAGCACTGTCGCCCTCGAAGGGCAGCCGCGCGGCGAGCATCTCGTAGAACATCACGCCGATCGAGTAAAGGTCCGACGCGGCGGTCACGGCGTGGCCCTGCGCCTGTTCGGGCGATAGGTACTGCGCGGTGCCCATGATCGAGCCGGTCTCGGTCATCTCCGAGGCCCCCGCTCGGGCGATGCCGAAGTCGGTGACCTTGGCCTGGCCGACCTCGTCCACGATCACGTTGTGGGGCTTGAAGTCGCGATGGATCACCCCGTGGCGGTGGGCAAAGCCGGCCGCCTCGAGGATCTGAAGGCCCAGGTCGACCACGCGGGCCTGGTCGAGCGGCGCCTCGGTGGCCACGATCTCCTTGAGCGTGCGCCCGGGCAGGTACTCCATCGCGATGTAGTAGGTGCCGTCGTGCTTCCCCCGGTCGAAGACCCCCACCACGTTCGGGTGCTGGAGGCCGGCCGCGGCACTCGCCTCGCGCCGAAAGCGCTCGACGAACTCCTCGTCCTGGGCAAAGCGCCGGTGCAGGACCTTCAGCGCCACCTCGCGGCCCAGGTGCGTGTCCTCCGCGCAGTAGACGTCCGCCATCCCGCCCGAGCCGATGCGGCGCAGGATGCGGTAGCGCGAGTCGACCAGCGTGTTCTCGGCGACCTCGGTCACGCACCGCCCCCGAGCAGCGCCTCGAGCACGCTGCTTGCGATGGGCGCGGCTACCGTGCCTCCCTGTGACCCCGCCGGCTGGCGCTCGAGGGTCACCGCGATCGCCATTTGCGGATCGTCGACCGGTGCGAAGGCGATGAACCAGGGCTGGGTGAACTCGCGGTTGGCGCCCACCTCCGCGGTTCCGGTCTTACCCGCAACCGTGATCCCGGACAGGGCCGCCGCCGTGCCCGTGCCCTCCTCCACCACGCGCCCCATCATCTGCCCCAGCTGGTCGGCCACTTCCGGCTTGACCACCTGCGACTGCAGGTCGGGCTGGACGCGCTCCTTGAGGCGGCCGTCCTGGCGGACCACGCTGTCGGTGAGGCGCGGCTTCATCAGGCGCCCGCGGTTGCCGATCGCCGCGGCCACCAGCGCCATCTGCATCGGGCTGGAGCGGATCTCGCCCTCCAGCCCACCCTGGCCGATCGCCACCCGCCCGACGTCGAATCCCTCCGTGACGTAGTCGCCCTCGCCGTTGATGATCCCGCTCGGGATCATCTGGAAGTTCGGGTAGTCGAGCTCGGGGTCCGAGTAGAAGCCGAAGCGCCTCATGTACTCGACCATCGTCTCCCGCCCGACCTGCTCGCCCACCTGAGCGAACACCGTGTTGACGGAGTTGGTCAGGGCGTCGGTGAACGAGATCGGCCCGAAGCTCTGACCGCCGGAGTTGGCCAGCGGTACGCCCGAGATCTCCCGCGGAGATGAGCCGTCGATGATCGAGTCGGGATTGACCTTGCCGCTGTCCATGGCCGCCGCCGCAGTGACCACCTTGAACGTAGACCCGGGCGGATAGAGCTCCTGGGTGGAGCGGTTGAGCAGCGGCTGGTTTGCCCGGTCGCGCTCCAGCCGGCCGATGTCCGAGGGGATCAGGTTCGGGTCGTACTCGGGGATCGACACCATCACGCGGACCTTCCCGGTCCGCGGCTCGATGGCCACGACCGACCCCTTGCGCCCGGCCAGCCCGGCGACGGCGGCCTGGGTGCCGGCGACGTCGAGGTTCGTGACCACGTCGAGCCCCTCCCGCTCGCGCCCCTCCAGACCGGCGAACAGCGACTCGAACTCGTCCTCCTCCCCCGCCAGGTCCTCGTTGCGCGACAGCTCGAGGCTGCGGCGGCCATTCGTGATGAACGAGTAGCCGATCGGATGGGCGAAGAGGCCGCGCAGCGGATAGGTGCGCGTGAAGATGCGACTCTTGCCGCGTCCCTCGGGGATGCTGCGGGCCAGCACGGTCTCGCCGTCGCGGGCCAGGATGCGCCCGCGCGGGATCTGCTGCTCCTCGATCAGCGGACGGCGGTTGTTCTGATTGTCGGCGAGCGACTGCGCCTCGAAGACCGTCCAGCGCGAGGTGAACGCGATGAGCAGGGCGAACAGGAAAGCGAAGAGCGCGAAGAGCTGCACGATCTGGCGGTTCATGTCAGACCTCTCCTCAAACCAGCCCGCCCCGGCGCAGGCGCTCGGAGCGCGCCTTCTCGGAAACGATCAGGAGCAGCGCCAGCAGCACCATGTTGGCCACGATCGAGCTGCCGCCGTAGGAGACGAACGGCAGCGTGACGCCGGTCAGCGGGATCACGCGGGTCACACCGCCGACGATCACGAACACCTGCAGCGCCAGCACGGCGGTGAGCCCGGTCGCCAGCAGCTTGGAGAAGCCGTCGCCGGCGAGCAGCGCGGTCTTGAAGCCGCGGAAGACCAGCAGGAGGTAGGCGCCCACCAGGCCCGCCGCCCCGAATAGCCCGACCTCGTTAACGAACACCGAGTAGATCAGGTCGGTGTGCGCCGCGGGCAGGATCCGGCCCCCGCCGGGCAACTCGAGCAGCGCCCGTCCGAAGCCCTGCCCGAAGAGGCCGCCGTCCGCCTGAGCGAAGAGCGATTGGGCTATCTGGTAGCCCTCGTCGTCCACGAGCCCCGGGGCGAACGGGTCGAGCCAGATGTCCACGCGCTCCTGGACGTGACCGACGGTACGGGCGAGGAAGAAGGCGCCCCCGAAGAACATCGTGGAGCCCACGCCCACCAGCGAGAGGCGCCCGGTCGCCACGTAGAGCAGCGACAAAAACCCGCCGAAGAACATGAGCGAGCTGCCGAGGTCGCGGATGATGATCAACATCAGCATCGCGAGCCCCCAGACCAGCAGGAGGGGACCGAAGTGCTTGGGGGACGGGCGCTCGCGCAGCACGGCGACGAACGAAGCCACGAACACGATCAGCAGGACCGAGCCCGCGACGCCGAGGTCGAGCGCGAGCAGGAGTATGAGCGCGGCGAGCGCGGGCAGCCCGAACATCAGCAACTGCCGCGCCCACGGCAACGGGCGTAGCCGCGGCCGCAGCAGGACGTCGGCGGTCTCGCGCAGGTAGCTCGCGAGAAAGACGATGATCCCGAGCTTGGCGAACTCCGCGGGCTGAAACTGGATCGGGCCGAGCTCGATCGCCAGGAAGGCCCCGTTCTCCTGCTCGCCGATACCCGGGAGGCGCGGCATCAGGAGAAGCGCGATCGAGCCTGCGGCGATCAGATACCGGTAGCGCTCGAGCACGTGGTGGTCGCGGACGAACATGATCGTCGCGCAGAAGAGCACGAGGCCGACCACGAACCACTGCGCCTGCTCGCGCGCCAGCTCGGCGTCGATCCTGTAGATCACGACCAGGCCGACCGCCGCCAGCAGCGCGGCCAGCGGGAAGATGTAGGGATCGGCGTCGGGCAGGCGCGCGCGGATGAACAGATGCGCGAGCACGCACAGGCCGAGGAAGACGGCGCCGTAGGTGAGCGTGGCGTCGCTCACGTCCGCGGTGCGCGTGGTCAGCACGGCCGCAAAGCCGGCTGCCACGAGGAGCGAGACCGGCAGCAGCCCGAAGAGCTCTCGGGTGCGCGCCGACATCAGCTGGAGAGCTGCCCTCGCTCCAGGGCTCGCAGAAGGTCGACGGCGTCCTCGCGGCCGCGCCACTCGTGATCGAGCACGCGCTCCCGCCGGCGATTGGGGATGGCCCGGGCGGGCACGCCGCTGGCGTACTCCTCCTCGTAGAGCACGACGCCGAACGGAAGCTCGTACGGGACCCCCCGGTAGAGCGTGACCAGCCCGGCGTCGTCGGTGCCGATGAAGTAGACCTGTCGCGACAGGGCGTAGAGGCCGCCCACCACTCCCGCGAGCACCGCGAGTACGACCAGGCCCTTGACCAGCGCGCGCAGGCCCCTGCGCTTGCGGCGTCGGCGGGGAGGGGGCGCGGGACGCTGGTCGGGTCCGACGACGATCGTGGCGTCCGCGGGGGCGCTGCCCAGACGCTCGGCCAGCGCCGGGGCCGCCGCCGCGCGGGTCGCGGGAGTTGGCGCGTCCGCGGCGTCGCGCACATCGTCGGCGCTGAGCTGACCGGCGATCGTGTCGTCCTCGCCGGGCGCCGCGCCGGTCTCGGCCGCTTGGCCGAGGCGAAAGAGGACGACCGTGATGTTGTCGCGCCCACCGCTCTGATTCGCTGCACGCACGAGAGCCTCGGCCGCCTCCTCGAGCCCACCCGCCGAGCGCAGGATGGAGCCCACCTCGTCGTCGGAGATCATGCTGGTCAGACCGTCCGAGCAGATCATGAAGAGGTCACCGTCGCGGCCCGCGATCGTGTATGTGTCGACCTCGACGTCGGGCTCAGGGCCCAGAGCGCGCGTGATGATCGAGCGCTGGGGATGGTGCTCCGCGGCTTCGGGCGTGATCTGCCCGCTGCGCTCGAGCTCGGCCACGAGCGAGTGATCGCGCGTGAGCTGCTCGAGCTCGCCTTCGCGGAGAAGGTAGGCCCGGCTGTCGCCCACGTGCGCCAGGCTGACCGCGTCGCCCTCGATCTTCGCGGCCGTGAGGGTGGTGCCCATGCCTCGGTAGGACTCCTGGGACACGGCCAGGCGGTGGATCCGGCGGTTCGCCTCGCGCACTATCCGAGCGAGCTGGGACTCGGCCGGCTCATCCGATTCGAGCTCGCCGTCGAAGACCTCGACGGCCGTGGCCGACGCCACCTCCCCCGCCTTGGCGCCGCCCATGCCGTCGGCCACGGCGAAGAAAGGCGGCGCGATGACCAGGGAGTCCTCGTTGGCGGTGCGCTGGCGCCCGACGTCGCTGCGGCCCACCTGCTCGACGATCCGAAGAGCCACGGTCGTCACTCCTCGTAGCGGTATTCGCTGTCGCCAATGCGAATCACGTCGGCCACCTTGAGCCGCTCGGCCGTCTTGACCTGGCGCCCGTTCAGGTAGGTCCCGTTCGTCGATCCCATGTCCTCCAGGTACATGAAGTCCCCGCGGGGGAAGATGCGCGCGTGCGCGGACGAGGCGAAGGGGTCGTCGACACGTATCTCGGCGTTGTCGGAGCGGCCCATCGTCGCTCCCGCGCCCACGTCGAAGCCGGCGCCGGGCTGGTGACCCATGGCGGCGACGACCTGCAGCCTCGGCGCCACGCCCGCGCGCAGGTCGGGCAGGGCCGTATCGCGCCGCCGGGGAGCCGGGGCTTCCACGGCCTCGGCGGCGGCCTCCCCCGATCCCGACCGCGCGAGGTCCTTCATGGCGCTCCGCGCCACCCAGAGCAGGAACAGGTAGAGCACGGCGAGAAAGCCGAACTTGAGCGCGACTGCGAGCGGCTCGTCCACCCGACTACTCGAGCTCGAAGGTGAGGTCGGTCACCCCGATGGTGATGCGGTCGCCGGGGCTCAGCTCCGCCTGACCGATGCGCCGGCCGTTGAGCTTCATTCCGTTGGTGGAGCCGAGATCGATGGCGGTCCAGCCGCGGTCCCCGCGGCGCAGCTCGATGTGCCGGCGCGACACGTTGGGGTCGGAGACCGTCACGTCGCACTCGCGGCTGCGGCCCACCAACACGTGGTCGCCCGCCAGCACGTTGCGCCGGCCCTCGGTCACGAGCAGCGCCTGCCTGCGGTCGCGCGCCGGCTCCAGCGGCCGCGCAGCGCGATCGGGCGAGTAGACCATCGTGTGCCCGAAGTCCCCGGCCGAGGGGGCGGCCGGGGCGGGCGACTCCACCGCCGCCTGCTGCTCCTCCTCCTCGGGCTCGCCGAGGAGCTGCGCCTGGATGCCGAACTCGCCCAGGTCGAGTCGCTCGTCGGTGTGGAATTCGAGCTGAGGCCGGCTGGTGAGCGCGAGGCGCTCCTGGCGGGCGTGCTCGAGGAGGTAGTCCGAGAGCTCCTTGCGCAAGGCGGGCTCGTAGCTCGAGAACTGGTCGCGGTCCTGCAGGGACAAGAAGACGCGGTAGTGGTTGGGCACGTAGACGCGCGAGACGGAGACCATCTGGTTGTCCTCCATCTCCTTGGCGAGCTTGTGGGCCAGCTCCACCGGCTGCACACTCGTCTTGAAGGCACGGCCGAAGGCGCCTTCCACCAGACCGCCCAGCTTCGCCTCCAGGTTCCGTAGAACGCTCATCCCAGAGCTCGCAGGGTAGTCCTAGGACGCGCTCACGGGCTCGGCGCGCCACCGGGCGCCGGGCGTGGCCATCTGGGACACCGCGAGCACGAGAGCCGCCGCTCCGACCGATCCGGCGACAGCACCGCGCGGCGCGTCGAGCGCGGTGGTCGTGGCCAGCATGTCGCCCAGCGCGAAGTGGGCAGCGATCAGCCCGGCGGTCCACAGCACGGCCCCGAAGAGATCCACCGCCAGCCAGCGGCCTCGCACGATCAGCGGCAGCGCCAGAGCGAAGCCGGCCCAGACCAAAGCGGGCGCGAGGGCCGGGCTCGACAAGAGCGGCCCGAGGGCGTCGGAGGCCGCCGCGCTGATCGAGCCCTCCCAGTCGGCGCGCGGCAGCGCGCCGTCGGGAACGCCGAAGAGCAGGCTCTTCTGAGTCAGGATCTCGCCCAGCACGAGCCAGAGGAAACCGCCGATAGCCAAGCCCGCCCGGCGCCACGGAGTGGGAGCGAGGGCGGCCGCGCCCACAAATAGCGGGGCCAGGGCGATGGTGCCCAGCAGCGGCGCAATCACCGGAACCGACCACAGCAGCTTCCCCCGCGCGAGCAGGAAAGGGATCGGCAGGGCGGCGGCGGCCAGCACCAGGGCGATGCCCTGGCGGTCGGCCTCGGGCGATACGAACCAGGCACACACTCCCGCCGCGGCCAGCAGCCAGGCGATCCGCGGCAGGAGCGCCACTCCGACGGCGACCGCCGCAGCCGCCGCGAAGGAGGAGAACGAGGGATCCGGCCCGAGCGACTCCAGCAGGCCGAGCACGAGCCCGCCGGCGAGCACGCCCGCGGCGCCGCGGCCGCCCAGACGCTGGCCCAGCGACCGTCCCTCGCCCGGCGCGGGCCGCCGGCCCAGCACGCCGGGAGGCGGCTCGACCTCGCGCTCCGGCTCGCGCGACTGAGCGCGTCCGAACAGAACCCGGGTCAGGGCGGTCCGCCGGCGCTCGGTGGTCGGCAGGCCGACGCGTCGCAGCGTCTCGGGCTCCACCAGGCCGCCCTGGTCGTCGAGGTCGGGCACCGCGGCGGCGAGCTCGGCGCGCAGCTCCTTGGGGCTGGGTCGGCAACCGGGGTCGACCTCCAGAGCGTCGTCGATGGCGTCGCAGAGCTCGAGGGGAAGATCGCGGCGCTTGTCGGCCAGCGACGGCAGTGGCCGCCCGAGGCGACGGGCGGTCGCCGCAGGACCGCCCCCGCGCACGGGATTGGACCCGGTCCAGGCCTCATAGAGAGTCAGGGCGAGCGAGTAGACGTCACCGGCCGAAGCCGCCGGCCGCCCCTCGGCCTGCTCGGGAGCCATGTAGGCGAGCGTCCCCACCACGTCGCCGGTATGGGTGAGCGGATCGTGGCTGACCACGTGCGCGACGCCGAAGTCGGCCAGTTTGGCGAAGCCCGCTCCCGCGGCGGGCTCGGCTAGGACCATGACGTTGCCGGGCTTGACGTCGCGGTGGATGACCCCGCGCTCGTGGGCGTGGTGGAGGGCTTCGCACACCGCCATGCCGATGCGGGCGACGTCGCGGTCGGCGAGCGCTCGGGCTCGCAGCAGCTCGCCCAGGGTTCGGCCCCGAACCAGCTCCGAGACCAGGTAGACGTCGTGGGTGTCGGAGGCGAGCTCGTAGATGGCGACGATGCCGGGGTGGTTGAGCCGCGCCGCGGCGCGCGCCTCGCGCTCCACCCGCCTGCCGTTCTCGCCCTCGAGCGGGATCGTCTTGACCGCCACCTCGCGCTCGAGCTTCTCGTCCCAGGCCAGCCAGACCACTCCGAATCCACCCGCGCCGAGCCGCCGCTCGAGCCGGTAGCGGCCGAGAACCACGCGCGGGCCCGTAGCCCCGGACAGAGCTTCGGTAGGGTCCGACGCACCCATGGGCAGGGTGCCCGGCTCCTCCGTGAGGCTGGTCTCGGGACGTTTCATGTCAGGTTCCGGTTTCGGGTTATGACGGGCGCGTCCTGCCCCCCGTTCATACTCTCATCAACCTTGGCAGGCGCCCACGGGCGCCAGGAGAGGATTCTGCTTCTGTCCTTCCTCGACGAACCGGACGAGCCCGTACGCTCACGACGTCGTCCGCCCCGCGGACCGTCGACCGATCGCCAGACGCTGATGATGCGCCGCGTGATCGGCGGCCTGGGGCTGGCGGTGGTCGCGCTCCTGCTGATCTTCGGCGTCAGGGGCTGCCTGAACGCCCGCGCGGAGCAGGCCTTGGAGGACTACGCGGGCGACTCGGCGGAGCTGCTGCAAGCTTCGAAGCTGGAGGGCAACCAGCTGTTCGAGCTGCTCGAGAGCCAGGGCGGCGAGGACCAGACCGTGAACATCACCAACTCGCTCAACGGCTACCAGGTGGAGGCGAGTGAGCTGGTGGACCGGGCGCGGGACCTCGACGTGCCCGGCGAGGCCGCCGACGCCCAGGAGGACCTGCTGGAGATACTCGAGCTCCGGCGCGACGGACTCCGCCTTGTCGCCGACTCGGTGCCGAAGGCCCTCGGCGACCAGGATCGCCGCGAGGGCACCTCGCGTCTCGATGACGCCATGCAGATCTTCCTGGCCAGCGACACGCTCGACAACGTGCGCTTCCGCCCCGAGCTCGCCGCGGCCCTCGCGGAGGAGCAGCTGGCCGCGCCCAGGCTCCCCGAGGATCCCTTCCTGCCCGACGTGGAGTGGCTCGACCCGGCCTTCATCGCCGACCGTGTGAACGGTCTCAAGTCGGGCACCGCCACCGACGACGAGGCGGCCCCCGGCCTGCACGGCAACGGGATCGCCTCCGTCGCGCTCGGCGGTACCACGCTCACGCCGGGCGCGTCGGCGTCGGTGCAGCTGAGCGAAGATCTCGCTTTCGACGTGCAAATCCAAAACCAGGGTGAGAACACCGAGAACGACGTCACGGTTTCGGTGACCGTGGGCGAGGGCGACGACGCAACCCAGCTCGAGGAGCCGATCGACACCATCGCCCCGGGTGAGATCCTTCCAGTCACAATCCCACTCGCCGAAGAGCCGCCGACGGGCCAGAACGTGCCCATCACCGTCGAGGTGCAGCCGGTTCCCGGGGAGGAGAAGACCGACAACAACGTGCAGGAGTTCTCGGTCATCTTCACGCGCTGAGCGGCACCGACACCGGACTCGCCCGCTCAGTACCCTCGGCCCTCGTGGACGAGCTCACCACCACGCAGGGCATTGTGGCCCTCGCCGCCGGCGGCCTGGCGCTCGTCGCGCTCGTCTGGATCGTCGTGCTCACCGTCAAGCTGCGGCGGCTGCGGGCCGCGCAGCGAACCGTCCTCGGCGATGCCGAACGAGACCTCGTCGCCCACGCCGCGGCCCTGCAGGAAGCCTTCGTCCAGCTTCGCGACTGGGTCGAGGAGACCGCGGGACGCCTGGAGGACCGGACCGCGGCCGCCGAGCGGCGGATCGACGGCTGCGTCGCCTACACCTCCCTCGTGAGATACGACGCGTGGGGTGAGGCCTCCGGCCACCAGTCCAGCTCGCTCGCGCTGCTCGACCTCCACCGGACCGGCGTGGTCGTGTCGTCGATCCTCCATCGCGATCAGGCCCGCGTCTACGTCAAGCAGGTCCGCGAAGGAGAGTCGGAGCTCGCCCTCTCACCGGAAGAGCTGGAGGCGATCGAGGCGGCGATGGCCGGTGCAGGCCCGGCCCAGCCGGCCGCACAGCAGGCCCAATGAGGGTCGCCTATCTGGGCCCTCCGGGGACCTACAGCGAGGAGGCGCTGCGCGCGTCGGCGCCGGCCGAGGTCGAGGAGGTACCCCACACCACCATCCACGACGCCGTCATGGCGGTGCACGACGGCTCCGTCGATCGCGCCGTGGTGCCGATCGAGAACGCCCTCGAGGGAGCGGTTGCAGCGACGCTCGACACCCTGGCCCTCGAAGCGCCCAACGTCCACATCGTCGCCGAGGTCGTGCACCCGATCCACCACTGCGTGGTCGCCGCCCACGAGCTCGAGCTATCGGAGGTCGACCGGGTGATCTCCCACCCCCAAGCCACCGCGCAGTGCGCGCGCTTCCTGCGCGAGCGGCTTCCCGATGCCGAGCGGGTGGTCGCCCCGTCCACCGCGGACGCGGTGGTCTCGGTGCGCGACTCGGACGACTCGGCGGTCGCGCTCGGGTCTCGCCTCGCCGCCGACCTCTACGGGTGCCGCGTGCTCGAGTCCGACGTCGAGGATGCGCCCGGCAACGCCACCCGCTTCGTCTGGCTCGCCCGGGAGCGCTCGGGCCCGGACGAGGCGACCAAGACCTCGCTCGTCTTCTGGGGCGGGGACGATCAATCGCCCGGGTGGCTCGTGCGATGCCTGCGCGAGCTGTCGGAGCGGGAGGTGAATCTCACCCGCATCGAGTCGCGCCCACGCCGCACCGCACTGGGCCACTACATGTTCTTCGCCGACCTCGAAGGCGGGGTGGGCGAGGGCCCGGTCGGCGAGGCGCTCGAGGCGCTCGGCGAGCGGGTCGAGGAGCTTCGAGTCCTGGGCTCGTACTCGATTGTCGGCACCGCCTCCGGCTACACTGGGCCGCACCGTGAGACTGCGCACGGAACGGATCCTCGCGACCGAGGCGGGTGACTCGGTTCCAAGTCCTGCGGGTGCGCTGCACGGGACCGGCCGGCCCGCGCAGCGCTCCGGCTCCTCCGGCCGAGTGCTCGTGCTCAACGCCAGCTATGAGCCGATCAACGTCTGCACTGTTCGCCGCGCCGCGGTCCTGATCCTCAAGAACCGGGCCGAGATCCTGGAGGAGGGCGACTGGGCTCTGCGCGCCGAGAACTTCACCCTTGCGCGTCCGGTGGTCATCCGGCTGCTCACCTACGTGCGCATCCCGCGCGACGCGCACCGGCGCAAGATCACACGCCGCGCCGTGTTCGCCCGTGACCGGTGGACCTGCCAGTACTGCGGCCACGAGCGCGGCAACCTGACCGTCGATCACGTGATCCCGCGGTCGAAGGGCGGGCACTCGAGCTGGGACAACATCGTCACCTGCTGCGCGCCCTGCAACCGGCGTAAGGGCGACAGGCTGCCGCGCCAGGCGAACATGGTCCCCACTCAGGCTCCAAGGGCGCCGTCGGCGACGATCTTCATCCACGTGGCCGCGCCCACGATCCCGGCCGCGTGGGAGCGGTACCTGGTGGTCCACTAGTGGCCGATGCTCCCCCGCCCGAGGCGGCGGAGCGAGAGCCCCCGATCCGCCGAGACGATCGTCCCGCCTCCGAGCGCGACCTGCGCAACCTCCGGCGCTGGCTGTGGGTGGCGGCGGCCTGGGCCACGGCCGCCACCGCGATCGCGGTGATCGCTCTCATCGCCGCCGACGAGGCGAGGAAGGACAACACCGAGGCCGGGCGTCAGAGCGCCCGCACGGCGGGCCAGCTCAGCGCAGCTCAGCGGCAGCTCGAGGGGCGTCTCGATGAGCTCGAGACTCGCCTGGAGGAGCTGCCGAGCGCCGGCGAGGTCGCCGAGCTGAGCAACCGGCTCGAGCGGTCGAGGACGCCAACGGCGAGACCGGGGACCAGGTCGATGAGCTGACCGGCTCCGTCGACGACCTGGAAGCGCGGGTCGAGACGCTCGAGGAGGCTCCGACCGGCTCGGCCGGGGACGACGAGGCCGCGCCGTAGCCGGACCGCCTAGAGACGGTCGCGGATCCAGCGGGCAGTGAGTCGGACCACCTCGTCGAAGCGGTTGTAGGGCGCGTAGTGATCGGCGCCCGCGAGGCGCTCGAGAGTGCAGCTGACGTGCGCCGGCGTCGCGGTCGCGCACACCTCCTCCGAGGAGCGGATGGGCACGGTCGTGTCGAGGTCCCCGTGCACGAGCAGCATCGGCGCGTCTCCCCGCTGGATGCCGCCCGGGTCCGCCAGGCCACCGGAGAACCCGATTGCCCCAGGGACGCGCGAGGAGTAGCCGGGATTCCCACTGCGACCGGGATCCTCGGCGCTGACCGCCACCTCGAGCGCGGTGAAAGCGCCCGCGGAGTGGCCCCCGATGAAGATGCGCCGGGGGTTGATGTTCAGGCGCTCCGCACGGCGGCGAAACCAGCGCACGGCAGCCTGGGCGTCGTGCTGCGCCGCCCGGGCGGCCGCCTCCCAACCCACGCGTCTGAGCTGGTCACCCGCGAGGCGATAGGTGATCGTCGCGGACACGAAGCCCCGCTCGGCGAAGCCGCTCGCGTAGTTCGATATGAACCCCCGCTCGCCCCACGTGAAGCCGCCCCCGTGGACCCAGATCACGACCGGCCGCGGCTTCCGGCGCTGCGGTCGGCGGTACAGGTCGAGCTCCAGCGACTGCCTCTGGCCGAGGAAGTCGACCGCGCTGCCGTAGGTGACACCGAGCTTCTCGCGGACGGGGGCGTCCACCGCGGCGGCGGGGAACGGCGGGCACGGTCACCGCGAGCAGTGCCGCGGTCAAGGCGAGGAGTCGGCGCACGCCGGCCGAGAATAGACGAGGGGCACCCCCATCCAGGGGGCGCCCCTCGCGCTGGTTTGCTGGACTCGGGTCGGCTTCGAGTACTACGACCAGAGGGACCACTTCCGGTCCTCTTCACCGACGGTGTTCCGGTTTGGACTCCCTAGACCGCCTCGGCGGGGGGTCCAGCACCGGTCTAGTGGCCGGACACCTCCAGGGTCCCGCAAGAACTGTCACTCAACGTTTGGACCACCTCCTTTCCCTGGTACCGCAATTGAAGCAGACGAAGCGGCTGGGCGGAGTCAGTCCTGGAGGTCCTCCGCGGCGGCCGGGTCGGGACCCTCCGCGACCTGGGCCGCGGTGTCGGTCGACGTCTCCACCACGAGCGCCACCGCGCTGACCACGTCGTCCTCGCGGAGGTTCATCACGCGGACCCCCTGGGCCGGGCGGCCCTGCCTGGAGATCCCCTTGACGTTCGTGCGCTGGACCATGCCGTGCTGGGAGATGAAGACGAGCTCCTGGTGCTCGCGGACGATCAGGGCGCCGGCCAGGCCGCCCTTCTGCTCGGTGAGGCCGATGGTCTTCACGCCCATGGTGCCGCGGCCCTTGACCGGATAGTCCTCGATCGCGGTCCGCTTGCCGTAGCCCGCGTCGGTCACCACCAGCAGGTCGGTGTCGGGCCGCACGACGTCCATGGCCAGGACGCGGTTGTCGCCGCGGGAGACGTTCATCCCACGCACCCCGCCGGTGTCGCGGCCCATCGGCCGAGCGGCGTTCTCGCTGAAGCGAGCCGCCTGGCCCGAGCGGGACACCATGATGATGTCGTCGTCGCCGCTCGTCCGGCGCACGGCGACGAGCTCGTCGTCGTCGCGGATCTTGATGGCGATGATCCCGTCGGCCTTGATCGGGGTGTTGTAGGCCAGGAACTCGGTCTTCTTGATCATGCCCTTGCGGGTGGCGAAGACGAGGTGCTTCCCCTCCTGGAAGTCGCGGGTGGAGAGCACGGCCTGCACGCGCTCCCCCTCGCGCAGCGGAAGCACGTTCACGAGCGCCCGCCCCTTGGAGGTGCGCTGGGACTCGGGGAGCTCGTAGACCTTCTGGCGATAGATCTTGCCGCGGTTGGTGAAGAAGAGCAGGAAGTCATGTGACGAGCACACGAAGAGGTGCTCGATGTAGTCGTCCTCCTTGGTGTCCATCCCGATCACCCCGACGCCGCCCCGCTTCTGCTGGCGGTAGGTGGTGAGCGGCAGACGCTTGATGTAACCCGAGTGGGTGATCGAGATCACCATCTGCTCGTCCGCGATCAGGTCCTCCACGTCGATCTCGTCCTCGGAGTGCGTGATCTGAGTGCGCCGGTCGTCGCCATAGCGCTCCTTGATCTCGAGCAGCTCCTCCTTGACGAGCGCCATCACATTCTGCTCGTCGCCCAGCAGCTCGCGCAGCTCCTTGATCCGCTCGAGGATGTCGGCGTGCTCCTGCCTGACCTTGTCCGCCTCCAGTGCGGTCAGGCGGGCGAGCCGCATGTCGAGGATCGCCTGGGCCTGGATGCGCGTGAGCTCGAAGCGCTCCATCAGCCCGTCGCGGGCGACCTCGGGGTCGCTCGAGCCGCGGATGAGCTCGATCACCGCGTCGATGTCCGAGATCGCGATGAGGAGTCCCTCGAGGATGTGCAGGCGCGCCTCGCGCTCGCGCAGCTCGTGCTTGGTGCGGCGCACGATCACGTCGCGCTGGTGGTCGACGTAGTTCTTGACCATCGGCAGCAGGCCGAGCGTGCGCGGCACGCCGTCGACGAGCGCGACCATGTTCACGCCGAAGGTGGCCTGCAGCTGGGTGTGCTTGTAGAGCTTGTTGAGGGCGACCTTCGGGAGGGCGTCGCGCTTGAGCTCGACGACCAGCCGGATGCCCGAGCGATCGGACTCGTCGCGCAGGTCGGTGATCTCCTTCAGCCGGCCGTTCTGGACCTGCTCCGCGATCTTCTTGATCAACCCGGACTCGTCACCGCGACCGTCGCCCTTCGCCACCTGGTACGGCATCTCGGTGATGACGATGCGCTCCTTGCCGCGCTCCATCGGCTCGATGTGCGCCTTGCCACGCACGACCACGCGGCCGCGACCCGACTCGTAGGCCTCGCGGATGCCGCCCCGGCCGACGATGATGCCGCCCGTGGGGAAGTCCGGGCCCTTGATGTGCTTCATCAGGCCGTCGAGGTCGATGCTCGGGTCGTCGATGTAGGCCACGGTGGCGTCGATCGCCTCGCCGAGGTTGTGCGGCGGGATGTTCGTGGCCATGCCGACCGCGATCCCGGCCGCGCCGTTGACCAGGAGGTTCGGGAAGCGCGACGGGAGGACCAGCGGCTCCTGGCGCGACTCGTCGTAGTTGGGCCCGAAGTCGACGGTATCGGCGTCGATGTCGCGCAGCATCTCCGTGGCGAGCCGCGAGAGGCGGGCCTCGGTGTAGCGCATGGCCGCCGGCGGATCGTTGTCGATCGAGCCGAAGTTGCCCTGCGGCTCCACCAGCGGGTAGCGCATGGCGAAGTCCTGGCCGAGCCGCACCAGGGTGTCGTAGATGGCGGCGTCGCCGTGGGGGTGGAACTGCCCCATCACGTCACCCACGACGCGTGAGGCCTTGCGGAACGGGCGGTTGGGCTGCAACCCCGCCTCGTGCATCGAGAACAGCACGCGCCGGTGAACGGGCTTGAGCCCGTCGCGCACGTCGGGCAGGGCCCGGCCCACGATCACGCTCATCGCGTAATCGAGATACGAGGAGCGCATCTCCTCCTCGAGCCCGCGCGGCTCGATGTTCCCGCCTGTCAGCTGATCGATGCTCATGTTCGGCTACCCGACGTCGCTAGACGTCGAGGTTGGTCACCTCTCGTGCGTGGTTCTCGATGAATTCTCTGCGTGGCTCGACCGCGTCCCCCATCAGCATCGAGAAGACCTGGTCCGCTCCACTGGCGTCGTCGATCGTCACGAGCTGCAGGGTGCGTCGTTCCGGATCCATCGTGGTCTCGAAGAGCTGGTCGGCGTTCATCTCGCCGAGGCCCTTGAAGCGCTGGAGGGGGACGCCGTCGCGGGCGACCTCGAGCACCTTCGTGCGCAGTTCCTCGAAGGAGAGGGCCTGGGCCTCGCGCTTGCCGTGCGCGATGGCGAAGGGAGGTGTGCCGGCGAGCGCGGCGAGCTCTCGATGGATCTTCACGAAGCCCGCGTACTCGGGCGTGGCGAACATCGCCCGCGAGAGCCGGAAGGTCTGGGCGCTGCCGGTCTTCTTCTCGACAACGCGCGCGACGAGCTCCATCGGGTCCTGGGAGACAAGCTCGGTCTCGTAGGGCTCGCCCTCGTGGTCGCCGCCCTCGAGCAGCGCGATCACCGCGTCCGGCTCGGTGGTGCCCTCGTCGAGGATGTTGGACTCCTCGAGGAAGGTGATCGTGTCGTTGCCGTACTCGGCGCGGAGCGCCGCCGCCCAGCCCTCGTACTGCTTGAGCAGCCGCCCGTACTTCTGCCAGCGCGGATGGGTGAAGCTGAACTCACGGCCGCCGCGGTCGCGCAGCGCCATGGTCTCGAGCTTGTCGCGCAGCAGGACCTCCTCGAGCTCGGACTCCTTCTCGATGTACACGTCCTGCTTTCCGGACTTGACCTTGTAGAGCGGCGGCTTGGCGAGGTAGACGTAGCCGGCCTCGATCAGCTCGGGCATCTCGCGGAAAAGGAAGGTCAGCACCAGCGTGCGGATGTGCGCTCCGTCCACGTCGGCGTCGCACATGATCACGCACTTGTGGTAGCGCGCCTTCTCGATGTCGAACTCCTCGCGGATGCCCGTGCCGATCGCGGTGATCAGCGCGCGGATCTCCTTGTTCGACAGAACCTTGTCGATGCGGTTCTTCTCGACGTTGATGATCTTGCCGCGCAGCGGCAGGATGGCCTGCGTGTTGCGGTCACGACCCTGCTTGGCCGAGCCGCCCGCGGAGTCGCCCTCGACGATGAAGATCTCGGCCAGGGCGGGATCGCGCACCGAGCAGTCGGCGAGCTTGCCCGGCAGGGTGGAGTTCTCGAGCGCCGACTTGCGCCGGGTGAGGTCGCGCGCCTTACGGGCCGCCTCTCGGGCCCGGGCCGCCGCGACCGACTTGGTCACGATTCGCCTGGCCTCGGCGGGGTTCTCCTCGAGGAACTCGGCGAGCCCCTTGTTCACCGCGGCCTGCACGAAGCCCTCGACCGGCGGATTGCCGAGCTTGGTCTTCGTCTGGCCCTCGAACTGCGGATCGCGGATCTTCACCGAGATGATCGCGGTGAGGCCCTCGCGCACGTCCTCGCCCGAGAGGTTGGGGTCCTTCTCCTTGAGCTCGCCCTTTTGGCGCGCGTGAGCGTTGATGGTGCGGGTCAGCGCCGAGCGAAAGCCCGACAGGTGCGTACCGCCCTCGTGGGTGTTGATGTTGTTGGCGAACGAGAGCAGGGCCTCCTGGTAGGAGTCGTTCCACTGCAGCGCGACCTCGACCTCGCCGACGTCGCTCGAGTCCTCCATGTAGACGACCTTCTGATGAAGGGGAGCGCGTGTGCCCTGGCTGTGCAGGTACTTGACGAAGTCGACGATCCCGCCGTCGTACTGGAAGCTCGTCTCGAAGCGCTCGCCGCGCTCGTCGCGGAAGTCGATGCGCAGTCCCTTGGTGAGGAAGGCCATCTCCCGGAAGCGCTGCTCGAGGATCGTGCGGTCGTAATCGATCGTCTCGAAGATCTCGAGGTCGGGCAGATAGGTGATGCTGGTGCCTCGCCGGTCGGTCTTGGCGCCCTTCTCGAGGGAGGTGGTGGGCTTGCCCCGCTCGTAGGACTGCTTGTGCTCGAAGCCGTCGCGCCACACGGTGAGATGCAGCCACTCGGCCAGCGCGTTGACCACGGAAACGCCCACCCCGTGCAGACCGCCGGAGACCTTGTAACCCCCTCCGTCGCCGAACTTCCCGCCCGCGTGGAGCACGGTCAGCACGACCTCGGCGGCCGGCCGCTTCTCCTTGCTCATGACGTCGACGGGGATCCCGCGCCCGTTGTCGGTGACCGTGACCGAGTTGTCGGGGTGGATGACGATCTCGACCTCATCCGCCTCCCCGGCGAGTGCCTCGTCGACGGAGTTGTCCATCACCTCGTAGATCAGGTGGTGCAGGCCCCGGGCGCCGGTGGAGCCGATGTACATTCCCGGACGCTTGCGAACGGCCTCGAGACCCTCGAGGACCGTGATGTCCTGAGCGCCGTAGCTCCCGTTTCCCTGCGTGCCCTGGGGAGTCGATCCGCCCCTGTCGGGTGTGTCTGCCAAGCGTTCCCTTCCGTCATGAGAGCCGCCCCCCGGGACGGCCCATACACCATCAAAAACCCCGGTGCCGTGGCGGCTGTGCCTACGGACCGGGGCGGTACATAAGACCGCTCTTGAGTCTAACAGGCTACGCGCCCTTTCGGACGTTACCCAGCGTTACAAAATACCCGCAAATCGCAGCGTTTTCGGCTCTGCTCAGCGACCCTTCGGACCCGAACCGACGCGGAAGCGCAGCCGCGCCACGGCACCCTGGCTCAGTTGCGCATTGAGCCGGGCGCGGAGCTCCTCGGCGAGCAGCTCGAGCTCCTGTGCCCAAACGGCCGACTCGCACGCCACCGTGACCGTTCCCTCGCGCTCGGAGACCGGCGTCGCCGAGCCCGCCAGCCCACGTCCCGCCACGTCGGGCCACAGTGACTGGACCTCGGCCAGCAACCCAGGCGGGCGAGCCGCCGGAAGCGCTCCCTCCAGGACCGCGGCTAGCGGGCGCGGCGCCTGGCGCCTCATGCTTCGGCCATGGCAAGGGGGACGGCCGTCCCGTTCCTCACCCGGATCAGCTCGGCGGGCCTCGCGCCCGGTACGTGCTCGGCCTCGGTGGCGCTCACCACAGACTGACCCCCGGACCGCAACAGGTCGGCCAGCAGGTCGCGCCGCCCGGAGTCGAGCTCCGACATCACGTCGTCGAGGAGCATCAGCGGCGCCCGCCCGCGCCGCGAGCGGAGCAGCTCGCGCTCGCCGAACAGCAGGGCGAGCAGGGCCGTGCGCTGCTGTCCCTGCGAGCCATACGCCCTCAGCGCGACCCCGTCGAGTAGCAGCGTCAGCTCGTCGCGGTGGGGCCCGTGCGCGGTGAAGCCGCGCTCGAGATCCGCCCCCCGGCGCTCGGCCAACTCGGTCGCCAGTCCCTCCACCGCGGCAGCGGTTGAGCGCGGCCGATAGCCCAGCTCGGCGTGCCCCGGCAGGCCCAGCTGCGCGGCAAGGTCGGCGAAGGGGACGCGCAGGCCTTCAACCGCCTCAGCCCGGTCTGCCATCAGCTGGATGCCGGCCCGGGCCAGCTCGGCGTCCCAGGCGTCGAGGGCCGCCGGTCCAGAGATCCCGGCCCGGATGCGGCCCAGAAGGGCATTGCGTTGAGCCAGAGCTCGCGAATAGGCGGTTCGGGTAGCCGCACGTGAGGGCCACAGCGCCGCCACCACCTGGTCGAGGTGCGCTCGCCGGACCGAAGGAGGTCCCTTCACGAGCTCGAGCCGCTCCGGCATGAACACGCTGACCAGCGGCCGGGCCGGCGTTGTCGACAGGGTGTCGACGAGGCTGCCGTCCACGCGCAGGCGCTTGGGCTCGCCGGGCTCGAAGCCGGCCTCGATGCGGTGACTCGCCTCGTCGTCGCGGGTGTCGACCTCCACGCGAGCAACCGACGCGCCACGGCGGACCAGCTCCCGTTCGTTCGAGGTGCGCGCCGACCGGCCCGTGCAACCGAAGTAGAGCGCCTCGAGCAGGTTGCTCTTGCCGGCCCCGTTGGGGCCGTACACCACCGCCAGACCGGCAGGCAGGCTCAGCTCGAGGAGCTCGTAGTTGCGAAAGTCGCGCGCCGCCAGCCGTGTCACGGCCGGGGCGCCGCCTACGGCCGCTCGCGCATCCCCTTCGTCCTCATACATTGAGCCGAATCGGCATGACGAGGTAGACGAAGCCCGATCCATCGTCACCGGACTGGATAAGTCCCGGGCGCAGCGGGCTGATCAGTTTGAGCGTGAGCTCCTCGGCCTCGGCGCTCTCCAGCCCATCGCGAAAGAACTCCGGGTTGAAGCCGATCTCGAGCGGTTCACCCCCGAACGGGATCGGCAGCGACTCGCTCGCCTCACCCACGTCCGGGGTCTGAGCGGACACGTCGAGTGTGCCCTCCGAGAAGCGCAGGCGCAGCGGCGCGTTCTTCTGGGCCAGCAGGCCCACACGCCTAACGACCTCGAGCAGCTCCTCACGGCTCACGCGCAGCTCGTGCTCGTAGGACTCCGGCAGGAGCTGCTGATAGTTCGGAAACCGCCCCTCGACCAGTCGCGAGGAAAGCATCACGTCGTCGACCGTGAACACCACCTGGTTCTCCAGCGCCGCTACGCCAATGGTGTCCGCCGAGCTCGCACCAGCCACGCGCCCCAGCTCCTGGAGGGTGCGTGCGGGAACATTGGCCTCAAGCGTGCCCTCCAGTGGTTCGTCGAGCTGCGTCTCCTTGACCGACAGGCGGTAGGAGTCAGTGGCCACCATCCGCAGCTCGCGGCCGCTGGCGGTCACCAGCACGCCGGTCAGGTGCGGCCGCGTCTCGTCGCGCGACGCCGCCCGGGCCACCCGGGCAATGGTGTCCACGAACGCAGCGGAGGGGACGCGCATCACGCCCTCAGCCGGCACCTCGGGAAGCTTGGGGAAATCCTCAGGCGGCAACGTGCGCAGGTGGAAACGTGCCGAGCCGGATACGACCTCCACGTCCTGCTGAGCGCTTCGATACTCGAGGGAGACGTCCTCGGCCGGAAGCGACCGGACCACGTCGAGCAGCAAACGGCCGGGGACGACCGCTTGCCCCGGACTCGAGCCGGCCGGCTCCAGGGCGACCCGCACCCCGAGCTCCATGTCGGTCGCCTCGAGCTCACCGCCACTCTCCTCGACTCGGATCAACACGCCGGCCAGCGTCTGTATCGCACTACGAGTGGAGGCCCCCCGCACGGCAATGCCGAGCTTGGCGAGAAACGTTTCACGGGAAACGGTGAGCTTCAACGTCTGCTACCTGACCTTGGAGTTGTTGGTGCTGTGAATAAGTCCACAGCGGCCCGGATTCGCCTTGTTCACGGGGAAGAGAGCTGTTGATTGTCGCAGCGTCACCGGAGGTCACGCGGCCCGGCCCGGTTCATCCAGCGCCGCCGCCCAGCCGTCGACGTAGGTTATGGACCGCGTTGCGAACAGTGTCGTCGCTGCGCATGGTCGCGCTCACGCGATTGACTGCGTGGAGCACGGTGGTGTGGTTGCGGCCACCGATGCCACGTCCGATCTCGGGAAGGCTGTGGTCGGTGAGCTCGCGAGCGAGGAACATGGCCACCTGCCGGGCTGTGGCCACCGCGGGTCGCCGGTCACGAGCCATCAGCGAGTCACGTTCGACTCCGAACTCGAGCGCCGCGGCGTCGACGATCTCCGCGAGACCGCATGAGGCTGAAGGGCGCTCCTCGCCGAGCTTGCGAAGAACATGCCGAACGAGCGCCGGGGTGGACGGCTCGCCTTTGAGTGACGCGTAGGCCACGACGCGTATCAGGGCGCCCTCCAGGGCGCGCACGCTGCTGCTAACGGTCGCGGCGATCTCCGCGAGCGCCTCGTCGGAAATCTCGACGTCGTCGACACGGGCTCGCTTGGCGAGGATCGCGAGGCGCGCCGCTGCGGGCAGGGGTTCAAGCTCGACCACCAGCCCGGAGCGAAAGCGCTCGGCCAGCCGCGCCTCGAGGTCGGCAAGCTCGTCCGGAGCGCAGTCGGAGGTGATCACGAGCTGGCGCCCTGAGTCGAGCAGCGAGTTGAAGGTGTGGAAGAATTCCTCTCGAGTCTTGGCCCGGCCGGCTAGGAACTGGACGTCGTCGATGAGGACCACGTCCGCCGTTCGAAACCCGTCCTTGAAGGCAGCCGTACGGCGCTCGCGGACGGCGTCCACGAACTCGGTCGTGAACTCCTCGACCGTCGCGTAGCGCACCCGCAGGCCGGAGCCGAAGTGCCCGACGTAGTTGCCGATGGCGTGGAGGAGGTGGGTCTTGCCCATGCCGGGCGGTCCATGAAGAAAGAGCGGGTTGTAGGCCTGCGCGGGCAGCTCGGCGACGGCGAGCGCGGCGGCGTGGGCGAAGTGGTTTCCCTCTCCGATCACGAATTGGTCGAAGGTGTACTTGGGGTTGAGCGGGCTGTCAGCGGCCGCCGCCGCCGGGCTCTGTGCCGGCCGGCCATCATCGGACGCCGACGCCGCCACCCAGCCGGGCTCGACGATCTCGACCACCGCGCGGCGGTCGAAGCGCTTTGCCGCAGCGCGCCGCAGGAGCGGTAGATAGCGCTCGGTCACGGACGTGCGGATGTGCTCCGGCGCTCGGACGTAGAGCGTGGTGTCGCTCACCGCGGCGAGCTCTAGCGGCTCGATCCAGATGTGGTACTTGAACTCCGCGGTGGAGCTCCGAAGCTCCTCGCGGATATCGATCCAAATCTGCTCAGGTGAAGCGGGCAAGGGCGGTCGAGACCCTCCTGGGGGGCCTGAAGAGAACGGCTTCGAGGGAGAGGGACAGGACGACTTTGCCCTCGGCCAGCCGAGGATACAGCCGCGCCCCCGGTGCGCGTCGCACACCCGGCAGGCTTCCCCGCATTCAGCGAGAAAAGCTGTCGGGGCCTCTCGGCGCCCCGATTCGGCCGGGCGGCCGCGCCCCGTCGTGTACCCTCAGCCACCGCAGCGATCGCCTCGAAACCAGTCGCCTGAGTGAAGCGCACCTACCAGCCCAAGAAGCGCAAGCGCGCCCGTACGCACGGGTTTCGCGTCCGCATGCGCACACGCGCCGGACGCGAGGTGCTGCGGCGCCGACGGCACAAGGGTCGCAAGCGGCTGACGCCCTAGCTCTGATGGCCGACCGCGCGCGCCGCAAGCGCCGCAGGCTGTCGCGCAGCGGCGAGTTCGAGCGCGTCTACCGGGAGGGCCGCTCCCATGCGAGCAGGCACCTTGTCGTGTACGCCTTTCCCCGCACGGATGAGGATCGCGAGCCGCGGCTCGGGGTCTCGGTCGGGCGTAAGCTCGGTGGAGCCGTGGAGCGCAACCGGATGAAGCGGCTGCTGCGCGAGGCGTTCTGGGCCGGTGCGGACACGCTCGAGCCGGGCCACGACTTCGTCATCGTCGCGCGCCCGGCCGCGGGCGAGCTGGCCGAGAAGGGCGGCGGCCGTGCCATCGAGGAGGCGCTGCGCTCGGTCCTCGCCGAAGCCGGGCTGGCGCGAGGGGAGAGCGAGGAGCGATGATCGCTCTGCGTCGCGCCGTGACCGCGCCGCTGCGCTTCTACCAGCGCGCGATCTCGCCCGCCCTACCCGCCCGCTGCAAGTACCATCCCTCGTGCTCGGAGTACGCCGTGGAGGCCGTGCGTCGCTACGGTGTTCTGCGCGGGGCCGTACTGGCCGCCTGGCGCCTGTTGCGCTGTAACCCATGGAGCCACGGCGGAGTCGACTTCGTGCAGGACCAGAAGCTGTTCCGGACTCGCCCCGAGCCTCACGCCTAGCCCATGTTCTTCGCCGCCAACCCCCTTCAGCCGCTCATCGACGCCTGTCAGTGGGTGCTCGAGTTCTGGCACGGCGTGATCGGCAACTTCGAGGGCTCGTGGGGCTGGTCGATCATCCTGCTGACCTTCACGGTCCGCATCGCGATCCTGCCGCTGACCTTCAAGGGCGTGAAGGCGATGCAGCGGCTGCAGGCGTTCCAGCCCGAGATCAAGGCGATCCAGGAGCGCTACAAGGACGACAAGCAGCGCATGAACCAAGAGGTCATGGCCTTCTACCAGAAGGAGAAGGTGAATCCGCTCGGGTCCTGCCTGCCGCTGATCCTGCAGATCCCCTTCTTCATCTCGCTCTTCTACCTGCTGCGCTCGGACGAGTTCCAGGCCGACATCTCGGACAACCCGGGCTTCTACTTCATCGACGACCTCGCCGAGAAGGTGACCGATCCGGTCCTGCTCGGGGTGCTGATCGTCCTCTACATCGGCACCCAGCTCGGAGCCAGCGCGGTTACGGCCTTCAGCGCCGACCCGATGCAGCGCCGCATCATGTTCGCGTTGCCGTTCGTCTTCGCGATCTTCATCGTCAACTTCGAGGCCGGCCTGATCGTGTACTGGATCACCACGAACGTGTGGACGGTCGGACAGCAGCTGCTGGTGAAGAAGCTCTACCCCAAGCCGGTCCCGGTCGCGGCCGGCGCGCCGGCGGGTTCGGTTCCGGCTCGCGGCAAACCGCCGCCCTCCCAGCCGGCCGGTGCCGCGGCGCTCACGGACGGCAAGACCAAGGACGACGGCAAGACCAAGGACGACGGCAAGACCAAGACCAAGGCGAAGGCCAAGACGCGCACCGGCGACGGCAAGAAGGCGGCCGCAACCGCCGGCGGCAACGGCGCGCGGGCCAAGCCGCCGCCGTCCCCGCGCAAGAAGAAGAAGCGGTCCGGAAGACGACGGTGAGCGACGAGGTTCCCCACGCCGACCTGTCGGCTGAGGCCACGGGGGAGAGTCTGGGAGAGGCAAAGTGGGCCGCGATGAAGGAGCTCGAGCCTCGCTTTCCCGGCATCACCGCCGAGTGCGTGCGTTTCGAGGTGGTCGAGGAGGCTGAGGACGACGGCGCGCGGGTGCGGGCGGAGGTCGACGAGGAGGCCTGGCGCGAGGCGGCCGAGGTGATCCCGGAGGAGCCCGCGGAGCGCGTTCGCGCGCTGGTGGCACGAATCGTTCACGCCGTGGGCTTGCGCGCGACGATCGACGTCGAGGAGAGCGAGGACGAGATTCGCGCGACCGTCAACGGCGATGAGCTGGGTCTGCTGATCGGCAAGCACGGCGCCACCATCGACGCCGTCCAGCACCTCGCCTTCCGAGCCGCCTACCGGGGCCGCCAGACGCGCAAGCAGGTGACTATCGATGCCGCCGGGTACCGCGACCGCCGCGAGGCGGCGCTCCACCGGATGGCGGACAGGGCGGCGGCCGAGGCGCTGCGCTACGAGCGCGCCGTCGAGCTGGAGCCGATGCGCGCCCCCGAGCGCAAGATCGTTCATACGCTACCTGAGCGAGCGAAGCGACGTCGAGACCCACTCCGAGGGCGACGAGCCCGACCGCCGGCTCGTGGTGAGCCCGGCCCAGGCCGTTCGCGGCGACGCCTGAGCGTTTCACGGGAAACCAAACCCTGCGCTCTCGGCCGCGCCGAGTGCTTGGGCAAGGCGGCGGACCCGCGCTACGAGCTGCTGCTTCAGGCACTCGCGGAGGAGCCCGATCCGCACACGACGGTGAGCCAGCCGGAGCGGGCGCGCGAGATCCACGTGGCTGACAGCCTGAGCGGCCTGGAGGTGGACGAGGTCGCGCGCGCGGGGCGCATCGCCGACGTGGGCGCCGGGGCGGGCTTTCCGGGGTTGCCGCTTGCGATCGCGCTGCCGGGCGCCAAGGTCGACCTGATCGAGTCCGTCGGTCGCAAGACTGCGGTGATCGACCGGCTGATCCAGGCCGCGAAGGTGGACAACGCACGGAGCGTGAACGGCCCGCGCCGAGGAGTGGGGCGCCGTAACGCCCGCGCTCGGCGGTGGACGGGAGGCCTACGACACGGTGACCGCGCGTGCGGTGGCCGCGCTGCCGATCCTGGTCGAGTATGCGGCGCCACTGCTGCGCTCTGCCGGCGTGCTCGTCGCCTGGAAGGGCGCGGTAGGTGCGGACGAACTGCAGCAGGCGAAGGGGGCGGCGGCCGAGCTCGGGATGGCACTCGAGGAGGTGCGGCGGGTCGAGCCGTTCGAAGGCGCGCGCGAGCGGCATCTGGTCGTCTTCCGCAAGGTGGCGCATACGCCCGGCGGCTACCCGCGCCGGCCCGGCATGGCGGCGAAGCGCCCGCTCGGGCGGCACCCCAAGGCAGGACAACGCCGTTCGGGGGCGAACAAACGAGGCACCGCTGCGCAGCGGGATTCCGACCGGCCCGAACCGTAGCGTGAGCCTCGATGGGCACCGTGCTTGCAGTCGCAAATCAGAAGGGTGGGGTGGGCAAGACGACCACCGCCGTCAACCTCGGCGCCTCGATCGCCGACGCCGGCTATCCCACGCTTCTGGTGGACCTCGACCCTCAGTGCAACGCGACCGTCGCGCTCGGTTTGCCCAAGGACCGAAACCCCAACCTGTACGACTGCCTGTCCGGCGACGTGACGCTCGCGCAGGCGGCCCAGCCCAGCGGGGTCGAGCGGCTCGACATCGTGCCCTCGACGCCAGAGCTCGCCGGAGCCAACGTCGAGCTCCCGCGCATCGCAGGCTCGGAGACCAGCCTTCGCGGCCGGCTCGGGCCGGTCAGGGAGCGCTACCTGTTCACGCTCCTCGATTGCCCGCCCTCGCTCGGCCCGCTGACCGTCAACGCTCTCGTGGCCGCCGACAAGGTGATCGTGCCCGTGCAGACCGAGTACTTCGCTCTCGAGGGGCTCGCCCAGCTGCTCGACACGCTCTCGCTGATCCAGCGTGAGCTCAATCCCCGCCTGACCGTTGCCGGGATGATCCTCACGATGCACGACGGGCGCACGCGTCTCGCGCGCGACGTCGAGCACGAAGTGCGCGAGCACTTTCCCGAGCTGGTGTTCGAGACCGTGGTGCCGCGCAACGTGCGGCTGGGCGAGGCCCCGAGCTTCGGCCTGCCGATCCTCAAGCACGCTCCGCAGAGCGCGGGCAGCGCCGCCTACCTGAAGCTTGCCAAGGAGGTTGCGGCTCGTGGCTGAGGACCGTCGGGGGATGGGTCGCGGGCTTGCCGCCATCCTCCCGCGGGGAAGCAGGGAGGGAGAGGGGCTGCGCGAGATCCCGCTCGACCTCATCGGACCCAACCCGCGCCAGCCCCGGCGCTCGTTCGACGAGGGAAAGCTCGCGGAGCTGGCCGACTCGATTCGTGTCCGCGGCGTGCTGCAGCCGGTCGTGGTGACCCCGCTGGCCGGTGGGCGCTTCGAGCTGGTCGCCGGCGAGCGCAGGCTGCGCGCGGCGCGAGCGGCGGAGCTCGAGTCGATTCCCGCGATCGTCCGTGACACGGACGACTGGGACCGGCTCGACCTCGCCCTGGCCGAGAACATGGCGCGCCAGGATCTCAACGCCGTCGAGCAGGCTCGTGCCTGCGCCACGCTGGTCGACGATCTCGGGCTCACGAAGGAGGAGGTCGGGCGCAGGGTGGGCCGAAGCCGCGTCGCGATCTCGAACCTGATCCGCCTGCTCGACCTACCCGAGGAGACGCTCGAGCTGGTCGAGAACGGGCATCTGAGCGAAGGGCACGGCCGGGCCCTGCTGCTCTGCAAGGATCACGCCGAGCGGCGCTCGCTGGGCTTCGAGGCTCGCGACGGCGCCTGGTCGGTGCGTGAGACCGAGCGCCGTGCGCGCGAAGCCGGCCGGAGCGAGCCGCCGCGTCCGCGCCCCCGGGTCGTCCACCCCGACCTCGGTGAGGTACTGACGGCGGCCGAGGACGCGTTCTCCGCGGCCCTGGGCCACGAGGTCAAGGTGCGCTCGAAGGGCGATCGCTGCGTCGTCGAGCTGGAGTTCGCCACGGCGGCGGAGGCCATCGAGACCGCCCGGTCGATCCTCGCCCGAAACGCCCGGCGGGCGGCCTGACCGGCGCTACAATCGGCGCTCGGTCCGGTCGTTAACCTCGGGTACGAGGGCGATTAGCTCAGCCGGTTAGAGCGCGTCTCTGATAAGGACGAGGTCCCTGGTTCGAGTCCAGGATCGCCCATGACATGCAGGAAATGGTCATCTATGGCGTGAGCTTCGACATGGTCGGCAAGCAGCCGATCGTGCTCCTCAAGACTCGCGACGGCAACAAGTTCCTCCCGATCTGGATCGGCCATCCCGAGGCCGCGGCGATCCTCATGAAGCTGCAGGGGGCCAACACCCCGCGCCCGATGACCCACGACCTGATCAGCGAGATGCTGACCGAGCTCGACGTCTCCTGCAGTCGCGTCTCGGTGACCGAGCTGCGGGAGAACACCTTCTACGCCGAGGTCACCCTCCAGCTCAACGGGCGCGAGATCCCGATCGACTCGCGGCCCTCGGACGCCCTCGCCCTGGCGGTTCGCACCGGCGCTCCGATCTTCGCCGCCGAGGACGTGATCTCCGAGTCGGCCATCGAGTTCGAGCACGAGGTCGAGGACACCGAGGAGGTCGTGGAGAAGTTCAAGGACTTCCTCGACAACGTCACGCCCGAGGACTTCGCGAGCGAAGAGGAAGAGGAACAGGAAGAGGAAGAGGAGAAGTAGCCGGTCGTGCCGGCTAGACGGGCGCGCGCTTCATCGCCAGCTCGAGGATCCGCCCCACCAGCGCGTCGAAGGAGATGCCGGCCGCCTCGGCGGCCTGGGGAAGCAGGCTGGTCTCGGTGAAGCCGGGGATGGGGTTCGCCTCGAGCACGGTGAGCTCGCCCTCCGCGGCGAGCATGAGGTCCACGCGCG
The DNA here is from genome assembly GCA_963789705.1 of uncultured Thermoleophilaceae bacterium. GTDB lineage: Bacteria > Actinomycetota > Thermoleophilia > Solirubrobacterales > Thermoleophilaceae > JACVRW01. The sequence goes on from CAWBLN010000003.1 coordinate 158,852, forward strand.
CAAACGCGTGGCAACCGAGCAGGCGGTAGGCCGCGAGAGCGAGCTCCTGGGCCTGCTCGGTCACGCCGGGCGGCAGCTCGGCGGGGCAGGTGAAGTGAGTTCGCCCGATCTCGTACCGTGCCTGGAAGTCGTAGAACGATGCCCCCTCGGGCACCGGCTCCACCACCGGCAGTGGCTCGCCGTCGAGAATCGACACGGCCAGGTCGCGCCCGCTCACGTGGCGCTCGAGCAGCACCTTCGAGTCATACGAGAAGGCGGCGACGAGAGCGGCCGGGAGGTCGGCGGACGAGCGAGCGAACTTGATGCCGAGCGCCGACCCCTGGCTCGACGGTTTCACCACGATCGGGAATCCGAGCCGCTGCTCGATGGCGCCGAGCGCGTCGGCCGCGCCGAGCTCGCGAAACGCGGTCTCGTTGAAGGCAAAGAAGTCGGGAGTCGCGAGCTCCGCTTCCACCATCAGGTGCTTGGCGATCACTTTGTCCGTGGCCCGAGCACAGGCCAGCACCCCCGACCCGGTGTATGGGATGTCGAGTATCTCGAGCAGCTCTTGGACGGTGCCGTCCTCGCCGTCGCGGCCGTGCATGGCGATGAAGGCCACGTCCGGGCGGGCGTCATGCAGGCGGCGGATGAAGTCCTGGCCCACGTCGATGGGTAGGGCCTGGTGACCGAGCCGGACGAGGGCGTCCTCGACGCGCACCCCCGAGCGCAGCGAGACCTGGCGCTCCAGCGAGCGCCCCCCTTTCAGAACGGCCACGCGAGTCACCGGGCTCGCCTCTGGCGCTCGCCCCGAGTGGGCATTTGGACCACGTCGGCGGCCGGCGGGTCGGCCTGCTCCATGGGCTCGACCGCGGCGTGCTCGCCGGTGAGAGTTCCGTAGAGCTCCACCTGCTCGGATACCACCTCGCCGATCCGCCGGACGCCTTCGCGAATCGAGTCTTCGTCGCTACCCGAGAAGTTGAGGCGCATGGCGCTGCGCCCGCGCCCGTCGAGAAACGCCGCCTCGCCCGGGACAAAGGCGACGTTGTCGCGAAGCGCCCGAGCCAGCAGATCGGTCGTGTCGATGAAGTCGGGCAGCGTGACCCAGATGAAGAGGCCGCCGGAGGGCCGCGTCCACTCGGCCTGGGCCGGGAAGTGGTCGGCCAGGGCATCGAGCATGGTGTCTCGTCGGGCCCGGTACAGCTCGATCAGCGAGTCCACGTAGCTCGTCCAGCGGCCATGCTCGAACCAGGCCTGGACCATCAGCTGAGAGAGCGTGGAAGTGCACAGGTCCGCCGCCTGCTTGCCGAGGTTGATCTTCTCGAGTACCGGTGGCGGGGCCACGACCCAGCCCAGCCGGATGCCGGGCGACAGGATCTTGGAGAACGTGCCGAGGTACATCACGTAGATGCCCTCGTCGAGCCCGTGCAGCGGGGGCAGCGCCGCGCCCTCGTAGCGCAGGAGCCCGTACGGGTTGTCCTCGAGTACGAGCAACTCCCGCTCACGCGCCAGCTCGACGAGCCGGCCCCGGCGCGGGAGCGACAGCGTCACCCCGGCGGGATTCTGGAAGCTGGGCACGGTGTAGATGAACTTCGGCCGCCGGCCTTCGGAATCGAGGCGATCCAGGGTCTGCTCGAGCAGGTCCACGCGCATCCCCTCGGAATCCATCGCGATCTGCACCACGTCGGCCTGGTAGGCGCAGAACACGGGTACCGCACCGGGGTAGGTCGGGCCCTCGGTTATCACCACGTCGCCCGGATCGATCAGCGTCTTCGTCACGAGATCGATCACCTGCTGGCCACCCGTGGTCACGAGCATGTGGTCGGGGTCCACGGCCATCCCCTCGGCGGCCATCACGGAGGCGATGCACTCCTTGGTCTGCGGAAGTCCCTCGGTCGGCCCGTACTGAAGGGCCTTTGCGCATGACTCCGCGGCGATTCGCTGGGTGATAGCCGCGAAGGTGTCGGGCGGGAACGTGCTCGTGTCCGGCAATCCGCCGGCGAGCGAGATCACCTCGGGGCGCGCCGTGATGGCCATGAGGTCGCGCATGGCGGACGACTTCATGACCCTGGTGCGCGAGGCGAACAGGCCCGCGTAGCGCTCGAGGTCGCGGGAGATGCTCACGAGAGGAGCACTAGGCTACCGGCCCGGGCATGAGCGTCTTCCTGGACACCACCACGGGCATGGGCCTGGCGGGCGCCACGGGCGTGCGGCCGTACCTGCCCCCGCTGCTGGCGGGCGGCCTGGCGCGCGGCGACATCGGCATCGACTTCGACGGCACCGACTGGCGCTTTCTCGAGTCCACCGGCTTCCTGGTGGCGGTGCTCGGTGTGGGTGTGCTCGCCTATCTGGCGGAGCGCTCGAACCGCCACCAGGCCGTGGAGATCTTCTCCGGAGTGGTCGGACTCGTGCTGGGTGCGATGCTGTTCGCAGGCGCCCTGGCCAGCGGCGACACCGACAGCTGGCCCGGGTTGGTGGCGGGCCCGATCTGCGCGCTGCTCGGCTGGCGAGCCGTGGGCGGCCTCGTCGAGCGCGTGCGCGGACGCCTCGAGGGCGGGGCGGCCGCCCTGCTGACGGCCTACGCCGACGCGGTCGCGCTGGTGATCGCGGCCGTCGCGATCTTCGTCCCGCCGGCCTCCCTGCTGGCGATCGCCGCCTTCATCTTCCTACTCGTGGGGGTTCGGCGGCGCGAGGGGGAGAAGTACGCCGGCCTGCGCATCCTGCGTTAGATGGCCAAGAAGCTGGTCCTGGCCGTAATCGACTCGCTCAAGCCCGACGCCCTGGACGCCGCGGTCGAGGAGGGGCGAGCCCCGGCGCTTCGCTCCCTGCGCGATCGCGGGACATACATTCGCGATTGCCTCTCGACCTTCCCGTCGGTCACGCCGGTCGCGAGCGCCGCGATTGCCACGGGCTGCGGCCCCGGGGAGCACAACATCCCCTCGATGAACTGGTACCACCGGGGCGAGGAGCGCTACATCGAGTACGGCTCCTCGTTTCCCGCCACGCGAGCGTTCGGCGTGGTGCGCTCGCTCTACGACACGGTCTACAACATGAACATGGCGCACCTGACGCGGGCGCGCCGGACGCTCTTCGAGCACGTGGACGATGCGGGTCTGCGAACGGCGTGCACCACCTGGCTCATCTACCGCGGCCGGACCCGCCACGATCCCTCGGGTACCAGCGTGTACCGGCGCATCGCCGAGGCGGCACAGTTTCGCCACCCCGTCTACGGCCCGGGAGAGCTCTTCTACGCCGACCTGTTCGACTCGCGCGACACCGGCTGCACCAGCGCGCTGGGCCTGCCCGGGCAGCGCGATCGTCACACCGGCTGCGTGGGGGCCTACCTCGTCGAGCACGACCTCTTCGACTTCCTCTTGTTCTCGCTGCCCGACAACGACACGCACTCCCACAAGGCGGGCCCAGAAGGGCAGGTGGTCTCGATCGCCGAGGCCGACCGCGCGCTGGAACGGATCTTCCAGGTGGCTGGCGGGGTCGACGCGTTCCTCGCCGACCATGCGGTGATCGTGATGTCCGACCACTCCCAGACGGCGGTCGAGACGAGCGTGAACCTCTCCGACGTGTTCGCCGAGGCACGGGTGCTGGCGCCGGCCGATCCCGCCCCGGTGGAGGCCGAGCTGGCCGTGTGCCCCTCGGCGCGCTCGGCCATGATCTACGCGCTCGAGGACTCCCAGCGCGACGAACTCGTGGCCGCGGCGGTGAGCACGCTGGCGGCGACGGAGGGGGTGGACCTGATCGCAACGCGCGAGAACGGCGAGGCGGTGGTGCGCAGCGGGCGCGGTGAGCTGCGCTTCGCGCCCGGAGGACCGCTCCACGACGGCCGCGGCCGCAGCTGGAGCGTCACGGGCAGGCGCGCGGCCCTGGAGCTGGCCGCCCGCGGTGGGAAGGTGAAGAGCGACATCTACCCCGACGCCCTCCATCGTCTCTGGTCCGCCCTCGAGTGCCCTCATTCGGGCGACGTGCTCGTGTCGGCCGAGCTCGGCTTCGAGTTCGTCGACTGGGGCGGCTCCGACCACGTGGGGGGTGGCAGCCACGGCTCCCTGCACCGCGACGACTCCGAGGGCGTGCTGATCCTGTGCGGCGTAGACCCGCCCGCGCGCGAGGGATGGGCGCTGACCGACGTCGCTCCGCTGGTGCTCGAGCACTTCGATCTACCTTTTGAGGGGTGAGCGAAGGGGTCCACCTCCGAGTGCGCGCCGGCCTGCGCCGGTCGCACAACTGGATACAGCTGGTGAAGTTCTGTGCGGTCGGGGCGTCCGGCTACGCGGTGAACCTCGCGGTGTTCTACCTCTGCGTGGAGGTGGTGGGCGTGCACTATCTGTTGGCAGCGACGCTGGCGTTCGTCGTCGCGGTGACCAACAACTTCTGGTGGAACCGTCACTGGACCTTCAAGGCGCGCAGCGGCGCCGCTCGCTTTCAGGCCCCCCGCTTCTTTGCCGTGAGCATCCTGGCCTTCCTGGTCGCCGCCACCGTCCTCGAGCTGCTGGTGAGCGTGGCCGGTCTGCCCGAGCTCGCCGCCCAGGCGATCTCGATCGTGGTGGCCACACCGCTCAACTTCATCGGGAACAAGATGTGGAGCTTCGCGCTCGAGCTCGCGCGGCGCTGATCGCCGTCGTGTTGGTCGCGGCGGGGGGGCTCGTCGCGCCGGCAGCGGCCGGGGCGCAGGAGCCGAAGCTCCCCGCGTCGCAGTCCGAGCCGCCGCGCTCCTTCGTTCGCAGCGCCGCGGAGGTGAAGCGGATCGCGGCGCGGGCGGAGAAGGTGCGCGCCGAGGTGCGCGCCGGCCGAGGGCTCACACCGAACGCCTACACACGCGGCGCGGGGCGCTGGCAGGTCAGCTTCTTTTCGGCCGGCGAGGAGATCGTTCAGGTGCACGTCGATGACCGCAGCGGGCGCATCGTCGAGCAGTGGAGCGACGACCAGGTCGCGTGGCGAATGGCGCGCGGCTACGCGGGCGCCTTCGGCCACAAGCTGAACGCGCCCTATGTGTGGCTTCCGCTGTGCCTCCTGTTCCTGTTGCCGTTTCTCGACTTCCGCCGTCCGCTGCGGCTGTTGCACCTGGACCTGCTCGTGCTGCTCGCGTTCGGCGTCTCCCACGTCTTCTTCAATCGGGGCGAGATCGAGACGTCTGTTCCACTGGTGTATCCCGTCCTGGTCTACCTGCTCGTCCGCATGCTCTGGGCGGGCTGGCGCCCGCGTGAGCGAGTCGGGCGCCTGGTCCCCCACGTTCCCCTGTCGTGGCTTGCGGTGCTGCTGGTCTTCCTCGTCGCCCTTCGAGTCGGTCTCAACGTGGTCGACTCGAACGTGATCGATGTGGGATACGCCGGCGTGATCGGCGCCGACCGCATCGTCGACGGCGACGAGCTCTACGGGCAGGGCTTCTCGGACGATGTCGAGAAGGGAGACACCTACGGCCCGATCAACTACCTGCTCTACGTGCCCTTCGAGCAGACGCTCCGCTGGAGCGGCGCCTGGGACGACCTGCCCGCGGCGCACGGCGCCGCCATCGCCTTCGACCTGCTCGCGATCGGAGGATTGCTGCTGCTCGGGCGCTCGCTGCGCCCCGGCGCCGCCGGCAGGCGCCTGGGCCTCGCTCTGGCCTACGCCTGGGCCGCCTTTCCCTACACCGCCTTCGCGCTGGAGACCAACGCCAACGACACCTTGGTGGGGCTGGCGTGCATCGGTGCGCTGCTCGGCTTCTGCTGGCGATCGGGCGCCACGGCCGGCCTCGCCGTCGGGCTGGGCGCCGCGTCCAAGTTCGCGCCCCTCGCGCTGGCGCCGCTGTTCGCGCGCCGCTCGCCCGCGGTCTTCGGCCTGGCGCTTGCCCTGACGCTGGTGTTGGTGACGCTGCCGTTCGTGCCCGACGGCGGCCTGCGTGAGATCTACGACCGCACGGTCGGATACCAGGCCGGCCGCCCGTCGCCGTTCAGCCTGTGGGGCCAGATCGACTCTCTCGGCTGGCTGCAGACGGTGGTCAAGGTGGCGGCGGTCGCCCTGGCCTTGCTCGTGGCCTTCCTTCCCCGTCGCATCGGAGAGCGCCAGGCCGCGGCGCTTGGAGCTGCCGTCCTCATCGCGGTACAGCTCGCGGCCACGCACTGGTTCTACCTCTACATCGTCTGGTTTTTGCCGTTTGTGCTGGTGGCGGCATTCGGCGCGTACTCCGAGCGCCCGTCCCACCCGCCGCCGGCGGAGCCGGGGCAGAGAGCCGTGGTGGCGGTATGAGTCGTGCGCCGGCGGTCGGCGCGCTGCTCCTCCTCAGCGCGGGCTGGGCGGCGACCCTGTGGGTCGCGCCGTTCTCCGACGACCGCGTGAACGACCTCTTCGTCTACCGCCAGTTCGCGGCGCCGGTGCTCGGGGGTGCGCTGCCATACCGCGACGTGCTCTTCGAATATCCGCCGCTGGCCGCCGGCGCAATCGTCCTGCCCGGTCTGGCGGGGACCGCCGAGGACGTCTTCCGCGCGGCCTTCGCCGGCTGGACGCTGCTGTTGGCCGGCGCCACCGTGCTGCTCTGCGGCGCGCTCGCGCTGCGGACGGGCGGCTCCCGCACGCGGTCGCTGCTTGCCGCCGCGTCGTTTCCGCTGCTGCTGGGCGCGCTCGTGCGCACGCACTTCGACCTCGCCCCCGTGGTGCTGATGCTCGCGGGTCTCGTGCTCCTGCTCGACCGCCGGCCGCGCTCCGCGATGGCGGTGCTGGGCCTCGCGGCCATGACGAAGGGCTTTCCGATCGTGGCGGCGGTACCCGCCATCGCGTGGCTGGCGACCCGCCACGACCGTCGGATCACCCTCGCGTCGGTGTACGCGCTGATCGCCGCTGTAGCCCTGCCGGCGCTGGTGGCGCTGGCGTTGTCGCCGGCCGGGACTCGCGAGGCGATCGACTACCACCTCGAGCGCCCGGTCCAGGTCGAGAGCGTGCCCGCCACCGGGGTCGTGCTGCTCGACGCGCTCGGCGCCGGGGAGGCGCATGGCGTACAGAGCCATCGCTCGGACGGGCTGGAGCATCCGGCGGCGAGTGCGCTGACGGCAGTGGCCCTCGTGCTGATGCTCGGCGCGGTCGCGGCGGCCGCGGCGGCCGCGACGCGAGCCGAAGGGGGGCCGCGAGACCTGGTTCTCGCCGCGCTGATGGCGGTGCTGGCCTTCGCCGCGCTGGGCAAGGTCCTCTCGCCCCAGTACCTCCTGTGGCTGGTCCCGTTCGGCGCGCTCGCGTTCGCCTGGCGAATGCACGCGCTGGCGCTCGCACTCGCGACGGCGGCGATCCTCACCCAGCTCGAGTTTCCCGCCCGCTACTTCGACGTGGTGGCACGTGAGCCGTTTGCGCTCGCGCTCGTGGCGCTGCGCAACGTCGCGCTGCTCACGGCGCTCGCGCTGGCCCTGCGGGAGCTACTCGGCCGCCGGCAGCAGCACCTGCTCGATGGCGATCGCGCGCCCGCCGGAGTCACCCTCGATCACGACCGCGTTGAGCCACGGGTCCTCGTCTGACGTCTCGAAGCGGACCTGGGTGAGCGTGAGGAAGCGCTCGAGCGCCTGCTCGCGCTTGACCCCGATCACACCTCCGCGGGGGCCGGTCATGCCCACGTCCGTAACGTAGGCGGTGCCCCCCGGAAGCACGCGGGCGTCCGAGGTGGGGACGTGGGTGTGGGTCCCGACACAGGCCAGAACGCGCCCGTCCACGTGCCAGCCCATCGCCACCTTCTCGCTCGTGGCCTCGGCGTGCATGTCGATGAGCACGGCATCGGCCTTGTCGCGTAGATCGGCCAGCAGGGCGTCCGCCTCGGCGAAGGGCGAGCGCACGGCGCTGAGGAAGACCTGGCCCGAGAGGTTGACGACTCCCAGGCGCCGGCCACCGGCCTCAACCACGGTGTGCCCTCGCCCGGGGCTGCCCTTCGGGTAGTTGGCCGGTCGCACGATGCGCGCCTCGCTGTCCAGGTACTCGTAGACCTCGCGATGGCGGTAGGCGTGGTTGCCCAGCGTGATCGCGTCCGCCCCCAGCTCGAACAGCTCCTGCGCGGTCCTGCGCGTGATGCCCACGCCGCCCGCGGCGTTCTCTCCGTTGACGACGACGAAATCCGGACGGTGACGCTCACGCAGCCCGGGAAGCAGCCCGGCCAGCGTCCGCCGGCCCAGCCCCGCCACCACGTCGCCCACGAAGATCAGCTTCACGCCCTCCGATTCTGCCAACCTGGGCGCGGGTGGAGACGACGACCGAAACGACGCTCAGCGCCCGAGGGCTGGTCAAGCGCTACGGCGACCGGCTTGCACTGCGCGGCGTTTCGGTGTCGGCGGGCCGTGGCGAGCTCATGGCGGTGATCGGTCCCAACGGGGCAGGCAAGACCACGCTGCTCTCGATCCTCGCCGGGATACAGCGGCCCGACGAGGGCACCGTCGAGGTCGAACAGGACCGGGTCGGCTGGGTACCCCAGCAGCCGGCGCTCTACGGGAAGCTGACGGTCCGCGAGAACCTGATGCTCTTCGCGCGTCTCGAGCGCTGCTCGGAGCCGTTGAAGAGCGTCGAGCGGATGCTGGAGCTGACCGATCTCGGCGAGCGAGCGGACGACCAGGTGGGAGTGCTGTCCGGAGGCAACCGCCAGCGTGTGAACATTGCCATCGGCCTGCTCGCCGAGCCGGAGGTGCTTCTGCTCGACGAGCCCAGCTCGGCGCTCGACCCCCGCCAGCGCGAGCGGCTCTGGGAGTTCATCCTGCGCCTGGCCGGAGAGGGAACCACGGTCCTCTATGCGACGCACCACATCCAGGAGGCGGATCGCTACGCAAGCCGGCTGATCGTGCTGGCCGACGGGGAGCGTGTCTTCAGCGGATCGCCCGGTGAGCTCGAGTCCGCCACCGGGACCACGGGGCTCGACTTCGAGCACGCCTTCGTCGAGTTCCTGCGCCAGGAGGGCCACTGACGTGCGCTGGCTGCTGATCAAGGACCTGCGCATCCTGCAACGCTCGCCGCTGCTGGTGGCGCTGCTCGTGATCTACCCGGTGGTGATCGCCGTGCTGATCGGCTTCGCTCTCTCGCGCGGGCCGGACAAGCCGGAGGTGGCCTTCTACAACGGGCTGGCCAAGGGCGCGACGGTGGAGCTCGGCGGCGAGCAAATCGATCTCACGAGGCAGGGCAGCCGGCTCTTCGAGGAGATCGACCCGGTGCGCGTGGACAGCCGCGCGGAGGCGATCCAGAAGGTCCGCGACGGCGAGGTGCTCGGCGCGCTGATCATCCCCGACGATCTGGCCGCGAATCTCCAGTCGACCCTGGAGCCGGGCACGGTCGAGGTGTACTACAACGCCGAGGACCCGGCCAAGAAGGAGTTCGTGGAGAACACCATCGAGGCCCAAGTGCAGCAGGCCAACGCCGCGCTGACCAAGCGCATCGCGGTGGAGGCGCTCGACCTGCTCGACCTGATCTCCGACGGCGGCACCTACCGCTTCCTCGGGCAGGACGTCGACGTGCTCGGCCTGGTGCGCGCCGAGCGGATCCTGAGCGAGGCGCGCAAGGACCTGCCGACGGGCTTCGCACAGCGGGAGGAGGTCGACCGCGTGCTCGCGTTCAGCAAGCTGGCGCGAGAGAACCTCGCCTTCTCCGACGAGGTGCTCGGCGTCGTGGGGGAGCCGATTCGCGTGAGGGCCAAGGCGCTCGAGGGCGGGAGCACCTCGCTCAGCGCATTCGCGGTGGCACTCGCCGCAGCGGTCTCGCTGATGTTCATCACCCTGCTGCTGGCCGCGGGCCTGCTCGCCGTCGAGCGCGAGGAGAACGCGTTCGCGCGGCTGGTGCGCGGCCTCGTGTCGCGGACCGCGCTGCTCGCCGAGAAGGCCGGGCTGGCCGCCATCTGCTCAACGCTCGTCTGCATGCTGATGCTCGCCGGCCTCGGGCTGTTCGTGGACCTGGACTGGGGCCGCCTGCCGCTCTGGCTGGTGGCCGTGGGCGCGGGGGCGCTTGCCTTCGCGGCTCTCGGGCTGGCGATCGGAGCTCTGACACGGGAGGTGCGCGCGGCGTCGCTGCTGGCCTTCATGCTGGCCCTGCCGCTCGCCTTCCTGGCGCTCGTGCCCTCGGGAGCCGTGGCACCGCCGCTCTTCGACGTCATTCGCGGGATCTCAGCGCTGTTTCCCTTCAAGCCCACGCTCGACGCCCTGGACGCGGCGCTCAACGACGCGGGCGGCCTGGCCGGCCCGCTCCTGCATCTTGGCGTGCTCGTGCTGGTTTTCGGCGCGCTCGGCCGGCTCGGGCTACGCAGGTTCGCCTAGCTAGTTGGGTGGCGTAGGTACGCCGGTCGCGGCCGGGTTGTCGGCTTCGTCACGCCGCCGTAACGCGGTTTCGAGGCCACAGTGGTTGATATACCCCCGTATGGGGTACAAAGCGACACTGCTCCGCAGCGGGCGGCCGCGCCACGCGCTTGTTCAGGGCCGCGACGCGGCCCCGAACAACGAACCCACATCAGGCCGCTAGGCGCCGAACTCGAATCGGACGCGGCGGTTGCGCGATGCGTTGCATGTCATGCGGGAGAACTCATCCCCAAGCTGCCGTACCCGGCAGTTGTAGCCACCGCGCCGGCAGACCGGGTTGCAGATGCCCCACTCACCGTCGAAGAAGCGCCGCACCATCCGCCGCGCGGTTGGCCGGCAGCGAGTCCTCTGTGTGCGGATGTCGAACACACCCGCGCCGAAGACCTTCTTCTGGGTGAAGATCGGCTTGTCGCCCTGGTGTCCGCGTGGGAAGCCGTAGTTCCCGCAATCCGCTGCGACCGCGGGACCGGCGCTGACTGCGAGGAGCACGAGGGCGGCAGTGACGATTGCGAGCGGTTTCATTCGCGGAGCGTACGAGACCAATCCCCAACCCGACAAGGCCGCAGGGGCTAACCTCACCAGCGTGAGCTTCCCCGCGACCCGCCTGCGACGCCTGCGCAAGACCGGCGTCCTGCGCGGCATGGTGCGCGAGACCGAGCTGACTCCCTCGCACCTGGTCCATCCGCTGTTCGTTTCGCTCGGCCAGGGCGAGCGGACGCCGGTCGCGGCCATGCCGGGCGTCGAGCGCCTCTCGATCTCCCGGGCGGTCGAGGAGGCGGGGGAGATCCACGCCCTGGGCGTCCCCGCCGTGCTGCTCTTCGGCGTCCCGATCGACAAGGACGAGGAGGGCTCTGGGGCCTACGACGACGAGGGTGTCGTGCAGCTGGCGGTGCGCGCGATGAAGGAGGCTCACCCCGATCTCGTGGTGATCACCGACGTCTGCCTGTGCGCCTACACCTCGCACGGCCACTGCGGCGTCGTGCTCGAGGACGGCAGCGTGGACAACGACATCTCGCTCGACCTCCTCGGCAAGACCGCCATCTCCCACGCGCGCGCCGGCGCCGACGCGGTGGCTCCGAGCGACATGATGGACGGACGGGTGGGAGCGCTGCGCGCCCAGCTCGACGCCGAAGGCTTCAAGGATCTGCCGATCGTCGCCTACTCCGCCAAGTTCGCGTCGGCCTACTACGGGCCGTTTCGCGAGGCGGCCGGGTCGGCACCCGCGTTCGGGGACCGGCGCAGCTACCAGATGGACCCGGCCAACGCCGAGGAGGCCGTTCGCGAGGCGCTGCTCGACGTGAGCGAGGGCGCCGACGTGGTGATCGTCAAGCCCGCGCTTCCCTATCTCGACGTGATCAGGCGGGTGAAGGAGGCAACACGGGTGCCCGTGGCCGCCTACAACGTCAGCGGTGAGTATGCGATGGTCAAGGCCGCCGCGCACGCCGGGCACATCGACGAGCGAGCGGTCGTGCTCGAGACGCTGACCGCCATCCGGCGGGCAGGCGCGGACATCGTGATCTCCTACCACGCGAAGGACGCGGCGCGTTGGCTGCGATAGCCAAGACCCGCTCGCGCAAAGGCGGATCGGCGGTCCCGCTCGACGAGGCCGATAAGAAGCTGCTCAACCTCCTGCAGGGGAGCTTTCCGCTCTCCGAGCGGCCGTTCGCCGAGGTGGCCCGGGCCGCCGCTCTCCCCGAGGCCGAGGTGCTGACCCGCACGCGGAGGCTGCTGGACGAGCGCATCATCCGCGAGATCACGCCGATTTTCGACACCCGCGTGCTCGGCTACAGCTCCATGCTGGTGGCCGCCAAGGTCGATGCCGAGCATCCCTGGCGCGCGGCCAAGATCATCAACTCCCACCCCGGCGTGTCACACAACTACCTGCGCGACCACGACTTCAACCTGTGGTTCACGATCGCCACCGAGCCCGGGTCGAAGCTGGGACTGCAGGGCACGCTCGACGTGCTCCAGCGGCTGACCGGCGCCGAGTCGGTGCGCCAGCTGCCCACGTTGCGGCTGTTCAAGATCCGGATGGACCTTGAGATGGAGAAGGGCACCGAGGAGCTGGCGAAGGCCGCCGAGGTCATCGACCACAAGGAGCCGGAGGCCATCCAGCTGTCGGAGTTCGACCTGCGAGTGATCCGTGCCAGCCAGGGCCCGATGGAGGCCATCGCCGAGCCGTTTGCGCCCGCCGCGGCGCGGGCCGGCATACCGGTCTCGGAACTGCTCGAGCATCTCGGAGGCATGCGCGAGCGCCGCGCCCTTCGCCGTGTGGCGGCGATCCTCTTCCACCGCCGCGCCGGTTTCTCCGCCAACGGCATGGGCGTCTGGAAGGTGCCCGACGAGCGCATTCTCGAGCTCGGCCCAAAGATGTCCTCCTACCGGGGCATCTCGCATTGCTACCAGCGTCCGACGTACCCCGACTGGCCCTACTCGGTCTTCACGATGGCCCACGGCCGCTCGAAGGAGGAGTGCGACGCGATCCTCGACTCGATAGCCGCGGACACCGGGATCGAAGAGCGGCGTACGCTCTACTCGTCGACCGAGTTCAAGAAGATCCGCCTGCGGTACTTCACCGACGAGCACGCGAAGTGGGAAGCGCAACACGGGTAGGAGGCCCGAAGCAGCCGGCTCGGCCGGCTGCGCAGGGTACGGCATCTCGGTCGGAGGCGGCCTTCGCCCGGGCGATCGACCTGCTCCCGGGTGGGGTCAACTCTCCCGTGCGGGCCATGCGCTCGATCGGCCGCGATCCGCTCTTCGTGGCGCGCGGCGAGGGCGCCGAGCTGATCGATGTGGACGGCAACCGCTACGTCGACTGGATGCTCTCCTGGGGGCCGCTGATAGCGGGCCATGCCCATCCCGAGGTGGTCGAGGCGGTGCGCGCGGCTGCCGCGGCCGGGACGAGCTTCGGCGCCCCGACCGAGGCCGAGGTGACGCTGGCCGCGGAGGTCGTCGCCCGCGTGCCGAGCGCCGAGATGGTGCGCATGACCTCCTCGGGCACCGAGGCTACGATGAGCGCCCTCCGCCTGGCCCGCGCCGCCACCGGTCGTGACCGGACCCTCAAGTTCGCCGGCGCTTACCACGGCCATGTAGACGGGCTCCTGGCCGAGGCCGGATCCGGACTCGCGACCGCGGGCATCCCCGCATCGCCGGGAGTCACGGCCGCTCAGGCGGCGGACACCATGATCGTCCCCTGGAACGAGCCCGAGGCGCTGCCCGTGGGCGAGTTCGCGGCCATCATCTGCGAGCCCTATCCGGCCAACATGGGCGTCGTCGCGCCGCGCCCGGGCTTCTTGGCCAAGCTGCGTGAGCTGGCCGACGAGACCGGATCGCTGCTCATCTTCGACGAGGTGATCTCGGGCTTTCGCGTGGCCGGCGGCGGGGCGCAGGAGCGCGAGGGCGTCGTGCCCGACCTGTCGATCCTGGGCAAGGTCATCGGCGGCGGCGTGCCGGCCGCGGCCTACGCGGGCCGGCGTGACCTCATGGAGCGGGTCGCGCCCGCGGGGGACGTCTACCAGGCCGGGACGCTGTCGGGTAACCCACTTGCCACCGCCGCGGGGCTGGCGACGCTGCGCCTGCTCGACGAGCGCGCCTACCGGCGCCTCGACGATCTGACCAAGGCGCTGGCCGCGGGCCTGACGCAAGCCGCGGCGCAGGCGGGCGTGCCGGTTCAGGTGGCGTGGACCACGGGCCTCCTGACGCTGTTCTTCTCCGAGGAGCCCGTGCTGGACTACGAGGCCGCCAAGCGCTGCGACACCGACCGCCACGCCGCCTTCTGCCGGGCGATGCTCGACCGCGGGATCTACCTACCGCCTTCCCAGTTCGAGGCATGGTTCCCCTCGCTGGCCCACGACGAGGACCACGTCGAGCGCACCATCGAGGCGGCCCACTCGGCGTTGGAGACAATTTGAGCGTGCACGCCGAGATCGTCGCCGCCGCCGATCCCGCGCTGGCGCCCTACGCGAGCTCCGCCCCGCCGCCGCCGCGCTTCGGGGTGGAGCTCGGCGAGCGCCGCTTCGTGCTCGAGGCGGTCTACGAGGGATATCTGCTCCACTACGGCACGCCGCGCCTGTTCGATGGCATGGACGAGGACCTGCGCCTGCTCGCCGGGGACGCGCTGTACGCGCTGGGGCTCGCCCGCCTGGCCGAGTCCAGCGACCTGCCGGCGGTCGCCGAGCTGGCCGACCTCATCTCGAGCTCCGCGCAGGTCCACGCCGAGGGTCGCGGCGAGGAAGCGGAGGCGCTTTGGGAGAGCGCAGCGAAGCGCCTGAGCGCCGCGCAGCGGTAGGCTCCGCCGCCCGTGGTGGCGCGGCGCCAATCGTGCCGCCCGCCACCATGTTGGCACTAGCCTTGAGTAGGCCTCAGAATCCTCTTTAACCGTGGCCGATCCCCCCCGATTCGACAAGAAGTCGCGCTATACCGAAGGTCGCGGTATCGCCGGAGCCGTCGAGGGCGAGACCGTCACCCGCCGGCGCCTCATGGAGGGGGCCGCGCAGCTCTACGGGGGGATCGCGGTGGCCGCGATCGCGCTACCGGCGCTCGGCTTCGCGATCGGGCCGCTGCTGGAGGACAACACTCCCACCCGCTGGCAGGACGTTGGCGCGGAGGACGACTTCAACATCGAGGCGTACGTCCCGCGCACCTTCAACATCGTGCCCCAGGTGGGCGACCCGGGGAAGAGCACCGTCTACGTGCGTCGCTTCGACCAGAAGCGGGATACGGTCGTGGAGGGCCAGGATCCTCAGCCCTACGTGGCGATCTCGACCCGCTGCACCCATGTGGGCTGTCCCGTGCGCTACATCCAGGCCTCCCAGAAGTTCGTCTGCCCCTGCCACGGCGGGGTCTACGGCTTCGAGGGCCAGGTGGAGGGCGGTCCGCCCGTGCGGCCTCTCGACCGCTTCTACAGCCGTGTTCGGGCCGGCCGCGTGGAGATCGGCGACCGCTTCTCTGTCAACTCGGAGTTCAACCGCTTCTCGCCGCGTGACCCGTCGAACCATCTCGACGGACTCTGGCAATACCTCTATCCCTCGAGGCCCACCACATGAAGCTACCCACCCCCCCGCTCCCCAAGGCCCTGCGCCCCACGCCCAAGCGCCCGGGCGAGGACCGCAACGGACCCAACGGCAACGGACGAAACGGCGGGCCGGCCACCAAGCCCACGCCCAAGGAGCACGCCGTGGAGGGCGCCGCGACGGCCATCGGCTGGCTCGACGAGCGCACCGGCGCCAGCCCCTTCCTGCGCGGGTTCCTCTACCGCAAGGTCCCGAAGGGCACCAACTGGTTCTACACGCTCGGGTCGGCCACGATGTTCGCCTTCCTCTCGCAGGCGATAACCGGCGTCTTTCTGGCCATGTACTACGAGCCCGATCCGACGCGGGCGTACGAGTCGGCCTCGCACATCACCAACGAGGTCTTCCTCGGCGAGCTCGTTCGCGGGATGCACAAGTGGGGGTCCACGGTGATGATCGTCCTGATCTTCATGCACATGGCCCGCACGTTCTTCTTCGGCGCGTACAAGTACCCGCGCGAGCTGAACTGGGTGATCGGCGTGGTGCTGCTCGTGCTCACGCTGGCCATGGGCCTCACCGGCTATTTGTTGCCCTTCGACCAGCGCTCCTTCTGGGCCACCGTGGTGGCGGTGAACATCAACGCCTCGGGTCCGATCGTCGGTCCCTACCTGGCCGATTTCCTCCGCGCCGGGGCCGAGTTCGGCCCCACCACGATCAGCCGCTTCTACGCGCTCCACATGCTGTTCATCCCCGTCCTGATAGCCGCGTTGATCGGTGCCCATCTGTACCTGGTCGCCAAGCTCGGCACCACGGCGCCTCCGTGGCTGAAGGCCGAGAAGAAGGACCTGCTCACCGAGGAGGTCTGAAGGCCCGTGAACGCACGCGAACGCGAGCAGTACCTGCGCGAGTACTCGATCCTCAAGGGCCAGGGCAAGCCGTTCTTCCCTTACGCGATCGCCAAGGACGGCGCGATGGCCGCGATCACGGTCGGGGTGATCATCGTCATGGCGATCCTCTTCGGCGCCGAGCTCGGCCCGAAGGCCGACCCCACCACCACCACCTACACGCCGCGGCCCGAGTGGTACTTCTTCTTCCTCTTCGAGCTGCTGCGCGTGGTCAAGCCGCCCGAGCTGGTGTTCCTCGCGACCATCGGCATCCCGACCATCTGCCTGATGCTGCTGCTCCTGCTGCCCTTCTTCGATCGCAATCCCGAGCGCAATCCGGTGCGCCGCCCGATCGCGACTACGGCGGGCATCGCGGTCATCTGCGCGATGGCGTACCTGAGCATCGAGGGCGCGCTCGCGGGCGCGCCGACCGAGATCGAGCTCGCCACCGCGCCGCAATACGAGGAGGGGAAGGAGATCACGGCGACCTCCGGCTGCCTGGCCTGCCACAAGATCGGCGAGAACGGCAACACGCTCGGCCCGGCGCTCACCGACATCGGCAAACGGCTGGGTCCACAGGCGATCGCCCGGACGCTGGTCAACCCCACCTCTCCGATGCCTTCCTATCAGTCGTTTCGGGACGAGAATCCGGAGCAGTTCGACAAGCTCGTCGAGTACATCGCCTCGCTCAAGGGCGAGTAGAGCCGCGGCGGCGATGAGCGGCGGTACCTCCGCGTCCGGCACGCTGCCCGAGACCCAGGTGCGCGCGATGTTCGACCGAATTGCGCGGGTCTACGACCGCATGAACTCGATCATGACCGCCGGCATGCATCACCGCTGGCGCGAACGCGCCGCGGACCTCACTCGCGTCGGTCCGGGCTCGAGGGCCCTCGACGTGGCCACCGGCACCGGCGACCTGGCCATCGAGCTCGCGCGCAGGGGGGCGTCGGTCACAGGTCTGGATTTCTCCGAGCGCATGCTCGAGCTCGCCCGCGCCAAGGATCCCCGGATCAACTGGGTGCAGGGCAACGCGCTCGAGCTCGCCTTCGGCGACGGGGAGTTCGATGCGGTCACGGTCGGCTTCGGGGCGCGCAACTTCGCCGACCTCGATCGGGGCGTGGCGGAGATGACGCGCGTGACCAAGCCGGGCGGGCGCGTCGTCATCCTCGAGATCACAACTCCCGAGCGCCCCCCGTTGTCCTGGTTCTTCCGCCTCTGGTTCGACCGGGCCATTCCCGCCCTCGGGAGGCTGGCCGACTCGGAGGCCTACACCTACCTCCCATCGAGCGTGCGCCGCTTTCCGCGGGCTCCGGAGCTGGGCGCGCATCTGGCCGCCGCGGGCTTGGACGACGTCCGCTGGGTTCTCACCGCGGGGGGAATCATCGCGGTCCACTCGGGCACGAGGCGGGCATGAACACCACGCAGGCTCAGCTCGGGGCGGTGCTGGCGGCCGGCGGGCCGGAGCTGACCCGCCTCCTCGAGAGCACCGAGTCACGGCTGGACGAAGTGGCGCAGGGGCACGGAGCCGAGCTGGCCCGTCATGCCGGCGGCACGCTGTTCGCCGGCGGCAAGCGGCTGCGTCCGATGCTCGTCTTCCTGTGCGCGACCGATGGGAACGAGCGGCTGGTCGCCGCCGCGTCGGCGGTCGAGCTGCTGCACATGGCCACCCTCGTGCACGACGACGTGCTCGACCGCGCGGCCCTGCGCCGGGGGCGGCCGACGGTCTTCGCGCAAGGAGGCCGGACCGCGGCCACCGCCACCGGCGACCTGCTGTTCTCGCGCGCGTTCGCCGAGCTCGTCTCGACCGGGGACGCCGACGCCGTGCGGGCGCTCTCGGTTGCCTCGACCGCCCTCGCCCGGGGCGAGCTCGTTCAGCGTGCGGACGCCTGGCGCGCCGACGTGACTCCGGCGCGCTATCTCGAGCGCTGCCGGCTGAAGACGGCCAGCCTGTTCGAGGCCTCGTGCCGGCTGGGCGCGCTGTTCGGCGACCGGCCCATACCGCCGGAGCCCGTCGGGCGGTTCGGCGAGCAGATCGGGTTGGCGTTCCAGATGCTCGACGACGTGCTCGACGTCTCCGGGCCGCAGGAGCGCACCGGCAAGCCCCGCGGCACCGATCTGCTGGACGGCACGGTCACGCTGCCGCTGATCCTGGCCCGGCGCGCGGACCCCGCGCTCGACCGGCTGGACCCCGACCTCGGCCCGCACGAGGCGGAGGCCATCTGTGACCGCATCCTCGCCACCGGGGCGCTCGGTCAAGCGCGCGATCAGGCGCTCGGCCACGTCGCGCAGGCCAAGCTGGAAGTCGAGCGCATCGACCTCCCGGCCGAGCGCAGGCGCGCGCTCGAGCTGGTGGCCGACGGCGTGGTCGAGCGCTACGCCTAGAAGTCTTCGGCGAGGATGGCGTCGGAGCGCAGCGCGCCGACGAAGCGCTCGATCTCCTCAGCCATGTTGGCCCGCATGAGGCGCTTGTAGTCGCGCGCGAGCAGGTCGGCGCCTCGGTCGAGCTCCTCGTCGAAGCACTCGACGGTCTCCTGCGCGAAGATTCCCTCGCGGTAGACGTCGCAGTTGGGGCAGTGGAGCAGGACGCTCCAATTCTCGGGGCCCGACTCCTCCCACTGGACGGGGTAGACGAGCTCCGAAGTGCACTCGATGCACACGTGCAGCTCCTGGTCTGCCTCGGCCGGCGGGTGCTCCGCGGGCTTCGTGCCCGAGGGCTTGGTGGCCCCCCCCTCGACGGACGCCTGCATGCTCGCAAGCTCGTCCGTCTCTCGGAAGTACACGACCTCGATGGTCTTTCCGCTGGGAAGGACTACGCGCTTTACGTAGTGGATCTGTTCGTCATGGCTTTCCATCTTGCGCCTCCTGATCCCGGTATCGGCAGCCGGGTGACGAACTTGAAAAAAACTTTGCGGTTGTCCAGAGGCGCAGACCGCAAACAGCGGAATTACCTACTCGGCCGGGCGAGATCCGGCCCCGCCGGGCCGCCCTCATAGCGCGATTCGGTGGCCTCGGCCTGGCCGTGGTAGTGGCTGCCGAGCTCGGGATGACCGTACGGGCGCTCGGCCGGGCGGTCGAGCGTCATGAAGGAGAGCTGGGCGATCGGCTTTCCGGGCCAGAGCACGATCGGGACCCGGGTGAGGTTCGTGATCTCGAGCGTCAGCGTTCCCTTGAATCCCGGGTCGACGAAGCCCGCGGTGGCGTGCACGATCAGGCCGAGCCTCCCCAGCGAGCTCTTCCCCTCGATACGGGCGACGATGTCGTCGGGCAGCTGGACCCATTCCCGCGTGGCGCCAAGCACGAACTCGCCGGGATGGATCACAAATGACTGGCCCTCCTCGATCTCCACGTGCTCGGTCACGCCCTGGGGCGGCTCGGCGAGATCGATGGAGGACAGCTTGTGATTGTGAAACACGCGGAAGGAGCGCCCGAGCCGCAGGTCCACGCTGGCCGGCTGGACCATGCTCGGATCCCAGGGCTCAATGGCGATGCGCCCCTCGCCCACCAGGCGACGGATCGTCCCGTCGGACAGCACCGAGCTCGTCATAGGCGGCCAATCCTGCCAACTGCGGCAGGCACGCGCACGCCCGCTACCATGAACTGGGCCATGTGGACTCCCAGCCCACTCGAGATCGTGATCATCCTGGTGATCGTGCTGATCATCTTCGGGCCCAAGCGCCTGCCCGATCTCGGACGCTCGATGGGCCGTGGCATGCGCGAGTTCAAGGACTCCGTCACCGGCAAGGATAAGGACGAGCTGCCCGAGGGCGCCGTCGACAAGACCGACCCGGCGACGACCACGACCACCACGGCTTCCGACCAGAAGTCCTAGCCGCAGGCCGCGACTCATGCGGCGGATGAGGCCGATAGCCCACGACGACCGGCTGTCGGTAGTCGATCATCTCGATGAGCTGCGTACTCGCCTGATCGTCTGCGCGGTCGCCTTCCTCGCCGCCTGGGCACTCACGGGCTGGCAGAACCACCTGGTCCTCGACATCGTGAACAAGCCGCTCCCCGAGGGCATCGAGCCGATCACGCTGGGTCCGGCCGAGGCCTTCTACACGACGCTCACCAACGCGGCCTACGCGGCGCTGCTGCTCTCGCTGCCGGTGATCCTCTACCAGCTCTACGCCTTCCTACTGCCGGCGTTCAGCCCGGGCGAGCGTCGCGTGGCAACCCCGCTGCTCCTGCTCGTGCCCACCCTCTTCGTGGCGGGAGTCGTGTTCTGCTACTTCGTCGTGCTCACGCCCGCCCTCGACTTCCTACTCAACTTCAACGCGGACGAGTTCAACACGCAGGTCCGCGCGCGGGACTACTACTCCTTCGTCACCCTGCTCATGCTCGCCATGGGCATCGGCTTCCAGATCCCGGTGGGGGTGCTGGCCGCCTGCAAGCTGGGAGTCACCAGCGCCGAGAAGCTGCGCCGCTCGCGCCGCTACGCGATCGTCGCGATCGTCGTGCTGGCCTCGCTGCTCCCCACCCTCGATCCGATCACGCTCCTGCTCGAGGCGATCCCCCTCTACGCACTCTTCGAGCTCTCGATTCTGATGGCGGCGGCGTGGGGCCGGCCGGCCGCCGATCCGGGCGAGCTCTCCGACCAGCCCGCTGCCGAAGGCTCCAGCTAGCCTTTCGCACGCATGCTCTTCGACCTCCGAGGACGCCGTCGCCGCGCCGTTCAGGCGACCTACCTGACGCTTGCCGTGCTCATGGGCGGCGGCCTCGTCCTCTTCGGCATCGGCGGCGACGTCTCGGGCGGTCTGATCGACGCCTTCGGCGGCCGCGACAGCGGCGGCGACGACGCCAACAGCCAGCTCGAGCAGCGCATCGACCGCCAGGAGAAGCGACTGCAGGCCTCGCCTCAGGACGTGGCCGTGCTGGCCGAGCTGGTCCGGCTCAACTATCAGCTGGCCACGAGTCAGATCCAGTCGGGCACCACTTCCTTTCCCGAGTCGGCCAAGGACGAGCTCCGCCGTACAAGCGCGTACTGGGATCGCTACGTCGACGGCGCGAGACGGGGACCCCGACCCCAGCCTGGCCCGCATAGCCCTTCAGACCTACGCTCCGGAGGGCCTCAACCAGCCCGACAAGGCAAAGGAGGCGGTCCGCATCATCGCCGCCGACGCCAACGACACGCAGACCTACCTGCTGCTCGTCCAGTACGCGACGCTTGCCGGCGATACGAGAACCGCCGACCTCGCCGGTCAGAAGGCGGTCGATCTCGCCCCGAAGGCCGCGCGCAAGCAGGTCGAGAAGCAGGTCGAGCAGCTCAAGAAACCGCCCGGGGGACAGCAGACGCCGGACGGCTGACGTACCCTTTCGCGTCGCGGCCTTCGGCCGGGCGCCAAGACAAGCACTGGGGAGAAGAGTGAACTTCCACATCGAAGACGAGCCCATCGACGACTCCACGCACGTGATCGAGCTCGGGGGAGAGGTCGACCTCTACACCGCGCCCGAGTTCAAGGAGCGGATGGTGGAGCTGATCGAGTCCGGCAAGAAGCAGATCGTGGTCGATCTCTCCAAGGCGACGTTCATCGATTCGACCACCCTCGGCGTGCTGGTCGGTGGGGTGAAGCGCCTCCGCCCGGCGGGCGGATCGCTGGCCCTCGTGTGCACCGACGACAACATCACCAAGATCTTCGAGATCACCGGCCTCGACCGGGTCTTTCCGATCCACTCGTCGCGTGACGAGGCGCTCGCCGCGATGAACAACGGAGACTGACGGGCCCTGCTTCCCTAGAATCGCGCCCCGGGGCCGTTAGCTCAATTGGCAGAGCAGGAGACTCTTAATCTCAAGGTTGTAGGTTCGATTCCTACACGGCCCATTTGAACGCAGCCCACGAAACCGTAGTCGCTGAGCTGGGCTCGAGCGACGGCCGCATCGCCCCGTCCGGCGAGATCACCATTCCGGCGACCGACGAGGGCCTGCTGCGCGGCGACGGCGTCTTCGAGGTGATCCGCGTCTACGACGGGACCGCCTTCGCCCTCGTCGATCACCTCGACCGGTTGGAGCGTTCGGCGGCGAACCTGCGGCTGCCGGAGGTCTTTCGCGCTGAGCTGGAGATCGAGATTCCCGAGCTCCTCGCGGCTCGCGGCGGCGAGGAATTCGACGGCGTGCTGCGCATCGTGGTCACGCGGGGCGGCCGTCGGCTGCTCTTCACAGAGCAGGCCCCGGTCATGCGGGCCGGGGTCCGCCTGGGCATCGTGACCTACGCCCCCACGCGGGTGCTCGACGGGATCAAGTCGCTCTCCTACGGAGCGAACATGTTGTGCTCGCGGCTGGCTCGCGAGCGGGGCTTCGACGAGGCGCTGCTGGTGACGCCGCACGGCCGGGCGCTCGAAGCGCCCACCTCGACGCTGTTCTGGGTCGACCGTGAAGGCACCCTGTGCACCCCGCCGCTCGACGAGCACATACTCGCCTCGATAACTCGCGATCGCATTCTCCGGTTGCTGGAGGTCGAGGAGCGCTCCTGCCCGCTCGACGACCTGCTCGCCGCGAGCGAGGCGTTCCTGGCGTCGACGATCCGCGAGGTGCAGTCGATCGGCGCCGTGGAGGACACCGAGTTCACGGAGGGCCCGCGCACCCGTGAGGCGGCGGCGGCGTTCCGCACCCATGTCGAGCAGGCGCTCGGCCGCTAGCTAGTTGCCGCGGATCGCGACGATCGTCGGAAATCGGCCGCAGTTCGTGAAGGCGGCGGCGGTCTCGCGCGTGCTGCGGGGAGCCCACGAGGAGCTGATCGTCCACACCGGCCAGCACTACGACGACGAGCTCTCGCAGGTCTTCTTCGATGAGCTCGGCGTGCCGGCGCCCGATCGCGAGCTCGGGGCTGGCACCGGATCCAACACCGAGCAGACGGCCCGCATCCTCGGGGCGCTCGAGCCCGTGCTCGCCGAGATCGCTCCCGACCTCGTGCTGGTCTACGGAGACACCAACTCCACTCTCGCCGGAGCGCTGGCAGGTGCCCAGGCCGGCCTTGCCGTCGGCCACGTCGAGGCAGGGATGCGCTCGTTCGATCGCACGATGCCCGAGGAGCTCAACCGCGTGCTGACCGACCACGCCAGCGACCTGCTGCTCTGCTCGACCGAGACGGCGCTGAAGAACCTCGAGCGCGAGGCTGCCCGCGGAGAGGCGCACCTGGTCGGCGACGTGATGGCCGACGTCTCGCTGGCGTTCCGCGATGTGGCGCGAGAGCGCTCCACAGTCTTGAGCGACCTCGGCCTGGAGGCGGGCTCGTACCTCGTGGTGACCGCGCACCGGGCGGGCAACGTCGACCCCCCCGATCGGCTCGAGCGCTTGGTCGAGTTGCTGGCCGCCCTGCCGGGCCCGGTGGTGTTCCCGTTGCACCCGCGTACGCGGGTGCGGCTGGAAGACGCCGGGCTGCTCGGGCGCCTCGGCGGGCTGCTCCTCACCCCACCGCTCGGCTATCTCGACTTCCTCGAGCTCACGCGGAGCGCGCGGGCGCTGCTCACCGACTCGGGCGGGGCGCAGAAGGAGGCCTACCTACTCGGCGTTCCATGCCTGACCATGCGCGACACGACCGAGTGGACCGAGACCGTGGACGCGGGCTGGAACGTGCTCGTGGACCTTGATCGCGACGCCGCGCTGGCGGCGCTCGACCGCGCGCCTCCGCCCCAGCGCCCTGAGCTCTACGGCGGCGGCCGAGCTGCAGAGCGGGTATGTGACGTGATCTCGGCTTACACTGAGCGCATATGAGGATCGGGGTCGTCGGGCTCGGATATGTCGGCCTTCCACTGGCCGTGGCGTTCGCGGAGGCGGGCCACGACGTCGTGGGCGTCGATGTGGATGGGCGCGTCACGCAGGCGCTCGGAGAGGGCCGCTCGCATATCGAGGACGTGCCTGATGGGGCTCTGCGCGCGGTCGCCGAGCGCATCCACACCACCACACGCTACGCCGAGCTGGCGAAGGTCGATGCGATCGTCGTCGCCGTTCCCACCCCCCTGACGGAGAACCGTGAACCGGACCTGCAGCCACTGATCGCCACCGGCACGGCTCTGGCCGGCGTCCTGCAGGCGGGCCAGCTCGTGGTGCTCGAGTCGACGACCTACCCGGGGACCACACGCGAGCGCTTCGCCCCTCTGCTCGAGGAGTCGGGGCTGGCCGCGGGCCGCGATTTCTTCGTCGCCTTCTCGCCGGAGCGCATCGATCCAGGCCGGACCGACTTCACGTTGCGCACGACACCCAAGATCGTTGGCGGGCTGAGCGAGGAGTGCCTGCAACGTGCCGTGGAGCTCTACGAGCAGGTGTGCGACCAGATCGTCCCCGTGACCACTCCCGAGGCGGCGGAGCTGACGAAGCTGCTCGAGAACGTCTTTCGCTCGGTCAACATCGCGCTGGTCAACGAGCTGGCGATCCTCTGCGACCGCATGGACATCGACGTCTGGGAGGTGGTCGACGCCGCCGCGACCAAGCCGTATGGCTTCATGTCCTTCAAGCCGGGCCCAGGCATGGGCGGTCACTGCCTTCCGGTCGATCCGTTCTACCTCTCGTGGCGAGCGCGCGAATTCGACATGCAGACGGAGTTCATCGAGCTCGCGGGCGAGGTCAACCAGCGCATGCCCTACTTCTGCGTGGAGCGCATTGCCCGGGCGCTCAACGATCACGCCAAGCCGGTGCGCGGCTCGCGGGTGGCGATAATGGGCGTGTCCTACAAGCCCGGCTCGGGGGACATGCGCGAATCGCCCGCGATAAAGATCATGCGCCTGCTTCGCGAGCAGGGGGCGGATGTCGTCTACCACGACGACTTCGTGCCCGAACTGCCGGACCTCGGGCTGCGCAGCGAGTGGCCGGAGCACGCCGATTGCGCGGTGATTGTGACCGCGCACCCAGGGCTCGACGTCGAGCGCCTCGTGCGCGAGTCGGATTTGCTGGTCGACTTCCGGGGGGTTACGCGCGGGATCGAAGCCCCGAACCTCGTTCGCCTGTGAGCGTCCGTGCTGCGCGCGTCTGATCGCGCGCCAGGCCTGCTCGTGGGGGACGCGGTCGACCTGCCCGAGGACGCGGAGATCGGCGGCAACGTCGTGATTCACGCCGGGACGGTGCTCGGCGCGGGAGTGCGGCTGGGAGACAACAGCGTGGTGGGCAAACCCACCACGCTGAGCGCCCGATCGACCGCTCCGGGAGGGGATTCGGGCGTGGCCTCGCTCGGCGACGGGGTGAGGGTCGGCGCGGGCGCCGTCGTTCTCGCCGGCGCGCGACTGGCCGACGGCTGCGTCGTGGCCGACCAGGCGCACGTGCGCGAGCGCGTTGAGGTCGGCCCTGACAGCGTGATCGGGCGGGGGGCCTCGATCGAGAATGACGTTCGCATGGGCGCGCGCGTCAAGCTGCAGACGGCCGCCTACATCACGGCGTGGTCGGTGGTGGAGGACGACGTGTTCGTGGCGCCCGGCGTCCTGCTGACCAACGATCCCACCGCGGGCCGGCGCGGCGGCGCCCAGGAGCTGCGCGGGGCGTTCTTGCGGCGGGCCTGCCGCCTGGGTGGCGGCGCGGTGCTGCTCCCGGGGGTCGAGGTGGGCGAGGAGGCATTCGTGGGCGCCGGCGCGGTGGTCACGAAGGACGTGCCGGCCCGCGCGCTGGTGATGGGGGTGCCCGCCCGCGTGGTGCGCGAGCTGGGCGAGGAGGAGCTGCTTGGCCCTTAGGCCGATCCGGCGCAGGGGCCGGCCGCTGGCTCCGGGGCGGGGAACGATCGCGCTGGGCGGCGCGGCGGCCCTGGCGGTGGGTGCGGTCCTGTTCGGCGAGCTCGCGCGGGTGTGGCGCCGGGGCTCGGCTCCGCTGCCTCACGAGGCGGACAGCCTGTTGCTGGCGGCGGAGGAGGCCGTCGCCGAGACCGCGCACGTCGCCCGGATCGGCTACGAGCGGGGATCCACGAGGGAGAACGCGATCTTCAACCTGCTGTCGTCGTTCGTGGGGGCCTTCCTCGCCGCGCGCGGAACCACGTACCTGTTGCGCCGGCGGGCCACGGTGGGGCCGTTTCGCAACCTGCGCGTGGGCCGGCGGCACATACACCACTTCGTGCCGGGGATCGTGATGGCCTTCAGCGCCGGAGCGGGCGCCATCCTCACCCGCGACGAGGCGCTCGAGGCCAAGCTCGCAGTGCCCTTCGGGGTGGGTATGGGACTCACCCTCGACGAGTCGGCGCTCCTGCTCGAGCTCGAGGACGTCTACTGGACCCGTGAGGGTCTGCTGAGCGTGCAGATCACGATGGCCGTGGCCTCGCTGCTGGCCTCGATCGCGCTGGCGCTTCGGTTCCTGCGCCGGGGCGAGCGGGCGGTCCTGGAACCGAGCCCGGCGTGATCCTCGCCGCGGCAGGGGGATTCCCGGCCGAGGCCTACGCCGTCAAGCGTCCGCTCGGCCGGGTCTGGGGCTACTCGGTCGTCAGCCTCGGTCTATACGGCTACGGGTGGTTTTACGTACAGCGCCGGCTGCTCGACGGGGAACAGGGCTTCGTGCGCGATGACGCGACGCTGCACACGCTGGGTCTGCTCGTGCCGATCCTCAACCTCTTCGTCATCTTCTGGCTGTGGCGCGACCTGAATGCGCTGCGGCAGCGATTCGGGCTCCCCGAGTTTCCCGCGGTCGCTTACCTGGTCGGCTCGATCTTCCTGGCCCCGGTGTTCTTCAGCCTCGTGGTGAACCGGCTCAACGAGTACTGGGATGTGCGCACCCACGGGCTCGCGACCGCCGGGGACCTGAACGGCTTCGAGAAGGCCACCGTCGTGATCGGGGCCTGCCTTCTGGCGCTTACAGTGCTCAGCCTCGTCGCGGCCATCATTGTCTTGGTGGTTTGATTCGCGGTATGGAGAGTGGATCGCATCCCCCAGATCGCCCGGAGGCCGCTCCGCGTCCCGAGGCCGCTCCCGGCCCCGAGGCCGCTCCGGGCTACGGGGGGCCGGTCCCCCCTGGTGGTTGGCAGCAGCCGATCGGCCGCCAGCCGGGCGATGCGGCCTGGGTGGGGCGCCCGCTGGCGAGTTGGATCAGCCGGGTGGGCGCGCAGCTGCTCGACGGGCTGATCCTGCTCGTGCCGTTCGGGCTTCTGACGGCGCTGGTGCTTGGTGTCTTTCTGTCCGGGAGCGAGATCGGCGGTGTGGTCACGGCGATCATCGCGGTCCTCTTGTACATACTCGTGGGTCTTTTCTACGCGCCGGTGCTGATGGCGCGTGAGGGTCCCCACAACGGGCAGACCTGGGGAAAGCAGATCCTCTCGATCACCGTAATTCGAGACAACGGACAGCAGGTCGACCTGGGCTTCGCATTCCTGCGGGAAGTCGTGGTCAAGAATCTGTTGTTCGGTTTCGTCGGGAGCTTCTTTGCCGGCATTCCCACCCTCGTCGACTATCTATGGCCGCTGTGGGACGACGAGAACCGCTGCCTGCACGACATGGTCGTCTCGACTCACGTCATTCGCGTCTGAGGTCAGGCGGCGGCGGGGCGCAGCCGTTCGGCCGCACCGGTCCAGATCATCTCCTCGCGCCCGGGTCCGACTCCCACCATCACGACCGGTAGGTCGAGGAAGTCGGAGATGAACTCGAGATAGGCCTGCGCGTTCGTCGGCAGCTCATCGACGGACCGGCAGCCCGAGATGTCCTCGTGCCAGCCGGGCACCTCGACGAGGCCGCCCTCCACCTTGTGCACGATCGACTGGTGGTAGGGGAACTCCTCGAAGGTGGCGCCACCCGGTCCGTGGTAGCGCACGCCGACGCGCAGGGGATCGACGCCGGTGAGCACGTCCAGCTTGGTCAGCACGAGCCCGGTCAGGCCGTTGATGCGGGTGGCGTAGCGCAGCGCCAGCAGGTCGATCCAACCGGTGCGGCGGGGTCGGCCGGTGGTGGTCCCGAACTCGCTACCCGCCTCGCGGATGCGCTCGCCGAGGTCGTCCTCCAGCTCGGTGGGAAACGGGCCGGCTCCCACGCGGGTGGCATAGGCCTTGGCGATGCCCCACACCTCGTCGATGGAGCGCGGGCCCACGCCGGCGCCGGCGCACGCAGCGCCTGCCACGGTGTTGGAAGAGGTCACGAACGGATACGTGCCGTGATCGATGTCGAGCAGCGCGCCCTGGGCGCCCTCGAAGACGACCAGGCCGTCGGCGTCCAGGGTGCGCCACGCGATCGGAGGTGTGTCCGCGATATAGGGCTCGAGGCGGTGTCCGAGGATGCGGAACTCCTCGGACATCGTGTGCAGGTCGAGCTCGGGCTTCTTCTCGAAGGGCCGCAGCATGAGCCGCTTGGGCTCCATCGCGGCGTAGATCTTCTTGCGGAGGATCTTCTCGTCGAGCAGGTCCTGCATGCGGATCCCAAGCCGCGCTGCCTTGTCGGCGTAGCAAGGGCCTATTCCCCTGCGTGTGGTGCCTATCTGGAGCTTGCCAAGCTTGGCCTCGCCCGCGTGGTCGAGCAGCTTGTGGTAGGGCATGATCAGGTGCGCGTTGGCCGACACGCGCAGACCGCTCAGGTCGACCTTCCGCCGCGACAGCTCGGCGATCTCCTCGGTCAGCACCTTGGGATCGACGACCACCCCGTTGCCGATGGCGCAGAGCTTGCCCGGATAGAGGATCCCCGAGGGGATGAGATGGAACTTGAACGTCTCGCCGCCGCGGACGATCGTGTGACCTGCGTTGTTGCCGCCCTGAAAGCGCACGACGAGGTCGGCCTGCTCGGCGAGCAGGTCCACGACCTTTCCCTTTCCTTCGTCGCCCCACTGGGCGCCCACGATCACCAGTCCCGGCATGGCGACCCGAATATAGGGATCCGCCGCCGGCGGGAGGGAGTCGCTACGCGCCCTGCGCCGCCATGCGCAGGTCGTCGCCCATGATCGGCAGCGGGTCGTCGCAGATCTCGATCAGGCGCGAGACCGTGCGTGAGCCGATCTGGCGCCGCAGGCGCAGGATCGGGTCGTAATCCGCGGCCACGTCGAGCTCGCCGACCCGGGCCGCCGCCCGCTCGACCCGCTCGATCGCCCGCCGCAGCTCGTCGAGGTCCCGGCCGCTCACGCGGCCGGAAGCGGTGAGCTCGCGGAGGTCGCGCACGCTTGCCCGCAGCATGCGCCCGGGTGCATCGGGGTCGGGATCGGGGATGTTGGTCGTGACGACGATGGAGCGCCGGTCCTGCCAGCGCTCGTTGATGATCGAGAAGAGCTGCTCGAGCACCCATTCGGTCTGCTTCTCCGCGCCGAGGTCGTCGAGCACGAGGATGTCCACCGTGCAGAGGCGGCGAAAGAAGCTCATGTAGGTGTCGCTCGCGTCGCGATCGAAGGTCCGCTTGATCTCGGCGAGCAGCCGGGGGACCGGGTAGACGGCGTAGGAGCGCCCGGCGTCCCGGGCCGCCTTGGCGACGAGGATGGCCAGCGACGTCTTGCCCGTGCCGACCGGCCCGTCGAACCAGAGGCCCTTGCCGGCGTCGAGGTTCTTCTCCATGTCGCGGGTGAAGGTCCTGACCCTCCGCAGCACGGTCGGCTCGACGGAGACAATCGGCTCGCGCTCGAAGGAGACCTCGAGAAAGCGGCGCCCGATCCCCGTGCCGACCCCTCCGCTGACCGCGCGCCGCACGCGCCCTTCACGACAGCGGCAGGCCCGGCTGCGGTTCTCCTTCTCGTCGAGGATCCAGGTGGATCCGTCGCACTCGCCGTAGGGGCAGGTCTCGCTCTCCTCTGCCGCCACCCGCCGTAGCACGTCAGCCGGCCCCGTTGTCGGCCGGGAGCGCGGGGACGGCTCCGTGATCGCGGTACATGCTCGCGAACTTCGGATACTTCGGCAGGAAGCTGAGCTTGACGCGGCCGATCGGCCCGTTGCGGTGCTTGGCCACGATCAGGTCCGCCTCTCCGAGGCGCTCGGACTCCTGGTTGTAGTACTCGTCGCGGTAGACGAACATCACGACGTCGGCGTCCTGCTCGATGCTGCCGCTCTCGCGAAGGTCGGAGAGCATCGGCTCGGGTGGATTGCGCGATTCGACCGCACGCGAGAGCTGCGAGATCGCGATCACGGGCACCTCGAGCTCGCGCGCCAGGATCTTGAGCCCGCGGCTGATCTGCCCGATCTGCTCCACGCGGCTGTCGGAGCGCCCCTCCGGGCGCATGAGCTGCAGGTAGTCGACGATCACCATGCCGAGCCCGTGACGGGCGGCCATCCGGCGCGCCTTGGCGCGCAGCTCGAGCACGCCGATGTCGCTCGAGTCGTCGATGTAGAGCGGCGCCGCGGCGAGGGTGCCGGCGGCTTGGTTGACCTTGTTCCAGCGATCGGCCTTGACGCGACCCTTGCGCAGCTCGTCGCTCGAGACGCGGGCACGCGACGCCAGGAACCGGTGGGCGAGCTCGGTCTCGGACATCTCGAGCGAGAACAGCGCCACCGCCTTGCCGTGGTCGACGGCGGCGTTCTCGGCGAAGTTCGCGGCCAGGGCCGACTTGCCCATCGCCGGCCGGGCCGCCAGCACGACGAGGTTGCCGGCCTGAAAGCCGCCGGTCAGGTCATCGAGGTCGACGAAGCCCGACGGAACCCCGGTGAGCCCGACGTCCCCCTTCGAGAGCTCGACGAGCTTGTCCATCTCGTCGTGCAGGACGTCCTCGATCGAGCGCATCTCGCCCTTGCCGGTGTCATGGCCGATGTGAAAGAGGGCGGACTCCGCGCGCTCGATCAGGTCCATGGGCTCGCCCCGGTGGGCCAGCACCTCGGCTTGGATCTCGCGCGTCGTATTCAGGATGCCGCGCATCAGCGCGTCGTCGCGCACGATGCGGGCATAGTCCAGGACGGCCCCCACCGCGGGCACGACCGTGGGCAGCGAATGGATGTAGGCCTCTCCGCCGGCCTCCTCGAGCTCGCCGTGGCTGCGCAGGTTGTCGCAGACGGTGAGCGCGTCGACGGCCTCCGGCTCGGCCTTCTCCTTGAGGCGGATCATCGCCCCGAAGATGCGTGCGTGGCGCGGGCGGTAGAAGTGGTCGGACCTCAGTCCGACCTCGAGGAGCACCGCGTCCAGCGCCTGCTCGGTGAGCAGGATCGCGCCCAGGACCGAGGCTTCGGCCTCCTCGTTGTGGGGAGGCACGCTTCCCGCTGATTCAGGCGGGACGGCGACTGCCACGGAACGCGCTAGGCCTGCGGTGTGACGATTGTCTTTATGTCAGCCGTCACGCCGTCCGCGACTTCGACGGTGACCATGTGTGTGCCCGTTGTCTTGATGGAGTCCTCGAGCTGTATGCGGCGCTTGTCGAGCCGCACCCCGCGCGCCTGGCGGATCGCGTCGGCGATCTCCTGCGAGGTCACGGAGCCGAACAGCCGGCCGTCGTCACCCGCCTGGTGGGAGATCGTCAGCACCGTCTTGCGCAGCAGCGCGGCCGTTTCCTCGGCCTTGGTAGCCGCCTCGGCGGCGACTCGCTCGGCTGCCTCGGCGCGACGCTGCGACTCCGCGATCGAGGCCGGCGTGGCCGGCTGCGCGATCTTGCGCGGTACGAGGTAGTTACGGAGGTAGCCGGGCGAGACGTCGATGACGTCGCCGCGCTCGCCGAGCGCCTCCGAGTCCTTCAAGAGAATTGCCTGGGCCACTACTTGGTTCCCGTCCTAACTGGCAACGTAGGGGAGCAGGCCGAGCTCACGGGCGCGCTTGACCGCGTTCGCGAGCTGGGACTGGTGGCGCCGGCACGCACCGGTCACGCGAGAAGAGCGGATCTTGCCCTTGTCGCTGATCGTCCGGCGCAGCGATGCGAGGTCTCTGTAGTCGACGACGTCGACCTTGTCACGACAGAACGGGCAGGACTTGCGCCGGCCGCCGCCGGGCAGGCCCTTGCCACGACCACGCTTGCGGTCGTTGGTAGCCCTTCCGCCTCCACGCTGCTTTGCCACCTGTTAGCTCCTGCGCCTCTCTACTCCGGGTTCAGAACGGGATGTCGTCGTCCGAGCTCCCGGCGCTCGCGGGCGCGGTCTGGAAATCCCCGGTGTCCGCCGGCACGTCGCTCTGCGGCGTGAAGCGCCCACCGTTCTCGCTGCCCTCCCGCGAGCCGAGGAACTGAACGGAATCGGCAATGATATCCACCGACTGGCGCTTGTTGCCTTCCTTGTCCTGCCACTCGCGCCACTCGAGCCGGCCGTCGACCGCGATCGGGCGGCCCTTCGCCAGGTACTGAGCGCAGTTCTCGCCCTGCGCCCCCCAAACGGTGACGTCGAAGTAGTTTGCCTTGTCGACCCACTCGCCGGTGGACCCGTCCTTGCGGCGAGTGTTGCTGGCGATCCGCAGGTTGCACACCGAGGTTCCACTCGGCAGTGAGCGCAGCTCCGGATCCCGGGTGAGGTTCCCGGTCATCACCACGCGGTTGATGTTCGTCGAGGCCATGCGGCCAACTCCTTCCACGTCTTCTGGGACGTCTTCTATGGCTGTCGAGCGAGTGTACGAATGGGGTCGGCCGCGATGGGAGACAACTGACAGGAAGTTGCTGAAAATTGCGGCTTCCTTGACGAGGTCGTTACACCGCGGCGCAGAATCCGGCTCCGGCGGCGCCCTCCGGGCGCGTCCCGGGCGGCTACTCGGCCGTCTCGAGCTGCTCGTCGGCCTCGGGCGGCGGTGCATCCGCGGCGGCGCGGGCGGCGACGCGGGTGTCCTGCGGCTCGCGATCGTCACGGCGGCGGGGGCCCTGCTGCTCGGGGGGCGGCGGGGTCGGCTGGCCGGGCTTGACCTTGATGATCCGATAGCGCAGCACTCCGTCGAGGATCCTCAGGCGCTGGTTGAGCCGGTCGAGCAGGGCGTTGTCGCCTCTGAACTGGTAGAGCCGGTACTCCGCTTCGGGCCGGTGATCGATCTCGTAGGCCATGCGCCGGTGGCCCCAGTCGTGCTGCTCGACCAGCTCGCCGCCTGAGGAGATCATCGACTCGGCTTCGGAGACCGCGGCGACGCGCCGGTCCTCCGGGGCGGTCGGGTCCACGAGCAGCATGAGGTCATAGAGGCGTGCCATCGAGCGGGGCAGGTTAGCAGCGCAATCCCGGCCCTCCGGGACCCCGGGGACGGGGCGAAGCGCGGCCTCCGTCGCCCTTAAGCGGGGCATGGACGGGCGGCAGGCCAACGGCGTCCCGCCGCTCTGGCGGCGGGTGCGATGGGCAAACGTGGGGCGCCTGGCCGTCCTGGCGGCCGCCGCGGCACTGCTCGTCACGGGCGGTCGCGGCTGTCGGACGGGGACACCTGCGGCACCGCCCCCCGAGCCGCTGTGGACCGAGCGATCGCGTCCGGAGCGAGCGCAGACCGAGCAACCGCGTCCGGAGCGGGCGCACGCAGGGCGACCGCGCCCCGAGCGAGCGGATCCCGGGCGACTGGCGCCGCGACGGCGCGCGCGCCATCCGCGGAAGCGTCAGCGGACGCGAGGAGCTCACGACCGGCCGCCCCCGGCGCACGATGCCACGCCCCTCGCGGTGCCGGTCGTGCCCACGCCCCCGGCCCCGCCGAGCCCGCCGGCGCCCCGAGCGAGCCCACCGGGCTCGGGCGAGTTCACACCCAACCCCTATCCCTGAGCGGACGGGGCCGCCCGACCAGCACGGCCAGAGCCCGAAAACGAAGCGCTACCCGCGAACCGCCGCCCCGCCGCGGCGCTTGGAGTCGATGTCCGCGAGCTGGTCGTCCACCCAGTCCCCCGGATCTCGGGCAGTCACGATTCGCTTGAGCCCCTGCGCGCGCCACGAGCGCTCCTCGGCGGACATCGAGAGCGCGCGGTGGATGGCGTCGGCCTGGTCCTGGACGTCGAACGGGTTGACCGACAGCGCGAAGTCGGCCAGCTCCTCGTGGGCGCCCGTGTTCTCGCTCAGGAGCGAGACCCCGTTGCGCTCGTTGACCAAGGGACCCTCCTTGGCGATCAGGTTCATCCCGTCGAACATCGCGTTGACCATGAGCAGGTCGTAGTGCTTGTAGGCCGCGATCGCCTCCTCGAGGTTCTCGCGCAGGCGTAGGTCGATCGGCATCCAATCCGTGGTGCCGTGCCGGTGGTTGACCACCGCCACCAGCGCCTCGATGCGCTCGAGGTACTCGGCGTACTCGGGCACGTCCTGGCGCGAGGGGATCAGGTGGGCGATGAACGTGACCTGCTCCGCGAACTCGGGGTGCTGCTCGAGGAACATGTCGAAGGCGGTGAAGCCGCGCAGGACGTTCTTCGACAGGTCGGCCCGGTCCACGCGCAGAATCAGGTGCTCGCGCCTGCGGCGCAGGATGTCGCGCTCGTATTGGTGCACCGCGGGCCGCTGAGCGGTCCTGTGGAAGGTCTCCGCCGAGATCGGCAGCGGGTACGAGCGGACCCATACCTCGCGGTCCTCGAAGCGCACGATCCCCTTGTCCTCGTCGACCTCGAGGTCGAACAGCTCGCGGCAGCAGAGCATGAAGTTGCGCTGATAGGAGCGCGTGTGGAACGCGATGATGTCGTTGGCGAGGATGCCCTCGTAGATGTCCTCGCGCATGTCCGCCGGGAGCACCCGCCAGGCATCGGGCTGGGTCCACGGGATGTGAACGAAGTGGTGCAGGAACAGGTCCGGCCGCTCCGCGCGGATCAGCTTCGGCGCCACGTAGAGGTGATAGTCGTGCAGCATCACCACGGCCTCGTCCACGTCCTTCAGCTCGTCGAGCACCGCGCGGGCCAGGTCCTCGTTGACCGTGCAGTAGCCGTCCTCGTAGGCCTCCACCTCGGCGCGGCGGATGTCCGGAGCGTTCGAGAGGTCCCACAGGTAGTGCTGGATGAACCACAGGATGGGATTGGCGATGACGTTGTAGAAGCGGTCGTAGGCCTGGTCGTCGCTCTCCACGAGCTTGACGCGGTACTTGGCCTCGTCGAGCTCGACGTCGAAGCTGGCGCCGTCGTGACGGCGGCTCATCTCCACGTCGCCCTCGCTCATGGCCGATGCGACCCAAACCGCGTCGCGGTGGTTCACGAGACCGGTGAGCGCCGTTACCAGCCCGCCACCGCCCCGGCTCGGCTCGCCGTCCTCGAAGGTGGCCGGCCCGCGGTTCGAGACCAGGACGAGCGGGACCTCGGGGCTCATCCTCGGTCCCGGAAGATCTTCAGCCAGTCACGCAACAGGCGCGGCGTGAGGAAGTGCTGGCGCACGTGCTCCTTGCCCGCGCGTCCGAGCCGCTTGCCGAGGTCCGGCTCCCGCAGCACCCGCAGGGCGCGATCCGCGCACTCCTCGGGCGACGAGACGAGGAAGCCGGTCTCACCGTCCTGCACCTGCAGCGGTATCCCGCCCACGTCCCCGCCGATGAACGGTCGCCCCTTCCACAGCGCCTCGGAGACCGTCAGGCCGAAGCCCTCGCGCGTCGACTTCTGGACCATGACGTCGGCCTGGGACTGAAAGGCGTTGACCTCGATCGCGCCGACGTTGTTGAGGTTGTTGAGGATGTGGATGTCGGGGTCACCGTCGGCGTAGGCCATCGTGGAGTTGAAGAACTCCCAGCCCTCGGGGTCGTCGGTGGCCATCGAGCCGACCAGGGCGAGCTGCACCTCGGGCATCTCGGCGGTCACCTGGCGGTAGGCATCGATCACGCCCATCGGATCCTTCCACGGATCGAAGCGCGAGACCTGGCAGATGAGCGGCCGGTCCACGTCGATGCCGAACTGGTCGCAAACGTAGGCGGCGTCCTCGGGAGACAGAGCCATGTTCTTGGGAGACAACGGGTCGATCGCCGGCGGGCAGATCTTCACCCCGGCGCCCGCACCGTCTATGCCCCGAGGCACGTACTGCGGCACGTGCCAGACCGAGACGTCGTACTCGCGCACGAAGGGCACGATGTGCTCGATCGCATCCTGGTTGGGGGTTGAGAGGTCGATGTGACAGCGCCAGATCCACATCTTGGCCTTGTCCGGGACATGCCTGCGGATCGCCGCCGGCTGGGGGTCGTGGACGATGATCACGTCCCAGTCGCCCGAGATCTCCGCCGCGTTGAGCTCGTTGTAGCGCTCGAAGATCCTCCATTCCTCATCGGAAAGCGAGTCCGGATTGCCCTGCAACGCGTTGTGGAGGCGCTTTGTCGCGTTGTAGAACTCCTCGCGGCCCAGCATCACCTGCCACTCGGCCTCGATGCCGACATCGTTCATGAGCGGGATCAGCGTGTAGAGGATCTCGGAGACGCCGCCGCCGAACGCGGTCGCCGAGAGGTGGAGCACGCGGAGGCCCTGGAGGTTCTCCGCCAGCTCGCGGATCTCTCCGATCAGGGGCCTCCCGGCCAGATGTGTGTAGTCGGCAAGGCTCTTGTTACCGACCGAAACCGGCTGAAGCACGGCGCAGCAGACTACCTACGAGTGGGCGGACAGGTACTTGACCAACGACGTTCGGCCGGGCTCGAAGCGCGACTCGTCGACGGTGGCCTCGATGATGGCCCGGCTCAGCTCCTGCTCCTCCGCCGATACGGGCGAGCCGGCCCCCTCCAGCCGCATGCTCAGGCGGTCTCTATGCAGCCGGAAGGCGAAGTTCACCCGGCTCTCGTCCTCGAGAGGGCGAGTGTCGTCGACGTAGTCGTTGGCGGCCTCGGTGATCGCGAGCTTGAGGTCGGCGACCTCCTCGGGCGACAGCGGGGTCAGGCGACAAACGGCGGACAGCGCCAAACGAGCCAGGACGAGGTAGTCCGGGCGCGCGGGAATGGTGAGCGAAACGTCCCGACTGTCGGTTGCGGCTCGCGTCTCCACTCGTCTGCACCCTACCCAGAATCTTCCGGTCTTTGGCCCAGCCGAACCTCGATCGTGAGGCGCTCGCCGTCGCGCAGAACGTCGAGCTCGACGCGCTTGCCGGCGCGCTTTGCGCTGATCACGTCGGCGAGGTCGTCGGCCCGGGTCAGGGGCCGGCCGTCGACCGCCACGATCACATCGCCGCCCGTCGGGACGGGCGTGGCCTGGAAGTCGACCTCGTCGGCGCCGGCACGCAGCCCGGCCTTCTGGGCGGGGCTGCCGGGCTCGACGCTCTCGACGACCGCGCCGTCGCGAACGGCGAGCCCCAGCCGCTCGGCCGCCTGCGGCCAGAGCACCAGGCTCGACACGCCGAGATAGCCGTAGGACACGCGGCCCCGTGCGCGCAACTCGTCCAGCGATCGCCGCACCGCGTCGACGGGGATGGCGAAGCCGACTCCCTCACCGCCCCCGGACTCGGACTTGATCTGCGCGTTGATCCCGATGACCCGACCCTGCGCATCGAGCAGCGGCCCGCCCGAGTTGCCCGGATTGATGGCCGCATCGGTCTGGATGGCGTTGCCGATCTGAAAGCGGGTCAGCGACTCGATCGTGCGGTCGACCGCGGACACCACGCCGATCGTCAGCGACTGCTCCTCACCGAAGGGGCTGCCGATCGCGGCCACCGGCTCACCCACGTCGATGCTCTCGGAGTCGCCGAGCTTCAACGGCGTCAGCGAGAGCCCGCCGGTCTGGAGCTTGAGCAGCGCTACGTCCGAGTTGGGATCGTCGCCGACGATCTTCGCCGGCACCCGGTTGCCATCCGAGAACTCGACGAAGACCCGCTCCGCCCGCTCTGACTCGGTGCCCGGGCCCGCGCCGGTGGTGACCACGTGTGCGTTCGTCGCCACGTGGCCCTCGCCGTCGAGGACGAAGCCCGAGCCCTGCCCCCCCTCGCCGTTGTCGGCCTCCAGCACCCCACCGTCGAAGATCGAGATCACCGTCACCACTCCCGGTGAGAGGCGCTGGTAGATCTGCCCGGGATCGAAGTCGCCCTCGCGGCCGATTCCGTCCACGACCTGCACGCGCGTGGTGGTGACCCTGTCGGGAGCGGACGTGCCCTCGTCGTCGCTCGAGTCGCAGGCGGTCGCCGCCAGGCCGAGAGCGGCCAGCGCAGCCGCGGCGATGCGCCTCACGCGCCGTTCCCGCTCGCAGGCAGCTCGAGCGTGAAGGCGGTGGCCCCGTTCGAGGAACTGACCTCCAGCTGCCCGTCCATACGCTCGGCCAGCTCGTGCGCGATCGCGAGGCCCAGGCCGGCACCGCGGGCGGCATCCCCGGTGTAGAAGCGCTCGAAGACCTTCCCGCGGCTGCCCTCCGGAAGCCCCGGACCGGTGTCGGCCACCGTGAGCCCGGCGGCGCCGTTGCTGCGATCTGCCCTCACGGTGACGTGCGTGCCGCGCGGCGTGTGCCGGAGCGCGTTGTCGAGGAGGATACGCACGATCTGCGCCACGCGCTCGGGGTCGCAGACCGCCTCCGGCCCCTCGTCTGGGAGGCTGAACTTCAGGTCGGTGTCGTGGTCGGCCAGCGCGGGCGTGAACTCCTGGGCGACGCTGCGCGCCAGCTCGGCCAGGTCCACGGGCTCGGGTTGCAGCTGCACCGAGCCGGCGTCGAGGCGCGACAGGTCGAGCAGATCGACCGAGAGCTTCTGCAGCCGCGCCACCTGCTCGCTCATCGTCTCGAGGAACTCGCGCCGCGTGTCCTCGTCGAGGTCCTCGTCCTGGAGCAGCTCGACGAACCCGGCGAGCGAGAAGATCGGCGTACGCAGCTCGTGCGAGGCCGTGGCGATGAAGTCCTTGCGCGCCACCTCGACCTGACGCAGCTGGGCCTGCATCTCGTTGAAGGTCCGAGTGAGCTGGCCGAGCTCGTCCTTGGAGTCGACCGGCAGGGGATCGACGAAGTGACCCCGCGA
Organism: uncultured Thermoleophilaceae bacterium; assembly: GCA_963789705.1. Lineage (GTDB taxonomy): Bacteria > Actinomycetota > Thermoleophilia > Solirubrobacterales > Thermoleophilaceae > JACVRW01. The sequence goes on from CAWBLN010000003.1 coordinate 197,590, forward strand.
GACCTCCTCGGCCGCCACCTCCAGCCTCCGAACGCGCCGGCCGAGGCGCCGGGCCACGAACCATCCGCCGACGAGCGCCAGCACGAGAGCCACGATCGTGGCCAGCAGCACCCGGTCGCGGATGAACGAGACGGTGGCCTCGACCTCCTCGAAGTCACGCGAGTAGAGGGCGACCCGTTCGATCGGACGCGGGCTACCGGGCTCCTTTTCGCCGAAGAGCGGCTGGGCCACCAGGCCCACGTCGTCGCCCTGGAAGGTGTCAAAGCCCTTCTCGGTGCGCCGCGCCCGGATCGCGCGGGCCATCAGCGCGTCGTTGCGCGGAAAGAACGGCTGCTCGCGCGAGTCGAACAGGGGCCGGAAGCGCAGATCGCGGAAGTCGTTCTGCCGGCCGACCGGCCGCTCGTCCCAGACGAAGAGCGTCAGGTTGGAGCTCGTGCTCTCGGCGACCTGCCGCACCGTCGGGGGGACGAGGCTCCGGGGTAGGGACTCGAGCTGGGACTGGTAGATCCCCGCCACCAGCTGAAGGTCTTGCAGCCGGCGCTCCTCGAGGTTCGACTCCGGGTAGGTGACCACCGAGAAGTAGATGACCGCGAGCGCGGTGCCGGTGATGGCGAAGAAGACGAGGGCGAGCTTGTTGCGGAGGGAGCGGAGGCGGAAGAAACTCGGGCGGGGGATCATGCGTCGCGAAAGCGGTAACCGACGCCGCGCACGGTCAGGATCAGCTCGGGGTGCTTGGGCTCGGACTCGAGCTTCTCGCGCAGGTGACGGATGTGGACGTCGATCGTGCGGGGGTCCCGGTAGGAGGAGTCGCCCCAGACGCGCTCGAGCAGCATCGTGCGGCTGAACACCCGCCCCGGGTTGCGCGCCAGGGCCGCCAGCACCTCGAACTCGACGTAGGTGAGCCTCACGGGCTCGTCGCGTACGGAGACCTGGCGACGCTCGAAGTCGATTCGCAAATCGCCGTGCTGGATGGCCTCCTCGAAGCCCTCCTCGGGTTGGGCCAGCGCCGCTCGGCGCAACACGGCCTTCACCCGGCTGCGGAACTCGCGCACCGAGAAGGGCTTGGTGATGTAGTCGTCGGCCCCAAGCTCGAGGCCGAGCACCTTGTCGATCTCCTCGGCCTTGGCGGTGAGCATGATGATCGGGACGGTGCTGCGCGAGCGGATCTGGCGACACACGTCGAAGCCGTCGAGCTTGGGCATCATCACGTCGAGGACGACGAGGTCGAAGTTCCCCTCGCGCAGGCGATCGAGAGCCTCATGGCCGTCGAGCGCGGGGACCACGTCGTAACCCTCCTTGCGCAAGGGATAGGTCAGGAGCTTCTGCACGGACAGCTCGTCGTCCACGAGCAGGATTCGGGGTGCGGAAGCCGTCACCTTCGGAATTGTAGGTTGAGTCCCGTGCTCACCTCACGATCATGATCGAACCACGGGTCTACCGGGCGGCTTTCGTGCCCGCCCTGCTGGCGCTCGTGCTGACGATGTTCTCCCTGCAGAGCCGTCCCGGGCCACTCGGGCAGGGTCTGGCGGCGGACGTGCTCTTCGACGGACGGCTGGCGGCCACGAGCGCCGCGACCATCGCCTCAGACGAGCCCGACCGTCGTCCCGGGCGTCCCGGCGACCTGCGCACGGCGGATCTCGTCGAGACGCAGCTGGAGGCGCGCGGCTTTCGCGCCTCCCACCGGGACTTCACCCACGCGGGACGGTCGTTGCGCAATGTCATCGGGCGCCGAGCGGGACGCTCGCGGCGTCAGATCGTGGTCGTGGCCGCGCGCGACGCGGTGGTGGTGCCCGACGCCACCGGGAGCGCTGCCGACACCGCCGCGCTGCTCGAGCTGGCGCGCGTGTTCGAGGGGCGACCCACCGAGAAGACGCTCGTGCTCGCGTCGGTGGACGGCTCGAACCTGGGCGAGGTGGGCACCTCCGCGCTGATCGACGAGCTGCCCTCACCCGATCTCGTCGACGGCCTGCTCGTGATGTCCGATCTTGCCTCGCCCACTCGCCGAGGGGCGATCGTGCAGGCCTGGTCGGGCGACTCCCGACGCTCCAGCATCGGGCTCACCCGCACCGTCGTCGAATCGCTTCGCCAGGAGGTCGAGGCCGGGCTGGGAGGCTCAGGCGCGCTCGGTCAGCTCGCCCGGCTCTCGTTTCCGATCGGAATCGGGCCCCAGGGGCCGCTGATCGAGAACGGATACGACGCCGTACGCATCTCGGGCAGCGGGGAGCTGCCGCCGGCGGGGAACGGTCCGCCCGAGACGATCGACGAGGACACGATCGGCGCGCTGGGACGCGCCACGCTGCGCACGGTCACGGCGCTCGACCAGGGCGGCCGTCCAGAGCACGGCCCGGAGAGCTACGTGACTGCGGCGAGCCAGGTCCTGGCCGGCTGGGTGCTGGCTCTGCTGGGCGGGACCCTGCTGCTACCCGTCTTGGTGGCGGCCGTCGACGCCTTCGCCCGCGCGCGCCGGCGCGATATCGAGGTCCTCGTCTGGCTGCGCTGGTTGGGCGCCTGGGTCGCGCCGTTCCTGGCCGGACTGGCCGTGGCCGAGGTGCTGGCGCTGACGGGGGCCACGCCCGTGCCGCCCCCCGAGCCGGTCGCCCCCGCCCTGCTCGGCCTCAACGGGCCCGCGCTCGGCGTGCTCGGCGGCGTGGCCGCGGCGATGCTGCTGGCTTGGCTGTGCGGGCGCTTCTTGGCCGGCCGGCCCGATCGTTCCGCTGTGACGCCGGAGGGGCCGGGGGCGGGCGTGGCCGTGGTGCTCGTGCTGAGCGTGGCCTCGCTGGCCCTCTGGCTGGTGAACCCGTACGCCGGGTTGCTGGTCGTGCCGGCGGCGCATCTGTGGATGTTGGCCGTGCTGTCGAGCGCCCAGCCGCGCCGGCGCGTGCGGGCGCTGCTGCTGGCGCTGGGGGCTCTGCCGGTGGTGCTCGTGGCGGTCTACTACCTCATCGCCCTGTCGATGAATCCGCTCTCGGGCGCGTGGTACCTGCTGATGCTCGTCACCGGCCACAGCGTGAGCTTGGCCACGTCGCTCATCGGCTGCCTGATGCTGGGCATCCTGGGAGCGGCGGCGGAGTTGGTGGCGCGCTCTCCAGCGCGACCCGGCGACGATGCGCGCGACGCGACGCCGGCGCTGTCGGGGCCGGGCTCCTACGCCGGACCCGGGCTGCTCACGCGTGCTCGTAGCCGCTGAGCCCCTCGACCGCGTGTCCGGATTCGTCGAGTAGCACCAGCCCGCTTCCCTGGCTGACCTCGCCCAGCCAGGTGACCGCTGCCGCCGCGGTGGCCTGCGTGCGGCGCGCCGGCGCGATCGTGAAGAGGAGCTCGTAGTCGTCTCCGCCGCCGGCCGCCGTCTCGAGCTCGACCCCGGCGGCGCGGGGTAGATCGGCCAGCGCGACCTCCAGCCGGACGCCGCCGGCACGCGCCAGGTGCCCGGCGTCGGTGGCGAGCCCGTCGCTCAGGTCGATCATCGCGGAGGCGCCGGCCTGGGCCAGCGCCCGGCCCTCGGCCAGGCGGGGCATCGGGCGAAGGTGGCGCCGCACGAGCTCGACCGGCTCCCGCTCTCCGCGCTCGAGCAACGCCCTGCCCGTCTCCGAGCCGCCCAGCTGCCCGGTGACGCCGACGAGGTCGCCCGGCCGCGCGCCGTCGCGGCCGACCAGCTCCTCCTCGCTGTCGGCCCAGCCCACCACCGCCACGGTCACGGCCAGCGCCGGGCCGCGGACCACATCACCGCCCGCGATCGTGGTGCCGGTGGCCGCGGCGAGCGCCTCCATCTCGACCACCAGCTCCTCGCCGCCGCTGAATCCGGCCGGCAACACCAGCGAGACGAAGGCCTCGCCCGTCGCGGCGCCCATGGCCGCCAGGTCAGACAGGGCCGTGGCCAGCGCCTTCCAGCCCACGTCGGCCAGGGAGTGGGTCGAGAGCGAGAAGTGGACTCCCTCCACGACCGTGTCGATCGACGTGACCGCCAGCGGCCGCGCGCGGACGACGGCGGCGTCGTCCCCGGTCCAGCGCAGGACGCGGCCGCCGGAGCGGTCCGCGAGCGCCGACCGGACCAGCTCGATCAGCTCGTGCTCAGCCGTCACCCGGCGTGGCGCCGCCGCCGGTGCCCCCCTCCGGTGTCACGCCCGTGTCCGGAGCCACCTCTTCGACGGGAGGCGCCACCTCGGGGGCCTCCTCGGGCGGGGACTCGTCGAGGTTCGGGTCGTAGGCCGGGTCGGGGGCGGTCGTGCCGGTGTCGGTCGAGCCGTCGTCGTAGTAGTACCCACCCGTGTCCGCGCCTCCGGTGCTCGAGTACTCGCCGAAGAAGGGCGACGCGACGAAGGCCTGTTCGGGCAGCGAGAAGTCGTCGCAGAAGTCGCCGTGGGCCGGGAGCATGAAGGCGTGCCAGACCGGGGCGGCGTAGGTGCCGCCCTGGGCGCCGGGCATGGCTATGCCCGCGTCGGGATAGCCGACCCAGACGGCCGCCGACAGCTGCGGTGTGTAGCCCACGAACCAGGCGTCCTTGCCCTCATCGGTCGTCCCGGTCTTGCCCGCAGCCGGGCAGCCGTAGTTGGCCGACGTGCCCGTGCCCGACGTCACGTTCATCTTGAGGATCTTCGTGACCTCGTAGGCCTGCCCGTCGGTCATGACCCGCTTGCCCTCGGGGTTGCCCAGCTTCTCGCTCTTGCCGTCCGGGAACTGAACCCGCGCGATCCCCGTCGCGCGCCGGCGTACGCCCCCGGCGGCGAGGGTGGCATACGCGTTGGCCATCTCGAGCGTGGTGACTCCTCGGGTGAGTCCGCCGAGGCCCTCCGCGGGATAGCAGTCGAGCTTGGTCGTGATGCCGAGCAGCTTCGCGGTCTTGCAGACCTCCTCGGGGCCGAGGTCGAGGATCAGCTGGGCATAGACGGTGTTGTCCGAGGAGAGCGTGGCGCGTGTGAGGCTCACCGTGCCGATGTAGCTGTCGCCGAAGGTCCGGACGTTCCACTCCCCGTACTCGGGATCGTTGATGGCGAGCGGCTTGGACGTATAGGAAGTCGAGTCCGGGTCGACGCCCTTGAGCACCGCGGCGGTGAGGACGAAGGTCTTGAACGCCGAGCCGGGCTGGCGGTGTCCCTGCGCGGCGAGGTTGAAGCGGCGCTCCCCGTAGGTGCCGCTCGACGCCATCGCCCTGATCTTGCCGTTGCGCGGGTCGACGGCGACGATGGCCGAGCTCGGTCCGGCGGGATCCCCGTAGTAGGAGTTGATCGCCTCGCGGGCCTGATCCTGCATCACCGGGTCGATGGTGGTGTGAATGCGCAGGCCGCCCGCGCGCACGGGACCGAGGCCGTAGCGCTCGATCAGCTTCTCCTGGACGTAGTCGAAGAAGTACGGCTCCCGGCGCTGGACATAGCGCTGGCCGAGCTTGAGGCCGAGGCCCCGGCTCGCCGCCCGCTCGTACTCGTCCCGGGTGATGTAGCCGTTCTCGACCATCTTCTCGAGCACGTCGTTGCGTCGCTCGATGGCCGCCTGCGGGTTGCGGAACGGGTTGTACTGCGAGGGGGCCTGCGGGAGGCCGGCCAGCAGCGCCGACTGATAGAGCTTGAGCCGGCTGACGTGCTTGTCGAAGAAGGTCACCGCCGCGGCCTCGACGCCGATCGCGGTGCGCCCGTTCACGGTGCCGTAGGGAACGGAGTTGAGGTACTCCTTGAGGATCCACGTCTTGGAGCGCTTCTTCTCGAGCTCGGAGGCGAGCTTGGCCTCGCGGATCTTGCGCTTGAAGTTGCGCTTGGGATCCTTGATGTACAGGGCGCGCACGAGCTGTTGGGTGATCGTCGAGCCGCCCTGCACCGTCTCGCCGGACTCGAGGTTGGCGATGCCGGCGCGGACGATCGCGTTGATGTCGACGCCGTCGTGCTCGTAGAAGCGCTCGTCCTCGATGGCCACAGTCGCCCGTCGTAAGCCGACCGGGATCTCGCTCCAGGGCCTGACCCGCCGCAGCGTGTCCGACTGGATGAAGCCGAGCTTGGAGCCGTCGGCCGCGTAGACCACCGAGAGCTGGCCCTTGTCGTCGGGCTTGAGCTCGTTCAGATCGGGCGCACCGGCCGCGACCGCGAACACGTAGCCCGCCACCGAGAGGACGGCGATCACGGCGACGGTGGCGATCACGCCGGCGGCGAGCAGGATCCGGCTCCTGACTCCGTGACGAGGTCGCCTCCTGTACTTTCGCTGACGATGGCTCATGAGTAGCTAGGAGGCCCCGGCTGAGGATAGACCGTGCCCTCGGAGGAGCCGCAGCCAGCGCCGGCGCAGCTCGGCGGCGGCGTGGCCGCGCTCTGCAGGGGAGTCGCACCAGGTGGTGGCGCTGAGCCTCACACCTTCCATGTCGGTCTCGGCGACGGTCGCCTTGATGCCGTCGTCCTCGTCCTGGATCAGGTCGATGGCGCGGTCGAGGTCAGCGTCCGGGGCGAGCCAGACGGACACCTCGACCTGCACGCGCGCGCTGATGATCGTGTGGTTCTCGATCGAGCTCTGTGCGAGTCGCTCGTTGGGCACCACCAGGCGGCGGCCGTCATCGAGTCGGATGTAGGTATAGGTGAGCCTGACGTCCTCCACCTCACCCGTCTTCTCCTCGAAGGTAACGAGGTCCCCGATGCGAATGGGCTGGGTCATGGCGAGAAGAACCCCGGCGATCGCGTTGGCCAGCGTCTGGCGCGCCGCGAAGCCGACCACGAGCCCGAGCACAGCCGACGAGGCGAGCACGCCGGTGGCGATGCTCCGTACCGACGGGATCCGGCTGAGGGCGAACGCGATCCCGATCACCACGATCAGGGCGAAGGTCAACCGCCGGATCAGGCGCAGGCGGGTGGCGGCGACAGGCGACAGCTCGCGGCCGGCCACCGCGCGGCTGAGCTGGTCGCCGCGGCGAGCGATGAGCCGGTCCACGATCTCCGCTAGGACCACGGCGATCACCACGATCACCACGGCGCTGACCCACTCGTCGGTCGTGACCGCTGCGGTGTAGAAATCGGCTCCCGGCATGGCGTTTGAGGCTACCTCCGCCGAAGCGGGCGCAATCCGGGCGGCGAGCCGGTCGGAAGCGCTGCGCGTGGCGTGGCGGGTCGCGTGGGCGACCCGCCTGGCGGTTCTCCTCGTAGCCGTTTTCGCTGCGCTCTCCTTCGGTCCTGCGGCGGGCGGCCTCGCGCGGGAGAACGCGCAGAAGTTCGACGAGCCCTCCCTCACCCACCCGCTCGCCCCCGAGCTGCTCTCGCCGCTGGCGCGCTGGGACGCGGTCTGGTACCTGCGCATCGCCGACTCGGGCTATGGGGAGAGCACCGCCCGAGCCGCCTTCTTCCCGCTCTACCCCCTGCTCGTGCGGGTGCTGGCCGCTCCGCTGGGCGCCTCGCCGGCGGCGCTCTTGGTCGCGGCCTACCTGGTGGCCCTCGCCGCCTTCGTGGGCGCGCTCGCGCTGCTGTACCGACTGGCGTCGCTGGAGCTCGGCCGCCCGCCGGCCCGCGCGGCGGTGCTCCTCCTGGCCGTGTTCCCGGCCGCGGTCTTCTTCGGTGCCCCCTACGCCGAGAGTCTCTTCCTGCTGCTCGCCGTGGGCGTGTTCCTTGCCGCGCGAACCGAGCACTGGGCGTGGGCGGGTGTCGCCGCGGCGGCGGCGGCCGCCACTCGTAGCGCGGGCGTCCTCCTGCTGCTGCCGCTCGCAATGCTCTGGTGGACCTCCCGCCGGCGGCGTGCCCGGGATGCCGTGTGGCTCGCTCTGGGGCCGCTCGGAATCGCCGCCTACGCCCTATTCCTGGGGGTGGCCGAGGGCGACGCGCTGAGATTCCTGGACGTACAGGACGCCTGGTCGCGCGAGTTGACCGTGCCGCTGGCGGGAGCCTGGGACGGATTCGTCGCCGCCTGGGACGGCCTGCGCCAGCTGGCCTCGGGCCAGCGGGAGGTCGTGTACTTCGAGGACGCCGCGGGCGACCCCTACCGGATCGGGGCCATCAATCTCGTCCTGTTCGCGACGCTGATTTTCGCCGTGGTGGCGTGTGTGGGTGTCCTGCGCCGGCTGCCCGCGGCCTATGGAGCCTGGGTGGCGGTTTCGCTGGCGCTGGCGCTGACCTTTCCGGTCAAGCCACAGCCGCTGATGTCGCTGCCGCGCTTCGTGGCCGTGCTGTTTCCCGTGTTCATGTGGCTGGCGCTGTGGTGCGAGGAGCGGCGCGCGACAGAGCTGGTGGTGGGGCTGTCGGCCATCGGGCTGGGGCTGTTCACCGCGCAGTACGCGAGCTGGCATTGGATCTCGTGAAGGGTGCGGTGCTCCTCGACGCGCTGGGCACGCTCGTCGAGCTCCAGCCACCGGCTCCGCGGTTGCGGGCCGTGCTCGCGGCCGAGGGCTTTCCGGTGGCCGAGGAGCGTGCCGGCGCGGCGTTTGGCGCCGAGATCGCGTACTACCTGGATCACCACCTCGAGGGCGGCACGCGCGAGGGTCTGGAGGAGCTGCGCGACCGCTGCGCCGCGATCCTGCTCGAGGCGCTCGCGCTGCCGGGCCTCGACCACGCGGTTGCCCGACGCTCGATGCTGGCCGCGCTCGAGTTCACCCCCTTCCCCGACGCCGTCCCGGCGCTGCGGGCGCTGCGGGACGGCGGCCGCCGCATCGCGATCGTCAGCAACTGGGACTGCTCGCTTGAGGACTGGCTCGAGCCCACGGGGTTGGTCGAGCTGGTCGACGGCTTGATCACCTCGGCCGCCACCGGCGCTGCGAAGCCGGATCCGGCCATCTTCCAGACGGCGATGGAGCTGCTGGGGGTCGAGAGAGAGCAGGCGGTGCACGTGGGCGACTCGCTCGACAAGGACGTCGCCGGCGCACGCGCCGCCGGGGTGCGCGCCATCCTCGTGGCACGCGGCGAGGAGGCACCCGCCGGGGTGGAGGCGGTCGGCACGCTCGCGGAGCTGCCCTCCCTACTCTGAAAGCCCGTGGAGAGCGCCGTGATACCTCCGCCCCAGCCGCCGGAGCTCCCGGAGGACGCGCGCCCGCGCTGGCCGTGGTGGTACGGCCCGGTCGCTTTCATCTGCGGGGCCGTGGTGGGCCTGATCACCGCCGGCGTCGCCTGGACGGTGCTCGGCGTGGACAGCTCATCGCCCGCGGCGACGATCTCCGGGACGGTGCTGCTCGACGGCTCGCTCGTGGCCGTGGCGCTCCTGTTCGCCTCGTTCGTTCGCCGGCCACGGCCGTGGCACTTCGGCCTGCGCCGAACCGCCTTCTGGCCCGCGGTGGGCTGGGCGGCGCTGGGGATCGTGTCCTTCTACGTGTTCGCGGCCGTCTACTCCCTCGCCTTCGACCCCGATGTCGAGCAGACGGTGGCAGAGGACCTCGGCGCCGAGGACAGCACCATCGGCCTCGTCGCGGCGGGCTTCATGATCATCTGTGTCGCGCCCTTCGCCGAGGAGTTCTTCTTCCGCGGCTTCTTCTACGGGGCTCTGCGCACCCGCTTCAGCGTGGCCGTGGCGGCGATCATCGACGGGCTCGTGTTCGGCCTGATCCATTTCCAGGGAGGCACCGACGGCGCGCTCATAGTGCCCCCCCTGGCGGTCCTGGGGGTCGTCTTCTGCCTGGTCTACGAGCGGACGCGCTCGCTCTATCCCTGCATCGCCCTACACGCGATGAACAACTCGATCGCCTACGCGGCGCAGGCCGACGGGGGCCCCGTGTCGCTCGTCTTGGGCCCCCTGATGATCGCTGCCTGCGCGCTCGTGCCCCGCCTGACGCGCGCGGCACCCTCTCCCGTTTAGACGTCTCCCATGGCATTATCAGAATCCGATGAACGCACGCATCCTCTTTCTCGTCGTCGCCGCACTGCTTGCTCTGAGCGCCGTGCCGGCCTCCGCCCAGGTGCCCGCAGGGTCCGCCAAGTACAAGGTCACCGGCGGCCTCGCCACGAGCAAGGCGCGCTACTTCGCGTCCTCCCAGCAGGTGGTGGTGCGGGGGCGCGTGAAGCCCGCGGTGCCGGGCGAGGTGTTGACTCTCTACGCCGTGCGCGGGAAGAAGGCAACCAAGACGATCAGGCGCAAGGTGGGTGCCGGCGGGCGCTTCGAGTTCAAGTTCAAGGTCGGTGATCCTGGTCGAATCCGCCTCGCGATCAAGCACGCGGCCAGTCCCGCGCAGGGCGCCTTTCGGGCGAAATCCAGTGCGATCTCAGTAATGAATTGGCAGGCTGGAGCCGGCGCCAGGGGCGTCAAGGTCGTGCTCCTCCAGCGGGCTCTCCTGCGCCTTGGGTTCGCCACGCCGGTGACCGGCTACTACGACGACGGCACCGCTCGCGGCGTGCTTGCGTTTCGCAAGACGAACAACCTGGGCCGCTCCGGATACGCGACGAAGCAGGTCTTCGCGATGCTCGCCCGCGGCAAGGGCGCCTTCAGGCTCCGCTTCCCCAAGTCGGGCAAGCACGTGGAGTTCGACTGGTCGCGCCAGGTGATCGTGCTGGCCAGGCGCGGCAAGCCCTACCGGACCTACCACACCTCATCGGGCACGCCCGCCACGCCGACGGTGTTCGGCACGTTCAGGTTCTATGTGCAGACGCCCGGGACGAACTCGCATGGCATGGTCTACTCGTCCTACTTCATCCGGGGCTACGCAATTCACGGTTACGCCTCGGTGCCGACGTACCCCGCGAGCCACGGCTGCCTGCGGATACCGATCCCCAACGCGATCCAGGTCTTCAACTGGATCGACGTCGGGGACAAGATTCACAGCTACCGCTAGCCCGGCCCCGGAACGCAAAGACCCCGCCCGGTGTGGGCGGGGCCTCCGCGGGGGTCCCCTGAAGCCCGCGATCCTTGCGGGCCACGTCTTGTGGGCTTAGGGCCCTTCGGCCGGAGCGGGCGCGGCGGCGGGGTCGGCCACCGGTTCCGCGGGCGCGGCGACGGGCTCGACGGGCGCCGGGGCGGGCTCCGTCGGAGCCGCCACCTGCTCGGCGGGCGCCGGCGCGGCCTCCACGGGCGGGGCCACGGGCTCCACGGGCACGGGAGCGGGCTCCACCGGCGCGGCGACCGGCTCGACGGGCACCGGAGCGGGCTCCACGGGCGGGGCCACGGGCTCCACGGGCACGGCGACCGGCTCGGCGGGCACCGGTACCGGCTCGACGGGCACGGCGGGCTCCACCGGCACCGGCTCGACGGGCACCGGCTCGACGGGCACGGCGGGCTCCACCGGCACCGGCTCGACGGGCACCGGCTCGACGGGCACCGGCTCGGCCACCGGCTCGACCGGGGTCGTCCCGGCCACGACCTGTGCGCCGCCGGTGCCGGAGATCGACTCCCCTCCGCCGACGGAGCCCTGAGATCCGCTCCAGCTCGCCGAACCGGGGGCGGTCGCGCCGCCGGCGGCGGTCATCACGGCTGCGCTGCGACCTCCCGCGGCACCCGCGCGCGCGGTGGCGCGGCTCGCCCGCGTTGCGCTGGCCGCCCGGCTGCCGTTGAGGTACGGGCTCGGGTCCTGAGCCTGCCCGTTGACGCGCGTCTCGAAATGCACGTGGGGCCCTGTGCAGCTGCCCGTGCAGCCCACGTATCCGATCACCTGGCCGGCCCGAACACGTGCGCCCTGGCTGACGGCGAAGCGAGACATGTGGGCATAGCAGGTGGAGAAGCGGCTGCTGTGCGTGATGCAGACGATGTTTCCGTATCCGCTCTGAACGCCGGCGATCGTGACCGTGCCGCAGGCGGCGGCATGAATCGCCGTGCCCGTCGGCGCGGCCAGGTCCACGCCCTCGTGCATCCGCCCCCAGCGCGGACCGAAGCCCGAGGTGAGCGTGCCCTTCACCGGCGACTGGAGCGTGGAGGAGCCGCAGCTCGTGTCCACGGGCTGAGAGCCCTGGCGACCGCCGCCCGCCGGCGGCTGGCTGGATTCGTCCTGGCCCTGGGTGCCCTCGTCGGGAGCCTGGCTGCCATCGTCCGAGGACTGGGCGTCGTCCTCCGCGGCCTGCTCGCCGGAGCCACTCGACCTCCCCTGAGACGAGTCGTCTGAGGAAGGCTGCTTCAAACCCTTCCCGGCTGCGGAGCCGGACCGCTCGTCTGCCCCGAACAACTCATCCACCCGACGGTCGGCCCGCTCGTCGAGCTGCGCTCCAGCCGCCCGCAGCTCGCGCTCCAAGCGCTGCTTGACCGCGGGGGGAGCGTCCCCTCCCTGGGCTGCGCTCGTGGGCGGGTACATCGCCCCCCACGTGGCCGGGCCGACGATGCCGTCCACCTGAAGACCGGCGCGAGCCTGGTAGCGACGGACGGCGACGTAGGTCTGCACACCGAAGATTCCGTCCGCCGGGATGCCGAGCGTTTTCTGCACCTGCGCCACCAGGGGCCCCTGGCTGCCCAGTTTAAGCGGGAGCCCGCCCTCCCGTACCTCGATCGCGCGCTTCGAAGCTGTCTCGGCCCCGAGATCGGCCTGAGGCTTGCCCGACAGCGAGGCGAAGGCCAGCGGGGAGGCCGGTCCCGCCACGGTGGCGGCGGACATCGCGGCCGCGATGCCCTTGCGGCGATTCTGCCGGCGACGCGCCCCCGGCAACAGCGACCGCCTGTACCGCGAGCGTTCCAGCGAGCGCTCCCAAAGATCGGGTGAAGAGAGGTCGCGATGGGCTGTAGTCATCCGGCTAGTCCCCTTCCGTTCGGGCCTACGGGGTTAGCTGACGGGCTCGCGCTGGAAAGTGCGCTACACGGATAAGGGTCCGTGATTCGCCCCCGGTGACCGGAACGGCCACCAACTTGGTTCCCCCGTTCCCCACACCCGGCGGCGCAGGGACTCGGCGCTTGACGTCCTATTCCACAACTACGCCCAACAACCTCGGGCAGAGGGAGTTGCGCTGCGGCCAGGCTAGCGCAACCTCACAAATTGGTCCAATCCGCCGGGGAGGACTTGCTACGACTCGGCGGCGCGCCAATCGTCTCGGTGTGTTCGCTCCTTCGGGAGCATGTTCGCGAGCAGGCCGAGGCCTACGCCGTACAGCAGCAGCGCCAGCAGCGCCGGGACCCCGTGGTGGACCCACGCGTTCTCGGACTCGATCAGGTCGGCGAAGGGAGCCAGCAGCACGTCGTTGGCGTCATCGACCACCTCCCGCGCCGCGCCGTTCCGGCGTTCCCGGCCGGCTTCCTCGTCGGGCGTGGGGGCGACCGCGGCCACTGCCGGCGACGCGGGCTTGCCGGTCCCCTCGCCCAGCGCCGTCTGCTGGGTCTTCGATCCCTTGTCCATCTCGTCGACGGCGAAGAGGGCAAAGCCGAGCGCCACCAGGATCGAGGCGGTGACGGCCGCGAGACGGATGACCGAACCCATCGCGACTCCCATCGGCAGCGGCACCGCCGGCCGTGAGCCCCGGCCGTAGTCTGTGAGCGGATGAGCGATGCGCACGCGACGCTGGTCAGGGAGCTGCGTGAGCAGGCTCTGGTCATCGGCGAGGTGACCCTGACCAGCGGGCGGACCGCCCAGTTACTACGTCGACGCCAAGCGGGCGATCCTCCTGCCGCCGGCGTTTCGCGCGCTGGGCGAGCTCGTGGCGGCCGAGGCCGAGGGCGTCCGCGCCACCGCCGTGGGGGGCATGACGATGGGCGCCGATCCGGTGGCCTGCGCCGCGCTGGCCGCGGGCGCGCCCGTGAAGGCCTTCTTCGTACGCAAGGAGAAGAAGCAGCACGGCCTGCAGCGCTGGGTGGAGGGGCCCCTACTCGAGCCGGGGGAGCGCTGCCTGGTGGTCGAGGACGTGGTGACGACGGGAGGCTCCACGGTCCAGGCGATCGAGCGGATCCGGGAGGAGGGCCTCGAGGTGGCCGGGGTCACGGCGGTGCTGGACCGGCTGGCCGGAGGGGCCGAGGCCATCGAGTCGGCCGCGGGCGGGGCCCCCTACCGTCCGCTCACGACGATCGACGAGGTGTATCCGGAGCGGCCGGAATAGCGCGCCACTCGTCGATCAGACGCCTCGAGATCGAGTAGGGCGGGGGCAGATGGACCGGGCCAGTCCCCGCCGCCGCCGCCTCCACCTCGGAACGCTCGAACCAGCGGACCTCCGAGAGCTCGTCGTCGCCCGGACGTGGCTCGCCGCCGATCGCCCGCGCGCGGAATCCAACCATGAGCGAGCTCGGGAAGGGCCAGGGCTGCGAGGCCACGTAGGCGATGTCGTCCACCTCGACTCCCGACTCCTCGAGCACCTCGCGGGCCACCGCCTCCTCGAGGGTCTCGCCCGGCTCGACGAAACCGGCCAGGACCGAGAAGCGACCCTGCGGCCAGCGCGCCTGGCGCCCCAGCAACAGCCGGTCGGCCGGATCGGTCACGCGCACGATCACCACCGGGTCCGTGCGGGGGAAGTGCGACGCGTGGCAGGACGGACAGTCGCGCTGGTGGCCGCCGTCGCTCGGCTCGGTGGGCGCCCCGCAGTTGGCGCAGTGACGATGCCGGCGGTGCCAGGAGAGCAGCGAGGCCGCATACGCGCCGAGCGCCGCATCGGCCGCGGGCAGCTCGGTGGCGGCCTCACGCAGCCCGACCGGCCTGCCGCGCTTCGGCTCGGCGCCGGTGGCGTCGAGCGCGAACAGCGGCCGGCCGTCATCGAGGCCGAGAAACAGCGAGTCGGCGGTGGGCGCGAGCAGCAGCAGCCCCCCGTTCTCGACCCAGACGCCCCTGTCGGAGAGTACGAGCGAGCTGGCCTCGGGTTGGGCTCGCCGGGCGGCGAGCCAGTCCGGGTCGCGTCGCTCGGCCGCCGCCCGGTCGAGCCGCGCGCCCGAGAACGTCAGTGGGCTCCCGCGGCTCAGCCCCCGCTCGAAGCGGTCTGGCATTCCTGTTGGGTGGACTCGAGCTGTTTCACGGCCTTGCGCGCGCCCGACTGCAGATTGGCCGAGTCGAAGAACCGCTGGAGGGCGTCCACCGAGGACGCGGAGCATGCCGTGGCGAGCCGTGCCTTCGCCTGCTCCTGCTTGAGCGTTGCCTCGTCCTTGCTCTCCTGACTGTCGGCGTTGGTCACCTCGGTACGCGCCTGCTGCAGTTGCGCCGCCTCGTTCTGAATCTTCTTGCGCAGGCCGGAGGCGACCGCGGTCTCGCGGATCAGCCGGCGGCGGACGCGGCGGTAGGCGGCCCGCTCGCGCCGTCCAAAGGCGCTGAGCCGCTGCTCCTCGGCCTGCGCCGTCCGCTGACCCGAGGCCAGCTGCTGCTTCTGGCGCTCGATCGTCGCATTCGCGTCGTCCAGATCCGACTTCGTCATGAATCCCCAGATCCCGAGGCCGATCGCGGCCAGAGCGCAGACGGCGGCTATCGCGATCCAGACGGTCGGGCGGCCACCGGTCTGTGAAGAGGCTTCCATGCTATGAGCTCCTTGTTTCTATGGGGCGGGCGGGCACGCACTCCATATATCGGCAGCAGCGCCCCGGGCTGGATTCGAACCAGCGACCTACCGCTTAGGAGGCGGTCGCTCTATCCCCTGAGCTACCGGGGCCGCGACGACAACGCTACTCGTCTTCGTAGAGCGATTCGCGGGCCAGCTCGGCGCCCCGCGCCCCGTAGAGACGCACCTCGACGTAGTCGCCGGTGTAGGCGTCGAGCGAGACCAGTGTGAAGCGGTCTTCGACCAGCGTGCACTGGTCGGTGGTCGTCGGGCCGAGCTCGGTCGTGGCGGCCACGCCGTCCGCCACCAGAGCGACCCCCCAGACCAGCGTGACGATGCCGCGCCGTCCCTCCGGCCCGCGCCAGTGGCCGATCTCCTCGTCGGAAAGGTCGAGCGTCCACTCGGGGTTCTCCTCCGCGGTCTCCTCGGTGTAGTCGGCCGTCGCCGAGAAGTCCGTCGCCTGTGCACCCTCATGCTCGCGGGTGTAGGACACGTAGCCGAAGACCTCGCCGCCCGCGGCGGGCGCTGTGGCGGGCACGTACGTGCGCCCGTTCCAGGTGCGGTCGGGAAACCAGGCGATGGACTCGAGATCGATCTCCGTCTCGGCCGCGCCGCCGAAGCGCTCGCCCAGCGCCTCGCCCCAGCGGCCATAGGGCAACGGCTCCTGGGGCGGCTCGGCCGCGAACATCGGTACCTGACGGGGGACGGGGGGCATGGGCGGCGGAAGAACCTACAGGTTGGCGGCCCGCAGGCGCGCTGCCGCATCCTCGGGGGCCAGAGCGTTCAGGTGCACCCCGGTGCCGATCTCGAGGCCCGCCAGCTGGGCCAGCCGCGGCACGACGTCGATCCGCCAGCAGAAGCGATCCGCGTCGCGTGGGGCGCTGCGCACCCACAAGTTGAGCGGCGGCAGGCCGCCGAGCACGACGCCGAGGCGCGAAAGCGCCTCGTGCAGCATGCCTGCGCCGAGCGGCCCCTCGTCCGAGAACCGCGCCGCGGACCGGCGCGGCACCACCTGGAGGTGGAAGGGCACGAGTGCGCCAAAGGGGCAAAGGACGACCGCCTCGTCGTCGAGAGACACGACGCGCTCGCGCCGGCGCACCTCCTCCTGGAGGATGTCCTCGAGCAGATTGCGGCCCTGGGTGCGATCGGAGTAAGCCGTGAAGCGTTCGCGCTCGCGTGCCACCGCGGCGGGCACGAACGGCAACGCGTAGAGCTGTGAGTGTGTGTGCGGCAGCGAGGCCCCTGCCTCCTTGCCCTCGTTGACGATGAGGTGCACGTAGGCCGCTGCGGCATGCTCGCGCATGCGCCCACGCCAGACATCCATCGCGAGCTCGACCTGGCCGACCGACAGCTCGGCCAGGGAATGGACCGGGTCGCGGGCATTGATGATCACCTCGTGTGCACCCAGTGCCGGTTGGGAGGCGAACAGCTCGGGTTCGCCGCGACCGCCCGCGAGCGGATCCGCGCGGGGCTCGGGTTCGCCGGGTGAGAGGGCCGGGAAGAGGTTGGGCACCACGCGCACGCGCCAGCCAGGGCCGTTTGGAGCACTGCCGTTGGCGCGCAGGGCATAGACCTCCGGCGGCGTCTGGTCCTCGTGGCCCTCGGCGAAGGGGTCTTGCTCGGGATCGATCGCGGCCCGGGGTTGGACGTCGAGCCAGGCGCCCGGGCGGCGGCCGCGCTCGCCGGCGACGATCACGCGCAGGCCGGACAACGGATCGATGCGCAGCTCGGTCAGAGCAGCTTCTCCATCGCCACGTGCTCGATGCCCTCCTCGGTGAAGCGCGCTCCGCGCTCCGCGTAGCCGTTGTCGCGGTAAAGCGAGAGCGTGTAGGTCTGCGCATGCAGGGCGATTCGATCGGCGCCTCCGTCGAGCGCAACGCGGTCCGCCTCGCGCAGGATGGCCCCGGCCACACCACGCCCGCGGAGCTCGGGCTCGACCACGAGGCGCCCGAGCCGCGCGACCCGCTCGGTGAAGAGCAGGCGACACGTGCCGATCACGGCGCCTTCGGAGAGGGCGACGATATGCACGGCCTCGGGATCGCGACCGTCGCGGTCGGCTTCCAGAGAGACGCCCTGCTCACCGCAGAAGACGCGTTCGCGCAGGTCGAGAGCCGCGGCGAGCTCTTCCGCGCTGCTTGCCGGGCGCACCTCCATCAGGTCAGCGGCCGTACTTGTCGAGGTCGTCGACGAGATCGCCCTCCTTCAGGTAGGCGCCCTGGTGCACGTAGGCCAGCTCGCCCTTGCGGTCGTAGAAAGCGGTCGTGGGGAAGGCCTGGACGCCGTTGAAGGATGCGGCGACCTTCAGGTCGGGATCCTTGAAGTGGACGAAAGGCACCGGATAGTCGCCGAGGAACTCGCGCGCGTCAGCGTCGTTGTCCTGGGAGTTCACACCCACGAACACGACCTCGCCGTCAAGCTTCTTGGCCTGCTTGCCGAAGAACGGAAGCTCGGCGCGGCAGGGGCCACACCACGAGGCCCATTTGTTGACCACAACGGGACGGCCCTTCTGGTCCTTGACGTAGGCCTCGAACGCGTCGCGGCCGCCGTCGAGCAGGCGTGCGCGCTGGCTGTCGCTGGACGCTGGCGGGGCCGGCTGGTCGTCCGAGCCGCAGCCAAGAATCGCGAGCACAGCGAGACAAACGGCCGTCAAGCGCATAACGGAGAGATTGGCAGACCCGCTTTGGCGCAAGCGCTCGGCTCGGCCGAGTGCGCAGCGATCCCATTCTCTGGATCTTGTGCTGTAATAGATGAACGTCGGCAGTCCGCAAGGGCTCCGGCGCGCCGCCCACTCGCGGGGACTGTGAGAGAGGCGGCTTTGACGGGCGGGCCCGCGAAACCGAGACGGCCCGTTCACCTCGGTGAAGCTCGGCCCGTTCTTCCCTTTCCCATCTAGAACGCCTCAAGTTTGGCTGAGACAAGCTCTGCTCTAGCGGATGCGCCGGTTTCCGGCGACTCCCTCGCTCGCGCCCAGGATTTTGCGCGCGAGAACTTCGTGCTTCCCGGCGAGGATGCCAAGGTGGCGCTGGCCAAGGGCACGGCCCGCCGCGCCGCCCTGGACGATGCGCTCCGCGAGATCGACGCCGGCCGCACCGAGCCCTCGGTCGAGTGGCGGCGCGACTACTCCTTGCTGCTGGGACTAGAGCGCCTGCTCTTGGAGGAGGAGCCCCACCTGGCCGACGGTACGCTGCTCAACCCCCACCAGGTCGACGCTCTGTCCGGCACGCTGATCGCGCTCACGTCGGAGCTCGAGGAGGACCTTCGCAGTGGTAACGGGCGCCCGGCGGCGGGCAATGGCCAGCCCTCCGAAGCCGCGCTCGAAGGCAGCGATCTCTACGAGGACGACTTCGTGCAGGCCAGCCTCCTTGGAGAGGAGGATGCGCTCGACGAGGAGCCGGCGGACGAGGAGCCGGCGGACGAGGAGCCGCTCGATTGGGACCCTGTGGAGGAGGCCGAGGAGGTGGCGGCGGCCGAGGCCCAGGGTCACGACCCCGGTGCCGATCGGCGCTTCTGGTTCGAGCACGCCACCGGCGCGGGCAAGACGGTGGCCGCGCTGGGCTTCGCAGAGGCCTCGCGCACCGGCGGGGTGCTGATCCTCACGCACCGGCGCAACCTCGTCGATCAGTTCCTGGGCGAGCTGCGCACGCGCGGTTACAAACAGCGCATCTCGCCGGCGCTGCTGAAGAACGGGCGTGGCGAGCCGCCCGCCGGCGGCCCCGTCACGGTCGAGACCTACCAGTGGTTCGTGCGCAATGCCGGCAAGGTCTCGGACGCCTACACGATCATCATCTGCGACGAGGCTCACACCGCCCTGGGCGAGAAGACGAGCGCCGCCATTCGCCAGTGGATCGGCCCGGTGTTCATCGGGATGACGGCCACCGGCGCGCTCATCGCTCGCCACGTGACGGACCTCTTCCCCACCCAGACGTCCCGCTTCGACCTGGCCCAGGCCGCCCGCCGGGGGGTGATCGCGCCGCTGCGCTGCGTGCGCATCCCGCCTGGGGTCGGTGTGCGCTCCATCGCGAACGTTCCTCTGCGCCGTGGCGAGGTCGATCAGGACTTTGACCAGGAAGAGCTGGCCGCGCTGCTCGATCAGGCGCCCTTCAACCTAGCCGTGGCGGACCTCTACAAGACCCGCTTCAAGGACGTGGCCGGGGTGGTGTACTCCGCCGGCGTCAGGCACGCGCACAACGTCGCGAAGGCCTTCAAAGACGCGGGCATCAAGGCCAAGGCGGTCTCCGGCGAGACGCCCAAGCGCGAACTGGCGCGGACGCTCGCCGCCTACGAGCGGGGCGAGATAGACGTTCTGGTGAACGCGCAGCTGCTCGCCGAGGGCTGGAACTCGCCGCGTGCGACCGTTTGCATGCACCTGGCGCCGACCGCGTCCAAGCGCATCTACCAGCAGCGTGTGGGCCGCGTGACCCGGCGCACGCCGGGCAAGGAGGCGGGCATCGTCGTGGACTTCGTCCATCCCGCCACGCCCAACGACGATCCCGTGGTGACGCTGCACTCGTTGCTCGACCGCGACGTCTACCGCGGCGGCGCGATCGTCGTCGGGCCGGTGCGGCGGGGCCGCGGCCGCCGGTTGCGGGTGGAGCGCCGGGTCGTGCCGGTGACGGCCGACGAGACCCGTCGCGCGCAGGTCTTCGAGCGCGAGCTGTGGCGAATTGCCGTGGAGCACCTGAGCTGGGGTGAGCAGCAGGCCTGGGCCATGCTGGCCGGGGCCCGGGTGGCGTCGAACAACTGGCGGCGCGCCAAGGCCATGCTCCACTTCGACTCCACGGGCGAGCTGCGCCGCGTGTTCCTCGTCACGTGTCTGCGCCGCAACCGCAACACCCAGCTGCGCGTGCGTGCGCTCGCCGAGGTTGGCGGCCTCCGCGACCCCGAGGCCTTCGACGACGCGGTCGAGATCGTGGGGGGCTGGTCGCGCGACGAGCGCCGCGAGGGCGTGAAGGTTCTGCTCCAGTCGCTGACCGAGAAGCAGATCGGCCGGCGCGACCAGGCCGCGCGGTGGCTCTGGCACCTGGCCGAGTACTCGCGTGAGGTGCACGAGGAGTACGCGGTGCAGCGCTGGCCCGAGACCAAGCGCCTGCTGGGGCTGTTGGTCAACTCGGCCGGCGCCGCTCACGCCCGCAATGCGCGCCGCCTGGTGCAGGCCTCGCGCAAGCAGGACCGCCGCCTGTCGGCGGCCCTGCTCGCCGCCGCGCTGGCTCACACACCGGAGGCGCAGCAGGTGCTGGACGGGGCGCGCATGCGGATGGCCCGCAAGCCGAGCGTGCTGGCTCGGGAGCTGCTGAAGAACTTCCCCAAGGGCAAGCGCCGGCGCGGTGGCCGCCGACGCCGCAAGAAGGGTGCGGCGGAGGTCGACGGCGCCGAGGCGGACGCGCCGATCACGCAGGAGACCCCGGGCGAGGAGCAGGATCCGCCGGGCGAGGAGCAGGACGCGCCGGGCGAGCCCGAGGAGGACAAGCCCAAGAGGAAGGCCAAGCGCTCGCGGCGGCGGCGCAGTCCGTCAGCGACAGCTCGGACGCGGCAGACGGTGAGCAAGGAGGATGAGTCCGGCTCGGGCGAGGATCCCGGCGATCCCGAGGAGCGCGACGCGGCCTGATCGGCTAGCGCGCCAGGTGGACCTCGCCGGCGTCCAGGGCCACCCGTCCGTCGGTCGTGTCCACGAGCAGCGCGCCCCCCTCGTTGATCCCCGTCGCCCGGCCGCTCCCGCCCACCCAGCGTACCTGGGAGCCCCGAAGCGCATCGATCTTGCGCCACGCGGCGAGCACCTGGGGCGCAGGCCGCCCGAGCCAGCGGTCGAGACCCGCCAGCACCCACTCGAGCACCTCCTCGTTGCTGCTGTTCGACCCGGCGAGACGCAGCGAGGTGGCGACATCCCGCAGCTCCGCGGGGAACTCCGAGATCGAGACGTTCACGCCCACGCCGAGCACCGCCCACCCCTCGAGCGGGCGGCCTTCCACCAGGATTCCCGCGACCTTGCGACCCTCGATCCAGATGTCGTTGGGCCACTTGACCAATGCCGGCAGCGGCATCGCCTCGCTCACCGCCACAGCGGCCGCCAGGGGCAACGTCTCGCCGAACTCGCGTAGCACGAGCGACATCAGCACGGCGCCTCCCCGTGGTGCGATCCAGGTCCGGCCCTGGCGACCGCGGCCCGAGGTCTGCTCGTCGGCGCTCACCAGCGTCCCGTGCGGCGCACCGCTCGCCGCGAGCTCACGCGCTCGCTCGTTGGTTGAGCCGGTCCTGCGGTAGTGCACTCGAGGCCGGCCGATCATCTCGGCCGCAGGCGAACCTCGGCGTCCGGCCGCAGGCGCAACGTGCCGGCGGCGTCGCCGCGGTTGATCGCCAGGGCCAGCGTCCGGTAGGCGTCCTCGTAGACGATCAGCTCACCCGGCCGCACGTCGGCGAAGGTCTGGGCGTACGTGGCCAGGTAGCGCTCGCCGGCCGCCTCTATCTCCACGGAGCCACCCAGGGTTATCCCGGCGCGGGTGGTGTGATCGTGGTCGACGTCGAGACCGACGTTCCCGAAGCGGTCGACCACGAGCGCGTGTGCCACGAGCGCGTCGCCCTCGCTGTGCGGCCGGGGTAGCTCGACCGCGGTGAGGGCGCTCGGGTCGAGCGGTTCGCCGACGTCGGCAAGCTCCGTTCCGCGTGCCAGATGAGCCGCCACGGGCGCGAAGATGTCTCGCCCGTGAAAGGTCGCCGACACCGGCTCGAGGCGATATGGCGAGCGGGTGATGTCCACCGCCAGCTCCACTCCCCCGAAGCGCTTCCAGGCGAGGCTGAGTAGGCCGTTGTCCGGACCGACCAGGAGCCGCCTGTCGGCTGTTGCCACGGCGACGGCGCGGCGCTCGGTGCCGACCTGGGGATCCACCACCGCCATGTGCACCCCGGCGGGCATGTAGGGCAGCGTGTTGCGCAGCACGAGCGCCCCTTGGCGAACGGCGTAACGCGGCAGGCCGTGTGCGATGTCGATGATCCGGGCCTCGGGGTGGATGCGCCGGATCACCCCGTGGCAAACTCCGACGAAGTCGTCGTCGGCGCCGTAGTCGGTGAGCAGCGTGATGATCACCTGCGCACATCCTTCACGATTGCCTCGACCAGTCCCTCGATGTCGTGACGGCCGGCTTCGACGTGCGGGTCGATGCCGTGCTCGCGCAGCGTATCGCTGGTGATCGGGCCGATCGACACCACCCGGGCGCCGCCCACCTCGCCCCCTCCTTCGAGGAAGAAGCGGACGGTCGAGCTGGAGGTGAACGTCACGTGCGTCGCGCGGCCGAGGGCTTCGCGCTCGGGATCGGCGAGCGGCTCGGCCACGGTGTCGTAGAGGGAGACCACGTCCACCTCGGCGCCGCGCGCGCGTAGCCCCTCGGGCAGGACGTCGCGCGCCTGCGCCGCCCGGGCCACGAGCGCGCGTATGCCCTCGAGAGGCTCGGTCCCGAGCGCGTCGAGCAAGCCCTCGGCCACGAAGCGCTCGGGCACGATGTCGGCCGTGATCCCCTCCCGGCGCAGCGCGGCGGCAGTGCCGGGCCCGATCGCCGCCACGCGCGCCCCGGCGAGCGCGCGTGCGTCTCGGCCGAGGAGCTCGAAGAAGTGACGCACGCCGTTGGGGCTCGTGAAGCAGACCAGCGAATACTCGCCCGGATCGGGCAGCGCGATCCGGCGGGGTACGGTGCGGATGGCGGGCGTCTCCAGAACCTCGGCGCCAAGCTCGATCAGCCGGGCCGCCAGACCGCTGGCCTGGGCCCGGGCGCGAGTGACGGCCACGACCTGCCCCTGCAGGGGGCGTCGCTCGAGCCAGGACAGCGTCTCCCGCAGGCCGGCGACCTGCCCCACCAGGGTGATCGCGGGAGGACCGATCTCGGCCTCGGCGGCGCGCTGAGCGATGTCGGCGAGTGTGCCGCTCACCGTACGCTGGCCGGGCAGGGTGCCCCGCGCGACCACGGCCGCCGGTTCGTCCGCCGGTCGTCCCGCCGCGCGCAGGCGCTCGGCGATGCGGGGCAGGTTCCCGACTCCCATGTAGAAGACGAGCGTGCCGGGGAAGCGGGCCAGGGCCTCCCAGTCCAACATCGAGCCGCCCTTGACCGGGTTCTCGTGGCCGGTGACGAAGGCCACCGCCGACGCCGCGTCGCGGTGGGTCACCGGGATTCCGGCGTAGGCGGGAGCGGCCACCCCCGCGGTCACCCCGGGAACGACCTCGAAGGCGACGCCCGCCGCGGTCAGGGTCTCGGCCTCCTCGCCGCCGCGCCCGAACACGAACGGGTCGCCGCCCTTGAGGCGGACCACGCGCCGGCCGGCTCGGGCCAGCTCCACAAGCAACGCGTTGATCTCATCCTGCTCCATCGCCGGCGCACCAGGCTCCTTTCCGACGTAGCGCAGGTCGGCCTCCTCACGCGCCCCCGACAGCGCGCCCGACGGGATTAGCCTGTCGTAGAGAATCGCGTCGGCAGACGCGATCAGCTCGAGCGAGCGGCGCGTCATCAGGGCCGGGTCGCCGGGGCCCGCGCCGACGAGGTACACGGTTCCGATGGCCACGGGTTGAACGCTACCCGGGCGGCTCTCGAGCTTGACGTCTACGCCGAGCCCTGGACCGCCATGCTCTCGGCCTCGTGCAACAGCTCACGTGCGCCCGCGGCCAGCAGACGCTCGGCCACCGTCTGCCCAAGCGCCGCGGGATCGGCGGCGTCGCCGTCGAGCTCGTCGCGGATCCACTGCGAGCCGTCGGGCAGCCCGACGAACGCGGTGAGCGTGATCGCCCCCTCGGCGCACACCGCGTGAGCCCCGATCGGGGTGTGGCAGGAGGCCTCGAGCGCCGTCACGAGCGCACGTTCGGCGGTTAGCTCGGTGAGCGCAGCGGGCGCGGTCAGGGCCGCGGCCGTCTCGGCGGCGCCGGCGTCTCCGCTGCGCGCCTCGATCGCGAGGCAGCCCTGGCCCGGCGCCGGCACCAGCTCGGGCAGCGGGCTTCCCTCGTCGGTGCGGCCGAGGCGAACGAGACCGGCCTGCGCCAGGACGATCGCGTCGAAGGATCCGTCGGCCAGACGGCGCAGGCGCGTGTCGACGTTCCCGCGCAGCTCTCGAATCTCGAGGTCGGGACGCAGGGCCAGCAGCTGCGCCCGGCGGCGCACACTCGCAGTGCCCACGACGGCGCCCGCGGCCAGGTCCTTCAGCGCCCCGGCCCCGCACAGGGCGTCGCGCGGATCGGCTCGCGGCGGCACGCCCACGATCGCCAGCCCGTCGGGAAGCTCGGCGGGCACGTCCTTGGCCGAGTGCACGGCGAGGTCTATCTCCGCCGCGAGCAGCGCCTCATCGATCTCCTTGACGAAGCGTGCCTTGTCGCCGCCTGCGGCCGGAGGGTCGTGCGGCCCGCGCGCCGAGGCGCGGTCGCCCGAAGTAGTGATCGTCACCAGCTCGGCGTCGTCGCCGAGGCGCCCGGCAACCGAGCGAGCTTGCGCCAGCGCCAGTGCGCTGCCGCGGCTTCCCAGCCGGATCACGCCCGGGGACGGCGGGCGTCGAGGCGCGTGACCTCGGCGGAGGGCGTCTCCTCGCCCGGTGCGGGCTCGGCTTCCAGGCCGAAGAGCTCGCGCAGCGCGTGGACATGGCGATAGGCGGAGCCCTCCAGGCCGGAGTCCTTGAGCCGCAGCGTCGGCTCGTGGAGCAGGCGCGAAACCACGGCGCGGGCCATCGTCTCGAGTCGCCGGCGATCGGCCACGGAGAGCGATTCCCAGCGCGACTCGTTCTCCCGGAGCACCTGCTCGACGACCTCGTCGCCGCGCCGCCGCAGCGCCGAGACGGTGGGCAGCACGTCGAGCGAGTCGAGCCAGCGCTCGAAGCGCGCCACCTCCTCCTCCACGATCCCGAAAGCCTCGCGCGCCTCCGCGGCGCGCTCGTCGAGGTTGCGGGCGACCGCGCGCTGCAGATCGTCCATGTCGTACAGCGCGATGCCCGGGCAGTCGCGCACGCTCGGCTCGATGTCGCGCGGCACCGCGAGATCGATCAGCACGAGCGGGCGCCCCATGCGCGAGGCCGCCACGAACTCGAGCTCCTCTCGGCCGAGGATCTGATGGGGGGCGCCGGTCGAGCTGACGACGATGTCCGCGGTCTCGAGCTCGCCGGGTAGGTCGTCGAAGGCGATGGCCCGCCCGCCGAATCGCTGCGCCAGTCCGAGTGCGCGGTCGTAGCGGCGGTTGGCGACGAAGAACGTTTCCACGCCGCGATGGCGCAGGGCCCGCGCGGTCAGCTCCGCGTTCTCTCCGGCGCCGATCACCAGCACGCGCCGGTCCGCCAGCGGGCCGAGGAAGTCGCCGGCCAGGGCCACGGCCACGGTCGACACCGAAATGTTCGAGCGTGCGATCCCGGTCTCCGTCCGCATGCGCTTTCCCGCCGCGAGAGCGTCCCGGAAGAGCCGGTTCGACACCGGCCCGCTCACGCCCTCGACCAGTGCCATCTCATAGGCGCGCTTGACCTGTCCCTGGATCTCGGCTTCACCGACGATCATCGAGTCGAGTCCGCCGGTGACGGCGAAGAGGTGCTGCACAGTCTCGCGCCCGCGCAGGGAATAGAGCGAGCTCAGCAGCTCGGTGGGACGCAGGCCGGCCTGGCGAGACAGGATGGCCAGCGCGGCGCTCTCCGCCTCCACGGCGTCTTCGGTGACCAGGTAGAGCTCGGTTCGGTTACACGTGAAGAGCGCCACCGCCTCCTGCACGGAGTCCTGGTCGGTCAACTCGACGAGCACCCGCGCGGCGCGGCCCGAGGGAAGCGCGAGCTTCTCGCGCAGGGGCAGCGGGGCGGTCTTGTGATTGGCGCCGAGGGCCAGCAGCTCGCCGGTCATTGCTCGTCCTCCTCGGCGAGCCGAGTGAGCTCGCGGTCGATGCGCGCGATCTTGGCCGCGATGATCGCAACGTAGACCACGATCAGGGTGAGAAAGGCGACGTAGGCGCCGGCCACGTACTTGCCCGCCTCGTCAAGCGGCAACGCGGGCATCGAGCCTCCTTCGCAGCTTCTTGAGCTGCAGCGACGCGTGCTTGGCCGTCAGCTCGAGCTTCCAGAGGGTCACGAACAGGAGCGTCATCGCCAGGAGCGACACGAGGAAGGTGAGGCGCATGTCGCCGGGCAGGCTTCCGCCGGTTTGAGAGAGGACGCGTGGATGGGTGTACGCCTCGGCGAGGCGCACGGCCACGAAGTTGAGCGGCACGAACGCGCCGGCGGCGATCGCGAACACCGAGGAGTAGCGCGCCTGGCGCTCTGGATCCTCGATGGCGAACCGCAGCGGGTAGTAGACGCAGTAGAGCAGGAACACCACGAGGAACGAGACCAGCACCGGCTCGTCCCACACCCACCAATGGCCCCATGACGCCTTGGCCCAGATCGCGCCGGTCACGAGCACGCCGACCCCCAGGATGATCGACATGTGTATGGCGACATACGAGCGCAGGTCCCAGGAGCGGTCACCCGTGCGCAGGTGCTTGATCGCCATGATCCCGCCGCCCACGAAGCCGCACAGCGCCACGATGGCCATCGGCACGTGCACATAGAAGATCTTCTGGACGAACCCCTGATCGGCATCCAGGGGCGCGTAGAAGAAGATGAGCGCCATGGCGGTCGCGATCGCCACGACGGTCGCCACGGCCAGGGGGACCAGGCCCTTCGAATACATCAGTCCTCGAGCAGGAAGTCGAACACCGCCACCGAGAGAAGCACGAAGACCACATCGTAAAGGCTGAGAAGCCCCAGCCAGCGCGCGAGGTCCTCGGGCCCGGCATCCTGGCGCAACAGCGGCTCGCTGGCCTGGGCGCAGGAGATCAGGACCGGTACGAGCAGGGGGAGCAGCAGCAGCGGCACGATCAGCTCGTGCGCTCGTGTCTCGGCGGCCAGGGCGGCCACCAGGGCGCCCACGGCGGCGATGCCGACGTTGCCGAGCAGGAGGATCGCCAGCAGCTCGGGAAGCGCGGCGCCCAGCCCGGGGCCGAGCAGCAGCAGCCCGAAGGCGGGTACGGCCACGAGCTCGACCGCCACGAGCATGAGGAACAGCCCCGCCGCCTTGGCCACCCAGAGCGCGGTCCGGTCCACCGGGGCGAGCAGCAGGCCGACGATGCCGCCCTGCTCGCGCTCCGCCCCGAACAGCCTCGACACTCCGATGATCGAGGCGAGCAGGAGCGTCACCCACAGCACGCCGGAGGCGAGCTCGCCGTCGAGCGAGTCGCGATCGAGGCCGAAATGAAAGAGCACGTAGACCGTGAGCGTGAACAGCGTCATAGCCGGCACCGATTCCTTCGTGCGCAGCTCGAGCAGCAGGTCCTTGTGCAGGATCGCCCGCGCCGTGCGGATCACGCGTAGATCTCCTCGCCCTCGAGCGCCGGTCGCCCCTGCCTCAGCCGCAGCACGACGTCGGCCTCCGCGAGCGCGCCGCGGAGGTCGTGGCTCACGAGCACCCGCGTGCACCCCGACGGCCGGCCGATGAGCGGCTCGAGCTGCTCGGCGGCGGCCGGATCGAGATTGGCGCGCGGCTCGTCGAGCAGCAGCAGCTCGGGCCGGTGGAGGACCGCGCGGGCCGCCGCGACGCGCTGCACCATGCCCCGCGACAGCTCGCGCACCGGGTCGCCGGCGCGCCGCTCCATGCCCACCGCCGCCAGCACCCCGTCGACCCGGACGCGGTCGACGCCGTGAAGGCGGGCGTGGTAGCGCAGGTTCTCCCTCGCGCTCAGCTCGCGGTAGAGCAGCGGCTCGTGGCCGAGGTAGCCGACACGCCCGGGCAGCTTCCAGCGCTCGCCCGGTAGCTCCGCCCCCAGCACGACCGCCCGCCCGCCGTGAGGGCGCAGCAGTCCGGCCAGCACCTGCAGCAGCGTCGTCTTGCCCGCTCCGTTTCCGCCCAGCACCGCGAGTGTCTGGCCCTGCTCGACGCGCACGCTCACGCCGGCGAGCGCGACCCGCTCGCCGTACCGGCGCTCCAGGCCGTCGAGCTCGATCGCCGCCACCGCTGGAAGCCTATGCTGCGTGCATGCCGCGGCTGGTGGGAATCAACCACGTCGTGCTGGAGGTCGGCGAGCTGGCCGAGGCCCTCGACTTCTACGGGCGCATCTTCACCCTCGAGCTGCGCGGGCGCGTGCGGGGCATGGCCTTCATCGACATGGGCGACCAGTTCCTGGTGCTGGCCGAGGGCCGCACGCAGGCGGCCGACGAGGAACGTCATTTCGGCCTCGTGGTCGACGACCGCGCCGAGGTGCGGCGCCGCCTGCAGGCCGAGGGGGCGGAGATACTGCCCGGTCGCGGGCTCGACTTCCGCGACCCGTGGGGCAACCACGTCCAGGTGGTGGAGTACGCCGACGTGCAGTTCTCGAAGACGGCCGTCGTGCTGAACGGGATGGGACTCGGCGAGCTTGCGAAGTCCGAGGCCGCCCTGCGCGAGCTGCGTGAGAAGGGCCTGGCCTAGCCGCGGCTAGGGAATCACGATCGAGAAGCTCACGGAGTCCGTGAAGTTGTCCCCGGCCGCCTGCCTGGTCTCCACCGCGAAGGCGCCGGCGGGACAGATGCCGCTGTCGCCCAGGAGCAACACCGCCGCATCGGCTCGGGGTGTCACGCTGGTCGCGCTGTCGAGCGTGACCGCTGCCGTGGACTGATTGCTGTCGATCCCGGGAGCGACGATGCAGTAGACGCCCGTTGCCCGATGGATGACCTGCGTGACGCCCTTGTTGTTGTCGAGCACGCATGTGCCGGCGGGCGCCGGTCCACAGATCGCCGGGCTCACCCGCACGTAGGCGCGCGCCGTCCCGGGGGCGCCGGCCGGACCGGCGGGGCCCGCCGGCCCGCTCGCGCCCGCGGGACCCTGCGCTCCGGTCGGTAGCGAGTCCCTGACGAAGTCCACGCGCTTCAGGGAGTGGTTCTTCACGTCCCGCGAGCGCACAGCGTTCCTGCGCAGCTCGGTCGTGCCCACGCTGTTGATGGGCAGGTCGAGCACCGCGTAGGACGTGCCGCCGAGCGCCACGAACAGGGCGAGGTAGGCGGCGATGGTGGAGTGGCGGGGCAGGCGGGACATGGCGCTCCTCGGGTTGAGTTGCCCGAGGTAATCGCCAGCCGCGCTGGGGGCTTTAGGCGATTCCGCGCTCCAGCAACCCGGCCGCGTGCTCAAGCGTGGGGCCCACCACCGGCCATGACTGCCCGATGGCCTTCGGGTTGCCCGGGAAGTTGATGATCAGCGTTCTGCCGCGCACGCCCGAGACTCCGCGGGTGAGGATCCCCAGCGGAGTGTGCTCGCGCGAGTCGGTGCGGATCGTCTCGGCGTAGCCGGGGGCGTCGCGCTCGATCACGTCGCGTGTGGCCTCGGGCGTCACGTCGTCGGGCGTGAGACCGGTCCCGCCGGTCGTGAAGATGAAGCGCACACCCTCCTCGTCGGCCAGCCGGCGGAGCTCGGTGGCGATGGCGGCGCGGTCGTCGGACACCGTTCGGTGTTGGACCTCGAGGCCGGCCTGCTCGCAGAGCTCGATCAGCGCGGGCCCGGAGACATCCTCCCCCTCGCCGCGCGCAAGCGAGCTCGAAACCGTCACCACCGCCGCGATCATCGCCGCCAGTCGTGGCGTCCGCCCGACTTCTCGAGCAGCACCACCTCCACGATCTCCACTCCCCGCTCGAGTCCCTTGACCATGTCGTAGACGGTGAGAGCGGCCACGGCGGCGGCGGTCATGGCCTCCATCTCCACGCCGGTCTCGGCGCGCGTGCGCGCCTCGGCGGTCAGCACCACGTCGCGCTCGGTGACCTCAGCGGAGACGTCCACGAAGCTCAGCGGCAGTGGATGGCAGAGCGGGATCAGCTCCGCGGTGCGCTTGGCGGCCTGGATGCCCGCGATCCGCGCGGTGCCGACGACGTCGCCCTTCGGCGCGTCGCCGCGCCGCAGCGCCGCGACGGTCTCCGGTGCCATCCGCACCACGGCCCGTGCCACCGCGCGCCGGTCGCTTCGCTCCTTGTCGCCCACGTCCACCATCCGGGCGCGGCCGGCCTCGTCGAGGTGGGTGAGGCGATCAGGCGGGCTGATGGGTTCCCTGGGCCGCCGCGATCAGGTCGCGCACGGCGTGCTCGTCGCCGCGACGCAGCAGCTCGACCGGGTCGGGCTCGCCGTTGACGATCGACTCGAAGAAGGCCTTGCGGTCCTGGTAGGTGGGCAGCGCGCCCTTTGCCCAGCCGCGCACCTCGTTGAGCATGATCGCGAGCCGGGCGTAGGGGTCGCCGTACTCGTCGGCGATCTCGTTGCGGATGCGCTTGGCCAGCGCCGGCGAGGCGCCGGCGGTCGAGATGGCGATCGCCAGCGGCCCGGTGCGGATGATCGCCGGCAGGATGAAGTTGCACAGGGGAGGCACGTCGACGACGTTGACCAGCATCGCGCGGCGCTCGGCGTCCTCGTAGACACCGATGTTCACGTCCGTGTCGGCGGTGGAGGCGATCACGATGAACACCCCCTCGAGGTCGGCCGCCCCGGCGTACTCGCGCTGCTCCCAGCGGATCGAGCCCTCGCGCGCGAGGTCTTGGAGGGGCTCGATGGCGCTCGGGGCGATCAGCGTGACCTGGGCGTCGCACGCCAGCAGGCCCTCGACCTTCTCGAGCCCGACGTCGCCTCCCCCGATCACCAGGCAGCGCCGGCCGGTCAGCTTGAGGCAGGCGATGTAGAACGGGGTGTCGAGCATCCCGGCGACGCACGATTGGTCGCAGATTCCCCTGCGCAGCTGACACACGCATTCCTTGCCGGCGTAGGCCTGGGCGGGCACGGGGCGAAGGATAGAAAACGCGGCGCGCGGCTCAGCGCGTGAAGGCGCCCCTCAGCGTCCGGGCGCCCACCCGGGCGAGCGGCAGCAGGCCCCGACGCAGCGCTTCGGGCTTGTCCGAGTCGCGGCCGTAGAGGAGCCGCGCCGCCGCGCTCATCGCCTGGGGGAGCGACTCGTCGTAGGGGTGCCACCAGAAATCACGCGTGCGCGACGGCTCCCAGGTCAGCAGCTTGATGTTCACGCACTCCCAGAGGCCGAACTGGGAGTGCGAGCGACCAAGCCCCGACTGCTTTACCCCGCCCCAGGAGCACGAGCAGGCGCCATGACTGAACATGTGGTCGTTGGTCCACACCATGCCGGCCTGGAGGCGCTCCGCGATGCGCTCTCCCTTGGCCCGGTCGAGCGTCCACACCGACGCGCCCAGCCCGAACTCGGAGTCGTTGGCCAGAGCGATCGCCTCGTCCTCCGAGCCGACGGTGACCACCGGGAGCACCGGGCCGAAGATCTCCTCGCGCATGATGCGCATATCGGGCGTCACACCGGTGAGCACCGCCGGGCGAAAGTACGGCTTGTCGGCTCCGCCGCAGTGGAGCGTGGCGCCGTCCGCCACGGCATCGTCCATGAGCTCCTTGACGAGCGCCAGCTGCTCGGGCGACACCATCGGCCCGATCTCGGTGCGAGGTTCGAGCGGATCGCCCACACGCAGTCGCTTCGCGCCCTCCACGACTCCCGCCACGAAGCGCTCGGCCGCCTCCTCGACCACATAGACCCGCTCGATACCCGAGCAGGTCTGCCCGGCGTTGGCGAAGCCGCCCCACACCCCGCCAGAGACCGCGTTGGTCAGGTTGGCGTCGGCGCACACGATCATCGGGTCCTTCCCGCCGAGCTCGAGCACCGACCCCTTCATCCGTCGCGCGCACTCCTCGCCCACCCGGCGCCCGACCTCGACCGAGCCGGTGAAGAAGATCTTGGCGGCGCTCGACTCCACCAGCGCCTGCCCGACGGCGCCGCCCCCGTGCACGGTGCGGACGAGCCCCTCGGGAACGCCGGCGCGCTCGAAGATGGCCTGAATGCGCTCGCCGATCAGGGGTGTGAGCGAGGCGGGCTTCAGCACGACGCCGTTGCCGGCCATTAGCGCGATGGCCACCTCGCCGAAGGGGATCGACCAGGGGTAGTTCCAGGGCGCGATCACGCCGACCACGCCCAGCGGCTCGAACCGAAAGCGCGCCCGCTTCTGTTTGATGACCACGGGCAGCGAGATGCCCTCGTCCGCGAGGATGCCGGGGCCGGCCTCGGCCAGCCAGCGCAGCGAGTCGATCGTGGGCAGCAGCTCCATCATGTAGCACTCGCTGATCGGCTTGCCCTGCTCGCGCGCGAGCAGCCGGGCCAGGTCCTCCAGCTCGTCGATCACCGCCTGCGCCGCCCGGCGCATGTAGCGAGCGCGGTCGGCGAGCGAGAGCTGGGCCCAGAAGGGCTGGACGCCGGCCACCTCGTCCACCACTCGCTGTACGTCCTCTGGGGCAAGCGTGGCCACGGCACCCACGAGCTGCCCGTCCAAGGGGCTGAACGACTCGAGCCGGCCGGTCATCGGCCGCCGCGCCCGCGGGCCTTGCGGATTCGATCGAAGCGCTCACGCAGCTCGCGCTCGTACCCGTGCTCGGTCAGCTCGAGGAAGCGTTCGCCGACGGCGTCGTCGGGCATCAGCTCCTGGTCGGACACGCCGTCCGGGTGATCATGGGGGGAGTCATAGCCCTCTCCGCGGCCGAGCTTTCGCGCGCCCGGATAGGCGGCGCTCTGAAGGGCCGCCGGCGGCATCGGCATCCCGCGCTCACGCACCCACTCGCGCGCCCGCACGAGGGCCCGGTACGACGCCTTCGACTTCGGCGCGAGAGCGAGGTAGACGGCCGCCTGGGCGAGGTTGAGCGCACACTCGGGCATGCCCACGTGCTCGACCGCGTGCGCCGCGTTGACCGCCACCTCGAGCGCCCGCGGGTCGGCGTTGCCGATGTCCTCGCTGGCCAGGACCACCATGCGCCGAGCGATGTAGCGCGGGTCCTCGCCCCCCTCGATCATCGCCGCCAGGTAGAGCATCGAGGCGTCGGGGTCCGATCCCCGCGTGGACTTGATCCAGGCCGAGATGAGGTCGTAGTGCTTGTCCCCCTGCTTGTCGTAGAGGATGGCGCTGCGCTGAAGCGCATCCTCGGCCACGCGCAAAGTGACGGCGCCCGTCGCGCCGACCGTCTCGCGCGGCTAGCTCCAGCGCCGACAGCGCGGTGCGGGCGTCGCCGACCGCGCGGGTGGCGAGGAACTCGAGCGCGTCCTCGTTCACCTGCGGCGCGTCGGGGATCCCGCGCTCGTCGCCCAGGGCCCGGCGCAGGAGGGCCAGTATGTGCTCCTCGCCCAGCGCCTGGAGCTCGTAGATGCGACAGCGCGACAACAGCGCCGAGTTGACCTCGAAGTAGGGGTTCTCGGTGGTCGCGCCGACCAGCGACACCAGCCCCTCCTCGACCGCCGGCAGCAGCGTGTCCTGCTGGGCCTTGTTGAAGCGGTGGATCTCGTCGAGGAAGAAGATCGTCGGCTCGTTGGCGGTCTGGCGCCGGTGCTCGGCCCGGGCCAGCACCTCACGGACCTCGGCGCGGCCCGCGTTGACGGCCGAGGCCTCCTCGAACGCCGCGCGGGCGTTGACGGCGAGCAGGCGGGCGAGCGTGGTCTTGCCGGTGCCGGGCGGCCCGTACAGGATCATCGAGTGCGGCCGCCCCTCCTCGATGGCGGTGCGCAGCGCGGAGCCCCGGCCGAGCAGGTGCTCCTGTCCGACGAACTCGCCGAGCGAGGCCGGACGCATCCGCGCGGCCAGCGGCAGGTCTCGGGCCGGCACCGGGGTCTGGCCGCCGGGCGAGTCCTCTAGGTCGAAGAGCCGCTCGATGGAGGCATTCTGGCAAGGAAGGAAGTCAGCGGCCTCGGTGCAGCCTCGCGGAGCGTCCTCCCAGACGAAGTGGCCGGTGCCGTCGATCACGACCAGCTCGGTGTCGGCGAGCTCGCGCTCGAAGCGGTGGGCGCCCGGCGACCGGAGCGAACGGGTCGTCCTCGCCCCACAGGAGCAGCACCGGCACGTCGAGCGTCGGCCAGGCGCGTGATCGGCGATCTGCTCGAAGTCGCCCGAGCGGTAGAGCTCGAGCTGGCCGCGTCTGCGCGCTGGTCGGCGTAGGCCTTCCAGTACTCGTCGAGCGCGTCGTCGCTCATCGCCGGGCTGGCCGAGCGCAGCATCGCGCCAAAGCCGTCGCGGTCGATCGCTTCGACCAGCCTGCTCGCCCGTCGCCGGGCGTGCGCAGCGCCTTGGCCATCCCGTGCCACTTGCCGTCGGGGAAGAAGCCGGTCGAGCTGATCACGAGCGCGCGCACGGCCTCCGGGTGCTCGCAGGCCCAGCGCAGCCCGATCAGCCCGCCCCAGTCGTGCACGACCGGGCACGCAGCGCTCGATGCCGAGCTCGCGGCGAAAGCGCTCGATCGACTCGACGTGGCGCTCCCAGGTGCCGGGCGGATCGGGCTCGGAGTCGCCGAAGCCGGCGAGGTCGGGAGCGAGCGCGTGCCAGCCCGCGCCGCGCGAGCGCCGGCATGACGTCGCGCCACATGTACGACGACTCGGGATAGCCGTGCAGGAGCAGCGCGACCGGACCGTCGGGGCCCGCTCTCGCGGTAGGCGAGTCCGCCGGCGCTCGCGCGATGAGGGCGATCCTGGCCGTGGTGCGGCTCCCGCGCCAGCGCGCCGCCGGCGGGTGCCGGGCGGCGTGAGCCCCCGAGCTGCCGTATACTCAGCCGGTGCCCGAGCGCGCAGAGCTCGAGCGGCGCGCTGCCGAGCTGCTTCGGCAGCTGATCCGCTTCAACACGGTCAACCCGCCGGGCGAAGAGGCGGCGCTGCAGGAGTTCCTGCGGGAGCTGCTCGAGGCGGCGGGCTTCGATTGCGAGCTGCTGGCTGCGGTCGAGGGGCGCCCGAACCTGATCGCCCGCCTGCCGGCCGGCTCGGACGGACCGACCCTCTGCCTGCTGGGGCACGTGGACACGGTGCTGGCCGACGCGTCGCAGTGGACGGTCGATCCGTGGGCCGGCGAGCTGCGCGACGACTGCGTGTGGGGCCGAGGGGCGATCGACATGAAGAGCCAGGTGGCCGCCGAGGCCGCCGCCGCGATCGCCCTGGCCGAGGAGGGCTGGCGCCCGCAGGCCGGCGAGCTCCTGCTCGTGTTCACCTGCGACGAGGAGACCGGCGCGGTGGCCGGCGCTCAGTGGTTGTGCCGCGAGCATCCGGACAAGGTGCGCGCAGACCTCGTGGTCAACGAGGGGGCCGGCCAGGTGCTGCGCCGCGACGGGCGTCGGGTGTACGGGGTCTGCTTGGGCGAGAAGGGTGTCTTTCGGTTCCAGCTGACCACCAGCGGCCGCGCCGGTCACGCGTCGGTGCCCCGCATCGGGGACAACGCGCTGGGTCGCATGGGGCCCGTCCTGACCGCGCTGCGCGACCGTCGCGCACCCGCCGATCCGCCCCCCGAGAGCCTGCGGCTCCTGGAGCGCCCTCGGCCTCGATGCCTCCGACCCGGAGGCCGCCCTGCGAGAGCTGAGCGAGGACGATCCCGGGCTGGGCGTCCTCATCGAGCCGCTGCTGGGCGTGAGCTTCGCGCCGACCATCATGCGTGCGGGCGACAAGATCAACGTGATACCGGCCCGCGCCGAGCTGCGAGGTCGACTGCCGGGTGCCGCCCGGACAGGGGGAGGAGCATGTGCGCGCGGCGCTGCGGACCGTGATCGGCGACGGCGGCTTCGGCCTCGAGTTCCGCGACACGGTGGTGGGCAATCGCTCGCCGGCCGATACGCCGCTCATGGACTCGATTCGTACCTTCGTCGAGCGCGAGGACCCGGGAGCCACCGTGGCTCCGATGGTCATGTGGGGCTTCTCCGACTCGCACTGGTGGCGCGAGGCTTTTCCCGAGGCCGTGGTCTACGGCTTCTTTCCCCAGCGCGCGATGGACTTCGTCCAGGGCTTTCCGCTGGTGCACGGGGCGGACGAGCGCATCCCGGTCGAGGACGTCGGCATGGCCGCCGCCTTCTACTCTGAGCTCATGGAGGAGACGCTTTCATGACCGCACCGGTGCCAGAGAAGAAGCTGCGCCTGGGCGGCATGGCGCTCCGGAACGGGTTGCTCGTTCACGGGCCCACGCACTGGGCCGCCGCGGTGCGGGACGACTCGGGAGAGATCAAGGTGGCCTCCGGCCGCAAGCCGGATCTGGGCGGCAAGGCGGCCGAGGGGGTGCCCGGCGTGCGCGGCATCGTGAAGCTGGCCGAGGCGATGGCGGTGATCCCGCTCGTCAAGCGCGCGCTTCCGGAGGCGCGGCTGCCCATGCAGGACGTCAAGACGCTGAGCGCGATGGGCGCGGCCGCGCTGGGCGGCACGGCCATCCGCTCGGCCGGCGTGCGCAAGGCGTCCGCGGATGCGAACCCCGCGCCCGGACGCGGCGTCGGGCCGGGCCGGGAGGCGGCGATCGCGCTGCTCAGCCTGGCCCCCGCCCTCATGGCCCTGCGCAGCGGCGAGCTCGCCGCCTACCACGGCGTGGAGCACAAGTCGATCGCGGCCTACGAGGACGACGGCGAGGCGGCCGAGGCGACCAAGGAGCACGACCGCTGCGGCTCGCACCTGGTGGCGCCGATGCTCACCGCTGCCGCCGTCGGCAACGTGGCGGCCCGACGCGCCGGCCTGCGCGGTCCGGCCGCCGAGGCGGTCGTGGGGCTGGGCAGCGCCGCCCTGGCCGTGGAGGTCTTCGCCTGGGGTGAGCGCCATCCGCGGTCGCGCTTCACCCGGCTGCTGCGCCGCCCCGGCCACGAGATCCAGCGCGTCGTCGGTACGCGCGAGCCGACCGGCGAGCAGCTGGAGGTGGGGCGCGCCGCGCTGGAGGAGATCCTTCGGTCGGAGCCACATGTCGATTGAGGCCGGCCGCCGAACGCGGCTCGATCCGAGCGTCTTCCGCCTTCCCGTAGAGCGAATCCGGGACGGGTGGTACACCGACGCCTACTTCAACTTCACCCGCCGGCTGCTGCAGGAGTCCGGTCGCCACCCGCACGTGACCATGCAGGTCTTCCAGAAGCAGGACTCGGTGCTGGGCGGGATCGACGAGGCGATCGCCGTGCTCAAGCTCTGCAGCGGCGACTGGAGCGCCCTCGAGGTGAACGCGCTCCACGAGGGCGACGAGATCGCCCCGATGGAGACCGTGATGACCATCGAGGGCGACTACTCCCTCTTTGCGCATCTCGAGACCGTGTACCTCGGCTGCCTGGCGCGGCGCACCTTGATCATGCGCAACGTCCGCGAGGTGGTGGAGGCCGCCGAGGGCAAGCCGATCCTCTTCTTTCCGGCTCGCCACGACCACTGGCTGGTGCAGACCGGCGACGGCTGGGCCGCCCATGTGGCGGGCGCCATCGGGGTTTCGACCGACGCTCAGGCCTCCTGGTGGGGTGGGCGCGGGGTGGGAACGGTCCCGCACGGCCTGATCGCCGCCTTCGGGGGCGACACGGTCGCCGCCTCGGTGGCCTTCGCCGACCGCTTCGGCGACGAGATGAACGTGACCGTGCTGGTGGACTTCGAGAACGACTCGGTGCGCACGGCGCTGGAGGTGGCCGAGGCCCTGGGCGAGCGTCTCTGGGGCGTGCGGCTGGACACCTCCGAGCGGATGGTCGACCGGGCGCTGTGGGAGGACATGGGGGATTTCCCTCCCGCCGGGGTGAACGAGGTCCTCATTCGCCGCGTGCGCGATGCGCTCGACGAGGCGGGCCACGAGCAGGTCAGGATCGTGGCCTCGGGCGGCTTCGACGCCGACAAGATCCGCCACTTCGAGGCGGCTCGGCTCGCCCGTCGACGCCTACGGCGTGGGCTCGTCGCTCGTGCGCGGGGCCAACGACTTCACCGCGGACGTCGTGCTGCTGGATGGTCGGCCGGCCGCCAAGGCCGGACGGCGCTTGCGACCCAACCCGCGGCTAGAGCCCGTCGACTAGTCCTCATGGGCCGGGTCCCACCGGCCGACATGACTACTGGATGAGGCGTGTGACCCTCCTCGCGTGCGTGCTGAGCGCGCTGTTGCTCGCTGCCCCGGCCGCCCTCGGCCAGGGAGGAGCGGCCGAGTGCGCGGCGTCCTTCGAGATCAACAGCGAGCAACGGCTCGGGGGGCTGACGCTCGAGGCCGGCGACTACCGCATCACCACGCTCGAGACCGGCGATCTGACCTGCGACGAGGCCGAGAACGAGCTGCGCGAGATCCTGCGGGCGCCCGGCGCGACGCTGCCCGCGGGATGGAAGCTCGACAGCCCCAGCCGCACGTTCTCGCGCGAGGACGGGAGCGACCGCTTCCGCCTGTCGAGCGCCGTGCCGCCGCCGGCCGAGGTCGACGAGGGCTTCGGCTGGCAGGACATCCAGGACTGGGCCGTGCTCTGGCTGCCGATCATCTTCATGGGCCTGATCGCCGTGGTGCTGATCATGACCCTGCGCTACATGCCGCGCACCAAGCCGCAGCAGATCAAGCCGTCCTCGTCGAGCTCGGTGGGCTGGGACGACGTCGCCGGAGTCGAGGAATCCAAGGACGAGCTGCGCGAGGTGGTCGAGTTCCTGCGCGATCCCAAGCGCTTTCGCAAGCTGGGCGCCCGCGTTCCCAAGGGGATCCTCCTGCACGGCCCGCCGGGCACGGGCAAGACGCTGCTGGCCAAGGCGGTGGCCCACGAGTCGAACGCGACCTTCTTCGCCCAGTCGGCGTCCTCGTTCGTCGAGATGTTCGCGGGCCTGGGCGCGGCCCGCATCCGGCGGCTGTTCCGCCAGGCGCGCAAGGAGGCGCCGGCGATCATCTTCATCGACGAGCTCGATGCCGTGGGGGCCACGCGCGGCAAGGACATCTCGGGCGAGAAGGACCAGACGCTGAACCAGCTGCTGGTCGAGCTCGACGGCTTCTCCGACCGCGACAGCATCGTGGTGATCGCCGCGTCCAACCTGCTCGAGAAGCTCGATCCGGCGCTGCTGCGGCCCGGTCGCTTCGACCGCCAGATCTTCGTCACGCCCCCCGACCTCAAGGGCCGGCGCTCGATTCTCGCGGTGCACACGCGCGCCAAGCCGCTGACCGAGAACGTGGACCTCGAGATCGTCGCCCGCCAGACGAGCGGGCTGACCGGCGCCGACCTGGCCAACCTCTGCAACGAGGCCGCGATCTTCGCCGGCCGCGACCACCGCGACACGATCGGCACCGCGCGACTTCCAGGCCGCGCTCGAGCGGGTGATCGCCGGCGTGCAGTCGCGGCGCGTGATCACCGAGCACGAGAAGCGGGTGGTCGCCTACCACGAGGCCGGACACGCCCTCTGCTCCGAGCTGCTCGAGTCGGTCGAGAAGGTGCACCGCATCTCGATCATCCCGCGCGGCAAGGCGCTCGGGTACACGCTCAACCTGCCCGAGGAGGACCGCTACCTCAAGACCAAGGAGGAGCTGCTCGACTACATGATCGTGCTGCTCGGCGGACGCGTCACGGAGCACGTCGTCTTCGGCCAGGTGACCACGGGCGCCTCGGACGACCTTCGCAAGGTGCACGACATCAGCCGCTCGATGATCACGATGTACGGCATGGGCACCGAGCTGATCTCCAAGCAGCTCCCCGCCGACGACTACGCCATGTCAGACCACACGCGCCGGATGGTCGACGAGGAGCAGCAGTACCTCACGGATCTCGCCCATCGCCGGGCGCTGAAGCTGGTGGCCGAGAACCGCACGCTGCTCGAGGCCTTCGCCTTCATGCTGCTCGAGAACGAGGTGCTGGAGCGCGAGGACATCGAGCGCCTCGTGGCCGCGTACCGCGACAAGAGCGGAGGGCTCGTCGGTGCTCCCCTGGTCAAGAGCCTGGAGCCGGGGCGGGCCGAGATCGCCGCCGCCGAGGCCGAGCGGGCGCCTGAGTAACCTCTCGGCCCGTGTTTGGGCGCATCGATCACGTCGGAGTGGCCGTCGAGGACCTCGACGAAGCCGTGGCGGTCTACTCCGAGAAGCTGGCAATGCCCGTCGAGCATCGCGAGACCATGGAGGAACAGGGCGTCGAGGCCGTGTTGCTGGGGGTCGGCGAGAGTCACGTCGAGCTGTTGCGCCCGCTCGCGGCGGACACCCCGGTGGGCCGCTTTCTCGATCGCAACGGTCCCGGCCTGCACCATGTCGCATACGGAACCGACGACATCCAATCCGCGCTGGACGCGGCCCGCGCCGCAGGGCTCGATCTGATCGACGAGGGGCCGCGGACGGGGATCCGGAACAGCCGCGTGGCCTTCCTGCACCCGAAGTCGACCGGCGGCGTACTCACCGAGCTTGTGGAGGCAGCCCACCCATGACAGACCAGAGCACACGCATCGACATCGGCTTCAAGGGCGGCCAGGTGCTACCGGCCCGCGTGAAGCAGAGCTCCTACGACGGCCTGCAGAAGGCGCTCGGCGATGAGCGCTCGGAGCGCTGGTTC
The DNA here is from genome assembly GCA_963789705.1 of uncultured Thermoleophilaceae bacterium. Lineage (GTDB taxonomy): Bacteria > Actinomycetota > Thermoleophilia > Solirubrobacterales > Thermoleophilaceae > JACVRW01. The sequence goes on from CAWBLN010000003.1 coordinate 238,141, forward strand.
GAGCTCGAGACGGTGGACTCCAAGATCTCCGTCGACCTCTCCGAGGTCGTCTACGTCCGCGTCGATACCGAAGCCCAACACGTCGGCTTTTAGTTCTAGCCCGGCTCGGCCGGCTTCGCCGTGAAGATCGGCATCGTCGGCCTCCCGAACGCCGGCAAGTCCTCGCTCTTCAACGCCCTCACGGACGCCGGCGCCGCGGCCGCGAACTACCCGTTCACCACGCTCGAGCCCAACGTGGCCGTCGTGGGCGTACCCGACGAGCGCCTCGATCGCGTGGCGGAGACCGTCGAGGCCCCGCGGGTGGTGCACGAGACGATCCAGTTCCACGACATCGCCGGGCTGGTTCGCGGCGCCCACGAGGGGGAGGGGCTGGGCAACCGGTTCCTCGGCAACATCCGCGAGACCGACGCCATCCTGCATGTGGTGCGGGTCCACGACGACGCCCGCGTGGTGCACCCCGAGGGGAGGGTGGACCCGCCGGCCGACGTCGAGACGGTCGAGACCGAGCTGCTCTACGCCGACCTCGAGCAGGCCGAGCGCCGTCTCGAGCGGGTGGAGAAGCAGGCGCGCTCGCTGGACAAGGAGCTCGTGGCCGAGGAGCGTTGGCTGCGCGACGTTGTCGCCGCGCTCCAGCAGGGCCGCGGGGTTCGCACGGTGGCCCCTCCCGACGATGCTCCGGGCGCGCCGGTCCGGCTGTCGGCGCTGACCTCCAAGCCCGTGCTCTACGTGGCCAATGTCGCCGAGGGCGAAACGCTCGAGCCGCCGGCGGCGCTCGCCGAGCACGCCGCGCGGCAAGGGGCGCGCGCCACCGCGGTCAGCGCTCGCCTGGAGGCCGAGCTGGCCGAGCTCGACGGCGACGAGGCGGACGCGATGCGCGCCGAGCTGGGGGTGGAGGAGTCCGGCCTCGCGACCGTGATCCGCGAGTCCTTCGCCCTGCTCGACCTGATCTCGTTCTTCACCGCCGACCGGGGCAAGGAGGCGCGCGCCCGCGCGATCGCGCCGGGGCACGCGCGCGCGGCAGGCCGCCGGCTCGGTCCACACGGACATGGAGCGCGGCTTCGTGGCTGCCGAGGTGACCACCTGGGAGGACCTCGTTCGGGTGGGCGGCTACTCGGCGGCACGCGAGGCGGCGCTGCAGCGCATCGAGGGGCGCGACTACGTGGTGCGCGACGGCGACGTGGTGACCTTCCGCTTTACACCGTCCTAGAGCCGCCCGTAGAATTGGGCCAGCCATCGACCCCAAAGGGAGGACTCACCTAATGTCTCGCGCCGTTGGCTCACTCGCCGTGCTGGCCGCAGTCGCCGCGCTACTCACCTTCGCGCCGGCCGCCGCGGCCAAGAGGTGCGGGGTCGACGACACGCCGGGTGCATACGGGACTACTTACGTGCTGAGCCTCAAGGTCACGAACACCTCGTGCCGAAGCGGGCGCAGGGTCATTCGGGCCTTTCACGCCTGCCGGCCCGGCAAGAAGGGCAAGTGCGAGAGCCGCGTCCGCGGCTACTCGTGCTCGGAGAACCGCTACAACAAGGGCGTTACCTCGTACGACTCGAAAGTGACCTGCCGCAAGGGCGGCAAGACGGTCAAGCATAAGTACACGCAGTGGATCTAGCTACTCGCCGAAGTCTCGGCGGATAGCCTCTAGCACCACGTCGGCCGCCAGCGCGGCGCCGTCGGCGTTGAGGTGCACGCCGTCGGGCTCGCGCACTATCTGGCGCCGTCCGTCGATCTCCATCGCGTCGCGGTAGCGGTCGCCGGGTGTGAACAGGGTCGTCATGTCCATTACGCGGACCTGAGCACGGTAGGGCTCGGCGGCGACCTTGATGGCCGCGTTGACGGAGCGGGCGACCCTCTGGAAGTCGCGATCTCGCGGGAGCGGCAGGGTCAGCCAGTACACGCGCGCGTCGCCGCCCTGGCGATAGGTGTTCATCATGCTCCGTGCCCGGTACGCATACTCCGCAGCCCAGGCGGGCCCGCAGCAATCGAGCTCCCGGCCATCGGGTCCGGGAAGCGTGAAGCCCTCGTTCGCCCCGATGAAGATCACCGTGGCGTCGGGCCGGCGTTCGGCCACGTGTTCGGTCGAGAGCTTGCCCCAGTCGACGAGACCCGTCTTGGAGATGCCCGTGCCCACGTGAGGATCACGTTCCACCTCGACCGCTTCGTCGGTCTCGGCAAGACGCCGTGCCATCTCGGCATCGAGCGGCATCGCCAGCGAGTCGCCGGTCACGAGCAGCTTGTCGAGCGCTCGCGGCGCCTTCGGCTCCGTGCCCAGCTCGGCCGGGTCGAAGGAGTCCGGCGAGACCGGTGGCACCTCGGCGGCGTCGGGCCGGCGAGCCTGGTCGAAGCCCCCACTCCCGCCGGCGTCCTGGTCTTCGAGAAAGGCCAGCGCGTCGTCGCCCCACTCGTCGAAGGGCAGGCGGTCGGCCACCCATCCGGTGGGCTCCCCCACGGCGCGGACCACGTCGCGCTCGACACCGGGCTGAAGCTCGTCGCCCGCCTGGCGCACCGAGGAGCCCTCGAACAACACGAGCACGATCACCGACAGGAACACGACCACGAGCGCGTCGCGAGCGGGCCGGCGCGGCCCGCGCGGCGCCTTCGGCACCGGAGGGTCCCCGCCGGGAGCGTCGCCGCGAGGCACGCCGGGTAGATCGGGCGGACCGCTCTCGGGAGTGGGCTCGTCGGCCATCAGTGCACTAGAACTGGAAGTAGATGAAGGGCGGGACGCCCTGGCTGGGCACGGTAGCGCCCACCAGAGCCACCACCGCCGCCAACCCAAAGCCCAGTGCGTACGAGGGAAGCCTGGTCACCCGCAGCCGCAGGCGCTCGAGGGGCGCCGGAGGTAGCAGCTGGAAGCCGATCACCCCAATCACGGCGGCGAGGGTGACCGGAGTCCAGAGGGTCGCCGGGCCGGGTTGAGCCAGCTGGGCGAAGAAGGTGAGGGCCAGTTCGAGGTTCTCCGCGCGGAAGAGCACCCAGCCGAAGACGACGAGGTTGAAGACGATCGCCCAGCGCAGCCACGCCGGCGCATCGATGCGCCCGCTCAGCCAGCGCTCGATCACCAGGCCGGCCCCGTGCAGCGTGCCCCAGAGCACGAACCCCCACGCGGCTCCGTGCCAGAGACCGCCCAGCACCATCGTCAGCATCAGGTTGCGCGCGGTCTTCCACTTCCCGCCGCGGTTGCCCCCCAGCGGGATGTAGAGAAAGTCACGCAAGAAACGCGACAGAGTCATGTGCCAGCGCCGCCAGAAATCACGGAAGCTCGTGGCCCGGTAGGGGCTGTTGAAGTTCTGCGGGAACACGTAGCCCATCAGCAGCGCCACGCCGATGGCGATGTCGGTGTAGCCCGAGAAGTCGCAGTAGATCTGCGCCGCGTAGGCATAGGCGGCCAGTGCCACGTCCGGCGCGGCGAAGGCCTCGGGCACGCCGAAGACCGGGTCGACCACCTCGCGGGCGAGATAGTCCGCGATCGCCACCTTCTTGATCAACCCGAGGGCGATCAGCACGACGGCGGCGCCCACCGCAACGTCGCGGGGATCGCGGGGTTTGGCCAGCTGAGGGATGAACTCGCGGGCGCGCACGATCGGCCCGGCGACCACGTGGGGGAAGAAGCTCAGGTAGATCGCGAAGTCGATGGTGGAGGCTGGAGGCAGGAGGCCGCGCTTGACGTCGACCACGTAGGAGATGGCCTGAAAGGTGATGAAGGAAAGTCCGATCGGAAGGGCAAGGGTTAGGAGAGGAAGCGGCATCCCGAGCCCCAAGGAGTCGAGAAAACGCCCCCACTCATCCACGAAGAACCCGTAGTACTTGAAGACGCCGAGCACGCCCAGGTCGAGCGCGACGATCAGCGCGGTGATTCGCTTACGCGAGCGGTCGTCGCGAGCGCGGTGGACGAGAACCGCGCCGGCCTGGTTGGCCAGGGTGATCGCGGCCAGCAGGATGCAGTAGCGGGGGCTCGCGGCGGAGTAGAAGAGATAGCTCGCCGCGAGCACGAAGGGCTTCCATAAGCTCGGGTACGGCATGAGGGCCCAGGAGAGGGCCAGCACCACGGGAAAGAAGAATGCGAACTCGAAGGACGGGAAGACCACTGCGCGCGGCGATAGTAGGGGCAATCGCCGTCGTAGCCTTGACCGCGGCCCCGGCCGCGGAGGCGGCCTGCGGGGGCGTGATGCGCTATTCGCCGACCTCGGACCGGCGCTCCCCGGCTCCGCTTGCGGTCGGCGATTCGGTGATGATGGGAGCGATCGAGCCGTTGCGGCGAGCGGGCTTCGAGATCGACGTCCGTGGCTGCCGCCAGATGAGCGAGGGCCTGCAGGTGCTGTCCGCCCGCAAGCGCGCGGGCTCCCTGCCGGACATCGTGGTGGTCGCGCTGGGCAACAACTGGACCGTGTCGACCGGCGAGATCCGCCGGGCGCTTCGCATCATCGGCCCCAGACGCCTGCTGGGGCTCGTCACGCCGCGGGGAGCCATGGCGTCCGCCCGCGCGGCGATCCGCGCGGTGGGCCGGCGTTGGCCGGATCGGGTGAAGGTGCTCGATTGGGCCGCCCGCAGCGCCGGCAGGGCTTGGACCTGGGACGGTCTTCACCTCACCGGCGCCGGTGCGCGCGGTTATACGCGACTGCTCAAGGAGGCGATGCGCTGGCCGCTGCCAGGCGATGTCTCGGTGATCGACGAGCAGCCGGCCGAGGGCGGCGAGGGCGGCGGTGCGATCGCGCCACCCTGACCGCCTCGTCCTCACGCTGGTCGCGCTGCTGAGCGCGGCGGTGCCGGCACACGCAGCGGGTCCGCGCATTCTGGTGACGGGCGACTCGATGATGCGGGGCGTCGATCGCAGCCTTCGGCAGGAGCTCGAGGCGATCGAGGAGCTGTCGTTTCGCAGCGACGTCCGCGTCGGCGAGGGCGTCACGAACGCCCCGTGGATACGGAGGGCGCGCCGGCAGGCAGTCGAGCACCGGCCGAACGCGACGGTCGCCTTCATGGGCGCGAACGACGGCTACGACATGTTTCGCGCGCTCTGCTGCCGGAAGGAATGGGTTGCCAAGTACGAGGACCGCGTCACGAGGATGATCCGAGCCTATGGCCGCGAGGGGAGCGCGGAGGTCTACTGGCTGACCTTGCCGGCCCCTCGGGGAGGCGCCCGCCGCCGCAAGATCTTCCCGAAGATCAACAATGCCATCCGGCGCGCGGTGGAGCGCTCGGGGCCACACGCCCATCTCGTGGACGCGTGGACCGTGTTCACCCCCGGCGGGCACTACCGCAGCACGATGCTCTGGAATGGGGCGGTGCTCGAGGTTCGCTCAGTGGACGGGGTCCACCTGAGCAGACCGGGCCAGGGGATCGCCGCCGCGCTGGTCCGGGATGCCATGCTCGCCGACGGTGTGATCTCCCGTCCGGCGGCGCCCTGAGCGTCAGCGCAGGATGCGCTCCGACCGCAGGGCCCGCAGCACGATGTTCGCCGCGATCGAGGCGCCCGTGGTGTTGAGGTGCACGCCGTCGCCCTGGCGCACCCGTACGGTCTTGCCGCGAACCTGGATCGAGTCGCGATAGCGCCCTCCGGGCGTGAAGACCTCGACGAGATCGACGATGCGCACGTCGTCCTCGAGGCCGCGGGCGGCCCGCCGCAGCCCGGCGTTGACGGCCGGAAAGACCTCGCGGAAGCTACCGCCGCGCGGCGTGGGCAGCAGCAGCCACAACACACGAGCCCGCCCGCCCCGGGAATAAACGCGCATCATGCGCCGCGCCCGCCGCGCGTACTCGGCCACCCACGCCGGCCCGCAGCAGGCGGTGCCGGCCATCGGGAACCCGTCGTTGGCGCCGATGAACATCACCACGACGTCCGGACGCCGGGCCGTCTGGCGGCGCGCCTGGGCCTGCCAGTCGAGCAGCGACGGCTTGGACAGGCCGGTGGAGATGTGGGCGTCGCTGCGCACGCGCGCGCCCCCCGCCCGCGACTTCAGGTACGAGTCGATGATCTGGATCATCGAGTCACCGGTGGCGAGGATCTTCAGGCGGCCACCGGCCGGCCGCGCTCGCAGGGCGTCTCGCAGGCGCTGATAGGGCGTCTTGAGCGTCACGCGGTAGGAGCCGGGGCGCGGATTGGCGAAGCGGATGGCCCGAAGACGCCGGCCGGAACGGATCGGCACCCGGCGGCAGCGCTTGGCCATGCCCGGCGGGTGCACGCAGAAGCGAGCGGACACGCCCCCGAGGCCCCAGCGGTCGCGTACGCGCGCGGCGGAGCCCGTGTCGGCGCGCGCGGAGGCGGCGACCACCATCTGGAGGCGGCGGGCGCACGAGGGGGTGCGAACCTCCGCCGTCGCGCTGAGGCCTCCCTGGCCGGCGGTGAAGCGGCGGACGCGCGGCTCGCAGCGCCAGGTGCTGAAGCGGCGAAGCGTTGAGTCCTCGGATGTGGGCGTGATCGTCCGCGTCTCCCCGGTGCTCTCGTCCCGGATCGTCACGGGGTCGCCCGCGGCGGCATGCAGCTTCAGGGTGACGTAGCCCCTCTCCCGAGCGTCCGCGGTGAGCGAGAGCGTGTGGCCGGCGGACGCCGTGAACGGTGTCAGCGCGACGAGGGCGAGGGTGAGCGTCAGGGTGGCGCGCTTCACCGCACGCGGACCGCGGGGCCGGCGACCCGGTCCGCCCGGACGCGGTACACCCCGGGCCGCGGCAGGCTCACGCGGTAGGCACCGGACTCGGCGGTGGAGGTGCGGGTGACTCCCTTCCAGCTGTTACCGGCGCGCCGCTCGACGACGAGCTCGCGATCGCGCGGGGCGGGCGAGAAGCGGCCGGCTAACACGGATGCGTTCAGTCGGGCGCCCCACGCCAGCAGCCCGGCCGAGACCGGGCGCCGGCGGCTGGACGAGACTCGCACGAAGGTGAACCAGGTGTCGCGCAGCCCCAGCGCGGCGCGAATCTGCGGGCCGGTCACGACGCGAGAGCCCGCGGTGCCCCGCACCCGCGCACGCACCACCCTCGGCGAGACGCCCCGCTTGAGCACCTTGACGGCGCGGAACGCTCCCGGGGCGCCCAGGGCGGAGTCGAGCGCTCCGGCGGAGAACCTCGCGGTCCAGCGGTGGTAGGGCGAGCGGGTGTCGTAGGGATCCGGGACACCCACCAGCCAGGGCTTCGAGAGGGACCCGATGAAGGAGAACTCGACGTTCTCCGTGTGCCCCCCCGAGGTCGAGAAGTAGTAGGTCACGGCCGGCTCACCGCCATAGGTGAGCACGCGCCCCGCGGTTCCCCGCACGGCGCCGTCCGAGCGGGCGCTCTCACCGGTCACCCCGCGGTAGACCTGCGAGCGCGTGTCGGGGTACTGGTCGAACAGCCCGGTCGTCTTGCGGGTGGCGAGCGCGTAGGTGCGCGCGGTCACCGCCTGGGCCTTCAGGGCCTCGAGGGGCCAGGAGGAGGGCATCTCGCCCGCCACCACGCCGCGGACATAGGAGTCGATGTCGAGCACGTTGATCGCGGTCACGCCGCTTCCCTCGATGCGGATCTCGGCGGCGCCGCGGTAGAGACCGCCCGAGATGCCGTTGAGGGCGGGACCGAGCAGTCGCACCGGGCCCGGGCCCTCGAAGCGCGCGCCGTTGGGGAAACTGCCCACGCGCCGGCCACCCCCCGTCCTCACCACGACGCGGCCGCGGGACTCACGGGCCACGTATGTGGTCCTCCTGCTCAGCGACTCGCCTGCGATCGTCCCCGCGCCGCGCACTCGGATGTAGGGATCGTTGGGCTGCAACAGCACCCTCACCGCCCGGCTCGGTGCCCGGCCCAGCCGGGTGCCCTTGTAGTAGTGGGCCAAGATCTGCGCGAAGCCGCGTCCCTCGAGCGCGAAGCCGTACGCGCCGTACTGGCTCATGCCGATGCCGTGGCCGAAGCCCGCACCCCGGATCACATGACGCACGGCGGCGCCCGCCGTCGGCGCGGCGGCGAGCAGGAAGACGAGGGTGATGAGGAGGACACGTATCACGAGCGCTACAACCCTTTTCTCGGCTCAAGGTAGCGGCCCTTCAGGCTGGGTATCGTCAATCAGATGGCCGCCCGCAAGGCATCCGACCTGTTCGTGGAGTGCCTCGAGGCCGAGGGCGTCAAGTACGTCTTCGGGATTCCCGGCGAGGAGACCCTCGATCTCAACGAGTCGCTGTCGCGGTCGAGCGTCGAGTTCGTGCCCGTGCGCCACGAGCAGGGAGGCGCGTACATGGCAGATGTCTACGGACGCCTGACGGGCCGCGCCGGGGTCTGCCTCGGGACACTCGGCCCGGGCGCGCTGAACCTCACCACCGCCGTCGCCGACGCCTTCCTCGACCGCGCCCCGCTGGTGGCGCTGACCGGGCAGGGCGATCTGGAGCGCATGCACAAGGAGTCGCATCAGTACATCGACCTGCTGCGCGTGATGCGTCCCATCACCAAGTGGAACGCGCGTCTCTCCGATCCGGCGATCATCCCCGAGGTCGTTCGCAAGGCCTTCAAGCTGGCCGAGGCGGAGAAGCCCGGCTCCACCCACATCGAGCTACCCGAGGACGTGATGGCGGCCGAGGTCGAGGCCGAGCCCCTGCCGCGCCGGCGCCAGGCCCGGCCCGAGCCGGCGGCGCGGGAGCTGCTCAAGGCGGCCGACCTGGTGCGCGGCGCCATCAATCCGGTGGCCCTCGCCGGCAACGGCGTGATCCGGGGTAGCGCGGCGCCCGCCCTGCGCGAGTTCGTTCGCGCCACCGGCATACCGGTCGCGGAGACGTTCATGGGCAAGGGACTGCTGTCGGCGGACAGCCCGAAGGCGCTCGGCACCGTCGGGCTGCAGTCGGGCGACTACACGATGGCCGGGTTCGACGACGCCGACCTCGTTCTGGCCATCGGCTACGACCTCGTCGAGCACTCGCCCGAGCATTGGAATCCCGGGCGCGACAAGCGGATCATCTGCGTCGACTCGGTCCCGGCCGAGACGGACGCGTTCTTCATGCCCGAGGTGGAGCTCGTCGGCGACATCTACAACATCCTCACCCGCCTGGGCGAGGAATGCCGGCACGTGCCTCACCGCGGCGGCTCGCCGCGACTGCGCGAGCTGGTGCTTGGCCGGTTCGAGGCCGCCTGCCAAGACGACGGGTTCCCGATGCAGCCGCCGCGGGCGCTCTGGGACATTCGCCAGGCGCTGGGCCGCGAGGACATCCTGATCTCGGACGTCGGGCTCCACAAGCTGTGGATCGCGCGAATGTTCCCCGCCTACGAGCCCAACACCGTTCTGATCGCTAACGGGCTGGCGGGGATGGGCTTCGCGCTGCCCGCCGCGATCGCGGCCAAGCTCGTCCACCCCCACCGCCACGTCGTGACCGTGAACGGGGACGGCGGCTTTCTCATGAACAGCCAGGAGCTCGAGACCGCGGTCCGGCTCAGGACCCCGATCGTCAACGTGATCTGGGAGAACAGCCAGTACGGCTCGATCGTCTGGAAGCAGGACAAGAAATTCGGCACGCACTTCGGCACCGACTTCACCAATCCCGACTTCGTCAAGCTGGCCGAGAGCTTCGGCATCCCGGCCTGGCGCTGCGACTCCGCGGACAGCTTCGCCGAACGCCTGCGCCACGCTCTCGGCCTCGACCTCCCGTCGCTGATCGTGCTGCCCATCGACTACTCGATTGACGTTGCCATTCACGAGGAACTAGGAACGGAGACCGTCGCCACATGACCACCGCCACCGCTGAACAGACCGTTGTCGACAAGGTCGAGCGCAAGCTCTACATCGGAGGGGAGTGGCGCGATGCCTCGGGCGGCGCCACGCTCGAGGTGATCGACCCGGCCACCGAGGAGCCGATCTGCGAGGTGGCCGACGCCACCCCCGAGGACGCGATGGCGGCGCTCGACGCGGCCGCCGAGAAGCAGGCGGAGTGGGGCGCCACGCCCCCCAACGATCGTGCCGGGATCCTGTGGAAGGCCTTCGAGCTGATGACCGAGCGTGCCGACGAGCTGGCCACGCTGATGACGCTCGAGATGGGCAAGCCGGTGGCCGAGTCGAAGGCGGAGATCGTCTACGCGGCGGACTTCTTCCGGTGGTACTCCGGCGAGGCACTGCGCATCGACGGCAACTACAAGCAGTTCGCCAACGGCACCAGCCGCGTGCTGGTGATGAAGCAGCCGGTCGGCCCGGCGCTGATGATCACGCCCTGGAACTTCCCCATGGCGATGGGCACGCGCAAGGTCGGCCCGGCGATCGCGGCGGGTTGCACGTCGGTGGTCAAGCCCGCCCAGCTCACGCCGCTGTGCATGCTCGCGATGGCGCAGATCCTCGAGGAGGCCGGGCTGCCCGGTGGGGTGCTCAACATCGTCACCACCTCTTCGTCGGGCTCGACCACCGGCCCGCTGATCGAGGATGGACGCCTGCGCAAGCTCTCCTTCACCGGCTCGACGGAGGTGGGCCGCAAGCTGATCGAGGCCTCGGCGAAGAACGTGCTCAAGACCTCGATGGAGCTGGGCGGCAACGCGCCGTTTTTGATCTTCGAGGACGCCGATCTCGATGCGGCCGTCGACGGGGCGCTCCTGGCCAAGATGCGCAACATCGGCGAGGCCTGCACCTCGGCCAACCGCTTCCACGTCGCAGAGCCCCTGCGTGAGGAGTTCGAGCGGCGGCTCGGCGAGAAGATGGGCGCGCTCAAGCTCGGTCGCGGCACCGAGGAGGACGTGAAGGTGGGTCCGCTGATCGACCAGCCGTCCCGCGAGAAGGTCGCCGAGCTGGTGCAGGATGCACTCGACAAGGGCGCCAACTGCGTGGTGGGGGGAGAGATCCCCGACGGTCGCGGCTACTTCTATCCGCCCACGGTCCTGGGCGGCGTGAGCGACGACGCGCGCGTGCTGCGCGAGGAGATCTTCGGCCCGGTCGCGCCGGTCACGTCGTTCGAGTCCGAGGAGGACGCGATCGCCCGGGCCAACGACACCGAGTACGGGCTCGTGGCCTACGTGTTCACGCGCGACATCAAGCGCGCGATCCGTGTCTGCGAAGGTCTCGAAACGGGCATGGTCGGCCTCAACCAGGGCATGGTCTCGAACGCCGGCGCGCCGTTCGGAGGGGCCAAGCAGTCCGGCATCGGCCGCGAGGGCGGGCACGAGGGCCTCGAGGAGTTTCTCGAGACGAAGTACGTGGCGGTGAACCTGTAGGCCTTCGGGCCCGGCCGCGGCTTAGGATCAGGCCTGGCGGCGACAAGGGGGTTGGGCGTGACGGCCGAGGAATGGGCACTCGCAGCTACCGTTTTCCTCTCGGGGCTCGCGTCTGGCCTATTGGGGATGCTGAGCACGATCATGCGTCCCATGCTCGCGGCGATGGACGGCCGGGACTTCAGAAACTTCATGGAAGCGTTCCTTCGGTTCGCCGGGAAGTCCTGGGGCCGGGTGTACAACTATGCCTGGTCGATCGGGATGACCATCGGGCCGGTCGTCACGCTCGTGCTCCTCTGGGACGATCCCGGCTCCACCTCGTTCGTGCTCACCGCGATCGGGCTGGGCATCGTGATCGTCGGTGTGCTCGTACTCTCCAACGTGTGGAAGACCCCGACCTACAACGTGATCTTGGCCTGGGATCCCGAGGCTCTGCCAGCGGACTGGCAGGCGGGACAGCGGCGCTACTTCACGATCAACTGGATCCAGTTGGCGACGACCTGGGCGGCGTTCGCCCTATTCCTGGTGGCTCTGGCCTCCCTCTAGGCGGCCTCCAGGAACCCCTCGCCCGGCAGCGGCGGTCCAGGATTTGCGTCGGGTGCGGATCGATCACGTAATCGTCGCTGCGACCGATCTGGATGCCGCTGCGGCCCGGCTGGAGGGCGAGCATGGGCTCCGCGCCTCCGGAGGTGGGCGGCACGAGGGGATCGGCACCCACAACCGGATCGTCCCGCTCGGCGGTGGCTACTTGGAGCTCCTGGCGGTTGCCGATGCCGGGGAAGCGGCGCGGTCGCAGCTCGGGCGGGCGCTGGCCGCGGGCATTGCGCGGATCGGCGAGGGGCTGATGGGCTGGGCGGTCGCCGTCGACGACGTCGTGCCTGTGGCCGAGCGACTCGGAACGCAGGTGAGCACGATCGCGCGCCGGGGCCTCAGCGCCCGACTTACCGGTGTCTTGGAGGCGATGGCCACCCCGTTCCTGCCGTTTTTTGTCGCGCGCGACCCGGGAATCGAGGATCCCGGCGCCTCAGGCGCCGCGGGCGGTATCGAGTGGATCGAGGTGGCCGGCGAGCCTGACCGGCTCGATGCTTGGCTCGGCGGGGCGCGGCTTCCGGTTCGCGTGGTCGAGGGTGCGCCTGCGGTCCGCGCAGTGGCGATCAGCGGGCGGATCCTCCGCTAGCGGCTTGCATGGCCTACCACCGAAGGCGAGACTGCTTTTGGTCGCTACAGGAGGAGCCATGGTCGTTCGAGTGTTTCGGGCCCGGATCAGGGCCGGCAAGGAGGACGAGTTCGAGCGTTTCGTGATGGGTACAGGTGTGCCCTTGGTGACGGCACAGGCGGGCTGCAGCCACGTGACGGTCGGCAAGAGCCGCTGGAGCGATCAGCCCGAATTCATCGTCGTGACGCACTGGGACTCGATTGACGCGCTCGAGGCTTTTGCCGGGGAAGACTGGCGGCAGGCCGTCGTCGAGCCGGAGGAGGAGCACATGCTCTCTGAGGTCTTCTGCGACCACTACGAGGCGATCGAGCCCAGCTGACCCGAGCCGTAGACCCGGACGCGCTCGCTACGCAGGGGCCGGCTCGCAGCCTGATCGCGCAGGCAGGGTCAATCGCCGCGGTGAGAGAGGATGTTCACGATCGTGCCGCTCGGCTCGCGAAGCATGAAGCGTCGGACTCCCCACTCCTCGTCGCGCAGGGGATAGGCGATCTCGAGCCCTCGCTCCACCGCGCCGGCGTGGACCGCGTCGACGTCGTCCACCTCGACCGAGATACCAGGCGCGGCGGGATCGTCGTTCGCGATGATCGTCACCTGGGCCGAGGAATTGATCGGCGATACGAGGGTCACGACCCAGTCCAGGTCCATCGCCACCTCGAAGCCGAGCAGGTCGACGAAGAAATCGCGCGTCTCGGCCGCGCGGTCCGACCTTATGTTTGGCACCGTCCTCTGAGCCGTCATTTCAGGTCCCTTTCCTTGCTAACCCGGCCAGGCTACGTCTGCGGAACGGTCCGGTCTTGTACGAATTTGCCCTCAGCGGGACTGATCCGCCACGGCGCTTCCGCAATGCGCGACAAGCGCAACCGGCCGACTTCGACGCAAGGCTGCTGCATCTCGTCCAAGCAGCACTGCTGCCGCAGCAACGTCTACGGTGCAGCCGCCGCGGGGCGCAGGGAGCCCCCGTCCCGTCCGGCATACCGAACGTCGTCGAGGATCGGCGAGGGTCTGAAACCCTTGACGATCAGGTAGAGGGACAGTCTTCCACCTGCTCCCGTCGAACGATGTCAATAGGGGCGGCTGATGGCGCAACCGAAGCTCGTCAACGCCGGCGTCCGTGCCTTGCTACGAACGCCGGTGGCTCACCGTGTCGGAAGCTCATATGTGATGCTGTTGCGGTTCCAAGGGCGCAAGACAGGTCGCACCTACACCATCCCAGTCGGGTACTCGCGGCAATCCGACACGGTGCTGACGACCACGGATGACCGCTGGTGGCGCAACCTCCATCCACGAGCACCGGCCCGCGTCCTGCTCGAAAGGCGCTGGTACAGCGGAACTGCCCTCGCCATCGCTGGCGAGGAAGAGGCGGTTGCGGGCATGGCGACCCTGGTCAAGGGCTGTCCGCGCTACGGCGGCTGGATCAACATCGGAACGGACTCCAACGGAGAGCCGTCCGACGAAGACCTGAGGCGCGAAGTCCGCAACGGCCGGGTGCTCATCCGCGTCACTGCTCTCCGCCAGCTATGACGCCACGCCCTGAGGCCACCGCGACAAGAGCCTGCGAGGCTCAACGTTTCCACGGGGAAGAGCACTGCCGCTTCGCGCGATTTGCGCAACTCAGCGCCGCGTCCCTGAAGGCGCCTGCGGCTCGTCCAATGCGAGCGCGTTGGCACCTCTGCCGAGACGCCTCCTTCATGGGAGACCGACACCCTCGTCGGATCCTGCAGAGCTAAAGATTGCGAGCCGTCGGCCGATCATGCGGCCATGGACATCCATCCGCATGCTCGCCGGGGCGGGGGCGACTGATGTCCAAGCTCGCCGGCGTGGTGGCCCTGGCCCTCCTCGTGTGCGGCGTGTCGGGCTACGCGGTCGCCCAGTCCGGCAGGGCCGCGAAGCCGATAAGAGCCTGCGCGAAGAAGCACGGTGGCGCCCTGCGTCTGGCGAAGAAGTGTCGCCGCGGCGAGCGCCGCGTCACGTGGGCGAAGCGTGGCCGAGCCGGGGTTGCCGGACTGCAGGGTCCTGCGGGTCCGGTCGGTGCGGTCGGTCCAGCCGGTCCCGCCGGTCAGGACGGCGCGCCGGGAGCGCCGGGGCCGCCGGGCGCTCCGGGAGCGAACGGGACATCGACGGGCGAGACCTTCTTCGAGTCTGACGGTGCGGGCACGAACTTCGGCACCGGACCGTGCACAGGCACCCCGGCCGGGCCGAGCATCACCTTCGACGCTCCGGCGGGCTCCTACGTACAGGTGATGGCCGCGGTGAGCATGCAGCGCAGCGGCGGCGCGTCGAACGCTGTATGCCTGCGCGTCGACGGCGTCGACACCACGATCATGCAGTCCTCGTCACTGGCCGTCGAGACGCGTTACCTCGAGCAAGGTGTCGCCGCCGGAACCACGGATCCCTTCAGCTCGCGCCCGATCGTCTTCCCGGTGAGCGCCGGCTCGCATACGTTAAGCCTCCGCTATTCCTCGGCCGGCGGCGCATCCCAGTTCTCGAACAGGAGCCTCTGGGTGACGCTGTTCCAGCCGACCGGCTAGGAAACGGCGCGGCCAAAGCCGCCGACGCACCCCGGGCGAGCGGCCCGCGTCTCTGAACCCATAGCTCATGTCGAGCCCGCGCAGAGGCTTAGATGGGGCTCTCCTCTTCGTATGCGGCCTGCGTGCCTGTCGTCTAGGGTCGCGATCCGTGGCGACGTTCGCCTTCATCCACGGCGGTGGAGGAAGCGCGTGGGACTGGCGTCCCGTCGTGCCCGAACTGCAAGAGCTTGCGCACGAGCCGATAGCGGTCGATCTTCCGACCGACGAGGGGTCCGCCGGATGGTGGGCGTACGCGGACGCCGTGGTCGACGCGGTCAGCGAGCGTCAGCCCGTCATCGTCGTCGGCCACTCGCTTGGCGGGTTCACGGCGCCGCTCGTCTGCGTGCGCATCTCGGTCGATCTGCTGGTCCTGGTTGCCGCAATGATCCCGTCTGCCGAAGAGCGGGTCGACGAGTGGTGGACGAACGTCGGGTACGAGGAAAGCGGATTTGACGATGTCTTCTACCACGACGTACCGCCCGAGCTCGCAGCCCAAGCGCAGCGGCGAGAACGAGGCGAGCAGGCAAAGGCGCTGCGCGAGCCGAGGCCGCTCGACACCTGGCCGCGGACCCCGACCAGGTACCTGCTGTGTCGCGACGATCGCATGTTTACCGCCGGATGGGCGCGGCGGCACGCTCGCGAGCGCCTCGGCCTCGAGGCCGACGAGATGGACGGCGCCTTGCCCAGATCGCCGCGCCGACGCTCGTGCTGGCCGGTGAGCTCGACAGAACGAAGCCGCTCCCCGCTCGGCGGCTGGGCCGAAGTCACGCTGCTGCTCAGGCGTTTACCGACGCGTCTTGAATGGTCCCGGCGACGTCGCTGTAGTTGGCCGGGAAGTGGCCAAGCTGGCGGAACAGCCCAAACGTGTCCTCGTGGTAGAAGTATTCGACGATCTGGCCATCGACGATGCGTGCCACGTCGACCCCGTGGATGTCAACGCTCCTCCCGGTCGCCTCTATGCCATAGAAGGGGCCCGAGTGGGTACCGGTCAGCCGGAACCGGCCCAGCGCGCGATCTCCCTCGGCCAGCACGAACTCGAGGTGCTCGTGAAGGTCGGGAAAGGCAACGCGCCAGGTCTGTACGAGACGCTTGAAGCCTTCGCGGCCCTGAGGCCAATCCGGCGGGAGCTGATCGTGGATCAGATCCTCGGCCACGATTTCGTCGGCAACGGCGATGTTTCCGCGGTTCCAGAACTCCTCGGTGAACCGCTGCATGAGCTGCTTGTTGTCGCCTTGCCTTGACATGCTTCTCCTCCTGTGTGTGCACTCGGTGCGGCGGTGCGAGAAACGCAAACCGTAGCGCCGAGCTCTGCCGGGGCGAGGGAACGTGGGAGCCGGGGGCCTGAGCGAACGACTTGGCCGTTCTCGCGGACCGTGAGAGGCTTGTTCCCGCGCATGTTCAGTCGGCGGTCCTGGCGATGAAGGCCCGTACCAGTCTGTCTGAGGATTCCGCGAGCGTCTCTCTGAACGACGCGGCGCATGCCGTCGAGCACTGTGCCGTCGACCCGGCGTCACTCGCAGCGATTGACAGCGACCTCGGCCGCCAGGTGCTCATCCGCAGGTCATCTGGTCGTCTCGCTCTGTACACGGTTACCGAGCGCATCAGCGATTCGGCTCGTTTGGTCCACGTGGGGACCAAGGGACTTCAACGTCTTGGCAAGCCCTTCTCGCGGGCGGCGCGCCCAGCAGTTCAACGCGACGGTCGAGAGCGACTTCACCGAGGGCGATGCGCCGGCCCGGCTGACCGAGGAGCTGTTGGGCGAACATGCAACGGGTTTGGCGATCCTCGCCCCCCACGGCGGACGGATCGAGCCCCGCACCGACGACCAGGCCCAGTCGGTCTACGACACACTCGCGCTCAACGCCAAGCCGGTCCGCGCCTGGATCGCGCGCGGTTTCAACCCGACCGGCGCGCACAAGTGCTGGCACATCACATCGTCGGAGATCTCCGAGCATTCGTTTCCCAAGCTCGAATCCTTCTTCGCCTCCACAAGGTCCAGCCGGGCGTACGCTCATGCCGTCGCGTTCCACGGCCAAAACGACTCCGAGGCCATCGTCGTAGGCGGCGGGCTTCCGAGAGAGCGATGAACACACCGCGCTCAAGACGGAGCTGAGCGCGAAGATTCGGATCGCGCTGGAGGCGGTGATGGACCAGCCTCCAGAGGTCCAGGTGGGCCTGTCGGGGCCCCTCGCGGGTACGCAGCGCAGGAACATCGTCAACCGCGTGACGGTCCGGGGCAACGGCATACAGATCGAGCAACCGGCCGGGGTCCGAGAAGACGAAGCGCAACGCGAGGCGATCGCTCACGCCGTCGCGGACTTCTACTGCGGTCTAATCGACTTGTGAGCGAAGACGGGACGGCATGGATTCTGATTCGGTAGCAGCGGCCTGGGGCGAGCTGCGGGAGGCGCATTGGCAGCGTGCTCGCGAGCGCTTCGAGGCGGCGCTGGCCGTCGAGGAGACGCCCGAGGCGTTCGAGGGATTGAGCTGGGCGGCGTGGTGGCTGGATGACGGGGAGGCCGTGATCGCGGCTCGAGAGGGCGCGTATCGGCTGTACGAGGAGCACGCGGACGCGGCCGGCGCGGCCCGGATGGCGACGTGGTTGGCCGCCGATCAGCTCGACTTCTACGGTGCGTGGGCGGTGGCAGGCGGGTGGCTGCGGCGGGCGCATCGGCTGCTGGATCCGCTCGCGCCGGGTCCGGAGCACGGCTGGCTGGCCTTCCACGAGGGCTACCTCGCCCACGCGGATGGCGACACGGAGAGGGCGACTGAGCTCGCCGCGCATGCCGCCGAGCTGGGGCGGCGATTCGGGGTCGCCGACCTGGAGATGCTCGGGCTCGCGCTCCAGGGCGCGACGCTGGTCGGCTGCGCACGGGTGGACGAGGGCATGCGCTGCCTTGACGAGGCCACTGCGACGGCCTTGGGAGGCGCCGCCACGATCCCGATCTCGAGCGCCTGGACGTTCTGCATCCTGGTCGGCGCCTGCACGGCCGCGCTGGACTTCGAGCGGGCATCCGAGTGGTGTGACCGAATCGCCGAGTTCGCCGACCGCTACGGGAGCCGCTACATGCTCGCGTTCTGTCGCGCGGAGTACGGCGCGGTGGATCTCTGGCGAGGCCGCTGGAGCGACGCCGAGGCGATGCTGGAGGCATCGGTCGAGGACTACTCGCGCTCACGCCCGGCGTGGGTCGGCGGTCCGCTCGTGGGGTTGGCCGAGCTGCGGCGGCGGCAGGGGCGGCGGGGCGACGCGGAGCAGCTGCTCGACCGGGCGGGCGACCTCGTCGAAGGCCCACCTCTGCCGTGCTCGTCTTGCGCTGGACCAGCGCAAGACTCTGCAGGCTCTGGACCTGCTCGAGCGCCTGCTGCGGCAGCTGCCGCCGGATCGCGGCTTGGATCGCGCGCCGGCGCTCGAGCTGCTCGTCCACGCGCGGGCGGCGCGGGGCGAGTTCGACGAGGCGGCCTCTGCGGTCGCGGCCCTCCGCGAGGTCCAGCGGCAGGTCGGCACGGCGCCGCTTCGTGCTTGTGCCGACCTGGCCGAGGGGGTGCTCGCGTGCGCGCGCGGCGACCACGATCGAGCGCGCGCTCTGCTCGAGGACGCCGTCGATTGCTTCGAGCGCGCGGGTGCACCGTTCGAGGCCGCGCGGGCGCGGGTCGAGCTCGCGACGTGCCTGCTCGCACTCGATCGCGTCGAGGCGGCTGAGCGTGAGGCCAGCGCCTCGCTGGATCGTCTGCTCGAGCTGGGGGCGGAGCTCGACGCCGGGCGCGCGCGGCGCATCCTCGACTCCGCCGGCGGCGGCCACGGGCCCTTGAGGGATCTGACGCCCCGGGAACTCGAGGTCCTGCGCCTGCTCGCCAAGGGGCTGACGAACAGGCAGATCGCGGAGCAGCTGGTGGTGAGCGAGCACACCGTGCACCGGCATGTCACGAATCTGTTGCGCAAGCTCGATCTTCCCTCTCGAACGGCGGCAGCCGCTCTGGCCGTGCGGTCGGGTCTGCTCGATCGCTCCCACGCATAGCCAGAACTGGCTATTCAGAGCGCCGCGCAGATGGCCGGTCGTGGCGAAGACGCGGCCGTCGACGCGGCCTACGGTCCGGCCATGGACCAACGAAGCGCACCAAAGGAGTTCATCCTGCAGGCCGCGGCTCGGGCCCGGATCGAGGAAATGGCGGCGAGCCGCGAAACCCGGGGAACCCGGCGCCGAGGCGCAAGCCAAGGCCGAAGAGCGCGCGATGTGGGCGCTCGGCGACTACCACAGGTTCGCTACCCACACGGTCTGGGGCTTCGGACCGGTGCTGGTGCAGGCGTGCGGGGTCTCCGCCGGCCAGCGCGTGCTCGACGTGGCCGCCGGCAGCGGGAACGTGGCCATCCGCGCCGCCGAAGCCGGTGCTCGAGTCGTGGCGTCAGACCTCACGCCGGAGAACTTCGAAGGCGGCCGCCGCGAGGCGCACGCTCGAGGCGTGGAGCTGGAGTGGGTGGAGGCCGACGCCGAGTCGCTGCCGTTCCGCGACGGGGAGTTCGACGTCGTCACGTCCTCGGTCGGCGCGATCTTCGCGCCTGACCATCAGGCGGTCGCGGACGAGCTCGTGCGCGTCTGCCGGCCCGGCGGCACGATCGGCATGATCAATTTCATTCCCGAGGGCCTTGCGGCCGAGTTCTTCGAGCTCTTCGCCCGCTACGCGCCGCCGCCCCCACCGGGAGCGCTGCCGCCGACCCTGTGGGGCAGCGAGGCGCACGTGCGCGAGCTCTTCGGCGACCGGCTCGCCTCGCTCGACCTGACTCGAAGACAGAACGTCGAAACCAGCCCCGGCGACCCGGACGCTTACTGTGAGTTCTTCAAGGAGACGTTCGGGCCCGTGGTCGCGCTCTACGCGAGCCTCGCCGAGCAACCCGCCCGCGCGGCCGCGCTCGATCACGAGTTCCTGGAACTCGCCACGCGCTCCAACCACCGGCCACCGGACGCGCCGGCCGAGTACCACTACGAGTACCTGCTCGTGGTAGGCCGCACGCCGGCGTCGAAGTGACGGCCGGCCCACGATCGAGGACGAGGCGCCGGTCAGTCGAGGACTTCCAGGTCGAGCCGGTTGAGGCGCTCGGGGTCGGCGATGATGTCCATCTCGACGATCCTTCGGTTTCGGATGGTGAAGCCCGCGATTGCGAACGGCTGCCCGTCTCGGAAGGTGACCGTGCCGACGGCGCCGTTGATGAGCGCCGGCCGCACCTCGATGTCGAGGCGCGAGAAGGCGAGCGCTCCGCGCGCCACGTTGGCCGCTCCGCGGACCACCCGGGGGGCGCCGATCGAGACGCCGCGGCGGTCGGCCCTGAGGACCACGTCGCGGTCCAGCACCTCGACCAACGCCTCGAAGTCGCCCTCGCGTGCGGCGGCTAGGAAGGCGTCGAGGACCTCGCGCTGGGTGTCGAGGTCGGCGTCGGGTACCGCGGTCTCGCCCTGAACGCGGCGGCGAGCGCGGCTCGCGAGCTGGCGCGCGGCCTCGGGTGAGCGGTCCACGATCGGCGCGATCTCGTCGAAGGGCACCCCGAACATGTCATGCAGCACGTACGCGAGCCGCTCGGCGGGGTTCAGCGTCTCGAGGACCACGAGCAGCGCCAGGCCGACGGAGTCGGCCAGGAGCGCCTCGTGCTCTGGGTCGGTGCCGTCAGCGCGGTCGACGATCGGTTCCGGCATGCGCAAATCGAGGGGCTCCTCGCGCCGCGATCGGCGGGAGCGCAGCATGTTCAGCGAGACGCGCGAGACCACGGTGGTCAGCCATCCGCCGAGGTTCTCCACGTCGTCCGTGTCACTTCGGCTGAGACGCAGCCACGTCTCCTGCACGGCGTCGTCGGCCTCGCTCAGCGAGCCGAGCATCCGGTAGGCCACGGCACGTAGCCGGGTTCGGTACTCCTCGAACTGCTGTGCCAGAAACTCGTGTTCGTCCATCTGTCACATCCGGTCGTCGGGGAGGGTCATAGCAGTAGACCCGCGCGACGCGGGTGATGTGACCAAAGGAGAGACACGATGAGAGTCCTAGTTGCAGGAGCGAGCGGTGCGATCGGCACCAGGCTGGTCCCTCAGCTCGTCGACCGAGGCCATGAGGTGATTGGCAGCTCCAGGTCGCCTGAGAAGGCGGAGCACATCCGCAGGCTCGGCGCCGAGCCGGTCGCGCTCGATCTGCTCGACCGTGCGGCCGTGCGCCGCGTCGTGCTCGAGTTCGCGCCGGACGCGATCGTCCACCAGGCGACGGCCCTGGCGGACCTGAACTTCTCGCGCAATTTCGACCGCACGTTCGCGGAGACGAACAGGCTGCGGACCGAGGGCACGGACGCCCTTCTCGCGGCCGCACGCAAAGCGGGCGTCGACCGGTTCGTGGCGCAGAGCTTCGCCAGCTTCCGGACCGCACGCGAGGGTGCGTGGGTCAAGACCGAGGACGACCCGCTCGATCCCGCCCCGCCCGCGAAGGCGCGCGAGTCGAACGCCGCGATGGGCTACCTCGAGGAGGCGGTCACAGACGTCGGCGGGATCGCGCTTCGCTACGGCATCTTCTACGGCGCCGCCAACGATGGGCTCGTCGAACCCGTGCGCAAGCGGCAGTACCCGATCATCGGAGACGGCGGGGGCGTGGCCTCGTGGATCCATCTCGACGACGCCGCCGCGGCGACCGTGCTCGCGCTCGAGCACGACGGGCCGGGCGTCTGGAACGTCGTCGACGACGAGCCCGCGCCGGTCCGCGAGTGGCTACCGGTGCTCGCAGAGGCGCTCGGCGCCGGGCCGCCTCGCCGCTTTCCCCGTTGGCTCGCGCTGCTGTTGGCCGGCGAGGTCGCGGTCGTCATGGGGACCGAGGCGCGCGGAGCCTCGAACGCCAAGGCAAAGCACGAGCTCGGCTGGCAGCCGCGCTACCCGAGCTGGCGAGAGGGTTTCATCGCCGCCTACAAGTCGACCGCCCCGGAGGAGCGACACCGGGGTGAGCCGGGGCTGAGAGGAAAAGCACGATGGGAAACGTCGTCATAGGCGACGCCTTCGTCACATACGACGAGCTCGAGGGGCCGGACCTCGATACCGCGCGCTGGGGGCCGGCCCGCCTGCCGTTGCCGACGGGGGACGAGCACATTCCGCTGGACCCCAACGCTCAGGTGGCCGTCGGCGAGGGCGAGGTGCGAGTGGCGATTCCGCGCTTCTCGCTGTCGCACGACGCGTTTCAGGCCGTCGACAGCGCCAAGTACCTTGCCTTCTCGACCCGCGAGTTCGAGCTGCCCCCGGATCGACCGGCGACTTTCGCCGTCGACCTCGCGGTCGAGAACATCGGCGGGGA
The DNA here is from genome assembly GCA_963789705.1 of uncultured Thermoleophilaceae bacterium. Classification (GTDB taxonomy): domain Bacteria; phylum Actinomycetota; class Thermoleophilia; order Solirubrobacterales; family Thermoleophilaceae; genus JACVRW01. Next base: position 260,357 of record CAWBLN010000003.1, read on the forward strand.
ACCGGGGGACTACCGAACGGGGATGGCCGCCTTCCACGTCTTCGACCTCGCCGTGACCAAGCGTGTGTTCGCCGTCTGCGGCACCTCCACCCGCGTGCTCGCGCTGCACGAGCAGCTGGGCCTGAGGGGCGGCGGAGGAGGCGAGCCTTTCTACCACGTGGTCGAGTCGCCGTATGAGGACTTCGACGACGACTTCACCCGCCTTCGCGCGTGCGAGATCACGCTGGATCGAGGCACATCGACGGCGACGTGGCGCGTCGACGGCCGCACGGTATACGAGGCCCATGGCACAGTGATCCCCGAACGCGCTCGCATCGGCTTCGGGATCTGGACGATGCTGCCGATCCGGCACGGTCGCAGTCGCTCGCTCGACGGGCAGGGTCTGAACGCGCGGTGGCGGCAGTTCCGAATACGCGGGTCGACGTGAGTCGTCACATCTCCGTGCCGCGGCGTGTCCTTGGAGTGAGGCGTTATCCACTCTAAGGAGACAGATATGCAGCGGAGCACCAAGATCGCGGTGGCGGGAGCGACCGGGCGGGTTGGCCGGCCGGTGGTCGACATTCTCGAGTCACGCGGCTACGAGGTCGTGCCGATCTCGCGCTCGCAGGGCGTTGACGTGATCAGCGGCGAGGGGCTGGAGCAGGCCTTGACCGGTGTCGAAACGATCATCGACGTCGCCACCGGGCCCTCGCCCGATCAGCAGGCCGCGACGGAGTTCTTCACGACCGCCACCCACAATCTGCAGGAGGCCGGTGAGCGGGCCGGCGTGCGGCGACTGGTCCTGGTGTCGATCATCGGCATCGACGAGTTCGCCGGCGGCTACAACGCCGCCAAGGTCGCGCACGAGCGGGCCGCCCTGGCGGGGCCGATTCCGGCGCGGATCGTCCGCGCGGCCCAGTTCCACGAGTTCGTGGAAGAGCTGATGCGCTGGGGCACGCAGGGCGACGTGAGCTACGTCTGGGAGATGCGCACCCAGCTGGTGTCGGCGCGGACGGTCGCGGAGGCGCTGGTCGACCTCGCCACCGCTTCGGACGCCGAGTTCGATGCGGCCGAGACCACCGAGGTCGCCGGCCCGCGCGAGTGGCGTCTGGTCGAGGCGGCGCGCCTGCTGGCCGCGCGTCGCGGCGAGGGCCTGCGCGTCGAGGAACAGCCGACCGACCCCTCCGACCCCGACAGCCAGCGCTACGCGAACGGGGCCGCCCTGCCCGGACCGGACGCCAAGCTCGCCGGCCCGACCTTCGAGGAATGGCTGGACGCGACGGTGCCCGCCGGCCGGGCTTGAGTGTCGGCCGGCTTGGCGGCGCGCTCGTCAGTCCGGTCGGAAGCTGACGACGTCGCGTCCCAGCGGCAGCTCCCGGCGGCGCGGCCCGGCGCCGGCCCGGTCGACGGGAACCGGCTCCCCCGCGAGGATAGTGGCCGCGAGGGAATCGTCGAGGGGCGGGATGCGTCCGCTCAATCGGAAGCGGTCGAACACGAACGGCAGCCCGTCGGACGCGAGCGGCGACGGGCCGTTCATCACGTGGAAGTGCAGGTGCGGCCCGGTCGAGCTGCCGGAGTTCCCCAGGAGGCCGAGCAGTTCGCCTCGGCGAACGCGATCACCGCGCTTGACGCGAACGCTGCCTGGCTTGAGGTGAGCGTAGAAGGCGAAGCGGCCGTGGCCGAGCGCGAGAATCACGTGGTTGCCGTCGGCCTCCCGCAGGGTCACCGGGACGTCGTGGTTCGGGATCTGGTCGGGAAAGCGGTCGACCGCGGCGACGACCCGGGCGCCCGCGACGGCGATCACGGGCCTGCCGTAGAAAGTCCAGCTCGGGTTGAGGCGGCCACGATCGCCATGATCAGCGCGGTGTGCCGTGCCAAGGGATTGACCTCAGTCGAGCGTCTCGTAGAACTCGCGCCTGCGTTCCGCGAGACGCGGGATGGCATCGCTCAGCCCGTCGCGCTTGAAGTGCTCGGTGTCGACGTGGGCCTGGTAGGCGGCCTCGTCCGCGTACTGCTCGTACATGAAGAAGACGCGCGCGTCGTTTGGGTCCCGGTGGGGGAGGTAGAGCTGCACGCCGGGCTCGGCGCGAGAGGGCTCGAGCAGGCGCTCGATCGCGGCGGCCACCGCCTCCTCCTCTCCGTCCTTCGCGATCCAGGTGACGCACACGGCGTAGGCCATTCGATGTCCTCCTTCGGGTTTAGCGCTCGACGTGCCCGGAGCCGCCGTCGGGGCCCAGCACGAGGTCCCGCCCACGGTCGGGCACGTGGTCGAGCGGCACGGGCGCGAGCGCCTCGATGAATGTGCATCCACCTGCCGAGTGGAGCTCGTGCTCCAGCCCGCGGTTGATCACCGCCGTGCCGCCCGCAGTCAGCGTGCGCGTCTCGCCCTCGACGGTCAGTGTGACCTCGCCCTCCAGGATCAGCATCACCTGCTCAGTGTGCTCGTGCCGGTGGCGGGACACCTCCTTGCCGGGCTCGTAGGTGACGCGGCAGAGCAGCACCTGCTCGCCGCCGACCGCGCGCAGGTGCACACCGCTGACGAACTCGAACGGCTGGACGCCAGTGAAGGTGCCGAAGGGGGAGCTCACACCGCCACCTCGTCCAAGGCCCGTAGCACCTTCTCCGGTGTGATCGGCAGCTCCGTGATCTGTACGCCGATGGCGTCCGTGACCGCGTTCGCGATCGCCGGAATCGGCGAGTTGGCGGTCATCTCGCCGACACCCTTGGCGCCGAATGGCCCGTTTGCCGAGGCCATCTCGAGCATCGTCGACTCGATCACCGGCAGCTCCGCCGCGCCGGGCATCAGGTAGTCGTTGAAGTCGCCCGGGCTGTGATCGAGCGCGGGGTAGTAGGGCGCGGTCGTCTCGTACAGCGCGTGGGACATGCCCATCCACGCGCCGCCGGTGATCTGACCCTCGACGAGCGCCGGGTTGAGGGCCTTGCCGATCTCGTAGGCGCTCTTCAGGCTCAGCACCCGTCACCTGTCCGGTTTCCGTGTCCACCTCCACCTCGGCCACCGTGCAGGCGTGCGCCTCGGTGGAATCCGGGTCCATCGCGCCGGTCTCCGGGTCGAGGTCGCTCTTCGGCTTCATGTAGAGCCCGCGGCCCGAGATGCTCCGCCCCTGCTTGAAGTGCGCCGCCAGCGCGACATCCATCACCGAGATCGCGCTTGTCGGGCGAGCCGACCACGACGATGTCGCCCTCACCGTCCGTGTCGAGGTCCTCGGGCGCAGCCTCGAGCTCCTCGGCGGCGACCTCCAGCATCTCGCGCCGGGCCTCCTCGGCGGCTCGGATGATCGCGTTCCCGGCTCGGTGCGTGGCACGGCTCGCGAAGGTGCCCATGCAGTGAGGCCCGGTGTCGCTGTCCGCGGTGTCGACCCTGACCGTGTCGAACGGCACGCCCAGCGTCTCGGCGCCGATCTGCGCGAGCACGGTCTTCAGCCCCTGGCCCAGGTCCACGCTCGAGAGCGTGATCACGAACGCGCCGGTCGTTGTCGCGTGCACGAGCGCCTGGGTGGGATCGCCGCCGAGGTTCATGCCGGTCGGGTAGTTGACGGCGGCCATCCCTCGGCCTCGCAGCAGCGTCATCGCTGCGCTCCGTTCCCGTCGTCGGACGTCATCGCCTGCAGCTCCGGAGACAACTCGACGCCCGCCAGCGTCGCGGCCGCCTGGATCGCCTCCACCAGCGAGGCGTCCTCGGTGGTCTTGCGGTAGGGCCGCTCGTCGCCGTTGCGGTAGGCGTGCCGCAGCCGCAGCTCCCACGGGTCGAGGCCGAGCTCGCGGGCGATGCGGTCCATCTGCATCTCCACAGCGAACGAGGCCTCGGTCACCCCGAATCCGCGCATCGCGCTCGAGGGCTGGCGGTTCGTGTAAACGCAGTGCACGTCGACCGACACGTTCGGGATCGTGTACGGCCCGGCGGCGTTGGCCGCGTGCTTGGTGCACCCGTACGGGGTGTGGCGGCTGTAGGCGCCGGCATCGTGGAAGGTCGTCACCTCGCGCGAGACGATCGTGCCGTCGGCGGTCACGCCGTCGCGGATGTACATCCGGACCGCGCTTCGGGTCGAGGAGACCTGCATCTCCTCGGGCCGCGTGTACATGTACTTGACCGGGCGGCCCGTGCGCATCGCCGCCAGTGCGGCGATCGGCTCGACGATCACGTCCACCTTGCCTCCGAACCCGCCTCCGACGGTGCCGCCGACGAAGTGGAGCTGGTGCGGCGGCACGCCGAGGATGAAGGCGGTGTTGTCGAGGCTGAAGTAGATGGCCTGTGTGTTCGTGTAGACCGTGACCCGGCCGTCCGCCTCCGGCTTCGCGACGCAGCCCGTCGTCTCGACCGGCGCGTGCTCGATCGGACTCAGCTGGTAGCGGCCCGACACGACGTGGTCGGCCTGCTCGCGGGCGGCCTCGGCGTCCCCGTAGCGGAGGCGGCGGCAGTGGTGGCCCTCGTAGACGAAGTGGTTCGTCCCCCAATGGGTGACTACGGGCGCCCCCGGCGCCAGCGCCTCCTCGACGTCGAGAACGTGCGGCAGCTCTTCGAGGTCGAGCCGCACCTTGGCCGCGGCCTCCGCGGCGGCGGCCTCCGTCTCGGCGACCACCGCGGCGATCTGCTCGCCCCTGTAGCGGACGCGGTCCTCGGCGAGGACCGGCTCGTCGTCCGGCTCGACCCCGATCAAGCAGAGGATCGTGTACACGTTCTTGGGCACGTCGCGGGCCGTCAGCGCGGTGATGAAGCCCGGCACCTTCTCGGCCTCGGAGAAGTCGATTCCGCGGATGCGGGCGTGCACAAGCGGGTTGCGGACCATCTTCAGGTGGCACATGCGCGGGAAGCTGACGTCGTCCACGTAGACGGTCGTGCCGGTCACGTGGCCGAGCCCGTCGCGCCGCTCGTGCGCGCGGCCGATGACGTTGAAGGGCTTCGCCTGGTTCACGCCTTTGCCCCCTCCTCCTCGCGCACGCGCGCCGCCGCCGCCTCGATCGCGTCGACGATCGGGACTATCCCGGTGCAGCGGCAGACGTTGCCGGCGAGGGCCTCGGTGATCTCCGCGCGGGTGGGATCCGGGTTGCGTTCGAGGAGAGCCGTCGCGACCGTGATCATCCCCGGGCTGCAGAAGCCGCATTGGATGGCGAAGCGCTCGTAGAAGGTCGCCTGAACAGGGCTGAGCGCGCCGGCCGACCCGAGCCCCTCGATCGTCGTGACGGAATGCCCCTCGACGTGCTCGACGGGTACCAGGCAGGCCAGGACGAGCTCGCCGTCGAGCCGCACCGTGCAGCTGCCGCAACCCCCCTGGCGGCAGCCCGCCTTCGTCCCGGTCATTCCGAGTTGGTGGCGCAGCACCGACTGGAGGGTGTCGAGCGGCCGCGCCAGCGCTGCCACCGGCTCCCCGTTCAGCTCGAAGCTCACCGCCCTCATGGTCATCGCGCCTCCGCTCCCAGCGCGCTCTCGAGGGCTTGCCGAACGCATACGGCGGTCATCCGGCGCCGGTACCAGGCGCTCGCCACCGGGTCGTCAACCGGCGATCCGGCCGCCGCGGCAGCCTCGGCGGCCTCGGCGATCGCCGCGGCGTCGGCGGGTGCGCCGGTCAACCGCTCCTCGGCGGCCGCAGCTCGCAGCGCACGCGGCGCGACGGCCCCGATCGCCACACGCGCCTCCGCGACCGCGCCGTCCTCGATCACGAGCCGCACAGCCGCGCCGGCCACGGCCGGCGAGTTGGCCGCGCGGCGCGCATGGCGGCGGTGAGCGGTGAGGCCGCGCGGCGGCGGAACCACCACCTCGGCGAGCACCTCAGGGCGTCGGTCGCCCTCCTCGGTGAGCCAGTCGGCGAGTGGCAGTGTCCTCTCGCCGCCCGTCCCCACCAGGCGCACCGTCGCGTCCAGCGCCAGCAGCACCGGGGCGAGGTCGCCGTAGGGCGCGGCGGCATGCAGGTTGCCGCCAAGCGTGGCGATGCTGCGCAGGGCCCAGCCGCCCACCCCGCCGGCCGCGGACCGAAGCGCCGGCAGGTCGTCGAGCGTCGCGAGGGTAGCGAGCGGACTCATCGCGCCGATCGCGGTGGCACCGTTCCGCTGCACGTAGTCGAGGCCGGCGGCGTGGAGTCCAACGACGCGTTCGGCGCCAAGCGTGCCGGCGGTGGCCTGTGGCATCAGGAGCGTGCCGCCGCCCATCAGGACCGTGCCGGGCTCGCCGGCCAGACTCGCGGCCCCCTCGGCAGAGGTCGCGAGCACGTACTCGCGGACTCCCATTCTCACCTCTCTTCGTGGATGAAGGGTCAGGCCCCAGGCCAGCCGGCATGCTACCCACCGACGCTAGCTTCGCCGCTCCAGCTCCTGGACGCGCTGGACGAGGCCCAGGATGAGCTCGAGTAGTGCGTCGGCGGCCGCGATCGTACGACGCGGGCACTGCACTACCCGCAGCTGTCCCTTCCGCGCGTCCACCGACGCGATCGGCACGCACTGCTCCGGCGGATCGCACGCCTCGCCCGCTGCCGCGTCGCACAGCTCCCTCACCACTTCGGCCGGCGACCCGGCGAGAACAGCCTCCGCCGCGGCGCTCCGAGGAGGAGGCTCGGCTCGCCCCGGGCGAACCTGGAGCGTGTAGGTCTCGCGCACGAAGCGGGCGGGATCACCCTGGTCCTCGGGACGCTCAGAGTAGGCCAGGCAGATCGTCATCACCTCGGAGTCGACCGGATCGCCGCATGGGTCGCCGCGGTCATCGATCGGCCGGCGCGGATCGGGCATCTCCCGCCTCTCCGGCACCACGATCTCGCGGCCCAGCCCGTCGACCGCGATCCCCGGCTCGATGACCACGCCACCGCCGCCGGTGGGCGTCACGCCGAGACCGCAGACCACCCCCCAGCCGTGCAGCAGGCGATTGTCGGAGCGCCGCCCGGCCAAGAAATAGGACTGTTCGGCCTCAAAGTCCTCCGCGGTCAGCAGCTGGCCGATCGAGTACTTCGGCCGTCGCGGCGCCTTCGGCATAAGCAGTCATTTGGCCCGCCCGGCGCAGTTCCTGCCCGCGCCTTCGTCGCCCGCCGGATCAGTGCCGGCGCGGCAGACCTGCCACCGCGAACGGCAGCCGGCCGGTGTCGAAGTCGGCATTGACAACGAGATACAGGCCGTTCGCGCGGTCGACGGTCGACGGGCCCCGGAGCAGGTCGCTCGTCTGGGTGCGCTCGAGCTCGGCGCGGGATGCGCCGCTGCGCAGCTTGACGAACGACAGCTGGGCGGGGTCTCCCTGCACGACGACGAGGCGGCCGTGGTCGAGCAGCAGGCCGTCGCCACCGGGCAGGGTGACACCCTCGATCTCATCGATCCCACGGATCGATGAGCCATGGTTGCTCAAGTCGATCCGGAAGAGAGTGCCGCTGTTGGAGTCGACGACGACGAGGCCGCGGCTGCCCTTGGCCACGATCCCGTTCAGGTTGAACTCGCCGGCCTCGAACGGGATAGTCCTGACGCGGAGCGCCCGCGGGGTGCCGGATCCGGCGCGTACCTGCGCCGCGGTCACATGCCACAGGGTGGGACGGAACGAGTCGGTCACGTAGACATCGCCGCGCTCGGTCACCACCAGGTCGTTGAGGAAGCCCCCCGCGCCGGTGTCGAACTCGGCCACGGTCTGGCGCGTGGCGAGGTCGTACACCGTGATCGACCCGGTGGCGCCTCCCGCGACATAGAGCTTGCCGTGCCGGAGCTCGAGACCGACGGCCGCTCGCCCGCCCGCACCGGGGATGAATGGTGAAACCACGTCGCTGCCGAGCGTGCCGCGGTAGATGGCGCCGCCGGCCGTGATCGAGACGAAGAAGGCCTGAGATCGCTTGTCGAATGCGACGCCCTCCGGATTGCCGGCGGGGTCAGGCTGCAGGGTGAACAGCCGCTCCATGCCCTTAGCCCCGCAGCCCTCATCGCCATGGCTTCGATCCGCCGAGGCGGCGGCGGTCACCCCGCCCGCCAACACGGCGACGGCCAAGCACGCGACGATCAATGGCCAACGACGGAGCATGACGGGCCCTCCTGAGCTTGGGAGCAAGCGCACCACAGTCTGCACTACGCACGAGTGCCCGTCGTGGTTCGGAACCCTTTCAGGGGGTGGAGCATCTGCCGCGATATTGCTCGGCGGGCCGCTCGACGTCAGCGATCCAGTCGCCGTAAAGGTGTTGCGGGAGTCGGGACTGGTCGCGTTTCGCCCCGACGGCAAGCGACGCTGGCACGGACTGAGGGCAGAGCCGCTGGGAGAGATCGCCGACTTGACCGACAGACAAAAACGTCGACGGCCGTCCCGCGCTGCGCTTCGAGCGTCGGCTTGAGCACTCGATCGAACGGGTCTCGGCGAGCCGTGACCGAACCGGACGAGCTCAAGCGGCAGCCCGAGCCTCAGTGCTCCCAGCGCTCGGGCACGAGGACGACCCGGAACCCGTCCGGATCCTGGATGGTCCGCCCGTGCTCCGCCCAGTACGGGTTGGCGGGAGCGACCGGGTCGACGCCCAACCGCGGCGCCATCGTCTTCACCGCCTGATCGTCGCCGAAGCTCGAGTGGGTGTCCGTGCCGGGCGACGCGCAGCCGGACGGCTCAAGAGAGCTCGGCCGCGTAGATCACGGCGGGATAGTCGCCGTCGAGCAGCGCCGTCCGCTCGGCGCGCATGCCGATGCGCTCCGCGACCCGGCGCGATGCGAGGTGGTCGGGGTGCACAACCGCGATCAGGCGCGAGATCCCGAAGCGGGTCGCCGCCGTGGAGCAAGCCATCGTCGCCGCTTCGGTGGCCACGCCCTGGTTCCAGAACTGCTTGTGAACGTGCCATGCGATCTCGACCTCAGCGACCCCGTCGAGCTTCAACGGCCGGATACCGCAGTAGCCGGCGAAGTCCGAGACCGGGAGCAGCTCGATTAGCCACGATCCGAACCCATGCGTCTTGTAGAGCTCGCGATTTCGGCGAATCCAGGCGGCCGCCTCAGCCCGCGTCTTCGGCTGCGGGTAGAACGTCATCTGCTCGTTGTCCGCGACCATCGCGGCGAGGGCGTCGAGATCGCTGTCGCGAAACTCACGCAACCGGATGCGTTCGCTCATCGGGCCGACGCCACGGCATCGGCGAACGCCGCCGCCTTGAGTGAGCCGAGTCCGGTTGCCAGGTCGTAGCCCGGCTGAGCGGCGCCGCCCGCCGGACTCTGGCCGACCGGCGAGTTGGGTCGTCGCGAGCTCGTCCCGGAGATGATGTCGGAGAAGATCGTGCTGTAGCCGGGTCCGCGCGCGAGCTCGTACAGGAGTGGCGGCAGCGAGCCGAGGCGCGGGCGCCCGGCCTGTCGCTCCTGCTCCCAGACCAACGCCACGATCGCGGCCGTGAGTGGCGTCGCGGCGCTGGTTCCCCCGCCGATTCCCCAGCCGCCACCGTCTTTGTCGAAAACGGCGAGGCCGGGGGTGAACGAGGCCATGGCGGCGACGTCGGGGCTGAGCCGCGTGGGCTTGCCCGGTTGGAGCGGGGGTCCGACGCCCGGGGCTTGCTGGAAGCTCGGGCGCCGCCAGACCTTGCTGGGACCGCCGCCGCTGCCTACGCCCTGGGCGGGTTGCGTCGCAAACGTCGACCAAACGACCTGATCGGCGATCTGGTTTCCGGGGGTCAGGGTCAGATCCGTACCTCCGACGCTGGTGGTGAGCGGTGAGCTGCTCGGGAAGAGCGCTCCCGGCTTGTTGATGAAGCAGCCCTGGAAGCCCAGGTCCCCGGACGCGGCCAGCGTGGTGATCCCCAGCGCGGACGCCTGCGTGAGCAGCCGCCGGCCGAGTCGCAGCTGATCCCGCGTGAAGCGGCTCTCGCACACGCCGTCGCTGATCGACAGGATGTGCGGCAGCCTCCCGCCCTGGCGTGACGGGTCGAGCGCGCCGAACATGAAGAGGAGGAAGGAGTTGCTGAAGCTCTGGTCGAGGGGCACGAAGATCGGCGTGATGCGCTGCAGGCCGGGCGCGAGCGAGGCGAGCGCTTCGACGTCGAGCACTGTCTCCTCGGGGGCGGTTGCGGTGTCGCGACTCGCCCCCGGCATCGCGAACTGCCTCACCGCGGGAGTTGCCAGGCCGAAGCACTTGGCCCAGGTGGCAAATCCGGCGGCGTCGACCTCCTGCGAGCTCAGCGTTGCGACGCGAACTCCGGAGCCATCGAGGCCGCGGGAGCGCAGCTGATCGACTCCGTAGGCGGTGGACAGCTGGTTTGGAGTGAAGGCACCCGTCGTGAGCGCGCCGTTGCAGCCCTGAGGGGTGCCGGCCCTCGCCCTCTCGGATCGAGGGCCGCCGCCAGAACCCGAGTTGCCGCCGACCTGGTAGATCTCCCCGGCTGAGATCCAGCGAACCTTTCCGCGCAGGGCCGGTGGCGTGCAGAGACGACGGGTCGGCGCCTCGGCGCCCGCCGCGCAGAAGGTTCGCCGCCCTGCCCCCGGAGTCAGTACGGCCAGGACAAGCGACCTGTCCGAGCTCAGCTCCACCTTTCGCACGCCACGCCGGGAGGCGAGGTAGCGCTTTACGCGTCGGCGCTCGGCCCTGGGGGGCGAGAACCGTTTTCGGTATTCGCGCAACGAGAGAAACCGGCGATACCGCCCTGAGGATGGGTCCGAGACGCGGTTCGCGAACTGCCCCGGCGTGCCCGGCCGCCGCAGGCCGAGCACGAACACCCGGCGCTCAGGCGGCTTCGAGGCGCGCGTCGGAGCTGCGCCGGCGGCGCGGTCGGCGCAACAGAGCGCGAGCACCGCGCACGCAACGAGGGCGATCAGGCCGGCCAGATGTCGATCGGATTCGTATCGGCCCGGCACGCGAGCGCCATGCTACAAGCGGATCGAGCACCCTCCGATCAGCGGATTGCGGTGTGACTGAGGATGGCGTCCACGATCTGATCCCAGTCGCCCTCGTGGATCTCGTGACCCCCGCCTTCGATCGTCAAGAGCGTCGCCCCGCTCACGGCCTCTGCCAGTGCGACCCCGTGCGGGTGGGGGAACAGCGGATCGGCGGCGCCGTGGATGACCAGGAACGGAACGTCGATCTTCCCCAGTGTGTCCTGGCGCCTTTCCCCGTCGCCGATCATCGCGTGGTTCATCAGGCTCTGGGGATTTCTGGCGCGCCGCAGGTCGCTCGTGACCAGGTCGTGAGCCGCCACTTCGTCGAAGGGGTGTCTCGAGCCCGCGAGCTGCCGGGCGTCCTCGACGATCAAGTCGCCGAGGGCCTCGGTGTCGGTCCAGTCGAGATCCTCGAACGCGGCGGCGTGCTCCATGTATGCGGCGTCCGGCTCGGGTAGTGAGTGGTCTGGGGCGCCCACCTTCGTGGTGCTGATGGCGGTGACGCTCGCCACGCGCGCGGGATGGTCCAGCACGACGAGCTGCGCGATCACGCCGCCCATCGACATCCCCACGACGTGTGCGCGCTCGATGTCGTACCCGTCGAGGATCGCCATCGCATCCGCGACCAGGTCGTCGGGCGTGTAGGTGGCTGCGCCCGGCTCGTAGGCGGTGGATCGGCCGGTATCGCGATGGTCATAGCGGAGTACGAAGCTTCCGGCGCTCGCAAGGCGCTCGCAGAAGGCGGCCGGCCACCACAACATCGAAGCCATCTGCCCCATGATCAGCAGCATCGGCGGGTCGCTCGGCTCTCCGAAGGCCTCGGTGCAGATCTCCGCGCCGTGCGACGCGATCAACCTCTGGGTCACGGCTCTTGAGATTGGCAAAACGCGGATGGAATAGATGCACCGGCACCGCCGTCTTGTGTGTGAGGAGGGACACACGATGCGAGATTCAGACATGAGGGCCGTCACCCTTGAACAGCAACTCGCCGCGCTAGCGGACGGCAAGCTTCGCGGGCGGCGGAGAAGGAAGGCCGAGTCTGCACTGGCTGAGCGCCCCGATCTGCGGGCCTCCCTCGAGCGCCAGCGCGAGGTGGTCGCCCTGATGAGGGCCGTCACCCCCGGGCTGCCGCCGACGCTCTGGACGCGGATCGAGGAGGAGCGACGCCGCGCCGGCCACTTTCCCAGGCGTAAGTTTCCATGATCGCGCAGGCACACGACAGCGAACGGCCCCTCGAACCGGTCACCCCCGCACCGGGCGCTACCCGGGCCACCACCACCGCGATGCGGCGGATGCTCTATGTCGCCGGGGTCTTCGTGCTCATCGCGGGCTTCCAGCTGTTCGTGCTCTCGGGCCAGACCGAGGACTACTTCGCCTGGACCATCGACCCGCCGCTGACAGCCGCGTTCCTCGGCGCCGGCTACTGGTCTTCCGCGATCCTCGAACTGGGCTCGGCCCGCCGCCGCGAGTGGTCGCACGCCCGGCTGGCGATGCCCGCGGTGCTGTTCTTCACCACGCTGACGCTCGTGCTGAGCCTTGTCCACATCGACCGCTTTCATACCGACAGCGTGTTCGGGATCGCGTGGCTCGTGGTGTACGGCTGCTTCCCGGTCGCGATGTCCACGATCCTGTTCCTCCAGCTGCGCGCCCCGGGCGCCGATGCGCCCGCGCAGCGCCCGCTGGCGGGCTGGGTGCGTCTGGTGCTCCTGGCGCAGGCGGCCATCCTGTTCGCGCTCGGCATCGCCCTCTTCGTGGCCCCCGTCGGCGCCGCATCCCTCTGGCCCTGGCCGCTGACTCCTCTGACCGGGAGGGCGGTCGGGGCGTGGCTGATGGGCACGGGGTTCATCGCCGCCCAGGTGGCCATCGACAACGCCCGCGAACGGGTCGACGTGGCCATGCTCAGCTACGCGGGGTTCGGTGCCCTCCAGCTCGTGGCCGTGGCCCGCTACGCGGACACCCCCGACTGGAGCGCGCTCGGGGCGGTGGCCTACCTCGGATTCCTGGCCTGCATGACCGCGGTCGGCCTTCTGGGCTGGTTCACGCGTGGAGCACAGCCGACGCGTGGGGCACAGCCGGAAAGGCTCAAAGACCGAGCGTGAGGGCTATGCGTTCGCGGGCCCGATAGAGCCTGCTCATCACCGTGCCCGCCGGGACGGCGAGGAGGTTCGCCGCCTCGCCGTAGGTCATGCCGGCGAGGTCCACGGCCGCGATCACGTGGCGCTGATCATCGGGCAGCTCGGCGATGGCACCGTAGAGCTCGGTGATGAAAGCCGCCGTCTCCGGGTCGGCGCTGGGCCGCGCGTCCGGCGGGTCGAGATGCTCGGGCTCGGCGACCTCGTTGCGGCGGGCCTCGGCCCTGACGTGGTTGATGAGCACGTTGCGCAGCGCCCGGGCAAGGTAGGAAAATTCGCTCCCCCGGACCAGTCGCGGTCGGGCTAGCACCCGGGCGTAGGTCTCCTGGACCAGGTCCTCGGCCAGCGTTCGCGAGCCGCACAGGCCCACGGCCATCCGGTAGAGCCGGGTGACGTGATCCGCGGCGTCGTCTGGGTCGAGGAAGCGGGGCTTGGCGGGGCGTGGCCTGACGGCCGGCGGGGCGAGTACTTCCTGGGTCAGCTGGACGCTGCTCACGGTCACCTCTGTCTTTGGGAACGGGGGAGAGGTTCGGAGAAGGCGGGCTTCCGGCCCACCCCGGAAACCCCGTGATCGACCACGGGGCCGAGACCCCGGGATCCCCGGCACCGCCTAAACTGGGCCCGTGCAGCTGGTAGGCCGCGAGACGGAGCTCGCCGCCGTGACGACCGCTGTGGCGGACGCCAACAACGGAGCGAGTATTGCCCTCGGCCTCTTCGGGGAGGCCGGTATCGGCAAGAGCGCGCTACTCGGAGCCGTTCGCGACGCCTCCGAGGCCCAGGGGATGCTCGTGCTCGCGGCACGCGCCGCCGAGCACGAGCGGGACGTTCCCTTCGGGGTGGTGGTGGATGCCCTCGACGACCACGTCGGCACGATGCATCCCCGTCGCGTCGCGTCGCTCGGCACCGACCTGGGGGCGGTGCTGCCCGCCGCGGCGGCGCGGAGCGGATCCCAGCCCTCCGGCCGGGCGGGCGCCGCCGAGCGCTTTCGCTATCACCGCGCCCTGCGGAGCCTGCTGGAGCTCCTCGGCCGCGAGCAACCGGTCGCGTTGATGTTCGACGACCTCCATTGGGCCGACGACGCCTCGGTCGAGCTGGTGCTGCACCTGTTGCGGCGACCTCCGCGCGGCGCGCATCTGCTGGCCTTCGCCCTTCGGCCGGTCGACCCGGCGCCGCGGCTGCTCGACGCCGCCCGCCACGCACCCGGACTGACGCACCTTTCGCTGCGTCCGCTGGGCCGTGAAGCGTCGCTCGAGCTGTTGAACGAGCTGCCCGACGCCGGTCTGCGCGAGCGGGTGGCTACCGAGGCAGCGGGCAATCCGTTGTTCCTACGAGAGCTTGCTCGGGCGGCGCGCCAGCCGGCCGGCAGTCTGCCGCCGACGCTGGTGGCTGCGGTGCGGCTGGATGTGGACGCGCTAGAGCCCTCCCCGCGGAACCTGCTCGAGGGAGCCGCCGTCTGCGGCGATCCATTCGATCCCGAGCTGGCCGGCGCCGCCGCCGGCCAGGAGCTGACCGGAGCGCTCGAGGCCCTCGACGGGCTCGTGGCCGCCGACCTCGTGCAACCCACCGGGGACGGGCGTGGCTTTCGCTTTCGCCACCCGGTGGTGCGTCGCGCCGTCTACGACACGATCCCGCCGACCTGGCGGCTCGGTGCACACGAGCGAGTGGCCACGGCCCTGGACGAACGCGGCGCGGGGCCCTCGGTTCGTGCCTACCACGTCGAGCAATACGCGCGGCCGGGAGACGACTCGGCGATCGCGCTGCTCGCCGCGGCCGCGGCCGCGGCCGCCGACACCTCTCCCGCCACCGCGGCGCGCTGGTTCGCCGCCGCCCTGCGACTGCTCCCCGGCAACGATCGCGAGCGCCGGGCCGCTCTGCTAGCGCCGATGGCGCTGGCCCTCGCCAGCGCCGGGGAACTCGAGGCGAGTCGCAATGCGCTGGCGGAGGTGATCGATCTCCTGCCCGCGGATCCCACCCCGCAGCGTCTGGCGCTGGTCGCGGCCTGCGCCGCGATCGAGGGCGTCCTGGGACGACACGGCGAGGCCCGCCGCCGGCTGCTCGACGCGCTCGGGGACGCGCCCGCCGAGGCGCGCGCCGGGCTCTCCCTCGAGATGGCCGTTGCCGCCTTCTGGCGCGGGCACTCGGCGGACATGCGCGAATGGGCGGCCAGGGCGGAGGAAGTCGCGGGCGGCGACCCCGTCGTATGCGCGAGCGCAAACGGCCTCGGTGCGCTCGGCGCGCTGTGGCAAGGCGACGCGGACAGCGCGTACTCCTCGCTCGACCGCGCCACCGAGCTGTACGCGAGTATCGACGACGAGACGCTTGCCACCCGGCTGGACTGCGCGCGCGACCTCGGTGTGATGGAGCTGCACGCCGAGCGCTTCGCCGCCGCCGCGGCCACGGCCGCGCGCGCGGCGACGATCGCCCGGCGCACCAGCCAGGGACACGCGCTGGTACCGCTCGTGATCGTCAGGGCGATGGCGTTCGTGAACCTGCTCGACCTCGATGCGGCGGCTCGGGAGGGCGAGCACGCGGAGGAGGGCGCGCGGCTGCAAGGTGCGCCCCATCTCCTTCAGTACGCGCTCTGGGAGCTCGCCCTGGTGCGTCACCTACGCGGCGAGACTCTGGAGGCCGAACGGGCGGCTGCCGAGTTCAGCGAGCTGGTGCCGCAGCTCGAGCCGAGCGACCTCACGCGTACGGGCAGCTGCACCGTGGCGGCGATCGGAGTAGACGAGGATCCGGAACGCTGCATCGACGAGATGAAGCGGGTCGCGGGCCCAAGCATCGAGGACGCCAACCCCACCTGGTCCACGTGGCTGTTGCTGGTGCTCACGCGCGCAGGGGTGGCCACCGGCCGTCTCGACGAGGCCGCCGTCTGGGCCGACCGCGCGACCCGCCAGGCCGACGCCCTGCGCCTGCCCGCGGGGGCGGTTCGCGGCGCGTGTGCGCGTGCGGAGGTGCTGCTGGCGCGAGACGAGGCGGATGGGGCGGTGGAAGCCGCGCTGGAGGCGGTCACGGCGGGAATGGAGGCCGACGCCCCGCGCGATACCGTCGACGCTCGCCTGCTCGCCGGACGGGCGCTCGCGGCGGCGGGCCGTCGCGACGAGGCGGTGGCGTCGCTGAAGCGGGCGGCGGCGGAGGCCGCGCGGGGCCACGGGATGCGCATGCGCGACGAGGCGGCCCTGGGGTTGCGAGAGCTCGGCGAGGACCTGCCGGCGCACACCCGTCGCGCCGCCGCGGGCGGAGACGGCGGGCTGAGCCCGCGTGAGCGAGAGATCGCCGACCTGGTGGCCGGGGGACGCTCCAACAAGCAGGTGGCCGCCACCCTGTTTCTGAGCGACCGGACGGTCGAGTACCACCTGTCCGCGGTATATCGCAAGCTCGGCGTGCGCTCGCGCACCGAGCTGGCGGCCACGCTGGCGCGGCGCTAGGCGCGCCGAGGCGGACCCACCTCCGCCCGGGCCGCGCGGAATAAATGAGGGCGATCCCGGTCAACCAGGGCATGACCGCCGCCCTCCGCCCGCATCGTGTCCTCTTTCTCGTGTCGGCCCACAACGGCCTCAGCCAACGCGCCTACATCGAGCTGACCGAGCTCGGGCACGAGGTCGCGATCGCCGTCGTGGAGACCGCTGTCGAGATGGAGGCCGCCGTCCTGCGACACCGGCCCGAGCTGATCGTGTGCCCGATGCTGAAGAGGTTCATCCCCGAGTCGATCTGGACGCGGTATCGGTGCCTGATCCTCCACCCCGGACCGAAGGGCGACCGCGGGCCATCCTCGCTCGACTGGGCTATCGAGCTTGGCGAGGACGAGTGGGGCGTGACCGTGCTCGAGGCTAACGGCGAAGCCGACGCCGGCGACGTCTGGGCCACCCGCGGCTTCCCCACGCGCGACGTCGGCAAGAGCAGCCTCTACCGCCACGAGGTACGCCGCGCCGCGATCGAGTCGCTTGTCGAGGCGATCGACAAGCTGGCCGCCGGCCGCGCTCCCCAACCGCTCGATCGGGATGACCACGAGATGACCGGACGCGTGCGGCCGATCATGCGTCAGCCGGATCGCGCGATCGACTGGGGGGTGGACCCGACCGACACGTTGGTCCGCAAGATCCGCGCCGCCGAGGGCCATCCCGGTGTGCTCGACGAGATCGAGGGCACGGAGTTTCACCTCTTCGGGGCTCACCGAGATCAGGCGCTGACCGGCCGCGCGGGCGAGATCGTGGCCCAGCGCGCGGGTGCGATCTGCCGGGCGACCGTGGACGGCGCGGTGTGGATCACGCAGCTCAAGCGCCCGGAGGGCCACGGGCCGGTCCCGTTCAAGCTGCCGGCCGCGCGGGCGCTTGCTCTCGCCGGACACGAGCTCGGGGCGGCGGAGATCCCGGCCAGCCTGCACGTGCGGCCCGGAGCGGCGAACACCTATCGCGAGATCTCCTACACCGAGACCGCCGGCGTGGGCTATCTGTGGTTCGACTTCTACAACGGCGCGGCGGGCACCGACGCGTGCCGGCGGCTGCGCCAGGCCTATCTGTACGCCCGCTCACGACGACAGACGAAGGTCATCACGCTGATGGGCGGAAGCGACTTCTTCTCCAATGGCATACACCTGAACGTGATCGAGGCCTCCCACGATCCCGGGGCGGAGTCATGGCGCAACCTTCACGCGATCAACGATGTCGTGCGCGACATCGTCGAGACGGACTCCCACCTCGTCATCTCTGCCCTCGGCGGCGACGCGGCGGCCGGAGGCGTGCCCTTCGCGCTGGCCGCCGACCGGGTGGTGGCGCGCGCGGACGTCGTGCTGAATCCCTACTACGGGCACATGGGCGGCCTGTACGGGTCCGAGTACTGGACATACCTGCTGCCCCGCCGTGTGGGCGCCGAGACGAGCGCCCGGCTCACCGGGCCGCCCTTCACGCCGATAGGCGCCCGGCGGGCCGTGGACATCGGCCTGGTCGACGCCGCCTTCGGATCCGACCTGGCCGGCTTTCACGCTCAGACCCGCCGCCTGGCGGAGGCGCTCGCGAGCCACCCCGAGCTGGGCGGCTGGCTCGAGGGCAAGCGCCGGGCGCGGAGGTGTGACGAGCAGGTCAAGCCCCTCCAGGCCTACCGCCGCGAGGAGATGGCGCGGTCTCACGAGAGCTTCTTCGGGGCCGACCGCAGCTACCACGAGGCGCGCCGTCGCTTCACGCGCAAGCTGCCCGCCTGCCACCCGGCACCCCCGAACGGCCTGAGCCTGCGTGCGGCCTAGCGCGTGCGGTACAGGCGCGTGGTCAACGGCGCGAACACGGCGGTCAGGGCCGCGGCGACTCCCAGCACTATCGCGATGTCGCCGGCCTCGACGTTGCCCTCCATGAGCCCGCGCGAGGCGGTGGCCAGGATCGAGACGGGGTTGACCTCGACGAAGGCTTCGAGGGCCGAGGGCAGGGTGTCGGGCTCCACGAAGACGTTGGAGAGGAACGTGACCGGGAAGATCCCCATGAAGCCCGCGTTCATCACCGCGTTCGGGGTCCTCAGGAGCAGGCCCAGCGTGGTGAACACCCACGACAGCCCGAAGGAGAAGAGCACCACGAGAGCCAGCGCCGCCACCGCTCCGCCCACGCCGGCGTCGGGGCGGTAGCCGAGAATCACGCCGAGCACGATGATCACCGTCCCGGCGATCACGTAGCGCACGCTGTCGCCCAGCAGCGATCCCACGAGCGGGGCCGGCCGCCAGATCGGAAGCGAGCGAAAGCGGTCCACCACTCCCTTGGTCAGGTCGGTGTTGAGCGCGACGCCTGAGTAGACCGTGGTGAAGAGGACCGACATCACGAGGATCCCCGGGAGGATGTAGTCCAGGTACTCACTGGTTGAGCCGGATATCGCGCCTCCGAAGAGGTAGGTGAACAACACCACGAACATCACCGGCGTGATCGTCACGTCGAGCAGCTGCTCGGGCACGTGCTTGACCTTGAGCATTCCCCGCCAGCCGAACGTGAGAGCGGCCGCGGCCGCGCTCGCGGGTGGGGGTCGGGTGGTCGAGGAGATCGCCTTGCGAACCGCGGTGGCGTCGGTCCCGGCCGACTTGGCCGCCTGTACGGTCGAGTCACCGCTCATGCCGCGCGCTCCTTCTCGATCGCGTCCGCTCCGTCGCCCGCGTCTTCCTCCGCCGGATGACCGGTCAGGGCCAGAAAGACCTCGTCGAGGCTCGGTTGGCCGAGCGAGAAGGCCGCGATGTGCACGCCCGAGCGGCGCAGCTCGGCGATCGCCTCGGCGGCGCGGTCGGCATCGGCGCAGGAGACGGACAGCGCGGCGGAATCGGCCTCGAGGGACACCTCGCCCAGCTCGCGGCCCAACACCTGCTCGGCATCGGCCCGCTGCTCGGGGTCGAGCAGGCGCACGTGCAGCGCGCCCGAGCCGACCGAGGCCTTCAGCTGACCGGGCGTGCCCTCGGCGATCACTTTGCCGTGGTCGATCACGGCGATCCCGTCGGCGAGCTGGTCGGCCTCCTCCAGATACTGGGTGCAAAGCAGGATCGTGGTGCCCTCGGCCACCAGCGCCCGGATGATGTCCCAGACCTGGTTGCGTGAGCGCGGGTCGAGTCCGGTCGTCGGCTCGTCGAGGAACATCAGCTCCGGGGTCACGACGATGCTCGCGGAGATGTCGAGCCGTCGCCGCATCCCGCCCGAGTAGTTCTTCACGAGCCGCCCCGCGGCCTCGGACAGCCCGAAGGCGTCGAGCAGCTCGTCCGCGCGCGCCTTCGCCGCCTGTCGCCGCAGCCCCAGCAGGCGGCCGAGCAGGATGAGGTTCTCGCGGCCGGTCAGGTCCTCGTCCACCGAGGCGAGCTGACCAGTGAGGCTGACCGCCGCGCGAACCGCGTCGGCCTCCTTGACGATGTCGTGGCCGAGCACACGTGCGCTACCGGCATCCGGACGGATGAGAGTCGCCAGCATGCGGATGGTCGTCGTCTTGCCCGCGCCGTTGGGCCCGAGCACCCCATAGACGGATCCGCTGCTCACGGCCAGGTCCACGCCGTCGACCGCGCGCGTGTCTCCGAAGGCCTTGACCAGGCCGGTGGCCTCGATGGCGAGAGGGGAAGCCGAGTTCATGCGAGCGGTCAGGTCTTCGACCCGCGCGTCATCGCGCGCAGGTCGAGCGCCTTGTCCAGCGTCTCCTCGTCCACGCCGTGCTCGATGGCCACCTCGCGGATCGTCCGCTCCGAGGCCACGGCCTCCTTGACGATCTCCGTGCCCCGGTCGTAGCCGATATGCGGGTTCAGTGCGGTGGCGATCGCCGGCGTCGACTCGGCATGGCGGCGCAGCGTCTCCTCGTTGGCCTCGAGCCCGTCGATGCACCTCTCCGCCAGCAGGTGGCACGCAGCCGTGAGGATCCGGATCGACTCGAACAGGTTGCGCGCGATCATCGGCACGCGCACGTTGAGCTCGAAGTTGCCCTGGGTACCCGCCACGGTTATCGCCATGTCGTTGCCGATCACCTGGGCGGCCACCTGGAGAACGACCTCGGGGATCACCGGGTTGACCTTGCCCGGCATGATCGAGGACCCCTTCTGCAGCTCGGGCAGAGCGAGCTCGCCCAGTCCGGTTCGCGGTCCCGATCCCATGATCACGAGATCGTTGGCGATCTTGGTGAGCGAGACGGCCACCACCTTGAGCGCGCCGTGGAGCTCCACCAGGCCGTCGCGGTTGGCCTGGGCCTCGAAGTGGTCGCGCGGCGCCTCGCCCAGCCCGAGCCGCTCGCGCACCCGCTCGCCGAACTCCGGATGGGTGTTGAGGCCCGTGCCGGTGGCGGTTCCTCCCAGGGGGATCTCGGCGGCGCGGCGAAGAGCGTCGCGCACCCGGTCACGGCCCAGGGAGATCTGCGCCGAGTAGCCCCCGAACTCCTGACCCAGCGTGACCGGGACCGCGTCCATCATGTGGGTGCGACCGGCCTTGACCACCTCGGACCACTCGTCGGCCTTGCGACTGAAGGATCCGGACAGGCGCTCGAGCGCGGGGAGAAGATCGCTCCTGACCGTGTCGACCGCCGCCAGATGTACGGCGCTCGGGAACACGTCGTTGGAGGACTGGCCCATGTTCACGTGGTCGTTGGCGTGCGCGGCTTCTCCGGCGAGGTTGGCGATGACCTCGTTGGCGTTCATGTTCGTGGACGTCCCGGATCCGGTCTGGAAGACGTCGATCGGGAACTGGTCGTCGTGCCGTCCGTCGGCCACCTCGTCGCCGGCGCGGCCGATGCGCTCGGCCAGCTCGGGATCGAGCAGACCGAGATCGGCGTTCGCACGGGCGGCGGCCGCCTTGATGCGGCCGAGCCAGTGCAGCACCGGTGCGGGAACACGCTCACCGGAGACCGGGAAGTTGTCGACCGCCTTGCTCGTTTCCGGACCCCAGAGCTCGCCCTGCACCTGTTGTGTCGCCATGGCCCTAGGCTACCCATGGATCAGAGGACCTCGCGGGCCGAGCGGGGAGCTATTCGCGCAGACTCCGGGGCGGGAACTCGTGCAGATCCCGTGCGTGCGGGCCAGCGCCCCTCTTTCCGTGTTCTGATCGCCAGGGTGACGGCTCTCATCCGGATCGACCGGTCTTGGACCCCGACCGGCAACGGCCGGCCCAAGCCAATCCGCTTCTGCACGCGCTGCGGCCACCCGAGCGACGAGCGGCCGGCCCGGCTCGATCAACGCCGCCGGGTATGCGAGCGCTGCGGGATGGGCATGGTCCTCACCTGCTCGCGCGACGCCCTCCCGGGCGACGCGGCGGCGTTCGTGATCTGCACCTACGAGCTGTACGTGAGCGCGGTGAGCCAGGCGGGTGAGCGCATCTTCGGCAAGGAGGAGCGCCTCGTGGGCAGCCATCTCCTCGACCTCGTCACAAGTCCGTTGGGCGACGACCAGCTTGCCCGTCACGCGGGACTGGCCGCGCAGCGGTCGGTGGACCCCGTGGTGATGCCGTTGCGCCTCACCTCAGAGGCCGGCAAGCCGCGCATCGGCACGCTCGCGGGCCGGATATCCACCTGCGGGCCGCCTCGGGCCGTGCTCCTTACGGTCGAGCCGAGCGAATTCGGCCGACGCTAGCCGTGCGGGCAAGAACCTCTGCACAGCTTGCGTGCGAAGTGTCCAATGTGCCCAAACTTGATTCAAGGTTTGCTCGCTTTTGCCGAAAACCTATGCAAGGAGCCTTTTCTGATCTAGACCGGACGGAGAAGATGTGAGCGGGATCCGAACCAACGCGGCCGCCGAGCTCTTGGGGGTGAGTCCGAACACCCTCCGCAGCTGGGAGCGGCGCTTCGGCTACCCCAAGCCCCGCCGCACGCAGGGCGGTCACCGCCAGTACGACCTCGCCGAGCTCGAGTCGCTGCGCCGCGCCCTCCTCGAGACCCACAACATCTCGTCGGCCATCGAGCTGGCCCGTCAGCGCGGGGAGGGGCCGAGCTCGCCCAGCCGGATGCTGGACGCCTGGGACCACTTCGACGAGGAGCTCGCCGACCGCGTGCTCGAGGAGAGCCTGGCCGTGCGCTCGGTAGAGCGCTCGGTCGAGGAGGTGTTGCTTCCGGCGCTCGAGCTGGCCGACGTGCGGGAGGGCCGCGAGGCCGAGCGTGAGCTGGCCTTTCGCTGGGCCACCGGATGGATGTACGCGGCGCGGCGGGTGGCGCCGCCCGCGAGTCGCCCGCAGGGCGTTCTGCTCTTCGACTCGAGCCCTCGTCTCGACATCGACTCGCTGCACGTACAGGCGCTCGAGCTCGGCCTGCGGCGTGCCGGCTTTCGCACCCTGCTGCTGGCCTTCGACCTGCCCCCCGAGCGGGTCGTGCGCGCGATCCGCGCGCTCGACCCCACGGCCTTCGTCTTCTGCGGCGCCGCCGCCACCCTCGACGTGGTGGGCCGGCTCGTGTACACGGTCCGCCAGGTGGGTTCGGTGGCGCCGGTGTTCGAGTACCGCGAGGCGATGCCGGTGAGCGGCGATCACGGCATACCCTCGCTGGGCACGGCCCCCGCCGAAGCGGTCGAACGCCTCAAGGGCTACGTGGACAATGGCCGCCTCGACCAGGTTGTGGTGGTGCCGGAGCCGAAGGTGGAGCCGAAGACGGGTCGCATCTCGCTCGCGTCGAGAAAACGCGCCGGCTGACCCCTTAGCGCGGGCCGTCCCGTCCGGGCTCGGGCCTACTGTGGCGTTTCGGGATGCTGCTCGAGCTAGGCGATCCGCTGGCCCACCGCGCGCTTCAGTCGCTGGTCCGGGCCGAGGCCGCGGTGCGGCGCCGGCTGGCGGCGGAGCTGGAGCGCGAGGGTGTCTCGGCGGCGGGCTTCTCGGTGCTGGTCGTGCTCACCACGGCGGGGGGCACGCTCGAGCTGAAGACGCTGCGCCGTCGGCTGGGGTGGTCCAAGGCGAATGCCACCGAGGTGACCGCGACCCTGGCGGGCCGCGACTTCGTGATCCGGCGCCGCTCGCCTGCCGACGGGCGCATCGTGCTCGTCGACCTCACCCCCCGTGGACGATCGCTGGTGGAGCGGCTCTTTCCCGCTCACTCCGACCGGGTGACCCGAGCGTTCCACGTGCTCGACGAGCGCGAGAAGCGCACGCTCTCGGAGCTCTGTCGCAAGCTCGCGGCCTGAGCGAGCCTCAGCGCCGCCCGAAGTGGGCCACCCACATCGTGGTGGGACGGCTGCCCAGGCGACCGAACTCCATGCCCATGCCCACCATGCGGAAGGCCGAGGACATCAGCACCGCGCGGTGAGGCGGCGAGGCCATCCACTGGCGAACGGTGCGGCGAGGCCCGGGTTGGGATCCCGAGTGCCAGGCGAGCGTCTCACCCGCGGTGCGGAACCGGCCGGCGACCGGGATGCGAGCCTGATGGCCGAAGAAGTCGTGCTTGAGCATGTAGCGGGCGTAGGCGTTCGCGGAGGTCGCGAGGCTTCGGGATGCGCGCAGCGGCGCGAGACCGTTGGACGTCCTGATGCCGTTGAGCGCGTCGATCGCCCGGGCCTCCGCGTTCGCCCCGGCGTTGGCGGAGGCGGCACCTGGGCAGAGCAACGCCAAAGCCGTTGCCAGCGAGGCCATCAGGGCGGATGTACGACGCATCCTGCACTCTCTTTCCAACGGCCTACGGGGTTAGCTGTCGGGCTCGCGCAGGAAAGATCGCGCGCCGGCTGGCGGCCGGTTGGCCCCTACTAACTTGGTTCCCCCGTTCGCCTCCGGCCTCCTGCCGAGGGCGATTCGGCGATTGCCCCGGAACTATTACCACGTTCGGGCCGTCGTTTAAACCCCGCCTAGAATCGACGGCCCGATGGCCCGCTACCGACCCGTCGACTCCGCCCAGTCGTTCCCGGCTCTCGAGCACGAGATCCTGGAGCGCTGGCGCGAGCGCGACGTCTTCGGCGAGTCGGTGCGCCGGCGCGAAGGAGCGCCCCCGTTCGTGTTCTACGAGGGCCCGCCGACCGCCAACGGGCGCCCCGGCTCGCACCACGTGCTCGCGCGGGTGTTCAAGGACGTGTTCCCGCGCTACAAGACGATGCGCGGCCACTTCGTCCCCCGCAAGGGCGGGTGGGACTGCCACGGGTTGCCCGTGGAGCTCGAGATCGAGAGAGAGCTCGGCTTCACCTCCAAGGAGGACATCGAGCGGTTCGGGGTGGCCGAGTTCAACGCCAAGTGCCGCGAGTCGGTGCTGCGCTACATCGACGAGTGGAATGCCCTGACGGAGCGGATCGGGTTCTGGATCGACACCGATGATGCCTACTACACCCTCGACAACTCCTACGTGGAGTCGGTGTGGTGGTCGCTCAAGCAGGTCTACGACAAGGGCCTGCTGACCGAGGGCCACAAGGTCGTGCCCTACTGCCCGCGCTGCGGGACGGCCCTGTCCAGCCACGAGGTCGCGGTGGGCTACCGGGACACCGTCGATCCGTCGGTGTACGTCAAGTTCCCGCTGCGCGACAACCCCGGCGTTTCGCTGCTGGCCTGGACGACCATGCCCTGGACACTCGTGCCGCACGCGGCGATCGCCGTCGATCCCGAGGTCGAGTACGCCCGCGCCAGGCTGGATGGCGGGCGTTTCATCCTGGCCGAGGCCCTCGTCGAGCGGGTGCTGGGTGAGGACGCCGAGATCGAGGAGCGCATGCCCGGCTCGGCGCTGCTCGGCCTTGCCTACGAGGCGCCCTTTCCCTACTTCAGCGACTACGGTCCCCGGGGGCACACGGTGCTCGCGGGCGACTTCGTCTCGGTGGAGGACGGAACCGGTGTGGTGCACACCGGCGCGGCCTTCGGCGAGGACGACTTTCGCCTCGCCACCGAGAACGGCCTGACGATCCACAACCCGGTCCGGCCCGACGGCAGCTTCGACGAGCGCGCCGGCCCCTTCGCCGGCATGGGCGTGCGCGAGGCCGATCCGCTGATCATCGAGGCCCTGCGCGAGTCGGGGCGTCTCCTGCGCGCCGGGGAGTACACCCACTCCTATCCGCACTGCTGGCGCTGCGACACGCCCCTCATCTACTACGCCAAGACGGGCTGGTACGTCCGGACGAGCGAGGTCAAGGAGCAGCTGCTGGCCGCCAATCGGAGCATCGACTGGCATCCCGAGCACATCAAGCACGGTCGCATGGGCAACTGGCTCGAGAACAACGTCGACTGGGCACTCTCGCGCGAGCGCTACTGGGGCACGCCGCTCCCGATCTGGCGCTGCGACGCCGAGCCCGCTCACCTGGTCTGCGTCGGCTCCCTGGAGGAGATTCGCGAGCGCGGTGGAGAGCCGCCCGAGGACGTGCACCGGCCCTACATCGACGAGCCCGTCCTGCGTTGCGAGGACTGCGGGCGAGACATGCACCGCGTCCCCGACCTGATCGACGTCTGGTGGGACTCGGGCTGCGTGCCGTTCGCCCAGTGGCATGCGCCCTTCGAAAACCAGGATGCCTTCGAGCAGCACTTCCCGGCGAACTACATCTGCGAAGGGCTCGACCAGACCCGAGGCTGGTTCTACTCGCTGCTGGCCGTGTCGGTGCTCCTCTTCGGCCGCTCCTCGTACGAGACGTGCCTGTGCCTGGGACTGATCCTCGATCCCGACGGCCAGAAGATGTCCAAGTCGAAGGGCAACGTGGTGGTCCCCTGGGACGTTCTCGACACCCACGGCGCCGACGCCTTCCGCTGGTACTACTTCACCTCAAAGCAACCCTGGGACGGCTACCGCTTCTCACTCGAGACGGTCGGCGAATCGGTTCGCCAGTTCCTCAAGCCGCTCTGGAACACCTACGCGCTGTACGTCCAGTACGCGAACCTCGCGACTCAGACCGCGCGCCGATGCCGAGGAGACCGACCTGGATCGCTGGATCCGCTCGCGGTTGTCGTCCACGACCGCGCGCGTGATCGAGCGGATGGAGGACTACGACACGACATTCGCCGGGCGGGCGATCGCCGAGTTCGTGGAGGATCTGTCGAACTGGTACGTGCGCCTCTCGCGCAGGCGCTTCTGGCGCGGCGACGATCCCGCCGCCTTCGAGACGTTGCGCGACTGCCTGCTCGGCGTCTCCAAGCTGCTCGCCCCGCTGACGCCGTTCGTCACCGATGAGATCTACGACAACCTCGACGGCTCGGAGCCGTCCGTGCATCTCTGCGACTTCCCCGAACCGGGCTCAGCGCGACGAGGACCTCGAGTGGCGGATGAACGTGGTGCGCGCGGCTGTGGAGCTCGGCCGCGCCGCGCGCGGCCACGCAAAGATGAAGGTCCGTCAGCCGCTGCGCGAGGCCGTGATCGTCGCGGCCGGCCCCGAGCGCGACGCGATCGAGGGCCTCGAGGACGTGCTGAGGACGGAGCTCAACGTGAAAGGCGTGCGCTACGTCTCCGAGGCCGATCAGCTGGGGCGCTTCGAGGTCAAGCCCAACTTCCGCACGCTGGGCCCGCGCTTCGGCAGGCAGATGCCGCAGGTGGCGGCCGCGGTGGCCGCGCTCGATCCCCAGCGGCTGCGCGAGGGTGGCCGTTCGGGCATCAACGTGGAGGGCACCGAGCACGAGATCGGACCGGACGACGTCCAGATCGTGCTGCAGCCGCTCGAGGGCTACCAGGTCGAGCGCTCAGGCAGGCACGCGGTGGCGCTCAACCTCGAGCTCGACCATGACCTGCGTCGCGAGGGCCTGGCGCGCGAGGTGGTGCACGCCGTTCAGGGCGCCCGCAAGGATGCGGGCCTGAACGTCGAGGATCGCATCGCGCTTACGCTCGCGGGCGACGACGAGCTGATCGCGGCGACGCGCGCCCACGAGGGCTATGTGGCGGGCGAGACGCTCGCCACGTCGGTGAGCTACGACGGCGCCGAGGCGGGCGCGCCGAGCTCGCGCGCTCGCATCGAGGGACGCCCCCTGTTGATATCCGTCGAGCGCCGGTAGCCCGGCGGGCTACGCCGCCAGTGCCGGCTCGATCTCCTGCACGAGCCGGTTCTTGGGCAGCGCCCCGATGATCTGGTGGGCCACCTGGCCGTGCTTGAAGAGCAGCAGCGTGGGGATGGACATCACGTTGTACTGCGAGGAGACCTGGGGGTTCTCGTCAACGTTGAGCTTGACGATGCGCAGATCCTCGCGCTCGCCGGCGAGCTCCTCGAGGTGGGGAGCCACGATGCGGCAGGGACCACACCACGGGGCCCAGAAGTCGACCAGCACCGGCTTGTCGGACTCGAGCACTTCCGCTTGGAAGTTGGTGTCGTTTACCTCGTTCACGGCTCCTGCCATCTGTGCGCTCCTGTTCGGTTGCGTCGCTATACAAAATATAGCGACGTGCGTGGATGCCCGGTCAGGCCGAGCGCCGCCCCCTGAAGCGCAGCGTCGGGACCTTCCACACCGCCTCGAGCGTGATCCAGGTGTCCATCTTCGATTTTCCCTCGCTGCGCTCGCGAAAGAGGATCGGCACCTCGGTCACCGTGAGCCCGGCCCGTACGGCCCGGTAGGTCATCTCGATCTGGAACCCGTAGCCGTGGGTGTCGACGCCCTCGAGGTCGAGTCGCTCGAGCGCCGACCGGTTCCAGCACTTGAAGCCCCCGGTGAGGTCGCGCACCGGCACGCCGAGGATCAGGCGCGCGTAGGCGCACCCGCCCCGGCTGAGGATGCGCCGGCGCAACGCCCAGTTGGTTACGCCGCCGCCCGGGACGTAGCGTGAGCCGAGCACCACGTCCGCGGCTCCCGCGGCGGCGACCAGGCGCGGGATGTCGGCGGGGTCGTGGGAGAAGTCGCTGTCCATCTGCATCACGACGTCGGCTCCACCGTCGAGCGCCCGCTCGAAGCCGGCGAGGATGGCCCGGCCCAGCCCCTCCTTGCGGGGGCGGTGCAGGACCCCCACCTCGGCCAGCTGAGAGGACAGGCGGTCGGCGATCACTCCCGTCCCGTCGGGCGAGTTGTCGTCGACCACGAGGATCGTGTGGGGCAGCCCGGTCGAGGCGAGCTGCGGAAGCGCCGCGCGGACCAGCGCCTCGATGTTCTCGGCCTCGTCGTAGGTGGGCAGGATGAGCCAGACGCCCGGCAAGGGCGCGTACCCTAGCCGTGGCATGCGCAACGGAGAGATCGCGGAAGCCTTCGAGGAGCTGGCGAGCCTGTACGAGCTCGACGGCGCCGTGGTCTATCGCGTGACCGCGTACCGCAACGCGGCCAAGGCCATCCGCGAGTCGGGCGTGTCGGTGGCCGAGATGGCCCACCAGGGCCGCGCGGCCGAGCTGCCGGGGGTGGGCCGCACGATCGCGGAGAAGATCGACGCGCTGCTCGAGCCAGGGCTCGATCCCCTCCGCGGACAAGCTCAAGGCGCGCATCCCTCCCGGTCTCGTCGCGGTGACCCGCATCCCGGGCCTGGGGCCCAAGCGCGCGAAGCTGCTCAACTCGCACCTCGGCGTTGCGTCGCTCGACGATCTGCGCGCCGCGGCCGAGGCTGGTCGGCTCACCGACGTGCCGGGCTTCGGCCCCAAGGCGCAGGAGAAGCTGGCGGCGGAGCTCGCCGCGGGGGCGGACGGCCGCCCAAAAGTCCGGATGCTGCTCTCGAAGGCCCTGGCCGTCGGTGAGGAGCTGGTGGCGAGCCTCCGTGACCATCCGGCCGCACTGAGGGTCGAGCTGGCGGGCAGCGCCAGGCGCCATGTGGATGCCGTCAAGGACCTCGACATCGTCGCCGCGGCGAGCGACCCGGCGGCGCTGGTGGAGCATTTCTGCTCGCTCCACGCCGTCGATCTCGTCCAATCCTCGGGGGTGGCGGGCGCCAAGGCCCTGACCCATTCCGGGCTTCCGGTGGACCTACGCATCGTTCCCGAGGAGGTCTTCGGAAACCTGCTGCAGCACTTCACCGGATCGGGCAAGCACAACGAAGCGCTGCGCACCGCCGCGGTCAAGCGCGGGCTGCATGTGAGCGAGTACGGGATCGCCGACGACGAGAGCGGCGGGCTTCTGGCCTGCGTGACCGAGGAGGAGGTCTACGAGCGGCTGGGCATGAGCTGGATCCCGCCCGAGCTGCGCGAGAACCGCGGCGAGCTCGCGGCCGCGCGCGAGGGGCACCTGCCCGACCTGATCGAGCTCGAGGATATCCGCGGCGACCTGCACATGCACACGACGCTGTCCGACGGTCACGCCTCGATCGAGGAGATGGCCGCCACCTCGCGCGAGCGCGGCTACGACTACGTGGCCATCACCGAGCACTCCGCCACGCACGGGTTCGGAAACGACGTACAGGCCGACGCCCTGTTGCGCCAGGCCGAGCACATCGCTCAGCTCGAGCTCGACGGAATCCAGGTGCTGGCCGGCACCGAGACCAACATCCTGCCCGACGGGTCGCTCGACTACGCCGACGACATACTCGAGCAACTCGACTGGGTGATCGCGAGCCTCCACACCTCGTTCCGGCTGTCCGAGAAGGAGCAGACCGAGCGCATGGTGGCGGCGATGCACCACCCACTCGTGGACGCGATCGGGCACCCCACCGGTCGCCTCATCGAACGGCGCGAGGCCTACGCGCTCGATCTCGATCGGGTGATCGCGGCGGCGGTCGACACCGGCACCTTTCTCGAGATCAACGCCAACCCCAACCGCCGCGACCTCAACGACGTCTACGCGCGAGCGGCGGCCGAGGCGGGCGTCAAGCTCGTGATCGACTCCGACGCCCACTGGCCGCGCACGCTCGCCAACATGCGCTACGGGATCGCGACCGCCCGCCGCGCCTGGCTCACGAAGGACGCGGTCGCCAACACCCGGCCGTGGGCCGAGGTGGACCGGCTGCGCAAGCGCGACTAGCGCTCCGCCGCGGCCGCCGCTACGGCTCCGGCGCGATCTTGCGCATGCCGGGCAGGCGCAGCAGCTGGGGCCCGCCGAAGGGCGACGTCCTGTCCAGCCAGAACTCCACTCCGTCGCGACCCTCGATGGCCTCGACCGCGCGCGACTGCTTGCGCCAGAGCAGCGCCACGAGCAGGCAGTAGCCGGTGGCGATGGTCGGTACCTGAGGAAAGAAGAAGCCGATCACGGCGGAGGCCACGGCCAACACGATCAGCGGCCACAGCCGGTTGAAGAGCACGGTGCCGGGCTCGAGATCCGGCAGGGCGTTGGTCTGACGCGCGCTCGCCAAGAGGCCCGCGATCCCCGAGGTCGTGGTGAGCCCGCGCCCCAGCCACAGCCCGGCGAGCGTGGCCAGACACCACCAGACGGCGGCGACGTACACCAGCGTGTTGCTGTCGGCGCGCGCCGCGCCCACCACCGACACCAGGGCGAGAGCCGTCGCTGCCCCGCCGAAGAGCAGGACCGAGACGCGTAGGAGGTCGCGAAACCTCACGCCTCGGCCAGCGCGACGAGCACCTCTCGAAAGCCCGCGACGCCGTCGACCACCAGGTCGGCGCGCTCCACGATCGCGGGCGGCCCCTCGTCGGACTCCACGCCCACCCGCACCGCGTGGTCGAGCTGCCCGTCGGCGACGAGCGCGTCGAGCGCGTCGAAGGCATCCAGGTCGGTGGTGTCGTCCCCTGCGAACAGACCCACCCGCACCTCGGCCATCGAGATCAGCTCGCGGACGGCCTCGCCCTTGTCCACGTGCACGGGCGGGCGCACCTCGAGCACCTTCTTGGCCCAGTGCACGGCCAGCCCCTCGGCCTCGGCCGCGTCGGCGATCTCCTCTATGTGCTTTCGTGCCGCATCCTCGTCGGGCACGTCGCGCCAGTGGAAGGCGACGATGGGTCCCTTGTCCTCGATCCGCGCCCGCACGCGCCGCAGTTGCGGTGTATCGCGCTCGGCGGCGAATGCCTTCACCCGCCCCTCGTGGCTCTTGAAGGCCTCGTTCCAGCGTGCCCGGGCGGCTCCGGGCTCGAGCAGCTCCGCGCCGTGTGAGCCGGCGTAGGCGATGCCGCCCACGCCCACCAGGCGGCGCGCGTCCGCCGCCGAGCGACCCGAGACGCAGGCCACGAGGCCGTAGCGGCGAGTCAGGCGGCTCAGCAGGAGCGAGGTCTCCTGGCTCACGCGCGCCTCGTCGGCGCGCCGCACGATCGGCGCCAGCACGCCGTCGACGTCACAGAGCACGCCTGCGCGCTCGGGGTCGGCCAGCAGAGGCTCGAGAGCCTGCACGGGCCGTAGTATGCCCGCGCCACTCGGGCGCAGCTCAGAACGTGAGATCGCGGTCGCCGATGCTCTTGCCCGGCAACTCGCCAAGAAGGCAGGTCTGCGCTAGGTTCGGCAGTGTGGAGATCCTCGAGGTGACGAGCGAGGACCGCGACGGACTCGTGCACGTAGGCCTGGTGGGCGAGCTCGACCTGTCGACGGTCGCCAAGGTACAGGAGGAGCTGCGGCGAGTGGAGGCGTCCGCACCGCCCACCCTGGTGCTCGATCTGTCGAAGCTGACCTTCCTCGACTCCACCGGTTTGCGCTGCATCGTGACTGCCGACGAGCGCGCCCGTGACGGCGGCCGCCGCATTGTCATCGTTCGGGGACCGGACTCGGTCCAGCGCGTGTTCTCCATCACCCGGCTCGAGGAGCGCCTGGAGATGGTGGACGACGCCGCGACGGTGACCTGACGGGACGAAAGCGGGACGCCCGTCTCCGTAAGGCGTCCCAGGTGGTCCGTCAAACAATTCCGGGCGGCCCTATTGTCGGATAGTACCCGGGGAACGACCCGCGAAACTGAACGCGGTGGGCATGGTCACGTCCGGAGTCCGGGCCAGGGCGGCGGCCAGCACGATCAGGTGCAGGCCGGGTGCGAAGTGCGCCGGCCGGCCGTCTGACCCGCCCTCGTAGGCCTCGCGAGCATCCAGCATTGCCAGCACCGTCGCGCAGACGGGAGCCTGTGGTGCGTCGTCGCCGACCTCGCAAGCGAGCCGGGCCAGGGCCAGCGTCTCCTGCGGGTCGATGCCGTGGAACATCTGGCCCACGGAGTTCATCAGGAAGGAATAGACACGCTCGAGAAGCGGGTCGCGGGACACCGAGCCGCCGCCCGGAGCCGGGCCGAGGTCGAGCGGCTCCTCGCGTTCGACCAGCCGCAGCGCCTGCCCGCCGAGAATTCCCCGCAGGGCGTCGGGGTCCAGCCCGAGCTGGAGCCCGTGGCGCAGATCCATGGTCGCGCCGAAGGTCGGCGTGGCATAGGGCGCGTCGCTCGCCATGAGGATCTGGCCCGGGGCCACCAGCGCGAGCAATGCCTGGATGTCAGTGGGCGACCACCAGGCGGTGTCGAAGAACAGGTTCGGGTGCTCGGGAGCCTCGCGCCAGAGCCACGCGAGATCCGAGATCCCCGCATGGGCGAGGATGAGGCGCAGGCCGGGGTAGCGCGAGCAGACCTCGACCGCGTGGCGACCGAGGGCCGGGATGCCCCGGCCGGCGTGACAGAGGATCGGAAGCCGCTCCTCGTCCGCCAGCGCATAGACGCTCTCGAGCGCGGGATGGTCGAGGTTGAAGCGCTCGGCCCGGGGATGCAGCTTGATGCCCCGGGCCCCCGCCGCCAGGCAGCGACGCAACTCGGGCGCGGGCGAGTCTGCGGGATCCAGACGGCAGAAGGCGAACAGGCGCCCGTCGGCGGCGTCGGCCTCCGCGAGCACCATGTCGTTCGCCGGTGGATAGCCGTCCGGTTCGTGCATCGGGAACACGAACGCACGCGCGTCGATCGGCTCGAGTGCGGCCACGAGCTGCTCGCGGCTGCAGCGGTACCCATCGGGGTCGTTGTGGCCGATGTGGGTGTGGGCGTCGATCAGACGGACGCCGGGCACCTGCTCCACCAGCTGCTCGAGCCAAGGAACCAGTGGCGCGTCCGCGAACATCGGCCGAGCACCCTATCTTGCCGCTCAAGTCCGGCCACAAGGTGCCCAAGGAGCCCCGTTACGGCGGCGTGACGAAGCCGACAACACGCCCCGACAACCAGCGAACCCGCACCACCCAACTAGGCGTCCACGGCCAGCAGGAAGTGGCCGGGGCTGCCGCCATCGGCCACCAGCGTGATCGTGCCGGCGAGCGGGACCATCAGGCCCTGGGCGTGCAGGTAGCCCGTGTTGAACTCCGCCGAGTCGATGCGGCCTTGGAGCAGCTGCTCCATCTGCTCGCGATGCTTGGGAAGGTTGGGCCGGTCCATCACCGGCGGCCAGACCGCGGCCTTGAACTCATCCTCGGAGTAGCCGACCAGGTCGCAGAAGGCCTGGTTGAGCTCGCGGAAGTGACCGTTGAGGTCGGTTGTGGCCATCGGGCGCTCGGCGTCGTCGAAGCCCTGGCGCGACGGGCGTCGGGGGATGTCACGCTCGGCGGCCGCGCCGCCGTTGGCCTCCCCCTCATGGCCGCGAAAACGCGCCAGCGGCGCCGGAGTCTCGTAGCCGCGCGCGTTAGTCGCCCGACCCCGCGTGGCCGCGGCGTCCGCCCCGGCCTCCCGGGCCGAGCGTCGTGCCACCTCGGCCGCGCGCGCGGCGCTCGAGGCGGCCTGCAGGGCCTCGGCCGCACGGCGCTCGGCGGTGTCTGCGGCCTCGGTCATGCGCCGAACCAGAGCCTCGGCGTGCCCGGCCTGCTCGGCCGCCCGCTGGGCGTGGCCCTCTACGGCCTGGGTCGACTCTTGCGCCCGCTGGGCGTGGGCCTCGGCCGCGGCGGAGGCCTCGAGCAATCGGGCCTGGTCCTCAGCCGCCGACCCGGCGGAGTCCGACGAGCGCGCTGCATGCTCCTCGGCGCGCTTCGCAACCGACTCGGCCTCCCGCGCCGCCCCCAAAGCGGTCGAAGAATGGCCCTGAGCGGCCTCGGCCGCGCCCGCGGCGCGCTCGGCGAGCTGCTCGAGCCCCGCCCGAGACTGCTGCGCGGTCTCGGCCGCCGCCTTCACCTGCTCCGCGAGGAGCTTCAGCTCCGCCTCCTCGCCGCTGCGCTCGAGCTCGCCCGCGCGCATCGCGCCGAGCTCCCCGCGCAGCTCTTCCAGGCCGTCGGCACCCGGCGCCTCGGCCACTGCGCTCTCGACGCTCGCCAGGCGCTCGTGGGTCTGCCCGAGCTCGGCCCGCAGGCGCTCCACCTCGGCACCCATCTCCGCCAGGACCTGCCGGTTGTCCTCGAGGGCCAGCTCGATGTACGCCGCCCCCGGTCCCTCCGTGTCGGCGCGCGCGCCGGACTCGCCCGGCGAAGGGGCGGCGGGCGGATCGTCGAGCGCACGGAAGGCGATGATCGTGCCGGCGCCCAGGCCGTCCTCCTCGAGCCGAGCGCGGCCCTCGAGCGCGGCCTCGATCCAATCGACCACCGCGCGGTGGCTGCGGCCCAGCCGCGACAGTGCGTCGCCGCGTGGGGCGGCGATCTCGAGGGCCTCGAGAAAGCCGTTGAACTCGAGGCTCAGGCTCATGCCCACCGGCACGAGTGCCAGCGCCACCTCGAGCTCATGGCCGTCCTGCCGCCGGGCGACGGTGGTCAGCCGTCCGCCGTCGGCCGGCAGGGCGTCGGGTAGGTCGAGCGTCCTGACCAGCGAGCGGCCGAGCATCGCGGCTCCCGGCCAGCCGAACAGGTCTTCGGCCGGCCGCCCCCAGCGCGTGACCGTGCCCTCGCGGTCGGTCAGCACGAAGCGGGCGTCCACGAGCTGGGAAAGCAGCTCTTCGACTGCCTCCGAGGAGGAGCGTTCCGCGGTGGCGGCGTCGTCGGACATACGGCCTTCCTACTCGGTCGGCCTGACGCGCCCGCGTCCCGATCGGGCGCCTCTCGGGGTCCTACATGCGTCTAGCCGCTCTGCAGTCCGTGCTCCAGGGCGCCCTTCACGCCGCCGTCCAGTGCGTTCAGCCGATACAGCGCGAGTGCCTCGGCGGACCGAAAGCGCCGGCCGGGCTGCGTCTCCGCCCCGTGGTGGGAGAGAACGCAGTGCGAGAGGGCGTTCAGCTTGTCCTCGGGAAAGCCGTCGAGACGCGCCGCGCGCTCGGTGATCAGCCCGTGACCCAGGGCCAGATGGCCCACCAGCGCGCCGGCATCGCTGAGCCCGATCTCGGCGCCGAGGCGAAACTCACGCGTCTTTCCGATGTCGTGCAGCAGCGCCGAGGTGATCAGGAGGTCCGAATTGAGCCGAGGGTGCAGCACACAGGTCTCGAGCGCGAGCGTGGCCACGGCGACCGTGTGCTCGAGCAGGCCGCCGAGATAGGCGTGGTGGCCGGCCCGGGTGCAGGGTGCGCGACGCAGCTCGCCGCGGAACTCCCGGTCCTCGAGAAAGCCGTCGACCAGAGCCCGCAGATCGGCGTCGTAGATCTCACGGGAGAGATGCTCGAGAAAGCCGTCGAGCTCCTCGAGGTCGCGATACGCGGTGGGCAGGAACTCGGCGGGATCGGCGGCGTCCGCCCGGCGGATCGAGCGCAGGTCGATCTGCAGCTCGTCGCGAAAACGCTCGGTTCGTCCGCTCACCACGACGAGATCGCCCCGCTCGAACTGGCCCGCCAGGAAGTCCGCGTTGCGAAAGGCCCGTGCCGGCACCGTTCCGCTGCGATCGCGGAGCTCCACGGCCAAGTACGGCGTGCCGCTCTTCGCCACGAGGCGGTCCTTGCGCGTGCACGCGAACACCCCGTCGACCTCGCAACCGGCCCGCAGCTCGGAGATCGAGGTCGTCCCTTCCACGGTCGCCACACCCTTATGTTCGTCGGGCCCCCGGACGGGGTCGGGTACCGTGGGACTGGTGCAAGACGTGATCTGGAGCGGACGGCCCGATCTGCGCAGGCCCGTGATGGTCTGTGCCTTTCGGGGTTGGAACGACGCCGGTGAGGCCGCCTCCGCGGCCGTCTCCTTCATCCGCGACAGCGTGGATTCGCAGGATGTCGCGTCGATAAATCCCGAGGAATTCTTCGACTTCACAGCTGTGCGACCGAACATCCGCCTTACCGAGGGGGATACCCGTGAGATCGACTGGCCGGACGGCACCGTCTCCGCCGCGCCCGTGCCCGGCGCGGAGAGCGACCTCGTCGTGCTCGAGGCCACGGAGCCCTCGCTGCGCTGGAGGCGCTACACGGAGAACGTGATGTCCGTGGCCCGCGAGCTCGGGGTGCGCAAGGTGATCACCCTGGGCGCTCTGCTGGCCGACGTGCCCCACAGCCGGCCGGTGGCGGTCACGGGTCTGTCCTCGGACAGGGGATTGGTGGAGAAGCTCGGGTTCCAGCGCACGAGCTACGAGGGTCCGACCGGCATCGTGGGAGTGCTGCATCACGCCTGCATCCAGGCCGGCGTGGAGTCGGCGAGCCTGTGGGCCTCAGTGCCCCACTACGTGGCGGCCGCTCCCAACCCGAAGGTGGCGCTCGCGCTCGTGCGCGGCTTCGAGGGCGTCGCCGGCGTGGTTGTCGACGCGGGCGAGCTCGAGTCGGCGGCCGACGACTACGAGCGCCAGGTGAGCGCCGCCGTGGCCAGCGACCCGGAGGTCAAGGCGTTCGTCGAGCGCCTCGAGAGCGCGATGGACGAGGAGCAGGCCGAAGAGCCCGACGAGGGGTCCCTGCCGTCCGCGGACACGATCGCCCGGGACTTCGAGCGCTTTCTGCGCCAGCGCGGTCCCGAGGACGAGCCCGGCCGGCCGTCCTAGTTACCAGCTAGCCTTTTGCGGGCAAGAGACGAGCTATGACAGTCGGCGCTTCCATATTCCTCATCGCTGTCGGGGCGATTCTTCGCTACGCGGTCACCACGACGGTGGCGGGCATCGACATCCAGGTCGTCGGCCTGATCCTCATGATCGCGGGCATCGTGGGCCTGCTCATCGGCCTCTTCATGCTCGCGACCGAGAGCCGGCGCCGCGACGACCGGACCGTGGTCGACGACCGGCGCGACCGGTACTAGCCGTTCCCTTCCGGGTCGCTACTTCTCGGCCGCCGGGCAGATGATCCGGTAGTCGCAGAACGAGCAGATCTCGGCCGACGGCGTGGGCTCGAACCGCTGCTTGAGGATTCCGTCGGCGATCTCGGCGACGGTCGCCCGGACTCGCTCCAGCTCCTCCTCGGAGTGAGTGACCGGCACCCGCTCTCCGGTCAGCACGTAGAAGTAGCTCTGGGCCGAGGTCTGCAACCGCCATGACTCGCGCGCTCCCATCTGGTAGAGCGAGAGCTGGACGTCCTCGCGCAGCTGCTCCTCCGTCTTGGCCTTCCCCGTCTTGTAGTCGATCAGCTCGTATGAGCCGTCCGGGTGGCGGTCGACTCGGTCCACGCGCCCCCGGAGCAGGTGGGGGCCGAGCTTGAAGGAGAACGAGCGCTCGAACCAGACCGGCTCCGAGTCCGACTCGCGATCGAGACGCCAGTAACGCTCGAGCGCCTGTGCGGCACGCTC
This sequence comes from uncultured Thermoleophilaceae bacterium, assembly GCA_963789705.1. Classification (GTDB taxonomy): domain Bacteria; phylum Actinomycetota; class Thermoleophilia; order Solirubrobacterales; family Thermoleophilaceae; genus JACVRW01. The sequence continues at coordinate 297,939 of CAWBLN010000003.1, forward strand.
GCGAAATTGCTGCTCGTCGTCTGAGCTGCCGAAGCCCGAGCGCCGCCACGAAATCTCGAACAGCTCCATCAGCCGCGACAACGGCCCGCCGCCCTCGGCGTGGAAGCGTTCGAGCACCTGGTGCAGCGCGATGCCGAAGCGCTGGTGGATCGTCGGCTCCTGCGGAATCCGGAAGACGCGCGCGAACTTGTACTTGAGCGGGCAGATGCGGTAGGTGTCGATGTCCGAGGCCGAGAGCATCAGTCCGCGGCCCCGGCGGGGGATGAACGGATCGAGGGAGGGCTCGGAGCCGTTCTGAGAGCCGGCGGGACGGGCGTCGGGCTCGCGGCCCGTGTCGCGAAGCCAGCCGTCGAGGCCGGATTCGGCGAAGATCTCGCGCTGCTCGGAGCTCGCGCACTGGGTGAGGATCTCGTTGATCTCCGCGAGGGCGGCGTCCAGCCTCTGACCCTCGCCCGTGCGCTCTATCAGCGCCGCCACCTTGATCAGCTCGAGGTAGCGAGCCACGGCCTGGTCGACATCGAGATAGGTGTCGAGGCGCATCTCGCCCAGGCGGCCACCGACGCGGGCAACGGTGTCGAGCAGCTCGTCGCGCATCAGCCTGAAGGTCGAGTGCAGGCCCTCGGCGGGACCGAAGAGCTCCTCCTCGAAGGTCTCCTCCTCCACGGCGACCGCCGTCCGCGCCTCTTCGTAGAAGGGCGACGGGCGCGGGGTGCTGCCCGGCATCGTACTCTCGGCCCAGGCCAGCACGAGCCCCTTGCGCGCCCGCGTCATGCCGACATGGAGCAGGCGGCGCATGGCCTCCTCGTGGGCCTCGCCCCCCGAGCCGAGTCGTTCTGAGAGAAGCTCGTCCGGAACGTCGCCGGCCGGTCCGCGGAAGGGGCCGGGCATGGCTTCCGCCGAGAGGCCGAGCACGAAGACGTGGTCGAAATCCAGCCCCTTGGCGGCGGCCATCGTCATGATCGACACGGCCGGTGCCGAGGGCTTCTCCGCCGCCTCCTCCTCGCGCAATCCCGATTCGGCGACGGCGGCCAGGTAGCGAGCGAACTCGCGCGCGGTCGCCTGGGGCTCGCGGCGCATGTAGGCGGAGGCCAGCTCGGGCAGCTTGGCGATGTTGCGCAATCGCTCCACCGTGTCGGCGTGGGTGGCGAAGACCTGCTGGCGGCGCAGGCCGATGCGCTCGATCAGGCGCATCACGAACGCGTCGGGGCGGCGCTCGTCGAACGCGATGGAGGCCGAGCGGTAGAGCCGCAGGAAGTTGCGGGCGCGGTCGCGACCCTCCTCGGAGAGCTGCGGCCCCTCGAGCGCCGCGGCCGCCGCCGCCGGCATGTCGAGCTTGCGCCGGCGGGCCAGCTGGGTCAGGCGCGCCACGTCCACGGAGCGCAACTCGATCGGCGGGCGGCTGAGAGCCCGCACCACGGCGCCCGAGTCGTTGGGGTCGGCCAGGGCGCGCAGCCAGGCGAGCACGTCGCGCACCTCGGCGCGCTGGAAGTAGGCGGCCGCGCCCAGCGTGCGAAACGGGACGGCGCGTTCCTCCAGGGCCGCGGCCACCGTGGCCCCCTCCGCCTTCACCGAGCGCACCAGCACGCAGATCTCGGCCGGCGCCAGGTCGCCGTCGATGAGCCGCTCGGCCTCCGCCGCCACGGCCTGGGCCTGCGCCCGCTCCGAGCGACAGCGCCAGAAGCGGACGCGACCGCCGCTCGCCGCGCTCATCTTGCGGGGGCCGCCTTGCTCGATCGGCGCGATCACCGCGCGGGCGGCCTTGACGATGCGGCGGCCGGAGCGCAGGTTGCGATCGAGGCGAATGGTCTCGGCCTCGGGAAAGGCGCGCACGGCGCGCTCGTCGCCGGCGGCCACCGTCACGTTGCCGTGATCCTCGATCAGCAGGGCCAACAGCATCCGTTGGGCGAACCTGGTGTCGCCGTAGTCGTCGACCAGCACGTGGCGAAATCGCTGCGCCGTGCGCTCGCGCACGTGCGGGCACTCGTGGAGCAGACGGAAGGCGCGCAGGATCAGGTCGCCGAAGTCGAGTGCGCCGCGTTCTGTAAGCAGCCGGTCGTGGTCCGCGTACACGCGCGCGAACTCACGCTCTCGGGCCGCCGCCGCGCGCTCGGCGTCGCCGCCCTCGGGCAGTTGGGCCGCCCAGGCCAGCAGTTGCTCCGAGGAGATCATCTCGGCCTTGAGGCGGTCGATGCGCGACACGAAGCTCGCCAGGAGCGGCGCCGGGTTGCCGCGGATCTCGTGAGCGCGCAGCGTCAGCTCGTCGATGCGGTCGAGCAGGAGCGCCAGGCGATCGGCCGCAGTCACCGGCGAAAAGAAGGGATCCACGCCCGCCTCGAGTGCCTCGTCCTGGAGCAGCTTGATGCAGAACGAGTGGAAGGTGAGGACGTTGAGCTCCTCGTAGGGCCCCTCCAGCGCGAGCTCCAGGCGCTCGCGCATCTCGGCCGCCGCGGGCTCGGAGAAGGTGAGCGCGAGGATGCATGCGGCGGGCGTGCCCTGCTCGACCAGCCAGGCGAAACGCTCGGTGATCGCGCGCGTCTTGCCCGTGCCCGCGCCGGCGAGCACGAGCAGGGGGCCGCCCGAATGCGTGACGACCGCACGCTGGTTGGCGTTGAGGCCGTCGATGAGCTCGGGCATCCGGGCCTAGGATACGCCGCCGATGACCCTTTCCCCCGACGTCGACTGGCTCGGCTTGTGCCGCCGCGCGGCCGAGTCCGCTCGCTCCGCGGTCGGCGAGCTCTCGAGTCGCGCCGAGCGTTCGGCCGAGCACGGCCGTGGAGAGGGCGGCGACACCACCCTGGCGGTCGACCGGGCCGCCGAGCAGGCCGTCTTTCGTGAGCTGGAGGACGCCGGCGTACCGCTGGTGGCCGTCTCCGAGGAGCGGGGCGAGATCTCACTCAACGGCGGCGGCAGGGAACAGGATTGGCCCCGGGTGGTCATCGACCCCGTGGACGGATCGATGAACGCGAAGCGCGGATTGCCGTTTGCCTGCGTGTCCATCGCCGTCGCGGCGGGCGCCACGATGGCCGACGTGGAGGTGGGGGTGGTGGCCGAGCTCGATCTCGCGCGCGAGTGGTGGGCCGTGCGCGGCGAGGGCGCCTACCTCGACGGCGAACGGCTGGGGACGCTTACGCCCGGCCCGCTCGAGGTGCTCGGCCTGGAGACCGCCCGCGCCGGCCTGGTCGCCCGGCAGGCCGACGCGATCGCCGCGACCGAGGCTCGGCGCCTGCGGGTTCTGGGCTCGGTGGCGATCTCGATGTGTCTGGTCGCCGCCGGCCGCCTCGACGCGATGGTCACGCTGCGCGCGGTCCGCTCCGTCGACGTGGCCGCGGCTCAGCTGATCGTGCGGGAGACGGGCGGAGTGGTGGCGCTGCCCGGCGGCGACGGCTTGGACCTGGAGATGCGCTCACGAGCGGCGGCGGCGCGCTCGCCGGAGCTGGTGGAGCGCCTGTTGCGCGAGCTGAGCTAGCCCGGCGGCGCCGGCACGGGCTCCTCGGCCAGCGCACGGGCCACCGCTGCCAGGTTCGAGGCCATCGCTCTGCCGGTCGAGTGCGACCACTCCTTGCCCTCCTCGTCGCTGCTGTCGAGATAGGAGTCGCCCGGGCCCGGGCCCTTGTTCCAGTACGTCCAGGCCTGGCCCGGGACCGTGAAGCCCACGTCGATCAGCGCCCCGCAGATCTCCGAGATCACGTGGTGGGCGCCGTCCTCGTTGCCCGTGACCACCACTCCCGCCACCCGGTTGTAGGCCACCGGGCGGCCCTCGTCGTCCTCCTCGGACAGGAGGGCGTCGAGGCGCTCGAGCACGCGCTGCGCGACGCTGGCGGGGCGGCCGAGCCAGGTGGGCGCGGCGATGACCAGGATCTCGGCGTCGAGCACCTTGTCGTGGATCGCGGGCCAGTCGTCGCCCTCGCCCTCCTCCGAGCTCACACCGGGCTTGACGTTGTGGTCGACAACGCGCTGGAGCTCGGTGTCGATGCCGTCGCCCTCCAGGGCGTCCATTACGACGCGAGCCAGCGCCTCCGTGTTCGAGGGTTCGGGCGAGGGCTTGAGGGTGCAGTTGAGTATGAGCGCGCGCATGTTCATGGGTACGTCAGCGAGTACCCGGAGGATTGCCGCCCACTCGTCGCGGGAAAGAGGGCTCGGTGGCACGACTGAGGCGAGCGGACTGCTCGGGCCCGGGCATCCGACGCCGGCGCCGCGGGAAGGGTTTCGAGTATCTCGACGAACACGGGGCCCGTGTGACCGAGCCGAGTGTCCTCGAGCGCATCCGCGAGCTGGCCATCCCGCCCGCGTGGGAGGACGTGTGGGTCTGCCCCTACCCGATGGGCCACCTCCAGGCCACCGGGGTGGACAGCGCCGGGCGCAAGCAGTACCGCTACCACGACCTCTGGCGCGAGCGCCGCGACCGGGAGAAGTTCGACTCGATGGTGCGCTTCGCCGAGGCCCTACCCAAGCTCCGCGAGCGGATGGCGAGCGACCTCGCCCTCGAGGGCATGCCGAAGGACAAAGCGGTGGCCTGCGCGGTCCGGTTGATGGATCTGGGCTTCTTTCGCATCGGCTCCGAGGATTACGCCGAGGAGAACGACACCTACGGAATCGCCACCATGGAAAGGCGGCACGTGACCGTCTCGGGCAGCGAGATCACCTTCGACTACGAGGCCAAGGGCGGCCAGCGGCGCGTCCAGGCCATCAGCGACCCGGCGGCGGCGGAGGTCGTGCGCTCGCTCAAGCGGCGTCGTGGAGGCAGTGACGACCTGCTGGCCTACAAGTCCGGCGCACGGTGGGCCGACGTGCGGTCACCGGACATCAACGAGTACGTCAAGGAGGCCGCGGGCGAGGAGTTCAGCGCCAAGGACTTCCGGACCTGGAGCGGGACCGTGCTGGCGGCGGTGGCCTTGGCGGCGTCGGCCACCGCTGCGGCCGAGGGCACCAAGACCTGCGCGCAAGCGCGCCAAGACACACGCGATCAAGGAGGTTGCGCACCATCTGGGCAACACGCCGGCCGTGGCGCGCAGCTCGTACATCGACCCGCGCATCTTCGACCGCTTCGACGGAGGGTTGACGATCTCCGGCGCGCTCCCGGACCTGGCCGAGGGCTCCGAGGAAGACCGGGCCGAGTCCCTGCGGCAGATCGAGGAAGGCGTGCTCGACCTGATTGCCCGGGACGTCAGCTCCACCGCCGTGGAGCGGGCCGCCGAGGTCGCCTCGGAGCTGGAGGAAGTCGCGGCCTAGTGGTTATCGCCGGGCGCCGAAGTCGGTCGCGTAGGTTGCGGCCGGCGCGCCGAGGCCGGAGACCGGAGCGCCATAAGAGACGCCGATGCCGATCTCGCGGAAGGACGAGCTCAGGATGTTCGCCCGGTGCCCCGGGCTGTTCATCCACATCTGGGTGATCATGCGCGGAGCGCCCCGGCCCTGCGATCCCCAGGCGATGTTCTCGCCGACCGTCCAGCCCTTCGCTCCTTTGAGGTAACCCGCGCGGCGGATGCGATCGACGAAGGACCCGCCGTCGAGAGAATCGTGGGCGAAGTAGTTGCGTGAGTCCATGTCGCCGGCGTGGGCCGTGGCCGCTCTCGAAAGCCGCCGGTTGAGCCTGAGCGGACCCAATCCGCGACGCCCGCGCTCGGCGTTGATCGTGCACAGCGTGGCCCGCACGATCGTACGCTTGCCGGCCTGAGCCGGCGTGGCACTTGCGGCCTGGCAGGCCGACGCGGCCGAAGCGGCGGGAGCCGCCGCGGCCAGCAGGGCGCAGAGCGCCACCAGGGCAATGAGCAGACTGCGAGGGGCAGAGGCGTGAGGGATGGGAAAGCGCATGCACCGCTCATTTCGCTACGAGCGCGGTCGAGCGCCAGTCGAGGGCGCTTTCTTGGACGTTTGTAGGACCCCGAGAAAGCCCGGTTATGGACGTTCGTTCGAGGTAAGGGAAGACCGTGCCCCCCATCGCGATACTCGACATCGACGGCACCCTCGTCGACACCAACTTCCACCACGCGATCGCCTGGTACCGCGCCTTCCGCAAGCACGATGAGCTGCTTGCGATCTGGCGCATCCACCGCCACATCGGCATGGGTGGGGACCAGCTCGTCGCGGCGCTCTGCGGCGAGGAGGTCGAGAAGGCCAAGGGAGACGACATCCGCGAGGCCGAGGAAGGGCTCTATTTCTCGCTGATCGAGGAGGTCGAGCCCCTCCACGGCGCCCGCGACCTGATCGTCGACCTCAAGGAGCGCGGCCACACCGTCGTGCTGGCGAGCTCCGCGAAGGCGAAGGAGGTCGAGCACTATCTGGATCTCCTCGACGCGCGTGAGCTCGCCGACGACTGGACCACGTCGGCGGACGTGGAGGCCACCAAGCCCGAGCCCGACCTCGTCCAGGCCGCGATCGAGAAGGCCGGCGGGGGCGAGGCGGTGATGGTCGGCGACTCGACCTGGGACTGCGAGGCGGCCAAGCGCGCCGGGGTCCAGACCGTCTCGGTGCTCACCGGCGGCTTCTCCGAGGCCGAGCTGAGGGACGCGGGAGCGGTTGTGGTGTACGGGTCGATCGACGAGCTGCGTCGCTCGCTCGACGACACCCCGCTCGCGCGCTGATCCTCCGTCAAGATGTCCCTCGATGGCGGATCGGCTGGGCACCTACCGCGACAAACGCGACTTCGAGAAGACGGCCGAGCCCCGGGGCGCGAAGCGCCCGGCGGCGAGCTCGGCCCGCTTCGTCGTCCAGGAGCACAACGCCCGGCGGCTGCACTGGGACCTGCGCCTTGAGCACGAGGGCACGCTCAAGTCCTGGGCGCTCCCGCGGGGGATCCCGGCTCACCCCGACGAGAACCGGCTCGCCGTGCACACGGAGGACCACCCGCTCGAGTACCTCGACTTCGAGGGCGACATCGCCAAGGGCGAATACGGCGCCGGCACCATGAGGATCTGGGACCGCGGCACCTTCGAGGCCGAGAAGTTCCGTGCCAATGAGGTGATCGCCACATTCGGCGGCGACCGCATGCGCGGCCGCTACGCGCTGTTTCAGACACGTGAGAAGGACTGGATGATCCACCGGATGGATCCGCCCCTCGACCCGGGCTACGAGCCGATGCCTGAGCGCCTCACCCCAATGCTCGCCAAGAGCGGCGAGCTCCCGCGCGACGAGGCGAAGTGGGGCTTCGAGGTCAAGTGGGACGGCATCCGCACGATCCTCTACTGCGACCACGGACACATGGCGCTGCAGGGCCGCAACGGCACCGACTTCACCGCACGCTATCCGGAGGTCCGCGAGCTGGCCCGCGAGCTCGGCGCCCGCCGGCTGATCCTCGACGGCGAGGTGGTGGCCTTCGACGAGGCCGGCCGGCCCAGCTTCGAGCGACTCCAGTCGCGCATGCACCTGGCGTCGGACTCGGCCGTCAAGCGCCGCATGCGCGACCTCCCCGTCACCTACGTCGCCTTCGATCTGCTCTACCTCGACGGACGCCAGACGATGGGTCTCACCTACGAGGAGCGCCGGGAGGTGCTCGAGGCGCTCGAGCTGGAGGGTCCTGCCTGGCGAGCCCCCGCCTACCAGCGCGGCGAAGGCAGCGCGCTCCTGGCGGCGACCAAGGAGCTTGGTATCGAGGGCGTGGTGGCCAAGCGCCTGAGCTCTTCCTATGAGCCCGGGCGCCGCACGCCGGGGTGGATCAAGGTCAAGAACATCTGTGAGCAGGACGTCGTCATCGGGGGCTGGGCGCCGGGTGAGGGCAAGCGCAGCGGCCGGGTCGGCGCACTCGTGACCGGTCTGTACGAGGACGGGCGGCTCGTCTACGCGGGCAAGGTGGGGACCGGCTTCACCGAGCGCACGCTGGCCGTTCTCGAGCGCGAGCTGGCGCCGCTGCGCAAAGACGATTCGCCCTTCGAGGGGCGCGCCGCCCCCAAGGGCACGATCTTCGCCGAGCCGCGCCTGGTGGCCCGCGTGGAGCTGCGCGAGTGGACCAAGAGCGGGACCATGCGCGCGCCCTCCTTCAAGGGACTGCGCGACGACATCGATCCGCAAGATTGCACCCGTGAAGGAGGGTAAATCCGCTTTCGCGAGGTAGATTTGAAGGTATGCCACGAGCGATCTGGAGCGGCGCGATCAGCTTCGGCCTGGTCAACATCCCCGTGAAGCTGTACAGCGCGGTCTCGCGCAAGACCGTGCGCTTTCACCAAATCGATTCGGAGTCCGGCGGACGCGTGCGCCAGAAGCGGGTGGGCCCCGACGGCGACGAGGTGGCGTACGAGCAGATCGTCAAGGGCTACGAGATCGGCCCCGACCGCTACGTCACCATCACGCCCGAGGAGCTCGAGTCGCTCGAGCCTCAGAAGACGCGCACGATCGACATCGAGGACTTCGTCGATCTGGAGGACATCGATCCGATGTTCTACGACCATCCGTACTACCTCGCGCCCGACACCGGGGCGGCCAAGGCCTACCGGCTGCTGGTCGACGCCATGGAGGACTCGGCCAAGGTGGCGATCGCCCGCGTCGTTCTGCGCTCGAAGGAGCACCTCGTGGCCATCCGCCCGCGCTCGGGCGTCCTCGCCCTCGAGACCATGCTGTTCTCGGACGAGGTGATCCCGCCCGACTCGCTCGACGAGCTCGCGGGCGACGGCGAGGTCGCGACCAGCGATCGCGAGCTGAAGATGGCCAAGCAACTGATCGACTCCCTGACCTCCGAGTTCGAGCCCGAGAAGTATCGGGACGAGTACCGCGAGCGCGTACTCGAGCTGATCGAGCGCAAGGCGCAGGGCGAGACGGTCGTGATCGAGGCGCCCGCCGAGGAGCCGGCCAAGGTTCCGGACCTGATGGCTGCGCTCGAGGCGAGCATCGCCTCGGCCAAGGGCCAGAGCAAGCCCAAGCGCAAGCGCGCTCCGGCGAAGAAGAAGGCCGCCGCGAAGGCCTAGATGACTGATTCCACGACCCCGCGCGCGCGGATGACGCACGGATACCTGCGCTGGATCCTTGGTCCCGTGCGCCCCCGCGCACACGCGGCCGCGGAACCAATCATCTAGTGGACGTTGGCTTCCGCCCGTCTTGACGTGGATGTCGAGGGGCGGACGCTCTCCCTGTCCAACCTGACCAAGGTGCTGTACCCCGCGGTGGGGTTCACCAAGGGCGAGGTGATCGACTACTACACGCGGATCGCGCCCGCCCTGCTGCCGCACCTCCGCAACCGTCCGCTCACGCTGAAGCGCTACCCCAACGGCGTGGAGGCGGGGTACTTCTACGAGAAGAACTGCCCCACCCACGCACCGGAGTGGGTGCGCAAGGCGCGCGTCGACAAGATCGACTACTGCGTCTGCGACGACGTCCCGACGTTGGTGTGGCTGGCCAACCTGGCCGACTTGGAGCTGCACCCGTCTCTTTCCGAGGTGGGCGACCCCGACCGCCCGACCGTGATGGCCTTCGACCTCGACCCGGGCCCACCCGCGGGCCTGGCCGAGTGCTGCGAGGTGGCCGTTCTGCTCCACGACGCCCTCTCGGCGCTGGGACTCGAGAGCTTTGCCAAGACCTCGGGCTCGAAGGGGATCCAGGTCTACGTGCCGCTCAACGTCGAGGGAGTGAACTACCGGCAGGGGACCAAGCGGCTCTCCCAGGCGCTCGCCCGCCACCTCGAGGCGGCGCACCCGAAGCTGATCGTCTCGCAGCAGAAGAAGGAGCTTCGGCGCGGGAAGGTGCTGATCGACTGGAGCCAGAACGACGAGCACAAGACGACGGTGTGCGTCTACTCGCTGCGTGCGCGCGAGCGGCCGACCGTCTCCACGCCGCTGCTGTGGTCCGAGCTCGACAACCCGGCCGCGCTGGTGTTCGAGGCGGCCGACGTGCTCGACCGGGTGGAGCGTGATGGTGACCTGTTCGCACCGGTGGTCGAGCTCGAGCAGGAGCTCCCCTCCCTGTGAGGATCCTGGAGGTCGTGCTCCCCGCCTCGGACCCGGAGGCGCTGGCCGGCTTTCACGCTCAGTTTCCTTCCTCGACCGAGCTGAGCTTTGTGCCAGGGCCGACGGTCTGCTCACACTGGGCCCTCAACGTGGCACCGGAGCGCTTCGAGGAGGCGGTGGCCTACGCGGGGCAGCGAGTGGAGCTGCTGCACGAAGACGTCCCGTTCGCTGACTGGCGCGCCCGCTCGGCCTACTTCTACGATCCGGGCGGCAACATCGTGGAGCTCATCGCGCGCGAGCGCGCACCCGGGCGCGACCTGTTCCTGGAGGTGAGCGAGGTCGGCCTACCGGTCAGCGACGTCGGGGCGGCGGTGCGGTTTCTCGAGTCGGAGCTCGGCCTGCCGCACTTCAGCGGCGACCGGCGTGAGTTCAGCGCGGTCGGAGACGACCGGGGCCTGCTGATCGTCGTGCCCGTGGGGCGGCCGTGGCTGTTCACCGACCGGCCCGCTCCGGACGCCCCGCTCGACGTGACCCTCGCAGCCGGCCGCGACGAAGAGGTCCGGGTGCCGGGCTCTTCGCACACGCTGCGGCTAGCCTCTTCCTGACGATGGTGGACTGGTCACTGGCGCGGCAGGTTGCGCGGCTCGCGGGGGGCTCGGGGGACCGCGACGGCCCCGATCCCGACGTCGCGTCGCTCTGCGTGGAGATGCACGAGCACGTGTCGGCCTACACCAGCCTGCGCCCGGAGTCCGCCGTACCCGCTCCGGAGCTCGTCGGACGCGAGGACTGGTCCGCGCTCAACATCGACTCCGTGGCCGGGATGATCGATCCGGTGGCGGTGCGGCTCGAGCGACGCCTCGAGTTCGCCGGTCCGCTCGCGGGGGCGCTCCAGGCCGGGGCCACAGCCACGCTGGCCGCGGAGGTCGGCCTCGTGATGGGCTATGTCTCGACGCGGGTGCTCGGCCAGTACGACGTGTCGCTGCTCGGCGGCGACGCCCCTCCGCGGCTGCTCTTCGTGGCGCCCAACCTGCGCAAGGCGGTGCGTGAGCTCGAGATCGATCCCGACGCCTTTCACCGCTGGATCTGCGCGCACGAGCTCACCCACGTCTTCCAGTTCCAGGGCGTCCCGTGGTTGCGCGGGCACCTGAGCGCCCTGGTGCGCGAGTATCTCGCCGGTGTGGAGGTGCGCATCGAGCGCGGCGCCGCCGGAGGGCTGCCCTCCCTGCCCAACCCGGCCCGGCTGGTCGAGGCCTTCCGCGAGGGCGGGCTCGCCGCGCTCGTGCAGACCAAGGAACAGCGCGCGCTCATGGAGCGCGTACAGGCGACGATGGCGGTGGTCGAGGGTTACTCCGAGCACGTGATGGACTCATTGCCCGAGGACGCGATTCCGGGCCGCGAGGCCCTGCGGGCGGCGATGGACCGCCGCCGGCGCAGCCGCTCGGCGCCCGAGCTGGTGGTCGAGCGCCTGCTCGGTCTCGACATCAAGATGCGCCAGTACGAGCAGGGCAAGCATTTCTGCGACGCGGTCGTGGCGTCGGCGGGCATCGAGGTGCTCGACCGGGTCTGGGAGGGGTCCGACTCGCTGCCCAGCGCACGCGAGCTCGATCACCCGGCGGAATGGGTCGCGCGGGTCGGGCCGGCCCCGGCGGCAGCCGCCTGACTAAAACGCCGGCTCTCCGAGCCGACTAGGGGGGCATGATCCGAAAGTCCCGCCTTCGTCCTTCGCCCGCGCTCATCGTGGCGCTCGTCGCGCTCGTCGTGGCCTGCGCAGGCAGCGCCACCGCGGCCTCCCTGATCACCGGAAAGCAGATCAAGAAGAACACGGTCACGAGCAAGCAGATCAAGAACAGGACCCTGCGAGCGAAGGATCTGCACACGTCGGCGGCCAAGACGCTCGAGGGCCCGAAGGGCGACCCCGGTGCGCCGGGCCCGGTGGGGCAGGTGGGGCCGAGCGACGTGTACTCGGCGCGCGCGACGACCTCCACCGCCGCCAACAACACCGCCGTGCTCTCCCTCAACGTGCCCGCCGGCAGCTATCTCGTCACGGCCAAGGCCATGCTCCTCTACGACGATGCCGGTCCCTCCCTGAGCGAGTTCGAGTGCCGCCTGGGTACCGGGGCGGTGTCCGACCGCAGCCGAAGCACGATGAGTCCCTTCAACCGCGACACCGTGCCCTTTCAACTCACCTTCCAGAGCGCCGGCACGGCGCGCATAAGCCTGGTCTGCGACGGCGTGAACATCAAGGTGGAGGACCGCGCCATCAGCGCCGTCCGCGTCCGCGCCCTGCACTGACCTGCGCCGGGCCGGCTCCGAGCCGCCTGGCAAAGTGTTCGACCATGGCCTACCTCACCATCGCCCGGTTCTCGGGCGAACCCGAACAGCTCCTGAGCAGCTACCGCGGCTCGTCCGCCCTCATGTCCCAGGTCGGGCGCGACCACGGGCTGATCTTCCACGCCGCCACGGCGACCGATCAGGGCTTTTTGGTCATCAACCTCTGGGAGTCGAGGGACGACTCCGAGGCCGCCGCTCGCGATCCCCGCAGGCAGGAGTCTCTCCAGGCCACGGGGCTCGATCCGAGCCAGATCCGACGCGAGCACTACGAGCTCGAGAACTACGAGATAGCCGCCTGAGCGCGAGCGCCACGAGCGCCCACTGTAACCCGCCGCGGCCGGCGGTTTACGTACAGGTGTTCGGTGCTATACTTCTACCGAACTTAGAATTAATAAGATTACGAAGGAGCACACCGAATGGCTTCCCAGACCCCCACCCAGCGCAAGGCCTCCGCCCAGAAGGCTGCCGCCACCCGGCGCCGCAACGCCGCCAAGCGCCAGCAGACCGCGGCCAGGAGCGCCGCCAGGCGCACCCAGTCCAACGCCGCGAACGCCGCCGAGACCCGCGCCAAGGCCGAGCTCAACACGCTCCAGGCCGTTCAGGCCCAGGCCGAGCGCGCCGTCCTCATTCCCGTCGGCGCCGCCCTCGTCGCGCGTGACAACGTGGTTGAGGCCGTGAGCCCCTACGCCGAGGGTCGCGAGAGCGCCGAGCGCGAGCTCAACAAGCTCGGCAACCGCGTCTCGACCAACCTGCGCAAGTACGAGCGTCGCGGCACGACCGCCCGGAACCGCGCCGTGCGCGAGGTCAAGCGCGCGCGCACGAAGGTCGAGCGCGGGCTTCGCCAGCGCCGCAACGAGACGGTTCGCGTCGTCAGGCGCAACGGCCGCGAGGCCGAGCGTCAGGTCAAGGCCACGGGCCGCGAGGTCCAGGACCAGGCCGAGTCGATCGTGAACCGCGTGGCCTCGATCGCCTAGCGACAGCCACCGACTTCCCCCCCGGCCGGTCGGAGAGAAGGTCCGGGGTAAGGCTGGCGGCCCATATGTCGCCGCCAGTGCAGTATCTCTCCTCCCTCAGCCTTCGCCGCCCCTATCTGGGGCGGCGTTGGCCTTTCGGGGCCACGGACCGCCTCTGCGACAATTGAGGAGATGCCGACGCACGACCAGATTCAGGACGCCCTTCGCAAGGTCATCGACCCAGAGCTCCGCAAGGACATCGTCTCCCTCGGGATGGTGCGGTCGATCGAGACGCCCGAGGAGGGGCGGGTGGACGTGATCGTCTCCCTCACCACCCCGGGCTGTCCGATCCGCTCGCACTTCGAGAAGGCCGTGAAGGAGAGCGTGGGCGAGTTGGGCCCGAGCGTCGTCAACGTCGGCTTCGACGTCCTCTCCGCCGACGAGAAGCAGACGCTGACCCAGCGCCTGGGCCGTCAGGGAGGACTGCCCGAGGGTGCCCTCGCGGCAGTCAAGAACGTGATCTGCATAGGGTCGGGCAAGGGCGGCGTGGGCAAGTCCACCGTCACGGCGAACCTGGCGGCCGCCCTCCAGGCGGAGGGCAAGGATGCCGCCGTGCTCGACGCGGACGTCTGGGGCTACTCGATGCCGCGCATGCTCGGTGTGCACGGACGCCCGATGGTGTCGGCGCAGCGCAAGATCCTTCCCCTCGACGCGCACGGCGGCGTCAAGGTCATCTCGATCGAGTTCTTCCTGAACGAGCAGGACCAGGCGATTACCTGGCGCGGGCCGATGCTGCACAAGGCGATCCGCCAGTTCCTCGAGGACGTGGAGTGGGGCGACCTCGACTACCTGCTGATCGACCTGCCTCCGGGCACGGGGGACGTGGCCATGACGCTGGCCCAGCTCCTGCCTCAGGCCAAGTTCGTGATCGTGACCACCCCTCAGCCGGCGGCCCAGAAGGTGGCCCAGCGCGCGGCCGAGACGGCCCTCCGCTTCGATCTCGAGATCGCCGGTGTGGTGGAGAACATGTCCGGCTTCATGACGCCCAGCGGCGAGCGCTTCACGATCTTCGGCGAGGGTGGCGGCCAGCTGCTGGCCGACGAGCTCGACGTGCCACTGCTGGGCAAGATCCCGCTTTCCGAGGAGCTGCGGGTGGGCGCGGACGAGGGCATCCCGCTCGTGCTCGAGGATCCCGGGGCCGCCGCGTCGCAGGCGCTGCACCACACCGCGCGTGGGCTGATCGCGGCGACGCCCCAGCAGCTGGCGGTGCTCCAAGAGCCCAGCGGGCCGCCCGTGCCCGAGGTCACCGGCACGCCGCTGCCGATGGCGCAGTAGCGGCCCGGCTCAGCCCGCCTGCTTGTAGTAGTCGGCGTTGATCTGGATGAAGTTCTGCCACTCATCGGGCAGCTGGTCCTCGGCGAAGCAGGCATCGACGGGGCAGGCCTCCACGCAGGCGTCGCAGTCGATGCACTCCTCGGGGTCGATGAAGAGCTGCTTGACGTTGTCGTAGTCCGGTTCGTCTGGAGTCGGGTGGATGCAGTCGACGGGACAGACCTCGACGCAGGAGTTGTCCTTCTGGTCGATGCAGGGCTCGGCAATCACATAGGCCATGAGTCGCCTGATTCTAGGGCTTCGCCTCGTTCTGCTGTGATTGCGCCCTCATGCGTGAACCCGACCCGTACCTCGATTCCTTCACCGGCCTGGTGGCCGCGCGGGCGCTCACCACCGCGACCATGCTGGGCGTGTTCGACGCCCTGTCCGAGGCGCCGGCCGACCCCGGGGAGCTGGCCGGTCGTCTCGGCCTCGACCCTCTGGGCGCCGAGACGCTGCTCACGACGCTGCTTACGCTGGGATACGTCGAGGCCGGGGAGGACGAGCGCCTGAACAACAGCGCGGTAAGCCGGAGGCTCCTGGTCAGCTCCTCCCCCGAATCGATCGCCACCTTCGTCGGCGCACAGGGGGATCTGCACTGGCAGGCGCTCGACCTGCTGCCGGAGGCGGTGCGCGACGGCCGCGCGTATTCGATGCACGAGGAGCGCCAGGACGAGCGCGAGCGCTGGGAAGCCTACATCCGTGGGCTCTTCGAGATCTCCCGCCCCGAGCACGAGGCGAACGCGGCGTTCGTGCCCGTCGAGAGCCCGCGCAGGCTGGTGGACGTGGCCGGCGGGCACGGTGGGTTCTCCATGGCCATGTGCCTCCGCCACCCCGAGCTCGAGGCGACCGTGCTCGACCTGCCGCCGAGCGCGGCCGTCGGGCGCCAGATCGTCGACGAGCAGGGCTTCGCCGACCGCGTCGCGTTCCGGGAGGGCGACGTGTTCGAGCTCGGCCTGGGCGAGGACCTGGACGTTGTGTCGATGTTCAACCTCGTGCATCACCTGCCCGAGGAGCGCGATCGCGAGCTGTGCCGGATGGCGCGGTCGGCGCTTCGCCCCGGTGGCTGCCTGGTGATCGGCGACTCCGCCCGGCCGGAGCCCGGTGAGGCGGTCTCCGAGCACGGGGCGATCTCCAGCCTGCTCTTCTACGCCTGGAGCCACTCGCGCAACTTCAAGCCGTCCGAGATCCGCGCCTGGATGGAGGAGGCCGCCTTCGACCGGGTCGAGGTGCATCGCAACGAGCGCTCGCCCTGGCGGGTCGTGGTGATCGGCCGGTGATCTTGCTCACCGGGGCCACGGGCACGGTGGGCTCCGCGCTGCTGCGGCGCCTCACCGCCGCCGCCGAGCCGGTGCGCTGTCTGGTGCGCGATCCACGCGGACTGGGAGCCCAACGCGTGCGCGTGCAGCTGGCGCTCGGCGATCTGGCCGATCCCCCCTCGTTTCGCAACGCCCTGCGGGGCGTCGATACCGTCGTGCACCTGGCCGCCTCGATCCGCGACCAGCCTCACGCCTCGATCGAAGAGCTGAACGCGATTGCCACGCTGAGGCTCGTCCGCGCCGCCGAGCGGGCGGGAGCGCGGCGCTTCGTGTTCTTCTCGGCGCTCGGCGCGGAGCAGCACGCACGCACCCGCTTCTTTCGGGCCAAGGCGCTGGCCGAGGACGCGGTGGTGGCCTCGTCGCTCGAGACCGCGGTCTTTCGGCCCTCGATCGTCTACACCCCCGGCGATGCCTGGCTCACGCTGCTCGAGCGCTTGTCGTACCTCCCCGCCGTTCCCGTGTCCGGCTCGGGCCGGGCCTGCTACCAGCCGATCTGGGCCGAGGACGTGGCTGCCTGTGTGATGGGCGC
The DNA here is from genome assembly GCA_963789705.1 of uncultured Thermoleophilaceae bacterium. GTDB lineage: Bacteria > Actinomycetota > Thermoleophilia > Solirubrobacterales > Thermoleophilaceae > JACVRW01. The sequence continues at coordinate 314,308 of CAWBLN010000003.1, forward strand.
GCTGATGGCCAGCGGCCCGCGGCGGCGGAGCTTCGCGCTGGCCGGCCCCGATCTGCTCTCCTATGACGACATCGTGCGCCTGGCGATGCGGTCCGCCAGGCGCCGCCGCCCGCTGCTTCACGTGCCGCTTCCGATCGTGCGAACCGCGTTGAGGCTGTTGAGCTGGGCAACCGGCCCTCGGGCCTTTGCCACCTGGGAGGAAGCCGAGCTCATGGAGGAGCCGATGACGACCGCTCAGGGCACCGCGGACGCGGAATCGCTCGGGGTGAGGCCGATGGCGATGGCGAGCGTGCTGCGGGCCTAGAACTAGGAAGGGCCCCGCCGCCGGCGAGGCCCTTCCAGATACTTCGGAAGCCAGCGGCTTCCTACATCATGCCGTCCATGCCGCCCATGCCGCCGGGCATGCCCGCGGCTGCTTCCTTCTCGGGCATCTCGGCGACGATCGCCTCGGTGGTGAGGATGTTCTTGGCGATCGAGGCCGCGTTCTGGAGCGCGGAGCGCGTGACCATGGCCGGGTCGATCACGCCGGCGTCGACGAGATCGACGATCTCGCCGGTGTCGGCGTTGAGACCCTGGTTCTTGCCCTTGGCCTTGCGCACGTCGTTGACGACGACCGAGCCCTCGAGGCCCGAGTTGTCGGCGATCTGACGCAGCGGCTCCTCCAGCGAACGCCGGACGATGTTCGCGCCGGTGCGCTCGTCATCCTCGAAGGCGTCGAGCTTGATCGCGTCCTGTGCGCGCAGCAGCGCCACGCCGCCGCCCGCGACGATGCCCTCCTCGAGGGCGGCCCGGGTGGCCTGCAGCGCGTCCTCGACGCGGTGCTTCTTCTCCTTCATCTCGGTCTCGGTGGCAGCGCCGACCTTGACCACCGCAACGCCGCCGGCCAGCTTGGCCAGCCGCTCCTGCAGCTTCTCGCGATCGAAGTCCGAGTCGGTGTTCTCGATCTCGTTCTTGATCTGGTTGATGCGGCCCTTGATGCCGTCGGTGTCACCGGCGCCGTCCACGATCGTGGTCGTGTCCTTGGTGACCACCACGCGGCGGGCACGGCCGAGCTGCGAGAGCTGGGTGTTCTCGAGCTTGAGGCCCATCTCCTCGGTGATGACCTCACCACCGGTGAGGATGGCGATGTCCTCGAGCATGCGCTTGCGGCGGTCGCCGAAGCCCGGCGCCTTGACCGCCACACCGGTGAAGGTGCCGCGCAGCTTGTTCACCACGAAGGTGGCGAGCGACTCGCCCTCAACGTCCTCGGCGATCACCACGATCGGCTTGCCCGACTGGATTACCTGCTCCAGCACCGGCAGCACGTCGCGCACCGAGCCGATCTTCTGGTTGGCGATGAGGATGTAGGGATCCTCGAGCGTGGCCTCCATGCGGTCCTGGTCGGTGACCATGTAGGGCGAGATGTAGCCCTTGTCGAACTGCATGCCCTCGGTGAACTCGAGGTCCATTCCGAAGGTCTGGCCCTCCTCGACGTTGACCACGCCGTCCTTGCCGACCTTGTCGATCGCGTCGGCGATCACGTCGCCGATAGCATCGTCCGCGGCGGAGATCGCCGCCACGCGTGCGATCTGGTCCTTGCCGGAGATCTCCGTGGAGACCTTCGAGATCTGGTCGACTACCTGCTCCACGGCCTTCTCGATGCCGCGCTTGAGAGCAAGCGGGTTGGCGCCGGCGGCCACGTTCTTGAGGCCGTCGTGCACGATCTGCTGGGCCAGCACGGTGGCGGTGGTGGTGCCGTCGCCCGCGACGTCGTTGGTGGCCGTGGCCACCTCGCGCACGAGCTGGGCGCCCTGGTTGGAGAACGGCTCCTCGAGTTCGATCTCACGCGCAATCGAGACGCCGTCGTTGGTGATGGTGGGGGCGCCGAACTTCTTGTCGATCACAACATAACGGCCCTTGGGGCCGAGAGTGACCTTCACCGCGTTCGCGACGGCGTCCACGCCGTCCTCGAGCGCGCGACGCGCCTCCACGTCGTACTTGAGCTCCTTGTGAGCCATGTTCGTCTTCCTCTCTTAGCCCGCGACCTTGGCGAGCACGTCTGACTCCCGCAGGACGAGCAGGTCATCGCCTTCGACCTGGACCTCGGTGCCGCCGTACTTCGAATACAGGACCTCGTCGCCCTTGGCTACGTCGAGCGGGATGCGCTTGTCGCCGTCCTCGTCCCACTTGCCGTCCCCCACAGCAAGGACCTTGCCGCGCTGCGGCTTCTCCTTGGCGGTGTCGGGAAGGACGATGCCGCTTGCGGTGGTCTCTTCCTCTTCAATCGCCTGAACGATCAGGCGATCTCCGAGAGGCTTGAGATTCATGGGCATACCTCCATCGGGTGCAGTTTTTCCTGGCACTCACAGGAGGCGAGTGCCAGTCGTTGGCACTCTAGCAGGAAGAGTGCCAAGGGCGGCGACCAACCACCGGCCAGGAATCAACGGGGGTCGGGCGCGAGCCCCCGGCCGGCATCAGTTCTGCTGGGGCGCCGAGGGCCGCATCCGGTCGCGGATCTCCGACGGCCGCTCGGAGATCTGAGAGAAGCGCACGACGGTCACGTCGTCCTCCATCTCGACCTTGCGCCCGTAGATCTGCTCGAGGAAGTGGACCATCTCGTCGAGGCGCCGAAACTCGGGGTTGTCGTGCTCGATGTCACGGGGAGAGAGGTCGCGCACCTTCTTGACCTCGACCGAGTCGATCACGGCCTCGAAGATCTTCTCGCGCGGGGAGTGCTGGAAGCCCACCGTGACCAGGACGACCTCGCCCTTGCGGTATTTCGTGCCTTTGTTACCGAGCCTGATCGTGGCAGTCTTGCGGCCGCGCTTGAGCTGGTCGATGAAGATCGGCGAGTAGAAGTTGAGCACGAACACGACGCGCGCAGACTAGCGGGGCGGCGCCACTCGTGACAAAGCGATCTTGGCCATGTCACGCTCCCCCCGGTAGGCGAGCCGATCAGGCGCCTCCTCCAGGGGAATCCAGAGGGCCTCCTCGACCTCTTGGTCGTGGTCATCGATGCTGCCCGCGCGATAGCGAAAGAGAAAGAACGAGACGATCTTCATCACGCGCTCGCCGTCGCGGGCGTACCAGTAGTGGATGTCGTCGAGCTTCTCGACCAGTCCCGCGTCGAGCCCGGTTTCCTCTCGCACCTCGCGCTGGGCGGCCTCGGCGGACGACTCGCCGGGCTCGGGGTGCCCCTTGGGCAGCGCGAGCACGTCGTCGCGCACCCGCACCACGGCGATGAATGCCCGCCCCCGCATCCGGCGCACCACCAGGCCGCCGGCGGAGAACTCACGGATCATGTGCACCGCTGACGAGCGGGACGAAGCGGACCGCGGCCACCGATTCCTCCTGTCCTCCCCTCAGGCGGACCAGCTGCTCACGCCGGCCACGCGAGATCGGGCAGACGAGCGCCGCGCCCTCGGCGAGCTGATCCACCAGGGCGGGCGGTGGCCGTTCGTCCGCGGTGGCGGTGACGGATATCCCGCCGAAAGGGGCACGGTCGGGTGCCCCGAGTGAGCCGTCGCCGACCCGTACCTCAAGGTTGTCGTAGCCGAGCTCGGCCAGGATGGCGGCGGCGCGGCGTCCCAGACTCTCGAAGCGCTCGATCGTGATCACCTCCGCGCACAGGCGCGAAAGCACGGCCGCGCCGTAGCCCGAGCCCGTGCCGACCTCGAGCACCGTCTCGTCCCCGCGAAGCTCCAGCAGCTGGGCCATGCACGCCACGATCCAGGGTTGGGAGATCGTCTGCCCCTCGCCGATCTGAAGCGCGCCGTCGCGGTAGGCGCGCCGGCGCAAGCTCGCCGGCACGAAGCGGTGCCGCGGCACCTCGGCCATCGCCGCCAGCGTGCGCTCGTCGGTGATCCCCCGACCGCGCAGCTGGCGGTCCACCATGCGGATGCGCTTCTCAGTGAATGTAGTTTCGGAGTCGTCCCGGGTCATGCACGGTCACCTTGCCCCTGCCGAGCGTGACCACGTCGGCTCGCTCGAGCGTGGCCAGGAAACGGCTTGCGCTCTCGCGGGAGGTGCCGGCCAGGTTGGCGATCTCGGCCTGCGTCGCTCGGATAAGGACGTCGACGGCGGGCGCGCCCTCGGCCTGGCGAGAGATCGTCTGGGCGAGCAGGGCTCCGGCCACTCGTCCCGCCACCGTCTGAAAGGACTGCTGCAGCAGTCGCTCGTTGGTGCGGCTGACCCGCTCGGCGAGCGCGGCCAACAGCTTGAGCGCGAGATCGGGATTGCGCCGGATGAGGCGCTGCACGTCCGCGGCCAGTAGGGCGACGGCGCTGGCGGGCTCGACCGCCTCCGCGGTCGCCGACCGAGTCTCGCCACGGAACATGGCAAGCTCGCCGAAGAGCGATCCGGCGCGCAGTTCGGCCAGGGCCACCATCCGCCCGTCCTGGTGTTCTCGCGTGAGCACCACGGCTCCGGATCGCAGCAGGTAGCAGGTGTCCCCGGAGTCCCCCTCTCGAAAGATCACATGACCGCGATCCCAGCGGCGCGGAACCGCCACCTGGGCCACAGCGCCCAGCTCACGCGGGTCGAGATCGGCGAAGACCTCCGTGCGTGCCAGCAGGCGGGCGGTCTCCTCTCCGTTGCGGGCGCTCTCACCCCGGGCGGCCATGGGCGCATAATGGTCTCATGCCGCAGAGCACGCCGGTGCCCTCCCAGGACGTGAGCATCGAGGACGTCGAGCAAGCCGCGCGCCGGATTCGCGGCCGGGTACGCGAAACGCCGATGCTGTCGGCGGGCGAGCTGTCCCGGCGCGTGGGCGCGCGCGTGCTGCTGAAGGCCGAGAACCTCCAGCTGACCGGCTCGTTCAAGGCCCGCGGGGCCACCAACTCGATCGCGCAGCTCTCCGAGGAGGCGCTCGACTGCGGGGTCGTGGCCGGCAGCGCAGGCAACCACGCTCAGGCCGTGGCCTGGGCCGCCCGCGACGCCGGCGCGCGCTCGGTGCTGGTGATGCCCGAGCAGGCGCCGTTGGCCAAGGTGGCCGCGGCGCGCCAGTACGGCGGTGAGGTGCGCTTCGTCGCCGGCGGCTTCGACGAGGCGGGCACCGAGGCCCGGCGGCTCGCCGACGAGGAGGGCCTCACGATGGTGCACGCCTTCGACCAGCCGCTGGTGGTGGCCGGGCAGGGGACCGCCGGTCTCGAGATCGCGCGGCAGGCCCCAGAGGCGAGTCTGGTGGTGGTCCCGCTTGGTGGCGGCGGGTTGATCGCGGGGGTGGGACTGGCACTGGCCGCGCGGCTTCCCGACGCCCGCCTGGTCGGAGTTCAGGCGGAGGGATGCGCCCCGTACATCGACTCGCTCGCCGCCCACAGGCCGGTCGGCGCGCGGTCGGCCAACACGATCTGCGACGGCATCGCGGTCAAGCGCCCGGGCGACTTCACGCTGCCGCTGGTCGAGCACTACGTGGACGAGGTCGTGACGGTGTCCGACGACCAGGTCGCGGAGGCCATGGTGCTGCTCCTCGAGCGCTCCAAGCTCGTGGTCGAGGGCGCCGGGGCGGTCGCGGTGGCTGCGCTCATGCACGGCTGCGTCGGCGCGCCGCCCGAGGGCGATGTCTGCGCCCTCCTGTCAGGCGGGAACGTCGACGCCTCGCTCCTGTCGGAGGCCATCCGGCTCGGCGAGACCTTCGCGGGGCGCAGGCTGGTCCTCTCGACCGTGGTTCCCGACCGGCCGGGCGCACTCGCCGGGCTGCTGGCGATCGTGGCCGCGCACGGCGGCAACGTGGTCGACGTCGAGCACCTGCGTGACGGGATCGACCTGCATGTGCGCGAGACCGCCATCAAGCTCGTGCTGCAGACCACCGGACGGGAGTGCAACGAGGCGATCCTCGAGTCGGCTCGCGGCGACGGGTTCTCTGTGAGAGTGGAGAAGGACGCGGTCTAGGTTCAGCCCGGCCGCGTGCCCCGACGCTTTTTTATCCTCGCGGTCACGATCGTCGTCGCGTTGGCACTTGCCGCTCCGGCCGGAGGCGAGCCGCGCCTGCGCAAGGCCCTTTCGATGGGCTCGATCAACCACCGCGGCGACCCCGAAGACCTCACCGCCCTCGGCAACCTGGATCTGGTGAAGCAGACCGGAGCCCGCTGGGTGCGCCTGTGGATTCGATGGGACAAGGCCCAGCTCTACGCGCCGGCCCTGCTGCCGTGGTCGCTGGTCGACTCGCCGGCCAACGACGCGCCGTTCTGCGGCAGCGGATGCGGCTTTCGGTACATCGCCGCCATCGATGCGCAGGTCGCCGCCGCGCGAGCAGCGGGCCTGAACGTGATTCTGGTGTCCTGGCACTTCCCGCGGTGGGCGAACGGAACCCTGGGCAAGCCCCCCGACTGGGCCCGTGAGGACCGCGGCACGGCGGCGACTCCCGCGGACCGCCTAAAGCCGATGGAGACCCGTGTCCCGATCGGCCAGCTGGAGCCGGAGGGGTACTACGGACAGTGGATCGATTGGCTCGTGGGGCGCTACGCCCACTACGGGCGTGCGTTTGCGCTCGAGATCATGAACGAGCCCAACCTTCAGATGTGGCCCCAGCAGGGACAGAGCCCGACCGCCGACCCCGTCGGTCCCGGGCCGGTGGTCATCGGCTCGTACATCGCGCAGATGATGAACACCGCCCAGACGGTCGCGGCGCGGCGGGGGAACCCGATTCTGATGGCGGGCCCGGCCCTGAGTGATCACGCTCGCTCCGACAGCCGCCTCGAGACGAACTTCCTGACCACCGTCCCGGCCACCCTGGAAGCGCTCTCCCCGGCGGGCTGGTCGGACGACTTCGTCTGGACCCATCACAACTACGCGGACGTCGAGCAAGCGACCCGGCCGCCGACCAGGGCCGCGCTCGCGCGCTCCTACCTCATCGGTCGCTGGGCGGGTCGTGGCGGGCCGGCCGACCCCAAGGTCTGGCTGACCGAGGGCGGCGCTCGGCTCGGCTCGGGCGATGCCGACGACCCGGCACGGCAGGCGGAGCTGGTGCGCCGCAACTGGGAGCGGATGAGGGCCTCGCCGGGGATAGAGATGTGGACCAACTACCTCCTCTTCGAGAACCCCTACGCCGATTCGGGTCTCCGCGAGGAACGGCCCTCGGGCGGGGCGCCGCGCCCGGTGTGGAACACCTTCGCCCGCTTCCCGGCCGTGCGGTAATAGGCTCAGCGGTCCATGCGGATTGCGCCCGAGGTCGCCGAAGCGCTCGCCGGCGGGCGCCCGGTCGTGGCCCTCGAGAGCACCCTGATCAGCCACGGACTCCCGCGGCCAGACAACCTGGACGTCGCCCGTGAGGTGGAGGCGGCGGTACGGGCGGGTGGAGCGACGCCCGCCACGATCGCGCTCGTCGCGGGCGAGGTTCGCATTGGCCTCGACGAGGCGAGCCTGCGGGCGATCGCCGCGGGCGACGACGTCGTCAAGTGCTCCGTGCGCGACCTCGCTCCGGCGGCGGCGCTCGGCCGCCACGGCGCCACCACCGTCGCCGCCACCGCCCACCTCGCCGCGCGAGCCGGCATCCGGCTATTCGCCACGGGTGGGCTGGGCGGAGTCCACCGCGGGGCGCGCGACAGCTGGGACGAGTCGGCCGACCTGAGCGCCCTGGCTAGCACGCGGATCGTGGTCGTCTGCTCGGGCGTGAAGTCGATCCTCGACGTGGGGGCCACGCTCGAGCGGCTCGAGAGCCTCGGTGTGAGCGTGCTCGGGTACGGGTCCGACCGCTTTCCCGGCTTCTACCTGTCGGACTCGGGGTACCCGGTGCCGTGGCGAGTCGACACCCCAAGCCAGGTGGCGGACGTCCTGGCCGCCCAGGACGAGCTGGGGACCGGCATGGGCGGAATCGTGGTCGCGAACCCGCTGCCGCCCGACGAGGCGCTCGACCCGGCGTTGCACGAGCGCATCCTTGCCGGGGGCCTCGAGGCGGCCGAGCGCGAGGGGATCACGGGCAAGGACGTGACCCCCTGGGTGCTCGACCACCTGCGGCGCGAGACCGGCGGCGCGAGCCTCCGGGCCAACGTGCGCCTGGTGGTGCGCAACGCGCGCCTGGCGGGCGAGATCGCCGCGGCGGTGGCGCCAGCGTGAGCCGGATCGTGGTGCTGGGCGACGTGATGGTCGACGTGGTCGCCCGGCTCGATGGCCACGTCGCACGCGGCAGCGACGCCCCGGCCCGCATCTCCCTGGGGGGCGGCGGATCGGCGGCCAATGTCGCGGCCTGGCTGGCCGCGGCCGGTGCCTCGCCCACCCTGGTCGGCCGAGTCGGCGACGACGCACGCGGGCGCGAGGCGCGGGCCGAGCTGAGCGCCTGCGGGGTGGAGGCGCGGCTGGCCACCGATCCGCTCCTAGCGACCGGTACCTGCGTGGTGATCGTCGAGCCGCAGGGCGAGCGGACGATGCTGCCCGACGCGGGAGCCAACGACGCGCTTGCCCCTTCCGACATGCCCGACGAGTTGCTCTCGGGCGGCGGGCACCTGCACGTGTCCGGCTACTCGTTGTTGCGCGAGGGCTCCAGGGCGGCCGCCACGGCCGCGATCGTCCGCGCCCGCAGCGGCGGGCTGACGGTCTCGGTCGACCCCTCGTCGGCGGCGCTTCTCTCGCCCGCGTTCCTCGATCACGCCCTCGGAGCCGGCCTGCTCCTGCCGAACGCCGACGAGGCGTGGGCGCTGACCGGTGACGACGACCCGGCGCTCGGCGCGCGGCGTCTGTCGGCGATCTTCGCCGAGGTCGTGGTGAAGCTCGGCGAGGACGGTGCACTGTGGACCGACGGCCGAGCGCTCTACCGTGCTCCTGCGGCGCCCGAGGCGACGGTCAGGGACACCACGGGAGCGGGCGACGCCTTCGCCGCCGGCCTGATCGCGGCGCGCGTCGACGGAGCGGAGCCGGCCGAGGCGCTGGCCGCGGCCTGCCGGCTCGCCGCTCGTGCGGTCGCCACACCCGGCGCGCGGCCGCGGGCTCCCTGACCCTGGGTCGTCAGGCCAGCGCCGACTCGCGACGTCGGCGGCGCGTGGCGGTGGTCACGAGCCACGCCGACCCCGCGATCAGCCCGAGCGGAAGCGCGATCGCCAGCACGCGGATCAATACGCCGGCAAAGCCCACGAGCAGGTCGCCCGCGTCACCCACGGCGTCGTCGAAGGAGCCGACGGCCCCGCCAGAGCCCGAGTCGCGCTCCTCACCGAGGAGATCGACCGACACGATCGCGTAGTCGGTGCGCAGACGCAGGTCGCGCAGCTGCGAACGCAGGCCGTTGATCTCGCCCGCCACCAGGTCGAGTCGAGTGCGCAGCGCCTCGACCTGCGCGTCGGTGCCGGCCTGCTCGAGGCGGCGCAACAGGCTACGGCGCTCGGCCCGGGCGGCCTCCAGGCGGTCCGCGGCGGTTACGAAGTCGCGCGTGACGTCCTGCCCGCTCTGGCTCTGGGAGCTGACCGTGCCAAGGCCGGCAAGCCCGCGCAGCGCGCTCTGCAGGCGGTTCGAGGGGATCCGCAGCTCGTAGGACCCGGTCGCGCCGTCGTCGCCGGTGTCGAGCTCGGAGCTCAGCACGAAACCGCCATAGCGGGCCGCCACCCGGCTAACGCCCTCGGCCAGCTCCGGAATCTCGTCGTCGGGCGCCGTGAGCGTCATCGCGATGGACCGTTCGATCCTGCGCTCGCGCCGCAGGGGGGCGAAGCCGGGCTCCTCAACGGGAGGCGACGCGAGCGACTCGTCGCTCTGCCGGGCGCTGGTCTGCGGTGGCGGCGCTGCCGCTCCGCCGCCCCCGCTCCCGCCGCCGTCAGCGCCGTCCTGCCGCGGCCCGTCGACGGTGAACACGATCACGACGACCAGGAGGAGAGAGGCCGCGGCCCCGGCCACGGGCACCAGTTTCAGCCGCGGAAGCCGAACGCGCGAAGCACGCGAGGCAGGCTCCGCCGGAAACCCGGCGTCCACCCGCGCGCCCAGCCGCTGCGCGTAGGCCCGGTGGGGTACGGGGGCGTCGGCCCGGAGCGCCAGCGCCAGCTCCTGCAGCTCGCGGGCTCCGGCTTCAGCGTGCAACGCGGCGCCGTCGCTGAGCGCGGCGTCGACCGCGCTCAGGTCCCGCTCGATCGTGGCGGTGTCTTCAGGATACGTCATCGCAGGCCTTTCGAAGCTTCGTCAGGGCACGGTGCAGTCGGGTCCCGGCGTTCGTCTCGGATACGCCGAGCACCCGTGCCAGCTCGGCGTTGGACAGTTCCCCCGAGAACTTGAGAGCGATCAGGTCGCGCTCCTTGCCCTCGAGCGTGGCCATCGCGGAGCGCACCACTTCCCGGCGCAGCGACAGCTCGGCGTGGTCCTGGAGCGGCGGCGCCGCGGTGTCCTCGGGGTCGCCCTCGAGGCTCGCGCGGCGCTTCCGCCGCCGCAACTCGTCGAGAGCGGCATTGCGGGCGATGCCGAACAGCCACGCCTCCATGCTGCCGCGCCGCGAGCGGTAGCTCGAGCGCTTGCGGTACGCGCGCTCGAAGGCCTGGGCGGTCACGTCCTCAGCCGCCGAGCGGTCGCGCAATAGCGACGCCACGTACGCGTATACGCGCGGGAACGTCCGCTCGTAGAGTGCGGCGAAGGTCTCCGTGTCCGTCCCTCGTGCGACCGGCATTCGCTCCGCGACAGCTTCGTTCACGCCCCCACTACGAACGTGCGTCCAGTTCATCACGCGCTTTCGGGCAGGACGTTCAAGCGGGGACTCGGACCGCCCGATAGCAACACTCGTGGCCCGCCCCTTCGTAGCGCTGACCATGCTGGCATGCACGAGCGCGTTTGGCGTCGGTGCCGCTCGCGCTCGCACAGGATCCCCCGGCGGAGGTTCCCGATGTCGCGCTGTCGGCTCCGCAGCCGGTGGCCACTGGCCCCGCGTCGGCATCGCCAGGTCGCCGAGCACCGACTCGAGGGGGATCCGGGCGAGCATGCCGGGCAACGGCACCGATCAGCGAATGTGGATGCGCTTCACGGCCGAGTACTGGAGTCGCGCGCGCCGGGCCTGGACAGCGGTCTCCTGCTCGGGCACCTCGCCGTGGGTCCATCTACTGAAGCGAGCCCGGGCACCAGCCGCTAGGCTGAAGTCCAAGCTGCGACGACCGCTCGAGGGACGTAAGCCAGTGCTTCGGAGGACCCTGACACCCATCGCGATCTGCGTGGCGCTCGCCGGCGTGGGGGCCGGGATGGCGAATGCGCAGGACAGCGGGCAGGTCGCTCAGTCGTGGGCGCGGGTGAACATCTGCTCCCCCACCCAGCTCGGCGCGCGCGCCCAGCTGGCCGGAGACGGGTCGGACTCGGAGATGTCGGTCCGCTTCACCGCCGAGTGGCTGAGCCCAGGTGGATGGGTGCCGTTGGGCGGCGCCGCCACCTCCCCGTGGCAATCGGCGGGCTCGGCCGAGTACACGTGGGGCCAGGCCGGCTGGACCTTCAACGTCTCGGTGCCCGCCGGCTTCTCGTACCAGCTGCGTGCCGTCGCCGAGCTGAGCTGGTCGAACGGCAGGAGCCAGACCCTCGTGACCGGCACCTGTGCCGTCGGTTAGCGCACTTCCTCGGATCAACCGGGGCCGAAGAGGCGCGGATCGTTGGTGATCACGCCGTCCACACCCATTCGCTCCAGCGACTCGATGCGGGCCGCGTCGTCCACGGTCCACACGTAAAGCAGGCCGCCCGCCTCGTGCACGGAGTGAACCAGGCGGGAACCGACCAGGATCTGATGGGCCATGATCGCCTCGCAGCCGCGGGTGCGGATCCGCGCGGCAGCCTGACCTGGCAGGCGCGCTCGCATCACCCGGGCCACCGCGTAGGCCGGCAACGCGAACGGCGAGTTCACCCAGTTGCGTCTCACCCGCGGCACCGACCAGCCCCGTCGTAGGGCAGGCGCGAGCTCACCGAGGCGGTCGAGGCTCTCGGTGAACATCGTCGAGACCAGCGAGCGCTCGTCCAGGTCGCGTTCGAGCAGGCCGTCGACCACCTCGCGCTCATAGCCCGGAAGCTTGAGGTCGACGTCGAGATCCACCCCTGCGTAGGCCTCGCCCGCGAAGTGGTCGAGTCCCTCCTCCAGGGTCAGCGGCTCGCGTGCGGCGGCGTCCTCTGAGTCGTGGGCGAGCACCAGCCGGCCGTCGCGGGTGCGCAGCACGTCGAACTCGATCATGTCCACACCGTGCTCGAGCGCGGCGTCGAAGCTCTCGACCGTGTTGCCGGGGGCCACGTGAGCGGCGCCCTTGTGTCCCACACGGATGAGACCCTCGCGCGCCCCCGGCCGAGCCGGGTGCTTGCGCCCTAGACCCTCGCGCGCCCCCGGCCGAGCCGGGTGCTTGCGCCCTACCCTTGACACGCCGGGCACCAGTAGGTCGTGCGGTTGTCGTCGCCCTGCCCGCGGGCCTCGATGAGGGTGCCGCAGCGGCGGCAGGGCAGGCCGGTTCGCTCGAAGACCCAGGTGCTCCGGCTCGGCTCGTGGGTGACGATTCGCCCGCCGCGCTCGACCGACTTGCGCATCAGCGGCCGGATTCCGCGCACCAGCTCGAGCGCCTCCCGGTCGGAGACCTCGCCTGTCCTTCGCCAGGGATCGACTCCGGCCAAGAAGCAGCCCTCGGACTTCCAGACGTTTCCGATCCCGGCGAGGTTGCGCTGATCGAGCAGGGCATCACCAATCCCGCGGCTTCGGTCGTCTCCCCGAAGGCGGGCGAGAAAGCGGGCTTCGTCGAAGGGCTCGGCCAGCACGTCGGGACCCAGCAGGGCGAGGCGCCGGTCGAAGCGCGTCCGCGAGTCGGTCATGAGCTCGAGCACCGGCCCGTCGAACTCGACCACCTCGTGATCGGCCGTGCGGATCACCAGCCACGCCCGCCGCGGAGCGCGCCGCCACCGCTCGCCGCGGCGATAGACGCCCCACTTCCCGGTCATACGCAGGTGCGAGTGCAGCGTCAGATCGCCGTCGAAGCGGATGAAGAGGTGCTTTCCGTGCGCGTCCACGGCGCGGACCGCCCGCCCGGCGAGGCGCTGGGGCCAGCGATCCATGGCGTGACGGCGCTGCGGAGTCTGGATCTCGACGATCTCGCTACCCACGAGGGCTGCTCCCACCCGGCGCGCCGCGCTGTGGATCGTGTCGCCCTCGGGCATGTCCCAAGCGTACGGACGGCCCGGCGCCGGGGCTCACGCGGACAGGTGAGAGACCTCGAGCCAACGCTCGAGGTCGAACCCCGGCGCGACCTCGCGAATCGCGGACAGCACGTCCGCCTTCGTGATGACGCCGAAGCGGTTGCGGCTCTGCAACAGGGAAAGCACGGAGGTCATCCGTCGGCGGCCGATCCGCCGCTCCAGGGTCTGCGAGCGCGCACGAGCCGGCGAGGTAGATCACATCCCCCACCGCCGCCGGTGCGCGGTGGCCGAACAGCCCCATGTTCGAGTCGAGGGGAATGCGTCGCCAGCGCCGGCCGACCAGCTCATAGGGCCGGCCGGGCCGGCAGAAGTTGGTCCGTGGGTGCAGCTGCTCGTGTGAGTACTGCGCGAAGCTCTCGTCGAGCCACGGCTCGGCGAACTGGTTGTTGCCCACGAGCCCGTACCACCACTGGTGAGCGACCTCGTGGGTGACCACGTCCTCGATCGGGAGGGAGAAGACCAGCTCGGGGTACTCCATGCCCGCCAGCAGCCCGGCGCCGAGGTCCTCACGGAAGAGAACGACGTCGAGCTCGCTCGAGCCGTACGGCCCCAGGCGGCGGCTCAACGCGCGGACCGCCCGGCGCGCGGCGCGCAGGCTCCTCCTTACCCCGCGGACGCGCGGGTCGAAGTGCACGCGGATCCGCACGCCCGCGACATCGGTGGTTCGGCTGCGCAGAGGACCGATCGCGAGCGCGAAGTCGCGCGCCTGGTCGCTGTGGACGCTGACCGTGCGCTCCGCCCCCGAGACGCTCTCGGAGCGCAGCGCCCCGCTCGTAGCCGCGCGAAGCCGGGCCGGCAGCCGCACGGTGGCGTCCCAGCGAGCCGACAGGGAGTAGAAGCTCTCGCCGAGCTCGGTATAGCGCTCGATGTGGAGCCCGCCGGCGTCCTCCACCGCGAGCACCGGGATGACGTTGCCGAGCAGCTTGGTCCGCCCGATGCGCCCGAAGCGGTCTGCTCGGCGCCGTCCCCGGACGCGAAAACGCAGCGCGACCGACCCGCTCGCACCAACGGCGACCGGAGCCCCGAGGCGGACCTCCAGGGCAGTGCAGCGCGCCCTCTCCTCGCCCGCCACGGCGGGGGCGTCGATCTCGACCTCGATGCGGCGTGGGCGGCAGCGATCGGGCCCGTTGGCCCAGAGCCGCAGCCAGACTCGCTCGAGCGGAGCGGGACCGTGATTGACGAAGTCGATGCGCTCGCTGCCCGCGAGCACACCCGCGCCGCGGTCGGCGTAGCGCAGGTCGAGGGCGTAGGCCTCGGGGTCGGCGCCGCTGATCACCACGGACTGCGCGTGCGCCTGCGTCGCGCCCGCGGCGAGCATGAGGAGGGCGAGCGCGAGGACACGGACCATCGACTGAACCGTACTGTCGCCGCCGCCTCGCGCCGTCAGGCGCTGAGGGTGAGGCGCCGCGGGCCCTGTCGAAAGCCGAGCTCCACCAGAAGCGCGCCCACCTCCGAGCCGACCACCGGCTCGCCGTCGAATCGCTCGATGCCCAGCCGAGGCACCCGCGCGCGCCTGACCGACTCGGCCAGCGCCTCGAGCGCGGGGCGAAGCCATTCCTCATCGGGCTCGCGCAGCGCCAGCAGGCCCTTTCCGCCGCGTTCGACGTAGAGAACGGGTTCTGCGTCCAGAGAGATCACGTAGGCGCCGGCCACGCGAGCGGGCCGCCGGCCCGGCGCCGGGGAGCTTCGTTGCCCCTCCTCGCGCTTGGGCCAAGGGAGCGTGGCGCCCCACGGGTTGGCCGGGTCGGTGGCCGCCAGCACGAGCGGACCGGCGGGCTCGTCCGCGCGAAGGCCGCGCAACCGCTCGATGGCCGCTCCGAGGGCGAACTGCGCGCCACCCAGGCCCTCCACGAAGTAGCCGCGGCGCGCGGTGCCCAGCGTCTCCAGCTTGGACAGCTCGCCGTAGAGGCTCGCGAAGCCGCCGGGCACGCCCTCGGCCAGCACCGTCTCCCGGGTGACGATCCCGTAGCGCTCGAGCAGGAGCTCCGAGAGGGCCCGCAGGCGCGGGCCGTGGTCGGGCGCGTCCGCGAACAGCGGTCCTGTCAGCGACCAGCGGCCCTGGACCTGAGGTGCCCCCGGGCGCCGACGCCGGGCAAAGCGCCGCCCGGCGTCGCGACTGGCCTTGGCCAGCGAGAGGCGCGGTGCCCGCAGCGGGGCGAACGCGTCGTTGGTCACCTCGCCTGCCCACGCGAGGTCCCAGAGGGCCTCTTGGAGCTCGGCCGGCTCGGCCTCGCCCAGATCGGCGAGCAGATCCGACCAGAACGCGGCTCCTGCGGCGAGCCGCTCGCGCAGCCGGTCATGGAGCGGGCCGGCGGGCGCCTCGCCCCTGGACGGCGGTGGACCGAGCCAGCGGGCATCGTCTCGGAACAGGAGAACGACTCGGCCAGAGCGCTGGCCCAGGGCGCCGGCGCCCACCCACACCAGCTCGCCGCCGGCGCAGAGCTGATCCATCCAGGCCGGCGAGTACGCGCCCACCCGGCGCGGAAGCACGTCGCGCTCCCACACCTCGGGAGCGAGCGCCAGGCCCTGCAGCGGGACGAGCAGCTCCCGTAGGCGATCTACGCCGGCCCCGCCCGGCGGGGCGGCGTCCACGCCCTGCCAGGCGGGCAGGAAGCGAGCGAGCGAGCGCTGCTCGGCGGGCTCGACCTCCTTGCGCAGAGTGGCCAGCGAGGCGCGGCGCACCCGCCGCAGCACCTCGGGATCACACCACTCGCGCTCGATGCCACCGGGTCGCAGCTCTCCGCGAACGAGGTCACCCGCTCCCTCGAGCTCGCGCAGCACCGGCCCGACATCGAGGCCGTATCGCTCTGAGACGTCGCGCGTGGTGAAGGGCCCGTGCGTGCGGGCGTAGCGGCGCGCCAACCGCGTCAGCGGCTCCTCGACCGCTTCGAGGAACACCGCCGGCAGGCCACCGGGCGGCACTGCCCCGAGGGCGTCGCGGTACAGGCCGGCGTCCTCCGAGGCGATCCACCGCTCCTCGCCGCCTATGCGCATGCGCACCGCGCGCCGCTGCGTCTCGAGCTCGGACAGCATCCGCTTGGCCGACACCGCGGCCAGGCAGCGCGCACCGACCTCGTCCGTGGTCAGGTCGCCGACCGCGCGCAGGACATCGTGGAGCGCGTCGGAGCTCGCCGCCTGGGTGCGGTCGCTCACACGCTGCAGGTCCTCCTCCACCTCGGCCAGCGCCTGCGGATCGATCAGCTCACGCAGCTCCTCCTGGCCCAGCAGCTCGCGGAGCAGGTCACGGTCGAGCGAGAGAGCCGCCGCCCGGCGTTCGGCGTTGGGCGTGTCGCCCTCGTACATGTAGGTGGCGACGTAGTCGAAGAGCAGGGAGGACGCGAACGGAGACGCGCTGCCGGTCTCGACCTCGACGAGCGACAGCTCACGAGTGTGCAGCCCGCGCAGCAGGGCCTCGAGCCCGGGAAGGTCGAACACATCGCGCAGGCATTCGCGGTAGGTCTCGAGCACTATCGGGAACTGCCCGTAGCGCTTGGCCACCTCCAGGAGCGACTGTGCCTTGAGGCGCTGTTGCCAGAGCGGCGTGCGCCTACCCGGTCGCGCGCGGGGGAGCAGCAGCGCGCGGGCGGCGTTCTCCCGAAAACGGGCTCCGAAGAGGGCCGAGCCGGACAGCTCACGCACCACGAGCTCCTCGAGCTCATCGGGCGCCACCAGCACCAGCTCGGCACCCGGGGGCTCCTCGGCATCGGGTAGGTGGACGATGATGCCGTCGTCGGACCAGATGGCGTCGGACTCGAGCCCGAACTGGTCGCGGATGCGGGCCGACAGCGCGAGCGCCCAGGCCGCGTGCAGGCGTCCTCCATAGGGGGAGAGCACGCACAGGCGCCAGTCGCCGATCTCGTCGCGGAAGCGCTCGATCACGATCGTGCGGTCGCTCGGCACCACCCGGGTGGCGTCGCGCTGCTCGCGCAGGAAGGTGGACAGGTTGTTCGCAGCGCGCTGGTCGAGGTCGTATTCGACGGCGAGCTCGGCGGGATCGCGCTCGACCGACTCACGGGCGAAGGCGCCGATGGCCTCGCCCAGCTCCTTGGGGCGCCCGACGCCGTCGCCGCGCCAGAAGGGAACGGCGCCGGGGGCGCCGGGGGCGGGGGTGACGATCACGCGATCGCGCGTGATCTCCTCGATCCGCCAGGTGGACGCGCCGAGCAGGAAGGTCTGCCCCGGGCGCGCCTCGTAGACCATCTCCTCGTCGAGCTCACCTACCCGGCGGCCGTCCGGGAGGTGCACTCCGTAGAGCCCGCGGTCGGGGATCGTGCCCGCGTTGGTCACGGCCAGCTGGAGCGCGCCCTTGCGCGCGCGGACCGTGTCCTCCACGCGGTCCCAGACGATGCGGGGCCGGAGCTCGGCAAACTCCTCCGAGGGATAGCGCCCGTCGAGCATGTCCAGCACCGAGTCGAGCAGGGGCCGCCCGAGGTCGCTGAACGGATGGGCATGCCGGACGAGATCGTGCAGCTCGGGCACCTTCCATTCGTCGCCCGTGGCCGTCATGGCCACGATCTGCTGGGCGAGCACGTCGAGTGGGTTGCGGGGCACGACGGTGGTCTCGATGTCGCCGTCGCGCATGCGCTTGACGACCACCGCGCACTCGAGCAGGTCGGCGCGGAACTTGGGGAAGATGCGGCCGCGCGAGACATCACCCACGTTGTGGCCCGCGCGCCCGATGCGCTGCAGCCCGGCGGTTACCGACTTGGGCGACTCGACCTGAATCACCAGGTCGACGGCCCCCATGTCGATGCCCAGCTCGAGCGACGAGGTGGCCACGAGGCAGGGAAGCTCACCCGACTTGAGCAGGTCCTCGACGACGAGGCGCTCCTCGCGGGCCAGCGACCCGTGGTGGGCCCGAGCGATGTACGCGTGTTTCCTCGGAGCCCTCGCTCGCGAGCTCATTGAGCCTGACCGCCAGCCGCTCCGCGCCCCGGCGGCTGTTCACGAAGACGATCGTGGACCGGTGCTGTTTGACCAGCTCGAGCAGCTCGGGATAGATGGCGGGCCAGATGGACCGTGCGCTGAGAGCCGAGCCGCCGCCGAGGCCATCGCCCACCAGGTCGCCCCCGCCGGCGGCGGTGCCCATGCCTCCCACCCCGGGGTCGGTCACGTCGTGGGCGTCGGGCTCGCGCATGTCCTCGACGGGCACGTGGATCCTCAAATCGAGCGGCTTGCGCACGCCGGTGTCGACGATCCTGCACTCGCGGCCGGCGCCCACGAGGAAGCGGCCCACCTCCTCGAGCGGGCGCTGGGTGGCCGACAACCCGATCCGCTGCAGGCTACGGCCGGCCAGGTGCTCGAGGCGCTCGAGCGTGAGCGCAAGGTGAGCGCCGCGCTTGGTCTTGGCCACGGCGTGGATCTCGTCGACGATCACCGACTCGGTTTCGACCAGGAACTCCCGCGCCCTCGACGTGAGCATGAGATAGAGCGACTCGGGGGTGGTGATGAGCACGTCTGGTGGCTTGCGCAGCATCGCCTGGCGTTCCTTCTGGGGCGTGTCGCCGGTGCGAATGGCCACCGAGATGGCACCGCCAATTCCCCGGAGCGGAGCCCGCAGGTTCTTCTCGACGTCGTAGGAGAGCGCCTTCAGCGGCGAGACGTAGACGAGCCGCCCCCGCCCGGGCTCGGCCACCAGGCGGTCGAGACCCCAGAGAAACGCGGCCAGGGTCTTACCGGAGCCGGTGGGCGCGGAGACGAGCACGTTCTCCCCGCTGGTGATGGCGGGCCAGGCCTGAGCCTGCGCCTCGGTGGGGCGCTCGAACGAGCGCCGAAACCAGTCGCGGACCTGAGGGGTAAACGATGCGAGTGGATCTGTGGCCACGCAACCCACGAGCGTATCGCGCGGGCACCGCACCTCTGCGCCGCATACGGTGTTCGAAGTGACCATGCGAACCTCGGCCGCCGCTTTCGTCGCGGCACTCACGCTCGTGCTGGCGCCGGCGGCCTCGGCCAAGCCGAACATCGTCCTCCTGATGACCGACGATCAGACGCTCGCCTCGATGTCGGTGATGCCGCAGACGCTGAAGGTGCTCGGCGAGAAGGGCACCACCTTCACACGCAGCTTCGTGAACTACTCGCTCTGCTGCCCGTCGCGCGCGACGCTCTACACGGGCCAGTACGCCCACAACCACGGGGTGCTCGGCAACGGCCCTCCCGCGGGTGGGTACACGAGGCTCGACAAGTCCAATTGGCTGCCGCTCTGGCTGCAGGCCGCCGGCTATCGCACCATGCACGTGGGCAAGTTCCTCAACGGCTACGGCCGGCTGTCGTCGCCGACCGAGGTCCCGCCCGGCTTCAACGATTGGCACGGCACCGTCGACCCGTCGACCTACTCCTTCTGGAACTACACGGTCAACGAGAACGGCGTCCTGCGCACCTACGGGGCGGCGGGCGAGCCAGAGCTCTACTCCACCGACTTCTTCGCCCGGCGCGCGAACGAGCTCATCTCCGCCGCGGCACCATCCGATCAGCCCTTCTTCATCTCGGTCGCCTTCCTCGCGCCGCACGCCGGTCGGCCGGCTGAGCCCGGGGATCCCGCGAACCAGCAGACGCCCGCGCCGGCCCCGCGTCACGTCAACGCGTTCTCGTCGGTGGGGCTACCGCAGCCCGCCTCCTTCAACGAGGCCGACGTGACCGACAAGCCGGCGGCGATGCAACGCCGGCCCCTCCTCACTCCCCAGCGGGTGGCGGCTATCCAGGAGAACTACCAGCAGCGCCTCGAGTCGCTGCTGGCGGTGGACGATGCGGTGACCTCGATCGTCAGCGGCCTGGGCGCGACCGGGGAGCTCGGCGACACACTGATCCTGTTCACGAGCGACAACGGGTTCTTCCATGGAGAGCATCGCGTGCCGCAGGGCAAGGTGCTCGCCTACGAGCCCTCGATCCGCCTGCCGCTGATGATGCGCGGGCCGGGCGTGCCGAAGAACAACCGCCAGGGCCAGCTCGTGACCAACGCCGACCTCGCGCCGACGATCCTCGACGCCGCCAACGCCGACGCCGGCCGTGCGGAGGACGGGCGCTCGCTGTTCGACCTGCTCGATGATCCCGGGGCGCAATGGGGCCGCGAGCTGCTGATCGAGGGTGGCAACAACCAGGCCCTGACCTTCACCGCGCTGCGCAACTACCGCTTCAAGTACGTGGAGCACCGCAGCGGGGAGCTCGAGCTCTACGACCTCGAGCGCGATCCGGACGAGCTCACCAACGTGGCTCTTGACCCGGCGCTCGCTCCGGTGCGCACGGCGATGGCGGGCCGGCTGGCCGCCCTGCGCGTCTGTGCGGGACGCTCGTGCCGGGCCGGGCCGGAGCTGCGCCTCGACGCGGTGCGGCGGCAATGCCGGTTCAACGTCGCGGTCCGAGGCGAGGATGCGCGCGCCATCGAGCGGGTGGACTTCCTCGTGCGCCGCCGGCACGACCGGGGCGACCGCGATGCCCCGGCGAGCTTCCGGCGCCTGCGGCGCGACGCCACCTTCGCCTTCCGCAAGCGCATGCGGCCGGCCGGCGTGCTGCCCGGCCGGCGCTTTCTGCTGCGCGCCCGCGTACGCCTCGACGACGGACGCTCGGTCACGCTCGACGAGAAGCGCCGCAGCTGCCGCTGATCCCGCGCAGGCGTGGCAGCGCGGCAAGGCCCGCCGGCTGGGGCGGGCCTTGCCGTGGTGCGAAACAGGGCCGCGGGCTATGCGGCGGCGGGCGCCACGGCCGGTCCGGACTGCTGTCCGGACCCTCCGCGCGGCGGGCGCACGCTGAGGACGATGAGTCCCAGCGCGCCGACCAGCATGACCGTGCCGCTTCCGATCGAGGTCCAGCCCAGCTCGTCCAGGAACGGGACCTTTGCGCCGGCGCTGATGTCGGCGTATACCCCGGGCGAACCGTCCTCGTTCATTACCACCAACGACCAATCACCGTCCTCGATATCCCAGTTGAGCGTCTGGATACCGGAGCCGTGCGTGGAGGCGGCCCAGATGCCGGCCTCGGCGGGTGCAGCGGGCTTGCGCTCGCCGCTTACCGGGCTGTAGCTCGACTGGAGCGTCGGATCGAACGGGTCGGAGTCGATGTCGGTCACCCTGGTGTGGCCGACGTTGCGCAGGTAAGAGGCGACCTCGTCAGTGCGGGCAATGCCGGCGAACACCGGCTTGTCGTTATGAGAGGCGACCTCCAGGCGAACCTCGCCGAGACCGCTCGAGTCCACGATCCAGTCGGCTTCGTCGAGACTCACGTCCAGGTTCTCGCTCGCGAGGGCGTGCGTGCTCGCGGCGAAGCGCTTCGCGTCGGTTGAGAAGTAACCCTTCTCGTCCTTCTGGCTGTCGCCCCAGAAGGCGAGGACGCCCAGGCCCAGGAGGCCGACGGCTATCAAGCCGGCAAAGGCACCCGTCACGAGGCCAGCGATGCGCCCGGCCGACCAGCGCTTTGGGGGGTTGATCTCGGTCATTGTTTCGCTCCTGTCGCCAATTGATCTCGTTTACGCGGTCCAGCGTCCCAGGCGGGGTACGCTGAGACACTGGTGCCACCAGGCATGGGCGGGTGCGGTTATCCGCCCGCCGGCCTGGGTCGTGCTGGCGCTCGTCGTGCTGGCGGGCTGTGGCGGCTCGGACCCTTCACCCGCTCCCGAGCGCGAGCCCCGATCGGACGAGACCGTCGTTGCCGCGCTGGGCGACTCGATCACGGCCGGGGCGCCGCTGTGGGATCCCGATCCCGCCCTTCGCTCGCGGATCGCCGACCCCGACCGCCGCAGCCAGTACGGCTACTGGGCCGAGCGTGCGCTCACGGGCACGCGCTTTCGCAACTGCGGGGTCAGCGGTGAGGTGAGCGACGAGCTGGCCGCCCGACTCGACGGATGCGCCGAAGGAGCCGAGGTGCTGATCGTCCAGGGCGGGGTCAACGACATCGCCCAGGGGCTGCCGGTCGAAGCCGCCGCAGCCAATCTGCGCGCGATGGTCCAGCGGGGCAAGCGGCTCGGTCTGCGCGTGACCGTGGTGGAGCTCCTGCCCTGGAACGGGGGATACCCGGAAGCCGACCGGCCGATTCGAGAGCTCAACCGGCGCATCGCCGCGATGGCCCGGCAGGAGGGTGTGCCCGTGATCGAGTGGTACGACGTGCTGGAGGATCCGCGACGCGCGGGCCGCATGCGCCCGCGCCTGACGAACGACCTCACCCACCCCTCGGTCGTGGGCTACCGGCTGCTGGGCGAGGCGGTCGAGCTGCCGCCACCGTAGGCGAGGTCGCGAGCGCGCTCGAACACCGCGTCGGTCATGCGCTCGGTCAGCTTGCCGGTGAAGGTGTTCTGCTGGCTGGGGTGGTAGCTCCCGAGGAGGACCGGCCGCCCTTCGGCGGGCGTGGCCTCGGCACCGTGCCCGAAGCGCGGCTTGGGTCGCAGCGAGAGCAGCCGGCAGGCGGCGTCCCAGGCGAATGCGCCGAGGCACAGGATGACGCTGGGCGCGAGCAGCGACAGCTCCTCGGCCGCGTAGGGAAGGCAGTTGTCGCGCTCGGCCGGCAGCGGCTTGTTGGCCGGCGGGGCGCAGCGCACCGCGGCGGCGACGAACGCCCCCTCGAGCCGCAGGCCGTCGCCGGGGTGGAGCGAGGTCGGCTGGTTGGCGAACCCCGTGCGGTGCATCGAGGCGAAGAGCCAGTCCGCCGAGCGGTCGCCGGTGAACACGCGGCCGGTGCGATTGCCGCCGTGCGCGGCGGGCGCCAGGCCGAGCACGTAGACCGACGCCCGAGGGTCGCCGAACCCCGGGAGCGGACGGCCCCAGTACTCCTCGTCGCGGAAGGCGGCTCGCTTCTCGGAAGCGACGCGCTCGCGCCACTCGACGAGGCGTGGGCAGCGCCTACAGCGCACCACCTCCTGCTCGAGGGTGCCTAGTCCTTCAGCCGTCTGCCGGTGGTGAACAGCCACTGCGACCACCCGTAAACGGGCACGGCGAGCGCGGCCACGACCCCGAGCGAGAGCCAGATCGAGACGTCGCTCTCCCCCAGGAAGCCGAAGCGCACCGCGTTCACGAGGTAGAAGACGGGGTTGAAGTGGGAGAGCTCCTCCCACGGCGAGGGCAGAACCTCCACCGAGTAGAAGACGCCTCCCACGAAGGCCAGCGGCAGGATCACGATGTTGGCGATGAACGTCGTGTGATCCCAGGTCTCGGCGTAGATCCCGACCACCACCCCGAGCGCGCTGAACAGCACCAGCCCGAGCGCCACGGCCGCGGCCAGCGCGAAGGGCCGCTCCACCGGGACGTCCACGAAGACGACCGACAGCACCAGCAGCGAGCCGCCGATCGCCACCGCCCGGAAGACGCCGCCCACCGTGTAGCCGAGCGCCACCTGCCAGGCACGCAGGGGCGCCGAGAGCACGTCGTGGATGTAGCGGTCGAAGCGCGCCTGGAAAATCGATGAGGCGTTGTTGGCGTACGCGGCCTGGACCATCCCCATGGTGATCAGGCCGGGCACGATGAACACCTCGTAGTCGACCGAGCTCACCTGGTTGATGCGCCCGCCGAGCGAGAGGCCGAATACGAGAATGAACAGGATCGAGGAGATCACCGGCGCGAGCACGGTCTGGGTCCAGAGCTTGGACACGCGCAGGGTCTCCCGGCGGCAGAGCCAGACGAGCCCGGTCACGATCTCATGGCCTTGACGTAGACGTCTTCGAGCCGCTCGCCGCCGAAGTGGCTGCGCAGCCCCGCCGCGGTGTCCCGGGCGATCAGATGGCCGTCGCGGATCAGCGCGATCTCGTCGCACAGCTCCTCGGCCTCGTCCAGGTAGTGCGTGGTGAGGAGGATGGTGGTGCCCTCGGCGTGCAGGCCGCGGATGTAGCGCCACAGATCCATGCGCAGCTCGAAGTCCACGCCCGCCGTGGGCTCGTCGAGGATCACCAGCCGCGGGCGGTGCATGAGCGCGCGGGCCAGGAGAAGTCGCCGCCGCTGGCCGCCCGAGAGCCGCGGGGCGCGCGTGTCGCTCTTGTGTTCGAGCCCGAACGCGGCGATCAGCTCGTCGGCGCGGGGCCCGGGGTCCTTCATCCCGAAGTAGCCGCCGTGATAGGTGAGCGTCTCGCGCACGGTGAGGAACCGGTCGAGGTTGATGTCCTGCTCGGCGAGCCCGATCCAGGAACGGGCGGTCAGCGAGTCGTGCCGCTCGCCGAAGACGCGGATCTCACCCGAGGTCACTCGCAGCAGGTTGCAGACCGCGCTGATCAGCGTTGTCTTGCCCGCGCCGTTCGGTCCGAGCAGGCCGAAGAAGGCGCCCGACGGGATCTCGAGATCGAAGTCGTCGAGGGCCAGGGTGCCGTCGCCGTAGCGCTTGGTGAGGCCACGCAGGCTGAGGGCGGAGTCGTCGCGGAACACTCGTTACGAGGCTATCGACCCGAAATTCCGTGCCGAGTACGGAGACGTGAGCTTCGGAGGAGCGCAATGAACCGGCTGCTGAAGGTCATCGGCGCGGCGCTCGTCTTCGGCGGCACGGTCTGGGCCTTCATGGCCTTTGGCGATCTCGCCCCCGGAGCCCCCGCGTGGTCGGCCTGGATGGGGCCGTTGGCCATTACGCTCGGTTTTCCGCTGTTGTTCCTCTTCGGAGCGCGCCACGGCGAGGAGGTCTGGGACGCGGGCGAGTGGATCGAGGCGGGCGGCACCGTTCGAGGTGTCGGCACCGTGGAGTTCGGCGTCCGCCTGCGCCTGCGCCTCAGCGGCACCCGGCCACGGCGCCTGGAACACCGAGACTTTCATCGTGGACGAGCGCCAGCGCGAGCTGGCGGAACGGTCCAAGGGGGCAACGGTGGAGGCTCTCGTGCGATCGAACGACCGCAACGTGATCGAGGTCGTGTCGGTCGCCGGGGAACGCTGGTGAGCGGCGGGGCTCAGCCCAGGGCGCGCCCGTACTGCTTCTCGTAGTAGTCGCGGTATTCGCCCGAGCGGATGGGCGCCCACCACGTCTCGTGGTCGCGGTACCACTCGACCGTGCGTGCCAGACCCTCGTCGAAGTGCACCTGGGCCTCCCAGCCGAGCTCGGAGCGGATCTTGTCACTGCTGAGCGAGTAGCGGCGGTCGTGCCCGGGGCGGTCGCGCACGTACTCGATGAGGGTCTCGTCGCGTCCGGTCAGCTCCAGGATGCGGCGGACCACCTCGATGTTCTCGCACTCGCCCGGGCCGCCAACGTTGTAGGCCTGCCCCGGGCGGCCGCGTTCGAGCACGGCGTGAATGCCCCGGCAGAAGTCCTCGACGTAGAGCCAGTTGCGCACCTGGCGCCCGTCGCCGTACACCGGCAGCGGATCGCCGTGGAGAGCGTTGAGCACGCACAGCGGGATCAGCTTCTCGGGATACTGGCGCGGCCCGTAGTTGTTCGACCCGCGGCAGATGACGGCCTCGATGCCGTACGTGGCGGCGTGGGCCGACACGAGCAGGTCGCCCCCGGCCTTGGTCGCTGAGTACGGCGAGGAGGGATCGAGCGGAGAGGTCTCGGTGAACGAGCCCTCCTCGATCGAGCCGTAGACCTCGTCGGTCGAGACCTGCAGGAAGCGGCCCACCCCTCGCTCGCGAGCGCTGTCGAGGAGCACGCTCGTCCCGATCACGTGTGTCTGCGCGAACACGTCCTGGTCGGCGATCGAGCGGTCCACGTGGGACTCGGCGGCGAAGTTGACGATTGCGTCCGCCCCCTCGGCGAGCTCCATCACGAGCTCTCGGTCCTCGATCCCGCCCACCACCAGCTCCACGCCATCGGGGAGGTTCTCGCGCCGGCCCGCGTAGGTCAGCTTGTCGAGCACGGTCACCCGGTGCTCGTCCTCCACCAGGCGCACGTAGGTCGAACCGATGAAACCGGCCGCACCCGTGACCAGCAGCTTCATACGCGCACCCCCAGGTAGGCCTGCAGACCCTGGCGCCAGTGCGGCAGCACGTGCCCCCGCTCGCTGCCGAGCACCGACCAGGCCGGCCGCGCCGCGGGGCGCGGAAACTCCGCTGTGGTGCAGGGCACGAGCTCCACCTCCCGGTCGGCCAGGGCGAAGATCTCGCGGGCGAACTCGTACCAGGAGCAGGTCCCCGAGGCCGCCAGGTGGTGAACGCCGAAGTCCTCGCCCCTGACCAGCTCGGCCATCGCCTCGGCCAGATGGACGGTGAAGGTGGGACAGCCGACCTGGTCGTCGACCACGCGCAACTCGGGACCGAGGCGCAGCATCGTGTCCACGAAGTTGCGGCCGCCGAGACCGAAGAGCCAGGCGGAGCGCACGATGAAGTGGCGTGGGTTGGCCGCCGCGGTCGCCCGCTCGCCCTCGAGCTTCGAGCGCCCGTAGGTCGACAGGGGGCCGTGGGATCGGATTCGAGGTAGGGCGCACGCTTGCGACCGTCGAACACGTAGTCGCTCGAGATGTACGCGACGGTCCCCGCCGCCTGGGCGACGTTGGCGGCGCCCTGGGCGTTCACGCGCAGCGCCTCCTCGGGATGCGCTTCGGCGCCGTCGACGTCGGTCCAGGCCGCGCAGTTGATCACGAGGTCGGCGGGAGCCGAGCGCCTCGCTCACCGCGCGCGCGTCGGTCACGTCGAGCTCGGCCCGCGTGAGCCCCTCGCCCCCCGTGGCCCTTACCAGCTCGCGGCCGAGCATGCCGCCCGCTCCGACGACCACCGTCCTCACAGGATCTGCACGTCCGCGTTGTCGCCGACCACGAAGCGGTAGGCCTTGGGCAGCGCCGGCCCTCTGCCGATCTTCACGTTCTTGCCGATCAGGCTGGCCTCGATCCGATACTCGAGGTCGCGGATCGAGGAGCCGGAGAGGACGATCGAGTGCTCGAGCTCGGCCTTCTCGATCGTCACTCCGTCGCCGACCGCGGTGTACGGCCCGATGTACGCGTCGGTCAGGTGAGAATCGCGCCCGATGACGGCCGGGCCGCGCACCGTGGTGCGCTCGAGGCGCGCACCCTCCTCGATCACCACGCGTCCCTCGACGCGGGACTCGACCAGCTCACCGTCGATTCGCTCGCGCAGGTCGTCGAGGATCAGCCGGTTCGCCTCGAGCATGTCCTGCACCTGGCCGGTGTCCTTCCACCAGCCGTGCACGATGTGCGGATCCACGCGCAGGCCGCCGTCGACGAGGGCCTGGATGGCGTCGGTGATCTCGAGCTCCTGACGCCAGGAGGGCTCGATCGAGCGCGCGGCGCCGAAGATCGCCGGTGTGAACATGTAGACCCCCACGAGCGCGAGGTCGGTCTTGGGCTCCTTGGGCTTCTCCACGAGGCGGGCCACGCGTCCGTCCTCGAGCTCGGCCACCCCGTAGTGCTCGGGGTCCGGCACCGGTGTGAGCAGGATCAGCGCCTCGGGCTGCTCGCTGCGGAAGGTCGCGACGAGGTCGACGATCCCGTCTCGCAGTAGGTTGTCCCCCAGGTACATCACGAAGGGCGAATCGCCGATGAAGGGCTCGGCGGTAAGGACGGCGTGGGCCAGGCCGAGCGGCTGGTCCTGCTCTATGTACTCGATCGAGATCCCGAACTGCGAGCCGTCCCCTGCCGCGGCCCGGATCTCGCCGCCGGTCTCCGGGGCGATGATGATCCCGACGTCCTCGATGCCCGCCGCGGCCATCGCCTCGATCCCGTAGAAGAGCACCGGCTTGTTGGCCACCGGCACCAGCTGCTTCGCGCTCGTGTGGGTGAGGGGTCGCAGGCGCGTGCCCTTACCCCCGGAGAGGATCAGCCCCTTCAATTGGTTACCTCCGCGGGCATCCATGCCCGCGCTCTGAGAACGCGCTTCGACATCACGTCTCAGTAACTAGCCTGCGATGGTCCCAGCTGACCACACGGGAGGCAACGAATCGCAGGCGGACGCGCTTCTGGGCCCGAGCGGCGACCATCTCACCGAGCTCCAGCCCGAGATCGCCTGCATAGCGCTGGTTCTTGGCCGGTCATCTGGATCTGGTCGCGGCGGGAGGGCACTGGTTCCTTTTCGGGGCGCTCGGGTAGGGCTTCGAGCATGAATGCAGCCTTGCGCAGCCGCCGCCTCGCCGCCATGGTATTCGCCGCTCTTCTCTCCGGGATGCTCGCTGCAGCAACCGGTGCGTCCGCGGCCACGCGCGTAACCGCCTCGTCCGCCAAGGCCCGCGGCTGCCATACGAGCTTCGTCGGAGACCGGGCGCACACCGACGTCATGCGCGTCACCTCCACCGCGGAAGGTCTGTTGCGGGCCAGGCTCAAGAGCCGCGGCGACTGGGACCTCGGGGTGTTCGACGCCAAGACCAAGCGCTACGTGGCGGGCTCGGCCGCCCTGCGCGGCAACGAGCTGGCCGAGGGCTTCGTCAGGAAGGGCCAGCGGCTGCTCGTGCAGGCCTGTCGCTTCCGCAGGCGCGCCTCGAGCGCGCGCGTGTCGGTGAGCTTCCTGGCCTCCCCGCCCCCGAGCGTCGGCGGTGCCGTGCAGGTGGTCGACGTCTCCACGCCCACACGTGCGGACAAGCAGCGTCTGCAGAGGCTCAGGCTCGACCTCACCGAGCACGGCGACGCCGACTCGATCGAGGTCGTGCTTCACGGCGAGGACGACGCGCGGCTGCTCCGGCGCAACAAGTTCGGCTACACCGTCCGCATCGCGAACCTCGAAAGACGCAACCAGGCCAATCGCCGCGCCGATCGCCGCTATCGCCTGCGGGTGGCGCAGGCCGGCAGCGCGCTCCCGAGCGGCACCACCGGCTACCGGCGCCTCCCGGACTATGAGCTGGAGATGAAGCTCCTTGCCGACCGCTACCCCAGCCTCGTCAAGCCGATCACGCTGCCCCACCGCACCCATCTCGGCCGCGACGTCCAGGGCATCGAGATCGCGACGGACCCCAACGACCTGGGTGACGGCAAGCCCATCTTCCTTAACATGGGCGCGCATCACGCGCGGGAGTGGCCGTCGTCCGAGCACGCGCTCGAATGGGCGTATGACCTGCTTACGAACTACGGCAGCCAGGGGCGCACGACGCGGCTGGTCGGGGCCACGCGCAACATCGTGATCCCGATCGTCAACCCGGACGGGTTCAACATCTCGCGCGAGGCGCCCCCGGGCCCGCCGGAAGACGATTTCGGGACGTTCGACTACGAGATGAAGCGCAAGAATTGCTGGCCGGACCCCGGCCACCCGGGACCCTGTGAGAGCAACCCGACGGCCGGCGGGCTACTCGGCGTGGACGTCAACCGCAACTACGGCGGCTTCTGGGGCGGCTCCGGCGCCAGCGTCGATCCGCTGGACGAGACGTTCCGGGGCACCACGCCGTTCTCGGAGCCGGAGGCGGAGAACATACGCGAGCTCCACTCCCAGCGGCAGATCACGAACCTGATCTCCAACCACACGTACTCGAACCTGGTGCTGCGCCCGCCCGGAGTGGCGGCCACCCGTCCACCGCTCGAGGAGCCGCTGCTGAAGGGGCTGGGCTCGGAGATGACCAGCCACAACAACTACGCCAACATCCCGGGCTATCAGCTCTACGACACCACCGGCACGACCGAGGACTGGACGTTCTGGTCCGCCGCCGGCGTCGGCTACACCTTCGAGATCGGGCCGGAGGAGTTCCACCCGCCCTATCAGAGCGGTGTCGTGGCCGAGTACCTCGGCTTGCCGCCGGCCGAGGGCGCGGGCCAGGGCGGCAACCGCGAGGCCTACTACGAGATGCTCGAGGCCACCGCCGATACGCGCTACCACTCGCTCGTTCGGGGACGCGCCCCGGCGGGATGGACGCTGAAGGTCAAGAAGTCCTTCATGACCTCCACCTCCCCCGTGTGGCAGGACGATCTGGGCAGCGTGATCGGCGACCCGATCCTGTTCGGAGACTCGCTCCAGAGCGAGCTGAGCTCGGACGGCGGGCGCTTCTCTTGGCACATGAACCCGTCCACCCGGCCGGTCGTTGCCGGGCGCTACGGGCGTGATGCGACCGGGCCGCCGCAGACGGCGATTTCGCTTGCCAACCCCGCGGGCCTGCCCGCCGAGAACGTCGGATATCCCGACGGGGCCTACGAGGCGATCCCGTTCACGGTGTCCGGGCCACCAGCCGTGGACAACGGGAAGATGACCGTTCACATCGAGTGGTCAAACCCGGAGACCGACTGGGATCTCTACGTGGTCGACGCGACGGGCGAGGTGGTGACCTCGTCGGCGTCCTTCGGCGACACGACCGAGGACGCGGTTCTGTTCGATCCGCCGCCGGGCCGGTACACGGCCCAAGTGGTCAACTACGACCAGGTCGACGGCGCGCCGTACGACGATTGGACGGGCGGCGGCGTGGCGTTCGAGAGCCCATTGCCGCTGACCATCGGATCCAAGGAGGCCTGGACGCTGACGTGCGAGAACCGCGGAGGGCAACTGCAGGCGGTCCGCAGCCTCGAGGTCGATCGGGGCGAGCAGGTCAAGGTGGGACGCGTGTGCCGCGGTGCCGCGGTCGCACGGGCGAAGAAGGGCTGATTGTGCGGGTCGGCAATGGCGTTTGGACGATTTTGTCCATTCCGGCGCAACTTCGAGCCTCCTCGCCCGAGCTGGGGTAGGAGTAGATAACCCTCGGGGGTGAGGGAACGGCCGCCGCCTGAACCAGCCTGGGCGGCGGCCTCGAGTCAGCGCTTGGCGGCGCCCGCCAGGGCCTCGGCGGCTTCGAGGACCGCTTGGCGGGCGTCGTCCGGCTCGAGCACCACGGCGTCGCCGGCCTCCTTGAGGATCTCGCGGGCCAGGTACTCGTGGCCCGCGTAGGGGAGCTCGATCACCACCGCGCCGTCCTCCAGCTCCTCGACGACCCGCTTGTCCTCTCGCGCCCATCGGGCGCGCTCGGGCATCATCCAGACGCGGGCGATGCGCGAGTCGGCCACCTCGCCGGTGCGCGGCCAGCCCTGAATGTCTGGCTCGATGCCCGGGCGAGGCTCGAAGCTCTCGTCGAGCACGGTGGCGGAGCGGATGCGATCGAGCCGGAACGAGCGGGTGTCGTCCTTGTCGGGATCCCAGACGTGCACGTACCAGCCCTCGCGGCCGTTCATCAGCTTGTAGGGCTCGACGCGGCGCATGGTGAACTCGTCGAGCTCCTCCTTGTAGTGCTCGATCTCGAGCAGACGGCGCGCCGCGATCGCGCCGCTGACCACGCGGGCCACCTCGGAGTCGTCGCCCTTAGCCGTGGTGATCTGCAGCCCTTCGTGGGCCGGGTCCTGACCGAGCGCGTCGACGATCTTTTGGCGCGCGCCCGCCAGCCAGCCCTCTGGCAGGTGCTCGCCGATCAGGTCGATGGCCGCCACCAGCGCCTTGGCCTCGAGCGGCAGCAGACGGGCGGGGCGAGCGAAGTTGTCGCCGTAGGGCTCGGGGTCCACCTCGATCTGATCGCCCGTCACCTCCGCGTAGAGCACGTACGAGCCGCCGCCGAAGTTCACGACGTTCAGCACGTCGATGTCTTGCCGCAGCTCCTGCTCGGTCACCTGCAGCCGCTCGCACAGCTCGGCCATCTCGAGCTTGCGCCCCTCGCGCGCGGCCTCGATGAGAATCCCGGCGAGAGTCACGAGGCGGGCAAAGCGCTCGGGCCGGATCGGAGAGGCTTCGCGGTCGTCGTCCTCCTCGGGCTCGGGCGCCACGCGCTCGATCGGCTTGGCCGGCTCAGGCGGGTCGTTGTGACAGGTGAGTATCTGCTCGAGGCGCTCGCGCGACTCCTCGATCAACTCCGGCGGGCCCTCGATACGCGCGTGCTCGCCCAGTCCCAGCACCCAGGAGACCATCTGTCGCGCGTTGGCATAGTCGGTCTCGAAGATCACACCGCCGCCGTCCGCCTCGCTCACCTCACCGGCGTGGCCGAAGTGCCGCAGCGCGAGCCAGTCGATGCGATCCGAGAGCCAGATGCGCGCGCGGCCGACCGGGTCGCCGAGCTGCCAGTCGGTACGCGTGGCGTACTGGCGTGGGTTGAAGTCCTCGGGCCGGTTGAAGTCGTGCTCGGCCTTCGAGGAGTAGCCGACCTTGCCGCGGATGCGAGACACCCGGAACACCCGCAGGTCGTCGCGTTCGTGGGAGTGGCCGATGAGGTAGAACTGCCCGCCCTTGTAGAGGAGGTGGTAGGGGTCCACCTTGCGGCTCTCGGTCGAGTCGCGCCCGATCGTGTAGTAGTCGAAGACGATCGTCTTGCGGCGGAAGATCGCGGTTTCGATCTTCGACAGCCGCTGGGAGACCTCGCGCCCGCCGGCCCCGGGAGTCACGGCGAGGGAGACCGAGCGCTCCTCGGGCGCGTCGAGCGGGTTGGGCTTGCCCCAGGTGAGCTGCTGGAGCGCTAGCCGCAATGGCTCGGCGTACGCGAACTCCCCATCGAGCAGGTGCAGCGACATGCGCAGCGCCCCCAGCTCCTCGTCGGTGAACTCGATCGCCGGGAGATAGAAGTTCTCGGGCGGCAGCGAGTAGTTCTCGGCCTCGTAGTAGCCCTCGGCCGGCTTGTCGACCTTCAGGTGGATGCCGAGCGACTCGAGCTCGGCCCGGTCGGCGTAGAAGCGCCGGGCGAAGGCCTCGTCGTTCATCTGCGAGTAGCCCTCGACGTCCTGCTTGATCTCGAGGGCCGTCACAGGGCGCCGCTCCGCCATCAGGAACGAGATCAAGCTGAGCTGGCGGATGAGCTTCTCGGTGTCTTTGGCCATGGGTCTTGTTCGGTCCAGCGGCTCACGAGGATAAGGAGGAAACCCGGAAAGCTCGCCGGTTCGGGGGCGTCGCCCCGCTATTTGCGAAGTTTGGCAGCGGGCCGGAGCGCGCCGGCCGTCCAAAGGTTTCGCCCCCGGTGTCGATGAAATGGGCGAGATGGCCTTCGACAAGCTCAAGAACTTCTGGAACGTCGACATCAAGAACGGCGTCGAGGGAAAGGCGATCGTCCAGTCGGCGAGCTGGCCGCCCGAGGATGCCACCGCCACCAACGTGGTGATGTGGCTCGACGTCTACGTCGAAGGGTGGGAGCCCTATCGCGTGGAGCACAACTGCGTCGTGAAGATCTCCAAGCACCCGACGCCGGGCGACACGCTGCCGGTGGTGGTCGACCGCGACAACAAAGAGCGGATCGATGTCCGGTGGGACAAGGTCAAGACGGTCGACGAGATCATGCGCGAAGGCAAGCCCGCCCCCCTCGGGCCGGGGGACGTGGCCATGGGCCAGCCGCAGGTGATCAACCTGAGCGGCGCCGGCCTCAGCGGCGACCTCAACCAGCAAATCCAGCAGGCGATGCAGATCGCCCAGCAGGCCATGGATCAGGCACAGGAAGGCGTGCCCCAGCCGGCAGGATCCGCGCCCGAGTCCACGCCGGAACCGCAGGACACGAGCACCAACATGGTCGAGGAGCGCCTGGCGCAGCTCGAGCGCCTGGCCGCCCTTCGGGACTCGGGCGTCCTGAGCGACGCGGAGTTCGAGGCCGAGAAGATCAAGGTGCTGAGCGGCGGCTGACCGTCCTCGCAGCGCGACGCTCGGATCCTCAGAAGAACAGCACCTCGGCGCCGACGGGGTGAAAGCCCGCTCCCAGCAGGGCACGCAGCGCCGCGGCGTTGCCCGGAGCCGTCTGTGCGAACACGAACTCCTCCGGGTTCAGCAGCCGGCGGGCCTCGGTCAGCATCCGGCGGCCCAGTCCGGCCCCGCGACGACCGGCGGTGACCTCCACCGCCACCTCGACTCGGCGAGCCAGGCCTCGTCCGACAACGACGACCGCGTCGCCGGCCGCGTCCTCGAAGACTCGGACGTCCTCGCGATGACGCGTGGCGCGGGTCACCCGCGGGTGGTCATCGCGATCGGTTGGGACCAAGGCCGGCGCGCCCGAGAGCCCGGGCGCCGCCAGCAGGACATCGAGGCCGTCGTCCTCCCGTCCGAGCAGTTCCCCGAGCCGAGCGAGGAAGGGAGGGCTCATCGGGGCGCCCGGATCCCGGCCCGCGAGCTGATCACGGACCCATGGGCCCGGCGCGGAGCTGGCGATGAGGTGGTGGCCGCTGAAACCGAGCACGGCCATGGCGGGCCCATGCGGCGCGGGCAGCGCCTCGAACCCGCCGTCGGCGGCGGGGAACGCGCCGCGGGCCGCATCCGCCAGCACACTGGCAAGCCGGTCGACTTGGGGCACCATGAAGCGCGCCAGGCTACCTCCCGGCGGGGTCACAGGCTGACCGGGCGCCCGCGGTTATTCCTGCTCGGGCGAGGTCGCGGCGCTAGGCCGCTTCGCGGCCGTCGGCCGGCTCGCGCCGGCCGAAATACGCCGACGTCGAGAGGCCGCGGTCGAAGTCCGACCACGTCGCGCCCTCGGCGAGGGTCTTCTCGATCCGGTCGAAGCTACCCAGGTTTCCGCCCAGGTTGTCGATGAAGTGCACGAGCGTGGCCTCGCGCGTGCAGGGCACCACCGGGCTTCCGTGCTCGAGGCGCCCGTGGTGGCTCAGAATGATGTGCAGCAACGCGGCG
Organism: uncultured Thermoleophilaceae bacterium; assembly: GCA_963789705.1. Taxonomy (GTDB): domain Bacteria; phylum Actinomycetota; class Thermoleophilia; order Solirubrobacterales; family Thermoleophilaceae; genus JACVRW01. Next base: position 348,747 of record CAWBLN010000003.1, read on the forward strand.
GCGTCGGAGGCCGGGAAGCCCTCGACCCGCTCGATCTCTCGCCTGACCGCGTAGTAGCCGAGCGGGATCTCGCCCAGCAGCTTGCCGGCGTCGGTCAGCTCGATCGCGCCGTTGACCGACCGGTAGGCCTCGACCTTGCCGATGTCGTGCAGCAGCGCGCCGGCGACGGCGATGTCACGGTCAAGAGCGGGAAAGGTGGCGGCCAGCGCGCTGACGCCCTGGGCCACCGACAGGCAGTGCTCGAGCAGTCCGTGGCGGTAGGCCTGGTGATAGTACTTGGCGGCGGGCGCCTGGTGGTAGCCCCGGCCCATGGCGCAGGCCGGATCGATCAGGCGGCAGAGCAACTCGCGCAGGTGCGGGCGCTGAATGGTCTGCACCAGCGCGTCGAGGTCGGCGGCCAGCTGGGCGTAGGGAATCGGCGAGCCCGCCATCAGATCGGCCAGGTCGTACTCGCCCTCGACGGCGGCGCGCAGGCGGCGCACCGTGAGGCCCGCGCCGTAGCGCTCGTCCACCGAGAAGTGCCCGAGCACGCGCACCACCGAGCCGCTTGGGCACAACGGCGCGAGCTTGCCGACGTCGTCCCACACCACGGCCTCGACGGCTCCGGTCACGTCTCCGAGCTGGAGCTTTAAGAACGGCTCACCGTTGCGCTTCTGGCGGCGCGAATGTGAGCGGACGACGAAGATCGAGTCGACCTCCTGGCCGTTGGCCAGGTCGCGCACGAAGCACCTGGTGGGCATGAGAGAGGGCTGCTCCATCGGGGTTGCCAAAGTAGACCTGTGTTCGGACGGGATAGCCTGCACAGCGGTGAAGTCGCCCCCGGACCGATCTTCCTGACATGGCCGTGCTGGTGGCCGGTGGTACCGGGTATCTGGGCAACGCGGTGGTACGCGAGCTGATCGGCTCGGGCTACGACGTCGCGGCCACCTGGGTGGTCGAGCGCGAGCGGGAGCGCCTCGAGTCCGACCCGGTCGAGCTGATCGAGGCCGACCTGTTCGATGCGGACCAGGTCGGGGCGGCGATCTCGAAGGTCGAGGACCTCGAGGCGGTGGTGAATCTCGTGGGCGGCTTCAGCGACGGCCCGCGCGTCCACGAGACCGATCCGGAGGCTTTCGAGCGCATGCTGCGCCTCAACGTGATGCCCGGCTTCCAGCTGGCGCGCGCCGCGATGCCGCGCCTGATCGAGCGCGGCGGCGGGGCTTTCGTGGGCGTGTCCGCCCGCCCCGCCCTGCGGCCCTACGCCGGCGCAGCGGGCTACATCAGCTCCAAGGCCGCGGTGCTGGCCTTCGTCCAAGCGCTGGACGCGGAGTACAAGGGCGACGGCATCCGCTGCAACGCGATTCTCCCGAGCGTGATCGACACGCCGGCCAACCGCGAGGCCATGCCCAACGCCGATCACTCCAAGTGGGTCCCGCCGGAGCAGATCGCGAAGGTCGCGCGCTTTCTCGTGTCCGACGACTCCGCGCCCACGACCGGCGCCGCGGTACCCGTCTACGGGCGCGCGTAGTACGACAGCGTGAGCTTCCCCACCTGCTTGGTGGCGGCGGCGTTCTGGATCGCCCCCAGAGGCGCACCGATCAGCGGGATGTAGCGACCGGCGTAGCGGCGCGCGAGGCGCTTGGCGAGGTACTTGATCAGCCTGCGCTGCAGGTTCTCGGTGCTGCGTCCCGCCAGTGCCTTCTCCACCATCGCCTGAGCCATGAGCTTGCCCATGCCGTCGAGCGCGCGACGCGCCTCGGCGGCGCTCGGGTAGACGCCCTGCAGAGCCAGCAGCTCCGCGGGGCGCATCGGGTGCATGGGGTCGTACCCGTAGGCGGCGGCGATGTAGAACACCATGCGGCTCTGGATCCACATCAGCGCGACCATGTCCGGGGCGGCGGTGAAAGCGCCTCCGAGCCCGAGCGCTCCGCCCTCGAGACGCGCGATACGCACGTGCTTGCGGTAGGCCACGCGCGCCAGCCTTTCCGGGGAGTGACCGGGGCCGGCGATCCGCGCCCACTCGGCGGCCTGCGGGCCGAAGCGGTCCGCCGCCGCCAGGGCGATCAGCTCCGGAGCGCGCTCGGGCTGCGCGAGTACGCGGCGCCACAGTGATCTCGGGGGGCGCTCGAGATGCTCGATATGTTCAGTTTGGGAAGCGGCCACGGAGGTAGAGGTAGAACATGGCAGACACGAGCACGACACCCAGTCAGGGAATCCTCAGCGAAGAGATGAGCGACGAGCGCAATCAGCTGATCGAACTGCTGACCAGGGCCTACTGGATGGAGATGGAGACGGTGATGAGCTACATCGCCAACTCCATCAACCCCGACGGCGTGCGCGCGCAGGAGATCATCGAGTCGCTCGAGGAGGACATCCAGGAGGAGCTCGGGCACGCGCGCCAGTTCGGGGAGCGCATCAAGGAGCTCTACGGAGTCGTCCCGGGCTCGCTGGACTTCAACGCCGAGCAGTCCTACCTCCAGCCGCCCGAGGAGCAGACCGACATCGTCCACGTGATCAAGGGCGTGATCGAGGCCGAGTCAGGCGCGATCGAGCACTACAACGGGATCATCGAGTTCTGCGAGGGCACGGACCCGGTGACCCAGGACATGGTGATCGACATCCTCCGTGACGAAGAGGGCCACCGCCGGCTCTTCGAGGGCTTCCTGCGCGAGTACAAGGCCGAGGGGAAGGCCTAGGCCCCCGCGGCGAACGCGTCCGCGAGCTGCTGAAGGGCCGTCTCGCCGCCCGCCGGCGCCGTGATGCTCAGGACCGTCGCGGCCGGCTCGTCGTCGATGGCGAAGGTCAGGAAGGCGCAGCAGGCCGCCTCCGCCGCGGCGATCTCCGCCACGCGCCGCCGCACCGGCTCCTCGGGCCGGAAGCGCAGAACGACGCGCCGGTCCGCCCGCTCCACGGCGAGCAGGCCCGCGCGCGCGAGGCTCGCGATGTCGCTTTCGCGTCGTCGCAGCTGGGCGGAGTCGAGAGTGCAGGCGATCGGAGGCGTGTCGGGCATGGAGGTAGGGTGAGGCTTGAACCTGGGTTCAAGTCAAGGCCGATAGTGGACGAGAAGCCGCTCAGCATCGGAGAGGTCGCCGCCCGCGGGCGGGTATCCACGTCCGCCATCCGGTTCTACGAGCGCCGTGGGTTGCTGCCCGAGCCGGATCGGGTGGGCGGCCGGCGCCGCTATGGCAACGACACGGTCCGCCGCCTCGAGGTCATCGACATAGCCAAGCGAGCGGGTTTCTCTCTCGCCGAGGTCCGCGTCCTGCTCGCTGCAAGCGACGGCGGCCAGCCGACCCACGAGCGCCTGCGCGCTCTCGCCGACGACAAGCTGCCGGAGGTACGGGCGCTGATCGCTCGTGGGGAGGCGATGCGGGAGTGGCTCGAGCTGGCCCGCACCTGCACGTGCTCGTCGCTCGAGCTGTGTGCGCTGTTCGAGCGGCGCTAGGAGAGCGCCTCGGCGATCAGGACCGCCGTGCCGAACACGGCGGCCACGGCAGCGATCGTGCCCACGATCCGGGGGGACGGGCCGCCGTGCACGCCGGTCTCATGGACCACGGCGTGGCCGCGACCGCGGGAGATCAACCAGCGATTCACGGGCAGGGCGACGGCCCCGGCGATCACGAGGGCCACCGACAGGCTGCCCCAGAACAGCAGGTCGCCCACGCCCGCGTCGATGGCGCCGGGTATGGCCAGCATCAACGCGTTGTCGACGATCTCCATCACGGCGATCGACAGCGTGTCCGAGGCGAGCGCGATCGGCACCACCGCAGCAAGGGCGAACCCCGCGCGCAGGAGCGGCAGGCTGGTAAGGCCGTAGCCGAACAGGAAGGCCAGCGCCACCGCGAGGGCGACGGTCCCCCAGGTGGAGAAGCCAAGCGCGGTCCCGATGACCATGCCGAGAATCTCGCCTATTGCGCAGCCGGTGAGGCAGTGCAGCGTCGCGGAAGCCGCGATGGTCCAGGTGACCTCGTCGGTGTGGTGGTGATGTTGGGCCGTGGCTTCGATGGGATTCAGCCTATCGTACCCCCTAGGGGTATTGCCGAATCGGCGCACCGACCGCCGGCTCCGGCGGCGCTACCATCGCCTGGCTGGACGGCGAGATAGCTCAGTTGGTAGAGCACACGACTGAAAATCGTGGTGTCCCCGGTTCGATTCCGGGTCTCGCCATTCCTGTTAGCGCAGCATCGGCGGTGCTTACCGAGGCGTCCCTGCGCGTTGGGCAAGAGATCGAGCAATTGCTAGCGGAACCGTCGCAACTCGGCGACCACTCGCGCCACCCCCTGCTGGAATCACCGCGGCCCTTTCGCCGCGCTTACGTGATGGGAAAGGATGCCGCGGCCAATGACTTCTCGTGAGCTGGAGGCGCTTGGACTGCAGACACGCCGAGCCCGCTCTAGCAGGAGATTGGTGGTCCCGAGAGGGGTCCTGCTCGCTCGATGACTTGCTGGGCGAGTTGGGTGATGATGGCCTGACTGGAGGCGAACTGGCCGTCGCTTGAGCGGGCGGCAATGCTCACGATGAGTTGGCTTCCGTTGTAGTCGACTACGCCCATCTGGCGGACGACGTAGCGGCCATCGGTGCCAGGTCCCCAGCCTCCCTTCCACTGCGCCGCGAGCCCGACCGACCCGAGCCCCCACGTATCGGACGTAACGCGCCCCATGAGGTCGAGGACGTACTTGGTGGACGCGCTGTCGGCGGCACAGCCGGCGGCCAATCCAACCATGAAGCGTTGCTGCGCCGCCAGCGACCACTCGGTTTGGCCGTATGGGGAGAAGCCGTCACGACCCTGCGTCGAAACGACCGTCAGGTCATCGCCGCCGGCTCTGAGGACCTCGGTCACCGCGCCCGCCGCACCGGTCGTTCCGCCGTGGCGGCTCGCGAGCTCGCCAAAGAGTTCCGCGGCGGCTGCGTTGTCTGACATCGTGAGCGCCCGATCGACCTGCTGTCTCCGAACGCTGGAGAGACCCTCTGGCCCTCCGACATCGTTCAGCAGAGTCAGCGCGATAGGCACTTTGATGGTGGACCACGCCGATCCGGTCGTCAGGGCGCCGGCGCTCTCGGTGTGATCGCCTGCTGGAGATCCGGCCACCACTCCCACTTCACCGGCGAGTCCTCGCACCGCAGGGGTCAGGTCCGTGGATTGACGCGACTGATCCGACGTTGGTGGTGGGTTCGCTTCCCGCCTGTTGCTTCGCCTGAGCTCGGCGATTCCGCGCTCGAGCCTGCTTAGTCGTTCTGCCTGGCGGCGCTCTGCGTTCACCTCGCGAACAATGCTGTCTGAGTCGATCTCGGCCGACTGTTCTTCGCTGCCGCATGCCGCGACCGTTAGGCAGCATGCGGCCGCGAAAGCCATGAATGCGAGCAGGCTGCACCGGAGGTGAAGCCAAGCCAACGAAAGCATTTCAGTTCAGTGGATGTACACAGTGGCGTCGTTACCGCCTCGGCATACCGTTGGCGCACCCGCGGTGCATGCCATGGAGTACGACTGATGGGTCGTCGGACTGAATGCCTCTACGGTGACGCTTCCGCCGCCCGCTTGAAAGTACGCGGTCGCCACGTTCCTCGCGAACCCGCACGTCGTATTCGGCCCGTTCGACACTCCGTCACCGCAGCTCGCCGCGACTGGCGGGGCCGGCGGGACCGGCGAATCCGGGGGGTCGGTCGTCGTCTCGCTAGTCGGCGCATTGGGCTTCGCGGATCCTTTCCGCAGGCGCTGGTTCTCGCGCTTCAATTCTCGTAGCTGCCGCTCGGCTTGGGCAAGGCGTGCTTGCATCCCCCCGAGGCGCTTGGCGTCGCGCAGCTGCTGCTGCCGGTTCAGTTCCTGGACGGTCTCGCCGCCGCCGCAGGCGGCAACAACACCAACCAAGGACGCCAACGTTATGCCGACGAATACAGCACTGCTGATCCTCAGCTGCATCCCGCTTCCCTTCAGGTAGACGCGGTTGCGATGCACGCCATTCCCGAGCGAACTCTCACCGCCTGGGCAACGCGTGGACCCATACGCTCCTTGTCGGCATCTCCCGGCGGGCCTTGATAGGCCGGTTGGGTCAGCCGCGCTGGTCGTCAACCCACCGACCCTCGCCGAGTTCTGCGAGCGCCCGCCAGGCTTTAGGGCGCGCTCCCAGGACCCAGTTCAGGCATCGACTGGGCGTCCGAGTCCTGCGGGTGAGGGCGCCGCATATCGACGGCCTGCGATCGCCAGCGCTCGGGCCTGACGGGAATCCACGGAGGAACTGCGCGCGCGCCCTCCGACCGCCTCGCTGAAGCGTAGCCCGAGCCCTACCCTGGGCCCAAGCCCCGGGGTGGTCCAGGGGTTTCCCCGTGGTCGCCCGGCATGGCGTGCGTCCAGCATCGCACCCATGTACTCATACGTTGCCCACCTCTTTGGAATCGCCCGCCCTCGCCGCGCCGCGAGGCCCGCCCACAGCCGGCCGGCCGCACCGTCCAAGCCGTCACCCCCGAACGTTCGCACCCTCGAGGCGCTCGCGCGGGCGTGCGCGCTGGGGATCTACGTGCCGCCATCGCTGACGGGTCGTTCATACAGCCAGCGTGCCGGGAGCGGATCCGCTTCGCCGCGGTGAACGCCTGACTAGGCCTGTGGGGGCGAGGCGGTAGGGCTCCAGCGCTCCGCGAGTTCCTGCCAGGTCGGCGCCCGGCCCGGCAGCGGCTCGTCCGACGGCCGGTGGATCGCATCGAGGAAGAGCTGCAGGTAGCGCCTGCGTAGCTCGGCGGTGCGCCGCTCGTCCCCCAGCCGAACGGCCGCCAGCTGCTCGAAGATGAGTCCCAGGTCGTTGACTTCGACGTCTTCGCGGATCGCGCCGCTTGCCTTGGTGCGCTCGAAGAGCTCCACGTTGAGCCGCTGGGCCCGGTCGGCGGCGGCATACATCTCCGGCGTGGGGGTGAAGGTCCCGGCCAACTGGGAGACGAGCGAGTTCGTGTTCGCCTCGACCGCCCCCGCCATGAACGCCGCGAACGACTGCCAGGCGTCGCCGTCTCGAGCGAGGGCCGCCTCGACCTCGGCGATGTAGCGGTCGAGCCCGTCGGCACAGATACGCTGCAGCAGCTCCTCCTTGCTCGCATAGCGGCGGTACAGCGCGCTCATCCCCACCCCGGCTCGTTCAGCCACCGCGGCGATCGGCGCCTCGCGATCGGCGAGGAAGACCTCTCGGGCCGCCTCGAGGATGCGCCGGTCGTTCACCGCCGCCTGTGCGCGCCGCCCGCTGAGAGCCGCGGGCTGCGCGGTGCGCTCACGAGCCATGACGTCGAGTATAAGGGACCGGAACGATCCGTTCTAAATGTGGTATAATGGAGTAGAACGTTCCGCTCCATAAGCCAAGTTGCCAAGCGAGAAAGGACGAGCATGGACTTCAAGCTCGAGTTGGTTGCGATCCCCGTCAGCGATGTCGACCGCGCAAAGGCCTTCTACGAGAGCGCCGGCTTCAACCCCGACCACGATCACCAGGTCAATGAGAACCTGCGCTTCGTTCAGATGACCCCACGCGGCTCGGCGTGCTCGATCTGCTTCGGGGAGGGCATCAGTCCCGCCGAGCCCGGATCGGTCAAGGGCATCACGCTCGTGGTCTCGGATATCGAGGGCGCTCGCGCCGAGCTGATCAACGGGGGCGTCGAGGCGAGCGAGGTCGACCACCAGGCCTGGGGCGACTTCGTCTACTTCGCCGACCCCGACGGCAACACGTGGTCTGTCCAGGGCCTCACCGGCCGGTGAGGCCGAGCACGACCTCGGCCGGAGCCGCCGCGATGAGATGGCGTGAAGGTCGAGTACAGCGGCGGGCATAGAGTCGGCCCGTGTCCGAAGAGCTCGTCAGCCGGTCGATCGACCTGCGGGACGGGGCACTGCGGATCCTGCAGCCGCGGGAGTCCGCCGAGCTGCCCGACGAGGGCGCGGTGGAGTGGGCGCCGCTCGCGCCTTACTGGTCGGTGCTCTGGCGCAGCGGGGTGGCGCTCGCGCGCGAGCTCGAGGGCGTCGCCCTCCATGGGCTCCGTGTCGTCGAGCTTGGGTGCGGGCTGGCCGTGCCGAGCATCGCCGCCGCGCGCGCGGGCGCGGAGGTGCTCGCCACGGACGGTTGCTCGGAGGCGCTGACGCTCGCCGCGCACAACGCCCGCGCGAACGATGTGCGCATCGAGACGTCGGCCGTCGACTGGAGGGAGCCCGGCGAGCTCGTGGAGCGCGCGCCTTTCGACCTCGTGCTCGCCGCCGATGTCCTCTACGAGCGCGCCGGCGTCGGCCCCTTGCTGTCGCTCCTGCCGCGGCTTGCGCCGGACGCCCTGCTGGCCGATCCCGACCGGCCCGCCGGCGGGGCCTTCTTCGAGCAGGCGGAACGCCGCTGGTCGGTCGAGACGCACATCCGCGGCGTCGTGCGGATCCACCGGCTGCGGCTCGACTGACCCGAGGAGCGGGAGCCCGCGCGCACGCGGGCGCCGCTGCCCCGAAGCTTCCTACGGATTGCGCATCTGGATGACCGGGCCCTCGGTGTGGCCGGCCAGCTCGGTGGGTGACCCGTTCGGGTTCTCGTGGGTCACGATCACGGCGAGCTTGTACACACCGGAGCTCGTGGCCGACTCGGCGTCGAGCGTTCCGGCGAGAACGTCCACGTTCGCCTCGTAGCCGCGGGCGGCCGGAGGGCCGGCGAGGGGCGCGAAGTTCGCAACGTTCACGCGCCTGATCTGGCCCAACTGCTCCTCCTGGCCCGGTCCGATCGACTCGGCGTAGGCCCTGACGAGCCAGCGCCCGCCGAGCACGGCGGCTCCGGGCTCCTCGACCGACCACCGAACGCGAACGGTGAACGTGTCATCGGTGTCGATGATCGTCTCCGGGGCTCCACCCGGATCGAGCACCGCTACGTCTGGACCCGCACCTGCGAGCCCGATGAACTCCAAGGGCATTGCTGCTCCTTTCGTCGGGACGACTGTCCTTGTCATGCGTACGACGTCAGGAGCGGGGACTTATTCCCCTTCTGGGTCCAGCTGCACTTCGTCGAGGGACATCCACGGGCCGGCCTGGGCACCGACCTCCAGCTGGTCGGGCGTCCAGCGGTGGTCGTTCTCGGGCAGGAAGCGCTCGAAGGTCTCGGCCACGCCGTCGTCGCCGACGCGCCGCAACAGCGCCACCAGGCGTCTCGTTCGCAGCTCCTCTTCAGGTGAGAGCTTCTTGCCCGCCCACAACATCGTTCCCGTCGTCATGCAGATGCGTCCCCCGGTAGCTCGCTTCCAGCGTAGCTCAGCGCACGGCCGGGGTCTCACCGGCCACGACCGGCTCGGCCGTCACGTCGAGGCGCTCAACCTCTGCTGGATGGCCCGCCGCGAGCATCGACGGCGAGCCGGCCGGCGCCGCCGCACCGAAGCCCTTTCGGGTCATCTCGCCCCAGCGGTGCTTGCGGGTCACCGTGTACCAGGAGCGCACGCGGATGAGCGAGAGCAGCTGGCGGTAGCCGAAGTTCTCGATCACCGAGCACAGCACGAGCCGGCCCAGGTCCCGCCAGCTGGGATAGCGGCGGAAGGCCCGCTCCTCCATGAGGAGCGCCAGGAACGTGAGCACCAGCCCGTAGCTCAGCGACAGGGCAAGGAAGGCCAGCGCGAACGGCACGGAGAGCAGCCCCAGGCCGAGCGCAAGGGCGAACATCACGTAGCCGACGCACTCGATCGTGGGGCCGAGCAGCTCGAAGAGCACGTAGTAGGGCGTGGCGACCAGCCCGATGCGGCCGTGGCGCGCTCGCCCGACCATGTCCTTGTGTCGCCAGATCATCGCGATGAGACCGCGCTGCCAGCGATCGCGCTGGCGGATGAGCGTCCGGAGATCCTCCGGGCACTCCGTCCAGCAGATCGGGTCGGGGAAGAACGTGATGCGGCACGGCTCGTTGCGCTCGCGGTGATGGCGATGAAGCCGGAGGATCAGCTCCGCGTCCTCGCCGACCATGGTCGGGTCGTAGCCGCCGACTTCGACCACCACGTCGCGACGGAACAGTCCGAAGGCGCCGGAGACGATCAGCAGCATGCCCGTCTTCGACCACCCGATCCGCCCGCCCAGGAACGCTCGCAGGTACTCGAGGATCTGCAGGTTCGCCAGCAGGTTCCTCGGGGTCTTCACCTCGATCAGGCGTCCGTCTTCGAAGGTCGAGCCGTTCACGATCCGCACGATGCCCCACACCGCCACGGTCTCGGGAGAGGCTTGGAACTCCCAGACCAGCCGCGACAGCGCGCCGGCGTCGAGCATCGTGTCGGCGTCCACGGCGCAGACCAGCGGGTACGTCGCGAACTTGATCCCCACGTTCAGGGAGTCGGCCTTGCCGCCGTTCTCCTTGTCGATCACCACGATGCGCGGGTCCGTGGGGCAGGTGTAGACCGCTCGGATCTGCGCGGTGGGGATGTTGGAGCGGGGGACCCGGTCGACCTCCACGAGGTCGAAGGCGCCGACCAGGGCTTCGAGTGTCGTGTCGGTGGATCCGTCGTTGATCGTCACGACCTCGAGCTCGAGGAACTGAGACCGCAGCAGGGCGTTGACCGAGGAGACGATCGTGGGTGCCTCGTTGTATGCGGGAACGAGGATCGAGACCGGCATGCTCATCTCCGACCGCCCGACGGCGTCGTAGTCCCGCATCGGCCGGCGGCGCACGTAGTCCTCGATCGCCCGCCACCCGAAGGCGGCGAGCGCCGTGTAGGTGAGCTGGAGCACGACGAAGTAGCCCAGCACAAAGACGTTGAAGCCCCGAATGAGATGCTCGAGCAGCTCGGTCACGCGGCGTGTCCCTCGGCGACGGCATAGAGCGCGAGCTGCTCGCGCGCCCGGTCACGCGCGTATGGATCGTCGTGGCGGGTGGCGCGGCGGAGGGCGTCGATCCCCTGCGGCCCGAGCTCGCGCAACGCGCGAGCGGCGTTTCCTCGGACCCACCATGCCGGATCGGACAGGCAGCCGACCAGCGGCTCGATGGCCTCGGGCGCACCCAAGGCGCCCAGCGACTTGGCGGCCTGGGCCCGCACCGGCCAGAAGTCCGACCGCAACGTCCGGATGAGCGCCGGCACACAGGCCGGCACGGCCGGCCCGGCCGAGCGCCCGAGCCGCGGACACGCGTACCTCCTCGGACTCCGATTCGAGCAGGGCGATGAGGTCCGCTTCGGCCCGTGGGTCGCCTGCGAGTCCGAGCGCGCGCGCGAGGCTCGCTTCGAGCGCCGCGGGGCGGCCTCGAGGCGGCACCCCGGCGACGAAGTCGGGGATCGAGGGCGGCCCGTTGCGCAGGGTGTGCAGGATCGTCTCGACGCCCCATGGTGCCCCGAGACGCTCGATGATCCGCTCCGGCGGCAGCGCCTGGGCGATCAGGCCCCAGACGAGCGCCTCGGCGGCCTCGGCTGTACCGATTCGCGCCAGGCCCGGCACGCGACGAGCTGAACGTCGGGGTCCGGGTCGCCCAGCAGGGGCGTGATGTGGTCGACGACGCTCGGAACACCGGTTCGGGTGAGCAGCAGGGCGGCCCGCGCACGAATCACGGGATTGCGCGCGGAGAGCTCATCCACCAGGATCGGGAACAGCCCCGATTCCTGGGCGGCCTGCCGGACCTCCACGAGTCGCGGGCGCGAGAGGGAATCGTGGGATCGGTCGATCGCCTGGGCGAGATCGACCTGGGCGTCGACGCTGCGCGCCTCGCGGTTGATCTCGACGAGCGCCGAGTGGTCGCCGTAGCGCAGCGTCGCCTCGTAGCGCGCTCGCCGCCTGGCGGAGCGCGATTCTCGGCGGTCTCGGCGAAGCTTGCGGGCCACGACGAACGCGGACAGCGCGAGCCACAGGCAGAGCGTGAATCCGGTGAGGGCGAGGAGGCTGGTGAGCGACGTCATCTTGCCCAGATATCGGCGCTCGGCGGCGGGAGTGAAGGCCAGCCCCCGCCGCACTAGCTCAAGTGTTGACCGCGAGGCACCGATTAACCGGAACGTCCGTCGTCGACACCCGAAGGAATCGCATGCTTCGCAGGTCCCGCTTCACCCTGATCGGCCTCGCCCTAGCCGCCCTGGCCGTAGCCTCGGCAACACCGGCCGTGGCCTCCGCCACCGGCGCCACCGCGGAAGCCCGCGGCCGCGAAGCCCAAGGCCGGTAAGAAGGGGTCGCGCAATCGCCTTGGCGGCAAGGTGCGGCGCGCCTGGCCGGCTCCCGGTGCAAAGGGGCGTCCCAAGACGCCGCTCACCCGCTGGCTCGCGCGACAGGTGGGTCCGCAGAAGGTGGTCCCGTGCAAGCAGCGTCCGCCTCGGGCGCGCAGGCGCTGCGCGGGCGACGCAGGGGCATCGACCGCCGGCGGGGCCGCGACGGTGGCCACGGCGGCCGCCAACCGGCCCACCGAGCAGGTCGCGGTGCGCAAGGCGACCGGCAAACGCCGGCTCTCGCTGATCCGGTCTTTCGACATTCCCGTCGACGATCCGTCCTACGCACGTCTTCTCAACTGGTCTTGGACCTACGACTCCGCCCTCGCCGCGACGGCATTCTCCTCCGTCGGCCTCAGTGCGCAGTCCGCCCGCCTGCTCGACCAGCTCGCTGCGCTCCAACGCAAGAGCGGAGCGATCGAGTTCGCCTTCGACGTCCGAACGGGTGAGAGCAGCAAGCAGATCCGCGCGGGCTCGGTGGCGTTCGCAGGGATCGGGTTCGCGAACTACGACCAGGCGTTCGGTGACAAGCGCTACCTCGACAACGCCCGCCTGGCGGCCAAGTACCTGCTCTCTCTTCGAAACAGCTCAGGCCTGGTGCGTGGCGGGCCTGACGTCAGGTGGGTCTCCACACAACACAACCTGCTCACCTTCCTCTTCCTGACGATCTACTCCGACACGCTCCAGCAGCGTGGGGATCAGGAGGGCGCCGACGCGTACCGGGCGGCGGCCGAGGGGATCGCCAAGGGCATCGAAACGCACCTGGTGGTCCGCGACGGCGGCCTGCTCCACTTCCGCCAGGGGGTCAAGGACGAGACGATTCCGCTGGACGCTCAGGCATTGGGGGTCATCTATTCCTTCATGCGCGGCGACGAGAACCTAGGCAAGCAGGTCTACACCTACGCTCAGAGCAACTTCCTGGTGTCGGGCCGCTCGGTCGAGCTCTCGAAGGATCCGGCCACGTACAACATGACCTACGAGGCCAAGGGACCGTTCACCGGCTATCGCCCCTACCTGGATGAGAAGGCTCCCGACGTGCTCTGGTTCGAGGGGACGGCCGAGATGCGCTTCATCACCTCGGCGATCGGCGAGCCGACGGATGAGCTCGACAAGAGCACCGAGGCCTGGTGGGCGATCACGCGCAAGCAGGGGCTCGCTCCCCTCGGCGCCGACCGCACCGTCACAGGCAACCCGTTCAACGAGTACCACGTGTGGCCGACCGCGGCCGCCGGCGGCTGGACGGTGCTGAGCGGGGCCGCGGACGGGACGACCTGGGCCGAGGCGCTGGAGAAGTAGCCGCCCGCCGGCTCTACGCAGACTCGGAGGCGAGCCCGAAAGGGCTGCCCTCCGAGTCCTTGCAGATCGCCCAGCGCTCCCCCGGGTGGACCACCGTGCCGCCCAGGGACTCGACCCGCACAAGCGCGGCCTCGATGTCATCCACCACGAAATAGGGAAGCGAGAACGAGTCGCCCGGGCCACGGCCGCGGGCATGCACTCCGACGGAGGGGCCCGGGCCGGCCGTTTGCCAGCCCTCGCCCTGATCACGGCTCCGGCTGTGCAGCTCGATTCCGAGCAGCCGCGTCCAGAAACGCAGGGCCCGCTCGGGGTCGTCCGCGGGAAACTCGATGAGCGACAGCGGGGAGTCGGGCACGGCCCCCACAGTAGTCAGCGCTCCAGCCGGCGATGGGCCGCGAGCAGAGCGAGGACGTCGTCGTGCGGCAGCGCTTCCACCACGCGTCCTTCGCGGCCTTCGGTTCGCTTCGCGTACCAGAGCGCGTTGAGCACCGCCTCCTCAGTGGCATCCACGGTGGCCGAGAAGAGCGGATCGAGATCCTCGCCGTACTCGGTCGCCGGGCTGCGGGCCGAGGTCGAGAAGCCCAGGAAGATCTCACCGCTGCCGTGGTGGGCGACCGAGCCGGTTCGCGCGAGTCCGAGGCCCGCGCGGCGGGCGAGGCGCGAGAGCTGCTGGGAGTTGAGCGGAGCGTCGGTGGCCACCACTGCGATGCAGCTCCCGGCCGTGCGCTTCGGTCCCGCGGGCTCCGAGTCCGCGCCGAGCAGCCGTCCGACGGGCACGCCGTCCACCCGCAGCTCGGGCCGGGACCCGAAGTTGGCCAGCACCAGCACGCCCACGCACACGCCGCTGCCCTCCGCGATGCGGCTGGCGGTGCCGATGCCGCCCTTGAGGTCGAAGCAGATCATGCCCGTGCCGGCGCCCACCGATCCCTGGGCGATCTCCGCGCCCGCCGACTCCAGCGCCCGTCCGGCGTCATCGGCTTCCACCTGCACCACGCGCGCGTCGTTGAGCCAGCTGTCGTCGCATTCGGCCACGACCGGGATCACCACGTTGTCCACGCCCACGCTGGGATCGACCGCCGCCGCGGCCTCCACGGCGCCGTCGTAGATCCGCCCCACCGACATGGTCGCGGTGAGGTAAACGGGGGTGTCGAACGCCCCCCACTCGCCGATCTCCAGCGAGCCGGTCATCTCGCCCGCGCCGTTGAGCACCGCCGTGCCGGCGACAACCGGCTCCGCGCAGAGCCGCGCGGGATCGCGCGGAACGATCGCCGTGACCCCGCTGCGCGCGATGCCCCGGCCGGCCGGCGGGTCGGGCTCGTCGCGCATCACGGTCACGTGACCGACGCGCACGCCACCGACATCGGCGAGAGAGTTCGAAGGCCCGGGCCGAAGCTCGCCGATGTGCAGACCGTGCTCGCGGAGGGAGTTGGGCACGGCCGGACCCTACCCGTGGATATAGGCTCGCGCCGGATGGCGCTCTCGATGCCCGTCGTCTGGACCGACGACCACCGACTCCACGATCCGGGCGGCGAGATCTGGGTGGGCGTCCGCACCCCCGGGACGGAACGGCCCGCGCGCGCGGAGCGCATACGCGAGGCGCTCGAGGCGCACGGCGCCTCCTTCGTCGCCGCCGAGGCTCAGCCCGATGACGCCCTTCACAGCGTGCACGATCAGGCGCTCACCGGCCACCTCGCCCAGGCGTGGAGCGACTGGGAGGCGGCGGGCCTGCCCGAGGATCCCGGCCAGGACCGCGTGGTGCCTTACCTGTTCGCCCATCCCGACCTCATCTCCGACCGCCCTCCGGCCACCCCGACCACCATCACGGCCCGGGCCGGCCTGTTCGCCTACGACACGATGAGCCTCGTCGGCCCCGGCACGTGGAGGGCGGCCCGATCGGCCCTCGACGCGGCGGTCACGGCAGCCGATCTCGTCCTCGCCGGCGCCCCGGCCGCCTACGCCTGCTGCCGCCCGCCGGGCCACCACGTGACCCGCCGCTGCTACGGCGGCTCCTGCTATCTCAACAACACGGCCGCCGCGGCGGCGCGGCTGCGCGCCGCGACCGGCGGCCCCATCGCGGTGATCGACGTCGATGCGCACCACGGCAACGGCACCCAGGCGATCTTCTATGACGACCCGGAGATGCTGGTGGGCTCCGTGCACGTCGACCCGGCCGCGGGCTGGTTTCCGCACTTCCTCGGCTTCGGGGACGAGACCGGCAGCGGCTCCGGCGTGGGGGCCAACCTCAACCTGACCCTGGCGCCGGGCGCGGGCGACGCAGGTTGGCTCGAGGCGGTCGGGGCCCTTGCCACCTGGTCGCGCGAGCACGACGCACGGGGCCTCGTGGTGGCGCTGGGCGTCGACGCGGCGGGCGGCGACCCGGAGAGCCCGCTGAACGTGACGCCCGCCGGCTTTCGGGCCGCCGGCCAGACGCTGGGCGCGCTCGGCCTTCCCACCGTGATAGTGCAGGAGGGCGGCTATGACTTGAAGGAGATCGGAGGCCTGGTGCGAGAAGCTCTACTGGGAATCGAGGACGAGGAGGCGCATGGCTGAGGAGCGATCTATCTGGGTGGTCCGCGACGAGCACAACGGCGTGCCAGCGCAGCCGCGCAGGGACGCCGGGGAGCCCCGCGATTGGCGCCTCGAGGCGGTCGCACACACCCCCCGGCCGCGCTCGCTGACCGTTAGCGCGGACCGCCGCCAGGCGCTGTTCATCGAAGACGACGGCACGACCTCGGACCTCTGGCTGGTCGACCTCGACGCGGGGGCGCCCGAGCGCCTGACCACCGGGCGCGACCCTGCTCCGTACTGGGAGGACATCGAGCCGCGCCTTTCGCCCGACGGCAGCAAGGTCGCCTACGGTGAGGCGGGCCACATCTGGCTCGCGCCAACCGAAGGCGGTCCGCCCCGGCACCTCGTTGAAGGAAAGAGCCCGGTCTGGATCGACGACGATTACCTGATCGTCTCCGTCGAGCGCGGCCGCTCGACCCGGCTCGCCGCCGTCAATACGTACTTCCTCGACGCGTGGCCCCGCGAACTTGCGTTTGCGCTCGGTTACGGCGACGAGGGCGAGGCCGCCGTCTCGCCGGACCGCAGCGAGGTCGCCTACACATTCACCCCGCGCGACGACCTCAATCGCAGCGAGATCCGCGTTGCCCCAATCGTCCCAGGCGAAGAGAGGACGCTCACCGGCACACCGAAGATGCACGACCGCTCGCCGCGCTGGTCGCCCGACGGTAGCCAGATCCTCTACTCGTCGGAGCGCAGCGGCTTCTACGAGCTGCACCTCGTCAACGCGGACGGCTCGGCCGACCGCCAGCTGACCAGCGCCGGCGCCGATCACTCCGAAGCCGACTGGCACCCCGACGGGACGCGGATTCTCGCCGTCCGCTGCCGGAGCAACCGGTTCGATCTCGTGATCGTGGACGCGAAGGATGGGACGACCGAGGTAGTCGCGGAGGGAGGCACATGGAGTTCTCCCCACTGGACCGCCGCCGGCGGCGTTGTGGCGGCCTACGAGGACCATGCCACGCCGCCGGAGCTGCGGCTGTCGAGCGAGGCGGCGAGCATGCCGCAACCGCTGCACTCGCCGGCGCCGAAGGCGGTCCGCAGCGCCCGCCACAAAGAGATCGAGGAAGTCTCCTTCCCTTCGTTCGACGGCCTCGAGATCCCCGGCTTCCTGATGGCGCGCGACAAATGGTCCGACGACCGTGTGCCGGCGGTCGTCTACCCCCACGGCGGGCCCACCTCCTGCTACGGCGACGAGTGGGACGGCTATGCGCAGTACTTCGTCGACAAGGGCTATACCTGGCTGGCGGTCAACTTCCGGGGCTCAACCGGGTACGGACGCGAGTTCGAGCGCGCCAACCACGGCGTGTGGGGCGTCGAGGACACGCGCGACTGCCTGGCCGCGGCGGACTATCTGCGCACGCTGCCCTGGGTCGACGGCGACCGGCTCGCGATCTTCGGCGCCAGCTACGGCTCCTACATGGCGCTGCTCTCGGTGACCGACGACCCCGAGCGGCGCTATCGCTGCGCGGTTTGCAAGTACGGCGACTGCGACATCGTCACGTCATGGGCGCAGGGCGACCGTGAAGGGGTCCAGGACCTCGAGCGCATGATGGGCCCCCCGTCCGCCGCACGCGCGGAGTACCGCGCCGGATCGCCATATCACCGGCTGGCCAACGTCGAGGTGCCGATACTCGTCGCGCACGGCGAGCTCGACGAGCGCGTGAGCCCCAAGCAGTCCGAGCAGCTGGTCGGAGAGCTGCGCCGTCTGGGCAAGACTTTCGAGTACGTGACCTACCCGACCGAGGCCCACGGACTGCTCCGCGCGGGCCCGGCACTCCATTTCTACCAACGGCTCGAGCGCTTTTTGGACTGGTATTTGATGTAAACCAATGAAATAGTCGGGCACAAGAGGGAACGAAGGAGAGGACTCGCGTTGAGCATCAAGGCACGGCTACTGGCCGGTATGACCCTGTTGGCGCATGTTGGTGGTTGGCCTTTCGGCGGTATCGGCCCAAGGGCAGGATGAACCGGTCACGTTCGACGTCGGCGATCCAAACGGCATCGACAGCATGAGCCCGCTGTCGGCGTCATCGTCCGCCGCCTTCGAGGCGTGGAACATCCAATACGCCACGCTCACCGACAAGGCGGCCAAGGACTTCCACACGATTCCCGCCCTGGCCGAGTCCTGGAAGGGCTCCAAGGACAAGCTCACCTGGACCTACAAGTTGCGCGATGGGCTGAAGTGGTCCGACGGCAAGCCGCTCACCTCTGAGGACATCGCCTGGACGATCAACACCGCGCGCAAGGAGGAGTGGCTCAACCACTCGTCCGTGACCGCGAATCTCACCGCCACGGCGCCGGACCCGCAGACGGTGGTCATCAAGACCTCGGTGCCCGACCCCAAGCTGCCGACGATGGACGTATACATCCTTCCCAAGCACATCTGGGGCAAGCTGACGGCGGAGGAGCGCAACACCTACGAGGGCCTCGACGGGGTCGGCTCGGGACCGTTCGTGCTCGAGAAGTTCGAGAAGGGCCAGTTCGCGCGCTTCAAGGCCAACCCCAACTTCTGGGGGGGCAAGCCGGCCGTCGACAAGGTGGTGCTGCGCAAGTTCAACAATCCCGACGCCATGGTCGCGGCGCTCAAGACGGGTGAGCTCGACGCGGCGTGGAACATTCCCGGGCAGCGCGTTCCTGCAGCTGAAGAAGGACCCGAACATCGTGACCAACGAGGGCTACCAGGGCGCCTTCGCCGAGGTCGCGATCAACGGCGGTGACGGCCTCAAGAAACCCCATCCGGCGCTGCTGGACCCCGAAGTGCGCAAGGCGATCGCGCATTCAATCGACAGGAAAACGCTCGTGGATCGCGTGCTCTCCGGCCTGGGCGAGCCCGAGCAGACCATCAGCCCGTCGCCCGACCTGAGCTGGATCCCGAAGCTCACCGAGGACCAGATCTACGAGTTCGACCTCGACAAGGCGCGCTCGATCCTCGAGGAAGCCGGCTACAAGGACACCGACGACGACGGAGTGCGCGAGATGCCCGGCGGCGGCCGGCCGCTGAATTTCCGCTACATGGTGCGCTCCGACGGCGAGACCGGCCCGCAGATCGCGGAGTTCGTGAGCGGCTGGCTGGACGAGATCGGCATCGCCACCACGGAGAAGGTCGCCAACGACGACCAGCTCACCCAGATCATCGGCGAGGGCGACTACGACATGTTCGCTTGGACCTGGACGCCGTACGTCGACCCCGACACGATGCTCGACTACATGACGTGCGACCAGGTCGCCTCCGATCCGGAGGACCCGACCAACTACTACAACGACGCCAACTACTGCGACAAGGAGTACGACCGCCTCTACCAGCAGCAGAAGGTCGAGCTCGATCCGGAAAAGCGCAAGGAGATCGTCCACGAGATGCTCACCCGCTGGCAGCAGTCGGCGGTGTACAACGTCATCTGGAGGGACCCCGACCTGATCGCCTACCGCAAGGGGCGCTTCACGGGCTGCGTGCAGCAGCCCGCTAAGACCGGGCCGGTGCTCTACTCGAACACCTCGCCCACCTACGCCCGTCTCAAGCCGGTGACCGCGTCGGCCGGCGGAGGCTCCGATGACGGGGGCGGCAGCGGCGGGATCATCGCGATCCTCGCGATCGCTGTCGTGGCGATGGGCATTGCGCTTGTGGTGGTGACCCGCCGGAAGAGTGCTGACGAGCGGGAGTGACCGCTCGCCTCATCAGCGCGGAAGCTCCTCGGGGCGCTGGCCACGCTGATCTTCGTGGTCATCTTCAACTTCTTCCTGTTTCGCGTCGTCGAGACCGATCCGGTGGCAAGCCTCTTCCGGGGCAAGGAGATGTCGCCAAGCCAGCGGGCCGAGCTGACCAAGCAGTTCGGCCTGGACGGCTCCCAGGCCGAACAGTTCGTGGAGTACCTCAAGCAGACGGCCACGTTGAATTTCGGCCGCTCGTATTCGACCAACCAGCCGGTCGCTGCGGAGATCAGGCGCAAGGCGCTGCCCACCATCGCGCTCGTGGGCGTCGCGGCGGTCCTCTCGGCGGTGTTCGGCGTGATGCTCGGGATCGCCGCCGCCTGGCGAAGACGCACGGCCACCGACTACTCGGTCACCGGGTTCACCATGGGCTTCTACTCCATGCCCGACTTCTGGCTGGGGATGATTCTCCTGACCGTCCTGGCTGTCGAGTTGGGGTGGTTCCCGGTGGGCGGCATCGTGGATCCGACCTCGACTGCAACCGGTTTCGGAAAGCTGCTCGACCAGGCGCACCACATGTTCCTGCCGGCGCTCACGCTCACGCTGGCCTACCTGGGCGAGTACGCGATCGTCATGCGTTCCTCGCTGCTCGACACCATGCGGGAGGACTACCTCATCCTTGCCCGCGCCAAGGGCCTGCGCGACGTGCTGGTTCGCAACCGGCATGCGGTGCCGAACGCGCTGCTGCCGGTGGTGGCGCTGATGGCCATCAACTTCGGCTTCGTGCTCTCCGGAGCGATCGCGGTGGAGGCGATCTTCTCCTGGCCCGGGCTCGGCCTGGCCAGTTACGAGGCGCTAAAGGGTCCCGACCTGCCGATGCTCCAGGGACTATTCCTGGTGTTCAGCGCCGCGGTGATCCTGTTCAACCTGATCGCCGACCTGCTCTACGCCTACCTCGATCCTCGGGTGCGCACGACATGAGCGCCGCTGCCCTCCCCTCTGCCCGTCGTGTCACCTGGCTACGGCGCCGGCGTGCGCTCGCCGGCATCTGGCAGGAGTTTCGCCGCCATCGCCCCGGGATGATCGGGCTGGTGCTCTTGATAGCGGTGGCGCTGATGGCCTTGGCCGCTCCGCTGCTGGCCGACTCCGCTGGGCTGAAGGCCACCAACTCCACCGACAACCCGGTCTTTGCCAGCCCGGCCGAGTTCGGGCCGCTGGGGACCGACGATCTCGGCCGCGATGTGATGACGCAGTTCATCTGGGGCTCACGCATCAGCTTGGTCGTGGGCCTGGCGGCTACGCTCATCGCCATGCTGATCGGCTCGGCGGTGGGCATCGCCGCCGGCTTCTTCGGCGGCTGGACGGAAACGGTCCTGATGCGCATCACGGAATGGTTTCTGGTGATTCCGTTCCTGCCCCTGGCGATCGTGCTGGCGGCGATCCTCGGACCCTCGATCCAGAACATCATCATCGTGATCGGGATCACCTCGTGGCCGCAGACCACGCGCCTGATCCACGCGCAGGTGCTGACGCTCAAGCGGCGCGATTACGTCGACCGCAGCCGCGCGCTGGGCGCCTCGGACTGGCACCTGATGACGCGTCATATCTTGCCCAACGCCGCGCCGCTGATCCTGGCCAACACCACCCTCACCGTGCCGATCGTGATCCTCTCGGAGGCCACGCTGTCCTTCCTCGGCCTCGGCGATCCCTCGAACGCGTCCTGGGGCCAGATGCTCGACGACGCCTTCGAGGCGGGCGCGGTCACGCTGGAGGCTTGGTGGTACATCGTCCCGCCGGGTCTCGGCATCATGGCCGTGGTGCTGGCGTTCACGCTGGTCGGCCAGGCACTGGAGGAGATCCTCGATCCCCGTCTGCGAGACCAGCGCGCGTGACCGCCCAGCCCCAACCGGCCGAGCCGGCGACCGACGCCGCCCCGCTTCTCTCGGTCCGCGACCTGCACGTGACCTACCCCTCGCGCAGCGGAGGCGTTCCAGCGGTGCGCGGCGTGGACCTCGAGCTCGAGGCGGGCCAGACCTTCGGGCTGGCCGGCGAGTCGGGTTGTGGCAAGACGACGCTCGGCGGGGCGTTGCTGCGCCTGTTGCCAAAGGGCACGGAGGTCAGCGGTGAGGTGCTGCTCGACGGAAGGGACGTGCTGAAGATGAAGCCGGGCAAGCTGCGGGCCGTACGCTGGACCAGCCTGGCGATCGTCTTCCAGGGCGCGCTGCACACGCTCAACCCGGTGCAGCGCGTGGGCAACCAGATCGGCGAGGCGATCCGGTTGCACTCCACGGGGGAGGGCAAGGTCTCGAAGCAGGTGAGCGAACTGCTCGAGCTCGTCGGGATGCCCGCCCGCCGCGCCCAGGACTACCCGCACCAGCTCTCCGGCGGCCAGCGCCAGCGCGTGTTGATCGCCCTTTCGCTGGCCTGCGAGCCGAAGCTGCTGATCGCCGACGAGCCCACCACGGCGCTCGACGTAATGGTCCAGGCCCAGGTGCTGAAGCTGCTCGAGGACCTCCAGGAGCGCTTTGGCCTGGCGGTGATCTTCATCACCCACGACCTCTCGACGCTCGCGGCTGTGTGCGAGCGGATCGCCGTCATGTACGCAGGTCGCATAGTGGAGCGCGGGCCGAGCCACGAGGTCTTCGCCAAGCCGGCTCACCCGTACACGTCGGGGCTGGCCGCCGCTTTCCCGGTGATCGGCGACCAGACCTACCGGATGCAGCCCTCCGGCCTGCCCGGTGACCCGCCCGACCCGCGTGACCTTCCTAGCGGCTGCCCCTTCCATCCGCGCTGCCCACGCGCGATTGACATCTGCCCGTCCACGCCGGTCGAGCTCTGGCCGGCGGGACCGGACCGCTCCGCCGCGTGCGTGCACGTCTCCGGTTCCCCGGTGTCCACGTGAGCGAAGCCACTCAACTGCTCGAGGTGCGCGACCTGCACGTCGAGTTCCCCAGCCGGCACGGGACCGCTCGGGCGGTCGACGGCGTGAACCTGACGATGGACACGAGCGAGGTCGTGGCCCTGGTGGGCGAGTCGGGCTGCGGAAAGACCACGCTGGCTCGGACGATCGCGGGGCTGCAGCTGCCCAGGACCGGCGAGGTGCTGGTGCGCGGCGAGCGCCTGCGGCACGGCCGGCGCGCGCTGCGGGAGCACCGCAGAACCGCGCAGCTGATCTTCCAGGACCCCACCGGCGCGCTCAACGCCCGCCAGACGATCTACGAAGCCGTGGCCGAGGGCGTGCGAATCCAGAAGGTGCCGGGTGACGAGGAGCAGCTGGTGGCCGATGCGCTCGCCGGCGCGGGCCTGCGCCCGCCCGAGAGTTTCGTGACCCGCTATCCCTACGAGCTCTCGGGCGGCCAGCGCCAGCGCGTCGTTATCGCCGGGGCCATGGTCCTCAATCCCGAGCTGCTGGTGGCCGACGAGCCCGTGTCGAGTCTCGACGCGTCCGTGCGCGGAGAGATCCTCGCGCTGATGCTCAAGCTCGCGCGCGAGACCGGCGTAGGGATCCTCGTGGTCACGCACGATCTCGGGCTGGCCTGGAACATCGCCGACCGCGTGGCGGTGATGTACCTGGGCCGCATCGTGGAAGAGGGCAAGACCGAGGACATCCTGACGGCGCCCAAGCACCCCTACACCCAGGCTCTGCTGTCGGTGGTCCCCGAGATCGAGGAGGTGGAACAGAGGATCCTTACCGGCGAGGCGCCCGACCCGTCTCGAATCCCGCCGGGCTGTCGCTTTCACCCGCGCTGCCCGCTGGTGGAGTCGGGCGAGGCGGCGCGCCTCGGCATCGAGGAACGCTGCCGCGGAGAGGACCCCCTCACGCTCCCCGCCTGCCATGCTGTTGCGCCGCCCGCGGCGGTTGCGATGGAGAGCCAATGACCGAGACGCTTCCCTACAGCTGGTATACGGACACCGAGGTGCTCGCGGAGGAGCGCGAGCGGCTGTTCGCCCACCGCTGGCAGTACGCCGGTCACATCGAGCAGCTGGCCGAGCCGGGCTCGTACTTCACGCTGCGGGTGGCCGACGTCCCCCTGGTCGTGGTCCGCGACCGCGCGGGCGAGCTGCACGCGCTAATCAACGTGTGCCGCCACCGTGGCGCCGAGGTGGTCTCGGGTGAGGGCCGCTGCTCGACCCTGCAGTGTCACTACCACGCCTGGACCTACGACCTCGACGGCGCCCTGCGCGCCGCTCCGCGCTCGGAGGCAGACCCGGATTTCGACCGCGCGGCGCTCGGCCTGCGCCGCGCCCAGGTGGGCACCTGGGGCCCGCTCATCTTCGTCAACGCCGACTCCGAGGCGGCGCCGCTCTCCGAGACCCTGGGCGATCTGCCCGAGATCGTGCAGGCCGCCGGTCTCGACGTCCACTCACTGCGCTTCCACTCGCGTGCCTCGTTCACGCTCGAGGCCAATTGGAAGATCGCCGTCGAGAACTTCCTCGAGTGCTACCACTGCCAGGTCGCCCACCCGAGCTTCAGCGACGTCATCGACGTGAGTGCCAACGGCTACCGCCTGGGCGTCACCGAGACCTTCGGAACTCATTACGCGCGCCTGCGGGAAAACCAGCGCAACGGCCACTACGACACGAGCGGCGATGTGGAGGGCCAGTTCCACCTCGTCTGGCCCAACATCAAGGTCAACGTCATGCCCGGCCGGCCCAACCTTTCGATCGGCCCGCTGGTGCCGGACGGCCCCGAGCGCACTCAGGGCTTCCTGGACTACTTCTTCGCCGACGACGCCGACGAGAGTTGGATCGCCGACTTCCTGGCGCTCGACACCCAGGTCGGCGTGGAGGACCGCGTGCTGGTGGAGTCGGTCCAGAGCGGCATGCGCTCGGGCGCCTTCGACAAGGGGCAGCTGATGCTGCCCAGCGAGGAGTTGATCGGCGAGTTCCAGCGCTGGGTGGCGCGCAACCTCAACGGGGCGCGGCGCTAGGCCGCTAGCTGCTCAGCAGCTGGCGTTTCTGGGCTTCGAACTCCGCTTCGCTGAGAGCCCCTGCATCGCGCAGCTGGGCGAGTCGCTCGAGCAGCGCCGCGTTGGCCGCGGGTGAGGACCCGGCGCTGCCTCGAAGGGATCTCACGTCGATCACGATCGGGCTCGGCTCGAACGCGTAGCCGCCGGGGTTGACCTCGTAGTAGCCATCGGGCGCGATCGTCGCTCGCTCGGGACGATCTCCGTCGTAGTAGACGTCGACCTTGGCGCCGACGGCGACGCTGTCGAGCCGCTGCACCGAGATCTTCTCCTCGTACTCGAAGGGACGGCCGTGGGGCAGCTCGGCGCGTACGCGGATCTTCATCTTCGGGGCGCCCTGTGTGGTTTGGCCGCGGCCGAAGTGGCCGGGCTCACCGAAGGACGTGGCAATGGTGCCGCTGCTGGCGGAGCGGCCGTCGTTGACCATCGTCGACGCGACCACGACTCCCGGCACCTGCTCGCTGTTCCGCACGATCGAGTTTCGCCGCAACACCCTCCAGAGGAAGATGCCGCCGATGGGCAGCACAACCGCCAAGATCACGATGATCGTCACTACCGCAACCGACCCGCCGCTCATGACCTCCTTGATCGGCAGGTCACCCGAATGGCTGAACTCGACGCGGGGCTCACACGCCGTCGCGCGGGAACGTCATCTCCCAGAGCCGCGAATAGACCCGCGTGTCGCCCTCGAAGGCGTCCAGGCGCTGGCTCACCGCGAACTCCGTGGCCGTCGAGGTCATGGAGCTCTCGGTCTCCACTCGCGTCTGCCACTCACCTCGGCCGAGTCCGGTGGTGCAGCGGACCTCCACCGCGGCGGAGTTGGGATCGCCGTCGGTGATCCTGTAGGTGGTCACGTGCGTGTCGAGCATCTCCGTGCCGGCCTCAACGAGGCGCCGGTGACCGCCGACATCCCATTCGAACTCGATCTCGTGGAGCCCCGAAGCCGGATCGTGATGGTGCCTGCGCCGGGTGCGGCCGGGCTCGAGCGTCTCCACCTCGAGCGGTTGCGACCACTCGGGCTCTCCAAACGGCTGCGGCACGGGTTCGTCGCGCGACGGTCGCACGGGCAATCGCAGGCGCCCGTCGTGCAGCGTGAGCGTGACCGGGTCGGGCGAGGGCCAGGCCCAGGGCCAGTACGACGTTGAGATGGAGACCCGCAGGCGATGACCTGCGGGCACCTTGTGACCGATGGCGTCGAGGCGCACGCGAACCTCGTAGTGCCGGCCGGCCTCGAGCGGCTCGGGCTCGGCGTGAGAGTCGCGATGAGTCAGGTTGAGCAGCCCGCGGGTGACGAGCAGCGACGCGCCGTCGGGCCCCACCGCGCACAGGCGCACCGCGAGCAGAGCCTCGGGCCGGTCGACCGACAGCTCCAGCTCCACCTCGGGGAAGCCGAGGATCTCCACGTCGCCGTCGAGCGGAGTGAAGGTGAACGCCAGCGACCGCTCGTCCTCGGCGCTCTGGTCTCCCGGCCAGTCGCCCTCGCCGCCATCGGCGCACCATGCGCCAGCGTCGGCGCCGATCGACTCCACGCTGCGGTGCTCGATCGGGAAGTCGCCGGCGAGTGGCCACACCTGCTCCTCGTTGCCGGGCGGGGGCCAGGCCGGCTCAGTGACCCAGCGCCCGGGGCGCTCGGTGTGGTGGGTGGCCGGCGCCACTGCGTCCTGAATCCACGCGCGCAGGGCCGGCTCCTCGTCGATGCCGGTGTCAACTCCCTTGAGCCAGCGATCGAACCAGCGCAGGCACTCCTGCAGGAACCCGATGGCCGGACCCGGGCCGCCGTCCTGGGGAAAGGAATGCGACCAGGGCCCGACCAGGCCCTTCCTTGGCCCGGGGAGCCCCTCGACCAGGCGCGGGATCGCGTTCGAGTAGCCGTCCGCCCAGCCCCCGACCGCGTACACCGGTGCTTCGATGGCGGCGTAGTCCTCGCACACCGACCCCTGGCGCCAATAGTCGTCGCGGCGCTGATGGGCCAGCCAGGCTTCGACCATCGACGGCGTGCGCTCCATGCGCGCCAGCCACGTCTCGCGCCAACCGTCTCCGGCGGCCGCCGGGTCGGGCGGCATCGCGCACAGGGTGAGCATGGTGGCCGCCCAGGACAGCATGTCGACTCCCAGCACGCAGCCGCCGACATAGTGGACGTCGTCGGCGTAGCGGTCGTCGCTGGCGCACATCGAGATCACCGCCCCCAGCTCGGGCGGGCGCCGGGCCGCGATCTGCAGGCCGTTGAAGCCGCCCCACGAGATGCCGAACATTCCCACCTTGCCCGTGCACCAGGGCTGGCTCGCCAGCCAGGCGATCACGTCGACCCCGTCCTCCTGCTCGAGCGGCAGGTACTCGTCGAGCATGATCCCGTCCGAGTCACCGCTGCCCCGAAGGTCCACTCGCACCGCCGCGTAGCCGTGGCCGGCGAAATAGGGGTGGTGATGGGTGTCGCGCTTGGCGAAGGCATCGCCCTTGCGGTAGGGGATGTACTCGAGGATCGCGGGGACCGGGTCGCTCTCGGCGTCCTCGGGCAGCCACATCCGCGCGGCCAGACGCGTGCCGTCGGACATGGGAATCCAGAGATGGTCGATCTGCCGCACGCGGCGGGGCAAGTCGGTGCGGACACCCACGGATCCGGCACTTTATTGCGGCCCGGGCGGCCGGGCGTTAGCGTCGCGTGGATGAGCACTCGCCTGACCTACACGAGCGGCGCGCTCGGCAGCGAGACCGACCGCGAGTTCGAGCAACGGCTCGCCGACGCCCGCGCCGCGACCCCCGAGCCGTTCCCTCACCTGGTCGCCGGCGAGCCGCTCCATGAGGGAAAGCAGTTCGAGCGGATCGACCCGACGACCGACGACGCCGTGGCCAGCCGCGCGCGCGAGGCCACGCCCGAGGTGGTGGCCGCCGCCGTGGAGGGGGCGCGCGGCGCCGCTCAGGGGTGGCGCACCACCCCCTACGGCGAGCGCTGCGAGCTCCTGCGTGCCGTCGCCCGCGGGATCGAGGAGCGTCACCTCGAGCTGGCCGCCGTGGTGAGCCTCGAGACCGGCAAGACGCGCACCGAGTCGATCCTCGAGGTCCAGGAGGCGGTGGACCTGATCACCGCCTACGCGGCGCACATGGAGGACAACGAGGGCTACACGAAACCGCTCGAGAGCTTCGTCGAGGACGAGCGCAACGTGGACGTCCTGCGGCCGTACGGCGTATTCGCGGTGATCGCCCCGTTCAACTTCCCGGCCGCGCTCTCGACCGGCATGGCCTCGGCCGCGCTGATTGCGGGGAACTCCGTCGTGTTCAAGCCCTCGGAGGAGACTCCCTGGACCGGGGCGATTCTCGGCCAGGTCATGGAGTCGGCCGGGCTTCCGCGCGGTGTCTTCAACCTCGTCCACGGCGGTCCCGACGCCGGTCGCGCGCTGGTCGAGGCGGACGTGGACGGCGTGGCCTTCACCGGCTCGGCGGAGGTCGGGCGCGCGATTGCGCGAGAGATGCAGTCGGGGGCCTACGCGCGGCCGGCGCTCACGGAGATGGGGGGCAAGAACCCGGCGATCGTCACGGCTAGGGCGGATCTCGAAAAGGCGGCCGAGGGGGTGGCCAAGGCGGCCTTCGGGCTGTCGGGCCAGAAATGCAGCGCGTGCTCGCGCGCGATCGTCGAGGACTCGGTCCACGACGAGTTCGTCGAGTTGCTGGCCCGCTACACCGCGGACCTCGTGACGGGCGATCCCGGCGAAGCCCAGGCTTTCGTCGGGCCGGTGGTGAACGAGGGCAGCGTCTCGCGCTTCGAGCGGGCGGCGGAGCGGGCTCGTCGCGACGGGCGGATCGACGCCGGCGGGGGCCGGCCGGATCGCCCGGGTCACTTCGTCGAGCCGACGGTCGTGTCGGGCTTGCCGCGCGGCCACGCGCTCGAGCGCGAAGAGCTCTTTCTCCCGTTCGTGACGGTCACCCGTGTCGGCTCGCTGGACGAGGCCTTGGCCGAGGCCAACGCGCCCGCGTACGGGCTCACGGCCGGCATCTACAGCGAGGACGAGGCCGAGCAGGAGCGTTTCCTGGACGAGATCGAGGCGGGAGTCGTCTACGTCAACCGCCGCGCCGGCGCCACCACCGGCGCCTGGCCGGGCACCCAGACCTTCTGCGGCTGGAAGTCGAGCGGCTCGACCGGCAAGGGCGGGCTCGGCCCCTGGTACCTGCCCCAGTTCATGCGCGAGCAGAGCCGGACAATCGTCCGCTGACCCCGATCTCCTGCGCCAGCTCGGAGAAGGCCTCGACGTAACGGTCCACGGCCTGCTCGTCGTGGGCCACGGTCAGATTCCATTCCTGCTCGCGCCCGGGGGTGACGAAGCATCCGCGGTTCATGAACCACAGCCAGATCAGGCGCGACAGCTCCGGATCTCGGCGGCGTTTGAAGGAGGCGTAGTCCACCACCGCTTCCTCCCCGTGGGTGACGCAACCCTTCGAGCCCAGCCCGACGACGCGGGCGGCCAGCTCGTGCTGGGCGACGATCGCGTCGCAAGCGGCGACCAGCCGGTCGTTGAGGGCGAAGAGCCGCCGGTACGCCTCGGGCGTCAACACCTCGAGCAGATTCGCCCGGGCGGCCGCCATCCCGAGCGGGTTGCCATTGAAGGTGCCGAGGTGCAGGAGGCCCGTCTGATCCACCGCCTCGGCCAGCTCGCCGGTCATCCCGATCGCGCCCGTCGGCAACCCGCCCCCGAGCGCCTTGGCCAGCGTGACCATGTCCGGCTCCACGCCGAAGCGCTCCACGGCACCGCCCGGGGCGATCGCCAGGCCGGTCTTGACCTCGTCGAAGATCAACAGGGCGCCGTGGCGCAGAGTGAGCTCACGCACCGACTCGAGGTATCCCGGTGCCGGGAGGGCGAGCCCGACATGGGTCATGACCGCCTCCATGATCACGCAGGCCGCGCCCCTTCCTTCTCGCGCCAGCTCGCCGAGCTGCCGCTCCATGGCCTGGGTGTCGTTGAACTCGACCGAGTGAACCTGAGCGATCGTCGCCGGCGGAATTCCGCGTTCGTGTTCGGCTCCCAGCCCGGCCAGCAGGGTGTCGTGATGGCCGTGGTAGATGCCCAGCATCCGCACCACGTCGTGACGTCCGGTGACAGCGCGGGCGATGCGGACCGCGCCCATCACCGACTCCGTTCCCGAGTTCGTGAAGCGCCAGCGCGCCAGCTGCCAGCGCCGCGCGAGCTCCTCGGCCACGACTACCGCCTCCGCGGTGGGCGCGGCGAAGTGGGTGCCATGCCCGTAGCGAGAGCGGACCGCCCTGCCGATAGCCGGGTGCGCGTGCCCCTGCAGCATTGAGCTGAACCCGTTGTGGAAGTCGAAGAGCTCGTTGCCGTCTACGTCCCAGACGCGCTGACCCTCGCCCCGCTCCAGGCAGATCGGCCACGGCTCGCGAGCCTGCAACGAGGACGCCACCCCGCCGGCCAAGACGCGCTCTGCCCGCCGGAACATCGCTGCCGAGGCAGGCGTGCGCTCGTCCAGCGTCGCGGATTCGCGCGCGCCGAGCTGGCGAATCCGCCGGCGGTCCAGCATCGACCCAGCGTTGCTCAGCGCAGCGGTCTAGTCAAGAGGCTTCGGCGAGCAGGCCGTTGCCGTACTCGTGAAGCAGCTTTCCGCGCGCGGCGTAGGCGCGCGGAGAGATCCCATGGTGGCGGCTGAAGGCCTTGGTGAACGGGGCGTGGTCGCCGTAGCCGACGCGACGGGCGACCGCGCCCACCGGCAGGTCCGTTCCCCGCAGCAGCCGGGCGGCCACGGCCAGCCTCCTGACCCGCAGCGCCTCGCTGAACGAGAGCTCGCCGTGCTCAGCGAACGCGCGCTGCAGCGCGCGCTCGGAGGCCCCGATGCGGCGCGCGACCTCCGGCAGCCTCAGGTCCGCCGCGTACTCGCGCCCGATGATCGCCACCGCTTCCTCGTAGAGCGCACGGCGCGCCTGTTGGGTGGACGCCCTGCCCGTCCTGGTGAAAGTCATGTCTCCCGTCATCCCTTTAAAGACAGGAGCAAAGCCGCGGAAGTTACGCCGAGTCGGTGTCCGCCTCGTGCACCGTGACCACCGAGCCCAGCAGCATGTTGTTGGGCACCCGAACCGTGCCCTGGTCGGTCCGCAACACGGTCGCGGCGGTGTCGATCGACTCGATCGTGCCGCGCACGTCGCCGAAGCTGATCACCTGGCCCGCGCGGTAGGCCGTCCGCAGGTAGCGCCCCGCGCTCAGCTCGCGGGCCACCTCGCGGCCGCCGAGCCCGAAGGCCAGCGCGAAGGTCGCTCCGATCGCGGCCACCAGCAGGGCCACCAGCACCATCAGGATCGCCGTCGACACCGCCACCTGCGCCGCCGCCGTGATCGCGAAGATCGCGACCACCGCGATCTGGGCGATGCGCCCGAGGGGCAGCGGCAGGTCCATCTGATAGGCGAGCCGATCGGCCCACTCGCGCGCGAAACCCCCAAGGACGATTCCGGCCAGCAGCAGACCGCCGGCCGCCAGGAGGCTGGGGAGGAAGAGCACCGCCTGATTGAGCGCCTCGCTGAGGAACTGGAGACCGACGAGCGACAGCGCGGCGAAGATCACGACGAGGCTCAGCGCGATGCGCAGCACTCGCCCGAGCAGCTTGGACAGCGACTGCCCCAGCCCCGCCTGATCGAGCACCCGCTGGACACCCCACCGCTCGGCGAGGGTGTCGGCGCCGAGCCGCTCCAGCGCCCTGCGGAAGAGCCGTCCGAGCAGCGCCGCCACCAGCAGTCCGACGATGAGCAGGAACAGCGCACCGCCTATTCGTGGAAGGAAGCCGCCCAGCTCCTCCTGGGCGTTGTCCAGCAGGGTTATGGCGAAGTCGGTCATCGTGAGCTCCCCCCGCGCAACAGCGCGGCGAGCCCATGGGCGAACGCGACCCCGATCATTCCCGCGACCCGCAACGGGGCGCGCAGGTAGCTCTGCCAGCGGGCCTTGCGCACGACCCGCGGCACCAGCGACGTGCCGGGCGCGGGCGGGGTCGCGCGCAGCATTTCGAGATGCTCGTCGAGGCGCCGCTCGGCCAGGCTGTCCTCGGGCGGCTCATTCATTGCGGAAGCCCCCAGTCGTAGGTGTTGTTGCGCAGGATCTCGATGAGCTCGTTCCGCGCGCGATGCAGCCGCCCCTTGACGCTTCCGAGCGGAGCGTCCGTGATGAGGGCGATCTCGTCGTAGGCCATCCCCTCGAGGTCGCGCAACACCAGAACGGTCCGGTGCTCGGGACGCAGTCCGCCCAGCTTGAGCTCGAGCCGCTCCGCGCGCTCGCGGCGCTCGAGCCTGATCGCCGGCTCCCGCCCGGTCTCGGGTGGCGGCGCTGCCCGCTCGATGTCGTCGCTGCCCCCGACGGGCTCGGGCACCCGCCGCTGGAGCTGGTTGAGCGCGGTGTTGTGCACGATCCGCAGCAGCCAGGCTCGAAAGCTGCCCTCGCCGCGGAAGCTGTCCAAGCGGTGGTAGGCGCGCAGTAGCGCGTCCTGGCTGACGTCGTCGGCGTCGTCGGGGCCGACAACACGAGCCGCGACGCGGAACACGACCGCGCGATGGCGATCGATCAATTCCTCGAAGGCCCTCATGTCGCCGTGGCGGGCTCGCTCGACCAGCAAGGCGTCCTCATCGGTCACGGGCGAAAACGCTACCGCTGGCGGCCGGGCGAGGGGTTTGGCAAGTGCCACACCCCGGGTGACAGGCCAAGGGCTCAATGGGTTACAGCTACAGTGCGGCGCGTGCGGCGCCTCCTCGCAGCGGCGGTCTCCCTATGCGTATTCGCGGCGGCCTGCGGGGGCGACGACAACTCGAGCGGGCCACTCGACTCGGCGCTGTCGTACGTGCCCGAGGAGACACCGTTCGTGGTCGCCATCGACACCGACCTCGGGGGCGGCCAGTACCAGTCACTGCAGGCGATCCTCGATCGCTTCCCGGGCGGGGTGAACATCGAGGATCTCTTCGCCCGCCGGCTGAACGAAGGGTCCGAGGGCGTCAGCTTCGAGAAGGACGTCAAGCCTCTGCTCGGCAATCCCTTCGTGGTCAGCGCCACCGACGTGACCTCCTTTCTCTCCGACACCGACGACGACTTCGTGGGAGCACTGGAGGTCGAGGACTCGGAGGCGCTCGACCGGCTGATCGACAAGACGGAGCCGCGGGAGCGGGGCCAGGTGGCCGGCGCCACCGTCTACGACGACGACGGGACGGTCTTCGCCGTCAAGGAGGACACGGTGGTCTTCGCCGGCACGCAAGAGCGCCTCGAGGCCGCGCTCGAGCGCGCGGACGCCGGTGGAGGGATGGACCCCGCGCGCGTCCAGGACGCTCTCGACGGACTGCCCGAGGAGGCGCTGGCGCGCGTGTTCTTGGACGTCCAGGCTCTGCTCGAACAGGATCCCGAGACCGCGGACGCCCGCAAGGTCGAGTGGATCCGCGCGTTGCGCACCTTCGGCATGACCGCCTCGGTAGAGGACGACTCGGCCGACATCGAGTTCAACCTGAAGGCCGACGGCGATCTGACGGACGAGGACCTGCCGCTCGCGGCCGGCGACGAGGCCCCGCCAGTGTTGCGTGAAGAGGGCGAGATCGGCTTCGGGGTCCGCGATCCCAGTCAGATCGTGACCTTCTTCGAAGCGGCGCTGCAGGCCGTCGAGCCGCAGAGCTTCGGCGACTACGAGACCGGCAAGCAGGCGATCTCGGAACGCTTTGGAGTGGACATCGACGAGGACCTCTTCGGCCAGCTCACCGGGGACATGTCGGTATCGGTGGCGGTCGACGGGTCACTCGCCGCTCGGGCGGAGGTCAGGGCTCCGGAGACCTTCGCCGACACCGTGGACAAGGTGGCCGAGGCACTGCCCCAGCTCGGCTCGGGCCTGGGCGTGACCGGCGTTCGCCGAGCGGGTGAGCTGTACGAAGCTCGGCTGGCGGGCGGCGGGCGCTTCTTCTTCGGCATGCGCAACGACGTCTTCGTCGCGGCCAGCCGGGCGCGCCGGGCGCTCGAGCTCGGCTCCCAGCAGCCGGCGACGGTCGAGGGAGCTGAAGGCTCGCTGGTCGTGGTGGCCGATGCCGAGCGGGTGGCCCAAGAGGTGATCGAGCAGCTCGGCCCGCAGCTCGGCGTCGGCGGGCTCCTCGGCGGCGGTCTCTTCGCCCGGCCCCTGGACGAGATGAGGGGCTCGGTCACGTCCAGCACCGAGGGGATGCGCGGTCGCTTCAGCCTTACGTTCGACTAGACGGCTGAGGTGGGCGTGAGCGCCCGCCGGCTGGGCCGCTCCGCGAACTACGAGCAATGAGGAGGTGGTCCGATTGGTGCTGTTTCTCGAAGCGTGGCGAAGAGCGCATCCATTGGATGCACAACCTGCCACGACTGTTACCTCGGTCGCGCTTCTGTAACGCCGGCCGCGTCGATCTTTGCCACCATCCTGACTTGACCGTCCAGGAGACTGGTAGTCCAGGACGGCTCCGGCTGAGACGGCTGTGCGGCCCACCCGGCTTCGCTAGCCCCCGTCCTTGTAGCTGTCGTTAGGGACGCCTGTCCCGGCGCCCGGGAGCTCGCGCAGCGCCAGGCGAGGCAGACCGCTAGAGCGCAGGCTCGGCCCAGCTCTGCAGCAGCGGCAGCGGATCGATCGGGCTGCCGCCCGCGTACCAGCCGCCCACCCAGATCTCAAAATGCAGGTGTGGCCCGGAGGAGCTTCCCGTGCTGCCGACCTCGCCGATCAGCTGGCCCGTGCGTACGCGCTGGCCCACCGCAACCGGAACCGAACCGTCCCGCATGTGCATGAAGACGTAGTCGTGATCCTCGCCCTCACCGTCGAGCACGACGTAGTGTCCGGCGCCACCGGCCTGGAACTCGACCACCTCGACCACTCCCCCGCGCGGAGCCACGATCGGCGTGCCCTCGTCGGCCGCGAGGTCCTGGCCCTGGTGGCGGTGGCCCCGGCGGGGAGCGCCGAAGCGCGAGCCCTCCCCACCCCAGGAAAAGACGCCGGCCAGCGGGAAGGTGTGATGGCGAAACTCGAGCTCCGCGGTGCTCGTCGCGCCTGGTGCGCGGCGCAGCTTGCGACCCGCGATGTGCAGCAGGTAGCGGCCTTCGGGGAGCGCGGTCCCGCTCTCGAGCCCGGTGAACGGCACCGAGTAGGTGCCCGCCTCGCGCTGGCCCAGGTCGACCGTGGTCACGCGCGAGCGGTCGCTCGCGTTGAGCACGTGGAGCCGGACCTTCGGAGCGCGCCGCCCGCTGAGCGCGAACTGGACACGCGCGGAGCGACCCAGGTAGAACAAGCGCTTGCGGCGCAGCGCGAAGGAGGTCAGCAGCGTGGGCCGCCGCTGCCGGGCGCCGCCCCTGGCCCGGGCCTTGGACCTGTTCGCACGCTTCTTGACGGGCCGCTCCTTGGGAGCCGTCTGGTCGGGATCCGCGAGAGCGCCGCCGTCCTCGGCGAGCGCGGTCGTCGCGAGCGCGAGGCTCGCGGCAGCGACCAGGACAATGGAGAGACGGCGCACAGCCAGGAAATCGGAGCCATTTGCCCTTACTTGAGCGCCGGACGAAACTCCTTCTCCTGAATGCGTTCTTGCAGCGCTCTCAGCGAGAGGCCATCCGGCCGAGCATCTCGATCGCCCCGCGCTTGTTGAGCGGCTCGTTGAGGTTGCCGCATTTCGGTGACTGCACGCAGGACGGGCAGCCGTCGCGGCAGGGGCACTCGGAGATCAGACGCAGGGCGTCGTCCACCAGCTCCTCGAAGCGCTCGAAGCCGACTCGGGTGATCCCCACTCCGCCCGGGTGCCCGTCGTAGATGAAGATCGTCGCGCGTCCGGTCTGCCGGTGAAAAGCGGTCGACAGCCCGCCGATGTCCCAGCGATCGCACATGGCGATCAGCGGCAGCACGGCGATCTGCCCGTGCTCGGCCGCGTGCAGCGAGCCCTGCAGGACCTCCAGGGGGAACTCCTCGCGCAGCAGCTCGTCGGGTAGCTCGTACCAGAGCGCCTGCGTCACGAACTGCTGCTCGGGCATGTCGAGCGCCAGCAGGTCGAGCACCGAGTGGTCGGCCACGCGCTTCTTCTGGTAGGCGACCACCTGCTCGGTGACCGACACGATGCCGTACGACAGGATCACCCCGCCGGTGTCCCGCTGGTCGCGCACCGATTCGATCCAGGTCTCGGACTCCCTCTTGGGCTGGGTGTACCAGTCGCCCTCGAACGGCCGCACGACCGCGCGCCGCGCGGCCAGGTCGAGATCCTCGACCTCGAAGGCAGAGCCCATGTGCAGGTAGACCGCGCCTGTGTGCACGGCGGAGTGGGCGCGTGCCGACTCGACCGTGCCGATCAACTCGCCGTCCTGCGCCTCGACGATCGCCACCGAGTCGGGAGACGCCGAGCGCAGGGCGATCTCGGCCGCCGGGTATCCCGGCCCGCGCGGCAGGTAGCGCCCGCCGCGCTCGCGTAGCCGCCCCTGCTTGACCAGCCGGCGGGCGGCCTCCTCCCAGCGCGGCCCGAACACGTCCTCGTCCTCGGGCGTCAGCGGCAGCTCGTAGGCGGCGGCCGCGAGGTGAGCGAGATGGATCTCTTCGGACTCGTGGTCGAGGATCGCCCGCTCGACCGGCCGTCCGAGGAACTCGTCGGGATGGCGGCAGAAGAACTGGTCGAGCGCGTCCTCGCCCGCGACGTAGAGGGCCAGTCCGGTTCGGCGCCGGCCCGCGCGCCCCCACATCTGCCGCAGCGAGGCGACGGTCCCGGGGAAGGTCACGCAGATCGCCGCGTCGAGCTCACCCACGTCGATTCCGAGCTCGAGCGCGTCGGTCGCCACCACGGCCAGCAGCTCGCCCTCGGCCAGGCGGCGCTCGATCTCGCGCCGCTGCGTAGGCGTGTAGCCCGCCCGGTAGGGCGCGATGCGCTCGGCCAGGTCGAAGCGGCCCGCGTCCTCTAGGCGCAGCCGCGCGAAGCGCTGGATCAGCTCCACTCCTCGCCGTGAC
The DNA here is from genome assembly GCA_963789705.1 of uncultured Thermoleophilaceae bacterium. Classification (GTDB taxonomy): domain Bacteria; phylum Actinomycetota; class Thermoleophilia; order Solirubrobacterales; family Thermoleophilaceae; genus JACVRW01. Next base: position 385,271 of record CAWBLN010000003.1, read on the forward strand.
TTGAGAAAGCAGATCGTGCGCACCTCGCGTTCGACCAGGCCCGCCAGCAGGCCGGCGGCCTCGGAGAGCGCCGAGGCGCGCTTGCCGAGCTTCTCGTCCACGAGCGGCGGGTTCCACATCACGGCCTGGCGCTCGGCGTGGGGGGCGCCGTCACGGTTCACCAGGCGCATGTCGACTCCGGTGAGGTTCTCCGCGAGCTGGCGCGGGTTGGCGATCGTGGCGCTCGTGAGAACGAAGCGCGGCTCGGCCCCGTAGGCGCGCGCGAGCCGGCGCAGGCGGCGCAGCACGTTGGCCACGTGCGAGCCGAACACCCCCCGGTACACATGCGCCTCGTCGACCACGACCCAGGCCAGGTTGGCCAGCACGTCCCCCCACGAGCGGTGGTTGGGCAGGACGCCCACGTGGAGCATGTCGGGATTGGTGAGGATCAGGTTCGAGCGGCCGCGGATGGCGCGGCGCTCTTCGCGCGGCGTGTCGCCGTCGTAGATGGCGTGACGGAGGTACCCGCCCCCCAGCTGAGAGAGCTTGCGCGCCTGGTCCTGGGCCAGCGCCTTCGTCGGGTACAGGTAGAAGGCGCGCGCGGCCAGGTCGGTGGCGAGCGTGTCGAGCACCGGCAGGTTGAAGGCCAGCGACTTGCCGCTGGCCGTTCCCGTGGTCACGATCGTATGACCGCGCCGGGCCTCCTCGAGGGCGTCTGCCTGGTGGGACCAGAGCTCGGCTATCCCGGCCTTCTCCAGCGTCTCGACCAGCGCCGGATGTAGATCCCGCGGCAGCGGCGTGGTGACCGCGGGCTGGGGCGGCGAGACGGACGTCGCCACGATCTGGTCCTCGTCGGCGGTTTGAAGCACGGGGTCCCAGGGAAGATTCGCTCGTACCTGGCTCACGGATTGCGATAGTACGCTCGAAGTGATCCGCTCCTTCCACCACTCCCAGTTTTCGCTCGAGCAGCTGCGGGAGCGCAAGCGCGAGAAGGTCACGGCGGTCCTCCCGACGCGGGAGGTGGCCGACACGATCGCCTCGATCATCGAGCGGCTGCGGGCGCTGGAGGGGCTGATCGATCAGATCGTGGTGGTCGACGCCGCCTCGGGTGACGGAACCGCGCGGATCGCCGCGGAGCTGGGGGCGGAGGTCCACCAGGAGTCCGAGCTGCTGAGCGATTTCGGTCCCGCCCGCGGCAAGGGCGACGCCATGTGGCGCGCTCTGGCCGTGGCCGAGGGAGACATCATCTTCTACCTCGACTCCGATACCCGCCGCTTCTCCCCGCACTTCGCGATCGGTCTTCTCGGGCCGCTGCTGTGCGAGGACGATGTGCGCTTCGTCAAGGGCCACTACCGCCGGCCCTTCGTCGCCCCGGACGGCAGCGAGCGCCCGGCCGACGGCGGACGGGTCACCGAGCTGACGGCGCGGCCGCTCCTGTCGGCCTTCTATCCCGAGCTGGCCGGCTTCGTGCAGCCGCTCGCCGGTGAGCTGGGCGCAAGGCGGAGCCTTCTCGAACGCCTGCCGTTCGCCTGTGGGTACGCGATCGAGACGTCGATGCTGCTGCACGCGCGCGATGAGTTGGGCGGGACCGAGGCGATGGCCCAGGTCGATCTCGACGTGCGGCACAACCATCACCAGCCGCTGCGCGAGCTGGGTCCGATGGCCTACGCGGTGCTCCGGGTGATCCTCGAGCGCCTGCGCGCGGAAGGGCGCCTGCTCGATGACCACGCGCCTCCGCTGCAGACCGCGGACGGCGGGCTGATCCAGGTTGAGCTCGTGGAGCGCCCGCCGTATGCGACGTTGCGCGCCCCCGCGTGACGATCCGCTGCGTCTATACGGACCTCGACGGCACCCTGTTGGGCAAGGGGGCATCGCTCTTTCGCACGGCGGAGGGTGAGTTCACGATGCTCGGGGCGCGTGCCCTCGAGGCCTGCCACCGGGCGGGCGTCGAGGTGGTGATCAAGTCGGGCCGCCGGCGCGCGCAGGTGATGGAGGACGCACGGCTTCTCGGCCAGAGCTCGTACATCTTCGAGGTGGGCTCGGGCATGGTGATCGACGGGGACCTGAGGTTCCTCACCGGCGACCTCCAGCCCCGGGACGGTGTGAGCGTTCACGAGCAGATCGCCGCGACCGGCGCGCCGCAGCTTCTGCTCGAGCGCTACGCGGGCCGGCTCGAGCCGCACGCTCCCTGGCACGTCGACCGCGAGGTATCGCACCTCTTCCGTGGGCTCGTCGATGCCGGCGAGGCCAACCGCCTCCTCGCCGACGAAGGGCACGACGGATTGCGGCTGGTGGACAACGGCCGGATCGGCCCCGACACCCACACCTTCCACCTGATTCCCGCCGCGAGCTCGAAGGTCGGCGCCGTGTCGGCGCACATGAGGGCCCGCGGCTACGTGCCCGAGCAGTGCATCGCGGTGGGCGACTCACGCGAGGATCTCGAGGTCGCAGAGGTGGTCGGCCGCTTCTTCCTGGTCGCCAACGCGGTCGTCGGCGACGCCGCGCTGTCCGCCAACGTCGAGCGCACCGAGGCGCCGATGAGCGAGGGCTTCTACGAGGCTGTCATCCGCGCGCTGGCCGAGTCGCGCTGATTTCGTGACGTAAGACACAAGCAGGTGTATTCTTCGGTGAACGCGGCGGTCGAGCCGACCGCCGCACGGGTGAGGCAGCACGGGCGCTCCTGAGGGGAGCGCCCGTCGCTTAGTGGGGCACGGAGGCCTCAGCGCTCCGCCCAGGGGTCGGGTCCGGGGTCGGCGCCGCTCGCGGCGACCGTGAGCCTCGGCAGGTAGTGGTCCCAGCCGTGGGCGCTCTCGCCCGGACAGACGTCCACGCGGTACTCGCCTCCCGGTCGGGGGTCGAGGCGCGCGCTCATCCCGATCCAGCGGGTCGCCTTCCGCGGGTCGACGAGGAACTCCCACACGGTCTCGGGCCTCGCCGCTATGGCGAGCTCGCGCTCGATGGCGGTATCAGTCGTCGTTTGCATTGGCCTCCCAGAACTCCTCCAGAAACGTTCGTAGCTCTTCCAGCCCCTCGGGCCGCGCTCGGTAGAGGCGCCTGGTCCCCTTGCGGCGTTCGCTCAGCAACCCCGCCTCCCTGAGGACGTTCAGGTGCTGGGAGACCGCCGGTCTCGTGACATCGAACCGGGCCGCTATCTCGCCGGCCGAGAGCTCGCCGTCGCGCACGAGCGCGAGAATCGCCCGCCGCTTGGGCGCCGAGATGGCTTTGAGGGCGGCCTCCATCGGCGAACTATGTAAGCAGCAACTAACGTAAGTGTCAACTTACGTTACGATCCGTCGACCGCCCTCCTCCAGCTCCTCGAGCGTGGTGGCCTCGCGCAATGACGCCAGGTCGAGAATGCGCGCCGAGAACTCATCGAGATCGATCTGGCCGACGAGGGCGTGGCAGGCCACGCCGTTCTGCCGGCAGCGCGTCGCCAGCTCGCCGACGATCTTGCCTTGAAGCGTCTGGCTGTCGATGCGACCCTCCCCCGTGACCACGAAGGCCGCCCCGCGCATGCGCTCGTCAAAGCCGATCGTGTCGAGCACGAACGAGGCGCCGTGCTGGAGGTTGGCGCCGTGCCGGGCCCACAGTCCGCCCGAAAGGCCGCCCGCGGCGCCGGTCATGGGCTCGCCACGCGGGTCGCGGGGGAGCGTGGCCGCGAGCTCGTCCAGGCGCTGCTCCAGCCGCTTGACCATCGGCGGGTCGGCGCCCTTCTGGGGCCCGAATACGCTCGGCGCCTGCTCGAAGGGCGTGCGGACGTCGCACAGAACGTTGAGCTCCACGGTCACGCCGGCGTCCTCCAGCGCTTCCAGCGCCCCCGCGCCGCCGTCGGTCGTAGCCGACCCGCCCACGGTCACGATCACGCTCTGCGCTCCCGCCTCGACCGCGCCGACGATCAACTCGCCCGTCCCCCGCGTGGACGCGGCCCATGCGTCGCGCTCGTCCTCGGCCACCAGCCCCAGGCCGCTGGCCTGGGCAGCCTCCACGATCGCCCGGCCGTCCTCGAGCAGGGCGAATGACGCCTCGACCGGGCGTCCCAGCGGATCGCTCGCCGTCATCGTCTGCACCTCCGCGCCCAGGGTGGAGACGATCGCGTCCATCGTGCCCTCGCCGCCGTCGGACACCGGCAACTCGTGGGCCTCGCGCCCCGCTGCGCGCAGGCCGGCCGCGATGGCGGCAGCCACCTCGCGGGCCGAGAAGCTGCCCTTGAACGAGTCCGGCGCCACGAGCGCCGGAAGCCCGGCCCCGGCCGGCTCAGTCAACGGCCTCACGGAACGCTCGCTCCGCGGCGTCGCCGTGGACGCAGAACACGATCCGCTCGAGCCCGCCCGTGTGCTCTCGCGCGGCGCCCGCCATAATGCCCGCCGCCTCGTCGAGCGAGAACCCGCCCACGCCCGTGCCGAAGGCGACCAACGCCAGCGAGCGACAGCCCAGGTCCTCGGCCTTCGCGAGCGTGGAGCGCGTGGCGCGCTCGATGATGTCGCCGGAAGTCGGGCCGCCGAGCTCCATCGTCGCGGCGTGGATCACCCAGCGGGCGGGCATCGAGCCCGCCGTCGTCTCCACGGCCTCGCCGAGGCCGATGGGCGCCCTATCGTCGGATTCACGCTGAACCTCCGGCCCCCCCGCCCGCGAGATCGCGCCGGCCACGCCGCCCCCGTGGGCGAGCTGGGTGTTGGCCGCGTTGGCGATCGCGTCCACCTCGAGCCTCGTCACGTCGGCCTGCATCACCTCGAGTTGCGCCACGATGGCCATATCCTCACACGCCTCGGCAGAGCGTGTCGGTATGGCCCGAGCCCGTTCGTCATAGGGTTGAAGGCGGCGAAGGGCGTTGCCACGAAAGGAGGCCCCAATGAGGTACATGTTCAGCTTGTTCGGCGAAGAGGGTGGTTGGGAGGACGCGAGTCCCGAGGACATGAAGGCCGAGATGGATCGCTGGGAGGCCTACGGCCGCGAGGCCGTCGAGGCGGGCGTGATGGTTGCCGGCGACGCTCTGCAGGAGAGCGGCACGGCGACGACGCTGAGAATCCAGCAGCAGGCAGAGCCGATCGTGTCCGACGGACCGTTCGCCGAGACCAAGGAGCAGCTCGGCGGCTACTACGTCCTCGACTGCAAGGACCTGGACGAGGCGCTCGCCTGGGCGAGGAAGATCCCGCTGAGCAGCGGCGCGATAGAGGTTCGGCCGGTGATGGACTACACGCAGTTCGGCTACAACGATCCGCTTCACTCGGAGGAAGCCTCGCGCGCCGGCTAGAGGCGAAGGAGGAGGTCGTCGGCCGCCTGTTCCGCGAGGAGTCGGGCCGGGCGGTCGCGACCCTGATCCGCATCCTGGGCGACTTCGACCTCGCCGAGGAGATGGTGCAGGAGGCGTTCGTCGTCGCCCTGGAGCGCTGGCCGCGCGACGGGCTGCCGCACAACCCGGCCGCCTGGATCGTCCGCACGGGACGCAACCGGGCGATCGACCGCCTCCGGCGCGAGCGCCTCCACGCGCGGAAGCTGGGTGAGCTGGAACGCCTCATGCCCGACGAGTCCGAGGAACCGGACGACACCTCGCTGCCCGATGACCGGCTGCGGCTGTTCTTCACGTGCTGCCACCCCGCGCTGGCCGCCGAGACGCGCGTGGCCCTCACCCTGCGCACCCTGGGCGGGCTCACGACGGCGCAGGTCGCGCGCGCCTTCATCTCCGGCGATCTCGCCATGCAGCAGCGACTGGTGCGCGCCAAGCGCAAGATCCGCACCGCCCGTATTCCGTACGAGGTGCCCGCCGACCACGAGCTGCCCGAGCGCCTGCGGTCGGTGCTGGCCGCGCTCTACCTGATCTTCAACGAGGGCTACCTGGCCACGAGCGCCGACACCGTCGTGCGCCGCGACTTGTGTGACGAGGCGATTCGCCTGGCGCGGCTCCTGCGCACGCTGATGCCGGACGAGGACGAGGTCCGCGGCCTGCTCGCTCTGATGCTCCTTCATCACTCTCGCCGAGACGCGCGGGTGGACGAGCACGGCGAGCTGGTGCTCCTGGAGGAGCAGGACCGGTCGCTGTGGCACGGGGCAGAGATCCAGGAGGGAGCCGCGTTGGTTGCGGCGAGCCGCTGGCCCGGCCCCTACATGCTCCAGGCGGCGATCGCCGCCGAGCACGCGGCGGCGCAGACCGACTGGCGGCGGGTGGTCGCCCTGTACGGCCGGCTCGCCGATCTGGCGCCCTCGCCGGTGGTCGACCTCAACCGTGCCGTCGCCGTGGCGATGTCCGATGGGCCGGCGGCCGGCCTGGCGGAGATCGACCTGCTCGAGGACGGCCGGCTCGCCGGCTACCACCACTTCCATTCCGCCCGGGCCGACCTGCTGCGCCGCCTCGGCCGCGACGAGGAGGCGGTGGTCGCTTACCGCCGGGCCCTCGGGCTCACGGCCAATCCCGTCGAGCAGGCCTTCCTCGAGCGACGGCTTGGCGAGCTCAGTTCCTGAGCGTGCCGCTCAGCGGCGCACGCGCACCCGGCGCCGCTCGGCGGTCGAGCGGTTGCCGGCGGAGTCGGTGGCGCGCAGCACCAGTCGCACCGAGGGCTTGCGCCCGCGGCGTAGCGCACGCCTTAGCAGCCTTCGTCCCCTGCGCGTGAGGGCGACCTTCAGGCGCGCCCTGCGGCGCGCCTGGGCCGGCCGGCTCGCACCGAGCATGCGCAACGAGCGCCTACCGATCCGAAGCCGTCCGCGGGCGGCGACCGAGCACGCCTCGTTGCACCGCGCATAGGCGACGGCGCCACGGCGGCGCAGGACGCGCTGGCGGCGCTTGACGCGAGCGCGCAGGGTCGGCGCGGTCGTGTCGGCAGCTGAGGCCCCGCCGGGGGTCACGTCGATGCGCAGCACCTTGCCCAGCAGCGAACCGAGGCTCTGGGCGTCGCCCTCCGGATCGCCCTGGGTGCCGCCGTCGCCTGTGGAGAGGTAGAGGTAGCCGTCCGGCCCGAAAAGCAGCTGGCCCCCGTTGTGGTTGTCCGCCTGCTGGTGGGAGATCGTCAGCACCGGACGGCGGGTACCCGGAGCGGAGCGATCCGGTGCGGTCGCGTTGCGGGTGTACTCATCGAGCTGGAGGTCGCCGTTGTTGTCGGTGTAGAAGGCGAAGACCCGGCCGCTCTGGGGGTAGTCGGGCGCCACGGCGAGCGCGAGCAGGCCCTGCTCGCCGCTGTCGCTGACCAGCGAGGAGATATCGAGGAACTCGCTCACCGTCGAGCCGGTGCGCAGCAGGACCCGTCCGGCCTTCTCGACAATGAACAGGCGCTGTGTGTCGCCCGGTGCGGCCGCGACGGCGAGCGGCTGGGAGAAGCTGCCGATCGAGGTCGTCGCGAGCACGCCGGGGCCGGCCTGGGTGAGGCGGTACACCGGGCCCGCGAGCGAGGCCACGTACAGCCGGCCGGCGCCGTCCTCTCCGAAGCCCGCCACCTGCGGAACGTCCGCGCCGGCGTCCACCGGCGCGCCGGTCGCCCCGGGCCCCAGCGAGGCCAGGTTTCCGTTGAACTGGCCGAAGAGGTAGCGGCCGGCGAACGAGGGCAGGTTCGGATCCCGGACCACGTAGCCGCCGATCACCACGTCGGCGCTGCTCGGGTACTGGTAGGCGGGGCCCGTGTAGTTCTGTGGCGTGCACCCGGACGCCACCGCGGTGCCGGATAAGCAGTTCCAGCCCAGGTTGGCGCCACGGGTCGCGGCCCGCGAGAGGAACGAGATCTCCTCGTTGGTGCCGCCGACATCCCCTACGTACATGTCCCCGGTCCGACGGTCGAAGGACCAGCGGTACGGGTTGCGCATCCCGTAGACGTAGACCTCGCCGCGAGCGCCGGGCGTGTTCACGAAGGGGTTGTCGGCCGGGATCTCATATGCCTGGGCGAAGGCACCGGCCGGTGCTGCCAGGGCGGCGAGGGCGATCAATGTCGAAGCTGCGCGAGCGAGCATTCCTCGGGTTCCTTATCGGGCCGCCACCGCAAGAACTTCGACCCGTGCCGTATCCGGTGGCCGGTGATGTGGTCGAACGCCACCTCGCAGACCAGCTCGGGACGGAGTCCCTCCCAGACCAGCTCCTCGTCGGACTTCCAGCGGCTCGGCTCGCCCGAGCCGCGCTCGTGGGTGCGGTAGGGCTCCAGCTGATCGAGCAGCTCGCGCTTCTGCTTGGCCGTGAAGCTCGAGGTGTGACCCACCACGTGCAGGTTCTGCTCGTCGTCGTACAGGCCAAGGATCAGCGAGCCGACCGTGCCCTCCGCCTTCCCGAAGCGGAAGGCGACGACGACCGTGTCGGCCGTCCGCACGCGCTTTATCTTCGCCATTCCGACCCGCTCACCGGGCAGATAGGGCGCGGCGGCCTCCTTGGCGATGACGCCCTCGCCGGTGCCCGCCAGCCACTGGCCCGCGGCCTGTGGATCGTCCGTCGCCGGCGTCAGCTCGACGGGATCGGCCACGAGCGCGGCCAGGCGCGCGCGGCGCTCGGTGTAGGGCAGGTGCAAGAGCTTCTCGTCTCCCTCGGCCAGCAGATCGAAGGCCACGAGCCCGGCTGGAGTCTCCTGACGCAGGCGCTCCACCCGCGAGGCCGCAGGATGGATGCGCTGCGACAGCAGGTCGAACTCCTGGATCCCGTCGACGGTCACCACCATCTCCCCGTCGAGCACGAACCGCTCGGTCGGGAGGGCGAGAGCCTGCTCCGCGATCTCGGGGAAGTAGCGGTTCATGGCCTTGCCGTTGCGGCTCTGGAGGTGCACCTCGCCGCCGTCTCGAAAGACGATCGTGCGAAAGCCGTCCCACTTGGGCTCGTAGCACCAGCCCTCGCCCTCGGGCAGATCGCGCCGGCTCTTGGCAAGCTGAGGCTTGACGGGTGGGGTGAGAGGAAGCTTCATGGTGCGGCGCTGATACCTGCAAGATACGCAGCAGGCATCTGGCCCGGGTACACCATGGTCAGTCCGACGCCGGTTCCCTTCAGTGGAGGTCCATGGCGAGGGGTGGATCGTAGTTAGGATGGGGGCCGATGACGCATGACCACGCGACCGTCGCCGAGGAGGAGTACCTGCAGATCATCTATTGGCTGCAGGAGGCAGGGCTGGCGATCACCGGAGCGAACATCGCGCGGGCCATGCAGGTGTCGGCTCCGACCGTGCACGAGATGATCGGTCGCCTCGAGGACGACGGCTACGTGACCCGGGCCACGAACAAGTCGCTCGAGTTCACGGAGACGGGCCGCGACCACGCGAGTCAGATCGTCCGCCGCCACCGCCTGATCGAGCGCTTTCTCACCGACGTCTTCGACATCCCGTGGGATCAGGTGCACGAGGAGGCGGAGCGTCTCGAGCACTGGATGTCGCCCATGGTCGAAGAGCGCATGCTGCGGGCCATCGGCGACGCCAAGACCTGCCCTCACGGGCATCCGATCTTCGAGGGCGAACGCGAGCACGGTGTGCCGCTGGCCGACGTGGAGGAGGGGGCGAGCGTGCGCGTCCTGCGCTTCGAGAACGAGGCCGAGGACCTCCTGCACTACCTGAAGGACACGGGCCTCAAGCCGGGCCTACGAGGGACGCTGCACGAGGCCGGCGCGGACGAGATCGTGCTCGACGGCGAGGGGGACGGGTCCAGGTACACGGTCACCCGGAGCGTCGCCGAGACGGTGTCGGTGGTGGCTGACCCCTCACCCGCTCCGCGGGTCGCGTTGCCGGATCAGCTCGTTCTGGGTAAAGAACGTTACGGGCGTTGAGCCGGCCTCCCCGCTCGCCCCAACCTGAATGTCCGCAGAGGTCAAGCGACAGTCATCGACTCGCGACAGGAGCGACGGCGCGGCACCGTCTCACGTCGAGACCGCCGGCTTGGCGACCGATGCGGCCCTGGCCGCCTGTCTCGACGGCGTGGCGACGATAAAGGGCGCGTGTGCCGCGGTCGCGCAGTTGATCGCCGCTCACCCCGGGCTGATGCCGTCGCTGTACCTCGAGCGAGGCGGACGGTTGCGCTGCCAGGCGGTGGAGGGCTACTGGCAGGTCTATGACGGGATGCCGCCCGGGACGGGCGTGATCGGCGCTACCTTCGCCAGCGGCGAGCCTTCCATCCTGCGCAACACCTCCGAAGCCAACGGCTACCTCGAGGCGATTCCCGGGGTCCGCTCGGAGGTATGCGTCCCGATCCGCATCGGTGAGCGGGTGATCGGCGCGCTCAACGTGGAGTCCGAGCATGAGCTGACCGAGAAGCTCGTGCCGGCGCTCGAGCGCTGCGCCCGGCATGTCGCCGCCCGGATAGAGGAGCTCGGCGGCTTGGCCGAGGAGACGCGCTCCGAGCGTCTGGCTCGCCACGCCGTCGCCCTCAGCGGACTGGTGGAACGCGAGGCGATTCTGGGGCGGGTCGTCGAGGCGTCCCGCGACGTCGCCGAGATGGAGTCGGCGGCCATCGGCCTGGCCGACTCGGGCGAGCTGCACGTGGCGGCCGCCGAGGGGCCGCACGCCGCGGTCCTCAGGGGCTTGCCCCGCGATGAGCTGGCGAAGCTGGCCGAGTGGGTGCAGACGACGACCTCCGTTCACACGATCGGCGAGCCGGTCGGCCGGGGCTTCGCCGGACACGAGACGCTGCGCCGCGCCGGGGCCGAGGCGCTGACCGCCCTCCCGCTGGCGGCCGGCGCGGGCTTCCTGCTCTTGCTCGACTCGGCACCGATCACGCTGGAGACCGAGGACATCGAGCTGCTCGAGCTGCTCGCCGCCCACGCCACCAGCGCGCTCGCCACGGCGTCGGCGCTCGGCGACCTTCGCGAGCGCGCCGCCACCGATCCGTTGACCGGCCTGGGTCACCACGCGAGCTTTCACGCCGCGCTCGAGGAGGCGTGCGCGCGCCCCGAGCGCCGCGGCAGCCTGGCGCTGCTCGTGTTCGACCTCGACGGCTTCAAGCGCGTCAACGACACCCGCGGGCACCAGGCCGGAGATCACCTGCTACGTATGGCCGCGACCAGCCTGCGCGAGGCCCTTCGCTCGGGCGAGATCCTCTACCGCATCGGGGGCGATGAGTTCGCCGCGCTCGTTACGGTCACGAACCCCGACGAGGCGATGGCGGCCGCCAATCGCCTGCGCAGGGTCGTGGACGTGCGAATCGCGGCCGGCGTCTCGGTCGGCGTCGCCATGCACACGGCGCCCGAGGACCCGGCCGCATTCTTCGCCCGAGCCGACGCTGCTCTCTACGAGGCCAAGCGGGCGGGCGGCAACCGGGCGGCGCTGGACGCGCGAAGCTGACGCCTAGACGCCCCGCCGACGCTGGCGCAGGTCGAAGTAGAGAAGGGTGGAGTAGAGCGCGCCGAAGGGCTGGGTGATCGACGCAGCCAGGATCTGGCCGATGAGCGACCAGACCGCGCGGTTCGCCGAGTCGGCGGCAGCCGTGAAGGGCGCGCCGATCACGAGCGCCACCAGGAGCGCGAGAACGTTCACGAGCACGATCAGGCCGAAGGTGCGCCACCAGGCCCCGTCGACCAGGCGGCTGCTCGAGCGCAGCGCACCGGTGCCCTTCATGTCCTCCAGCACCACGGCCTGCGGCACGAAGTACCAGCGAACGAACAGGTAGATGCCCGGCGCGATCAGCAGCAGGCCGAGCGCGATGCCGAGCGCCGCCAGCAGCACGGCGAAGAACAGCGGGGTGAACATCTCGAAGCCCCTGACCAGCGCCTCGCGGGCGCGCGGGGAGTCACCGGATGCCACCGAGCGCAGCGCGAACACGCAGATGGCGGTGATCAGCGGGGCCACCACCAGAAACGAGACCGCGCCGGGAATCGCGGCCTCGGCGAAGCTGGGCGTCGCGTCGTAGCGGGCGCTCAGCTGCCCGAGCCCAACGCCGCTGACGATCACCTCCGCGGGGACGACGACGATCGCGCCGATGGCCAGGAACGTCCAGAAGTGACGCAGGTAGACGGAGAACGAGTCGCGAAGCAGGGCGCCCGTGTCGCGCGGGCGCTCGAGGTCGATCACGCGGCCGTCGGACTCAACTCCCGATACGCCTCGGCCACGCGCGCGATGCCCTCCTCGATCTGGTCGGGCGGCACGGCGGAGTAGGCGAAGCGCAGCGAGCTGTCGCCGCCCTCGAGCAGGAAGTCCGTGCCCTTGACGAACACCACTCCCTCGCTCGGTGGCGCCTCGCTCCAAGGCGGCCACGTCGCTGCCGTCGGGCAGGTCCACCCAGAGGAAGTAACCGCCCTCGGGGGTGACGAAGCGCGCATCGGGCAGATGTTGCTCCAGGGCGCCGCAGGTGGCGTCCCGGCGCTCGCGCAGCGCCTCCTTCACGACCACGATCGAGCGCTCGATGGCCCCGGAGTGGCAGAACTCGGCCACGATCGACTGCGCGACCATGTTGGGCGAGATGTACGTCTCGGTGGCGCGCTTGCGGATCGAGGCGATCAACGCACGCGGCCCGACCAGGTAACCCACCCGGATGCCGGGACATACCGTCTTCGAGAAGGAGGACGCGTAGACCACGCTCTCGTTGCTCTCGTCGAGCTCGAGCATCCGCGGGTGGTGCTCGCCCGCGAAGCGCAGCTCGACATAGGGGTCGTCCTCGAAGATCAGGAAGTCGTGCTCGCGCGCCAGCTCGATCAGGCGGTGGCGCTTCTCGAGCGACAGCGTGCAGCCGGCCGGGTTCTGGAAGTTGGGGATGATGTGGGCGAGCTTGGGTCGCGCGCCGGCCTCCAGCGCGGTCGCCAGGGCCCCGACGTCGATGCCGTCTGGCTCCAGCGGGATGGCGAGGATGTCGGCGCCGAGCTTGCGCAGCGAGGTCAACGTGCGGTCGTAGGTGGGCGCCTCCACTACGACGAGATCGGTCGGCTCCACCAGCTGCTCGAACAGGAACGCGTCGGCCTGCATCGAGCCGTTGGTGGCGAGCAGCCGGTCGGGCTCGACCTCGTGCTTTGCCGCCAGCCATTCGAGCAGCCGCGGGTAGCCGGCCGCGGTGCCGTACGCGAACGAGCCCGCCGGGTCGTGGTCGAACGCCCGCTGGGCGGCGGCGCGCAGCTCATCGACGGCGATGATGTCGAGCGAAGGTGCGCCGCGGGACAGCGAGATGTTGGTGTAGTCCGCCATGGCCCGCCAAGATACGACATGCCGTGAAGCCCAGCCAGATCCTCATCGCCGTGCTCGCAGCCGTGGCGGTTGCGGCCGTCGCCGTGATCTCGACGAGTGGGGGCGGCGACGGCCCGTCCGATACGGACTCGGACGCTCCGAGAGCCCCGGCCAACGCGGTTCGCCTTCCGTTCGCCTACTCGCCCGAGAAGGAGAAGCTGCTCGCGCCGCTGATCCGCGAGTTCAACCGCGAGGACGGCGAGGCCTTCGTCGAGGGCGAGGTGGTGTCGAGCGGCGACGCCGAGTCGAAGATCGCCGACGGCCGACTCGAGCCGGTGATCTGGTCGCCCGCCTCGTCGCTCTGGGGCCGCCTGCTCAACTTCGACGCGGACCGTCCGCTGGCGTCGGACGAGAACCCCTCGATCGTTCGCACGCCGCTCGTCATCGCCATGTGGGAGCCCTTCGCCAAGGCGCTCGGCTGGCCGCGCGAGCCGATCGGCTTCGAGCAGGTGATCCGCCTGGCTCGCTCCAACCAGGGCTTCGCCGAGTTCGGCCACCCCGAGTTCGGGCGCTTCAAGCTGGTGCACACCAACCCGGACTTCTCCACCTCGGGCCTCTCGGCGGTGGTGGCCGAGTACTACGCCGCGACGGGCAAGAAGGAGGGCCTCACCGAAGCCGACGTCCGGAGCTCGAAGGCGCGCCAGATCGTTCGCGATATCGAGCGTTCGATCGTCCACTACGGCGACACGACGCTCTTCATCGCGGACCAGATGCGAGCGAACGGGCCGGGCTACGCCTCCGCGGTGGCCATGGAGGAGGTCACGCTGCTCGACTTCAACAAGCGCCGAGGCCCCCAGCCGAAGCTCGTGGCGCTCTACCCGCCCGAGGGGACCTTCTACTCGGACAACCCCTTCATCGTGCTCAACGCGCCCTGGGTGAGCGCGGCCCAGCGCGCGGGGGCGCGGCGATTCGGCGAGTTCCTCGCCGAACGGATCACTCCCGAGGTGGCGGCGCGCTCGGGCTTCCGCCCGGCCGATCTGGATGAGGAGCCGGTGGCGCCCGTCTCGAAGGAGAACGGCGTCGACCCCGCCCAGCCGGAACGCGTGCTCGGATTGCCCGAGCCCCGCGTGCTGGACCGCCTCAAGCAGACCTGGCGCGAGGACCGAAAGCCGGCGAACGTGCTGCTGGTGGTGGACACCTCGGGCTCGATGAACGACGAGAATCGCCTGGTCCGGGCCAAGGAGGGCCTGGACGTCTTCTTCGACCAGGTCGGCCAGCAGGACAGCATCGGGCTCACGATCTTCTCCGACCGCATCCAGCCCCTGATCGACGTCGGGCCGTTCGCCGCCAACGAGCGAGAGCTGCGCGCGACGGTCGCGAACCTGATCGCCGACGGCGGAACGGCCATCTACGACGCCACCATCGACGGCTTCGAGCAGGTCCGCTCGCAGGCGTCCCCCGAGCGGATCACCGCGGTGGTGTTGCTGACCGACGGCGAGGACACCGATTCCGCGGCGAGCGCCGAGCAGGCCGTGGAGGCCGTGCGGGCCCAGGGCGACTCCGACAATCAGGTGCGCGTGTTCACGATCGCCTACAGCGCGGGCGCGGCCGGCGCCGCGGAGGCGCTCGAAGCGATCGCGAAGGCCTCCGGCGGTCAGCCCTACGAGGGTGATACCGAGGACATCGAGACGGTCTATCGCAGCATCTCGAGCTTCTTCTGATGGCGGAGCCACGGCGCCCCTACTCGCGTTCCGAGTACAACCGCGCGCTGATCGCGAACGCGCTCACCCAGCCCTTCAACATCCTGCTCCTGGCCGCGGTGTTGATCGCCGGGCTGCTGCTGGACGTGTTCCTGCCGGTGCTCGCGGTCGGACTGGTGGTCTACGGCGTGGCGGCGGCGCGCACCTACTTCGACGCGGATGAGGCGAACAAGGTGCTCGAGCGCGAGCGGGCCAAGCGCCGCAAGTCACTCGAGGCCGGACGTCTCGACACGGGCGCGCTGTCGGAGCCGATCGGCCGGCTGCTCACCGCGGCACGCCAGCGCGAGGCCCGCATTCGCGACGCCATCGAGCGGGCCGAGCTGCCCTACGAGGAGGTTTCGGCCGAGGTCGACCGCTTCATCCGCGCCATGGAGGACGGGGCGCGCCGGGCGCAGCTGCTCTACGAGGCGCTCTCCGAGACACCGCCCGCCTCGGTCGAGCACCGCCTGGCCCAGGTTCGAGACGATCCTTCGCGGGCCGAGCTGACAGCCGCGCTCGAGAACCAGCTCGCCGTGCTGCGCCGTATGGAGGCGCAGCTGCAGCGCTTCTACGACGAGATGGAGCGCGTGCTGGTCGAGCTCGACACGGTCCGCGGCAATCTCGTCTCGGTGTCCGCCTCCTCCGAGGCGGCCAACCAGGAGCGCCTCGCCGGCGATGTGCGCTCGCTGCGAGAGGAGGTCGGCGCGGTGGCCGCCGGGATGAGCGAGGCCTACGAGACCCCGGGCTGAGAGCCGCCCCGCTCGGCGGCGCGCGCCCGGGTAGATAGGATGCGCCGCCGCCTATGGCCCTCCCCAAAGAAGTCAAGTTCGTCACGTTCGACTGTTACGGGACCCTCATCGACTGGGAGACCGGGGTCTTCGATGCTTTCCAAAGGGAAGCCGACCGCGACGGATTCACCATCGACCGCGAGGTCCTTATTCCCCGCTTCATCGAGGTCCAGAGAGACATCCAGCGCGGCTCGTACGAGCTCTACGCCGAGGTCCTGCGCCGAACCGCCGTGCGGGTGGCGAGCGAGCTGAGCTGGGACCTCGAGCCCTCCCGGTCGAACTTCCTGCCTAACAGCGTGCCCTCCTGGCCGGCCTTTCGCGAGACCAACGCCCAGCTCGAGCGCTTCGCCAAGAAGTACGAGCTCGGGATCCTCTCGAACATCGACGACAAGCTGCTGGGGGCCACCCGGCGGCATTTCCGCACCGACCTCGACCTGGTCGTGACCGCCCAGCAGGTGCGCTCCTACAAGCCCGACCCGGCGCACTTCAAGGAGTGCGCGCGCCGGATCGAGGGCACCAAGCGCAACTGGGTCCACATCGCGTCGGGCTACCCCACCGACGTGGAGCCGTGCCTCAAGTCGAAGATTCCCGTGATCTGGGTCAATCGCCACGGTGAGCAGCTCGACGCCGGCCTCAAGAAGCCCGACGCCGAGGTCAAGACGTTCCGCGACGCCGGCAAGCTGCTCAAGGCAGCATGAGAACCGTCGCGGTCCACCGCGACGCCGTCGTCATAACCAGCCTCATGTGGCAGACGAACGCGGTCGCTCTGCGGGCGGGCGACGAGGCGATGCTGGTCGATTCTCCCTACTACCCCGAGGAGCTCGAGGCGCTCCGCGGGCTGCTCGCCGGCGCGGGCTTCGAGCCCGACGCCCTGATCGCGACCCACGCTGACTTCGATCACCTGCTCGGAAGGGTGGCCTTCCCCGGCCTGGCGCTGGGACTCGCCGAGTCGAGCGTGGAGCGCCTGCGGCGCGAGCCGGGCGCGGCCCAGCGCGAGCTGCGTGACAAGGACGCGGAGCTGTACGTCGAGCGGCCCGGACCGCTGGCCCTCGGTGAGGTTCAGTCGCTGCCCGTCCCGGGGTCAGTGGAGCTGGATGACGTCGAGCTCGAGCTGCACCCCGCCGAGGGGCACACCGCAGACGGGATGGCGGTCTTCGCGCGCCACTGCGGGGTGTTGTGCCTGGGCGACTACCTGTCGCGCGTCGAGATCCCGTGGATCTCCCAGAGCGGTTCGCTCGCGGACTACCGGGCCACGCTGGCCCGCCTGGCGCCGCTGGTCGACGCCGCCGAGGCGGTCGTTCCAGGCCACGGGGCGCCGCACGACCGGGACACCGCGCTGCGCCTGCTCGAGGAGGACTCGGCCTACACCGACGCCCTCGCCGGCGGCGAGGAGCGGATCCCGCTCCCTAAGGGCCGCGACACCAAGGAGCAGCGGGGCATTCACGCCGAGAACCTGACCCGGGTGTAGCCCCGGCTGGGGCTCTAGCCGCGCTCACGCAGACGCTGGGCCAGCTTCGTCTTGAGGTTGAAGGCGCTCTTGACCGCCTTGTCGGCCGAAGACCCGTCCGGCGGCATCATTCCGATCTGGCGCGCGTACTGCATCTGGTCGAAGACCACGAAGTTCGAGACGAGCTTCCCGTCGCGAACCACGAAATGGTCCATGCCGTCCACGGCCAGTGGCTTGCCGGTGGGCTCGATCCCCAGCAGCGGGCCCGTATGCGTGCCCGTCAGGTGCCAGTGCACGAAGATGTCGTCGCCCTCCCCGGCGATCGTGGCGACCTCCATGTGCCAGTCGGGAACCGCGGCGAAGGCGTCCTCGAAGTAGGAGACGATCTCCGTGGCGCCTCGGCATGTCCGGTCCGGAAAGCGAAAAACCGTGTCGGCGGTCCACGTCTGCCGGAGCGCCGCGATGTCCCGGCGGTTGGTGGCGTCGAAGACCCAGCGGATCAGCTCAGCGTTCGAAAGGTCGGTGGGAGGGGATGCGGTGGCCATGCGCGAGATCCTAGTCCGGCCTAATTGATCACCGCGATCGTGTCACCGGTGGACACCGAACCGCCCTCGGACACACCCAGCTCCTCGACCGTCCCCGCCGACGGCGCGGTGATCTCGTTCTCCATCTTCATGGCCTCTACGACGCATATCAGGGCCCCCTCGTCGACCTCGTCGCCCTGCTCCACCGCCACCTTGAGCACGGTGCCCTGGATCGGAGACACGAGCTCGCCGGGCGCGCCGCCGCCCCCATCCGACTTGCGCTCCCGCCGCGGCGCCTTGCGCGCCGCCCCGGCCCCGTTCGGTCCAAACGCCGCGCCGATGACCTTGACCTCGAACTTGCGCCCCGACACCTCGACCGCGTAGTCGCGCTCGACCTTCTCCTCCTCGCCTTCGCCGCTGTCGTCGCGCTGCTCGGCGGGCGCGAAGGCAAGCTCCTTCAGCCAGGCCCTGTCCGCGATGAGGTCGCGGCATGTCTCGCCGTCGCGCCACTGCTCGGTGGCCAGCAGCGCCCGGTGGAACGGGATGAGGGTCTTGAGACCGCCCACCTCGAACTCGCCCAGCGCTCTGAGCATGCGCCGCGTCGAGGCCTCGCGGTCGACGTCCCAGACGATGAGCTTGGCGACCATCGGGTCGTATAGCGGCAGCACCTCGTAGCCCTCCTCGGCGCCGGAGTCCACCCGCACGAAGGGGCCGGCGGGCTCGCGGTAGCTGCCCACGGTTCCGGGCGCCGGGGCGAAGTTCTTCGAGGCGTCCTCGGCGTTGATCCGGCACTCGATGGCGTGGCCGCGCAGGAGCACGTCGTCCTGGGCATATGCGAGCGGCTCTCCCGCCGCGATCTTCACCTGCTCGCGAACGATGTCGATGCCGGTGACCATCTCGGTCACGCAGTGCTCCACCTGCACGCGCGTGTTCATCTCGAGGAAGAAGTACTCGTCGTCGGAGAGCAAGCCCTCGATGGTCCCCGCCGAGCGGTAGCCGACCGCACGCGCCGCCTCCGTGCCGATCCCCCCGATGCGCTCCCTCAGCTCGGGATCGACCGCGGGGGCCGGGCTCTCCTCGATCAGCTTCTGGTGGCGGCGCTGGACCGAGCAGTCGCGCTCGAAGAGATGGATCGACGTTGCCCTCGCCGTCGGCCAGGATCTGGACCTCCACATGGCGCGGATCCGGCAGGTAGCGCTCGATGTACACCGTGGAGTCGGAGAAGAACTTCTCCCCTTCGCGCGCCGCCCCCTCGAAGGCCTCCTCGAGCTCCTCCTCGGACTCGGCCACGCGAAAGCCCTTGCCCCCGCCGCCGCCCGCGGCCTTGACGGCGACCGGATAGCCGATCGACTCCTCCTCGATCACCCGCCTGGCGTCCTCTATCGACTCGACCGGATCGGTGGTTCCGGGCACGATGGGCACGCCCGCATCGCGCATGAGCTCCCGTGCCCTCGTCTTCGAGCCCATGGCGTCGATGGCGTCGGCTGGCGGCCCGATGAACACGACGCCGGCCTCGTCGCAGGCACGGGCGAAGGCGGCGTTCTCGGCCAGGAACCCGTAGCCGGGGTGGATCGCCTCGGCGCCCGCCTCCCGGGCCACCTCCACGATCTTGTCGGCCCGGAGGTAGCTCTCGGCCGCCGGCCCGGGGCCGAGCAGGTAGGCCTCATCCGCGCGGCGCACGTGCGGCGCGTCGCGGTCGGGCTCGGAGTAGACGGCCACGCTGGCCACGCCCAGCTCCTCGAGCGTGCGCATGACCCTCACCGCTATCTCGCCGCGATTGGCGACCAGAACCTTGCTGAACATTGCGCGGGCTGAGGTTATAGGCGAAGCTTGAGGCCGTGAGTCGCGGTCGTCTGGCGCTGCTCCTCCTGGCCGCGGTCGTGGGTTTCGCGCTGCCTGCCGCGGCGCAGGCCGAACTGCGCTTTCGCAACTGCGCCGGAGTCGGCTGCGCCCGGCTGGCGGTGCCCCTCGATCGCCCCGGCGCCACGGCGGGGAGGATCTCGCTCTACGCCGAGAGGCAGCGCGCGGCGCGGCGACCGCGGCGGGGGGTGACCCTGCTACTGGCCGGCGGCCCGGGACAGCCGGCGACTCTCGCCTACGGCGGCGATTACGGTACTTACGCCGACCTCACGCCTCGCAACGACATCGTCGCCTTCGACGGGCGCGGCACCGGGCGCTCGGGCCTGTTGCGTTGTCCGGCGCTGGAGCGGGCGAGCCTCGTGGACGCGGGACGCGAGGCTGCCCTCTGCGCCGAGAAGCTGGGCGGGCGGCGCGGGTTCTACCGGACGACCGACACGGTCGAGGACATCGAGGCGCTGCGAGCCGAGCTGGGCGTGCCCCGGCTCACCCTGATCGGGGTCTCCTACGGCACGCTGGTCGCCCAGGCCTACGCCGCCCGCTACCCCAGCCGCGTCGAGCGCGTGTTGCTCGACTCGGTGCTGGACGGGTGGGATCCCTTCTATCGCGACATCTTTCGCGCTGTCCCGCGTGTGCTGCGTGCGGTCTGCCGCAGTGGCTGCGGTGCTTTCACGCGCGATCCGGTGGAGGATCTCGGTCGCCTGGTGCAGAGGCTGAGCCGAGGCGCCCTGCGCGGCCGGGTGACGTTGCCCGACGGTCGCCGTCGCCGTGCGGCCCTGACCCGCCAGGAGCTGTTCTTCACGGCGATCGCCGGCGACCTCGATGACGTCCTGCGCTCCGCCTTCCCCGGCGCGGTCAGCGCCGCGCTGCGCGGTGACCTGGCGCCGATCCTGCGCCTGAAGCGGCGGGCGGTCGCTTCCGGTGTGGGCGGGAGCCCGCGTGAGTTCAGCACCGCGCTGTACGCCGCCACCACGTGCGAGGAGATCCCCTTCCCGTGGACCCGTTTCTCCGCTCCGCAGAGCCGCTTCGCCCAGATCAACGCCGCGGCCGCGCGGATCCCCGCCGCCGAGCTCTACCCCTTCGGCACCGCCACCACGGCGGGCAACGACTTCATCCGCCAGTGCCGGCGCTGGCCCGAGGCGTCGCCGGCGCCGCTGCTCCCACCGCCGGCGGGGGCGCTGCCCGACGTGCCCGTGCTCATGATCTCGGGCGAGGTCGACCTGCGCACGCCGGTCGAGGCGGCCCGCGGCGCCCTCGGGGACTGGCCGAGCGCGCGCCTGCTGGTGGCGCCCGACACCGGGCACTCCGCCCTCTCGGCCGACCTGAGCGGTTGTGTGCTGCGCGCAGCCCGTCGCTTCATGCGCGGGGGCCGGCCTCCGGCCCGCTGTCGCCGTCGCAGGCCCGCCTTTCCGGCCCTGGCGCCCCCGCCCGCCTCGCTGGGTGAACTGCGCGCGGCGCCGGGTGTGCCCGGCCGGCGTGGGAGAGCCGTACGCGCGGTCGAGGTGACGCTGTTCGACGTGGCCGAGGACGCGCTCGCGCGGCTGCTCACGAGCGGCCGTCTGCGGTTGAGCGGCGGGGGCCTGCGCGGCGGGCGCTGGACGATCGTCTTCGAGGCGCGGCGGGTGCCGCTCGCGCTTCACGGCGTCGAGGTGGTGCCCGGCGTGCGGGTGACCGGAGTGGTCCGAGACTTCGGCCGCCGGCGTCAGCGAGCGCGCCTGCGACTGGCCGGGCCGGCCACCCCCGACGGCGTGCTGAAGCTCGCCGGGCAGCGGGTGCGCGGGAAGCTGGGCGGCGAAGCGGTCCGGGGGACGATCGCAATCGGCGTGGTGGAGGACGCGAGTGCGGCGGCCGTGCACGGGCGCCCGACGCTCGTCGAGATGCTGCGGGCGGGGCGCGAGCTCGCGGAGCGGCCGCGCCAGCGCTAGATGTGCGCTTTGCCGGCGGCCGCTGCCCGGGCGCGCAGGCCGGTGAAGAACACGGCCATCATCTCCGGGTACAGGCCGTCCGGCACCGCCTCGGCGTCGAGAATGCGCTCGGCCGAAACTGCCACGTCACGCCAGTTGCTTGCCGGCCAGCCCGGCGTGCGCGGCCACGTCGGCGGCGAAGGCGGCGAAGTCGCGTGCGTAGAGCTGCTGTGGCCCGTCACACAGGGCCGCCTCCGGGTCCTCGGCCACCTCGACGATGATCCCGTCGGCGCCCGCGGCAGCGGCGGCCCGAGCCAGGGGAGCCACCAGCCGGCGGTCGCCGGAGGCATGGCTCGGGTCGACGATCACGGGCAGGTGGGTGTGCAGCTTGAGCCAGGGCACGGCGCCCAGGTCGAGCGTGAAGCGCATGGCGGTCTCGAAGGTCCGAATCCCCCGCTCGCAGAGGATCACGCGCCCGTTGCCCTCCTTGAGCACGTAGTCGGCGGCCATCAGCAACTCGTCGAGCGTGGAAGAGAGGCCGCGCTTGAGCAACACCGGCTTGCCCAACCGGCCGACGGCCTCCAGCAGGCCGTAGTTCTGCATGTTGCGCGCGCCCACTTGGACGACATCGACCGCTTCGGCGAAGCGATCCGCGTGCCCGGTGGATGTGAGCTCACTCACCACCGGCAGGCCGGTCTCCGCGCGGGCTTCGCGCAGGATCTCCAGGGCCTCGTAGCCGAGCCCGCGAAAGGAGAACGGCGAGGTGCGCGGCTTGAACGCGCCGCCGCGAAGCATGGAAGCGCCGCCGGCGGCCACCGTGCGGGCAACGCCGGCGGTCTGCTCGGGGGTCTCGACGGTGCAGGGCCCGGCGATCAGGCAGAAGGTCTCGCCGCCGCCCACCAGCCGCCCGTCGACGGCAAACGACGTGGGCTCGTGATGAGAGAGCTCGGACGAGGCGAGCTTGTAGGGCCGCGAGATCGGAATCACCTGGTCCACGCCGGGAAGACCCTCGAGTCCCAGCTCACGCACCCCCTGGGGATCGCCGATCGCGCCGATGGCCGTGGTCAGCTCGCCGGGCATGACCTTGGCGTGCACGCCGCGCGCCTCGAGCTTGGCCACCACGGCCTCGATCTGGCCGGCGGTGGCCTCGGGTGTCATCACCACCATCATCCGGCGCAAGCCTACGCGCCCCGGTTCAGCGCAGGGGGCTATCCGGCACCGCCGCGGGTGCTGCAGGGTCCCTACGGCGAGCGGCTTGGAAGCGGCCCCGCCGCCTCGGCTGGCTCGGCGAGCACCCGCGCCGCCTTGGCCCGCTGCTCTCGCACGATCGTGACCACGAGCAGCGCGATCACCGCCACCGGGAAGGGAGCGATCACCGCGACGGGAATGTCCAACCCCGCCTTGATCAGGAGCGCCAGGCCCGCTCCGATCAGCACCACCGCGAGCGTGGTGCGCAGCACAGCCGGCTCGACCCGCACCGACCAGTGGCTGCCGATCCACACGCCCGGCACCGAGCCGATCAGGATGTTGCCGGCCAGTCCGAAGTCGACGTTGCCGGCCACGATGTGAGCCAGCCCGGCGGCCCAGAGCAGGATGGCCGCGTGGAAGACGTCGGTGCCCACCACGCGGGTCGGGACGAGGCGAAAGATCAGGATGAGGCCGATGGCGATCAGCGCCCCCGATCCCGCCGAGGTGACGCCGAGCACGAAGCCGACGCAGACGCCCAGGGCGACCGCGGCGATCTTGTGGCGGCGCTCCATCTCGACGGTGTCGCGTTCGCGGGCGTGCATGCTCTTGAGAAACGCGCGCACGAGCGTGGCCGCGCCGGTGATGAGCAGCGTCAGCGCCAGAATGGTCAGCAGGAGATCGTCGAAGTCCCGGCCGGCGAGCTCCTCGAGCAGAGTCAGCGCGTACACGCCGCCGATAGCCGCCGGCACCGAGCCGATCGCCATCCAGGTGGATAGCTGGAAGTCGACCGTCTTCAGGCGCCAGTGCTTGGCGCCGCCCACGGTCTTGGTAACCGCGGCGTAGGCGAGGTCCGTGCCGATCGCGGTCACGGGGGCGACACCGAAGACCAGGATCAACATCGGGGTCATGAGCGATCCGCCGCCGATGCCGGTCATGCCGACGAGCACGCCGACGCCGAGGCCAAAAGCGATAAGCGCGGGATCCACGCGCGCAGAGGCTAGTCGACCGCGGAGCCGCCAGGGTTCGGCTGAGATCGCCCGCTCAGAGAATCATGCCCGCGCCGACGGTGTCGTTGGTCGACTCGTCGATCAGGATGAAGCTTCCGGTGACGCGGTTGCGGCGGTACTCGTCCACGAGGAGCGGAGCCGACAGGCGCAGGCTCAGGCGCCCGATCTCGTTCAGCTCGAGACCGGTGGCCTCCTCGTGGCGGTGGAGGCTGTTGACGTCGATGGCGTAACGCACCTCGTTGACCTTGGCGAGGGCCGTGCGGGTGGTGTGCTTGATGCGGTAGCGACCGGACGGCGACAGCGGGCGCTCCGACATCCAGCAGACCATCGCGTCGATCTGGCGCGTCTCACTCGGTTGGTTGTGGGCGCGGCAGATCATGTCGCCGCGCGACACATCGATGTCGTCCTCCAGGCGGACGGTGACCGACAGCGGCGGATAGGCCTCTTCGAGCTCGCCGTCGAACGTGTCGATGGCGGCGATCTTCGAAGTGCGGCCCGAGGGGAGGATCGTGACGTCGTCGCCGGCCCGGAAGACTCCGGACGCGACCTCCCCGGCGTATCCGCGGTAGTCGTGGTGCTCGTCGGACATCGGGCGGACCACCCACTGCACCGGGAAGCGGGCGTCCTGCAGGTTGCGGTCGGAGGCCACGTGCACGTGCTCGAGGTGGTAGAGCAGCGACGGCCCCTCGTACCACCCCATGCGCTCGGAGCGCTCGACCACGTTGTCGCCGTGCAGGGCCGATATCGGGACGAACGTCAGGTCGTGCACGTCGAGCTTCGCGGCCCAGCCCGAGAACTCGGCGGCGATCGTCTCGAAGATTTCCTGGTCGTAGTCGACCAGGTCCATCTTGTTGACGCAGACCACGAGGTGCGGGATGCGCAGCAGCGAGGCGATGAACGCGTGACGGCGCGACTGCTCCAGGACGCCCTTGCGCGCGTCGACGAGTATGAGCGCGAGATCTGCGGTGGAGGCGCCGGTGACCATGTTGCGCGTGTACTGCTCGTGCCCCGGCGTGTCGGCGATGATGAACTTGCGCCGCGGGGTGTGGAAGTAGCGGTAGGCGACATCGATCGTGATGCCCTGCTCGCGCTCGGCGCGCAGGCCGTCGGTGAGCAGCGCGAGGTTGACGTAGCCGTCGCCGCGGCGCTTGGAGGTCTCCTCCACGTGCTCGAGCTGATCCTCGAAGATCGACTTGGTGTCGAAGAGCAGTCGTCCGATCAGGGTCGACTTGCCGTCGTCGACCGAGCCGGCGGTGGCGAAGCGAACGAGCTCCGACGTGCGGGCGCTCTGAAGCGGGCGCCCGTTGGTGGCGGCCAGGGTGGCCACTTTAGAAATAGCCCTCCTTCTTGCGGTCCTCCATCGCCGCCTCCGAGAAGCGGTCGTCAGCGCGCGTTTCGCCCCGCTCGGTCACTCGTGTGGCGGCGATCTCGGCCACGACCGCCTCGAGCGTCTCGGCGGTCGAGGCCACCGCACCCGTGCAGCTCATGTCGCCCACCGTACGAAAGCGCACGGACTCCTCGAAGGGGCTCTCGTTGGGTAGCAGCTCCACGAAGTCCGAGACCGCATACAGCATCCCGTCGCGCTTGAAGACGTCGCGACGATGAGAGAAGTAGATCGAGGGCAGCACGAGCTTCTCCTCGTAGATGTACTGCCACACGTCGAGCTCGGTCCAGTTGGAGAGCGGGAACACGCGCACGTGCTCGCCCTGCTTGACGAAGCCGTTGTAGATGCTCCAGAGCTCGGGGCGCTGGACCTTGGGATCCCATTGCCCGAAGTCGTCGCGGAAGGAGAAGATCCGCTCCTTCGCGCGAGCGCGCTCCTCGTCCCGGCGCGCCCCGCCGAACACTCCGCGGAAGCGGCCCTTCTCGATCGCGTCGAGCAGGGTCACCGACTGCAGGCGGTTGCGCGAGGCGCGCGGCCCCTTCTCCTCGGTTACGCGGCCCTGGTCGATCGAGTCCTGCACGTGGGCGACGATCAGCTTCGCGCCGGTCTGCTCCACCATGCGATCGCGGTACTCGATCACCTCGGGGAAGTTATGCCCCGTATCCACGTGCATCACCGGGAACGGCAGGCGCGCGGGATGGAAGGCCTTGCGTGCCAGATGCAGCAGCACAGCGGAGTCCTTGCCGCCGGAGAACAGCAGCACTCCGCGCTCGACCTCGGCTGCCACCTCACGCATGATGTGGACGGCCTCCGACTCGAGCGCACGAAGATGGGAGACCTCGTAGCTCATCGCGTCGGCAGGCAGGATATCCGTCCCAGCCACCGTTCCGGCGCTGGCAATCACGCGTGCAGCCCGCACTCCGTCTTGCTCTGCCCTGCCCAACGGCCCTCGCGGCCGTTGCCGGGAAGGGTGCACGGAGCGCAGCCGATCGAGCTGTAGCCGCTGTCGTGGAGAGCGTTGTAGGGCAGGTCGTGCTCGCGCACGTACGCCCAAACGTCGTTGTCCGTCCAGTTCACCAAGGGATTGAACTTCCATACCCCACGGGCGGCATCCCACTCCACCGGCCGCGTCTCGGCGCGGGTCGGCGACTGCTCGCGACGGATGCCGGTGATCCAGGCGTCGTTGCCGGAAAGGGCCCGCCCGAGCGCCTCGACCTTGCGGTTTCCGCAGCAGCTGCCGGCGCTCCACGGGGTCCCGTTCGGCGGCGTGGCGTCCATCACCTCGATCGCGAGCCCGTAGCGGTCTTCGACCTCACGCCAGGCGGCGTACGTCTCGGCGAACAGAACGCCGGTGTCGATGGTGAACACCCGGGCGTCGGGTTCGATGTCCATCAGCAGATCGATGAGCACCGACTCCTCCTTCTGGAAGGAGCAGGCCATGACCAGGCTCGGATGGTGTCGCTCGACTGCGAGCGCGAGGGTCTCGCGTGCTTCTAGATCGCGCATTCGCCCTCACCCCGGACGACCTGGAAGGGCTCCTTGCGCTGCCAGTCGATGAAGTGGCTCATGTTCTCCAGCGAGAACTCGATCGGCATGCCGAGGTCGCGCACCTCGTCTTCGAAACGGGTGCTTCCCACTCGCTCGGCAAAGGCGTTGAACTCCTCGCCCTCCTCCCGCTCGGCCTCGTACATGCGCAGCCAGCGCTCCACCGCCTCGGGCGCGCGCTTGGCTGCCAGGCGCACCTTCAGGCGCGTGCCGTAGACCACCTCGCCGCCCTCGTAGCGTCCGCCGATGTGGGCCACGTAGGCGGGCACGGTGTGCTCGCCGACCTTGATCGAGGCCCCGTAGAAGCCGATGTTGGCGATGTGGTGCTGGCTGCAGCCGTTGGGGCAGCCGGACATCTTGATGTGGATGCGCTTGGTGAGCGGGTCATCGATCTCCATCGCCTCGACACGATCCATCACCGCTCGGTTCAGGCCCATGGAGCTCGTGATCCCGAGCTTGCAGGAGTCGGTGCCGGGGCAGCTGACGGTGTCGACGATCTGACCCGCACCCGAGCCGCCGAGCCCGAGCTCGTCCAGCTTCCGCCAGACCTCGTAGACCGACTCGTTGCGGACCCACCGCAGCAACAGGTTCTGGTCGACCGTGGTGCGGGCGTAGCCACCCGAGTAGTCGCGCATGATGCGGGCGAGACCGCGGAACTGCTCGGGCGTCAGGTCGCCGCGGATTACGCGCACCTGCACGGTCGAGAAGCCGTGCTGGCGCTGGGGCTCGACGTTGGAGGCGCGGAAGCGCTCGAAACCCGAACCGTCGCCGTTGGGCTGCGCGTAGGTGGTGGCCGCCACCGGAGCGCCCGCCTCCTCGTCGTGGTCGAACAGCAGCTCCGTGGGGTCGAAGTCGCGCTCGGACACCCAGTCGCCCTCCAGCTCCTCCTCGACCTGTTCGCGGAAGGCGTCGATCCCGATCTTGTCGATCAGCACCTTGATGCGCGCCCGGGCCCGGTTGACCCGCAACCAGTCCTGGCGGTCGAAGATGCGAAACACGGCTTCGGCGATCTTGAGGTAGTCGCCGTTGTCGAGCTCCACGAACTCGTACAGCGTGGGAGCGACGCGGGGCATGATCGACGTGCCGCCGCCCACCCGGATCTCGACGCCGCGAACGCCGTCGCGCTCGCGTGGGATGAATGCGATGTCGTGGATGCCGGTGATCGCCCGGTCCTCGTCGGTGGCCGTGAACGCGGTCTTGACCTTGCGCGGCATCAGCTGCGTGGTGGGGTGGCGCACGAAGTAGCGCACGTAGGCGCCCGCATAGGGAGTGATGTCGAACAGCTCACCCTCGGTCACGCCGGCCCACGGGTCGCCGGTCACGTTGCGAACCGTGTTGCCGCAGCCTTCACGTGACGAGAGGCCCGAGTCGGAGACCTTGCGGATCAGCTCCGCCATCTCGCGCAGCGGAATGTGATGGATCTGGATGTTCTGGCGCGTGGTGATGTGACCCTTGTTGAGCGGGGCGTACTCCTCCACCACGTCGGCGAAGGTCTCCATCTGCTCGGGAGTGACTCCGCCCATCGGCAGCTTGATACGGCACATCTGCACGTCGGCCTGGCGCTGGCCGTAGACGCCCTGCTTCAGCCGGAAGCCTATGAACTGATCCTCGGGCGTCTGGCCCGCGAGAAACTTCTCGGCCTCGTTGTCGAAGTCGTCGAACTCGCGCTCGATGATGGGGATGACGTGGCCGGGAACGTTCTCGACCACCTCCGGGTTCGTGAGTGAGCCCTTCCTGCCTTTGGGTGGCCCGGGCGGGGCCGAAACCGGTTCCATCCCGTCAAAGTACCAAAACCCGATCGGGTTTCGGTTAATACGTCTTATGCGCCCCAGCGGACCGCGTCGCCCCAGCGCGAGGGCGCGGCCGCCTGGGTCCCCGTGCCCTCGAGCAGGGCGGCCCGCGTCCAGGGCCGGGCGCGCGGGCCGTCAGCCGGCGGCGCGGGGGCCGTGTCGCGCATGAACTGCTCGATCGCCGCGGCGATGGCCGCGGCCTGCTCGGGGGAGGCCGGACCGTGGGTCAGCTCGAGCTGCGGGCGTGCGGGCCGGCGGTGTCCGTTGCGGCTCATTCCGGTGGGTAGCGTATCCGCGGTGCCCGAGCTGCCCGTGTTCGATCAGGAGACGGTCCTGCGCGCGATCTCACCGGGCGAGGCGATCGAGCGCGTGCGCGAGGGCTTCGTCGAGTACGCCGGGGGCGACTGGCAGATGCCGCCCAAGGTCTATCTCGAGTCCTATCCGCACGGCGACTTCAGGGCCATGCCGGCCAAGGGAGCGGGGATCGCGATCCTCAAGTGGGTCACGTCGTTCCCGCGCAATCCGGAGGCGGGGCTGCCGGTGGTGATGGGAATGATCTGCGTGTCGTCGGCCGGCGACGGGCAGCCGCTCGCCGTCGTGGACGTGCGAGCCGTGACCGCTCTTCGCACCGGGGCGGTCGCGGCGGTCGCCGCCCAGGAGCTGGGCCGCGAGGACGCTGAGACGGTGGGCATCGTGGGGTGCGGCCTGCACGGCGCCTGGGCCGCCCGCTGTCTCGCCGCGGCCGAGTACGGACCCGGCGTGTGCTACGACCCCGACCCCGAGGCGGCCGGCCGCCTGGCCGGCGAGCTGGGCTGGGAGGCGGGCACCCGTGACGAAGCCCTGGCCTGCGACGTAGTCACCTGCGTGACCCCCGGATACGAGCCCGTGGTTTTCGAGGAGGACCTCCGTCCCGGACTCCACCTGAACATGCTGGGCGCCGACGGGCCGGGCAAGGCCGAGGCGACCCCCCAAGCGGTCGCGGGCTGCGAGCTCTATTGCGACGACTGGATCCAGGCCAGCCATGGCGGCGAGTTGACCGCCGCCGTCGAGGCCGGACTCGTCTCCCGTGACCGCGTCGGCGAGCTCGGTGACGTGCTCACCGGCGCGGCCGCCGGGCGCTCGGATCCGCGGGCCACCACGCTGTTCGACTCGACCGGTCTCGCGATACAGGATCTGGCGATCTGCCTGGCCCTGCTCAGCTCGCACCGAGCCGGCCGGCTGAGCGCCGCGACGGTGAAGCTCTGATCGGCCTGAAGTTCTGCCCGCCGCCGCCGATAGGAAAGATGATGCGTCGAATCCTTCTCACACCCACACTCACCGCCCTGCTCACAGCTGCCCTCGTCGCCGTCGGATGCGGCAACGAAGGCTCCGGTTCCTCCACCGGTGCCGCCGTGGCTCCGGCCGGATCGCTCATGTACGGCGAGGTCACTCTCGAGCCCGGGGGCGACCAGAAGGCGGCGATCGACTCGCTCATCGAGAAGTTCCCGGGCGAGGGAAGCGCGGGCGATCGCATCCGCAAGCTGATGGAGAAGGGGTTCGCCGAGTCGGACTCCGGGCTGTCCTACAAGAAGGACGTGGAGCCCTGGCTCGGCTCAGAGGCCGCTTTCTTCCTCTCGCGGCTCAGCGCTGACGGCGAGGAGGGCGACGGCGGGCTGCTGGTGGCCACCGAGGACGAGGAGAAGGCGCGGGCCGCACTGGACAAGGCGATCGACGGCAAGCGAGCCGAGTACAAGGACACCGAATACTTCGCCGAGGACGGCGGCGCCGCCGGCGTCGTCGACGGCTGGGTCGTGGTCGGCACCATCCCCGCCTTCAAGGCGGCCGTCGACGTGGCCGACGAGGGCCCCTCGCTCGAGGAGAACGAGGCCTTCCAGAAGACGCTCGAGGGGGCCTCCGAGGATCGGCTCGGCTACTTCTACATCAACACGCCGGCCTTCGTGAAGACGCTCGAGAACTCACCCGCGGGTGCCCAGCTGGGTCAGTTCCGCGAGTTCTTCAAGGAGCCGCTCGTGGCCACGATGGACGCCGACGAATCGGGAATTCGCTTCGAGGCCACTGTGCCCAAGTCGCTGGCCACCGGGTTCCCGGTGGTGGCCGAGGGCGCCGATCTCGCCGGCGGGTTGCCGGGCGACTCCTGGCTGGCCATGGCGCAGCCCAAGCTCGGCGAGACGCTCGACCGCTACGTGGAGCTGTTCGGCGCTCAGCTCGGCGGCCGCGACAACGTGGAGCAGCAGTTCGAGAGCACGACGGGGCTCGACCTCCAGGACGACGTGCTGTCCTGGATGGGCGACTGGGCCGTATTCGTCCGCGGGACCAGCGTCTCCGAGCTGGGCGGCGCCCTGATCGTCGAGACGAGCGACGAGTCGAAGTCCGGTCGCGTGATCGAAACGATCGCCCGTTTCGCGCGTCAGAGCGCCGATTCGGGTGAGCAGGTCGGACCGCTCGACCTGCCCGGCGGCGGCGAGGGGGTCACGCTGCGCACGCCGGACGTGCCTCAGCCCATCCATCTCTTCCAGCAGGACGGAAAGGTCGTGCTCGCCTACGGCGACGCGGCCGCGGCCGACGCGATCTCGCCGGGCCAGACCCTGGCCGACACGGCCGAGTTCGCCCAGGCCGAGGACGCCCTCGGCGGCGACTACAACGTCTCCTTCTACCTCGCGGCTGAGCCCATCCTTGCCCTGGTCGATTCGACCGGCGCGGGTGCCAGCGCGGAGTGGGCCCAGGCCAAGCCCTATCTCGAGCCGCTCGGCGCGCTCGTGGGCGGAGCCCAGGAGGACGGGGACAAGCTGCGCTCGGCGTTCGGGGTCACGGTCAAGTAGTCCGGAGGCGCTGGGACGATGCCGGGGCGCGTAGCCCCGGCCCGCGCCATGCGTGTCGAACGAGGATGAGAACCCCTACAGCCGGCTGGTCGGAGCGCTCGGCAAGCTGACCGGGTTGTTCGCCGGCCTCGTGGCCGGGATCTACTTCACGGGCGGCTTGGTCCTGTCGCTGCGGCTCGGGCTCGAGCGCCTGCCCTCGAGCGCGGCCGTCGCGCAGCTGCCCCGCGAGTTCCTCATATCGCTGGGGCTGACCGTCGTCGTACCTGCCGTCGCGGTGGGAGCGCTGGGGGTGTGGCTCGCGCGCCGGTCTGCGACGACCCGCGGCCGGGCGGCGGCGGTGGGCACCGCGGCCGGCATCGTCTGCTATCTGGCGATCGGCGTAGCGCAGGTGGCCAAGGCGCCCTTTCCGGCCACCGTCTGCTTGGCGGATGGCGGCGACGCGAGCGGCGTCTTGATCGGCGAGACGGGGAGCAGGACGTACCTCGGCGACCGGAGCAGCGAACACCCCCGCCGGATCATCTCGATACCGCTCGCGCGGGTCGAGCAGGTGCTCGTGGGAGGACGCGAGGGGCAGCTGGACGAGATCTCGTGCGGGCCCTCACCGCAATGAAGCCGGGCCGGAGGCGCAAGCAGCGGAGCCGCGGGAACTCGATGCGCGCGTTCGACCCACTCGCGGTGGGAGGCTGGGAGTGCCGGGCCTGGGAGACGTACTACCGGCGAGAATGGGCCGCCTTCCTCTGGGCCTCGGTGAGCCTCGTTCGCTCGGCATTCGGGATGAGTTGGCCGCGAACGCTCGTGGGCGCGTGGCTCGTCCTGCGTGCCAACCAGGTCTGGGCGCCGTACCCGGACAACGACCCCGAGGCCGCCCGCCGGCTGATGACGCGCTTCTACCAGCTGCTTCGCAAGAGCGCCGGCGCGCATCTGGATCCCGTCCGGGCGGCGCGCCTCGAGGTCGAGTGGTGGCGGGTCCACCGCGAGGTCCAGCACCGCGGGGACGGCGAGTCGGAGCCGCTGGCTCTCGCCCTCCGCGACCTCTTCGCCTACTCCTACTCCGTGGACGCGGCGGATGTGCACCCCGCAGCCGCGCTGCGCGCCGAGGCGATGGACGTGTCCGACCGCTGGGTGCAGAGCGGCTGCAGGGCCGACGACCCGGCACTGGATCGTGAGCGGGCGCTGCTCGTGCGGTCCTACGCGGCACTGCTCGCGGCCGTACACCGCTGAAGTGCCCGCTCGCTTCGAGACGAGGCCTGGGTCAGCGGCGCGGTGAGGGCGCGGTCCTCCGGCGAAACGACGCGCGCTTGGGCGCCGACCGGTTACCGGCGCGGTCGGTGGCGGTGGCGGTGAGCCGGTAGCGGCCGGGATCCACCCCGGCCAGGCTCAGGCGCCTGCGGTTCTTTCCGCGCTTTCCGGCGCGAACGATCGGACGGCGCAACGAGACCCAGCGCACGCAGCGCCGGCGGCAGCGCCGGCGCTCGGTGGCTCGCGCCAGCCGCAGGGACACGCGCGCCCGCTCGGAGAGCCGGTAGGTCACCACGAGCCTCCGGCCTCCGCGCCGGACGAACACCTTCAGCCGGGAGAGAACGGGACGCTTGACGTCGGCTGGGGCCGCGGGCGGCAGCGGGTAGGGCTGGCGTGCCATCTCGGCCAGCACGTCGCGAAACGCGAAGTAAGCCGGCTTGGGGGTGAAGTCGCGCAACACGAGGCCCATCTGGTGCTCGCGATCGAGCGGGTCGGTGCCCTTGTTGCGCAGGTTGTAGACGGTGACCGCCTGCACGTAGTCCCACCGGTCGCGAATGATGCGAAAGGCGTCGGCCACATAGCGCGCCTGCAGGTCCTGCGTTATGCACCAGATGTTCGGTCCCGGCGCGCAGCTCGACCAGCCGACCTCGGTGAACCACATTCGCTTGGCCGCGTCGCCGTGGGCGACCATGATGCTGCGGATCCAGGGCACGCCGAGCAGGTACACGTGCGGCAGCCCGAGCGGCGGTACCGTGCTGTCGTAGGGACTACGACCCTGGTTGAATGGACGCAGGGAGAGCCCGTCGAAGTAGCCGCGGACGCCTTGCGCGTACAGCGCCTCCAGGAACGGGCCGTCTGACGCAAGCATGGCCGGGCCTAGCACGGGGAGCGCAGGCTTGACCTGATTGACGCGTGTGTAGGCGGCCCGCAGCATCGCCGCATAGTCGACGGCCGGCGCGGCGGAGCGAAACCAGAAGTCGTAGTTCGGTTCGTTCCAGATCTCGATCGCCGACATGCTGTCGCCCCAGCGCTGCGCGACAAACGCCGCCGCGTCGGCGAAGTCGGCCGGGTTGGTGGGCGGATAGAAACCGACCTCGCGCTCCCACCAGTTGCCAGCGCATCCTTGTTTGATGGTCTCCGGCGCCGAGGAAGCCCAGCAGGGGGTGGTAAAGAGCGTCACGATCGTCCGCAGCCCGCGGGCGCGGGCGTGTGCGAAGAAGGTGTCGGCCTTGTCCAAATACCACTGCGCATGCTGACCCTTGGCATCCGGCTCGAGCGAGGACCAGCCCAGGTCGATGCGCACCGTGTTGGCGCCCGCCGCAACCAGCAGATCGAGCTCGCGATCGAAGTCGGCCACGCTCGAGTCGGCCCAGAGAGGGTGGGTAACCGCGCCGCGCAGGGGAGGAGCATTGGCAGTGGCGGAGGCGGTCAGGGCCAGGGCCAGCGCCACGAGGCACGCGAGGGAGGCGAGCAGCCTGGAGAGCGTTCCTGCGATGGGCGGCGAATCTACCAGTACGGGATGACCGCGGCCCCAACAGCGGGCTTACAGCGGAATGTTCCCGTGCTTTCGCTTCGGCATGTCGACGCGCTTGGTCTGCAGCGTCTCCAGCGCGCGGATCAGCTTGGGGCGGGTCTCGTGGGGCACGATCACGTCGTCGATGTAGCCGCGCTCGGCCGCCGAGTAGGGATTCGCGAAGCGCGCCTTGTAGTCGCCGATCAGCTTCTCGCGACGCTCGTCGGGGGTGGGCGAGGACTGGATGTCGCGGCGGTGGATGATGTTCACCGCCCCCTCGGGACCCATCACCGCGACCTCGGCGCTCGGCCAGGCGAACACGAAGTCGGCCAGCATGTGCTTTGAGTTCATGACGTCGTAGGCGCCGCCGTAGGCCTTGCGCGTGATGATGGTCAGCTTGGGCACGGTGGCCTCGGTGAAGGCGTACAGCAGCTTGGCGCCGTGGCGGATGATGCCGCCCCATTCCTGCTCGGTGCCGGGCAGGAACCCCGGCACGTCCATGAACGTCAGGAGCGGGATGTTGAACGCGTCGCAGAAACGCACGAAGCGCGCCGCCTTCTCCGAGGAGGCGATGTCGAGCACGCCCGCGAGCTGGCTGGGCTGGTTGCCCACGACGCCGACCGGCCGGCCGTTCAGCCGCGAGAAGCCGACGATGATGTTCCGGGCGAAGTGCTCCTGGACCTCGAAGAACTCGCCGTTGTCGACGACGAGGTTCACCACGTCGCGCATGTCGTAGGGCTTGTTCGGGCTGTCGGGGACGATGCGGTCGAGCCCGCTCTCCTCGCGATCCGGGTCATCGCCCGTGTCCAGCTGCGGCGGCAGCTCGAGGTTGTTCTGGGGCAGGAAGGACATGAGGTAGCGCGCGTCCTGGAGGCAGCTCTCCTCGTCGTCGGAGGCGAAGTGGGCCACGCCGGACTTCGTGTTGTGGGTCATGGCCCCGCCCAGCTCCTCGAACTCCACCTCCTCGCCGGTGACCGTCTTGATCACGTCGGGGCCGGTGATGAACATGTGGGAGGTCTCCTTGACCATGAAGATGAAGTCGGTCATGGCCGGTGAGTAGACGGCGCCTCCCGCGCACGGGCCCATCACGAGCGAGATCTGGGGAATGACCCCGGAGCACTGCACGTTGCGCACGAACACGTCGCCGTAGGCGCCGAGCGAGACCACGCCCTCCTGGATGCGCGCCCCGCCCGAGTCGTTGATCCCGATCACCGGGCAGCCGATGCGGGCGGCCAGATCCATCACTTTCACGATCTTCTCGCCCATCACCTCGCCCAGGGACCCGCCGAAGACCGTGAAGTCCTGGGAGAACACGCATACCGGTCGGCCGTCGATCGTTCCGTGGCCGGTCACAACCGCGTCCCCCCAGGGCCGGTTCTTCAGCATGTCGAAGTCCGCGGTGCGGTGGCGCACGAACGTGTCGAGCTCCTCGAACGAGCCCGGATCGAGCAGCTTCTCGACTCGCTCTCGCGCGGTCAGCTTGCCCTTGGCGTGCTGTTTTTCCTCCGCCTGGGGATTGGTGTGGATCGCCAGCTCGCGCAGCTCCTCGAGCCGCTGGAGCTTCTCCTCGTAGGTCTCGGGTGACTTCTCCCTCATGGGCGAGGGCAGGTTACTCGGCGTAGACCGGGAGGGAGCCCCCCGTGCGGCGCTCGACGAGCGCGGCCAGCTCATTCGTCACGTCGGGGTGCTCGGCGGCCACGTCGCGCGTCTGGCCGGGATCGGTGTCGAGGTCGAAGAGGCTCTGTTGCGACACGCCGTTGTCCGCCATGTAGGCCCAGTGGGCGGTGCGGAGGAAGTGATTGTTGGACCATCCGCCGTAGGTGAAGTCACGCCGCGGAGGCGCGACGCCTTCCAACAGCGACGACAGGTCCACGCCGGTCATGCCCGGCGAAGGCCGAAGGCCGGTCATGCTGAGGATCGTGCGCCCGAGGTCGTGAGTCGAGGCGAAGTAGTCCGACTCCGTCCCCGCCGCCCGGTGGGCGGGATCGACGATGATCAGGGGAACCTGGATCAGCTCGGGGTACAGCGCGGTCGAGATCTTGCCCAGCCAGCCGTGCTCGCCGAGCTGGATGCCGTGATCGCTGACGAGCACGATGACCGTGTCGCGCTCCAGGTCGAGCCTTCGAAGCTGCGCGAGCAGCTTGCCCATCCAGCGGTCGGTCCTCGACACCTCCCCGGAATAGAGGACCCGCAGGCGCTCCAGGATCAGCTGCGCCTCGTCGCCGGTGACCCAGTTGTCGACTCGCCCGTAGCGCGGCATGGCCGGCTCGGGACCGCGGTAGCGGGTTGCGCTGAGCGGATCGGTGTAGCGCGTCGGGGGCGTCCAGGGCTCGTGCGGCTCGTAGGTATCGACAACCAGGGCGAATGGCTGCTTGAGGCTCGCCAGCTCGAGCGCCTCGATGCCCGAGCCGAAGACGCGACCGGCGAAGGAGCGGCGCTCGTCCTCTCCCACGGCGGCGTTCGCGAGGTAGCGCCGAACCCGCTCCTCCATTCCCGCCTCCCGTACGACGGGATGGACCCAGTGGCGCAGGACCTCCGGCGCGACCGGCCCCTCGCGCCCGCCGATCTGGCCGCCGTGGCGGATGAACAGGTCGAAGCTGCGCCGCAGCGGCTCGTAGGGTGCGCAGAAGCCGAGAAACGGGTTGTCGGTGACGTAGCCGGTCCACCAGCCCGCGCGCTGCAGGACGCTCGTGAAGGTGTTGCCCACGTCCTCGATCGGGGCCCATCCCGGCTTGGCGAGCAGGCCGCGGTAGTCGCTCCAGCCCCGGAAGGGGAACATCCGCCGGCCCAGGAGGATCGAGTTGCGGGCCGGCACGGTGGGCATCGCCTCCGGGAAGACGCGCGTGAAGCTCAGCCCACGGGCGGCCAGGGCGTCGATCGTCGGCGTGATCGCGCGCGCCCCGTACGCGTGGTCCGGGCGCAGGGTGTCGACGACGATCACCAGCACGTTGAGCCGGCCGGTCCCCCCGCGTACCCGCACGCAGGAACCGGCGAAAGCCGCGCCCGCGGCCGCCGCTCCGCCGGCGAGGAACTGACGTCGAGTGCTCGCCACGGAGGGCATTGTGGCTAGGGCCGGCCGTAGCGGTGCCCTCCGCTACTGTCCCCGGTCGTCCCGATGCGTCCCTCCAGCAGCAGCAAGGGTCTGACGCGACGGCACTTCATCGGCGCGGCGGGTGCTTCCGCCGCCGGTGTGGCTCTGATGGGCTCGAGCGGCTGCCGCTCCGAGTCGAAGGCTGCCCCCGACCGGCTGAACGTGCTGCTCGTGATCCTCGACTCGGTGCGCAGCGACTTCGTCGCCGCCTACGGCGCCCCGCGCGTGCAGACGCCGAGCATCGATGCGCTCGCGGCGCAGGGGGTGCGCTTCACCCGCTTCTTCCCGGAGGCGATGCCCACCGTGCCGGCGCGGCGCACGATCATGACCGGCCGGCGGATCTTTCCCTTCCGGGGCTGGAAGCGCGCCCCGGACCTCGGCCGCGGTCCCGGCGCGGCCCCGATCGAGGACCTGAACGAGGTGTTCACGACGCGGCTCGGCGCGCGCGGGCTACTGGACGGCGTCGGCGAGCGACAACCCCTTTCTCGGCTTCACGAAGTCGTTTCGGCCCTTTCGGCTCAGCTTCGACCACTACGTGGCGGTCGAAGGCCACGCGGGCCTTCGCACGATCCCGTCGACCGTGACCGACTCGCCAGCTCGAGCGCTGGCTCCCGGAGGGCCTGCGCGATGACGACCGCTACGTCGAGGGCATGCGCAAGTACCTGGCCAACACCGGTTACGGCAGGGACGACTCTCAGTCGAATGCGGCCCGCGTCTTCGGCGTGGCTACGAAGCTGCTCGAGGAGGCCGCCGAGCGCCAGCCCTTCGCGCTAGTTGTCGACAGCTTCGATCCACACGAGCCCTGGTCTCCGCGCACCGGAGTTCGTCCGCCTGTACGCGGACCCGTCCTACCGTGGGCCGAACCCGGGCACCGCCCGCTACACCCGGGCCGACACCTACCTCGAGCCCGACGAGCTGCGCCAGATGAACGCGGTGTACGGGGCGGCCGCTCACCGTCGCGGACAAGTACCTGGGCGAGTTCATGGACCGCTTCCGCGAGCTCGGCCTGCACGAGAACACGGCGGTGGTCTTCGTCAGCGATCACGGGATCCTGCTGGGCGAGCGCGGCTGGACGGGAAAGATCGCCCAGGAGCTCCATCCCGAGTTGATCCAGGTGCCGTGTGTCATGGTGCACCCCGAGGGCAAGGGCGCCGGGCGCACGAGCTCGTGGTTTGCCTCGACGCACGACCTGGCGCCGACCCTGATGTCGATGGCCGGTGTGAGGCCGGCGGGGATGGACGGCGAGGACCTCTCGCCCCTCTTCGACGGCGAGGAGCTGCCCGAGCGGCCCGTGGCCTACGGCGGCTACTTCAACCACTTCTATGCGCGCAGCGACAGCTGGTCCTACGTGGCCGACAACCGCGGGCACCGCCGCGAGCTGTTCGACCTGACGCTCGATCCCGCGGAGCTGACCGACGTCGCGAGGGAGCACCGCGACGTCCACCGGGAGCTGCACGCCCATGTGATCGAGCAGATCGGCGGCCTCCCGCCCTTCTACGAGGGCGAAGCGGTGGCACCGGTCAAGCGCTAGCTGCCGCGCTCCACGTCGTAGTAGGGCAGCCGCCCGCCCGCGCGGGCCAGCACCTTGCCGTAGAGGTCCTTCACCACCGCCGGGTGACGGTCAGCGACGTTGTGGTGGTAGCCCGGGTCTCGCTCGAGGTCGTACAGCTTGAAGCTCATCGGCTTGTTCCACGCCCAGAGCGCCCAGCGCTTCGAGCGGATGTAGAAGGAGTCGGAGTAGCCGCCGTAGGCGTACGGTCGCTCGGGCAGCGGGCGATCGCCGAAGACCCGCGAGAGGTCGGCGCCGGTCATCTTCTCCGGCGCCCGCACGTCGGCCATCGAGAGGATCGTGGGGGCGACGTCGTGCGTGGAGGCAAAGAAGCGGCTCGTGCGCCCGGCATGCCGGCGACTCGGGTCGATCACGATGAAGGGCACGCGGATGAGCGTGGGGTACAGCGCGGTCTGGATCTTGCCCGTCCAGCCGTGCTCACCCAGCAGGATCCCGTGGTCGGCGATCAACACGATGATCGTCTCGCGCTCGAGGCCGTGGTCGTGCAGCCGGTCGATCAGCCGTCCCAGCCAGAGGTCGGTCATGGTCACCTCGGCGGCATAGAGATCCCGTAGCCGGCCGATGACCGCGCCCTGCTCGCCGGGCTCGAGCCAGTTGTCCGAGCGGCCGTAGCGCAGCATCGCGGGCTCCGGGCCGCGCCAGTCCGGATCGCCGTACTGGCGCAGGAACTGGGGCGGCGGCGTCCAGGGCTCGTGGGGCTCGTAGCTGTCGACGATCATCGCGAAGGGACGCTTCTTCCTCGCGTCGTCCAGCACGGTCATGGCGTTGCCGAACACCCTCGCGGCGTAGGTGTTGCGCGGGTCCTCCCAGGAGCGGCTGTTGGCCAGGTAGAGGCCCACGCGCCGGCGCGCCTTCGGATCCAGGCTCGCCGGGTGCAGCCAGTGCCTGAGGACGCTGGTCGGGCACGCTCGACACCGGCCGCAGGCCGCCGATCTGGCCTCCCGTGCGCGCGATGTGGTCGATGCTCTGGCGAAAGGGCGCGTAGCTGCTGGACCAGCCGAAGAACGGGTTGTCGGACACGTAGGCGGTCCAGTAGCCGGCGCGGCCCAGAACCGCCGGGAGGGCGTTGTGCACGTCGTGGAGGGGCGACCAGCCGGGCTTTTGGATGAGCCCGGGGTAGTCGTGCCAGCCCCGGAAGGGGAAGATCCTGTGCCCGCTGAAGATCGAGTTGCGGGCCGGGACCGTGGGCATCGCCTCCGGAAAGGTGTTCGTGAAGCGAACGCCCTCATCGATCAGCGCGCGCATGTTGGGCGTATGGACGGTGTTCTCGTAGACCGCGTCCGCGCGCAGCGAGTCGATGACCACCAGGAGGACGTTTGGGCGATCCGGCCCACCGGCGCGCGCCCGGCGCTGGTCTGAGCCGGCGCACGCCGAGGGCAGGGTGGCGCCCGCCGCCACGGCGGCGGAGGCCTGCAGAAAACGGCGGCGCGAGACTTCCACGCCGACATTCTCCCTATTGCGACGGCCGGTGCCGCTAGCCGCGCGAGAAGGGCCGGTGGTGCGCCGAGCCCAGCGCCTCGAGCGCTTCCTCGAGGACGGCCTGCGCCGTGAGCGCACCGTTGGGTGCGATCTCGGGCTCGGGCTCGGGGATGGGCTCGGGCTCCGCGACGGGCTCCGGCTGGGGCTCCACCGTCGCCTCGGGCTCGGCGGCGACCGGTTCCTTTGGGCCCCACGCGAAGAGTCGCGCGAAGAACCCCGTCTTCCGTGCGCCGCCGGGCTCCTCGGGGAAGAGCTCGGCCTCCGGCTCGGGCGGCGGTTCCGGCGTGGGTTCCGGCTCGGGCTCGGGCTCCGGTTCGGGCTCCGGCTCCGGCTCGGCCCCCTCGACCTGCGCGCTCAGGGTGACCTTGGTGCCCCAGCCGGAGGGCTCGATCAACACGGTTCCGCTCGCCGCCTCGCCCTCCCAGGCCACCGTGTGCTCCGGCTCCAACTTGGTGATCTTGATGTCGCCGAATGCCCCCAGGTGGCGGGCCAGCCGCTCGACCTCGCTCACCTCACTCCAGAGCTCCGGTGGCGACTTGACGAGTGTCCGCTTTGCCGTGAGGTCGTGCATCGCCTTCGGCTTCGCGCACACCCCAGGCACTCCTTCCCCGGGGCGGGCGATTGCATAGAACTCCAGGTGTGCTCGGCGACGACTTGGGAGAGCTTCTCGGTCAACGTATTCCAGGCGACCACAGCCGCCAGACGGTCGCCGACGCGTACGGGGTGCGCTACCTGCGGAGCTCGGGTCGCCCGCGCGCACCGAAGGTAATGGACCTGGGTTGCGGCCGTGGCGATTCGGTCGATCAGTTCCGGGCGCTCGAGCCGACGGTCCGGTGGGTCGGGGTCGACATCGAGCGCTCTCCGGAGGTCGATGAACGCCTTCGCGACGATGCCGAGTTTGTGGCCTTCGACGGCGTCGAACTTCCGTTCGCGAACGCGAGCTTCGACCTCGTGTACTGCAAGCAGGTGCTCGAGCACGTCCGCCGACCCGACCCGCTTATCGCCGAGGTGGCGCGCGTGCTGGCGCCCGGCGGCTGGTTCGCTGGATCGACCTCACAGCTCGAGGCGTTCCACTCGCGCAGCCTGTTCAACCTCACCCCGTACGGGCTCACAGCCGTGGTGGAGGGTGCCGGGTTGGAGATCGTCGAGCTACGACCGGTAATCGACGGCGTCACCCTCGTCTTGTGGCGCGCTCTGGGTTTGCCGTCCTTCTTCTATCGCTGGTGGGGTCCTCGTGAGTCCCCGCTCAACCGAGTCATCGAGTTGGCCGGCCGCGCCGCACGGCTCGATGCCCGCACCCGCAACCAGGTGAAGCTCACGCTGTGCGGCCAGTTCGCCTTTCTGGCCCGCCACCCGGTTTGAGCTCAGGCCTCCGAGTACTCGCCGAACTCCTCGCGCATGACCCCGCAGACCTCGCCCAGGCTCGCTCGTTCCTTGAGCGCCGCGCGCATCGGCAACAGCAGGTTGTCGTCGCCCCTGCAGGCCGCCCGGAGCTGTTTCAGCCGTGAGTCGACCGCGTCCTGGTCGCGGTCCTCCTTGAACGCCTCGAGCCGCTCGACCTGCTGGCGCTCGGTCTCCGGGTCCACGCGGAGGATCTCGACCTCGTCCACCGAGTCCGTGACGTAGGCGTTCACTCCCACCACGATGTCCTGCTTTTGCTTGTAACGCTCCTCATAGCCCCAAGCGGACTCCTCGACCTCGGCACGTATGAACGGGATGCACTGCGCCGACCCGCCCATCTCGTCGATCTTGTCGATCAGGGCCTGCGCGGCCTCCTCGATCTGGTCGGTGAGCGACTCCACGAGGTAGGAGCCGGCGAAGGGGTCGGCGGTGTCGGCCGCGCCCGCCTCGTTGGCGAGGATCTGCTGGGTCCGCAGGGCGATCCGGGCCGCGCGCTCGCTCGGCAGGGCCAGCGCCTCGTCGAAGCCGTTCGTGTGGAGCGATTGCGTGCCGCCGCACACCGCGGCGAAACCCTGCAGCGCCACGCGCACGATGTTGTTCTCGGGCTGCTGGGCGGCCAGCGTGACCCCGCCGGTCTGCGTGTGAAAGCGCATCTTGAGCGAGCGGTCGTCCTTCGCCCCGAAGCGCTCACGCATTATGCGCGCCCACATGCGCCGGGCGGCGCGGAACTTGGCCACCTCCTGGAAGACGTGGTTGTGCCCGTTGAAGAAGAACGCGAGCCGGGGTCCGAACTCGTCCACCTCCAGTCCGGCATCGATCGCCGCCTGCACGTAGGCGATCGCGTTGGCCAGCGTGAAGCCGACCTCCTGGACCGCCGAGCAGCCCTTCTCGCGCATGTGATAGCCGGAGATCGAGATCGTGTTCCACCTGGGGATGCGCTGGTGGCAGTAGGCGAACAGGTCGGTGGCCAGGCGCATCGCGGGCTGGGGCGGATAGATGAAGTTGCCGCGCGCGATGTACTCCTTGAGCACGTCGTTCTGAGTGGTTCCGCGCAGGTCCTCGGCCGGCACTCCCTGCTCCTCGCCGACGAGCTCATAGAGCAGCAGCAACACGGCGGCGGGTGCGTTGATGGTCATCGAGGTGGACACCTCGCCGAGGGGGATCTCGTCGAACACCCGGCGCATGTCGTCGATCGTGTCGATGGCCACCCCGGTGCGCCCGACCTCGCCCATGCACAGCGGGTCGTCGGAGTCCCGCCCCAGCTGCGTGGGCAGGTCGAACGCCATCGAGAGGCCGGTGGAGCCGTGCTCGATCAGGTACCGAAAGCGCTCGTTGGTCTCGGTCGCGGTCGCGTACCCGGCGTACTGGCGCATCGTCCACTCCCGCCCGCGATACATGTCCGGGTGAATCCCGCGTGTGAAGGGGTACTCGCCCGCCTTTCCCAGGCGCTCCTCCACCCCGGGCTCGACGTCCCCGGGGCCGTACTCGTGCTCCAGCTCGATGCCCGAATCGGTGAAGCGACGTGGATCGTCGGGTCCGACGACCGGCGCGATGCTCGGCTTGTGGTCCGGCGTGGTGGCCATGCCCACCTCGAAGGATACGGTTAGCGGGGTGAGCGATCTCCAGCGCACAAGGGCGAGCCCGCGCCGTACCGCCCTATCGGTCCTGTTTGCGCTGGTGGCACTGATGTGGGTGCTGGAGGTCGTGGATGTGGCGCTCGACCAT
Organism: uncultured Thermoleophilaceae bacterium; assembly: GCA_963789705.1. Taxonomy (GTDB): domain Bacteria; phylum Actinomycetota; class Thermoleophilia; order Solirubrobacterales; family Thermoleophilaceae; genus JACVRW01. The sequence goes on from CAWBLN010000003.1 coordinate 428,288, forward strand.
CGCCTCGACCGCTACGGCATCGAGCCGCGCGACGTGGACGGCCTGGACGGCATCGTCGCCGCGCCCTTCCTCCACGTTGGCTTCGGCCATCTGATCGCCAACACTCTCCCGTTCGTGGTTATGGGCGTGGTGATCGCCTTCGAGGGACCACTGCGCCTGATCGGCGTCACCGTGATCGCGGCGCTCGTGAGCGGGTTGGGCACTTGGCTGATCGCTCCCGAGGACACCATCCACCTGGGTGCCAGCGGGGTCGTGTTCGGCTACGCGACCTACCTGATCGCTCGCGGCGCCTTCAACCGGCGGGCCCTGGAGATCGCCATCGGGGCGGTCGTGGCGGTGATATGGGGAGGAGCGCTGGTGGCCGGACTTGAGCCCCAGCAGGGGATCTCATGGCAGGGCCACCTGTTCGGCGCGATCGGCGGGGTGGTCGCGGCGCGCGTGCTGGCCCGGCGGCCGGGCGACCGCCCGGTTGCCGCGTAGCATTCGATCCATGGAGGTCACCGTCCGACTGTTCGCCGTCCTGCGCGAGCGCGCGGGCTCGCCCGAGCTGACGCTCGACCTCCCGGAGGGCGCCCGCGTCAGCGACGCGCTCGCGGAGCTGTCCGGCCTGGCCGGGGACGTGCCGCTCGTGATGGCGGTCAACCGTGAGTACGCCTCAGGCGAGCAACTGCTCGACTCCGGCGACGAGCTCGCGCTGATCCCGCCGGTGAGCGGTGGCGGCGAGGTGTCGTCGGCGCCCTGGGCACGCGTCAGCACGGATCCGCTGTCGCTCGACTCGCTCGCCGAGCGCGTGCGCGACCCGCGCGCGGGAGCGGTGGTCACGTTCGCGGGCGTGACCCGCGAGGTCGACCGCCTCGAGTACGAGGCCTACGCCGAGATGGCCGAAGAGCAGATGACCACGATTGCCGCCGAGGCGGCCGAGCGCCACGGCCTGTGCGCCGCGGCGGTCGAGCACCGCGTGGGCGACGTCCCGCTTTCGGAGCCGAGCGTGATCGTCGCGGTCTCCGCCCCTCACCGCGGGGAGGCCTTCGCCGGCGCGCGCGAGATCATCGACCGCGTGAAGGCCGAGGCTCCGATTTGGAAGAAGGAGATCGACGGCTCGCGGGCGCGCTGGGTGGAAGGAACTCAGCCCGGAAGCGGCTGAGCCGGCCCTGGCCGCGTCGCGCCCCGAGCTGCTCCGCGCTGCTGCGCTTGCCCTCTCCGGTCGTACTACCCGCCGGCGACGTGTTCGGGCCGGCCGATCTCATGGTCCGCCGCCGAGAGTGAGCCGGCGAGCGATCCGAGCAGGAGGTCCCGCAGCTCGGCGCGCTGCAGGTCACGGTGGTCGAGCCAGTCGAGGATGGCGCCATCCATGAACCAGAGCCAGGCGCGCACGGCGGCGCGCAGCTTGGGAGGCGGATCGGCGCCGGCGCCCAGGCCGTCGAGGATGCGTGCGGAGGTGTCGTCGCGCACCCGCGTGATCCACGCCCCCACCTCGGGCACGCTGCCCGCACTCTCCATGAGCTTGCGATAGGCCGGCTCGTTCTCCTCGATCCAGCCGAGGAAGGCGTCGAGGCTGCCCGACAGCGCCTCCGCGGGCGCGAGCCGCGGATCGGGCTGGGTGCGGCGGCCGAGCTCCTCGGCGGCGTCATGGAGGGTGGCGAGGAAGAACTCCTGCTTGCTCGGGAAGTAGTGGTAGAGCAGCGCCTTGGAGATGCCGGCCTCGCGGGCGATGCTTGACATCGACAGCTCGCCGTAGGAGTGGCGCGCGAACAGCTCGGCGCCGAGCTTCAGCAGCTGCTCTCGCCGCTCGTCGACCGCCATGCGCGTATAGCCGGGTTCGCTCATCCCCGCGCGGCACACTACGGGCCCTCCCCGGCGACGCGCTCGCAGGATCGCGTGCAGCGGGGAGGGTGGCCGGCCGGGACGCGCGAATGCTCGCACCATGCTCCGTTTCTGCGTGCTCGCTTTCGCGACGCTTCTCCTTGCCCTGTCCCCCGCGGCCTCGGCGCTGGGCGCCCCAGCCGGCACGTCATCGGGCGGCACGCCCGTCTCGCTCACCGACACCGAAGCCGGCGTCGACGAGAGCTCGAGCGGCGGTGCCCGGGCTCCCGCGGTGGCCGCCCAGACCGGGGGCGAGGTGTCGATCGCCCGCCGCGACGAGCCGGTGGCCACCGTGGCCCAGGAGCCGGAGCCCGAGCCGGGGGAGCCAGGCGGTGAGCCTCAGCCGCCCACGGGCGACGAGCCCGGCGGCGAGGAGACGGTGGAACCCCTCGCCGAAGAGGTGCCCGCCACGAGCGGAGCGCTGCCTAGCACCGGACTGGAGACGTTCAAACTCGCCCTGCTCGGCTTCGTCTTTCTGCTGGTGGGAGCTCGCCTGCGGGTGATCGTCAGGCGGCGCCGCGCGCGCGCAGGTTGGGGCGACCACTTCGCCACGGCCGGCGAGGCGGAGGCGCGGCTCGCGCCGGACGGTCTTCCCTTGGTGCCGCCGGCAGTGAGCTCGTCCGGCCCGCCGGAGCCCGATTACGAGGAGCCCGCCCCCGCCGAGCCCGTTCCGGCCGGGGTCCTGCCGAGCACGGCGACCGCCAGACGCAACGCGAACGGCCCGCCACCCGCCTAGGGCGAGTCGAAGAAGGTGGCGAGCGTGCCGCCCGGTGCGAGCCAGCGCTCGGCGAGGCCGCGCGCGCGGTCGGGCTCGCGATGGAAGAGACCCACCCGGACCGCGAAGATCTTGTCGAAGCGACGGTCCACGAGCTCGAGATCCTCGAGCGCGGCGACGATGAACTCCGCCTTCCCCGCTTCGACATACATCGCGTTCCGGCGGGCCGCGGCCTCGATCATCTTCTCCGAGCGGTCCACGGCGGTGAGGCGGCCCGTGTCGAGGCGCTCGCAGACCAGCGTCGCCGCGACCCCGTGGCCGCAGCCGATCTCGAGCACACGGTCGTCCGGCCGTACGTCCAGGCGGTCGACCACCGACCGCAGCCGCTCGCTCAAGCCACTCCTGATCGCGTGGCCGACCATTCTGCCTTGTGGGCGCGCTTGGCCGCCTGGTAGGCCGCGAGCGCCTGCGGGGAGTCCACGTCTCCCAAGGTCGGATGCCAGGGCACGAGGTCGCGCGCAGCCTCCACGCCGAAGTGTTTCGCGAGCACCGAGCCGAGCGCCTTTATCTTCATCTCGCCGAACCCGGGCAGAGCGGCCAGGTTGGCTCGCAGCTCGTTCGAGTTCACCGGCTCGGTCCATATTCGGGCCGCGTCACCGTCGTAGCGCTCGCGCAGGTGCACCGCGAGGTCGTGTACTCGTTTGGCCATCGACCGCGGGTAGCGGTGAACGGCCGGAGGTGTGCGAAACACGGGCTCGAGGTCTGCGGCCGCCAGCGTGGCCGCATCGAAGCTGCCGAGACGCTCCCGCAGCACGAGCGGCCCCGAGAACGCCTTCTGCACCGTCACCTGCTGGTCGAGCACGAACCCGACGACGAGAGCGAGCGGATCCGCGGCGATCAGCTCGTTGGCCTCGTCGGAGTCCGTGAAGAACAGGCGGTCGGGCACGGGTCGATCCTACCTGCGCGCCCGCCGCCGGTCGGAGCCCTTCTGGAATACTCCTCGCGGTTTGGAGGATCCGGCTGATCAGCCACCGCGGCGCTACTCCCCTTCGCCACAGCCGGTATTCGACGGGCCCGCGCGCATCTCCGCCGAGGCGGTCACCCGGCATATCTGGGGCGACCGGGAGTCCGGCGAGGTCGCCGACTGGATCTTCTGCTCCACCGAGAAGATCCACTGCCTGATCTTCGGGTTGGCGCCAGGCGCGGCCTTTCGCCACTCGCCCGAGTACCGCACCGTGTTCGACGCCCACGAGGTCCTCACGGTGCTGACCGGCACGATGCTCCTCGCCAACCCCGCGGTGGGTGAGCTGCAGAGGGTGGAGAGGGGTCAGAGCGCGACGTTGTCGCCGGGCACCTGGCACCACGCCTTCGCGCACGGCGACGAGCCGCTTCGCGTTCTCGAGTTCCTTGCGCCGCCTCCGTCGGCCGGAACCACCGGCGCCTACGCGCGCAGGCAGGAGTACCTCGGCGAGTCCTCGTACTCCGACGACGCCGTGCTGGGCACGTGGCCGAAGCCGCGGCGAGCGGAGCCCACCATCGGCGTCGTGCGGGACGAGGCGATCGTGTGGAGGCGCGACCTCGACGTGCTCACCGGCATCCTTTCCAGCACCGAAGCGCTGACCGTGATGCGCGTCGAGGTGGGCGCCGGCGAGACGGGCGTGGCGCACGCCCACGGCGGCGACGAGCTGATCTACGTGACCGACGGCGTCCTTCACGTGCGCGCATGGTTCGAGGGGGCGGGGTCGGTGTACGAGCTCGGGCCGGGCGATGCGTGCTATCTGCCGCAGGGCGCGACTCATCAGTACTTCAACTACGGGAAGACGCTGGCCCGCGCGCTGAAGGGAGTGGCGCCCACCTACCTCTCGTGACGGTCGCGCTCGGAATCGACGTGGGCGCCACGAAGGTCGCCGCCGGCATCGTCGACGCGACGGATGGCGTCGTGCGCGAGCGGCGTCAACTGGTGACGGCGGCGGATGGGGCGCGCGTGCTGCGCGATTGCGTCGAGCTGGCCGCCGAGGCATGGCGGCCGGAGCTGGATGGGATCGGGATCGGCATCTGCGAGCTGGTTCGACCGGATGGCACGCTGGCCAGCGGCGAGAGCGTCGATTGGCGCGAGCTCGACGTCGGCGCCGCGTTCGCGCCGCTGGGGCCCGTCCGCCTCGAGTCGGACGTTCGCGCGGCCGCCGTGGCGGAGGCCCGCTTTGGCTCCGGGCGAGGCCACGACTCGATGCTCTACGTCAATGCCGGTAGCGGCGTGAGCCACTGCCTGGTGCTGCACGGCCGGCCGCTGGTCGGCGCCCGCGGGAACGCGATCGTCACCGGAGCGCCTCTGGTCGAGGAGGTGGCGGGTGGCCTGGCGCTGGCTCGCCTCACGGGCGAGCCGAGCGCTCGCGAGGCACTCGGCGACGCCGCCCACACGGCCGTTGTCACCCGCGCCGCGAGCGAGCTGGGCCGGACGCTGGCCACTCTGGTGAACGCTCTCGACCCGCAGATCGTGGTCCTCGGCGGCGGCCTTTGCCTCGACCCGGGTTATCGGGCGACCGTGGTCGCGGCGGCGCGCAAGCTCATCTACGCGGACGAGACCCGTTCACTGCCCATGGAGCCCGCCGCGCTCGGGGCTCAGGCGGGTGTGATCGGCGCCGGCGCTGGCGGGCGTGGCGCTCACGTGAGGTCCGTGGCGGTGCCTACGCGAAAACCGCCGCGCTGGTCGGATGGGCGGCTGGACGCGCGTTGACCTCTGCCCAAGCCGTCGTGCGGCCCCCACCGTCGATGCCCCAGCGCTCGGCGAGCGAGTCTACGACCTGCAGGCCGCATCCACCGGATGAGGTGAAGGCAGGGCCGGCCGCAGGCGGGTCGAAGCCCGGACCGGTATCTGTCACCTCGATGCGCAGGACGTCATCCTCCACGAGCAGGCGCAGTTGGATTGGCTCGGGCGGTCCGTGAAGGACGCTGTTGGTGACGAGCTCGGTGACGATCAGGCGGGCGGCTTCGAGCGCCTCGTCGGCGACCTCATCGCCGACGCCGGCGACCGCCAGGCGGGCGGCAGGAGGGGCGTCCGCGTTGGCCGCAAAGGTGCGTCTGAGCTCAAACGTCCGCTGCGCGGGCGGTCCAGCGTCGCGACCGGGCAAGCCAAACAGTCGCGCGGGCGTCCTGCGAAGCGGCGCGCCGCAGCGCGGGCAGTCGTCCGTCGTCGTGTAGGCCGCCGCCGTGTAGACAGTCAGGCGGCAGCCGCCACAAGAGAGATACGGCATGACGTGCTCCTGTGTCACGGAGGTCCGCTCTCTCACTTGATCGAGCGCAGAACGTCCCGCCCGGACGTCTGGGTGCCCGCGCTACGCCGATAAGGACGCAAACCCGGACCGAGGCGGGGATTTTAGCGCAGGGAAGCGGGGGTAAGCGCTGCCGCCAACAAGCAGAGTATGCTTGCCTCGAACGGCGTCCGACAGCACACATGCGCACGTCGGCGTTGAGAAACCCGCTCGAGGGTACGGCGCGGCTCAAAACCTCGGCCGCCGAACGGACCTCCTGCCCAAGCAAGCCACCGCCCAGGAGGCACCCGTGAGTCCCAGCAGTGTCCCTAACCGTCGTCTCGGAGCGTGGCCGTTACACGTCCGTCCGCAGAGAATCGAGCTGCTCAACAGTCGCTGGCACGCGCTCCGAAGCGGAAGCCACCGCCGCGGCCCATGCGCAGCGTGCCGGGCGGAGATCGCCGGCGAGGAGCCTGCCCTGTACATCCAGGGCGAGGCGTACCACGCGGACTGCGCTCCCGACCACCACAGACGCCGGCTGTAGGCCCGAGCTGCCCGATCTCACATCGCCGGGAATTCACGAATAGACGTCGAATCCGGGCGTCCCCGTTCGACTCATTGGTAGAGGGGGCTCAGAGGCAGCTCTCGTGACCGAAGGAGAATCGAGATGGGAAAGCTGATCGCGACAACGCAGGCCACCGTCGACGGCGTCATAGACCCGGTCGGCGAGTGGGTGCAGGCGGACGGAGACCACGGCGACTACTCGTTCGAGCGTCAGGCGAGATCCAGCGGGCTGGTGCTGGGCCGCAAGACCTACGAGGGGCTGGCCGGATTTTGGCCGAGCCAGTCGGGCAAATGGGCGGACATGGTCAACCCGATGCGGAAGTACGTCGGGTCCAACACCCTGTCCGGCGATCTCGAGTGGAACGCGACCCTGCTCGAGGGGGACCTCGAGGACTCGATCCCGAAGCTGAAGGACGAGGTCGACGGTGACCTGTTCATGCACGGGAGCGGCGGGTTCGCGTTCGCCCTCGCCGAGAAGGGCCTGATCGACGAGTACGAGGTCTACCTGAACCCGATCATCTGGGGCGAGGGAAACGTCCACGTGCTCGGCGACAGGGGAACCGTCCGGATGGAGCTCGACGATGTGAAGCGCTTCGACTCCGGAGTGGTCCTGCTCACCTACCTTCCGGCGTCTTGACCGCGGTTGGGGCCGCGAGGCGGCGGTTGGCAGCAGGAGCAGTTCTTCGCCGGCCCGGTTAGGGACCAAACTCGTTACCGGCTGCACCACCGCCGCCGGGGTTGCCCCCGCCGGCGGGGGCGAAGCCGTCCGCCGGGCTCGCGGGCGCGGGCGTGGCCGCCGGTGGTGGAGCCGGCGTGGGGGCAGCGGTGGGGGCGAATTCGGTTGCCGGGTCGGGCGGCGGCGGTGGCGCTGCGGGTTCGGGCGCCGGCACGGGGGCGGGGGCCGGCGTGGGCTCGGGCGCGGGTGCGGCCGGCGGCTCGGCCACGGGGGCCGGCTCGGGCGCCGGGGTCACGGGGACCTCGTCCTTGACGGGCTCGGCCTCCACGGCCGTCTGCGCGGGAGCCGGGCGCCGGGACTCGTGCTGTGCGAGCTGGTCGACCGCCGTGCCGCCGCCCGCGAGAGCGGCCGCCGACGCGGCCACGGCGGCGACCTTCTGGCCGGTGGCCAGCTCCACCGCCGCTTGGGTGCGCTCCCCCAGCGCCGCGGCCTTCTGCTGGGCGGCGCCCAGCAGCGATTCCCAGAGACCGCGCGGGCCGGCCACCGTGGTCGCGGCGCCGGCCAGCGCCACCGGCGGCACCAGCGCGGCCACGCGTGCAGGCGCGGCCCGGAACTCACGCAGGCGCGCGCGACACGACAGGCAGGTCTTCATGTGCGGACGTAGCCGCGCCAGCTGCTCGGCGCTCGCCTCCCCGTCGGCCAGCGCCGACAGCAACGGCGCGAAGCCTGCGCACTCGACCCCCGTCTCGATCCCCGCCAGCCGCACCGCCAGCGCCTGCCGGCCCTCGGTCAAGCAACGATTGACCTTCGTATAGGACCAGCCGGTCCGCTGGGCGATCTCCGCGTAGGAATAGCCCTCGGCCTTGAGCAGCAGCGCGCGCATCTCCTGCGGCTTGAGTCGGCGCAGCGCCTCGGCGCCCTGGTGGAGCCGTTCCATACGCTCGGCCTGGTCGTGCGTGGCGCCGGCGGAGGTGCCGCGGTCGCCGAGCTCGCCGTCGTCGGTCACCGGAGAGTGGCGGTCGCGCTGGCGGCGCAGCGCGAAGGCCTCGTGCTTGACGACCGTCTTGAGCCACGGCACGAGCTCTTCCTCGCGGGTGGTGGGCGCCTTGGTCAGCAGGATCTCGAAGGCGCGCTGGTAGGCGTCCTCGGCGTCTTCGGGCGTGGCGGCGTAGCGCCGCGCGGTGGCGAGGATCTGGGAGCCGTGGCGTGCGAGCAGCCGAAGCGCGGCCTCGTCGACCTCGGCCCGGACCGGCGGTCGTCTCTCGCTCCTAAGCATCGGCACAACTTTCAGCTCGAATCCTGCAACGACTCGCCCCGATTCGTGCAACGGGTTCTCGCAAAGAGCGACGTTTTCGTCGGGCCCCCGCGGGCGCCGGCCGGGTACCGAATGGGGCTCAGGCGCGGCGGCCGGGGTTTCGACCCGTTCGCCCGTAGTAGTGCATAAGACCACGGCTCGGCGCCACGGGGCGCTGCTGCAGCTACGCCGGAGGGGGGGTCTCGACGGGTGGCTCGGTAGCCGAGGATGACGTCGGTTTGCCTTCGAGCAGTTCCAGGATGCGGTCGGTGTTATTCCGTATGGCGATGACGTTGTCGAACACCCACCTTGTCGGCGAGCCCTCCGGCGTCCGCTCGATCATCTGCCCGAAGTCGCGTTCACCGCGTTTCGATGCCAAGCGCTTCGCAAGGAACGCGGCGCCAACTCCGCCCGCAAGCACGGCTGCGCCGGCGATAAACGGCCTGGCCATCCTTCGCACCTCCTTTTGGGGGTCCAGGCGTCGGCAACGCCCGGCTGTCCCCGACGATACTCGCCCCCCGTTGGACCGAGCCACCCCCGGCACCCAACCAGCGCGCTGCGGATCAATAGTGCGGATGACAACCGCCCGACAACGGGCTTGGCCGGGGGCAACCTCTCCGATGCAGAGGCATGGCTCCGCGCCAGCGACCACGTGGAAAGGAGGAGCGCACCGTGGCACAGCGCACGTCAAGTCGTTCGACAGGAGAAGCGCTCTGGGTTCATCGCGCGTGACGAGGCCCCGGACGTGTTCGTCCACTCCAGCGCTCTTAAGGCGAGTGGCCTCAAGGGGGCTTGAAGCCGGACAGGCGCGTCGAGTTCAAAGTCACGCAGGGCCCGCGGGGCCCGCAAGCGGCGGACGTTCGCGTCGTCGCCTGACGCTTGGGCGCCCGGCGGGTCGGGGCGCCCGCGGGGACGCCGGCCGGGTACCGAATTGGGACTCAGGCGCGGCGGCCGTGGTTTCGACCCGTTCGCCCGCGGGGTAGGGCCTGGGCAATTCGTCGCCTCTGGGGGAGAGATACATGAGGATCCATCGCGTCGCCGGCCTGGTGCTCGCCGTTGTTGCCGTCGCCGTCGTCGCCGCCCTGGGCGGCGCCCAGGCCGGCCCGGGCGCGCCGCAAGCCCCCAAGGCGCCCGGCTACCCGGGCAAGGCGTCGGATTGGGCGCCGGGCGACAAGGATGGCTTCGGCACCTCGCGCACGTCGAGGAGCAAGGTCTGGTACACGCTCAACGACGGCGTTCTCACGGAGGTGTTCTCCCCCCGGATCGACACGCCCGCCACCCGTGACACCCAGCTCGTCGTGACCGACGGCTCGACTTTCGTCGAGCGTGAGACCGAGGCCACGAATCAGCGCGTCGAGCTGCTCAACGCGCGCAGCCCGGTCTACAGGCAGATCAATACCGCGAAGTCCGGCAAGTACCGGATCACCAAGACCTACGTGACCGATCCCCGGCGCTCGGCCGTGCTGGTGGACGTGCGCTTCGAAGCGCTGAGCGGCGGCCCCTACACCGTCTACGTCCTGCACGACGTGGGCCTCGGGCTCAACGCGAACGACGACACCGGTCGCAGCGCCGGTGGCAGTCTCGTGGCCCGCGACGGTGTGCTCAGCAGCGCGCTGGCGTCGTCGTCGGGCTTCACCAAGTCCTCGAGCGGCTACCTCGATCGCAGCGACGGCTGGGCGGACCTCAAGGACGACTTCACGATGGACTGGTCCTACACGGCGCGCGAGCGCGGCAACGTCGTTCAGCTCGGGAAGACCCGGCTGACCGGCCAGGCCGGTGGCCGGCGGATGACCCTGGCCCTGGGCTTCGCGCGCAAGCGAGGCGCCGCGCTCGGGACCGCACGGGCGGCCCTTGCCCGAGGCTTCTCCGGGGCGCGAGCCGAGTATTCGGCCGGCTGGCGCGACTACTTCTCGTCGCTGGAGGCGGTGCCCGAGAGCGCGGCCGGATCGAGCAGCAGCTACACCGCCTCGGTGATGCTGCTCGCCGCGCACGAGGACAAGACCTACCGCGGCGGGTTCGTGGCCGCTCCCGGCCGGCCCTGGGCATGGGCCAACGAGCTCCAGCACAACCCCGTCTACATCGCGGTGTGGTCGCGCGACCTATACGAGATCGCGACCGGCCTGCTGGCGGCGGGCGACGAGCCGGCCGCCCAGCGGGCGCTCGACTACCTGTGGTCGGTGCAGCAGGGGCCCGACGGGTCCTTCCCGCAGAACTCGCGGCTCGACGGCGAGCCCGTGTTCGGCGGGCTGCAGATGGACGAGGTGGCCTTCCCGATCGTGCTCGCCTGGCAACTCGGCCGCACCGGAGCCGAGGACTGGGACAACGTGCGCCTGTCCGCGGACTTCCTCGTGGACGAGGGGCCGCGCACCAAGCAGGAGCGCTGGGAGAACATCGGCGGTTTCTCCCCGGCGACGATCGCCGCGGAGATCGCGGGTCTCGTCTGCGCCGCGGAGATCGCTCGCAAAAACGGTGACGATGCCCGGGCCGACCGCTACCTCGAGGTCGCCGACGAGTGGCAGGCCAACCTCGAGCGCTGGACGATGACCACCAACGGGCCGCTGTCCCGAAAGCCGTACTACCTGCGCATCACCGACAACGGAAACGCCAACTCGGGGGCTCAGATCCAGATAGCGGACGGAGGCCCGCTGGTCGATCAGCGGCGCGTGCTCGACCCGAGCTTCCTGGAGATGGTCCGCCTCGGCGTCAAGTCGGCGGACGACAAGAACATCGCCTCGACGCTCGCGCTCATCGACAGCCAGCTCGGCTACAACACGGACAACGGACCGTTCTGGCATCGCTCCAGCTTCGACGGCTACGGCGAGAAGCGGGACGGCAGCCAGTGGGAGCCCGTCGACCCAGGCAGCGGTGAGACGATCGGCCGCGGCTGGCCGCTACTGACGGGTGAGCGCGGCGAATACGCGCTGGCGGCCGGGGAGCCGGCCCAGCGGTACCTGGACACGATGGCCCACGTGGCCGAGGACGCCGGCGGCCGGGTGATCGCGGAGCAGGTCTGGGATCACAACCCGCCGGCGGGCACCGGGCCGCGCTACGTGCCCGGGGAGAACACCTTCTCGGCTACGCCGCTCGCCTGGTCTCACTCCCAGCTGATCCGGCTGGCGCACTCCATCGACGCGGGCCGGCCGGTGGAGACGCCGCAGATCGTGGCCTGCCGCTACAAGACGACGCTGTGTAGGCCCTGAGGGCTCATTCACTCCGGCGGGCTGCCGTCTTGGAGGACTTGATCAACACCCTGACGCGGGGCAACCCCACCGAGGTGAAGGTCCTTCTTGCCTCGGTTGCCCTCGCGCTCGCCGTCTACCAGCTCCTGCTGATCGCGGTGGGGTACGGCAAGCTTCTCTCGCCCTTTCTCGCCGCGGCGCCCGCCACGAGGACCCACCGCGCGGTGGGTGACACCATCGCCGTGCTGCTCGTCGTCACCGCGGCGATGTGCGTCGGCTACTTCGGCTTCGAGGACGACGCGTCGCTGCACATGGTTGCGGCCATGGCTCTCCTGTGCGTGCTCGCCCTCAAGATCGCGGTGATCCGATGGTGGCATTCGATGGGCCGCTTCCTCCCGGCGCTTGGTATGTCGGTGTGGGCCCTGCTCGCGCTCACCTGGATCACGTCGGCGGGCGACTTTCTCGAGCTGGCCTGATGCAGGGCTCCCACACGTCTCAGATGGTTGGCTCCCTCCTGGTGGCCCTGGCCATCGTCGCGGTGGCCATCGCGTTGGTCACTGCACAGTTCGGGCCGACGAGCGCCGCGGAGCGCGAGGTCCAGGAGGAGCGAATCGAGCAGCGCGAGGAGCTTCTCGAGGAGCGCCGCGAGGCACGCGAGGAACGCCGTGAAGAACGTCGAGAGCAGCGATAGTCGTGAACGGCCTCGCCCGCCACCGCTACATTCGCCCGGCTAGCCTGTTTCACTTCTTCACCGGGAACGAGCCGTGCCTGAAGGCCTCGTCAAAGAGCTGAGGGAGATCGAGCCGGTCTCCTTGCCCGACCGCGACGTGCGCGCGGGCAGGCCCCTGATCCTCCGCAGCATCCTGCGCTTCGACACCCTGCGCGCGCTGATCCGCATCGGCAGCCTGGCGGCGCTCGACCTGATCGGCCTGTTCTTGGCCATCTACACGGCGCTGGTGGTCAAGGCCGCGATCCGCGCGCCGGAGCAGCTCGACCAGATGTGGACCCAGGCGAACCAGTACTTCCCGCTCGCCGCGCTCGTGATGCTGCTGCTCTTCGCCCGCTCGGGTCTCTATCGCGACCGCGCGCAACGGCCCGGCTTCTCCCGCGTCATCGCCTCCCTGTTCCAGGTCACGCTGGTCGTGCTGATCTACGCCGAGATCGAGGGCGAGCCGTTCCAGTCCTATTACATCTTCTACGCGTCGCTCTTCTTCGCGCTGCTCTACGTGTCCCTGTTGCGCTGGGTCTTCGAGCGCGCCTCCGGCGTCGTGCTGCGGGCGGCCGGCTATCGCCGCCGAGCCGTTCTGATCGGTTCGGGAGCGAACATTCAGGCGGTCTCTCACGCGCTCGGTGACTCGAACGTGATCGAGCCCTACGGCTTCGTTGCGCGCACACCGGTGGCGCTGCTCGACGGACTGCGCGACTTTCGCTCACTCGAGCAGCTGGAACGCAACTTCGACTCAATCGACGAGGTGCTGATCACCGACTCGGACTTCCCCCAGGCCCAGGCCGTGGAGCTGGTCGAGCGCTGTCACCACCACGGCGTGAGCGTGCGCGTGGCCCCCTCGACCATGGAGATCCTCATGGACCGGGCCGAGTTCGTTCCCGGCCAGACGCTCCCCCTGTTCGAGCTCAAGCCGCCGATGCTGGACGGCGTCGAGTTCGCGGTCAAACGCAGCTTCGACCTTGTCGGCGCTGCCCTGCTGGTCCTCGTGCTCGCGCCGCTGATGACAGTGGCCGCGCTGGCCATCAAGCTGACCTCGCGCGGGCCGGTCTTCTACCGGTCGATGCGCCCGGGAATCGGCGGCCGCTCCTTCCCGTGCCTGAAGTTCCGCACGATGGTCGCCGGCGCCGAGCACCTGCAGGATCCGCTCGAGGGACGCAACGAGGTCGGCGGCGCGATATTCAAGATCCGCGACGATCCGCGTGTGACCGCGGCCGGGCGCTTCCTGCGGCGCTGGTCACTCGACGAGCTCCCCCAGCTGTTCAACGTCCTGCGCGGTCAGATGTCGCTGGTCGGCCCGCGTCCGCTGCCTCAGCGCGACTACGACCGCCTCGAGGACTGGCACCGAAAGCGCTATCTCGTGATGCCCGGCATGACGGGCCTGTGGCAGGTCTCCGGTCGCTCGGAGCTGGACTTCGACGAGCTCGTGCGTCTCGACTTCCTCTACCTCGAGCGGTGGTCGGTGTTCCTCGATCTGACGATCCTGCTGAAGACGATCCCCGCGGTGTTTCGCTCGCGGGGAGCTTGGTGAGCGAGCCCTACCACGCCGACAACCTGCTCGACCGGTATTCCGAGCCGGCGACCCTGCAGGTCCACTACGACCAGGAGGAGCGTCGCGAGCGCGCGTTGCTCGAGCGCCGGCTCGGTCTGAGCGGGGGCGAGGTCCTCTCGGTGGGCTGCGGGTGGCATCCCGGGCGGCACCTGTTCCCGCGCCCGGCCTGGCGGCTCACCGGAGTGGATCTCGACCCGGCGATGCTCGGGTCGGATGAGCTCGACTCCGGTGTGGTGGGACGGGCGGGAGTCCTCGGCTTCGCGCCGGCGTCGTTCGACGTGGTGCTCTACCGGCTGGTGCTTCACCACGTCGCCTTCCAGGGGCCGCTGGCGCCCGTGTTCGCCGAGGCGGCGCGGCTGCTGCGCCCCGGAGGCGCCCTGGTGGCCTTCGAGCCGGGGCTATGGCATCCGGTGGGGGCGGGCCTGGCGCTGGCCAACCGCACCGGGCTGGGAACGTCGATCCACGGTACGCCTGACGACATCCCGCTGTCCCCGCGGGAGCTGGAGCGCCTGGCTCGCGGGGCGGGCCTCGAGCCCGAGCTGCACGCCGTGACCTTTGGCTGGCGCCGGCTTCCGGCCCGCGCGCAGCGCGCGCTACACCGCCTCGACCCGCTCGGCTCGCGCCCGCGCCTGGCGCGCTTCGGTCACACGCTGCTGTTGATCGCGCGCCGCAGCTCCGCCAGTGGCATGCCGAACCCCGGCGCGGCCTCGACGGGCGCGCGGGCGAGCGTCCAGCCCTCGCGCTCGTAGAAGCGGAGCGCCCGCGCCTGGTCGAGAGGCGTGAACAGGCGCATCGTGCGGTAGCCGCGACCGCCCGCCTCGCGCAGGACCTCGCGGTGCAGCTCGGTTGCGAGCCCGGACCCCCACCAGCCCGTACGCACGAAGAGGTGCCAGAGCTGGGCGAGGGCGGGCTCCGAGGACGGATGACGCGCGTGTTTGGCCGCCGGCAGCAGAGAGACGTGGCCTATCGCGTCGTCGTCGGCCTCGGCGAGCAGGCACCAGACGTCGGACTCCGCCAGACGCCCTCGCAGCAGATCCAAGTCCCAGTTCCCCGAGGGCGGCTCCCAGCCGGGCGGAGCGAACGAGCGGTAGCTCTCGAAGCCCTCGCGCAGGACCATGGCCAGCTTCTCAGCGTCCCGGGCTGAGGCGGTCCGCAGCGTCCACGAGTGCGCGTCGGACATGCTCGCCAGGATATGGCCATGGCCAGCCGCTACGACGACGAGCTGTGGCAGCTCGTGCCCGAGGAGCCAGGACCGCCGCCGGCGCACCTCCTGGACTTCGTACGCTCGCTCGGACCGGTGGGCGCCGCGCTCGATCTCGGCTGCGGAGACGGCCGCCTGACCGCGGTGCTGGACGCCCGCGAGCTTACGGCGGCCGACGTGTCCGCGGTCGCCCTCGAGCGCGCGAGCCGCCGGCTCCCGAGGGCGCGCCTGATCGAGCTCGAGCCCGACGAGCCGCTGCCGCTGGAGGACAACGAATTCGACCTCGTCCTCTGCGCCCAGACGATCGAGCACGTGCGCGACGTTCAGCTCTTTCTCTCCGAGACCCGCCGGGTCCTGCGGCCCGGGGGCGTGCTGGCGCTCGCCACGCCGGCTGCGCGGCGGCTCGGTCGACCTGAGGATCCGCTCTCGCCCCACCTGCACCGCTTCACGCGGGTCTCCCTCCCTCGCGTGCTCGATCGGCTCGGTTTCGAGGTCGAGTCGCTGCGCCGGCGGGCCGGGACCTTCCTGGTCACCGCCCGGCGGTCCTGATCAATCGTCCCCGCGCTGCTCGCGGGTCGCGGCCTCGAGCTGCTTGGCGCGGGCGCGCGCACGGGCCTCGAGGAAGAGCTCCCGGGCGGGGGTCGAGAGCGGATCGAGGTAGAGCGCGCCCTGAACGGTCTCACCCGCCTCGACGGGGCGGTCGAGCGTCCCGAGCTGGAACGCCGCGAGCTGGTACCAGGTTTCCGGGGAGCCGGGGAACTTCAACACCGCCTCCTCCAGGGTCTCCCGGGCGTCCGCCTCGCGCTCGGCCTGGGTCTCGATCGAAGCGCGCACGAGCAGCGGGTCGACGCTCAGCGGATTGGCCGAGCGGGCGTCCTCGGTCTTGACCAGCGCGCGCTCGTAGTCGCCGTCGTCCAGCAGGGTCAGGGCATCCCCGACCGCGCGGTCACCGGCCTCCGGCTGCCAGATCGCCCAGGCGGCGAGCACGGACGCGAGCAGGACCCCGGCGGCGGCCGCCAGCCGCGCCGGCGAGCGGTCCGCCAGCCGCTCGCGCAGCCCCCCGGCCGGCCGGTCGTCGCCCGCCGCGTCGAGCGGGCCGCGTCCGGCGACGAACCCCGCGGCCACCAGGGCCATGGCCGCCGGACCGGGTATGAACCAGGTCCAGTCGATCGCCGATTGCAGCCCGA
This sequence comes from uncultured Thermoleophilaceae bacterium, assembly GCA_963789705.1. Lineage (GTDB taxonomy): Bacteria > Actinomycetota > Thermoleophilia > Solirubrobacterales > Thermoleophilaceae > JACVRW01. Next base: position 444,491 of record CAWBLN010000003.1, read on the forward strand.
AGACGATCGTGGTGAGCGTGAGCGCCAGCAGCGCCACCCGTTCCGCGGTCCACTCACGAGGCGGCGGCGGTTCGCCGCGCTTGCGACGAAACGGCAGCCGGCGCGGATAGAGGGCGAGCGTGCGCGCCGCGGCGACCAGCCACGCCACCAGCAGCAGGAGCGTGACCGCGAGCCCGACGAGACCAAGGTCCGCGAGCGTCTGGGGAACGAAGCCGTGCGCGTGGCCGGTCACGCTCGGGTCCGTGCGGTAGCGCAGCCGAGCCACGCGGAAGGTTCCCGCGCCCGTGCCGACCGAGGGGCGGTCCTCGAAGACCAGGCGCGCCTCCTTCCAGTACTTGCTTCGGGTAGACGAGGCGGCGCCGAAACGCCCGGCGCCCGAGGCGGTGGGCGCCGTCTCGGTCTCGCTCGTCAGCTCGTCGACTCGGTCCTCGATCGTGCCCGTCAGCCCGCGCTCGCTCAGGGCGACAGATCCGAGCGCCAGAAGCGCGACGGCGGCGACGCTCGCCACAGCCACGGCACCTGCTCGCTTTCGCACGTGCTCGGGCACATGGCCGCCGTCGAGCGTGGCGTTGAGCGCGAAGCCGGCCGCATACAGGCCCGCCACGAGTGCGAACAGCAGCAGCCCGAACTCCGAGGCCACGGCTTCCTTGACCGCCAGCGGGGGCGCGGTGGCGGAGAAGGCGTCCTTGGACAGCGCCCAGGCGCCGACCGCGCCCGCGGCCAGCCCGGGCAGCAGGATCACCGGCAGGCTGCGAAGCCGCAGCGGGGCGAAGGCCAGCCAGGCGGCCACGCCGATCACCGCGGCGGCCAGAGCCCCGCGCGACTGGGTCAGCAGAATGGCCAGCAGGGCCACGCCGGCGCCCGGATAGGCGAGGGCACGGCTCGCGGGGCTGGCGGCGCGACGCGCGCCGAGCCACAGGAGGCCGGGCAGCGCCAGCGCCGCCGTGGTGCCCACCGCGTTCCAGTACTGAAACGGCTGGCCGATGCGGTTGGACAGCTCGTTCTCGGCCAGCGACCCCGGCCACACTCGGGCGAGGAGCGCGTAGGCGACCGCCGCGACTGCGGCGAGCAGGATTCCCTTCAGCACCACCGGACCGGCGCGGGGGGCCAGCCGGGCGCCGGCCAGGCCCGCGGCGAAGGCCGCGAGGTAGGCGAGCGTGCGCCCGGCCTCGATATAGGCGAGGTCAGGAACGATCGCCCAGGTCACCGAGAGGGCGGTGACGAAGGCGAGCAGTCCGAACAAGACGAGCGCGCTCGCGCCGTACACCGGGCCGCGACGCCCCCAGACGACGGCAGCGGCGACCACCACGCCGCCGCCCAGCACCGTCAGCACCTCGACGAGGCTCGTGCGGGTGAGCTGGTTACCTCCCTTCGCCCCGAAGGCGATGCCCGCCAGGGCAGCGCCAAGGCACAGGGCGCCCACGGTCGCCGCGCGGTTGCTCGCTAGGGAGACGCTCGCTCCCGCTCCGGCGTCGCTATCGCCGGAATCTGGGGAGCGAAACACGCGGAACCTTGGAAACGAGCGGAAGACGCCGCAAGGCCGGCATGCGGCCGCGCAGCGCAACGAGCCCGCCGCCGAGGGCAAGGAGTCCGATCACGATTAGGGTCAGGAGCAGAGGCGTCGGCAGGCTGTTGCTCGCAGTGGCGAGGTCGAACAGGCCGTTCGTGCCGGGCTGGACCTGCTCGCCGCCGATGTTCACGTCGGGCTTGGGGTCGTCGGCGCCGTCCGTCAGCGCCCCGAGCTCGGCGTTGTCGCCGGCATGGGCCTGCTGCTCCTCCCCGCTGACCTCGGTACCACCACTACCGCCGCCGGCCGTGCCTCCACTCCCTCCACCTCCGGATCCACCGCCGTTGTTGCGCTCGTCCGATCCGCTCGCGATCGCCGCCTTGAACACCTCGCGGCAGTTGCTGTACTCGTCGAGGCCGCTGTCGAGGTTGTCGAGCGCCTTTCGCAGCTGCGAGTTGGAGTAGCGCTTGTCGAGGTCGCCGTCACCGGCGCAGTCGCGCTGCGGATCAGCCTGCGCGAGCGAGGGCAGCGCGAGCGCGAACAGCACGGTCAGAAAGAGCAGATTTCGTAGGAGGCGGATCAATGTGCGTGTTCCTCCTCGACGGGCGGAGACAGCGGGGGAGGCGGCGGGCCAGCGGGGCCCCTGCACCCCTGAAAACCGCGCCGCGCAGGCTAGCAGCAGGTGCGGCTGCTCGCAGAACCCGTCCGGTAGGTCAGAGTTGCGGTGTGTCGATTCGCTGCGCCATCGTTCCGCCGGTCCCGGTTCCCTACCGCGAGCCGTTGTTCGAGCGCCTCGCGAAGCGTGGACGGATCGACGCTTCGGTGATCTATCTCTCCGCGCGCCAGCCCGCCTGGGACATGCGCCCGGAATGGTTCTCCACGAACCGAAAGTACCCACATGAGGTCCTCTCGGCGCGACAGCGCGCGCGGCCCGGACGCACACCGCTGGTGCTGCCGAGCGGACTCGGTCCGGCGCTGACGCGCTCCAAGGCCGAATGCGTCGTGTCCTCGGAGTTCGGCCCGGCCACCTGGCGTGCGCTTGCCTGGTGTCGCCGGCGCTCGCTGCCGCTGGTGGTGTTCAGCGAGCTGACGCGGTGGAGCGATCGCGCCCTGTCCGGGTTGCAGCTGCGCGTGCACAGCACGATCGCGCCGCGCGTGGACGGCTTTCTCGTGGCCTCGACGCAGGGGCGCGAGCGCCTGGTCGCCATGGGTGTGGAGCCGTCGCGCATCGAGGTCGCCCTGCAGAGCGCCGACCTCGAACCGTTTCTGGCCCTGTCCCCACGCGAGGGCGCGGAGCGTCCGGTCCGTGTGCTCTGCGTGGGCCGCCTCGTGCCGGACAAAAACCTGGCCACGCTGATCGCCTCCTTCGCCGCCGCCGGCTTTGACGAGGACGAGGCCGAGCTCGTTCTGGCCGGAACGGGCCCCCTCGAGGAGGAGCTGCGATCCCAGGCCCGCGCGTGCGGCGGCGCAGGTGAGCTTCCGCGGATACGTCGCGCCGGAGGAGCTCCCGGGGCTCTACGCCGGCGCCGACGTGATGGCACTCGTGAGCAGCCACGAGCCCTTCGGGGTGACCATGCGCGAGGGCGCCGCCGCCGGCATGGCGCTCCTCTGCACCATGCGCGCGGGCGCCGCCGGCGACGTGGCCGTCGACGGGGAGAACGCGTTGGTCGTGGACCCCGAGAGCCCGGCGGAGATCGAGCGTGCGCTTGCGCTGCTGGTCCGCGAGACGGGCCTGCGCAGGCGCCTGGCCGAGGCGAGCCGGGCGCTGACCGCGCGCCACCCGCTTGAGGCCGACGCGGAGGCGTGGGAGCGGGGGGTGCTCAGCGCGGCGCGCCGCCGGCGCTGAGTAGAGGAGGCACCACCTCGCGCTCCACCACGCGCTGGATCGCCTCCGGATCGAAGCGCTGCAGCAGGTCGGCGGCGCGCTCGCGGTAGGCGCGGGTCTCGCGCTCGGGCAGCTCGAAGGCGGACCGCAGGGCCGCCGCCAGCGCGGCGGGCTCGAGCGAGGGGGCCACGAGCCCCGGGTGGAGCTCCCGGGCGAGCGCCAGCGCCTCGAAGGGTCCGCCGGAGGGCACCGTGGCGAGCAGCGCGCCGTCGGCCAGAGCCTCGAGCGGAGCCTGGCCGAAGTCCTCCCAGCGCGCCCCGCCGGCGTAGGCGCGGGCCCGGCGCAGGGCGGCGCGGAACTCCGCGGGCGCGCGCCAGCCGGCGAACTCGATGCTCGCGGCGACCGGCGTGGCGGTCCGCCTCAAGTGGGCCAGCGCGGCCTCGGGCTCGACACCGAACACCTGGAGGCGGGCGTCCTCGATCGCAGCCGCCGCCCAGGCGGCACAGACAATGTCGAGGCCCTTGGCCTTCACGTCCGGCGTGTAGGCCACCGCGAGGCGCTCGCGCCTCCACGCCGGCTCGCCGGAACGCACGACCGGGGGCGCCACGACCACGGCCGGGCCGACGCCGGGCGGCAACGCAGCGAGGGCGGCCCGGCTCCACGGGAGCACGAGCGTGGCGCGACCGAGCGCCCGCCGCTCGAGCGCACGCAGAACGGCGTTCTGCGGGCCGGGCCGGTTGAGCGAGGCCGGAGCGTCGAGGCGGATGGCGTGCGCCAGCGGCCCCGCGTCGGCCAGCATCGCCGCCGTGGTGCTGGAGATCACGAGCGAGCGCGGCCGGTGCTCGCGCAGCGCGGCTCGCAGCGCACGACGCGCGGCCGAGGCCTCGACGAGGTCAGTCACCGGATAGGCGCGCCGTAGACGCCCCGCGGCACCGAAGTGAACTGACACGGCTGCAGTGGACGCGCCGGCGCGCTCGAGCTGTTTGAGGAAGGCGGAGTCAGCCACGCGCCACCCGAAAGTCGTGCCCAGGGAGAGCAGCAGCACGTCGATGCGGTCGCTCACCGAGCCATCTCCTCGAATGTCGCGAGGTAGGCGTCGGTCATCGCCGCGGCGCTGAAGCGCTCGCGTTGAAGCTCGCGCCCGGCTTCGCCCATCCGGCGTGCTCGCTCGGGCTCACGGGCGAGCGCCAGCAGCGCGCCCGCGAGCGCGGCGGAGTCGCCCGTCTTCACGAGCAGGCCCGTCTCTCCGTCGGCCACCGCGTCGGAGGTGCCGCCCAGGTCTGGCGCGACCACCGGGAGCCCGCGGGCCATCGCCTCGAGGACGCTCATCGGAAGGGCCTCGGCGCCACTCGAGAGCGCGAACGCGTCGGCGGCCTCGAGCAGCGCAGGAATGTCCGCGCGCTCGCCCAGCAGCTCCACGCCGCTGCCCCGAGCGACCCGCTCGATCTCCTCGCGCCGGTCGCCGTCCCCGGCGACGAAGCCGCGCAGGCCGGGGTGGGACCGCCGGGCCTCGGCCACCGCCTCGACGAACAGCTCGACCCGCTTCTCGATTTGGAGGCGCGACACGCAGAGCACTCCGAACTCGCCTTCGCCCGCCAGGCGGGCCGAGCCGGCGCGCGGCTCGACCGGCTCGATGCCGTTCGGGATGACCTCGATGCGCTCGCGCCGGTAGCCGAGGCCGACCAGCGGGTCGACCTGCCGGCGGGCGACCGCGATCACCCCCTCGACGTGGGGAGCCAGCGCCCGGGTGAGCAGGCGCTGGTGGCGGCGCCCCGCCAGCAGCCGGCCGTCGGGCAGCAGCGGAGTGTGCTCGTTGACCACGTGGGCCGTCCGCGCCCGCCGGGCGATCGCCTCGCCCACCACCAGCGCGCTCACGCCGCGGGAGACGACCAGGTCCGGGCGGGGTCGCGCGCAGGCGAGCGCCGCGCGCAGCGCCTGAGGGTCGCCACGGCGCTGCATGTTCAGGCAGCGGGCGGGCACGCCCGCGCGCACCAGGTCGGAGAACAGGCCTCCCTCGGCCGCCAGGCACAGCACCCCGGCTTCGGCCCCGCGCTCGCGCAGCATCGGGAGGAGCGTGGCCCAGTGACGCTCGGCGCCGCCGGTGCGCATGTCGGGGCAGACGAACAGGAGGCGCATCGCGGGTCAGGCCCGGCGGTGGACGGCGACCACGTCCGCGGCGCTCGACGCGGGCAGGTAGGGCCGATCGGCGAGAAAGCGAGCCGCCTCGTCGACTGCGTCGTCGTGGGCGTAGGCCGCCGCGACCAGTCGCGAGTCGTGGGCCACGGGCACCGCGTCGACCACTCCGAGTCGCCAGCCTCGCTGTTGCGCGACCGCGGCCCAGTGCAGGTCGAGGCCCCAGCCGAAGCGCAGGTCGGGAAACGGCGTCAGCTCCGCGCGCGCGCGCCGCCCGAAGGCGGTGAGCGGGCCGATCTCCACGAAGCGCGTCTGGCGCACCAGCGAGACGGGGCGCCGACGGGCCACCTTCCAGGCCGAGTGCGAGCGCAGCGTCTGCGCCGGCTGGGCGAGGTCGAGCCCGAAACGCTCGCACAGCGCGATGAAGCGGTCGAGGAAGCGGTTGGGCAGGCGCACGTCGTCGTCGATGGCCAGCAGCCAGTCCGCCGCCCCGGGATCCGTCTCGGCCAGGACCCGGTTGAGGTTCTCGAACTTGCCGCCGCCGAGGCCCTCGGCCACCGTGTGGGCCGCGAGCGCCGGCTCGGCCGGGCCCGTGGCGCCGAAGGCGAGGCGCACCCGGTGACGATCGGAGCCGAGCGCGCTCACGGCCCGGGCGAGCAGTGAACCGGGTCGGTAGATGCCGATCACCAGCACCTCGCGGCGGGCCTGCGCGCGCGCCAGGCGGTCGACGCGGCGAGTGACCAGGGCGGCGCGATCGAGCGCCGCGAACGCTAGCTCTCCGGCAGAGCGCTTGAGACGACGGCGGCGATTCGTCACGTGGCCGGCGTCGCCCGACAGGAAGTCGTGGCTCACGGCCGATCCCCCACGCGGGCGGGCAGCGGGCGCACGGTTTCGACGACCCGTCCGGCGGCGTGCGCGCCCATCACGATTCCCTGGGGGCAGGCTCTGCGCAGCGTGTGCCAGCCGCAGCCGGCGAGCACCCGCAGCTCGAGCGACAGCCGCGGGGCTCGCCCGCGGCGGCGGTCGCTGGCGCGCGCCGCCCGCCCGCGGGCGTAGGCCGCCCGGGCCAGCGGGCCCAGCCGGGCGTCCGCTGCGGTACGGCGGTGCTCGAGTCCCGCCCGAGCGAGGTAGACGACGCGGCCGCCCGCGGAGCGCATGCGCTCGAGCCATTCCTCCTCGTCCCCGTGAGGGCGCACGATCCGCTCGTCGAAGGGTCCGATGCGCTCGAACGCCGAGCGGCGGACCGCGAAGTTCGCTCCCCAGACGCGGTCGGTCTCGCGGTCCTCGGGGCCGAGGTCCAGCACGGTGATGGGTGGGTCCTCTCGCCCGCAGGCGCGCAGGGGCGGGCCCTCGAAGCGCGCGTGGATAGGCCCGCCGAACGCCTCGGCGTCCGGGTGGTCGCGCGCCCCCGCGGCGAGGGCGGCCAGCCAGTCACGCGGCACGAGCACGTCGTCGTCCACGAATGCGATCAGCGGCGCCCGCGCTTCGCGGACGCCGGTGTTACGCGCCGCGTTGAGGCTCCGCGGGGCGCCATGGCTCGCGTAGCGCACCCCGTGGCGCGCGGCGACCGGCTCGGCCCCACCGCCGGCCCCGTCGTCTACCACGATGATCTCGTGGGCCGCGTCGGCGCGCTGGCGGCCGAGCGAGGCGAGCGTGACCTCGAGGTAGCCGGGGCGGTCGCGGGTGGGCACCACGACCGTGACCTCGGGTTCAAGCACGGGCCCTGCGGGTGTGGCGCCCCAAGGCGGGCCGGTCGGTGCGCGTGTCGGACATCGGCCGGGTAGCGTAGCCCGGGCGATGCGTGTGCTCGTCGTCCATAACCGCTATCGCGTCGAGGGCGGGGAGGAGCGGTCGGTGGAGCTGCAGCTGCAGGCGCTCCACCGGGCGGGGATCGATCACGCCCTGTTCGAGCGCCGCTCCGCCCAGGCCACGCGCGGAGCGGCGGCGCTGGCGCTGGTGCGGGGCGGGCGCGACGAGGGCGAGCTCGCCCGCGCGACCCGCGAGCTGGGCGCCGACGTCGCGCACGTGCACAACATGCTTCCGCTGGTCGGTCCGCGCGGTCTGGCCGCCGCGCGCGCGAGCGGAGCGCGGGTGGTCCTGCACCTGCACAACGCCCGGCTGTTCTGCGCGATCGGCGTGGCCTCGCGCGACGGCGGGCCATGCTTTCGCTGTCACGGGCGCCTCACAGTTCCCGGGCTCGTGCTCAACTGCCGCGGCTCGCTGCCCGAGGCCGCCGCGTACGCGGCCGGGCTTGCGCTTCACCAGCCCGCGGTGTTCGCGGCGGTCGAGCGCTTCGTGGCGCCGAGCGCCTACGCGGTCGGCCAGCTGGCCAAGCTCGGCGTGCCCGCCGACCGGCTCGAGATCCTGCCCCATTACCTCCCCGCCGAGGCCTTTGCCGAGCGCTCACGCGCCGGCGAGGGCGCCTACGCGCTGGTGGCCTCGCGGCTCTCGGTGGAGAAGGGAATCGACGTGGCCATCGCCGCCGCGGCGCGGGCCAAGGTGCGGCTGAAGGTGGCCGGCGACGGCCCGGGGGCCGCGGAGCTGGCTCGGCTGGCTCAACGCTCTCGGGCACGGGTCGAGCTGCTGGGTCGCGTGGAGCGCAAGCACATGGCCGAGCTGCTCGCGGGGGCAGGGGCGCTGCTGGTGCCCTCCCGCTCCCACGAGTTCTCGCCCTTCGCCCCGCTGGAGGCCATGGCCGCCGGCGTACCCGTGCTCGCCTCCCGCATGGGCGGGCTCCCCGAGCTGGTGGGACACGACCACTGCCTCGCCCCCAACGATCCCGACGCCCTCGCCGATCGCCTGCGCCAGCTCTGGGACGACCCCGGCCACCGCTTCGCCGAGGGAGAGGCGTTGCGGGCGCGGGCCCGCGAGGGCCACTCCGAGGAGCGCTACCTGCGAGACCTGCTCGGTCTCTACGAACGCGTCAGCAGCCGCAGGACGACGGCCCAGTAGGCCCGCTGCAGCGAGACGAGCGGCGCCACCCGGGCCAGCGGACCCAGGTGAGGGCTGTCGAGGTCGGCGGACAGGGCACGCGCGAACTCACGGGTGGAAACCCCCCGAATCGCCTGAACGTCGCGGCGGCGGGCGAGCATGCGCGGCAGCTCACGGGCGACACTGACCTGGGCGTGCAGCTTGTGCCGCAGCCAAGACCCCTTCCAGGCGACCGCCAGCAGGGCCAGCTCGGCGAGCAGTAACGCGGGCGCGAGCAGGAGCAGAAGGGCGGCGGGATAGACGCCCACGACCGTCCACCAGCGGTTTCGCTCGAGCAGATACCACTTACGCCCGCCCTTGCCGAACTCGTACCGGTGCTCGACTCGGGCCGCGGGAGCGATGCCCACGCCCCAGCCCGAGAGCCTGAGTCGCAGACAGAGGTCGAGGTCCTCGCCGTACATGAAGTAGCGATGCTCGAATCCTCCGAGCGCCTCCCACGCCCCTCGGCGAACGGCCAGCGCAGCCCCGGAGGCGAAGGACACCTCCTCGGGACGGGTCGGCGCCTCGGCCACCGGTCGCCCGCAGCGGCCGGCCCAGCCCATCCCCAGGAAGTGCGCGACGTTGCCGGCAGTGTTGATCGCGGTGCCGTGGTCCATCGTCACGAGCGCCTGCCAGGCTCCCCATCCGGGTTGCTGCGCCGCGGCGAGACGCAGCGCGTCCAGGCAGCCGGGAGCCGGCTCGGCATCGGGGTTCAGGAACACCAGCAGCGACGCGGTCGTGGCCGCCGCTCCCGCGTGGCAGCCGTCCGCGAAGCCCAGGTTCGCCTCCCGCTCCACCACCCGGGCTCGCGCGCTAGCCGCCCGAGCCGCCGTCGCCGTGCCGTCCCGGGAGGCATTGTCGACCACCACCAGCTCGTCGCCGTCTTCCAGCTGCTCCTCGAGGGCCCGCAGGGTCGACCCGATATGACGGGCGCTCTCGAAGGTCACGATCACGACCGCGATGGTCACGCGGTGCGCCAGTACGCCAGCGCATCCGCCACGGTCTGGCTGAGCGGGATCTCCGGCCTCCACCCGGTGGCGGCGCGCAGCTTCTCCGCAGAGCCGCGAACCTCCGGCACATCGCGAACGCGGACCTTCGCCGGGTCGATCTCGTGGCGAACGGGAATCCTCGCCGCTGCCCGCACCAGCTCGATCAGCTCGCGCACGCTGGTCGAGTGCCCGCTGGCCACGTTCCAGACCCCGGGGTCCAGCGCCGCGGCCTCGACGTAGGCCCGCGCCACGTCGCGCACGTCGGTGAAGTCGCGCGCCGAGTCGAGGTTGCCCGTGCGCAGGATGCACTCGTCGGCGCCCGCCGCCTCGGCCTCGGCCACCTGTCGTGTCAGCGTGCCGATCACGTAGTCGCCACTCTGGCCCGGCCCGGCGTGGTTGAACGGACGGAGCCGGACCACGTGCGTGCCGTGGGCGTCCGCGTACTGGCCGCCAAGCAGGTCACCGGCCGCCTTCGACACCGCGTACGGATTCTGGGGGCGCAGCGGGGCGGTCTCGTCCACCGGCAGGCGCTCGGGTGGGCCGTAGACCTCGCCCGAGCTGATCATCACGAGCCTGGCTCGAGGCGCCTCGAGACGGATCGCCTCGAGCAGGTTGGCGGTGATGGCCACGTTCGCCGTGAGCGTCTGGGCCGGGGCGTCCCAGGAGCGCCCGACCGACGCCTGCGCAGCGAGGTGGAGGACGACCTCGGGTGCCGTCTCGCGCACGACTCTGCGCGTGGCCTCGGGATCGAGCAGGTCGAGCTCCTCCCGCGCCGGCGCCACCGGACGATCGAGGCGCCCGACCAGGTGACGGCCCGCAAAGCCGCTCGCCCCGGTGACGAGGGCGCTCCCGCTCACCGGCCGCGCGCCGCGAGCTGCTGCTCGCGCAACCACTGAACGGTCCCGGCGATTCCCTCGCGCAGATCGATCCGAGCTTTCCACCCGAGCAGCCGCTCGGCCTTGTCCACGGAGGGCCAGCGACGCTGTACATCGACTTCGAAGGAGGGCCGGTGCTCGAGCTCGAAGTCCGCCGGGTCCTCGCCGCACGCTTCCCAGATGATCCGGGCGATCTCGGCGACGGTCCGCTCCTCGGAGGCCGAGATGTTGAAGTCCTCGTTCTCGCCCGCCGGGTGGGCCATCGCCGACACGATTCCGTCGGCGATGTCGTCGACGTGGGTCAGCGTCCGTGTCTGCTCGCCCGAGCCGAAGATCGGCAGCGGGCGCGTTCCGGCCAGCACCTTGCGGATCACATCGGGGACCATGTGGGCGATGCCCGGCTCGTCGTCGGGCATCTCGCCCGGGCCGTAGGCGTTGAAGGGACGACAGATCGTGTACGGCAACCCGTGCTCGTCGTGGAGCGCAAAGCAGTACTTCTCCCCCGCGAGCTTGGAGAAGCCGTACGCCGAGCGCGGCGTCGGGCAGTCGCGCAGGTGCTCCTCGGTCGTGGGGAACTCGGTGGCCCGTTCGAAGACCATCGAGGAGGACACGTACACGAGCCGGTCCACGCGCTCCTCGAGGGCGGCCCGGAACACGGCGTTGTAGAGGCCGTTGTTCACCTCCAGCAACGTGTGGGGCAGCCTGTGGAAGTTGGCGATCCCACCCACGATCGCCGCGAGGTGGATCACGTGCGTGCAACCCTGGGTCGCCGCGCGGCCTCGCCGGGCTGCAGCAGGTCGCCGGTGTGACTTCGCAGGAGTCGCCCATCCAGGCCGGAGCCTCGCGCTGGTCGGACACCCGGACGTCACGGTCGCCGTCGCGCAGGAGCCGCCGCACCACCGCTCCGCCGATCGTGCCGGCGCCCCCGGTTACGAGCACCCTCGTCACGCCGGCTCGACTGCGGCCCGGTCGCGCACCGTGCCGAAGACCCGGCCCGAGCCGGTCACGTTCCAGGGATCGACCAGCAGGGTCCCCGCGGAGACCTGGCCCAGCAGGCCCTCGAAGCTCGAATGGTTCGTCGCCACCACCACCGCGTCGGCGCCCTCGAGGGCCACCTCGAGCGATTCGGACTCGGCGGGCACGTGGGGGTCGTGGCGGGTCACGTGGGCCAGCTCACGCTCGAGCAGTCGAACGAGCTTGTAGGAGAGCGAGTCGCGCGCGTCGTCGGAGTCACGCTTGAACGTCAGCCCGAGCACGGCCACCGTGCGGTCCCGCAGCGTGCCACCCATCCGCGCCTTGAGCCCGTTGACGAGGAACAGCGGCACCGTCTCGTGCACGCGCGAGACCGCGAGCAGCATGCCCGGCGCGCTCGAACGCTCCTCGGAGAAGGTGAAGTCCTTTCTCAGGCACGCGCCGGAGGTCAGCCCGGGCCGGGCGATCCCGCCGCGCGGGTAGTCGCGGTTGATCAGGTCGATCACGTCGAAGACGTTCGCTCCGTACTGCTCGGCCTCCATCATCAGGAGGTTGGGCAGGGCGAACTGGGTGTAACGCAGGATGTTCGTCCAGATCTTGGCCAGCTCCGCCTCGACGGGGCTGGTCTGTACTACCTCCGTGCCGAACACCTCGAAGAGCTCGGCCGCCCTGGCGCCGGAGCCCTCGCCGACGCCGCCGACGATGCACGGCAACGTGGCGATCTCCTCCATGTAGTGGTTCTCGGCGATGCGCTCAGGCACGTGCGCCACGAACAGGTTCTCGCCCACGCTAAAGCCGCGCCGCTGCTCGATGTAGCCCGCCACCCAGTCGGTCGTGCCCGGCGCCACGGTCGAACGCAGGATCAGCGAATGGCCCTCGCGCAGCACCGGCAGGAGGTCGTCCACCGCCTGCCGGATCTGCGACATGTCGATCTCGATGTGCACGTAGGAGGGGGTGCCGAGCGTGAGCACGATGTGGTCGGCGCGGGCGGCGTCCTGGACCGCTCGAGTGCGTTCGAAGCGATCGGTCGACAGCACCCGTTCGAGCAGCTCCTGGGTCCCCGTCTCGCTGAAGGGCATGTGTCCAGCCGCCAGCTGCTCCAGCACCGCGGGCCGGCGCTCGACGCCGATCACCGAGAGCCCACGGTCGGCAAAGGAGAGCGCGAGCGGCAGGCCCACTCGTCCCAGGCCGACGACGGCCACGGTTCTCCATCGGTCGCAGTTTAGGTACGACGGCGCTCGGCGATGTACTGGCGCCCCAGCGCGAGCAGGAAGCGCGGGTTGGTCTTGAGGTAGCGCGGCAGCAGCCGCCTCGGCTCCTGGGCAGCCCGGTACACCCACTCGAGACCGCGCTCCTGCATCCAGGCCGGAGCCATCGCAACTCGCCCGGAGTGGAAGTCGAAGGCGGCACCCACGCCGCACATCACCGGCACCTCCAGGCGATCGCGCATGCGGGCCATCCACTTCTCCTGCTTGGGCACACCGATGCCGACCCACAGCACGTCGGGCTCGGCCTCGTTGATCTGCGCGGTCACGAAGCGCTCCTCGTCGGGGCTGAGCGGCCCGAAGGGAGGCGAATAGCCGCCCACGACCTGGATCCCGGGAAAGCGCCGGCGCAACGACAGCGCCAGCTGGGCGAGCGCGCCCTGGTCGCGCCCGCCGTAGAGCCAGACCCGGCGACCGCGTTCGGCGCAGCGGGCGCTGTACCGCAGCATCAGCTCGGGACCGTAGACACGGTCGGTGAGCCGCTCGCCGAGGAGGTTTGCCGCCCAGACGACCGGCATTCCGTCGGGCACGACCAGCGTGGCCGCCTGCAACGCCGCTTGCATCTCGCGGTCGTCCCGCGCCTCCATGAGCGCGTGCACCGGGGCGACACAGACGTAGCCCCGCTCGCGGGTGCTGACGAGCCGATCCATCACCTCGATCGTCCCCTCATAGTCGACCACGGACACGGGCAGGCCCAGCACGTCGCGAGTGTGGATGCCGGCGGCGGCCGATGGGGCGTTCGACCGCCCGAGTTGAGAAGCGGGGTGATGCATGCGGCTCAGAGCCTAGCCAGGCGCGCGGAGGCAAGCCGGTCGCTCACGTAAGGTCTCAACCCGTGCTTGGCGCCGGGGTTGCGCAGTCCGACGTGGGTGCGCCGGAGCCGGGCGAGGCCCGCCTACTCGCGTACGGGGCGCTCATCCAGCAGGTCGCGCAGGCGAGCGGCCTGTTGGTGTTGCTCGTCGTGGTGACGGTCCTGGCCCGCCGGCTCTCGGTGGCCGAGCTGGGCGCCTACGGGCTGGTGGCCTCGCTGGCGGGTTACCTGCTGGCGCTGCGCAACAGCATCGCGTCGTCGACCGTGCGGGCGCTGGCGGCGGCGGTGGAGCGCGAGGAGCGGGCTCGGATGTTCTCGACGGCGGCCGCGCTCTATACCGCCGTGGGACTGTTCACGGGGCTGATCATCGCGGCCGCCGCGCTCGCGATCGCGGGGGCGATCCTCGAGGGCGAGCTGGCCGGCGACGCGCGCTTCGGCGGCGTGGGCCTGGGCCTGGTCACGGCCGTGGGCATCACGGCCACCGTCTACCTGGACGCCCTGCGCGCCGAGCGCCAGTTCGTGAGGGCGGCTCGCACCGAGATCGTCGCGGTCGCGCTTTACCTCGCGCTGATGCTCACCCTGGTCTTCGCCGGAGCGGACCTGGGCGTCCTGATCGCCGCCAGCGGCGCCATTCCGCTGTTCAGCGGCGGCCTGTGTGCGCTCGTGGCGTGGCGAGCCGGCCTGGGCTTTCGCTTCACGCCGTCCGGCGTGAGGCGCAGGCGGCTGATGCTCATCGTCCCCACCGCGGGCTGGTTGCTGGTGGTCGAGCTGTGCAACCTGGCCATGTACGCCTTCAGCCGGATCATTCTCGGCGCCTACGGCACGGCGGCGACGGTGGGGCGCTTCGAGGGGCCGGTGCGCGCGCACAACCTGCTCTACGCCCTGGGCGGCGCGCTAGCCGTGCCCGTGGTGCCCACCGCGGCGCGCTACATCGCCACCGGGGACGACAGGCGCCTGCGCGAGCTCGTCATGCGCGGCACGCGCTACACCCTGGCGCTGTTCGTCCCGATCTGCATCACCCTGATCGTTCTCGCCGGGCCGATTCTCGACGTGTGGCTGGGCGAGCGCTACGGCGACGGTGACCTCGCGCTGGCCATCCTCGTCTCCTACTGGCTGCTGTACGGCGGCCTCGTGGTGACGCCCGGATTCCTGGTGGGCGCCGGCCGCGCCCGAGCGCTGGCGCGGATCATGATCGCGGTGGCTGCCGCCAACCTCGCGCTGTCGCTGGTGCTCACCCCCGAACTGGGCCTGGAGGGCCCGGCGGTGGCCACGGCGCTGCCCTTCTTCTTGGCCTTCCCGTTCATTCTCCGGCTTGGGCTGCGTGCGTCGGGGGCCCGGCTCGGTGAGCTGGCCGAGCGGGCGTGGCTGCCGAACTACGCTCTGGGCGCGGCGCTCGCGCTCGCTCTTCTCGCGTGGAGAGGCGTCGCCGGCGACGACACCTTGGTGGTCGCCGGGGGAGCGATCGGGCCGCTCCTCTACTGGCTCGTCTTTGGTCGCCTCGTGCTCGACAGGGGCGAACGCGAGCTGGTGCGCGGACTGATCAGCCGCCGAGGCTGAGGTCGCTCAGCAAGGGCGCCTCGCGGTCGCGCTCGGAGACTTTGAGCTCGATGTCGCCCGGCCACTCGATGCCGATCTCGGGATCGTCGAAGCGAAAGCCCGATTCGCTCGCCGGGTCGTAGTAGGTCGAGACCTTGTAGACGACGTCCGCCAGCTCGGAGAGCACGCAGAAGCCGTGCGCGAAGCCGGCGGGCACGTACACCTGGAGGTGCCGCTCGTCGTCGAGGCGAAAGCCCTCCCAGAGTCCGAAGCCCGGTGAGCCGGGCCGGATGTCGACCACCACGTCGAGGATGGCGCCGCGGGGGCAGCGGACCAGCTTCGCCTGGCCGGGCTGGAAGTGCATGCCGCGCAGGACCCCGCGCCCCGAGCGCGAGTGGTTGTCCTGAACGAACTCGTCTTCCACGTCCAGCTCGGCGAAGACCGCCTTGCGGTAGGTCTCCAGAAAGAAGCCGCGAGCGTCGCCGTGAACGGTGGGCTCCACCAGCACCGGTCCCTCCAGCCGCGTGTCGAGGCGCCTCATCCGTCCCACGCTAGCTCAGCCCGGTCGGCGATCAGGCGCGCGAGAGCGAAGCTGGACGTGGCCGCGGGCGAAGGGGCGTTGCGAACGTGCAGGGCGCGCTCGGTCTGGGAGATCACGAAGTCGTCGACCAGTCCGCCGTCGCGGGCCACCGCCTGCGCGCGCACGCCGGCGAAGCCGCCCTCGAAGTCACCGGGCTCGATCTCGGGGACGTAGGCCGAGGCGGCCGCGGCGAGCGAGCGCGGGCTGACGGCGTGGCGCAGCTCGGAGAGCCCGGTTCGCCACCAGCGACGCGCCATGCGCCAGGTTCCGGGCCAGGTGAGGTCACGCGGGCTGCGCGGGGCCAGCAGCGCCGTCGGGCCGAGCGAGACGTTGCCGTCGATGTGGCGGCTGAGGTGGACGCCCAGGAAGGGGAGCGAGGGGTCGGGAACCGGATAGATCAGCGAGCGCACCAGCGAGCGGCGGTGGGGACGCAGGTAGCGGTAGGCGCCGCGGAAGGGAACGACCCGCGGGTCGGGCGAGGCGCCGGCCGCCACGGCCAGGCGGTCGGAGCCGATCCCTGCGCAGAAGACCGCAAAGCGGGCGCGTGTCTCTCCTCGCTCGTGTCCGAGGCTCACACGCCCGCCGGCAGACGTCACCCGCCCGACCTTGCAGTCGGTGACCACGGACACCCCGCTGTCTTCCAGCTCCCGTGCGACCATGCGCGCCACCTGGGCGAAATCGACGATCCCGGTCGCCGGCGAGTGCAGCGCCGCCACTCCGCGGCAGTGCGGCTCGATCTCGCGCAGCCCTGCGCCCGACAACCGCCGGAGGCCCGGCACGCCGTTCTCGCGCCCGCGGCGCTCGAGCTCGTCGAGCCGGCCCAGCTCGCCCTCGTGGCGCGCGACGATCAGCTTGCCGCAGCGCTCGTGGGGAATGGAGTGCCGCTCGCAGTAGGCGTACATCTCCTCGGCTCCGGAGACGCAGAGACGCGCCTTGAGCGATCCGGGCGCGTAGTAGATGCCCGCGTGGATCACGCCGCTGTTCGCGCCGCTCTGCCCTCCGGCGACGCTCGGCCCACCCTCCAGCACGACGGCGTTCAGGTCCGGGCGCCGGCGCGTGAGCTCACGGGTGACGGCCAGGCCAAGGATTCCCGCCCCGACAACCGCCAGGTCGCACTCGCCGCTCGGGTCGGTCACTAGCCGGCCTGTTTTTGGGGCACGCCGGCGGCGAGCAGCTCGAGATCGGAGTCGACCATCAGTCGCACCATCTCCTCGAAGGGGGTGTGCGGCTCCCAGCCGAGCTTGTCGCGTGCCTTGGAGGCGTCGCCGATCAGGTGCTCCACCTCCGCGGGCCGCAGGAACCGCGGGTCGAGACGGACGTGCTCCTCGGGGTCGAGCCCGACGTGCTCGAAGGCGATCCTCCACGAGCTCGCGAACCGAATGGGCCTCACCGGTGGCGATCACGAAGTCCTCCGGCTCGTCGTGCTGGAGCATCAGCCACATGGCCTCGACGTAGTCCTTGGCGTAGCCCCAGTCGCGCTCGGCGTCGAGGTTGCCGAGCGCCAGGTCGTCCTGCAGCCCGAGCTTGATCGCCGCCGCGCCATGGGTGACCTTGCGGGTCACGAACTCGAGTCCGCCGGCGCGGGCCTTCGTGGTTGAACAGGATTCCCGACGCCGCGAACAGGTCGTACGACTCGCGGTAGTTCACCGTGATGAAGTGCCCGTAGCACTTGGCCACTCCGTAGGGCGAGCGCGGGTAGAACGGCGTGCTCTCGCACTGCGGCACCTCGCGCACCTTGCCGAACATCTCCGACGAGGAGGCCTGGTAGAA
Organism: uncultured Thermoleophilaceae bacterium; assembly: GCA_963789705.1. Taxonomy (GTDB): domain Bacteria; phylum Actinomycetota; class Thermoleophilia; order Solirubrobacterales; family Thermoleophilaceae; genus JACVRW01. The sequence continues at coordinate 461,724 of CAWBLN010000003.1, forward strand.
GCGCGCCTCCGGCGTGACCTCGCGCATGGCCTCGAGCATGCGCGTGACGCCGGTGGCGGTGAACTCGGCGGTGAGCACCGGTTGGGACCACGAGGCCGCGACGAACGACATCGCGGCCAGGTTGTAGATCTCCGCGGGCTCGCAGTCGCGCAGCACGTCGACCAGCGAACGCTGGTCGAGCAGGTCGCCGGTGTGCAGGATGAGGTCGTCGCGAATGTGCTGAAGGCGCTGGAAGGTCTCGGTCGATGAGCGGCGGACCATGCCGTGCACCTCGTAGCCTTTGTCGAGCAGCAGCTCCGCGAGGTAGGAGCCGTCTTGACCGGTGATTCCGGTGATGAGGGCGCGCTGCGGCGTCAATCGCGGACCGAGGCTTGCAGCTCGCGGTCGGCGGCGATCTCGCTCTCGGCCGCCTCAGCCCGAGCGCGACCGTGGCGCTCCTCGAGCAGCGCGAGCCGCTGGGCCAGCACCTTCGTCTGATCGGACAGGCGCGAGACGGCCAGCGAGAAGTGGAGCAACAGCACGAGCACGAAGCCGAAGGCGATCAGGAACAGTGCGTTGGGCGGATAGGCCACTCCGAGGCCGCTCGCCACCTGCTCGAGAGCGCCGCGCCACACCGCCAGGGCGAGCAGTATCAGCGCGCTGAACAGCCACAGCAGGGCATACCGCTCCAGGAGGCTTCGGCGCCGCACCAGCTCCAGCAGCACGAACAGCAGGCCGGCGGCGGCCACGATCGCCACGATCTGGATGCGAACGTCCATCAGACGTGCACCGCCGCCGGGCGTCGTCGCCCGGCTCGATGGCGGTGCGCCGGCGCGCGAGGCCGACGAAGATCGCCAGCAGGACCTTGACCATGTAGTAGGCGGACTTGCCGGTGCCGGTGATCGAGGACACGCCGCCGCCGCGCAGATACATGCGCACCGGCACCTCGCACATGCGCAGCCGGTGGCCGTGCACCATCAGCACCGCCTCGACCTCTGGATAGTCGTGCGGATAGTCGCGCGCGAACACGCCGATGGCGCGCCGGTTGTAGAGCCGGAAGCCGGAGGTCGGGTCGCTGACCCGCTGGCCCAGGATGCGAGAGAGCAGGAACGAGAAGAGGTGGATGCCGGTGCGCCGGCTGACCGGCGCCGGGTACTTGTGGTCCGGGTCCGTCGCTCATGAAGCGCGATCCGCACACCATGTCCACCCGCTCGTCCGCCATGGCGCGCTCCAGCTTGGGTATCTCCGCCGGGTCGTGCTGGCCGTCGCCGTCGACCTGGACGAGGTAGTCGTAGCCGTCGCGCATGGCGAAGGCGAAGCCGGACTGCACCGTGCCACCGATGCCGAGGTTGAACGGGTGTCGCACCACCCGCGCGCCCGCGGCCTCGGCCACGATCGCGGTCGAGTCGGTCGAGCCGTCGTCCACCACCAGCACGTCGTAGTCCGGGCGCGTGCCTGTGCAGCGCCTCGCACGACTCCGCCCACGCAGGCGGCCTCGTTGTAGGCCGGGACGACCGCGAGCTTACGTGTGATCAGAGAAGTCACTGGATGCGTTCGTTGAACCCGCCGCGATGCCGACTGTTGCGCTCAGGACGCGATTCGGCGCGAGCGACCGGCGCGACTGAGGATCGTCGGAGAATAGCGGCGCTCGCGGGCGCGACCGGCCGCTGGGCTCAGAGCCGCAGCAGCCTGAGCTGCTCTCGCACGGCCTCCCTGGCCCGCAGGCCGTGACACCAGCCGCGCAGCACCAAGCGCACGGCCGGAGCCGGACACGCGTTACCGTCCAATCCGAGAAGCCGGTGCGCGTCAACGAACAGGCGCCGTCGGGGGATGTACGGTAGGGAATCCAAGTTGCGCGCGTCGTCGATTGAGATCTGCGTGAAGGACGCGAACAGACCCGCGCATCGCGCCGGCTCACGCCAGTCGGTATGTGGTGGGCTGATCGATGACGGCAAGCTAGGACGTGTGCTCTACATCTACGGCACCCGCCTGAACCTCGGCAAGCCGCGCGCGGATGAGAACGCGCTGTGGTCGCTCGGTGCGCATGACGCGTCGGTGCTGCTCCGGCCGGCCGGCGAGGAGCCCTACGAGGTCGAGGCGCTGCAGCAGTCGCTCGACGAAATCCGCCGCAACGGGGTCGCCGGCACTATCGCGCTCACCGGCGGCTGATGACGGGCACCCACACGCTGAAGGTACGGGCGTTCAGGGCCCTCAGGGCGGCGGCGGGCCGTGTCGGCCTGCAGGTCGTCCCGAAGACGTACTACAGCCCGATCCCCGACCTCGACACGCTGCCGCCGGGCGTCTTCGACCGCCGCAGCGCGCTGCGCGGCATCCACTTCGACCTCGACGAGCAGGTCGCGTGGATCGAGCAGAACCTGGCCGGCGCCATGCGCGAGTTCGCTCCGCCAGCGAGCGTCGATCGACAACGCGTCCTACGGGCGCGTCGGCGCGGATCTGCTCCACGGCGTCGTGCGCGGCCTCAAGCCGCGCCGGATCGTCGAGCTCGGCTCCGGCCACTCGACGCTGTTCATGGCCGCCGCAGCGGAGCGCAACCGGGCGGAGGGCGTCGAGACCGAGCTGCGCACGTTCGACCCGTATCCCAGCGTGGCGCGGCCCGGACTCCCGGGTCTCGCGGCGCTGGAGGCGGTACGCGCGCAGGACGTCCCGCTCGACGTCTTCAAGGCGTTGGAGGACGGCGACGTGCTGTTCGTGGACACGACGCACACCGTCAAGGTCGACTCCGACGTCAACCGGATCGTGCTGGAGGTGCTCCCCGTGCTCGCTCCGGGCGTCCTGGTGCACGTGCACGACATCTTCCTGCCGTACGAGTACCCGCGGCGCTGGCACGAGGAGTCCGGGTTCCACTGGGCCGAGCAGTACCTCCTGCAGGCGTTCCTGGCCGGGAACCCGGGCTTCGAGGTGCGCGCGGCCACGTTCGCGCTGTGCCGTGACCGGCCGGACGCGATGGCGCGGCTGGCGCCGACCTGGCGGCCGGGGGCCGAGGCGAGCGCGTTCTGGTTCAGCTCGACAGGCGATCCAGCAGCACCGCCACCTGCTCCGCAACCGCCGCGCGGCTGAACGGAGCGAGTGCCGTCGGGTCGACGGGCGCCGGCGGCGCGTCGATCAGCCGCGCGACGGCCCGCGCGATCGCGGCCTCGTCCGCGGGCGGCGCGCAGCCGGCGTCGTGTCCGAGGCGCTCGAGGAGCCGCTCGGACTCGCTGCCCGGGTTCGTGAGCGCCAGCACCGGCGTGCCGAGCGCGAGCGCCTCGTAGAGCTTGCTGGGCGCCGCCATGTCGCCGCCCGTGCCAGGGCTGTTGATGACGACCGCCACGTCGGCCGTCCGGACGCGCTCGACGGCGTCCCGCCACGGCACCGGCGGTTCGACCACGACCTCGAGGTCGCCGTGGTCGTGTCGCAGCTGCGTCGGCGGTTGCGGGGTCGAGCGCACCGAGCAGGACGAGCCGTGCGCGCGACGCCAGCTCCGGTCGCGACAGCGCCCGCAGCAGCGTGACCGCCGAGCGGTCGCCGTAGAGCGTCCCGGCATGGACGAGCGTGGCGCGCTCGTCGCGACGCCGGCCGCGGCCGCGCAGGTCGAGCAGCGCCGGATCGAACCCGTTGGGAAGGACCTCGAGCCGCGGCGCGATCTCGGGGTGCAGGCCGACCATGCGCGCGGCGCAGCTCTCGGTGACGGTGACGATGGCGTCGGCGCGCGCGAACGCCCGCTTCTCGATCCGCGTCAGCAGCCGTCCTCCGGCGTCGAAGTACGGGTTGCCCGCCCAGAGATCCCGCATCTCGGCCACGAGGGGCGTCGCGGCGCTTCGCGCCGGCAGCGCGGCGAACAGCGCCGAGGGGGGCGGGCAGGTCGCCCATACGACGTCTGGGCGGGTCCGGTCGCGGGCACGCCGCACGGCGGGACGCCCGGTCAGCGACCACAGCGCATTCGGCGGGAACGCCTCGGGCTGGATCCCCAGTCGCCGGTAGACGGGACGCGACGGCGCCGCCGATCGCGTTCATGACCTTCGCGCGCGCCGCCGCGAGCCGCGCGGCACGCGGGTCCGTGCTGGCGGCGTTCGCCGTCGGATTGGGGCGCGCGCTCACCTCGGCGACCTCCCAGCCGTACTGGGGCAGAGCGTCGCGGAGGTACTGCCAGCGCACGCTCGCTCCGCCGCCGTAGTCGAGCGGCCGTTGCGTGACGAGCAGGAGCCGGCGCATCACGTGACCGCCCGGTAGACGGCCTCGAGCCGCTCGGCACCGGACGCCCAGGTGTACTGCTCGCTGACGTGAGCACGTGCCTGCTCGCCCATGCGGCCCCGGCCCTCTCGGCCGGCGTCGACCATCGCGCGGATCCCGCGCGTGAGATCGTCGACGTCGCCCGGGTCGACGTGGGCGCCGTGGACGCCGTCGCGGCTGACGTCGCGGGCGCCCGGCAGCCGCGAGATGACCACGGGCAGCCCGCTCGCCATCGCCTCGAGCTGGACGATCCCGAACGACTCGAGCGTGGAGGGCATCACCAGGAGGTCGGCGGCGCGCAGGTGACGTGCCACCGCTTCGTGACGCTGGTCGCCGGCGAACACCACCCGGCCGGAAACGCCTGCCTCGACCGCCTGCGCCTCGTAGAGCGCCTGGAGCGGGCCACCGCCGATCACCAGCAGCGTCAGGCCGGGCACGCGGGCGGTCGCCTCGATGGCCAGGTCGAGGCGCTTCGTGAGGTGCGCGGGGTCGAGCTTGGCGCAGAACGCGGCGACCGTCGCGTCCGCCGCGATCCCCAGCGCGGCGCGGAGCTCCGGCTCGCCGCCGGGGCGGAACGTCTCGATGTCGACGCCGTTCGGCACGGCGGCGAACGCATCCGGGACGGCGCCGCAGCTCGGCGGCCAGCAGCGGCGCCTCGCGGGCGTGCTCCATCGACAGCAGCGATCAGCGGCGGCGGAGCGGCGCAGCGCGGCGCGCGTGACGATCTTGTCGTAGCCGGCGAACAGCAGACCTTTGACTCCCGGCGCCTGCAGCTCGTTGTGGTAGCTGCTCACCAGCGGGATGCGGCTGCGCGCGTGCGCGGCGAGCGCGGCCTCGGCGCCGAAGATGAACGGCTGGTGCAGGTGGATGACGTCGAATCCGTCGATCAGCGCGAGCTGCGGGATGAACGGCGCGTTGCCGAGCCTGAGGCGGGCGTCGTAGCGGTGGGTGACCACGCCGGCGGGATCGTGCGGCGCGCCCGGGTAGGACGCCGTGAACACCTCGACCGCGTGGCCGCGTGCCGCGAGCGCCTCCGCCTGGTAGAAGCACGCGTTGCCCGAGCCGGCGTAGTACGGCGGGAACGTGGCGACGAGGTGGGCGATCCGCATCGTCACCGCAGCCACGCGAGCACGCGGCGGCGCGCGGGCATCAGCACTCGCGTCGCGAGCGGGATCAGCGGCTGCGACGCCGCGTCGACCGCGCGCGAGACGGTCGCGCCCGCCGTGCGCCGTCGGCTCGGGGCCGCCGGCAGCACGCGCTCGACGTCCTCGACCAGCCGCCGGTACGTGTAGCGGCCCGGAGGCCACGATGTCGGCGTACGCGCGCTCGGCGATGTCGCGGGCGTCGCCGGCCGCGACGGCGTCCAGCACCGCGTCGAGGTTCGACAGATCGCGCCGCAGCTCCAGGTAGTGGACCCCAGGCTCGAGGACGCCGCTGTAGGAGCCCTCGACGAGGATCTGCACGGTCCGGGTCGCGCACGCCTCCAGGTGGCGCGGCGAGAGCGCGAACAGCGCGAGCTCGCCGTCGCGCGCCCGGGAAGCACGCGGCCTCCAGCTCCGCGAACGTGGCGCCGGGCGCGCGCGCCAGGTGGGCGTCCACGCACGCCTGCACGGAGCCGTCGCGGTCGAGGATGCTCGCGCCGCCCTCGATCCCGATCGTGTACCGGCAGGCCGCCAGGAACCGGTACCAGTCGTCGCCGTAGAACGTGTCCTCGGCGCGCGTCGAGAGATCGACGCGCAGCCCGCGCGCCGGCGCCCGCTCGGCGCCACGGCGTCGGCCAGTCCGGCCTTCAGCATCGCGTGGCGGCCGAGGTACGGCTTGGCGGGCACGGTGCGGTAGCCGATGTCGATCGTCCGCGGTCGCGCCCTCCGCGACGATCGCGTCGATCCGCGCGACCGTCGCCTCGTCGAGGTAGCCGGTGAGCGCCGGCGAGATGCTGCACGCCGTCGAGCCCGTCGTAGATCGCCGGCCACTCCGACGGCGGGGCGACGGAGAACACGTGCCGCACGCCGAGGTCGGCCAGGAACGCGTTCACGCGGTCGCTGTGGATGAACTCGTCCTGCGGCAGCGCGACGTGGCAGTCGGTGGCGGCGCGCAGCGCGCGCGCACGGCCCAGCAGGCCCGCGCTGCTGCTCCTCGGGCGCCCAGCGCAGCCAGGCCAGCGACGGTGTTGTGCCAGAGCACCGCGTCATAGCGGCGCCGCGCGTACGCGCGCGCCAGGCCCGGCACGGCCAGGTTCACGTACTCGTACGGCCGCGTGCCGTAGCGCCGGAAGCTGTACAGGTGATCGCGCGACCGTGCCCCGCCACGGCTGCAGCTGGGCGTACGCGACGAGGACGCTCATCGGGCGACGAGTCGCGCGGACGAGCGCGTTCAGCTTCGCCTCCTCGCGCTCCCAGCTGACCTGGTCGGCGGCCTGCCGCGCGTTCGCGCGCAGGCGCTCGAGCTCGCGCGGGTCGTCGAGCAGGCGCCGGATGCCGGCCAGCACCGAGTCCGCGTCGCGCGGGTCGATCGGCACGCCGACGTCGTGCTCCTCGCACAGCGCGCGGATCGCCCGCATCGTCTCCGGGTACAGCAGCGGCAGGCCCGGCCGCGATCGCCTGGTAGAGCCGGTTCGGCAGCGCGTTGAGGAAGTTCGACGTGATCGGCCAGTAGAGGATCGCCGCCGCGTCGGCGCCGGCGATGAAGCTCTTGACCTCCGCGGGCGGCACCGGCGGCAGGAAGTGCACGCGGCCGTCGACGCCGCGCTCGCGGGCCAGCTGCGGCCGCACGCGTCGTAGTTGCGGCCGACGAACGCGAGGTGGACGTGCTCGGGCAGCGCGGCCAGCGCGTCGAAGATCGGCTCGAACGACGTGCCCTCCTTCGAGTTGCCGGCAGCGACGATCAGGAACGCGTCGTCGCCGAGGCCGAGCGCCTCGCGCACGTTCGCCTGCGCCGCGCGGTCGAGCCGGTGGTCGTGCGCGTTGTGGAGCACCTCGAACGGCCGACCGAAGTGCTGCTCCTGCAGCTCCTTGACGCCCACGCCGACCGTCACGCGCTCGCGCCGCGAAGCGGACGAACAGGCGCTCGACGCGCTCGTACACCCACATGCCCCAGCGGTCGGCCCAGGTGAGGCCCGTCGTTGTTCTTGGAGTCCGAGTAGAAGTCGTGTGCGTCGTAGACGAACGGTACGCCGCGGTACGCGCGCGACCACCGCCACGGCGGGCAGCTGGGCCACGCTGTGGACCCAGTAGAGGTCGGCCGGCCGGCAGCGTCATCGCGGTCTTGCGGTTGATCGACGCCAGCGTGAGCAACGGGGCGACGACGTCGACGAGCGGGCGCAGCGCGCTCCACACCGATCGCGGCAGCGCCTCCTCGGCGGCGGTCGAGCGCGACTGCTGGCCCGGCCGGCGGCCACAGGCTGATGACCTCGATCGGGACGTCGTTCCACGACTCGGCGCTGCCGACCCGCTCGACCACGATCGAGCGCATGCCCGTGCGGGACAGCGACACGGCCTCCTTGAGCGTGCGACTGTCGGCGTCGAGCCGCAGCGGCGTGACCGACACGACGGTCGCCTCCGTGGTCGGGCGTCGCCGCAGTGCCGGCGGCCGCAGACCGCCGGCGAAACGCAGCAGGCGGCCCTTCGAGATGCGCCACCACACGCGCCGCCACGAGACCCAGTCGTGCGCGCGGCCGGCCGACCTCGGCGCACGCGCAACCGCCGGATTCCAGCGCCGCTTCGGGCCCGGCGAGCAGCACGCGGTCGACCTGCTCGACGAACCCGCGGTACGTGTAGCGGCCGGACGCGACGATGTCGCGGTACGCCGCATCGGTCAGCTGCGCGCCGGTGCGTCTCGTCCTTGGCCTGCTCGAGCACGGCGTCGAGGTCGGACAGGTCGGCGCGCACGCGGCAGGTAGTGCCTGCCCGGGCTCGAGCACGCCGCTGTAGCCGCCCTCGACGAGGATCTGCCCGGTCCGCGTGGCGCACGCCTCGAGGTGGCGAGGCGAGATCGCGAACAGCGCCAGCTCGCCGTCGCGCCCGGGGAAGCACGCGGCCTCGATCTCGTCGTAGGTGGCATCGGGGTGCTCGGCGACGTAGCGCATCGTCGCGGCGCGGATCTCACCCTCTCGGGTCGAGGATGCTGGCGCCGCCCTCGACTCCGAGCGTCCAGCGCGACGCGGCCAGCGCCCGGAACCAGTCGTCGCCGAGCAGCGTGGCGCCCGGGTCGAGCGAGACGTCGGTCGTCAGGCCGCGCGCCCGCGCCTCGCGCCTCGCCTGCGGTGGCGATGCCGGTCTTGAGCATCCCGTGCCGGCCGAGGTAGGGCCGCTCGGCGCCGGCGCGGTAGAAGACGTCGGTCGGCCGCTCGGGTGTCTCGCGCAGGATCTCGTCGATCCGCGTGAGCGTCCGCTCGTCGAGGTAGCCGGTGAGCGTGGGCTCGAAGCGCACGCGCTCGCGGTCGACGCCCGCGTAGATCTTCGGCCACTCGGACGCCGGCGAGACCGAGAACACGACGTCGACGCGAGCGTCACGGATGAAGTCGGACAGCGCTCCCGAGCGCAGGAACTCGTCCTGCGGCATCACCGCGCGGATGCCGGGTACGTCGGCCAGCTCGAGCGCTCGCGCGCCGCAGCGTCTCGTCCACCTGCGGGCCCCAGCGCAGCGACGACAGGAAGCTCGTGTGGAAGACGATCGCGTCGAAGCGGATCCGGCGCATCCATGCCCGGCACCGGCCCGACGAGCGCGTTGGCGTAGAAGACCGCGCGCCCGCGAGTAGCGACGGAACGAGTACAGGTGGTCCTCGACCGTCGAGCGCAGCGGGTGCTGCATCAACCCGTAGACGACGAGGATCGTTCGCACGTCGGTTGGCCGTCAGTGCTTGCGCAGGTGGTACGTGCCGCCGATGCCGGCGTGGGCGCCCTGGTACATCGGTCGCCCCGCGAAGTCGAACGTCAGGGAGCGCAGGAAGTCGCGGTGCTCGGCGCGCCAGCCGGGGGTCGCGCGATCGCCTGCGCCCAGGACTGCTCGAGGGCACGCAGTTCGTTGCTTGGACAGGTAGCCGCCGACGAACTCCGACCTCGAAGCCTGCGGCCTCGCACAGCGCGACGAACTCGGCCGGCGGGTAGCTGCGCGAGATCGGGCACTCCGGCCCGTCGGTGTTGCGACGGAACGCCTCGTGCACGTCGAGCCCGGGGAAGGCGTCCTCGACGATCATCTTCTCGTACGCCGTGTACAGGTGGAACCAGAGGCTGTCGCGGTTGTAGACCATGATCAGCCCGCGGCCGCCGGGGCGCAGCACACGATGGAGCTCGCGCAGGATCGCCTCGGGGTCGCTGGTGTGATGGAGGACGCCCTGGCTCTGCACGAAGTCGACCGACGCCGTCATCGAGCGGAATCGCGATCGCTCGCGTCGCTGCCCTGCAGCAGCTCGACGTCGCTCCGAGTCGATCGCCGTGTAGCGCGAGCCGGTCGCGCGCCAGCTCGAGCGCGCGCGGCGACACGTCGAAGCCGATGATGCGGCGCGCGCCGGTGTAGAGCGCGAAGCCCACCAGGTCGTTGCCCGGGCCCGCAGCCGTAGTCGAGGATCACCTCGCCGTCGTGCTCGCCCCACAGCCCCGAGAACTCGCGGAACAGCGGGTACTGCTCGAACCGCCACTCGAGGTTGCGCTCGGAGGCGCGCGTGCGTGCGGAAGCGCTCTGCTGCGAACCGTGTGGCCGGTCCAGTACTGATCGACGGCCGTCGTCATCGGGCGGTGAAGGGTATTCGCGCGTCTCGGTCGACTTGCTCCACGGCGATCACGCAGCGTCGAGCGCGAGCGCCCGGCAGAGATTCTCACCGAGCACTTTGGGGAGCGCGTCCGGCTTGGCCTCGGTCGCGAGCTCCTCCAGCAGCGCGCGCGCCCGGCGGGGCTCCACCTCGGGGAAGTCCGAGCCGAACACGAGCCGGTTCTCGAACGTCGTCAGCAGATGCGCGAGGTCGAGCTGCACCGAGCTCCCGTGGTACCGGTTGATCGTGAACGAGACGTCCAGCAGCACGTTGGGCACGGCGCGCACCGCGGTGGCCAGGCGGAGCAGGTCCGGCCCGCCGCCGTGCGCCAGCACGAACTGCACGTCGGGATGGCGGCCGACGATCTCGCACAACGCCTCCACCGGCCCGCTGCGCGGCCGCATCCCGGGCACGTGCAGGAAGGTGCATATCCAGACCGCCGGCTGCTCAGGCCACGTGGCGAGGTCGTCGAGGAAGGCGAGGACGCGGTCGTCGAGCACGTCGTAACCGCCGAGCCGCGGGTGTAGCTTGACGCCGAGCAGGCCGCGCTCGGAGAGCTCGCGGCGCGCGTGGGCACATGCCTCGGCCGGGGACGGATGCGCGCACGGATCGAACGGCCCTACCGGCAGGAGTCGACCGTCGGCCTCGGCGCACAGCGCCAGCACGTCCTCGGTGGAGCTCGCGCCCGACAGGCCGGTCAGGACCGCACGATCGATGCTGGCGGCGTCGAGTTCGGCGAGCAGCCTCCCGAGGCTCGCGTCGTGGCCGGTGTCGAACCACCGGCCGTCGCGGGTCACGTGCGCGTTGGCGTCGATTACCACGGATGTGGACGCTACGGCAGGGCGGCGGCTCGACTGTTGAAGCTGCGGAAGTACGCCGCGGTGCGGCGGATGCCTTCCTCGAGGTCGATCAGCGCCTCGAAGCCGAGCACGTCGCGCGCCTTGTCGACACGCGGGATCCGCAGCTCAATGTCGGCCGAGGGACCCGGTGCGAACCGGATCTCCGATGAGGAGTCGAGAACCCGCGTGACCGTATTCGCGAGTCCGTAGATCGTGGTGACGGTTCGATGATTGCCGATGTTGAACGACTCGCCCACGGCGGCGGGAGCGACCATCGTGCGCAGAACGCCCCGCACCATGTCGTCGATGTAGCACCACGCCCTGATCTGCGTGCCGTCGCCGTGGATGATCAGGTCCTCGCTGGCGATCGCCCGCAGGATGAATTCGCGCAACGCGCCCTCGCCCACCTGGCCCGGCCCGTAGACGTTGAACGGCCGGAGCGTGACGGTGGGCAGGCCGTCCTGCCGGAAGTACGCATAGGCGAGGTGCTCCTCGGCGAGCTTGCTGACCGCGTACGTCCAGCGCCCCTCGCCCACCGCGCCGAGCACGGCCGGCGCCGTCTCCTTCGAGCGGAACGCGAGCTGGCCGAAGACCTCGCTCGTGCTGAAACAGACGACTCGCTTGACGTCCGGCAGGCGCGCCGCGGCCTCGAGCACGTTGGCCGAGCCGATCATGTTGACCCGCATCGTGTGCACCGGCTGTTTGACTACGGTGTCGATGCCTGCGACCCCGGCGCAGTGCACCACGTACGTGGCGCCGCCGATCGCCTTGCGCAGCGCGTCCGGATCAAGCACGCTGCCCTCGATCACCTGCAGGTTCGGGTGGCTGGCGTACGGCTTGTCCTTTAGCGAGTCTCGGCTGAGATCGTCGAACACGACGACCTGGTTGCGCGGCAGCAGCACCCCCGCCAGCGTGGACCCGACGAATCCGGCTCCCCCCGTGATGCACACCCGCTCGCCCTCGAGATCGGGTGCGACCTCCAGCTCGGGCGTCGGCGCGTCGGTCATGCGAATCCACCATAGCCTGCTTCTACAGTCAGGGCCGTGCAACGACCACCGCGCAACGACATCCTCAAGCGGCTGTTGCCCGACGCCCGGACGGTCCTCGACATCGGCGCGAACATCGGCCAGTCGGCGAAGAGCTTCCGGGCACTGCGGCCGGAGTCGACGATTCACTGCTTCGAGCCCGACCCGCGCAACCTGCAGGACCTCGGCGAGGACGCGGATGCAGGAATGGTCGTCTGTGCCGTCGCCGTCTCGGACCGGGAGACCACAGTCAGCGACTTCCACCTCTCGTCTGCCAATCAGGCCAGCGGCTTCTCCGCCCCGAGCACCGAGTACCTGCGCCGCGGCGTCACCAAGGTTGAAACGGTCCAGGTCACGACGACGACGATCGACGCGTATCGCCGCGCCAACGGACTCCCGCACATCGACCTCTGCAAGGTCGATACGCAGCGCCACACCGCACCGTGCCTCGACGGAGCGCGGGAAACGCTCCAGGCGCAGGCGATCAGCGTCCTGCAGCTCGAGCTGTTGTTCGCCGCCTACTACGACCACCGGGACACGTTCCTCGAGGTCGAGCAGCGCCTCGCGCCGTACGGCTACTCGCTTCACACGCTCGTCGACACGGACACCCACACTGTCGGGACCACGTACATCGACTACACGACGGGTGAGCTCAAGCACCTCGACGTGATCTACGTCTTGCGCGCCTTAGTCGGCATGAACGCGTTACCTAGGAACGATGGACCCCGCTGATAGAGCGGACTACGTGGAGCGCTACGAGCGGCGCCTGCGCGAGCACGGGCATTCGCCCGAGACGCTCGGCTGGGGCAAGCTGGGTCGCGAGCACGTTCGCTTTCAGGTCATAGCTGACGTCGTGCGGGAGGTGGGCGCGACCTCGGTGCTCGATGTCGGCTGCGGCTTCGCCGATCTGTTCGACCACCTCTCTCAGCAGGGCTGGGACGGCGAGTACAGCGGCCTCGACATCGTCCCAGGCCTCCTCGCCGAGGCGCGGCGGCGGCTTCCCTCGCTCGATCTGCACGAGGCCGACATCAGGGCGTACGAGCCAGCACAGGGCGCGACCTTCGACGTCGTCGTCGCGTCCGGGGTTTTCAACGCGCGACTGGCGAGCGAGGAGAACCGCGAGCACATCGCGCGCAGCGTGGAGCGCATGTACACGCTCTGCCGGCGCGCGGTCTGCGTCGACTTCATGAGCACATACGTCGACTTCCAGCACCCTGACGCGTGGCACACTGATCCGGCCTGGGCGCTCGAGCTGGGACGCGGGCTGAGCAAGCGCCTGCGGCTACGTCACGACTACATGCCGTTCGAGTTCGCGCTGATCGTCTACCGCGACGACGAGCATCCAGGGAACGTGTTCCGTCCCCTTCAGGGAAGCGGTCCGGCGTCGTGACCTCCCGCAAGACGCTGCTAGTACTCGGGGGCGGGACCTACTGCGTCCGCGCCATCGAGGCGGTTCGAGAGGCTGGCTACCGCACGGTCGTCGTGGATCGCGAACCGGGCGCCCCGGGCCTAGCGCTGGCAGACGTCGGCCGGGCGATCGACGTGGTCGATGCGCTCGCCGTCCTCGCGCTCGCCCGCGAGGAGCGCGTCGACGGGGTGATGCCGCTGAACGACTTCGGGGTGCCAACGGCCGCCCACGTCGCTTCTGCCCTGGGCCTCCGTGGTCTGACCCCACGCACCGCCGAGCTCGCCTGCGACAAGGGCCTCATGCGCGAGCAGTGGGAGCGCGACGGGCTCGCGAACCCGGCGTTCCGCGCCGTCGTGTCCGAGAGCGAAGCGCGCGAGGCCTGCGAGGCGATCGGACTGCCGGTGGTGGTCAAGCCGGCTGACTCGGGCGGCGGTGGACGTGGGGTCTCGGTGGTGCGCGGGCCCGACGAGCTCGCATGGGCCTACGCCTTCGCCGAGCCGCGGGCGCGCAACGGCCGCATCGTCGTCGAGCGGTTCCTCGAGGGCACGGAGCTGACGATCGAGGCGATCAGCCATGACGGCGATGTGCACGTCCTGGCCGTCTCGGACAAGGCGAAGCCGCCTCTCCGGACACGCGTCGCGACGAGCCTGCACTACCCGGCCGACCTCTCATCAGCGACGCTCGAGCAGGTGCATGCGCTCGCCGCCGCGGCGGTCCGCAGTCTCGGCATCGCCGATGGCCCGTCGCACGTGGAGATGATCGTGACCACCGCCGGACCCGTACCGCTCGAGCTCGGCGCCCGGGGTGGCGGCGGGCACGTGTTCTCGGTCATCACGGAGGCGGTCAGCGGAGTGCCGATGGTCGCCGAGAGTGCGCGCGTCCTAGTCGGTGACAAGCCGGACCTCCGCGTCCGGCACGAGCGCGGCTGCGTCTACCTGCTGTTCGGGCCGGAGCTCGGAGTCATCCGCGCGATCCGCGGCGTCGACGAGGCGCGGGCGCTTCCCGGCGTCCTGGATCTCGGGGTCACGCGGCGTCCTGGCGACGTCCTTGGGCCGCTGGCCGATAGCCTGCAGCGCTCCGGTTTCGCCGTTGTGTCCGGTCGCACGCGGCAGGAGGCCATGCGCCGGGCCGACGCTGTGTTCAAGACCGTGCAGTTCGAACTCGACCCTCTTCCCGGCAACTTCTCGCCAGCCCATGCCTAGACCCGCAGCCCACATGAACACCGTCGGCGACGCCCTGTCGATCCGGTACAACAACCTCGTCTACGAGCTGCAGTCCGCCGGTCATGACGTGATTGTGCTGTCGCTCGGGGAGGCGTTTTTCGACGTGCCGCTGCGCTCATTCGACGAGCTTCCCCGGCCCGCGATCTTCCACTACTCGCACTCGCGGGGGCTTCCTGAGTTGCGAGCCAAGCTGGGTCGATACTACGCGAGCGAGTACGGCGTCCCGGTTGACTCAGAGCGCGAGATCATCGTCACCGCCGGCTCGAAGGTCGCGATACACATGACCCTCATGGCGATGCTCGATCCCGGCGACGAAGCCGTGATCGTGGAGCCCGCGTGGGTGAGCTACGTCGAGCAGGTGAAGCTGTGCCACGGTGTCCCGGTCACGGTCCCGTACGACGTGCCGCTCACCGAGCTCGAGGACTACATCACGCCGCGTACGAAGGTCGTCATTCTGAACTACCCGAACAACCCGCGCGGCCAGACGCTCAGCACCGGGGAGTGGGAGCAGATCCACGACATGGCGCGGCGTCACGAGGTGTACCTGCTCTGCGACGAGGCGTACAGCGACTTCGTGTCCGAGGACGAGCGCTTCGTCTCTGCCGGCAAGGGAGACCCCGACAAGCGCCACACCGTCATCTGCAACTCGATGTCGAAGAACTACGGCCTGTCGGGCTGGCGCGTCGGCTATGTGATCGGCGATGAGCCGCTCATGGACCAGGTGCTCAAGATCAACCAGCACCTCATCACGTGTCCGGCCACGATCCTCAGCTACTACCTGTTGGCCCACTTCGACGACCTGCTCGAGGTCACCAAGCCGCAGATCGCCGCCGTCGTCCGCTGGCGCGAGAAGGTGATGGAACATCTCGACCGCCTTGGGCTGGAGTACCTCCCCGGGTCGGCGACCTTTTACCTGTTCGTGTCGATTGCCGACTCCACGCTGGGCTCCGAGGAATTCTGCACCCGGCTGCTTACCGAGCGCTACGTCTGCGCAGTGCCGGGGATCGGCTACGGCGCGTCGTGCGACCGCTTCATCCGGATCTCGGTCGGCACGGAGTCGGAGGAGCGGACTCTGAGAGGGCTCCAGGCGATCGGCGACCTGGTCCGTGAGACCGCTTCCGGCGAACCGGTCGTCCCCGGGCGACTGTCCGTGTAGCGCCGGTCCCGCCTCGTTGCCCATGAAGCCCGGCCTCCTCGATCTCCTGGTCTGCCCCGTCGACGCGCATCCGCTCGAGGCGGAGGGCGACGCGCGCGAGGCCGCGGAGCTCACGTGCGCCAACGGGCACCGCTTCGCGGTCCGGGACGGCGTTCCGCGCCTCGTGCCCGCCGACGCGGGGCCGCTCGGCGACCAGTCCGGCACTTTCGACTCGTTCTCGGCCAAGTGGTCGCAGGTCGACCAGGAGGAGGTCCGGCAGCGCGTCTCGGCGCAGCACCGCTGGTACGTCGAGCGGTTCGGGTTCGGTGATGAGGACGGCCTCAGCGCGTTTCTGACCGACAAGCGGACGATCCTCGAGGCCGGCACTGGACTAGGCGGCGATGCTGCCCGCTTCGCGCGGCTTTCGGACGCGACGGTGGTCGCGCTCGACCTGAGCGAGAGCATCGAGACCGCCCAGCGCGAATTCGGCGCCGCGCCGAATCTCCACTTTGTCCAGGCCGACCTGCTGCGTCCACCGCTGCAACCGGAGTGCTTCGACTTCGTGTCGGCCGATCAGGTCGTGCATCACACGCCAGACGCCGCGGCGGCGGTGGGGTCGCTCGCCGGGCTGCTGAAGCCGGGTGGAGTCCTGGCCTTCTACGTGTACAAGCGCAAGGCGCCGCTGCGGGAGTACGCTGACGACTATCTGCGGGAGCGCACGACGCGGATGAACGTTGAGGACTGCATGACACTGAGCGCTGCGATGAGCGAACTGGGCCGCAAGCTCTCGGACCTGGACGCGACGATCACGCTCGAGCGGGGCATCCCACTGCTGGGTATCGAGGCCGGCGAGCACGACGTCCAGCGACTGATCTACTGGCACTTCCTGAAGTGCTTCTGGAACGAAGACTTTTCCGAGAACCTGAACGACCTCGTGAACTTCGACTGGTACCACCCGCCGTACGCCTCGCGACACACCGAGGACGAGGTCCGGGGCTGGTGCGTCGCACTCGGCCTCGCGGTCGAGCACCTCGACAACGGCGACGCCGGCATCAGCGTTGTCGCCGTCCGCCAGCCGTGAGACGGACCGAACAGTGGATCCTTGGGCTGGGGGTCAGACTGCTCGACGCGATGGTCAGGCGCCTCGCCGCTCCGATCGCGCTAGCGCTCGCCGCGATCATCAAGCCGCTGCGGCGCGAACTCGTATGGACACCTGAGCCGCTTCCCTACAACATCTACTGGTCCAATGCGATGCGCAAGGCAGGCTGGGCGTCGACGACGCTCATGACGCATCAGTACCAGCTTTTTAGGCGCACCGACTTCGACCGCTATATCCCCGACCTCGTGCCACCATTGTTGCGACGGTGGCGCCACGTGATCGCGCCCTACGTCGGGTTTCTCTACGTCGTCAGGAACGCGTCGGTCGTCCACATCCCGTTCACCGGCGGGCCACTGGGCAGGACCCGCTTCTGGCGGCTCGAGGCGCCGCTCCTGCGCCGGTCGGGCATCAAGACCGTCGTCATCCCTTATGGAGGCGACTACTACCTCTACTCGCAGATTGTCGACCCGGTGTTTCGCAATGGGCTGCTGATCTCCTATCCGGCGGCCGGTCGCGCCGAGCAGTCGATCGCCAAGCACGTGCACTACTGGTGCCGGGAGGCGGATGTCGTGATCGTCGGGAGTCACGTCGACGGTCTCTCGCGCTGGGACGTTCCCGCAGGCAACTGCCTCGGCATCGACACCGCCTCGTGGCCGACGAAGAGCGCGTACTCGGACGCCGACGGGCGATCGGGCCCTGTCCGCGTGATGCACGCGCCGAATCATCGCGGCGTTAAGGGAACGGAGTTCCTCGTGGCGGCGGTCGACATTCTTCGCGCCGAGGGTCTGGACGTCGAGCTCGTGCTCTTGGAGGGGCACCCCAACGAAGAGGTGCGCAGTCTGATGAGGGAAGTTGACGTCTTGGCCGACCAGTTCATTCTCACCGGCTATGGCCTCGCCGCCGTCGAGGCGATGGCGTCCGGACTGCCGGTGATGTGCAACCTGGAGGACGACTACGTGATGCGCCTGTACCGGCTCTACTCGTTCTTCGGCGAATGCCCGATGGTCTCCGCGTCGCCAGAGATGATCGTCGATAGGTTACGCTTGCTTGTCACCCGTCCCGACCTCCGGCGGCAGCTCGGCGAGACCGGACGTCGCTACGTCGAGCGCTTCCACTCGGAGGAGACGACGCAGTACCTCTTCGGGTCGATCTACAGAAAGCTGCTCGACGGCGAGGAGGTCGACCTCATGAACCTGTTCCACCCGCTCAAGTCGCCGTACATGACTAAGGGCCCTCGTATCGAGGTCCCAGCGCTCGATAGCTGACCTTCTCGGGTCAGTCGCGAGTAGCGGAGGACCGCGCCAGGTCGGCGGCGACGCCTCGCAGGCCCTCGGCGAGCCCGATTCGCGGCGTCACGCCGAGGGCGCTGCGCATCCGCGCCATCGAGGCGATCAGATCGCCGTCGAGGTCCGCCGCGCGGTGGCGCACCACCGGCTGGACGCCGGTCGCCTCGCCGATAGCCGCAACGAGCTCGGTGATCGAGACGACGTCAGGCCCCGCGATGTTGATCGGGCCTGAGACCGTCCCGGTGAGTGCGGGCTCGAATACTCGCACCGCGTCATCAACGTGCAGCGGATTGACGCGGATGCCCGGATTCCCTTCGACGACGATCTCCTCACCGTTCACGATTCGCTTGGTGAGCCGCGGGATGAACATCTCGCCTTGGCCCTGCCCGTAGACGAAGAACGGCCGCAGCACCACTGGACGCAGCAGGTCGGCGTAGGCCCCGAGGAGGACCTCGGCGGCGTACTTGGAGCGGAAGTACAGGTTTGTGAGGCGGAGGGGATCCTCCTCGCGTACGGGGCGGGTGGAGTACGCGTACACCCCGCCGGTGGAGGCGAGCACGAAGACGCGCGCGCTGGCCGCGCGAGCCCACTCCAGCAGCCGGAACGTGCTGTCCACGTTGACCGCGTAGATGTCCTGCGCGCCGTCGGGGAAGTCCTTATACCGGCGCGACTGCGCGAGGTGGATGACCGCGTCTACGCGCCGCGGGAGCCGCGCCGGATTCAGCGCCTCGACGAGGTCCTGCTGCACCCACTCGGCCGCCCCGGCCAGATCGTCGGGCGGACGGCCGCGGCTGAGCGCGACGACATCGTGACGCTCGCCCAGGTCGGCGACCAGATGCCGCCCGATGAACCCCGTCGCGCCTGTGACAACAACCCGCATCTACGGGCGCCGTCCGTTCAGGAACGTCTGGCACCAGTGCTCGAACGTGAGCAGCGACCAGAGCAGTAGGCGCCGGTTCTCTCGCCCCTCGAGGTGGTCGTCTACGAGCCGGCGCACCAACGTCGGATTCAGATACTCGTACATGGCCGAGTCGTCGTTGTGCACGACCTTGCGGACGTAGTCGATGCTGTCGCCGCGGAACCAGCTCGCGTCCGGGCCCGAGAACCCCTGCTTTATCTGGTTGGTCACCTGCTCAGGGACGTAGCGCTGCATGACCTGTCGCAGCAGCAGCTTGCCGTCGTGAGTGCGCTGGAAGTACCGCTCGTTCTTGGGGCTCGGCAAGTTCTCGTCGAGCTTCACGACATGTTCGAGGTCACGGAGCTTCAGCCGGACCGGAACGCGTTGCGCGAAATCGACGAGGTCGTTGTCCAGGAACGGCACGCGGCTTTCGAGGCTGTGCGCCATGCTGAGCTTGTCCTCGACGACGAACAAGCCGTGCAGGAAAGTCTTAGCCTCCAGGTACAAGGAGTGGTTCACGTACTCCTCGGGGGACTCTGGCGCGTGCTGGTCGGGGAGCTGGTCGCGGAAGATGTCGATCGTCCGCAGATCTGAGATTTCGCGCCAGACATCAGGCCTGAAGAAGTCGCGGAGCACCTCGTTTGGTACGAGGCGATGCCAGTACCGGTAGTACTTCTCCACATAGTCGTCGACGTTGTCGTTGACGACCGCGCGGTAGTACCGCCACGGGTAGCCGGCGAACAGTTCGTCGCCGCCCGATCCAGATAGCGCGACCTTGACAAATTTGCTCGCGAGCCGCGCCCCGTAGAAGTTCGGGTAGCTCTGGCCGACGCGCGGGTCCTCGAGGTGCCAGACGAGTGCTGGCAGGCAGCGCTCCATGTCACCGGACTTCAGGACGACCTCGTAGTGCTCGGTCTTGAACTGATACGACATTGCCTCCGCCTTCAGGCGCTCGTCGGCGGCGACCTCCATACCGACGCGCGAGGTCATGTCGAACCCCACCGTGAAGGTGTTTAGGTACGGCAGCGACTCGGCGGCCAAGGCCGTGATGCTCCCAGAGTCCATTCCGCCGCTCAGGTGCGCGCCCACGGTGACGTCGCTCACGAGCTGGCGCCCGACCGCCTGCCGGAAGAGCCGGTCGAGCTCCTCCTCGTACTCCGCGTCCGACGCCCGTCCGTCGTCGGCCTCGCGGAAGTCGAAATCCCAGTACTGACGCGGTTGCACCGGACCGCCTTCTGCGCGCACCTTGAGATAGTGGCCGGGGCGCAGGAGCCGCACGTCGGCGAACAGCGTTCCGTCGGTGAAGATGTTCTGGAACGTGAAGTACTCGAGCAGATGGGGAGCGCTCAGGCGGGCGCGCAGCGCGTCATGTTCGAGCATCGACTTAATCTCGGAGCCAAACAGGAAGGTGTTCGCGAGGTCGGCGTAGTAGAGCGGCTTGACGCCGAAGCGGTCGCGCGCGAGGAACAGCTCGGAGCGCTCGGCATCCCAGATCGCGAGCGCGAACATGCCGTTGAAGCGCTTGATGCACTCCGCCCCCCAGGTGGCATAGGCGTTGAGCACGACCTCGGTGTCGGTGTGCGAACGGAAGCGGTGCCCGGCGGCCTCGAGCTCGTGCCGCAGCTCGCGAAAGTTGTAGACCTCGCCGTTGTAGGTCATCGAGTAGCGGCCGTCGCTGGACGCCATTGGCATCGCGCCCGCCGGCGTCGGGTCGATGATCGCCAGGCGGCGATTGACCAAGCCAACGGGGCCGTCGGTGTAATGGCCTTCGCCGTCGGGGCCGCGGTGGGCGATGACGTCCCCCATCCTCTGCAGCAGCTCTCGCTCTACCCGGCGGCCCGATCGCTCGAGCACCCCCGCGATCCCGCACACGCTAGGTCGCCTCGAAGGCGGCCAGCAGCTCCGTGACCACGAGCTCCTGGTCGGCGTCGGTCATGTCCGGATACAGCGGTAGGGCCAGCGTCAGGCGTTCAGCGACGCTGGCCCGCGGAAACGCCTCCTCGTCGAGGTCGTAGCGGTTCGCGTAAAGACTCGTCAACGCTGGCGCGTGGGTGCCCTGACGGGTAGCGATCCCGCGTTCCTCCATCCGCGCCATCACGCGGTTTCGGAGGTCGTGGAGCCGCCCGCTCGTCGCGAGCGTCGGCTCCTCCGGCGCAAACAGGCAGCAGTAGGACTGATAGCCGTGGACGTTGCCGGCGGGCGTCGCCGGCGTGCGCAGCCAGTCGATGCCGGCCAGCGCCTCGTCGTAGAGGTGGGCGCGGCGCCTGCGCTCGTCGAGGATCCAGTCCGCGCGGTCCATCTGCGCGCAGCCAAGCGCACCCTGGATGTCCGTCATCCGGTAGTTGAAGCCGAGCTGGTCGTGGTCGGCGAGCACGGACGCTCCGCGCGCCCCGGAGCGGTCGACGCCGTGGTCGCGAAGCGAACGCGCCAGCCCTTCCAGATCAGCGCGGTTGGTCGTCACCATTCCGCCCTCACCAGTCGTGATCGATTTGCGCGGGTGGAACGAGAACGCGGCGAGGTCGCCCATCGTGCCGGCATGGCGGTTGTTCTGCCAGGCGCCGAACGCGCACGCCGCGTCCTCGAGCACCCACAGGCCCTGGCGGCGCGCGATCTCGTTTACTGCATCCATGTCCGCGCACAGACCGAATAGGTGCACAGGGATGATCCCGACGGTGCTCGGGCCGATCAGCGGCTCGATCTGCGAGACGTCGATGTTGAACGTGTGGAGGTCGACGTCGCAGAACCGCGGCGTCGCACCCTGGTACGCGACGGCGTTGGGCGTCGCGATCCAGGTGAACGCCGGGACGATCACTTCGTCGCCCGGCTGGAGGTCGAGCCCCGCAACGGCGACGTGCAGTGCGGTCGTGCAAGACGTGGTGGCGACGGCGTGGGCAGCGCCGACGTAAGCTGCGAAGCGCTCTTCGAACTGCTCGACGTACGGGCCCTGGACGACCCAGCCGTTGTGCAGTGGCTGCTGGACCGCCTCGAGCTCCTCCGGGCCGAACGCCGGCTTGGCGATCGGCACCCGGATCGCGTTAGGCACTCGGCCCCACGGCGGCGGCGCTGTCGGCCCGCCGCCACTCGACCACCGATTGGAGGCCCGGGTGCAGCTCCACCACGGCGCGGAAGCCGAGCAGCCGCTCGGCCAGCTCGGTGCTGCCGATCCGGTCAGTCACGAAGACCTCCTCTTGCGGCAAGTATTCGGGCTCGGTGTCGCTGCCGGTGATCTCAAGGAGAATGCCTACGAGCTTGCTGATCGTCGTGCCGAAGCCGGTGCCGATGTTGAAGAACATGTCGGTGGCGTCGGCCTTCAGCGACAGGATGTTCGCGCGTGCCACGTCCTCGACGTGGACGAAGTCGTAGGTGTGCGAGCCGTCGCCATAGATCAGCGGCGGCAGGCCTTCGTCGATCCGGTCGAGCACCTTCATGATCACGCTCACGTAGGTGCCCTTGTAGTCCATTCGCGGGCCGTAGATATTCATGTAGCGGTGGCCGACGTAATCGAGCCCGTGCCGCTCGTGAAACGCGCGGAAGAACTGCTCGCCGGCGATCTTCGTGGCGCCGTACATCGTGCGGTTGTTGAACGGGTGCTCCTCGGTCATGCGCTCCTCGACCGCGTTCCCGTAGACCGAGGCGGATGACGAGTAGACGACCTTCTTGACTCCCGCCTCCTGGGCGGTCTCAACGACGTTATAGGTGCCCACGATGTTGGCCTCTAGCGCCTTACGCGGCTCGTGGACGCACTCGTACAGCCACAGCGCGGCGAGGTGGAACGCGTAGTCAGTGCCGCGCATGAGGTCTTTCAACAGATCGAGGTCCTCGACCGAGCCTTCGACCAGACTGACGCGGTTGTCCTTCAGCGCGTCAACGAGGTTGTTGCGCGTGCCCCGCACCAGGTTGTCGAGCACGACGATCTCGCGCACGGGCTCGTTGAGGAGCTGATCAACGATGTGCGAGCCGACGAAGCCGGCACCTCCGATCACCAGCACGCGGGAGTCTTCGATCGCGGGCATCGGGTGGTTATAGCAACCGGCTTGGACCGCGAAGGATGCGCTGATGCGGCTGCGAGAATGGCCGCCGTGAGCCCGGACTGGCATTTCGAGGACTTCACCGAGACGTCGTATCGCGAAATCGTGGCGTCCGCTCGCGAGCGCTACGCGTTCGAGCCGTTCGGCACGGCGACGACGTCACCGCACGTGCTTTGGCGCCACGACGTCGACTACTCGGTCCACCGCGCAGCGGCGCTCGCGCGCATCGAGGCCGACCTCGGCGTCCGGGCGACCTACTTCGTCTACTGCACAGCAACCTCTATAGCGTGCTGGAGCCCGCCGTCCACGCCCGCCTGCGCGAGATCGCCGCACTCGGGCACTGGATTGGGCTCCACTTCGACTCGGGCTTTCATCCGGGCGCGGATCTCGAGGGCAAGGCCGCATGGGAGCGCGCACGTCCTAGAGAAGTGATCGACTCTCCAGTCGGCGCGGTGTCGCTGCACAATCCGTCGGTCTACGGAAGGCAGGATCTCGACGCGAGGAGTTCGGCGGCATGCTGCACACGGGCGCGCGCAGTGTGCGAGACGACTACGCCTACATCTCCGACTCTAACGGCTACTGGCGGTTCGACCGCCTGCCCGAGGTTATCGCCGACGGGGCGCACGAGCGCCTGCACGTGCTCACCCATCCTGAGTGGTGGCAGGAGGTGGCGATGGCCCCGCGCGACCGCATCCTACGCTGCATCTCCGGCCGGGCACGGGCCGCGGAGGCGACCTACGACGCGTTGTTGGCCGACAACGGCCGCGTCAACGTAGGGCGCAGAGCCTGGAGCAGCACGGGACGACAGCCCGTGCGGCGCCTCGAAGTCCTGGGGAATGACCTCGATGCCCGCTGCCGCGAAGCGCTCGTCTTTCTGGTAGCCGCCCGCGCCACCGCCCGCCAGGTAGGCGCCGCCGCCCATGACGCGCACGATCGCGACGAGCAGCTCCGTGGCGCGCCCTCGACGTCGAGATCTGAGGCGCGCACTATCGGGGTCACGATCCCGAGCTCGCTTTGCCAAGCGCCGGATCGCGTGCTCGTTGTAGCGGCGAGCCGCGCTCGTCGTAGCCGAACGAGGTCCTCGACGGGCTTCCACGCCAGGTAGTTCTGCTGCAACGTCTTGACGACTTCGTGCGCCAGTCGCGGCTGTCGTCGATCAGCACGTCACGGATCGGGCCGCCGATGCCGGCACGCTGTACCGGCGCGGTGATCCAGTGCAGGTTCCCCGCCGACCAGCACCTCGACGCGGTTGGTGCGGCTGCCCTTGGAGAACTCGACCGTGTCGAGCAGCACGAACGTGTCCGGAGCGCTCAGCTTGTCGAAGAAGCCGAGCCACGGAAAGAAGTTCGGCTGATGGATCGCGACGAGTGTTCAGCCGGATCATCCGGATCACGCGCTCGCTGCGTCCATCGATCTCGACGACCTCGGGCGCACCGCGTCGCTCGACGAAGCCGGCACGTCGATAGACCGCGAGCGCCCGCTCGTTGGACGCCAGCACGTGCAGCGTGACGCGATGCAGGCCGAGCTCCCCGAAAGCGTGGCGCAGCAGCAGCCGTACCGCCTCGCTCCCGTGGCCGCGCCCCTGCGCCGTGGCGCTCTCCGATCCGGATCTGCAGCTCCGCGGAGCCGTCGTGGATCGAGTGCAGCTGGCAGGAGCCGATCAGCTCGTCACCGTCGATCAGGCGGATGCCGAGAGATCCGCACGTCGTCGCGCTTGCGGATCGACTCGAACCAGCGATCGTGCTGCCGCGCGCTCAATCGGCCGGAACGGCGCGCTGAGCACGACAAGGTCGCGGTCGTTGATCCAGGCGAAGAGCCGGTCGGAGTCGTCGTCGCGCAGCGGCTCGAGGCGGACACGCTCAGCCACGCAGCAGCTCGCGGTAGATCTGATCCATGCGTCGCGCGCCGGCCTCAGCGGAGTGGTACTTCAGCGCGAAGGCGCGTCCCGCGCTCACCGAGCTCGCGCCGCCGCTCCGGGTCCGCGACGAGCTCCTTGAGCACGTCCTCGACCGTGTCCGGCGTCGCGCTCACGACCGGCAGCTCGTCGATGTAGTCGGGCACCCGCTTGCGCATGCTCTCCAACCACTCGGGTCGCAGGTAGCAGACCACGGGCTTGCCGAGCATCAGCGCCTCGCGCACGTTCGCGCCGAACCAGCCGAAGGTGAGCATGTCCACGACGATGTCCGCCTGCACCTGCGTGAACCGGACCTCGCTGTTCGGCACGCCGTGCGACGAAGACGAGTCTCGACCGGATGGCCTTCCGCCTTCATGCGGTCGATCAGCGGCACGTAGATGTGGGTCGACTTGATGTTTCGCCCGGTCGCGGTGCGCTGTCTGGAAGTTCCCGACGGCGTGGTAGATCTTCACGGTCTCGTCCGGCAGATCGAGCCGGTACCGCTGCGGGATCTCGAGGTCGGGGCGCCAGAACTCGGGGTCCAGGCAGTAGAACTCGGGCACTTCGTGGACGCGCGGGTCGTCGTTGTAGTCCTTGCGATTGTCTCCCGTAGTGCACTGGAAGTCGGTCAGCCGATTGCGGTGGTAGCCCCACTCGAGGTTGCGCTCGTCGCTGCAGATGTCCGCGCGTTCGCGCCACGGGCAGTCCAAGCACACCGGCGTCTCGCCCCATGAAGCGAACGACGTCTGCGATACGCCGTCGAGGCAGCCGTTGTTGGAGTACACGATCTTCTTGCCCAGGCGCCGCAGCAGCTCGACCTCCGCGTACGGGTGGAACCGGTCGGCGACCCATTTGTGAAGCGGGTGACCAAAGCGGATGCCCTGTGTGTTCGAGAAGTGGAAGATGTCGTAGCGCGGCAGCGATTGCAGGTAGAACGCAAGGTGCGGCAGATGGCGGCGGCCGCGCCGCGGATCCCACGTGAACTGGTAGTCCTGCCCGTGGTAGAAGCCCTGCGTTTCCGGGTCCCAGTTCCAGTTGAGCACGTCCGCGCGCCAGCCCAGCTTCCGCAGCTCGCGCGACAGGTACCAGGCGTGGTAGTAGCTCTGCCCGGCAAACAGGACGCTGGGCCGGCGCCCAGGCGTCCGGAACCTCACGGATTCGACGCCACCGTCGTGGCGACACGCTCCAGCTCCCAGCGCGTCTCGGAGCGCAGGTAGCCGCGCACGGCCGCCCCGTAGGTCTCGTCGTCGCCGTCGGACCACGCCGACCTCGAACTGCAGCACGCGTTCGACGAGGTCGACCGTCGCGCCTGTGAGGCGCTCGTGCACGCCGATGTCGAGCACGAACTCGCCGGGCAGCAACGCTCGGGCTCGAGCTCGGCACGCAGTTCGTGGACGCCCGGGCTCGAGCCGCATCGGCGCGCCGGCCGCCGTCGGTGCTCATCGCCGTGACGAGTCGCAGGCCGTCGACGGCGTTGATCCCGATCTCGAGGACGGCCTCCTCGATCGTCTCGATCACCTCGAGCGTCGGCCTCGACGCACGAGCGGCTGGTTGAGCAGCAGCGAGCCGGTCGGGCTCCCGTCCTCGGCGTCGAGCAGCCGCACGCTGCGGAACCTCGCGCTGCCGGTGCCGAGTCGCGGCGTGGCGTCGTCGGCGATCTCGATCGCGCCGCCGTGCTGCACCGGATCGACGGGCTGCAGATAGCCGGCGATGACCTTCGCGACGGGCCCTTCAGCGGCGAACATGCCGTTGCTCGATCAGGACGACGCGGTCGCATAGCCGCTCGACCCAGGCGAGGTTGTGGCTGACGAACACGATCGTCCGCCCCTCCTCGAGTCGTCAGCTCGCGGATCTTGTTCATGCACTTGCGCTGGAACGCCGCGTCGCCGACCGCGAGCACCTCGTCGACGAGCATGATCTCGGCGTCCAGGTGCGCGGCGACCGCGAAGCCGAGGCGCACGGACATGCCGCTCGAGTAGCGCTTGACCGGTGTGTCGATGAACTTCTCGACACCCGAGAAGTCGACGATGGCGTCGAACCGCCGGGCGATCTCCTGGCGGCTGAGCCCGAGGATCGCGCCGTTCAGGTACGACGTTCTCGCGGCCGGTGAGCTCGGGGTGAAAGCCCGTGCCGACCTCGAGCAGCGAGGCGACGCCGGCCACGCAGCTCGATCCGGCCCTCGGTGGCGAGCGTGATCCGCGCGAGCAGCTTCAGCAGCGTGCTCTTGCCGGCGCCGTTCGGGCCCGATCAGGCCGACGACCTCGCCTGGGTCGACCTCCAGCGACACGTCGCGCAACGCCCAGAACGGCTCGCTCGCCGGCGCCCGCTGCTCGCGCCGGCGAGCCGACGCAGTGCGTGCCCATCTGCTCGGACAACAGCGCGCCGCTGGCTCCTGGAGCCGCGGAAGTAGCGCTTGCTCACGTGCTCGACGCGGACGGCGGGCGCGCTCATCGGCTCAGATCACGTCGGCGAAACTACGCTCGGCGCGTCCGAAGTACAAAAGCCCCGTCAGCGAGCAGGACGGTCGACTCGACGAACGTGACGACAGGGGAACCAGCCGGGAAGACGGAGCCCGGGCAGCACCATCCAGCGCATCAGCTCCATCACGCCGACCATCGGGTTGACGCCGTAGAGCGGCTGGTAGGCGTCTGGGCACTTGGCTGAACGGATAGATGATCGGCGTGATGAACAGGCCGACCAGCACGACGAACGGCACGAGGTTGCTGATGTCGCGGTACTTGACGTGGAGCGCGGCGAGCCACAGCCCGAAGCCCAGCATCGACCGCGAGGAGAAGCGGCACGAGCAGCGGCACCAGCACCACCTGGACCGGCGGCACCACGCCGTAGGCCAGAGTGACGACCAGCGCGACGACGAAGCCGATCGCGAAGTCGATCGATCGGCGACAGGCGTCGACGGCGAGCGGGATGATCAGGCGCGGGAAGTAGACCTTCGAGATCAGCGTGGAGCTCGTTGCGTGCTCGTCGCGACCTTCGTGATGGAGCCCGTGAAGAACAGCCACGTGACCATGCCGAGGATGGCGAACACCGGATACGGGCACGTCGGTACCGGTGTCGATGTCGCGCGAGCACCCCGAAGAAGAGCGAGAAGACCGCTGCCAGCGACAGCGGCTGCACCACCGCCCACAGCGCACCGATCAGCGACTGCTTGTAGCGGATGGTGACGTCTCGGCGGCCGAGCAGGTAGATCAGCTCGCGATGCGCCCACAGCTCTCGCCAGTCAGGCCACGACGTGCGCCCGTCGGCGGCTCGATGACCGTCACGGCGGACTTCGCGCGCCGCCGGGACGCTCACGCCGGAACGCTCTCCAGCTCCGCCATCCGGTCGGCGTGCTTGCCGATGCAGCGCGTCGATGAACTCGCGGTTGGCCCGCGTCCACTCGATCGTCCGCTCGAGCCCTCCGCGCAACGGCATCGTCGCTTCGAAGCCGAGCTCGCGGCGCGACTTGTCGGGGTCGCCGTACCGCTGGCCCGAGTGGTCCCAGTCGCGCGCCGGAGTCAGCGCGATCGGCGTCGGGTTGCCGGTCAGCTCATTGATGAGCTCGGCAAGCTCGCGGATCGTCGTCTCGGCGCCGCTAGCCAGGTTGTAGACCTCGCCAGGCTCGCCCCGCAGGGCGCAGGCGATCAGGCCCCGCGCCATGTCCTCGACGTAGATGAGGTCGCGGCTGGCGATGCCGCCGTTCTCCACGGGCAGCGCCTCGTGATTGAGCGCCTTGTAGATGAAGGTCGGCGTGACGTTGCGCCAGACCGTGTTGACGGTCCCACGCCAGCGGCCGGCGCCGAGCACCTCGCCGGGACCGTAGACGTTCTGAAAGCGCGCCTTGACCATCGGCAGGCCGTGCCGCGAGAAGTAGTAGTTCGAGTAGTACTCCCCGATGATCTTGGAGATCTGGTACGGACTGTCCAGATGGAGCGAGACCGGCGCGTCCTCCTGCGTGGCCTCCGCGCCGTCGAACGTCTTCTCGGCCACCGTGCAGCCCGCCGACGCGTACACGACGCGCTTGAGCTGCTCGATGCTCCTTAAGCGCCTCGTAGAGCTTGAGCGTCGTCAGCGTGTTGTGCTCGTGGTCGGCCAGCGGGTCGGCCATCGAGCTCTGGTTGCCGTGGTAGGTCGAGAGGTGGAAGACGTAGTCGAGGTCGCGCGGGAGCGCCGCAAGCACGTCGTCGTCGTTGATCGAGGCTTCGACCAAGCGCACCCGGTCGTCGTCAGGCAGGTTCTCGCGCTCGGCGGAGAGCAGGTTGTCCACCACGAGGATCTCGCGCGGCGAGTACTCGAGCAGCGCGCGGACGAGGTTCGAGCCGACGAAGCCGGCGCCGCCCACGACCAGGATCCTGCACGTGCTCTCCGAACTCATCTCCCCGACCTTCAGGTGCGTGAACGTCTGGGTGACCCCGTTCTCGCGGTAGTAGTCGATCGCGTTGCGGACGCCCTCCTCGAGCGGCGTCTTCGGCTCCCAGCCGAAGTCCTCGCGGATGCGTGAGGGGTCGAGCAGGATCGTGTAGGCGTCGTCCTCGCCCTTGGGGCGCACCTCCACCTCCTCGTCCAGCTCCACCTCGGGCAGCGCCGCGATCGTCGCGTCGAAGAGCTCCTTGATCGAGAAGTCAGAGCCCGAGGAGGCGTGGTAGGTGCCGTGGCCCGTTCCGTCCACCACCGCCTGCATCACCACGTCGATCAGGTCGTCGACGTAGATGAAGTCGCGGCGGGTGTCCATCACGAACACGCCCTTGCCCTCGGTGAGGCGGTGAAAGAAGGTCGGCAGCGGGCCGGAGATGTTGCGCGGCCCGTAGGCGTTGGCCAGGCGCAGCGACACGAAGTCGAGGCCCGACATCTCGATGTACTGCTCGCCCGCGGTCTTGGAGATCGCGTAGCTCGAATCGGGCCGGATCGGATGTGACAGCGAGACCGGCTGCTCCTCGGGCGTCGTGCCGTAGCAGAGCGCCGTCTGGAAGTAGAGGATGCGATCGACGCCAGCCGCCTGCGCGGCCCTGACGACGTTGGCCGTGCCCAGGGCGTTCGTGCGCACGTCCTCGCCCCACGCGTCCGGGTCCTTGTAGGAGGCGGCGGCGTGAACGACGACGTCGGGCGAGAAGCCCTCGAAGGCTTGGTCGACCGCACCGGCGTCCTCGATCGTCGCCTCGACGATCGTCAGGCCGTCGCGCTCCGAGAGGTTGTCGCGGCGGCCGGTCGCGTAGTTGTCGATGACGAGGACCTCGTGGCCCTCATCCAACAGCCGATCGGCTAGATGGGAGCCGATGAACCCGGCTCCGCCGGTGATCAGGACTTTCATTGGTGGTTCCTTTCTGGGTCAGAAGATCCTTGAACTACTGCTCGCGGTCGTGGAACGCGCGCTGCCACAGCTCGAGGCAGAGCAGCCCCCAGGTCTGGCGACCGAAGCGGTTCTCGCGCTCGAGCCCCGCGAGCACCTTGCCGTTGTCGAAGATGTCGCGTTCCCGCGCGCGCTCGCCGGCGAACACGTCGGTCACGAACTCGCGGGCGGGTCCGCGCATCCACTCCTGGAGCGGCACCGGGAAGCCCATCTTGTCCGTTCGGTTCGGCGATCGACTCCGGCACCATCGAGCGCGTCGCGCGCTTGTAGACGTGCTTCATGTTGCCGTCGCTGAACTTGACGTCGGCCGGGATCGTGGCCGCCAGCTCCACGAGCTCGTGGTCGAGCAGCGGCACGCGCGACTCGAGACCGTGGGCCATGCTCACGCGGTCCTCGACCTGGAGCAGCGCCGGAAGGAGGGTCTTGAAGTCGAAGTGGGTCATCTTGTCGAAGTACGACTCGTGACCGACGTTGTCGCCGTTGAAGATCGTCTTGAACGTCTCGAACGGCGAGTAGTCGCCGAGCGCCTCGAGGTCGACCTCCCCGCTCAGCTGCGGCGCGCGGTTGATCAGCCGGAAGTAGCGGGCGTCGAGGTCCTCGAACAGGCCCGTCGCGCCAGAACTCCTTCATCAGCGGCTTGTAGTTCTGCAGCGCGACGAGGTTGGGGATGATCGACTCGTAGGTGACGACGAAGTTGCCGCCATGGGTGGTGCCGTCGATGGCCGCCTTGATGCACTGCTCGAAGTAGGCGATCAGGTAGCGCGTGTACCCGCCGAAGATCTCGTCGCCGCCCTGACCTCCGAGGATGACCTTGGCCTCGCGGCTCGCGGCCTGGAGACCATGTACTGCGGGAACGATCCCGGCCCGGCCGCCGGGTAGTCCATGTGGTAGACGACGTCCTCGATCGTGCCGAGGAAGTCGTCGACGCCGATCTCGACCTCGCGCAGGTCGAGGTCCCGCCAGTCGGCGAGGTCGCGCGCGTAGGCGCTCTCGTCGTAGCGGTCGTCCTCCGGAAAGCAGGCCCGTGAAGGCCTTCATGCGC
Organism: uncultured Thermoleophilaceae bacterium; assembly: GCA_963789705.1. Taxonomy (GTDB): domain Bacteria; phylum Actinomycetota; class Thermoleophilia; order Solirubrobacterales; family Thermoleophilaceae; genus JACVRW01. Next base: position 492,900 of record CAWBLN010000003.1, read on the forward strand.
TCGCTCGAGCTGAGGCTCGCCAGCGAGGCCACGGTGCTCGAGTCGAGCCCGCCGCTGAGGTACGCGGCCACGGGCACGTCGGAGCGCAGGTGCAGCGTCACCGACTCGGCCAGCAGGCTCTCGATCCGCTCCTCGTAGTACTTCGCGGTGTGGTCGAAGTCGAGGTCGTAGTAGACCTCCCAGTAGCGAGTCGTCTGGGCGATGCCGCCGCGCACCCGGAGGAAGTGGCCGGGCAGGAGCTCCCGCACTCCCTTGAAGAGCGTCTTGCCGGCGAGGCAGAACTGGAAGGCCAGGTAGTCCTTCAGGCCCTCGAGGTCGGTCTCGATGGCCGGAAGGAACGGCAGCAGCGCCTTCGGCTCGGACGCGAAGTAGAGGACGTCGCCGACCTGGGCGTAGTAGAAGGGCTTGATGCCGAAGCGATCGCGCACGCAGAGCAGCTCCTGCTCGGCTTCGTCCCACACGGCGTAGGCGAACATGCCTCGCAGGTGGTCGAGCGCCTCCGCTCCCCAACGGTCGTGCGCGCGCATGACGACCTCGGTGTCGGTGCCGGATCGCCACGAGCCTCCCAGCTCGGCGCGCAGCTCGGGGTAGTTGTAGACCTCGCCGTTGTAGGTCAGCCATCGGCCCGCCTCGTCGCGCATCGGCTGGTGGCCGGCGGGGCTGGGGTCGATGATGCTCAGCCGCCGGTGGCCGAAGCCCACGTGGCCGCGCTCGTGCGCCCAGGTTCCGGCGTCGTCGGGACCCCGGTGGGCGATGAGGTCGCTCATCACCTCGAGCCGGGCAGGCAGGTCGGGGATCGGCTCCCCGCGCAGGTTGATCGCTCCGCAGATTCCGCACATGGCTAGAGTCGCTCGCCGGCGGATGGTCGTCCGGAGAGCAATCCGTGAGGGTACAACCCGCGCCAGCCACCGAAGTTTCCTGGGCCGGCTGGGGCCAGCTTGCGGTTGAGCTCTCGTCAGTCCTCGACTGCTCGCAGCGCCCGGTACAGCAGAAGCGGAAATGCCGTGAGCAGCAAGCCAACCACCAGCCAAACGGCCCATGGGCGTATCGGCTCTCCGCGAAAGAGCGAAGCGCGAGTGACCATGTCGCCGGTCAGGGACAGCAGGCTGGCATCGTTCGCGCGCAGGAATCTGAGATCGATGTCGTAGTCGATCTCCTTCCCATTCAAAGAGGCCGAACTGGCCGGGTGGGCCGCGCCATCGTTGCCAAAAACCTGGAGCGGGCGACGACCGGTGTTGCGCAGGCAGAAGGAAATTGGACTGTCCGTCGTCCCTACACCTACGGGTGCGACCACGGCGATACGGCCGCCGATAGTTCGGGAGGAGGAGGCTCGGGCGAGTGCTCGGCCGTCCGCCAGCAGGCGCGCGACAAAGACCGGCGGCGCGGGGCCTTCGGAACCGACCTCGAGCCTCACGCGATCGAACTCCGTGGGCGGTTCGATCGACCGTTGGCAAACCTGAGCCCCCGGAGGGACCGCCAGCGGGCTCACGGGCGCGACCCCCAAGGTAAACGCTTCCGCTCGCCGCTCGATCGAACCCAAGGCGAGCAGAAGGACCACGCCCGTCGCGAAGACCGCCGCGAACGCCAGCGAGGCCCTAGGCATAGAAGCGTGCCGCGGTGAGTCCGATGGAGAGCAGGCTCAGGCTCGCCAGCGCCCCGACTCCGACCCCGAGTGTCGCGGGCCTTGCTCGCGCCGGTACCGCCGTAAGCGCTGCGGCGGCTGTCAGACCAGCCAACGAGATCAGCGGGAACAGGTATCTCCCCTGGTTGATCAGAGCCTGCGTATCGCGCAGCACCGAGAACTCGGACAGGTGCAGTCCGATCAGGAGGCTCACGGTTGCCAGCAGGAAGAACGCCAGGAGGGCTCGACTGACGCGAGCACGCCGTTGCCAGATCGCGCGTCCAGCCCCGATGGCCACCATGAGGCCTGCCGCCGCCAAGAGCCAGTACACCTCCCTCGACCATCGCACCTCGAGCCAACCGAAGGCCCCCCAGCTCTGCTGGATCCAGAATTCGTAGGCTCGCGGCGGCCAGACCGCGAGCAGGGGATAGTCGTTCTGGAACGGCAAGCTGGGCAGGTAGAACTGCCACAGGTAGCTCGCGAAGGCGTTGAGCCGGAAGCTGTCGAGCGAGATCGCCTGACGGAGCTGAGGCAGCGCGGAGGCCCCAGAGCTGCTGCCGAACCCAAGCCAAGCGACCGCCACCCCGAACAGCAAGACCGACAAGGCCACTACCGTGGTCACAAGAGTCCGGCGGGCACGACTTCGCCACAGAAGCACCCCCAACACCAGGAGGACCGCCGGCGCAAGCGCCAACGATACGGCCTTGGTTGCGATCGCCAGCCCGACGACGACCAGAAGGCCGATCAGGTCCAGCAGTTGCCCTCGGCCAACCAGGATCCTCGCTCCCAGTAGGAACGCGACGCTCCAAAGGGCGTAGAGAAGTCCGTCTGGGTTGATTGAGCCCGATATGAAGCCGACCATCGGAAACAACGCCGGGACCGCTGCCGCAGCAAGCTGACGTTCAGTTTGCGGGCCGAAGACGACACCAGCGAGCAGCCATGTGGCTGCGACGGTGATGAGCAGGAAGGGCACGGTCCACAGGCGCATGACCGTCGCACGAGCAAACAGATCTCCGCCTGACGCAATCGAATACGCCGGTAGCTCCCACAGGTAGTAGAGCGGTGGATTGACAGCGGCAGGTGTCGGACCGCCGTCTCGACGGTCCGAGGAATCTTCACGTGCAGTGCGTTGGAGGTAGCGATCGTGGGCCGACTCGGCCCACTCCGGTTTCGTCCCCAACTGCTGCTGGGTCTGCAACGAGTTCGCAGCCAACGCGGCGCGACTGAGCGCGGTGGAGAGAGTCGGTGGCCCGTCCGACGTGGGAAGCTCGCCCCGCTCGGCCAGAAACTGAACGTAGGCAAAGTGCCCGTTCTCATCCGGGGCCTGAAACGGTGGCACCACCGCTATCCACCCGAGGGCGAGAATTGCGGTCGCGCACAGCAGCGCGACGAGTGGGCCCGGTGGCCGGACCGATCGGGGTGCCTGAGTCAAAACGTTCCGCACCCTAGCGACACCCGTCGCCGCTAGTTTGCCCAACGGGTGGAAACCTTGGACGATGACCTCTGACGACCGTACGACGCCGCTCGAGGCGACCGGCGAGCGTTTGATGCCCGAGCTCCAGCACGGGGAGGTGGTGCACGCCGAGCACCTCGTGCGCTACCTCGTCGCCACCGAGCTGGCTCCGGATCGCCGCGTGCTCGACGCGGCCTGCGGCGAGGGCTACGGCACAGCGCTACTCGCCGGGGCGGGTGCGAGCTCGGCGACGGGCCTCGACCTCGACGAAGCCGCCATTGCCCACGCGCGGTCGAATCACCCGGCCCCGGAATTCGTCGTCGGTGACGTGGGCGACCTGCCGTTCGACGACGCCTCCTTCGACCTCATCGTGTGCTTCGAGACGATTGAGCACGTTCCCGATCCCGGGCGCGCCCTCGCGGAGCTCCAGCGCGTAGCCGCGCCGGAGGGGCTGCTGCTGGTATCCACGCCCAACAAGCACCAGTATCTGGTGGAGAACGAGTACCACGAGCGCGAGTTCTTCCATGAGGAGTTCGTGGAGTTCCTCCGGGCCCGCTTCGCCAGTGTCGAGCTCCTGCTACAGCACAACTGGCTCGCGTCAGCCGTGCTCCCGGTGCCGGCCGCCGGCGACCGGTCGGGCGAGCTGGACCACGAGATCGCCTTCCACAAGCTCACCGGACTCGAGCCCGGACAGGAGCTCTACACGCTGGCGCTGTGCGGACGCGACGAGCTGCCGCAGCTGCGCGGTGCTGTCGTGGCGGCGACCGTGGACGAAGCGCACGAGCTCGCCCGGCGCGCGGTGGAAGCCGAGCGCACGGCCGAGATGTGGCACGGCGAGTACAGGCGGGCCGAAGAGGGTCTGCTCCAGGCCTACAACTCGGTGTGGTGGCGCCTGACCGCCCCACCGCGGAGGCTCATCGAGTTGGTGAGGCGGCGCCTGGGTGGCTGACCCCGTGACCGTGGCCATCCCAGTTCGCAACGGCGGCGCCCGTCTCGGCGACGTCTTCGACGGCCGTACAGGCGCAGCGTGTCGATCGTCCGATTGAGCTGCTGGTGGCAGACTCGGGCTCGACGGACGGCTCGCGCAAGCTCGCCCATCAGTACAGCGACGGCGTAATTGACGTGCCTTCAGACGAGTTCTCTCACGGAGCAACGCGCAACTTGCTGATCGAAGAAGCAAGCGGCAAGCACGTCGCCTTTCTTACTCAGGACGCCGTGCCGGCACACGAACGCTGGCTGGCGTCCCTCCTCGCGGGCTTCGGCGCGGATGAGAAGGTCGGTCTCGTTTTCGGGCCCTACCGTGCACGTCCCGAGGCGAGCTTGATGGTGCGACGCGAGCTCGATGAGTGGTTCGCATCGCTGCCGACCGGGCCCGAGCGCGGGACCGGCGAGGACGCTGGCGGACGGCGCTTCTTTTTCACCGACGCGAACGGGTGTGTGGCCCGCGCTGCGTGGGAGCACGTGCCGTTTCGCGCGGTGAGTTACGCGGAGGACCGTCTGTTGGCACGCGACATGCTGGCCGCCGGCTACGCCAAGGTCTATCGGCCCGACGCCGCTGTCATCCATTCCCATGACTACCGGCCGGTCGAGCAGTTCCGGCGCTCGTTCGACGAGTGGCGTGGATTGCGGGAGGTCCATGCGATCGCCGGGCCGGTCCCGCTGGTGGATGCCGCCCTCGGCGTACAGCGGGCCGTGCGCGACGATCTCGCTCTAGCCAGGGTCGAAGGCCGGACCCGCAAGATGGTGACGGCGGCGGTCTCGTCACGCCACCATTCGCTGCGCGCGGCCGGCGAGGCGCTTGGCTCGCGCGCGGACCGGCTGCCTCCGGCGCTGCGCCGGCTCTGCTCGCTCGAGGGCCGGGGCGGCTACGACCCGGTGCCGGCCGGGTCCTGATGGGCACCGGGTCCCAACTACCGCGGCGCAGCCGGCGCCGGCCCTTCATGAACGATCTGCCGCGCCGTGCGTACCTGACCGTCAAGCACCAGGGCTACGGCGAGCTCGCCGTGCGCATCATCACCTCGCCGCTGCGGCTTGTCGGCCTCGAGCGCGGAGTGCGGGGGAGGATGTCCGCCTGGGTTTGGGGCCGGCGCGTGCGAGCCTGGTACCGGCGAGAGGGCCGTCGCGTGACGATCGTAATTCCGACCTACGGAGATCCCGCCACGACGATCGACGTCGTCCGCCGCCTTCGCCGTACGCTGCAGCCTGGGGCCACTCGAATCGTCGTCGTCGACGACGGCAGCGAGGCGCACCACCAAGAACGTCTGGCTGAGTTGAAGGACGACGTGCAGCTGGACC
>CAWBLN010000004.1:0-348984 GCA_963789705.1 uncultured Thermoleophilaceae bacterium
AGAAGATTCGCGCCATGTGGGAGCAGTGCAAGCACCTGGGACGGCCTGGACACCGTTCCGGAGGATTTCATCGACGCGGGGGACCAGGTCCTCGTCACCGTCTTCTATTCCGCTCGCGGACGGGTCAGCGGAATCGAGTACGAGGAGCGCCTGTTGACGTCTACTCGTTTAGCCACGGCCAGTGCGTCCGCAAACGGGAGTTCAGACTGCGAATCCGACGTCGTCGAGACGACGGGACTAGATCACTAGCGGGGATCGCCGCCTATCGCGTAAAGCAGCACTCAGGTAGCGACGGCTCCTTCGCATGGAAAGCTGGAGCCGGGGAAGCGACCGGGTGTCAGGCGAAGCGTCCCTGTGTATAGCCCCCGCGCGCTGGATCCACGGTGCGGCTAGCCGGTCGGGACGCAGTTCTCTCTCAACCGGCGAGGTCGGCGCACCGGATGACCGCTCCACCGCGCTCCCGATGCTCCCTCTCCATCAGCACCAGCGTCCTCTCCATCGCCGTCGGTTTGATGCTGCCGCTCTTGTCCTCATACGGCTTGTCGAGAAATCGCACCAGGACCAGCCCCGAGACGACGATGATCGCCACCGCGGCGGCCATTGCTGCCTGCGTAGCTGCGGCCTCCTCACGATCCGCGAAAAGGGCGACCGAGGCGATCACCACCACCGCGCCGATGATCAGGATCAACCAGACAACCGAGGGCACCAACCCTTCTGCTTCGCCGATCCGGCCCTGCCGTCCCTGTCGCCGCTCCTCGTTCAACGCGAACCAGTGTTCAAAGGCGGCGGCCTGTTTGGCGTCGTTGACCGGGATCTGTTCGGCGGACTCCTCCATCGCCGAGACCCTCGCGTCCACTACCGAACTCCCCCGCCTTCCCGCATCGCGGGCCAGCCGTCCGAGATGACCTCGCGCGCATAGCAGATCATCTGCCCCTGCAGCTCCGCGCGGGCCGCCGAGCCGAAGGGTCCGGCGGCGTGGAACATCGCGAGCGTGGCGGTCGCCTCCTCCTCGGCGTCGGCCTTGGCGCCGCCGTAGCTCTCGAATGCGATGAAGAAGACGAATGCGACGATCACCATGTAGGCGGTGCCCGCCACCGTGTACACGGCACCACCCGGAATCGGATCCTTGAAGAACGTTCCCGCCGGCGCGCGCCGGCGGACGATGAGCATGCCGGCCGCGCTAAGCGCGGCGACACCAAGGATGATCAACGCGGCAAGCCAGGGTTCCATAACGGCCTACGCTCGGAAGGCGTGCACCCTATCTCAGCCGCGGCCGACACGCGAGGAGTCGCATGCGTCCCCTCGCCGGCAGCGGAAGCGAGACCCCACCATCGCACCATGCCCCGGGGCATTTCACTCAAGCCGGTCGGGCAAGCCGAAACGCTCGAAGACGTCGGCGGCGAAGCGCTCTCGGGCGGGCCCCCGCGCGTACGGGGTGACAAACGAAGTGACCTCGGTCGCCCGGGTGCCCTCCAGGGTGAGAACGTCGAGCGAAAGGGCCGTGTGGCTGTCCGTCTCCGCATCCCAGGCGTAGCAAGCAAACGCCAGCTGCCCGTTAGCGCGAGCCGGGACGAGGCGCCACCGGTCGCGGAGCGCATAGCGAGTAAGGAAGAGCGCGATCGCCTGGTGGCCGCGGTACCACGTTGGGAGCGGCGGCATCGTGAACGTGGCGTCCTCAACCAACATCGCGAGGATTGCGTCGACGTCGCCTTGCTCCCACGCATCGACGTAGCGCTTGACGAGCTTGCCGAGACCGTCGTCGCCTAGCGCGCGCAGGGCGACCTGTTGGTTTTGGGCTGGAAGCCTCTCCGCCGCAGCCTTACGCGCGCGTCGGAGCGCCCCGTTCACCGATGCGACCGTCGTTTCCAGCGTCTCGGCCGCCTCGCGGGCGGAGAAGCCGAGCACGTCGCGGAGGATCAGCGCGACGCGCTGGGTGGCCGGGAGGTGCTGCAGCGCCACGATGAAGGCCAACTCCACACTCTCGCGTCGCTCGTAGCGGGCCTCCGGGGAGGAGTACCCATCCTCGAGGCCCAATATCTCATCGGCGTATGGCTCCACCCAGACCGACTCGATCAGTGGCTCGCCCAGATCATCGCCGGGATCGGCGGCCGGGCCGTGGTCGATCGGGAGTACCCGGTTGGGCCGCCGCGAGATCAGATCGAGGCAGGTGTTGGTCGTGATTCTGTAGAGCCACGAGCGGAGCGAGCTGCGCCCGTCGAACTTCGCCAGCCCGCGCCAGGCGCGCAGGAGCGCGTCCTGGAGGGCGTCGTCCGCGTCGTGTACCGAGGCGAGCATCCGGTAGCAATGCGCGTGGAGCTCTTTTTGGTGGGGCTCCACCAACCGGCGGAAGGCGTCGTCGTTTCCCTCGCGTGCCGCTTCCAGCAGCTCGCGTTGCCGTGCGGTCGCGCTTCTCGGGTCGGCGGTCACGCCTCTGGGAAGTTAGACAAGCGGTCAGTTCCGCCGCGCTCTGCAGTCCTTACCTAGATGGACTCAAAATCAAGCGAGCGGGGAGGCATCGAGGGGGCGGGTGTGACCGACCCGGCGCGGGCCAAGGCCGGGCGCCGCGAGTGGGTCGGGCTCGCCGTGATCGCCCTCCCGTGCGCGGTCTACGCGATGGACTTGACCGTGCTCAACCTGGCGCTGCCGGCCCTCAGCGAGGACCTCGCGCCAAGCAGCTCGCAACTGCTGTGGATCGTGGACATCTACGGCTTCTTGGTTGCCGGGTTGCTGATCACCATGGGAACGCTGGGCGACCGGATCGGCCGCCGCCGGTTGCTCCTGATCGGTGCCGCAGCGTTCGGCGCGGCCTCGGTGCTCGCCGCGCTCTCGACCAGCGCAGAGATGCTGATCGCGGCCCGCGCGCTGCTCGGGGTGGCGGGCGCGACGCTGGCGCCCTCGACCCTGGCGCTGATTCGCAACATTTTCGCGAACCCGCAGGAGCGCACATTCGCGATCGGAGTCTGGATCACCAGCTTCTCCGGCGGAGCCGCGATCGGGCCGCTGGTCGGCGGCCTGCTCTTGGAGCGTTTCTGGTGGGGCTCGGTATTCCTGCTGGCGTTGCCGGTGATGGCGCTGCTGCTCGCGGTCGGTCCAAGGTTGCTGCCCGAGTTCCGGGATCCTGAGGCGGGCCGCCTGGATCTGATCAGCGCCGCCGCATCGCTGGTCGCCGTGCTCGCGGTGATCTACGGTCTCAAGCAGATCGCCCAGGACGGCATGGGGTGGATGCCGGCCCTGGCAATCGCGGGCGGCCTTGCCGTCGGAACGGCGTTCGTTCGCAGGCAGGGAAGGCTGGCCGATCCGCTGATCGACCTGCGGCTATTTCGACTGCCGGCCTTCAGCGGGGCGCTCGCCGCCAACACCCTCGGCTTCTTCGTCAACTTCGGCATCGCCGTCTTCATCGCCCAGTACCTGCAACTGGTGCTTGGGCTGTCGCCGCTGGAAGCGGGGCTTTGGACCGTGCCCTGGGCCGGCGGCTTCATCGTCGGCTCGATGCTGACCCCGGCGATCGTAAGCCGGATCTCGCCAGCCTCCACGATCGCCGGCGGGCTTGCGCTCGCGGCCGCCGGCTTCGGGCTGCTCACCCAGGTCAGCGGGGACTCCTCGCTCGAAATCGTGGTCGCCGGGTCCGTCGTCCTCGCCCTCGGTCTGGCGCCGGTCTTCACGCTGGCGGCCGACCTGATGGTGAGCGCGGCCCCACCCGAGCGGGCCGGCGCGGCAGCGGGGATCTCCGAGACGAGCTCCGAGTTCGGCGGTGCACTCGGCATCGCGGTCCTGGGCGTCATCGGCACGGCCGTCTACCGCGGCGAGGTGGCGGACGCGGTCCCAGCGGGTGTCCCGCCTGACGCAGCGGAGGCCGCGCGCGACACGCTCGGCGGCGCCGTGGCGGCGGGGGACGAGCTCCCCGACCCGTTGGCCCCCGAGCTGGTCGATGCGGCCAGCGACGCGTTCACCCAGGCGCTGCAGCTGGCCGCCAGCCTTAGCGCCGCGGTCGTAATCGCGGCTGCTGTCCTCGCCTGGGCGCTGCTTCGGCGCGTGCGGGCGGGTCCGGAGGCCGAGGAGCAGCGGGGGCTGGAGGTTTCGCCGATCCCAGATCGCACGCCGTGTTGGCAGACGCGAGCGAGGATCGCCGAGGTGCCCGACGAGGCTGGAGGCTAAGAGATGAACAGAAGGAGGACAACGTGAGCTTGAGCACCTACAAGGTGAGAACTTCGATCGCGGTCTCCGTCATGGCCAACGCGGCCGAGTTCTACGAGGGGAAACTAGGCCTCATCGTTGGCGAGGATCAGTCCGACGAGAGCCGGATCTATCAGTGCGGAGGCAACACGTCGCTCCACATCTACGAGTCGCCGGCTCACGCCGGCAAGGCGACCGCAACTCTGGCGACCTGGTACGTGGCTGACCTCAAGCACGTGGTCGACGAGCTCGGCTCCAAAGGCGTCACCTTCGAGCGCTACGACGATCCCACGCTGAAGGCCGACACCAAGGGAATTCATGAGCTCGGCGACGGCAGGGTCGCCTGGTTCAAGGATCCCGACGGCAACACCTTCGCGATCGAACAGTAGATCGTCAGTCCAGCCCCAGACGCACTCGATCGGGCGGGCGCCGAGCGGCGGAGCCTGAGCCTCAAGCGCCGTCCGACCGGGATTTTCTCGCACGGCTGCTTCCGCGCAAAAGGAGCAGTCTGCTCCGTCTAGCTTCGTAGGAATCTTCGAGGTGGAGAGCGAGCCCGCCAGGGCACGTCCTCCGTGCGGAGATCCGAACCGGCTCCGACCGGCTCGAGGAGGTGCGGTTCGCGCTTGGGCGATGAATCTTGCCGACGTGGCCGGTCTGGTTAGGTGTGGACATGCTTACGAGGAGGGAGATCCATGCCTGAGCACAAGATCGGAACGCGGGAGGAATGGCAGGCCGCGCGCGACGAGCTGGCAAAGCTCGAAGCTCAGCAGGCCGAGCGCGAGGAGGAGATCAAGCGCACGCGACGCGAGCTGCCCTGGGTCCTGGTCGAGAAGGAGTACGAGTTCGACACCCAGGAGGGCAAGAAGACGCTCGCGGAGCTGTTCGACGGTCGCTCGCAGCTGCTGGCCTACAACATCATGTACGGGCCCGACTACACGATCGGCGCCTGTCCCGGATGCACGAACCTCGCCGACGGCTTCGACGCTACGACACTGCTTCACCTCAACAAGCGCGACGTGACCATGATCTGCTTCTCGCGCGCGCCGATCGACCGGCTCACCCCGTACAGAGAGCGCATGGGCTGGGAGTTCCCGTACGTCTCGACCTACGACACCGACTTCCCCTGGGACTTCGGGCTGGCGCTGACCGAAGAGCAGGCCCAGCAGATCCCCGAGGTCAAGCAGATGGTCGACAACCCTCCCGAGTGGCTTAGGTTCTGGGCGTCGCAGGTCGGCGCTGACCTAAAGGACGGCATCCGCGAGAACCCGAGCTACATCGCCTTCGCGAAAGACAACGGGACCGTCTACCACACCTATACGGTGTCGGCGCCTGACCCGTTCGTCGCGCCGTACCTGAACTTCCTGCTCGACCGGACGCCGAAGGAACAGCCGGAGGAGCCGCTCAACTACCGAAAGGACGAGTACCCGGACTAACAGCGTGCGCGACCGCCTACCCCGAGCGGCGGCGTTCCCGGTCAGGAAGAAGGCGTTCCGCTTTTCGGAGGCCAGACACGACAGAGGCGGGCTCAGAACTCGGTTACGCGCCCGTTATTGATGCACGATCCACCGGGCAACAATGCGGATGACGCTCCGGGTGCGAGCGACCTTGCCGGCAGCGTGACTTTTCCTCTACCGCGAGCGTCGCGTCGGTCACAAAGCATTGGCCGTTGCGGCGCGCAGCTGCTCCGTGGGCGTGAAGAGGCCGGGAACGGCGGACTCGCAATGCTCAGAGCGCGACGCTCGCGTCGGGCAACGTATGCTCCCCGTCCACGATGGCGCTCGTCAAGACCGAGGTCACTCAGGAGGTCGTCGACTATCTAGCCCGCCATGCCCGGTCGGACGCGGTGCTCGAGCGCGTGGCCCGCGAGACCGCCGAGATGCCGCGTGCCGAGATGGCCACTACGCCCGACGAGGCGGCGCTGCTGACCATGCTCGCCAGGCTGGTCGGTGCCCGCCGAGCGCTGGAGCTCGGGACCTTCACTGGCTACGGCGCGATCTCTATCGCCCGCGGGCTGGATGACGGCGGCCGGCTGACGTGTCTCGAGGTCGAGGAGAAGTACGCGGCGATCGCTCACCGGAATCTCAAGGACGCCGGCGTCGCGGCACGAGTGGAGATCATCGTCGGCCCGGCCCTGGAGTCGCTGCGCGCGATGCCGGCCGAGCAAACCTTCGATTACGTCTTCCTCGACGCGGATAAGACCGGCTACCCGGACTACTACGAGGAGATCGTGCCGCGCCTGCTGCCGGGAGGCCTGCTCCTGATAGACAACGTGCTCCTCGGCGGCCGGGTCACGGACCCGCAGGACGACCGCGAGCGGGTCATCGACGCGCTCAACGACCACGTGACGGCCGACGAGCGCGTCGACAGCGTGATGGTGCTCGTGGCTGACGGACTCACGCTCGTGCGCCGCCGCTGATCAGCCGGCGGCGCGATCATGCGCATCCGAGGCCTGGTGTCGAAGCGGGCTTGGGCCGCGCCGCACCTCTCCTGGTCTCCGAGCGGAACGTGTAACAGGCACGCCGCGCGCCCATCGGCTTCCCGAGCATCCCCCGCGCTCAGTAAGGGCTGGCGGTCGCTGCGCCGACCGGCTACAAGCCGGACAGATCGGCAGTACCCCGCGGTAGAACGGAGTGGTGCCCCCCGCCTGGGCTAAGGGGACGCCGGACGCGACGGGACGACCCCGCCGAGGTGTCGGAAGAGCTCGCCGCCTGGCCGTAGTGACCCTCCGCGGTTCCACGACGCTTCCACCACAGCATTCGGGATATGTCCGTCCGCTGTTGCGATGGCAGACATTCCGCTTCCGAAACGGCCTCCTGAAAATGCCCCCGGCAGGACTCGAACCTGCGACCCGCTGCTTAGAAGGCGCCAGCACCCGCTGCGGTCTACTGCCGCCTATCGCTCAGTCTGCTCGACGAGCGATGGGCCGCACATAGCTGCTGCCTTCTGCTGCCGTTTGCCGCTTCCACCGCGCTTCCACGTTGATCCTCCTGCTTTCACGCTTGCTGTTTGGATGGGGTCGGTGATGTCCGGCCTCGGAGAGAGGCTCCGACCGGCGGCGAGCTGACTCGCTTTCACGCTGTCGGCCGTGTGGCCTGACTGGCTTTCGCTGTGTCGCTCGTCGCCGGTCGGGGATGTCCGGCGTGACTTGATAGGAGCGTGGCACCGCCCTCAGCAAGCCGTGTCCGCCGGATGTCCACTCAATCGAGGTGGAGGTGGACGAGGTCAATGATCGTGCTCGGTGCGGACACCCACAAGCGCTCGCACACGGTCGCCGCGGTCTCGGCGAGAACCGGCGAACTGGTGGGCGAGCGGACGGTCCAGGTCGGCGTCAAGGGCTTCGACGTGCTTGTCGTCTGGGCGCGCGAGCTCGGCAGCGAACGGGTGTGGGCGCTGGAGGACTGCCGGCATGTCTCGGGCTCCTTCGAGCGGTTTCTGATCGAACGCGGCGAGCGCGTCCTGCGCGTAGACGACGAAGTTGATGGCCGACTCGCGTCGCCGCGCTCGCGGGCGTGGGAAGTCCGACAGCATTGACGCGATCGCGGTCGCGCGGGCGGCGCTGCGTGAAGGCCTGGATGCCCTGCCGGCGGCGCAGCTGGAGGGCCCCGAACTCGATCTGCGGCTGCTCGTGGACCATCGCGAGCGGCTGGTCCGCCAGCGCGTTGCGCTCAACAACACGCTGCAATGGCATCTGCACGACATCTGGCCCGAACTGCGACTGCCGGGCAGCTCGCTGTTCTACGGCAACTGGGGCCCGCGCGTCGCCCGGCGGCTCGCGCGCGCTGAGCAGACGATGCGCGTCCGCATCGCCCGTGACGAGCTGCGCCGCATCCGCGAGCTCTCGCAGACCATCAAGGCGCTCGAAGCCGAGATCGCCCAGCTCGTCACCCAGATCGCGCCGCAGCTGCTTTCCGAGCCCGGCTTCGGGCCGCTGACCGCGGCCAAGCTCGTCGGCGAGATCGCCGGCGCGGGCAGGTTCGCCAGCGACGCCAAGCTCGCGCGCGCCGCCGGCGTCGCTCCGATCCCCGTCAGCTCGGGCAAGACCAACCGCCACCGCCTCGACCGCGGCGGCAACCGCCAGATCAACGCCACCATCCACCGCATCGCCGTCACCCGCCTGCGCTGCCACGCCGAGACCCAGAACTACATCGCCCGCAAACGCGCCGAAGGCAAGAGCACAAAAGAAGCCATCCGCTGCCTCAAGCGCCACCTCGCCCGCCGCCTCTGGCACCTCCTCCAGCCACCCACCCCCGACCAAAACACCACCAAGCTCTTGACATAGGAGCAGCCCAAGCGATAACCACGGCGCGATGATCGGCTGGGCGATCCATCGCGAGAGCACCCTCGCCGACTGGATGCGCGAGCAGGTCGAGGCCGTACTCGCCCTGCACCGAACCGCGAGCTAGCCAACCGCTCGCAGGGGAAGTCGGCGTCCGCCGGTCTTCTCAGGCAGCAGCACGGCTGGCTGGCCATCCTTGCCGGTGACTTCGCAGTGGACAACCGGCTGTCCCACCCTGTCTCCTCTCCTTGCGCGCCGGCTTAGATGGATTGCGTCGGAAGCGGGCCTGCCGCAGGCTCAGGCGAGCGCAGCACGGCTCCGCCCGCTACGGGGATTCGCGCCCTGACCGTGGTGCCCGTGCCTGGCACGCTCTCGATCTCGAGCTTGCCTCCGAGCGCGCTGACGCGGTCGGTCAGCCCGCCCAGCCCGGTGCCGGCGGAGGCGTCGGCGCCGCCGACGCCGTCGTCACGCACCTCCAAGGTGGCGGCGCCGTCCACGACCCGTACCTCTACCCGGACGTGGCTTGCGCGTGCGTGCTTCGCGGTGTTGGTGAGCGCCTCCGCAACCACGAAGTAGGCCGTGGTCTCGACCGGCGCCGGCAGCCGCTCGCTCGGCACTTCACTCAGCTCCACCGGCACCGGCGAGCGGCTGGCGAGCGTCTCCAACGCCGCGCCGAGGCCGCGGTCGGTGAGCACGCTGGGATGTATGCCGGCGGCCAGCTCACGGAGGTCGCGGATGCCCGCCTCCATCTGATCGAGCGCCGCCTCCATCAGCCCGCGCGCCTTGTCGGGGTCGTCTCCCCAGCGCCGTTGCGCCAGCTTCAGATTGAGAACCGCGCTGACCAGCTCCTGCTGGGCCCCGTCGTGCAGATCGCGCCCGAGCCGCCGGCGCTCTTCGTAGCCGGCCTCCACGATCCGCGCCCGCGAGGCGGCCAGCTGCTCGCGCGCGTCCACGTTCGCGAGTGCGGCGGTGAGGAGCTCGGCGAAGTCGGCCAGGCGATTCTCCGCGCCCTCGGGGAACGCGTGAGTGCGCCCGCTCGACGCGACGATGCCGCCCCATATCCGGCCGGCAACCTTGACCGGCGCGCCGACGGCGGACCTGATCCCCACCTCGCGTAGCCTTTTCACCAGCTGGCCGCGGACGCCGGCGTAGTTGTCCACCCGCTGGGGTGTGCCGCTCCGGCGCATCATCCCCGAGACCGTCTCCCCGTCGATCGGGACGTTATCGCCCCCCGGGAACCAGGGCGCTCCGCTGGCCGCCCAGGCACCCACGACTGTCTGGGTGCCGTCGTCCTCGTAGCGCAGTACGTTCGCGCTCTCCACGCCCAGGACGCTGCCGACCTCCTCGCATACGGTGTCGAAGAGCCGTCGCGGTTCCGGATCCGCGGCCACCAGCGTCGCGACGCGACGAAGCGCCGCCTGCTCGGCCACCAGCGCTTCGAGCCGTGGAACCGAGGGCTGGCCATGCGTCATTGAGGGCGCGCTCCTCATCTCAATCCGTGTGATCGTGGACGACCAGGACGCTAGCGCCCATCGCGTCCAATTGTCCCTCGCCCACCCCTCAAGGCGATACGGCTAGCCGAACTGCCTATCGCTTGGGCGACGCTAACCCACCGTCACGCCGGGCTCGACCTCGCGCTCGGGCGAGCGCGAGAGAAAGTCCGTGACCGTGGCGAGGTAGTCGCTGGGGTGGGTGAGGTGAGGGGCGTGCCCGGCGCCCCGGTAGGTGTGGACCTCCGCGTGGTCGATCGCCTCGGCCAGCCCGGCGACGATCAGGCGAAACCAGGCAGGGCTCTCGTCGCCCTGGGTGACCAGGAGCGGGCACGCGATGTTTGAGAGCATGCCGAGCTCGACGTGCGCCCACGGGTCAAGCCGCATGGCCATGCGGACCCGTGCCAGCGACGTTTAGGCCACTACGGGGCCAGAGCGACGAGGCGGGATGGTCGTAGCGCCGTTAGTGCGCCTGACTTGCCAGTAGCGCTTGGAACTGAGAGAGGGGCATGTTCTTAGGGATGAGACCCTTACCGCCACAGGGAAGGCATGGCTGCGTCCTGTCGGTGAGCCTGCGCCCGGTCCCGCCGACCTTTTCGACGTAGCCGCGGCCGCCGCACTCTGGGCACGGCACCTCGACGGAAACCGTTAGCTCGACCGAGGCGTGTTGAATACCCGTCATACCCGCTTGTTCGGCCGGGATGACGAGTCCCTTTAGCCAGCCCTGTCGGGCATTGGGCATTAGCTTAGGAAGAACTCGGCGTGCGCCCCTTGAGCGGCTGGTTCGGCGCTCGGACCCGTCGGGCACGCCGTTCGGGTCGGTATCCTTACAGCCCTGCAGGGCCGGTGCCGCCGTTCGGCGGTCAACCTGAACACAGCGGTTACGCCGCAAGGGCCGCGGAGACGACACAAGACATGGGGAAGCCCAGCATTGGGCTCCTCAGCTATCTCCGCGGAGACGACCTTCTAGAGGACCGCAGCACCCACGCCCCGAGTGAGGCGCGGTCGCTGCCGCCGGCCGAGAACCAGCTGCCGCTGATGGGGGCCTACACGTCCTCGACGGTCACCCCGACGGCCGCGCTGGCGATCGCCGACGTCTGGGCCGCCGTGCGGGTGCTGGCCGACGCGTCCTCGTCGCTTCCGTTGCACGTCTATCGCAAGACCGCGGACGGCCGCGAGCGGGTGAGCTCAGGGAAGCTGGTCGATATGCTCGACCGGCCGGGCCCCGCCACGAGCCAGGCCGACCTGATCAGTTCGCGGATGTCGCACCTGGCGATTTGGGGGAACGGCTATCTGGCCAAGTACCGCCATCAGCACGGTTGTCCTTGACGGCGACGCGTACGGCCGCCTGTACGTGGCCCCCGTGGAGCTGCGGGCTTTCGAGCAGGACGCCGGCCAGACGAACAAACAGACCGTCCGGATGGAGACGGCCGCCGGCTACACCGTCGAGCGGATCCCCGCGGCGCGGCGGATCACCTGATCCATGCCGAGCCGCACAAGGCGCTCGGCATCGAAAGCCGGCCGATGAGGCTCGCGAGCTTCGAGGTCCTAACCGGTGGTTGAGCCACTTCCGATCCGAGGTTCCGCTCAGTACCACCTGCCGCGTGCGAACCCCCCGAAGGCGATGAGCCCGACCAAGGCGATGATCAGCCCGAGCCAGAGGCTCCACACGACCATCACGACGATCCCGACGATCACGAGGATCCCGCCGAGGGATATGCCCCCAATCCCGCCACGACGTTCCGGTGTAGCCACGCGTTCCTCCTCCAAGTCAGCTTTGCGGCCGCAGCGTACTTCTCCAACCGTCGTCGTCCACCTGCACGCGAACGGCGGTTGCGACTGGCAGCTATTACTCCCGCAGCCCGACGGCTTCGAGGGCGCGGTGCTCGTCGCGGTATATCTCGACACGCACGGCGCGGCCAGCCCGGAGTCTGTAGAGCTGCCACAAGGGGGGCATCTCCACGTCAACGCCGCTTTCCTTCCCGCGGCCCCCCTGCTTCATTCGTACGAGCACACCTTCGCTGCCGAGCGTGAAGTCCTCTGCATGCGCGTAGTAGTCGTCAAAGGGGGCCATCCACTCGCGAAAGAATCGCCGCACTCCGTCGTGTCCCCGAAAGACGCCCATGTCTGGGACATCCGACTCGGACATGTCCCACTCAACGGCAGGGTCGTAGAAATCGAACACGGCCTGCATGTCTCCCCGCTCCCAGGCCTCCCACGCCCTGCGGACGACCTCCACACTGTCGTCCGACTTCGCTACTCCCTCAGGCCGAGGGCCGGGCTCGCCGAGCTGGGGTCCCAAGTCCACGTTCTTCCGCGACATCGCCCACCAAGTATCCCGCGAGTGGGTTTTTGGGTGCGCGAGCCGTTTGGACCAGCGGGTAGCGCGCGCTGTGGGGGCCGGATTCGAGAACCGCTTCGTGATGCGGAATCTTCGCTTTAGAGGTACCCCGTGAGAGACCCGAAACGGCAGAAATCGCTCCGGTCGTTCCTCGATCTCTGTGAACGGGCAGGTTTTGCGCCGGAAGCGTTCCAGGTGAGGATTGCTGGCGGCTTCTTCGGTCCTGAGCGCGAGTTCCTTGCGTTGCTCGCCTCGCTGCTCTGCGGCCTGGTGCGCGAGCGCTCGGCCAGGACGCCAAGCCGCACACCAATCAGCGCGAGGGTGACGAAGACGCGCCGCTCGTGCGCGTCAAGACCTCGGCGATCGCGGTTCGGCATTGAGCGATCGCCAGGCGTGCCCTCGGTCGGCGAGCGTTGGCTCGCGGGCCACGGCGTTGGCGGCTGACGGGCGGTCGCCCCTGGGACGGATGACGTACCACGCCTCGATCTCGCCCTTCCCCTTGACCGCGATCGGCCCCCGCGGCTCGCACTCGAACTCGTCGGCGAGCAGCTCGTACGTCGCGCGGGTGATCTGGATCCGCCCCGGCGTCCCGTGGGACTCCATGCGACTGGCCGTGTTCACGGCGTCGCCCCAGAGGTCGTAGAGGAAGCGCTTCCGGCCGATCACGCCAGCTACCACCGGGCCCGAATTGATGCCGACCCGGAGCTCGAGGCCGAGGTGCCCGACTTCGTCGTCCGAGCGCATCGCCTCGAGCATGTCGAGCGCCATGAGCGCGAGCGCGCCAGCATGGTCGGGGCGTGGTGTCGGAACGCCGGCGGCGACCATGTAGCAGTCGCCGATGGTCTTGATCTTCTCGAGCCCGTACCGCTCCGCGAGCTCGTCGAAATGACTGAACAGGTGATCGAGGTAGCCGACCACCTCGGCGGGCGGGAGCCGCTCCGACCAGGGTGTGAAGTCGACCACGTCGGCGAACAGGATCGAGGCCGATCCGAACTGATCCGCGATCGGCTGGGTCTGGGCCTTCAGCTTGTCGGCGATCGAGCGCGGCAGGATGTTGAGCAGGAGGTTTTCGGCCTTAGCCTGTTCCAGCCGGAGCGCTGCTAGCGCATCGCCGCGCTGGCGGGCGAACACCGCGAGCAGCGTGAATACGATGGTGCCGCCGACCGCGATGTTCAGGGCCAGCATCGTGCTCGTGAACCAGCCGGGCAGCGGCGGCCAGATTGGGCCGATGACCTCGCCCGCGATCCCCGATCCGAGGAACACGATGAGGTACGCGACGTACCAGCGGGCCGCCGACCTGACGTCGCTGAAGACGAGCGCCGCGAGCGGGGCGAGAATCCCCCACAGGCCGACGCCGCCGGATTCGAGGAATCCGCCGAGCGGGATCATCGACAGCGTCGGCGCGAGCAGGATGTCGACCTGGCCCACGCGGAGCAGCCACGGGAAGTCGCGCGTGCGCGCGAACACGACGATCGCACCGAACAGGACGCCGAAGTACACGAGCGGCACCACACCGACCGGCGATCCGAACGCGAGATACAGCGCCCCCCACAACGCCGCGACCGGCAGGATCAACACTGAGATCAGGACCAGCAGCGCCTTTCGAGCACGCAGGTCCTCGTCGTCGTGGGGATCCACGCCGACAAGCGTCAGGCGCGCGGTGACGCGATCCGCCGCCGCTCGGATCCGGTCGAGGAGGTGCATCGCGGGAGACGTTACTCATGGACTCGTCGCACCTACGGCCGCCGGAACACGGCACCGGACGCCCAGGTCGAATCCCGCCCGTCGACATGACGCCGGCTCGACGAGGAGCTGCGCAAGCTGCTCTGGACGCCGCTGCTGATCGTCGATGAGGTCGGCTACACCCCCTTCGACCCCGCCGCGGCCAATCTCATGTTCTCGCTCGTCGAGATCCTCAGCCTCAAGGCGACAGCTACCGGCTCCGCGACCGCGACCTCGGCGGCCGCCCACCCGCCCGCGAGCCCGAACCGCCTGACCAACACCAGTACTCGTTGTCAGTGCGCTTGTGGAGCAGGATGCGGTCGGCTTCGTCGAGCACGATCGCGGACGCAGCAGGGACGAGGCGATTCGCCTTCGGCGCGTTGGGGTCGTCGAGGAGGTCGCGGCGGCCCATTACGCGGCCACCGATGAGCCGATCGGGACGGCCGTTGCCCAGACGTCCTCGAGGCCGCGGCGCGCGCCCGCGCTCATTGCGGAGGGGCTGAGGATCGGACTCTGCGAGCACGAGGTCAGACTGACGATCGAGAGCGCGTTCAGGGCTGGTCGGGAGCGGCCTCGATGTGCTCCAAACAGGCTGCGCTGAGGAGCGAACGGATGGCGCTATTCGAGCGGAAGTTCGTCGATTGAAGGTTTCGGCTTGGGCCTCAGCGGCCCAAGTGGGGTGCTCGCAAGTGCGTCCGCTTCGGCGTTCGCCTTTCGGGGCACCCACGTGATCTTGATGTCAGCGAACTGTTGGATCAAAGAAACCGCTTGCTCATGCAAGGGCTTGAGGTGCTCCGCCTTGACTTTCCATCTGCCGTTCAGCTGGTTGACTACCAGAGCGGAATCGAGGCACACGCGTAAGTGTCCAATCCCGCGAGAGCGGGCGGCCTCGAGGCCTCTGATGAGAGCTCGATACTCCGCGACGTGGTGGTCCTTCGCCGGCCCTATCGGCTCCGAGATCTCCTCGAGAGGGGCCTTCAGGACCACACCAATCGCGGCTTCACCCGCCATTTTACCGGGTTGATCGGCGACTATGCCCCCGTCGGTCGTGAGTAGGTGGTAGCGGGTCTTGGGGCCAGAGCCGTCGCCGGCGGACGTTCCACGTTCCGTCATGGAGCCAAAGGTATCGCCCAAGAGGACGCCGCGGCCGGGTCGTGGGTCCCGGCCGCGAACGGCGCTTCTAACGTGCTGCAGGCTCGGGCTCGCGCTCTGAGGCCGGCCGCCTGACCTCGGCGGTCGCCCACAACAAGCTCGGTCCCGCTTCCTGCACGAAGATCTCGGTCGCCATGCCCCCGCCTCGCGAGCTGGCAGAGGGGCCCTCTCACGCCCGCTCAACAACAGGGGGTCCGATTTCAACCGGCGCGCCGGGGGTCCGAATTCGACCGGCCTTGACATTTCGCCTGATCCACCCGCCGAGGTGGCCATAGAGACATGAGCATCGCTCCACATCACCGACCTACGTGAGGTCCGCGACCCAGAACTACCCACCACCAGTTGACAAGCAGCCCTTCTTCATAGAGACGAACAGCGAGCGCGATGCTCTGCCCTCCGGCTCGCTATCGCAATGCGCGACTTGCAGAAGTAGGTCCCGGGATCGAGGGAGACTCGTGTTTCTCGTCTCAGGGATACCCTCCGGACGGCGCGAACCGTCTGCGAGGACCGAATCGCGCAGCCCTCGACGCCGCTGGATCCGCCCGGGGGTCAGCGGAGTGGTCACCCGGCTGGGCTTTGGGGACGCGGGACGCGGAGGGGCGCCGTCGAACTACCGGAAGAGCTCGCCGCCTGGCCGTCGTGATGGTCCGCGCTTCCACAACGCTTCCACAGCACCATTCGCGACATGCCCGTCCGCCGCTGCGATGGCAGGAATTCCGCGTCCGAAGCGGCCTCCTGAGGATGCCCCCGGCAGGACTCGAACCTGCGACCCGCTGCTTAGAAGGGGCGAGCACCTGCCGCGGTCTACTGCCGCCTGTCGCTCAGTCTGCTCGACGAGCGATGGGCCGCACACAGCTGCTGCGTTCTACTGCGGTTTGCCGCTTCCACGGCGCTTCCACATGAGCGCTTCGAGGTTGCCGAATCCGCTGTTGCTTTCGCGCTTGCTGTTTGGATGGGGGCCGGTGATGTCCGGCCTTGGGGCGAGGCTGCGACCGGCGGCGAGCTGACTCGCTTTCGCGCTGTCGGCCGTTAAGCCTGACTGGCTTTCGCTGTGTCGCTCGTCGCCGGTCGGGGATCTCCCGTTGTGACTTGATAGGAGCGTGGCCGCGCCTTCAAGCAAGCCGTGTCCGCCGGGGGTCCACTCAATCGAGATCGAAGGTGGACGAGACCCATGATTGTCGTTGGGGCGGACATACACAAGCGCTCACACACGATCGCCGCGGTTGGCATCACAACCGGCGAGCTGCTCGGCGAGAGAACTATGCAGGTCGGAGTGCGCGGGTTCGGTGCGTTGTAGGTGTGGGCGCGAGCGCTAGATGGCGAGCGGGTCTGGGGGCTCGAGGACTGCCGGCATGTGTCGGGATCGTTTGAGCGATTCCTGATCGAGCGCGGGGAACGTGTTGTGCGTGTCCCGACCAGGTTGATGGCCGGCGCACGGCGCGGCGGCCGTGAGCGCGGGAAGTCCGACAGCATCGACGCGATCGCCGTCGCCAGAGCGGCGGTGCGCGAAGGCCTGACCGCCCTGCCGGCGGCGCAGTTGGAGGGACCCGAGCTGGATCTGCGGCTGCTGGTCGATCACCGCGAGCGGCTGGTCCGTCAGCGAGTCGGGCTCAATAACGGGCAAGGTCCCCACTCGCAACGAGTCATAGATCTGGACGTTGGGGTTGCTCGGGTGCCCGCTTGTTTGAGCCGGCGAAGCCTTCACGGCTGGTATACGAAAGTTCGTAGCACTGCCAGAGAGCCCGGCCATACCCGAACCGGGCATCGGACCTTGACTCAATCGGTGCGTGGGGGGAAACTATGGGGAAGGCGTCTCTGGCCGAACTGACCCTGGCGGTGCGTCTGCTCGCTCTTAGGCCGAGGGATTCTCGGCGCACGCCAAGGGCTACCACGGCCGACTGGGCGCGGCAACGCTCCGCACGGAAGCGAGGAGAGCCATGGACCGGCTTGCGCGTCCCACCGCTCATCGGCTCGTGAGCTCGTGAGCCTGACGGTTGCGGTGGCGCCCCGGCGGGGGTCAGGCACGATCGCCGACGCAGTCGCGAACGTCTTGCGCGACATACTGCCCCGGAAGCGACGACCCCTCGCCCCTCGAGCGCGCTCCAATCGGTCGGTCCTGGCCTCCCTCGAGGTGAGCTAGATGGGCGATCCACCCACGCTCACAGACGTTTCGGAGAGCAGTAAGCAGGAGCACGAGGAGTTCCGCTACGACGTAGTTGTGTCGTACAACCGCGCCGAGGGAACTGTTGTCGAACGCATCGCGCGGCGGCTCCAGGGCGAGGGCCTGAAGGTGTTCTTCGACCGCTGGTCCATGACCGCGGGCCGGTTGTGGCAGGAAGAGATCCTCGAGGCGATTCAGGCGGCGGGCGCTTGTGCCGTCGTCATCGGGCGCGAAGGTCTCGGGGATTGGGCACGCGAGGAACTCGCCGTGGCGCAGTCACGGGCAGCGAAGGACCCGCGCTTCCGGCTCTTCATGGTGCTTCTCGAGGGCGCGCCGAGTCCCACGGATCCCCGGCTGGCTTTCCTTGGGACCCGGAGCTGGGTGGATCTCGCGTTGGACGGCGGCGATGGAAGCGCGTTCGACCGGCTGATGACCGCCGTCACGGGCGTTCCGCGACACCTGGAGGCGGCGCCGCCCATCGAGGCTGCGCCCTGTCCGTACCGGGGCCTGGAGGCGTTCGACGAGCGCCACGCAGGCTTGTTCTTCGGTCGCCGGGACGACACTCGTCGCCTGTGCGAGCGGCTCAGCGACGCCCGCTTCGTCGCCGTGCTCGGTCCGTCGGGCAGCGGCAAGACCTCGATCGTAAAGGCGGGACTGATTCCCGCACTCCGCAGTCAAGCCCTTTCGCACAGCGCGGAGTGGACGATCCGGATGATGACGCCGGGCGGGAGCCCGCTTGCCGCGCTCGCGGCCCAGCTCGCACACCTCGGAGCGCAAGAGTCAATGCAACGCACCCTCGATGCGCTCTCAGCGGACGAGCGCACCCTCGATCTGGCCGTCGCGCTGGCGCTCGCGGACCGGCCCACACAGGATCGGCTGGTGCTGGTCGTGGATCAGCTCGAGGAGAGCTTCACGCTCTGCCGTGACGAGGACGAGCGCGAGGCGTTCCTGGGGAACCTGACCTACGCGGCCACGATCCCCGGCGGACGCGCGATCGTAGTTGTCACGCTGCGCGCGGACTTCTACTACCGGTGTGCGCCCTATCCGGCGTTGCGCAACCTGCTCGCACTTCAGCACATGCTGATCGGACCACTCGGGGACGAGGGGCTGCGACGCGCGATCGAGGAACCGGCGTGGGCGGCCGGCCTGACGCTCGAACCGGGATTGGTCGACACGATCGTCGCCGATGTGGGCGATCGCCCCGGGACGCTGCCGCTGTTGCAGCACGTCCTCGTGCAGGTGTGGCAGCGCCGGCGCGGACCACTGCTGACAGTCGAGGCCTATCGCGAGAGCGGCGGCGTCCAGGGGGCCTTGGCCAAGCACGCCGATGCGGTCTATGAGCAGCTGTCAGAGTCTCAGCGTGACGTGACCGAACGCGTCTTGCTGCGGCTCGTTCAACCGGGGGAGGGCACCGAGGACGCGCGCCGTCGAGTCGAGGCCGATGAGTTGCTCACCGCCGAGGACGACGCGGGAGTCGACACCGTGCTGCGCAGGCTCGCCGATGAGCGCCTGCTGACCACCAGCCGAGATGAGGCGTCTGGAGCAGCGATTGGTCGAGATCACGCATGAGGCGCTGCTGCAGGGCTGGCCGCGTCTGCGGCGCTGGATCGAGCGCGACCGCGAGGCCCTGCTGGCTCATCGCCGGCTCACTGAAGCCAGCCGGGAGTGGGAGAGATCCGGGCGTGACGAGGGGCTGCTGTATCGGGGCACCCGCCTCGCCGCCTGGCGCCCCAGCGCCGAGCGCGCCACGCGGTCCCGGCGCGCACGACTGACCGAGACCGTCGAATGGCGCGCGCGCCGCAACCAGGATCTCAATCAACTGGAGCGCGAGTTCCTGGACGCCAGTAATGCGCGACTACGAGGTGAGCGGGCGGCGCGCCGGCGGCGGCGCGGGCTCGCGTTCAGTGCTGTCACGGCGGCGATCGTGGCGATGATCGGCGTCGGCCTCACGTTGTTCTTCGCCGCGCGCGAACGGGACATCGCGGCCTCGCGCGACCTTGCCACCAAGTCCGCGAGCCTGATCGTCAGCGATCCCATGCTCGGCCAGGCCGTCGCGCTCGAGGCGCTGTCGCGCCACCGCACCGCCCAGGCCGAGAACGCCGTCCGGCAGGCCGCGTATCTCCACCGCGGCACTGCAGCCGCGCAGGCACACGACGGGATCGTGAACAACCTCGCCGTAAGCCGCGACGGGCAGCAGCTCGGGACGGCCGGCGAGGACGGCCGCGTGCGCGTCTGGAGCCTCGATGACCTGCGGCCGGGCGCCACCGTCGCGGACTATCCGAGCCGCGCGATGGCCGCGAGCTTCAGTCCCGACGGTGCACAGATCGCCAGTGTGAGCTCTGACGGGAAGGTGGTGCTCGCACCGGTCCGGGGGGGGCCGGGGGAGGAACTGATGCGCCTGCCCCACGGTGACTTCGCGCGCAGCGTGGAGTTCAACCGGCACGGGACGAGCCTGCTGATCGCGACCGACGCCGGCGCCGTCGGCCTGATCCGCCTCGGCGGCGCGCGCCCGAGCTATCGCGTGCTCGGCCGGCACCAGCAGCGAGCGCGCGCGCACTTCGACCCCGACGGCACCCATGCGGTCAGCGCGAGCGACGACGGCTCCGCGCGCATCTGGACGCTCGGCGGCGGGCATTCGGTCCCGCTCGCACACCCGGGCGCCGTGGTCGACGCCGCATTCTCACCGGACGGCCGGCAGGTCGCGACCGCGGGCGACGACGGGGTCGCCCGCATCTGGGACGCGGCCGACGGCCGCCTCGTGAAGCAGATCCACGTCGATGACGGCGTCCTGATGTCCGTGCACTACAGCCCCGACGGCCGCCGGCTCGTCGTGCCGGGGGACGATGGCGTCCTCCATATCGCGGACGTCCGTGGAGGCATCGTCGTGGCGGAGATCCGGGGGCACGCCGGCGCCGTCTACGACGCCGCCTTCGTGCGTGACGGACGCGCCCTCATCTCCGTCGGTCAGGACGGGACCCTGCGAGGGTGGGCGCCGCCCGAGGCGTCCGCGCTGCCGGTCGGCGGCGCCGACGACGCGCCGGTTGCGATCAGCTTCAGCCCAGACGCGAGCGGCGTCGTGGCCGGATACGGGACCGGCGCGGTGCGCGTCTTCGATCTAGCCACCGGGGCGTCGATCGCGCTGCCGAGCCACGGCGACTGGGCGACGGCGAACTACTCGCCCGACGGGGCGTTCATCGCGAGCGCGTCCTACGACGCGACGGTGCGGCTGTGGGACGTCAAGCGCCGGACCTCGCGGCTGGTCCCCACCTCGGAGGCGCCCAAGATCGCGGTGGCGGTCGCTCCCGGCGGAAAGCAGGTGGCGACCGACGGCGAGGAGGAGGACCCGATGCTCGCGGCGCCGGACGGCAGCCATCGGGTCACGCTGCGCGGGCACCGTGGCGAGGTGACCACGCTCGTTTTCAGCCCCGACGGCAAGCACCTGATGAGCGCCTCCGAGGACAAGACGATCCGCATCTGGTCGACAGCCGACGGGTCGCTCGAGCGCATCTTGCGCGGTCACGACAAGGCGATCATCAACGCGGCCTTCAGCCGTGACGGGCAGCGCATCGCGAGCACGGACACTGACGGGGCGGTGCGGATCTGGTCGGCCTCAGGAGCGGCAGCTCGCCGGGCTCTACGGCCACGAGGGGCAGGCCAACTCCGCCGCGTTCGACCGCAGCGGCGACCGGCTGGTCACGACTGGGAACGACGGCACGATCCGCGCCTGGAACACCGCCGGGGAGCCGCTGGTCGTAGTCCAGCGGCACGAGGGCATCGCCCTCAACGCCAGCTTCAGCGTCGACGGCAAGCGGGTGCTGAGCGAGGGCGCGGAGGGCGTGGTGCTGTCGTATGGGTGCGAAGTCTGCGGCTCGTTCGACGACGCGCTCGCCGTAGCGCGGTCACGGCTGCAGCGCAAGCTGAGCGCCTCCGACCGGGAGCGGCTGCTCTCGGACGCCGGCTGAGCGCTTACCTGGGGTGCCTGACCGGCGGCGGGTTGACGCCGCCTGACGTCGTCTTGGCTTCCTCAAAGCCGACTTCCAAGGCGGCTTTTTCCGCGTCGGTGCCCGTCGTCCCGTCCTTCTTTTCGACCTGCGCGTGGCGCCGAACCCACACGACACTCTTCCCGTCCGCGCGCGTGGTTCCCGGGATCGAGGCGACGACGTCATCCTTGTCGACGAGCACCCAGCGGTCGTACCACGGGTCCAACACGAGGCAATACCGGCCCTCCTCGCTGAGCGGCTCCGAGACGTAGCACAGGAAGGAGACCACTTCTTGGTCCCCAATCTGCGTCGCGATCGGATCGAATTCCAATTCGGCCATGCCGCCGTGACGCCGGCGACGCGTGGCGGGAGCGGTCGTCGCTCCCGCCTGTGCCGTGTCGGCCGCAAGCATCGCCGCCGCCGCGCCGCCGGCGACGCCGAGCAGCCCGAGCCGGCGCGCGGCCTCGCGCCGCGTGATGATGCCGTCGGCGTGGTCCTCGGCCACCTCTTCGGCCAGGTACCGCTGGGGCTCTGTCATTGCTACCTCCCTGTCTCCCTCTCGTTGGTTGTCGGAGCGTCACCGCGGTCAAACGAAGGTCTGCAGCGTCAGTTCGATCACGCGCTTGCAGACGGGACAGAACAGATCGTTTAGCTCGCGCATGCGGCACCTGGCGGCCGGTCGGAACACTCCGCAGAGGGAAGATCCCGCGCCCTCGAACGCTCCGACGGCGTCTGCTCCGACGGCGTCTGCTGCGGCTGCGGGCCCCTCAAACCCAGGCACGCAGCCTGGGTTTCTCGAAGACGGAACCGGCGTCTCCTGTTGGATCAGGTCGCCCCACTTCGCGTTGGTGCGGCTCGCGCTGATGGTGATGTTGGGCTCCTGCGGCTCGCCGGTGGGCGCTGCGAAATGCGGCTCTTCGTACTCATCCGCGAGCTGGAAGGCCGAATGGCCGATCTCGTGGATCGCGACCTTGAACGCCTCGGGAGCCACCGAGCATACGGCAACCCCACCGCCTGACCCTCCGTACTTGCTCGAGTTCACGATCACCAGCGCCTGATGCGTCTGCTGCAGCCTGACATTGGCGAGGTACGTCGCCGTCTCCGAATCGACGGTGAGAAGCCGATCGAGCCGCTGGCCCCCCCAGAGGCTGCAGAAACTGGCGTTGAAGTACGTCGTCGGATGGGCGCCGGTCCCCTCCTTACAGTCCGTCGGGTCGTGTGGGTCGTCGGCGCCGCAGTCCGGCGAGGTCACATCGACGCGGTAGACATTAATCGCCGACCACATGGCGTCGAACGGCGGGGTCGCCTTAAGCGTGTCGGCGAAGCCCTCCACGTGCCCATGGAAGTCGGCGAGCTGGCACGCCCGATAACCGTCTCCGAGCACCACGAGGTTCCACTTGTCCTGCGGGTCCCCGTGGTGCACGACTTGTGCGAGGGCGCCCGCGGTTCCGCCCGACGTCATGACAGCCGGCCCTCGTCGTCGTCCCTCCTCCTCTCGAGATCGAACGGTGGTGGTGGCTTCTCCTCGAGATCGAACGTCAACGGGGGCTGGGGCGGGCGGAGGCCGGCATCCTCTCCCAGTATCAGCCGCCCGTGCGTGGCCTCATCCATCAGCGGGAGCAGCACCGCGAACCGACCCCGCTTGACGCGCCGCTGAAAGGGTTCGATTCTTCCATCGGGAGAGGGGTGCTCGGCGAACCTGTGAAGGGGATCGTGCAAGCCGCGAGCGAACAAGATCTCCTCCTCGGCGCTGCGGAGTTCGACCCATGTCCCGGCGCCGTTCTCGGGAATCGGTGCCGGGCTCGGCGGCGCGATCATCTCGACGTGCTCATTCGAGCGCACTCGCACTCCCCGAGCACCAACCTCGAAGGTGACCCGCATCGTCTTGGGGAACCTGCTCGTATCGAGCGGCTCGAAGTCTCCGTTGCCCTCCACCGCTGGCTTCCTTGCCGATCCTCGTCGGGGAAGCATTGCGCAGTTAGGGAATGGTTGCAAGCCTCGGACTGGTCAACGACGCATGCCCCGCGATGCACCGGAAACTCATGTGTTAAAGGACCACAAGCGCGTCGCCGCCGAGCCCGCGGCCGGTCTACCGGGCGGCCAACATCGACGCCGCCGAGGACGCGCTCGCCGCCTTCGACGAGGCCTGGGGCGAGCGCTACCCGATGACGCCGGTTCGTGGCGGGCGCTGGGAGCAAATAGCTGCGATCCTCGCGCCGCTCGCCCACCCCCCGAACCGTCTACACCACCAACAGCATCGAGAACTTCGACCGGCAGATCCGCAAGGCAAGGAGCCCTCAGCCGCGTGGGTTCCCGTCCACTGATGGAGGGGGTGGCCGGGGCCTGAATGTGCCTGCCCCGGGAGGGGGGCTCCCTCTCGACCCCAAGGCACGGGTGGTACGGCAAGTTGGATTCGAAACCGTTGGCGACCCGCGTTGCCAGTACCCACACGAGTGTCGTCCAGCGCGGCTTCGAATTCGTGCCGTCATCCGCTCGACGGGGATCGGCGGGAGCGCCAGCCCCGCCGTGGTGATTAGCCGTCGATTGGCGGGAGGCGTGGCACGCAGGACGGCGCTGCTGCAATGCGCGACAAGCAGCCAGTCCGGGGGCCGCAGGCGAGTTGCCTGCGAAGAGCAGAACACGCGAGCCTTCAACACCCCTGCTGTCCGCGAGTCGTAGAGGAGCGCGAGCCGCTACCGCGTGGCTCGCTCGAGCGAGCAGTGGAGCGTCACCGCCTGGCTGTTGGGACGCAGAGGGACGCCCCTCGCGGCGCCGGAGGGTTTGCCCCCCGCTGTAGTGATGCGTGCTTCCACCACGCTTCCTCAGCACCATTCGGGACATGCCCGTCCGCTGCTGCGATGGCGGAGATTCCGCGTCGGAAGCGGCCTCCTGAGGATGCCCCCGGCAGGACTCGAACCTGCGACCCGCTGCTTAGAAGGCAGCCGCTCTTTCCAGCTGAGCTACGGGGGCGCGTATGGCTGAAGGGCCGAGGATAGGCCGCGCCGCGGCCCATCAACGGCCGGAGCTGCCG
Source organism: uncultured Thermoleophilaceae bacterium (assembly GCA_963789705.1). Classification (GTDB taxonomy): domain Bacteria; phylum Actinomycetota; class Thermoleophilia; order Solirubrobacterales; family Thermoleophilaceae; genus JACVRW01. Next base: position 24,327 of record CAWBLN010000004.1, read on the forward strand.
CCGATCGACGATCCGGAGAAGAAGAACCACACCTCGAAGGCGACGACGGCCAGCATCACGCTCACGACGCCATGAGGGCTGGCTCTCGGACTGCCGGTCCAGATGTTCAGCGCGAGGAAAGCCGTGAGGGCGGCGAGCCCGTAGCGCCTGGGGACGCCCGCACGAGCTTGGGATCGGACCTCCAAAGTCGGGGCGCCCGGATTTGAACCGGGAACCTCCGCCACCCAAAGGCGGCGCGCTACCAGATTGCGCCACGCCCCGGCGCCCGCCGAGTGTAGCCACTGCCTCCCCCTCCTCTTCCTTGGCCCGACCCGCCGTGGCGCACTGGGCGCATGGGTCTCTCGAGTCCGGGCTAGATGGCGCCGTTCGCGTAGGCCGCCCAGAGCAGCAGCGTCGAGCCGATGCTCAGCAAGACGACCCCGGTCAGCGGCACCGTGCGGGCGCCCGCCGGGCTTGTCTTCTCGTGCACCGTGAGCGCGGTCAGGGCCGCCATCATGATCAGGTTCGCCGCTCCGGCGGCGAACATCACCAGCATCAGCGCCCAGCAGCATCCCATGCAGAACAGTCCGTGCCGGCCCCCGAGCGCGAACGCCCCGCCCACGCCGCGGCGGTAGTGGCGTTGCAGGAACAAGGCGGGATGGCGACAGGCGCGCAGGCATGCGTCCTTGAGCGACGAGAACTGAAACGCACCCGCCAGCAACAGCACCGACGGCGCTATCGCCCATTCGTGCGCGGTCAGCCAGGGGCTCGCGTTCACCGCGGCGTGCAGGCCAGCGTCGCCCACGAAGGCCAACAGGCCGAACCCCGACCAGATCAACGCGTAGCTGCCCAGGAATGCGGCCATCGCCCAGCCCCGGCTCGGCGCGCGGGCCGACGCGACGCTGAACATCCTCACGAGCGGAAGGCTCGACGGAAGCATCATCGCGGCGGTCATCACCTGCCAAGCCGCCAGGAACAGCAGCAGGGCCGGCCCGAAGGCGAGCCCGCCCTGCAGCAGGCGGTCGTGGTGCAGCGAGCCGGCGACACCACTCGCCTCGGCCGCCACCGCGGCCGCCCAGGCGGCACCGATCGCCAAAAGAACCGGCGACGGAACTCGCTGCAGGGGCGGCCGGGCGACGGCCGCGATGCTCACGCGGCTTCGCCTCGGAAGTCGATCGTCCAGTCGGACTGGATCGCGTTGAGGCCCTCGAACTCGTACGTCCAGCCGTGATCGGGGAGGTTCACGGCGAAGCGCTCGGCCTTCCCCACCCAGGCCGGGGATCCCGGGACGGTGGAGAAGATCGAGTTCTGCAGCGTGGTTATGCTGCCGTCGGGGCCGCGGTAGGGCTCCATCTCGGCGACGACGGTGCCGTCACCGACGTTCAGCGTCCCGCGGCCTTCCGCCACCTCGTGCGAGATCGGGGCCCGAACCACCTCGAGCACCTCTCCGATCAGCTGAGCGAGGTCGGCGAGCGGGCCGCCGAGCTTTCCGGAGAACGCGTCAACGATCGCCTCCAGCTGCTCGTCGGTCGCCTTGTCGTCGACCATCAACACCGCCTTCCAGTTACCGGCGAGCACGTTGCCGGGGATGAAGACGACGTTCGCGAGAGTGAGCCCGCTCACGTCGACACCGCGGATCGAGCCGGTGTCGAAGTGGTAGGCGACCACCGACTTGCAGGTGCCGTTGTCGGGGTCCTCCCCGATCCAGCAGGGGCACAACACGTCGCAGTTGCACGCCTCGAGAAGCGTGCCCTGGAACTGGTAGCCGGACGCCGCCGGCCCGGTCTGCACGACTGGGTCAGCCGTAGCCATGGCTTACCTCCTTGGTTGATGTTTGCGCCAGCGCGTCGACGAACTCGCGCACGGCGATGTTCACCAGCACCGGCTTGCGCGCCGGGGGGCAATGCCCGACACCCTCCAGGCGCATCATCTGCCCGCCCGTGAGCCGGGCGAGGTGCTCTCCGACCGAGATCGGCGACGATCCGGTCATCGTCGCCGTGGATGACGAGGACGGGGCACTCGACCCGGGAGCCGATCGCCAGGATCGTCTCGGCCGTCATTCCCGGTGCCATGACCGTCGCGATCAGCGTCTCGGGATCCGTCTCCAGGGCATAGCCGACCGCGTCCTCGGTCTGCTTGGTGGAGTGCTGCTCGGGGAACACCCGCGCGAAGAACCAGTCGACGAAGTCGCGATAGTGGGAACGCCAGTAGTGGGCGTTCCATTGGTCCCATTCATTGCGCGAGGCCCGCCCCTCATCGAAGCTCCCCTGCCAAGTGGCCTCTTCGTCCTTGGCGGTCACGGGGATCGACGGCGCGATGAACACCAGGCCGAGCACACGCTCGGGGTGGGAGTCGGCCACGAGCAGAGAGCGCTTCGCGCCCCTCGAGAGCGAGACCAGCACGGCTCGTTCGGTGCCGGAAGCGTCCATCACGGCCAGGAGGTCCTCGGCGTACTTGTGCTCCGTGTACTCGGCGGCGTCGGTCGGCCGGCACGAGCGCCCGTTACCGCGCGGGTCGAACGTGATCACGCGCCCGTGCTGAGCGAAATAGGGCACCTGCGCCTTCCATATCCGCGAGTGCACGATGGCCCAGGGCGGGACGAACATGATGGCGGGCTCGCCCTCGCCGAAGCGCTCCCAGTAGACGCCGCGCGCGAAGCCGGTTTCGTCGGGCTCGCGTGCCCTCACGCCAGAAGCTCCGCGATCCGCCGCGCCGCGCGTCGCGCTCCGTCCGTTTCCACGTCGCGGTAGTCGACCTCACGGCCGATCTCCTCGGCGATCGCCGTGGCGATGTCGGCGGGCTCCGATTCGGCGAAGGACATGCACCGCCCGGCGCGGTAGCGCTCGAGGCGATGTCGAACGTGGAAGTTCTGCTCGAAGTGATGGGCGAGCGGGAAGTAGATGAACGGGCGTTTGTTGGCGGTCAGCTCCATCCCCGTGGTCAGCCCGCCTTGGACCACCGCAAGGTCAGAGGCCGCCAGGTGGCGGTAGAGGTCGTGCACGTAGCGCTTGACCTCGAGGCCGTCCGCCGCCGGGAGCGAGGCCGGGTCGATACGCGGGCCGGCCACCACGATCATCCGCAGGTCCGGTACCGCCTCGCGGGCGGCCGGGAAGGCGGCTATCACCTTGCGCAGTAAGGACTCGCCCACTCCCGAGCCGCCCACCGAGACGATGCAGACCTGCTCACCAGGCGCGTAGCCGAGCTCGGCGCGTAGCCGCTCGCGGTCGCCGAGCTCGGCGGGATCGAATCCCGTCACGTAGCCGGCGAAGTCGAAGTTCTTCTCGGTCCAGTCCCGGATGAGCGGGAGATCCGGTCCGAGGCGTTCGGGGACGATGTCGTCCTGATCGCCCACGAACAGCGCGCGGTCGCGCACCTCCGGGTGGCCGGCCACATGCTCGATCATCTCGGCGTTGTAGTCCGCGGTGAGGAACTCCTCGTGCGCTCCGCCGTCCTCCATCGGAAGCCAGCCCACGAAGTCGGTCAGCCAGGTGTAGGGAGCGCGCTTCTCGGATGGGTGCTCGTGCAGGTAGTAGTCGATCTCCCAGGCTTCGTCGCCGATCCAGAGGTCGTACTGGTGGTCGCGAACGACGTCGTGGAAGACCATGTAGTTCGCGCACAGGATCTCGTCCATGCGCCGCCAGGACTGAAAGCAGTGGAGATCGTGCTCGGCTGACTCGGACTCCATGTGGCCCGACTCGTTGGCCAGCCGTGAGCTCATCGGGTGCACGCGCTCCCCCTCGCGCTCGAGCACGCGCGTTACCGGATCCTGGGCGAGCCAATCGACGTCCAGATCGGGGACGAGCCGGCGGAGCTCCTTCGCAATCCCCACGTCCCGCCGGGCGTGGCCGAGCCCGATCGGCGACGAAACGAACAGCGCGCGCCGGCGCCCGTTGGGGCGATGGGCGGTCGGATCGAGGGCCGGACGGTCGTTGGTATTGTCGAGAAACCTGCGCAGCTCCGCGTTCACGGGCACGGGGTTGCGCAGCTGCGGCGCGTGGCCCGAGCCCTCCATGGTGAGGAGCCGGCCGCCGGTCGCCTCGGCGAGTGCCACTGCCTCCGCGTGCGGTCGAAGCTTGTCGCGATCGCCGTGCACGACGAGGACCGGGCAGCGGACCCGGTCGAATACGTCATGGGAGCCTCGGCGCTGGCACAGGCCGCGTGCCGAGTAGGAGTCGCTCAGCGCTTGCGCATCGGTCTCGAGCGCCCAGTCCATGAAATCCTCCCTGTGCTTGGTCGAGTGCGGCTCGTTGAAGAGCTGCGTCGAAAAGAAACGCAGGAAGCCCTCGAGATCGCGGTTCATGTAGTGCCGGTTGTGCTTGGCCCAGCCGTTGTCGCTGGCGAGCTCCTCCTCGAAGCGCGCGGTTACCTCCCGCTCGGGATGACCGGGCGCCAGCCCGACGCTCGGGGCAATGGCGACGAGCCCCCGTACGCGCTCGGGATGATCGGCCGCCAGCTGTACTCCCCATGCCGCCCCACACGAGAATCCCACCAGCACCGCCGCGTGGGTGCCCGTGTCATCCATCACGGCGAGGGTGTCGCGGACGTACTCCTCGTCGAGGTAGGCCTCGATGCCCGTGGGCCGGTCCGAGGCGCCGTTGCCACGTCCGTCGAAGGTGACCACGCGAGAGTGGCGGGCGAGATAGGGGACCTGTGCCTTCCACTGGCGGGAGTGGATGACCGACCAGGTCGGAAGCAACACGACAGTCGGTTCGCCCTGACCGTAGACCTCGTAGGCAATCCGGACCCCCGACCGCTCGACGTGGCCAGATCGGTCAGGGTAAATCGCCCGCGTCTGCTCTTTCACGACAATGACGGTACGGGGCCCGGCCGGGCCTTTCCACCTAATTCTGGATGGTCGCCCGCGATCGCAGGGCGTCGGTGTCGAGCAGCACGATCCGGCGGCGACCGGTTTCGATCCAGCCCAGGTCGCGCAGGGTGCGCAGAGCAGCCGCCACGCCGGCTCGGGACGCGCCGGTCCATCCGCCGAGCTCGTCCTGTGACAGCGGCAGCTCGATGTGAACTCCCTCGTCGCGCCGCTCACCGTAGCGCTCGCCGAGCTCCACGAGCCGGGCCGCGAGACGGCCGACGGTGTCAGACGAACCGAACTCCACCCGCTTGAGGTCGGCGTCGCGAAAGCGCCTGCTGAGCATCACGAGCAGGCGCCAGGCGATCCCGGGCTGGGAGTGCAGGAGGGTGCGAAAGTCACTCGCCGCTATCACCAGCGCCTCAACGGGCTCGAGGGCCACGATGCTCGACAGGCGCGGGCCGCCGTCGAGCACCGCCAGCTCCCCGACGAGCTCGCCGGGCCCGCAGAAGCGCAGCACGAGCTCCTTCCCGGCGGCGGTGACGTAGGTGACCTTGGCGCGACCGCTCTCGATGACCAGCACCTTGTCGCCGGGTTCACCCTGGTGAAGGAGGCGCACGCCGGCCGGATACCGCTTGACGCGCGCGTGACGATGCAGCGCCGCTCGTTCACCGTCGTCGAGCAGGGCCACGAACTCCTGTTGCGCTGCCGCCATGGGCCCGTGCGACGCTATCGCACCGGACGTAGAATCCGAGCGTGAAGGGCGAGTCCCCCCTCTGCCCCGCCTGTCGGAGTCCGGCGGCCGCCGGCGCGCGCTTTTGCTCCCAGTGTGGGGCTCCCCTGTTGCCCGCCGCCGCGGAGGAGGCGCGCCGCACGGTCACGGCGCTCTTCGCGGACATCGTCGGCTCCACGCCGCTGGCCGAGCGCCTGGATCCGGAGGACTTCCATGCGGTCGTGGGTGAGGCGATCTCGCTGATGGCCACTGCGGTCGAAGCCTTTGGAGGAACCGTGGAGCACGTGGCCGGTGATGGCCTGCTGGCGCTGTTCGGCGCCCCGCAGGCGCACGAGGACGATGCCGAGCGCGCGGTGTTGGCCGGGCTTCGCCTGGTGCACGACATCGGGGAGCGCGCGGCTGAGGTCGCCCAGGAGCAGGCGATCGACCCGATCGCCGTCCGAGTCGGGATCGAGACCGGGCTGGTGGTGGTCGGCCCCCTGGCGCGGGTGGAGCTGACCGCCATGGGCGACTCCGTGAACACGGCCGCCCGTCTTCAGGCACAGGCGCGGCCGGGAACCGTGCTCGTGGGCGAGCGCACTCGCAGACTCGTGCACGCCGCGTTCGAGTGGGGCGAGCGCCGCGAGCTGTCCCTGAAGGGAAAGGCCGGGCCCGTTTTCGCGGCCGAGGTCAGAAGCCAACGCGAACATCGTCATGCCCCGGCCGCCTCGGCGCTGGTAGGGCGCGAACTCGAGCTGGCCCGGGGGCTGGCGGCGCTCGACGAAGCGGTCGCCGGCCGGGGTGGCACGCTGGCGGTTCTCGGGGAGGCGGGCATCGGTAAGAGCCGCTTGCTGGCCGAGCTGCGCGAGCGCTGGCCGGATCTGGCGCCGGCCGGCGGGCTCTGGCTCGACGCTCGCTGTGTCTCCTACGGTCGCGCGCTTCCCTATCTCCCCTTCCGCCAAGCGCTGCGCGACCCCGATCTCGTCTCGGAGGCAGGTGAGCTCGCGGGCGCGCTCGCACCGCTCACGGGTGCCCACTCGGGCGAGCGGGAGCTGGCTGCCTCGGATCCGGCGGGCCTGCGGCGCCGCAGCTTCGATGCCCTGCGGGCGCTCGTCGAGAGACGCTCGGCACGCGGGCCGATCGTGCTGGCACTCGACGACGCCCACTGGGCCGACGCGTCGTCGGTGGCGCTGGTCGAGCATCTCCTGGCGGGGCTGCCGGAGCTGCCGATGCTGCTGGTGATCGCAACCCGCCCGGAACGCGAGGGCCCCGGTGAGACGCTCTTGCGGGCCGTCCGCGAGACGCTGGGCGAGCGGATGAGAACCCTGCGGCTGCTGCCCCTCGACCGAGACAGCGACCGCCGGCTGCTGGATCAGCTGATCGGTCCGGGGGGCCTGCCCGAGGAGCTCGTGGCCCGGGTGCTGGCCCGCGCCGAGGGCAACCCGTTCTTCCTCGAGCAGCTGGTGAGCGCGCTCACGGAGTCGGGACTCCCGGCCGGGGAAGCGGTCGATCTGCCCGACACCGTGGAGCGGCTGGTGCTGGCCCGAATCGACCGCCTCCCCGCCCGCACTCGCGAGGTCGCGCGGGCCGCCTCGGTGCTGGGCCGCCAGTTCGACGCCGAGCTGCTGGAAGCTGTGGCCGGCAGCGACGTGCCCACCGCGCTGCTGGAGCTCGAGCGGCACGCGGTGGTCCGGCGGGTCGGCCGAGGCGATCACCGCTTCAAGCACACGCTCGTCCAAGAGGCGGTTTACGCAAGCCTGCTCAGGCGCCGCCGTCAGCTGCTTCACGCGCGCGCGGCGCTGGCGCTGGAGGCCCTCGATCCGAATCGCCATGGGCTCCTGGCCCATCACTGGGCCGAGGCTGCCGACCACGACCGGGCGCTCACCGAGCACGAGCGCGCCGCGCGCGCGACGCTCGAGATCTACGGGCTGGAGGAGGTCCTCGAGCACGCGCGACTCGGGATGGAGGCGGGCCGGCGGCTGGGCGTGGGCGCGGACGACCGGCGGATCCGGGAGCTGCTTCGTATGCGCGGACGGGTGCACATCTTCGGCGACGACCTGCGTCGCGCCGAGCGCGACCTGAAGGCCGCGCTGGCGAGCGCGCGGGCGGCAGGTGATCGCCGCGGCGAGCTGGCCGCGCTGATTGATCTCGGGCTGCTGCGCCAGCAGGGGATCGCGGAGGCGAGTCGTCTGATGGACGAGGCACTCTCCCTGGCCGAGGCGCTGGACGACGTCCAGGCGACGGTCGCCGTCCTCAGTCGCCATGCCCTGGTGGACGGGGTCGAGCTGCGCCTCGACTCGGCCCTCGACCGAGCCGAGAGGGCCCACGCGCTTGCCGAGCGAGCCGGCGACGAGCGCCTGCTCGGCAAGGCCCTCGACGCCCAGAAGTTCGTCGCGCTCATGCTGGGGGACCTGCCGGCGCTGGAGCGCCTCGCGGGGGAGGCCGCCGCGATCCACAAGCGGCTCGGAGATCCCTTCCTGCTCGAGTACGCGGTGCTCGAATCGGCCTTCGTCTTCCTGGGCCGAGGGCAATTCGCCGAGGCTCGCGCTCGGATCCAAGAGGCGCTCGACCTAAACGAGGAGCTCGGTGACACCTCCCACCGCGCCCTCTTCCTCGACACGCTCGGCTGGCTCGAGCGCAGCCGCGGCGACCACGACGCCGCGATCGAGATCGGGACCGAGGGGTACGAGCTCGCGCAGCGGCTCGCGCCGCCGGACTTCGTGGCCTGGTCGGCCGCCACGCTGGGCTGGACGCTGCTCGAGGCGGGCCGGGAAGCCGGGGCCGTCGCCGTGCTCGCCGATGGCCTGGCCCGGGCGGAGAGCTGCGGAGCCGCGAGTCAGGCGCTGCGCTGCGCCGGGCTGCTCGCCGATGCGCAGGCGAGGCTCGACGAGCCGTCGCGCGCCGACCGCGCGGCCGAGCGGGCGCAGGCCGTGATGCAGGGAATGCGCCTGCCGCCCGGCGGCGCCTTCGTGCTGGGGGGCCATGCGACGCTCGCGCTGGCGACGTTCCATCTCAGACGGGGCGACCTCGGGCGGGCGCAGCGGCTCGCGGCGCCGTTGCTCGACGCGGCCGCGGCCGGCGGCTGGGCGGAGACCGAGGCGCAGGCCGCCCTCGTGATCGCGGGCTGCCGGGCCGCCCGGGGCGATGAGGCGGGCGCCAATGCGAGTCACGCACGCGCCCTCGCGCTGGCGGAAGCGATCGGGCTGCCCGCCGTTGAGCGAGCGGCCGAGAGCGTCCCTTCGCGGACCTGAGCGCCCGATCGAAGAGGCGGTAGCCTGCGCCGTCCGATGGCCGACCTCCAGCCGCTGCGCACGCTTCGCTACGACACGTCGGTCGCCGGCCCGCTCGATGAGCTGATCGCTCCCCCCTACGACGTGATCGACGCCGACATGCGGGCCGAGCTCGCCGCGCGCAGCGTCTACAACGTCGTCCACATCGACCTGCCGCCGAGCTATGACCAGGCCGCGACCACGATCGCAGAGTGGGGACGGGAGGGCGTGCTCCATCAGGAGAACGAGCTCGCGGTCTGGGCGCTGCGTCAGGAGTACACCGCCCCCGATGGGACCGCCCGAACGAGGATGGGCTTCCTCGCGCGCGTGCGCGTGGATGAGTATGGGCCGGGTCGGATCCGCCCTCACGAGCGCACCCATCCCGGCCCCCTGGAGGACCGGCTCAAGCTCACCCGCGCCACGCGGGCCAACCTCTCCCCCATCTTCTCGCTCTTCGCCGACCCGGAGGGCATCGCCGAGCGAGCCGTGGCCGAGATCAGCCGCGGGGACCCCTTCGTGACAGCCGGAGCCGACAGCCTCTGGCGCTCGAGCGATCCCGACCTGGTGGCCGAGCTGCAGATGGCGGTGGCCGACGCGGAGCTGCTGATCGCCGACGGCCACCACCGCTACGAGACCGCCCGCGCCTATGCCGAGGAGGTCGGCGGCGAAGGCGAGCACCGCTACGTGCTCATGTTCCTGTGTTCGCTCTCCGACCCCGGGCTGCTGGTCTTTCCCACACATCGCCTGCTGAGCGGGCTGGCGGACGATCGCCACAAGCAGGAGGCGATCCGGGAGGTGCTGATGCGCGACTTCGAGATCGAGGAGCTGACCGAGCCGCGCGAGCTCGAGCCGGGCCACGAGAGCAACGGAGTGGCCTTCGGCTACATGGACTCCTTTCTCAAGAAGCCGTACCGAGTGAAGCTCAAGGACCAGTCGATCGCCGACCGCGCGCTCGACGGCATGCCCGCGCCCTATCGCCGCCTCGACACCGCCGTGCTGGAGGCTCTAGTCCTGCGCGAGGCGCTCGGCATGAGCGACGACGACATCTCCCACCTGCGCGGGCTCGCCTACTCGAAGAGTCTCGACGACGCGATCGAAGCCGTGCAGAGCGGTCGCGCCGACGCCGGCTTCTTCATGCGCGCCACGCCCGTCGACCAGGTTCGAGAGGTGGCCGAGACGGGCGAGTCGATGCCCCCCAAGTCGACCTTCTTCTTCCCCAAGGTCCCCACGGGCCTCGTGTTCAATCGGCTCACCGGGTGAAGAGCTCGGGCCGATGAAGATCTACACGCGCAAGGGCGATGACGGGACCACGGGCCTCTGGTACGGAGGACGAGTCCCCAAGTTCCACGGGCGTCCCGAGGCCTATGGCTCCGTGGACGAGGCGGCCTCGGCCCTGGGGCTTGCGCGCGCGGCCGCTGAGCGCGACAGCGAGCTCTTCGAGGACATCCTGCGCGTTCAGAACGAGCTGTTCGTGGCCGGCGCCGAGCTGGCCACCGCGCCCGACGCGGCCGAGCGCCTGGAGCCCGGTGTGTCAAAGGTCACGACAGACATGGTCGACGCGCTCGAGGCCGACATCGACCGCTACATGGACCGGATCGACCTGCCGCCGAAGTTCACGATTCCGGGGGGAACCGAGCTGTCCGCGCGACTCGACGTGGCGCGCGCTGCGGTGCGACGCGCGGAACGGCGGGTGGCCGCGCTCAAGGAGGGCGGCGACTTGGCCGACGAAACAGTGCTGACCTATTTGAACCGGCTCTCGGACGCGCTGTTCGCCATGGCGCGTGTAGCCGACGAGCCCGAGCCCGAGCTCTTCGAGGGGAGACGATGAGAGCGATTGCCCGCCGCGACGGCGGAAGGCTGAAGCAGCAGGTCGAGATCCGTGGCCATCGGATCACGGCCGACGAACCCCGCGACGAAGGAGGAGAGGACGCCGGACCGAGTCCGCAGGAGCTGCTGGCCGCCAGCCTCGCCTCCTGCACCGCCATCACGATGGAGATGTACGCGAACCGCAAGGGCTGGGACGTCGGAAACGTCGTGGTCGACGTGGACTACGAGCCCGCGCAGCGCGGCTCGCCGACTCGCTTCACGATGGACGTGCAGCTGGCCAAGGAGCTGCCGGAGGATCAGCGCGAGAAACTCATGCAGGTCGCGGCTAAGTGCCCGGTGCACCGCACCCTCGAGGGCGAGGTGATGTTCGAGGAGACCGTCGAGCTGACCTAGGGCGCGCGCCCCGTGTCGACCAGGCTCACGCCACGGTGGCGCCGGCCGACCGCAGCTCATCGAGCGCCCGCTCGGAATCGCCCTCATTCACCTCCACGCCCCGGACTCCGGCCCGCTCGACCGTGACGTCGAAGCCGTGCCGCAGCGCATCGAGCGCGGTGTTCTTGACGCAGTAGTCCGTGGCCAGCCCGACGATCGTCATCCGCTCGATCCCGCGCTGACGCAGCAGCTCCTCGAGTCCCGTCTCGTCGAACCCCGAGTAGCCCTCGGTCTGGGGGTTGTGCCCCTTGTCGATGATCACGTCGAGCCGCTCGTGATCCAGCGTCGAGTGGAGCTCGGCGCCCGGGGTGTCCTGAACGCAATGCACTGGCCAGGGGCCCCCGTGGCGCTCGAATGAGCCGTGGTCGGGCGGGTGCCAATCCCGCGTGGCGACCACGAGCTCGAAGCGGGGGTCGGCCGCCAGCGCATTCACGTGGTCGGCGATGGCGTCGCCCTCCGGCACCGCCAGCGCGCCACCGGGCGCAAAGTCGTTCTGGAAGTCGACGATCACGAGGGCCTCGGCCATGTCCGCGATGATATTCCGGGTGCGGGAGTACCTCCTGACCCCCGAAGAGGCCGCGGCCATGGACGCGCCCGGAGGTACCGCCGCCGCGGTGCTCGTGCCGCTCTACGCCGATCCACTGACCGCGGTCTTCACCGAACGCCGCGCCGACCTTCGACGCCATGCGGGCGAGATCTCGTTCCCTGGCGGTCGCCAGGACGAGTCCGATCAGGATCTCCGCGTGACCGCGCTGCGCGAGGCCGAGGAGGAGATCGGCCTGCCGCCCGAGGCGGTCGAGATCGTGGGCGCGCTGCCGCCCGTGGGAACGTTCGTCACGGGCTACCGCGTCCTCCCCTTCGTGGGGACGATCGAGCGTGGTCACGTATGGAAGCCGGCCGAGGCCGAGGTCGCGCAGGTGCTCGAGTTCGCCCTCGGCGACCTGGTCGACGGCCACGAGATGAAGCGGCTCGTACGCAAGGGGGTGCCGATCAAGACGCCGACCTACACGGTCGACGGCCACCTGATCTGGGGAGCGACCGCCCGGATGGTGCAGTCGCTCCTGCAGCGGCTGGGACCTTTGCTCTAGACGTCCTTGTCGATCGGCACGTCGACCATGTTTCCCCACTCGGTCCACGAGCCGTCGTAGTTCCTCACGTCGTCCTGGCCGAGCAGCTCGTGCAGGACGAACCAGGTGTGCGCGGAGCGCTCCCCGATGCGGCAGTAAGCGATGATCGGGTTCCCGTCGATCACGCCCTTGCCCTCGTACAGCGCGCGCAGGTCGTCGGATGACTTGAATGTGCCGTCCTCCTGCACCGCCTGAGCCCACGGGACGGACGCCGCGCTGGGAATGTGGCCCGCGCGCTGCGCGCCCTCCTGCTCGTATCCGGCCATCGCGATCAGCTCGCCCGAGTACTCCTGCGGCGAGCGGACGTCGACCAGTCGGATCTGCTCCCCGAGCGATGCCTGCACCTCGTCACGGCGGGCACGGATCGCCTCGTTGCCCTCCCGGGCGTGGAATTCCTGGGCCTCGTAGCGGGGGACGTCGGTAGAGGTCGGACGGCCCTCCGAGATCCACTTCTCGCGGGGGCCGTTCATCAGCTTGACGTTCTGGTGCCCGTAGTAGTGGAGGTACCAGTACGTATACGCAGCGAACCAGTTGTTGCGGTCTCCGTAGAGGACGATCGTGTGGTCGCTCGACACGCCGCGGCTGCCGAACAGCTCGCCGAACTCGGCCGGACCCAGGAAGTCGCGCTTGACCTGATCCTGCAGGTCCCTCTTCCAGTCGAAGCCGATCGCGCCAGGGATGTGGGCCTCGGCGTACAGGGACGGATTCTCATCGACCTCGACGATGCGGATCGAGTCGTCTGACAGGTGGTTCTCCACCCATTGAGTGTCGACCAGGACGTCCTTCGCATAGTCGGCCATCGGCGTGCCCCTTCTTCAAAAACTCGGGAAAGCGTGTGGGATTGCTCTCATTTCTAGCACTCGGCGGACAGCACCTCCGCCACGGCGGCCCGCATCCCGGCTAGCCATGCGCCGGGGTCGTCCGGATCGACTTCGGTCACCGAGACCGGCATCCGCCAGGTCCGGCCCGCCGCGCGCACCGCCTGGGCGCCGTCGGCGAGAAGGCGTGGGTCGACCCGGCCCGCACCCTCGTAGACGACCCCCCGTACCGGCGTGTCGACGAGATTCTCGAGCAGCGTCTGCAGGCGCGGCCCGTGGAGATCCGCCGCCGCACCACCGGCCACGCTGCCCATCAGCCAGCAGACGGCGCTCACCCCGGCCAGTTGGCGGACGATCGTGCCCAGGCGGTCGGGATCGGCCAGCACCCCCTGCGCCCCCGACGCTTCGATGTTGCCCAGGCGAGCGGCGTCACGAGTGGTGCCTCGCACGGCATGGCCGGCGGAGACGAGCGCGCCGGCGAGCGACTGGCCGCGGCAGCCGCAGCCCACGATGAGCACGCGTGCCACGGCTAGCCGTCTTCGCGGGCGCGCCGGCGCAGCTCCTCGCCCGATCCCGGATACCAGCGTCCGAGCGCCAGCAGGATCGCGAGTGCGACCACGAGGCCGAACAGGACGAACACGGCGAACTCGTCGATAGGGAGCGAGTGTACGCTCCTCCGGCATGCCCGAAGCCGTCATTCTGGACGCCGTGCGCACTCCCATCGGCCGCTACGCCGGCATGCTCTCGAGCGTGCGTCCCGACGATCTGGCCGCCCACGTGGTGCGCGCGGCCGTCGAGCGCAACGGGCTCGAGCCGGCCGCGGTGGACGAGCTCTACATGGGCAACGCGAACGGCGCGGGCGAGGACAACCGCAATGTCGCGCGCATGGCCGGGCTGCTGGCCGGCCTGCCGGTGGAGGTGCCCGGCGTCACCGTCAACCGCCTCTGCGCCTCCGGGCTGGAAGCCGGCGTGCAGGGCGCACGCCAGATCCGCCTTGGCGAGGCGGATCTGGTCCTCGCGGGCGGAGTCGAATCGATGTCGCGAGCGCCGCTCGTGACCCTCAAGCCCGACCGCGGCCTGGCGCGCGGGAACCTGGAGCTGGTCGACACCACGATCGGCTGGCGCTTCGTCAACCCGCACATGGCCGAGACACACTCCACCGACTCGATGGGCGAGACGGCCGAGAACGTCGCCGAGCGCTACTCGGTCTCACGCGCAGACCAGGACGCCTTGGCCCTCGAATCCCACCGCCGCGCCGTCGCGGCGGCGGAGGCCGGCCGCTTCGACGACGAGCTCGTCGCCGTCGACGTCCCCCAGCCCAAGGGCGAGCCGGTCACCGTCCACGCCGACGAGGGCCCGCGCCCCGACACCTCGCTCGAGAAGCTGGCGAGCCTGCGGCCGATCTTCCGGGAGGGCGGCAGCGTGACCGCCGGCAACTCGTCGCAGATCAACGATGGCGCCGCGTGTGTGGTCCTGGCGAGCGAGGAGCGCGCACGGGAGCTTGGCCGCCAGCCACTCGCCCGGATCGTCACATCGGGCGCGGCGGGAGTCGACCCCGGATTCATGGGCGTCGGCCCCGTGCCCGCCACCCGCAAGGCGCTCGGTGCGGCCGGCCTGACCGTGTCCGACATCGACCTCGTCGAGCTCAACGAGGCCTTCGCCGCGCAGGTGCTGGCCTCGATGCGCGACCTCGGGTTCGAGCACGACCGCCTGAACGTCAATGGCGGGGCGATCGCGATCGGCCATCCGCTGGGGTGCTCGGGCGCCCGCCTGCTGGGCACGCTCGCGTGGGAGCTGCGCCGGCGCGGCGGGCGCTACGGCCTGGCCACGATGTGCATCGGGGTCGGGCAGGGCATGGCGGCCATCATCGAGAACGCCGCCGCTTGAACAAGTGCGTAGTAAGGGAGGGGAGATCGATCACCTGCGCCGATCCGAGTCGCGAAGCCCCAGCAGCAGGCGGGTGAGCGCGACGCGTGAGTCCACGTCGAGCTTGCGGTAGATGCGCTTGACGTACTGGCGCACGGTGTGGGGGCTCAAGAAGAGCCGTTCGGCGATCTCGCGGTCTGTGAGGCCGTCCACCACGCGCAGCGCTACCTCGCGTTCACGTGGTGTCAGTGCGACCAGGCTCTGCTCGGAGATCTCGTGGCCATCGCGTTGAAGCTCCAAGACGGTTATGAGCGCATTGCCGTCGCGGCGCACGAGGCTGGAATGGCCGTGCAGGATCCCGCTTCCGCCCGCACTCAGCTCGACCTCGAGTTGACGAGAGAAGCCCGGGCCGGCGGCGGAGCGAGCTATCAGCCGGTGGAGCTGCACCTCTCCGCTCACGATGTCCGCCAGCAGGCGCCGGGCGGCGTCGTTGAGGCGCGGCTCCAGTTCATGATCACTGATGACGACGGCGGTGCCCATGAGCTCGAGCGCGACCTGCGCGTGATCGCGCTCGCGCTCGATGCTCTCGGTGTAGTGGATCCTCTCGATCGCCGTGCCGACCACTCGGCCGAGAACCTCCGCCAGGCGCACCTCATGGGGAGTGAAACCGCGGCACGGATCGCTCGTGCCGAAGTTGATGTTGCCGACGATCCCGTCCCGGGTCAGGACTGGCGTTTGGATCTCCTGCCGTACATCGTGGAGGCGTTTGACCCTCGTATATAGGGGATGCTCGAGCCACTCCTCCATGGTCATCAACCCGATGTTGTAGGCGGCCCGCGCGGTGTCGACGAGATGCGCGTGCAGCGAGTCCACCTCCCGGCCGTACCGCTCGTAGCGCGCCAGGAAAGAGTCGCTCACGTTCGCCCACGCGACTATCTGCGGCGTCCCCGTCCATGGCTCGACAACGTACAAGCCGTACATCGGGACCTTGAACAGCGCGGGAAAGACGGCATTGAACCTGTGGGCGAGCTCTTCGAGGTTCTCGGCTCCGCAGAGGGACTCGCTGAAGTGGAGCAGCTCAATGCCCCCAGCGAACTCACAGCCCGGTGCCACGATCCCTTCCCGCGGTTCATTCATTTGCGCTTCTCTAATTGGTAGAGGCTAGCTCCTGGCAGGAGCACACCGCCGGGAGGTGTTCGGCCATCCCCCAACCGAGGGATGGCGGAAAGAGCACCCAACTGGTGTCTTGCGAGCGGCTGCGGGACAGACCAGCCTCTCAGCGGTCCATGCAACCGCAACGCGGCCGATTCACTCTCCACCGTCGGCGACGCATTGAGCCACCCCACCCTCTAGGAGAAGGACATGATCACAAGCGTCAGCAAGGTCGTGGTGCCAGTCGACGATCAAGAGCGGGCCAAGGAGTTCTGGACGACGCGCATCGGCTTCGAAATGCGCCGCGACGAGTCCTACGGCGATGAGCGCTGGATCGAGGTGAGCCCGCCCGACGGCGCGCCCCTGCTCGTCTTGACGTCCGCGCGCCGCGGACGATCCGAGGCGCGACCTACCGGACGGGCTGCCGCACTCGCCGGTGTTCTTCAACTGCGCGGACATCGAAGCGACTCACCGCGAGCTCAGTCGGCGAGGCGTCGCGTTCCCGGCGCCACCACGGCAACAGCACTTCGGTTGGTGGTCGCTGTTCGAGGATCCGGACGGAACCCGCTACGCGCTCGGTCAGTGGGACCGAGGCAGCCAGCCAACGCGAACGAGGAGCCGCTCATGACAGGCGACAACACCCCCTACCGGCCTTCCAGGTTCAAATGACCGATCAGAAGGGAGACACGAATGCCCCCCGAAACCGGTGCCGCACTCGAACGCCTTGACGCGTTGATCGGCAGGTGGAAGACAAAGGGACGTATCACCCAAGCATCGGGAGCCTCGGCGGACCGAATCGATGCCGTGGATACATACGAGCGGTTGCCGGGTGGAGCGCTGCTGCACCTTGTCGATGCCCAGGTAGCCGACCAGAAGGTCGAAGGCGCCGAGATCATCGGTTATGACCATGCCCGCGGGAGCTACGTCACTCAGTACTTCGGCAGCCACGGGGCAAACGCATACGTAGCGCGCTTCGGCGAGGAAAACGGAGCCCTGGTGTGGACCATGCTGAGCAAGAACGACCGGTTCACCGGCACCTTCAACGACGACCGCAACATCATCACGGGCCACTGGGACGCGCTCGGCAGCGACTCGAACTGGCAGCCCTGGATGGACATCACCCTGACCAAGGAAGCGAGCTGATCGGCGAAGGGTGGAACTCAAGCACGCGGGTAACCGCGCTCACGAGGAGGATCAGCCATGCCCATCACCAACGTACTCGCGGGTCTGCCGGTCGCCAACTTCGATGCCGCTCTTGACTGGTACGAGCGGCTGTTCGGCCGTCCCGCTGACGCCCGGCCCATGGACGGGCTGGCCGACTGGCACTTTGTCGACACCGGTAGTGTCCAGCTCGTCGAGCACGCCGAGCGCGCGGGTGGCGGGCTGGTGACCCTGACAGCCGACGACCTGCAAGCGGACGTCGAAGCGATGAGGCAGCGCGGCGTCCAAGTCGGTGAAGTGGACGACACCACCTCCGACAAGGTCCTCTTTGTCAGCGTCAGCGACCCCGAAGGCAACTTGATCACCCTCGTGACGCCCAAGGCATGAGGGACCTGATCGTCACCGAGAACATCAGCCTCGACGGCGTTATCGACGGCAAGGACGGCTGGTTTGTGACCTGGGAAGAGAACAGCCAGGTCGAGGTCGACGACCTCAACCAGGCTCAGCGCGAACACCAGGCACAGGCCGATGCCGTGCTCATGGGACGGGTCACATTCGAGGAGATGCGCAGCTACTGGCCGCACCGGACCGACGATCAGACCGGAGTCACGGAGTACTTCAACCGCGTGTCGAAGTACGTCGTGTCATCAACGCTGGAAGACCCGGAATGGGAGAACTCCAGAGTCATCACGGCTCCGGTCCCGGACGCCGTGCAAGGTCTCAAGGCCCAGCCTGGCAGCGACATCGTGGTGACGGGCAGCATCCAACTTGTCCATGAGCTGATCGCACGGGAACTCGTCGACGAATACCGCTTGTTCCTCTACCCCGTAGTGCTGGGCGAGGGCCGACGCCTCTTCGATCACGCGACCGGTGTCGGCTCTCTCGAGCTGGCCGAAAGCCGGCAGTTTCGGTCCGGGATCATGGTCCTGCGCTACCGGAGGGCAAGCAAGTGACTTTCTTCTCCCGATTGTCGCGCGGCGGCCTCTGAAGCGCGGAGCCCGCTGCTAGAGCGGATCTACCCGCGGGTGTGGTGGCCGCGCGTGTCGTCCGACCCGCGCGTGTGGTTGCTCACCGAAGCACCACGACTCGAGTCCGAGTTCCCGTTGCTGTTGTCGTCGGAGTTCGAGTCGTCGGAGGCCTTGCCCCTACTCGAGTCCGAAGCTCCGTTGCGGTTGTCGTCCGAATCGGAGTCGGTGGCCTGCTTTCCGCGGCTCGAGTCCGACGTGCCGTCGCGGCTTTCGTCGGAGTCCGAGTGGTCCGTTCCGGCGGTCTTGCGCGAGTCGTCCGTGCCCTTTGTGTCGCGCGAATCGTGGGTGCCCTTCGTGTCGTCGTCGTCGTCCCCTCCGCCGCCCGGCCCGGAGTGGTCCTCGCCGTCGTCGCCGTCCTTGCCCGGCCCCGAGGCCGCGACGGCCTTGTCCAGGCCGGCTGCGCCCGAACCCACCCCCGCGGTGAGAAGCAGGCCCCCGGCGAGCAGCGCGACCGCTGCGAGGAGGACCAGGAGACGCCGGGTGCGAGAGCGCTCGCTCACGAGCAGGTCGTCGGGACCCTCTGCCAGGCGCACGTACATGGATGCTGGGTGAGTGCTCATGTGGGTGGAACACCCTTGGGCACCGAAACTCACGCCCGGCGTGCACCCCGGCGCCCGAGGACCAGCTTGCCGGGGAGATCGGCCACCGCCGGCTGCAGCATCAGCGCGAGCTCGCGGGCGGTGGGCCGGTCCCGCGGATTCTTCTCCAGGCAGGCATGGATCGCTCGGGAGAGCGGCTCCGGCACTCGCCCCGGCCAGGGTCGCGGCTCCTCGGTGAGCTGAGGGAAGCGCAGCTCGGGGGGATCGGAGTCGTCGCGGGAGCGCGGCTTGTCGAAGGGCCTCCTCCCCGCCACCGCGTGGTAGAGCGTGGCCCCCAGCCCCCACACGTCGGCGGGCGGCCCGACGTCCTCGTTGGGCACGCACTGCTCCGGCGGCATGTAGGCGTTGGAGCCGATGTAGTCGCGTAGCCGCTTCGCTCGTTCGAGCGTGCGGGCCAGGGACAGGTCGATCACACGCGGCGGGATGCCCATCACGACGTTGTCGGGCTTGAGATCCAAGTGCACCCAGCCCTCACTCGCCATGTAGTGGATGGCCGCGGCGAGGTGCAGGGCGAGCGGGAGCAGCTGCTCCGCGGCCAGCGGACCGCCGCGCTTGATCAGGCGCCGAAGCGTCGGTCCCTCGAGATGCTCGACCAGCACGTGCGGATAGGGCCCGTCGAGGTCGGCGCCGAAGCCGCGCAGGATGACCGGATGGGCCAGGGCGTTGAGCGCCTCGCGCTCGCGCCGCAGGCCGCGCAGCGTCCCTTCGTCGGCGACCAGATCCGGGCGCACGAGCTTGGCCACCGTGACCGCGAAGAGGTGCTCGTCCCAGACCAGGTAAACCTCGTAGCGATGGCCCCCTCCGAGGGGCTTGAGCACCGTCCGGCCGGGGGCTATCTCGTGCCCCTCGGCGAGCTCCCATGACTGCTTGTCGGCCACGACGGCGTCCATCTTGCAGAATCAACAACACATGATCGACTTCGAACTCACTGACGAGCAGCGCCTGATCCGCGAGACGGCCCGCGATTTCGCCGACGGGGAGATAGTCCCGCGCGCGCGCGAGAACGACCGCAACGAGCACTTCGACACCGAGCTCGTGCAGAAGATCGCCGACATCGGCTTCCTCGGCGCGATCGTGCCGGAGGAGTACGGCGGACGCGGCGTCGATTACCGCACCTACGCCTTGATCGTGGAGGAGGTCGGGCGCGGATGCTCGGCGATGCGCACCGTGGTGTCGGTGGTGACGTCGCTCGTCTGCTCCTCGCTCGTTCGCTGGGGCAGCGAGGAGCAAAAGCAGGAGTGGCTGCCGCAGCTGTGTTCGGGGGAGGCGCTGGGATGCTTTGGCCTGACCGAGCCCGACACCGGCTCGGACGCGGCAAACCTCAAGACGCGCGCCGAGCAGGTGGACGGCAAGTGGCGGATAAGCGGCGGCAAGATGTGGATCTCGCTGGGTAACTACTCCAAGCTCGCGCTCGTCTTCGCTCAGACCGATCCCGAGAAGAAGCACAAGGGCCTGGCCTGCTTTCTGGTGCCGACCGACCAGCCCGGCTTCACCACCCAGGAGATCCACCACAAGCTGGGACTGAAGGGCTCGGACACCGCCGAGTTGGCGCTCGACGATGTCGAGGGCGACCTCATGGGGGAGGTCGGCGACGGCTTCAAGATCGCGATGGGCGCGCTCGACTCCGGGCGCTACAGCGTCGCGGCGGGGTGCGTGGGGATCTGCCAGGGTTCGCTCGAGGCGTCGATCTCCTACTCCAAGGAGCGCACGCAGTTCGAGCGCCCGATCGGCAGTTTCCAGCTCGTGCAGGAGATGATCGCCGACATGGTCGTGCAGACCGACGCGGCCCGCGGGCTGGTCTGGCGAGCCGGCTGGCTCAAGGATCAGGGCAAGCCCAGCACCACCGAGACCTCGATCGCCAAGCTGTACGCAACCGAGGCGGCGGTGAAGTGCGCGGATCTGGGCATTCAGGTTCACGGCGGCTCAGGCTACGTGGACGACTACCCGGTGGAGCGCTATCTGCGCGACGCGCGGGTGACCACCCTCTACGAGGGGACCTCTCAGATCCAAAAGCTGATCATCGGGCGCGCCCACACCGGCCTCAACGCGCTGGTGCCGTGAGCCTGGTCGCCGCAGAGACGCGCGAGGGCGTCGGCCTGGCGAGACTGAACCGTCCCGAGGTCCGCAACGCGCTCTCGCCCGAGCTGATGGAGGAGCTCGCGGCCCTGCTCGAGCGCTGGGACGACGACGCCTCGATTCGCTGCATCGTCATCGCGGGCGGCGACGAGTGGTTCGCCGCGGGGGCGGACATCAAGGCAACGGCACAGCGGACCTTCCAGGAGGCGCTCGTGTCGCCCACGGCGCGCTTCTGGCCCCGGCTGGCGACCCTGCGAACCCCGTTGATCGCCGCCGTGTCGGGCTATGCGCTGGGCGGCGGCTGCGAGCTGGCACTGCTGTGCGACATGATCGTGGCGTCGGAGTCGGCCGAGTTCGGGCAGCCGGAGATCCTGCTCGGCATCATCCCCGGGGGCGGGGGCACCCAGCGCCTGACCCGGCTCCTGGGAAAGCAGCGGGCCATGGAGTTGGTGCTGACCGGCAGGCGCATCGGGGCCGCCGAGGCGCACGAGTTCGGCATCGTGAATCGGGTGGCTCCCGCCGACGGCTGGCTTAAAGCAACGTTGCAGCTGGCCGAGATGGTGGCCGAGCGCCCGCCACTGGCGGTGCGGCTGGGCAAGCAGGCCGTGCTCGCGGCCGACGAGACCCCGCTGAGCGCGGGTCTCGACCACGAGCGGCGCCTCTACGAGCTGGCGATGGCGACCGAAGACCGGGTCGAAGGCATGAACGCCTTCCTGGAGAAGCGCAAGCCGCAGTTCCAGGGACGGTGACCCGCGTCGTTCTCGGTGTGGCGGGCGCCGGCACGATGGGCGCCGGCATCGCGCAGCTTGGCTGCGCCGCGGGCATGCGCACCGTCTTGCACGACCCCGTGCCCGACGCGCTCGAGCGCGGCGCCGCGGCCGTCGAGGCCGGCCTCGGCAAGTGGGTGGAGAAGGGACGTTCCGAAGCGGAGGCGGCACAGCGCCTCCGGCTCGCCGGAGACCTCGAGGCGCTCGCCCGGTGCGACCTGGTGATCGAGGCGGCGCCCGAGCGAGCGGAGCTAAAGCGCGACCTTTTCGAGCGCCTCTCGCAGATCTGCGGCGAGCGGACGGTACTGGCCACCAACACCTCCTCGATCCCCGTGACATCCCTGGCGGGCGCCGCCCGGCGGCCCGGCAACGTGGTCGGGATGCACTTCTTCAACCCGCCGCCGCTGATGCAGTTGCTGGAGGTCATCAGGGCCGAGCAGACCGGTGAGGCGGCGCTCGAGCTGGCCTGCGAGGTCGGCCGCGCCATGGACAAGCGCGTGATCCTGGCGGCCGACGGTCCCGGCTTCCTGGTCAACCGCTGCGGACGGCCCTTCGGGGCCGAGGCGCTGCGGCTGCTGCAGGAGAGGATCGCCGGCCACGAGCAGATCGACCGCAGCTGCCGCATGGGCGGCGGCTTTCGCATGGGTCCCTTCGAGCTGATGGATCTGGTGGGAATCGACGTCGGCTTGGAGGTGGCCCGGTCCTTCACCGAGCTGTCCTTCGGCGAGCCGCGCTGGAAACCGAGCCCGATACAGGCGCGCATGGTGTCGGCCGGGCGCCTGGGGCGGAAATCCGGGCGCGGCTACTACGTATACGCAGACGGGAGCCCCTACCGGCCGCCCGATCCCGAGCCGCCGAGCGTGGGCGGCGGCAAGGGGTCACCGGCCGCCATCCTCGGGTCCGGCCCCCTGGCCGATGCCCTCCGCGAGCGAGCACGCGCCGCCGGGTACGAGCTGCGGGCGGGCGCCCCGCCCGAACTCGTCGTGGACGCCGGGCTCGAGCCCTCCCCCGATCCGCCCCGGGGCGCGCCGCTGCTGGTGTTGTGCGCGGGCACGAGCCTCGCCGCTCGAGCCGCGCCGAGCGCGATCGGCTTTCATCTCCTGCCGCCACTCGGCGAGTGCCGGCTGGTCGAGCTGACGAGGATGCCCAGCACCCCCTCCTTCGCCGCCGAGGCGGCCACGCAGTTCTTCAACCGGCTGGGACTGGTCTGTGCCTGGGTGGAAGACGCCCCCGGCCTCGTGCTGGGCCGGATCGCCTGCCAGCTGATCAACGAGGCCTGCTTTGCCGTGGGGGAAGGGGTCGGGAGCGAGGAGGACGTGGACCTGGGACTGACGCTCGGTCTCAACCACCCCCGCGGACCGTTCGCCTGGCTCGAGGCGATCGGCGCCGAGCACGTGTGGTCCGTGCTCGACGCGCTGTGGCGCGAGCGGCGTGAGGAGCGCTACCGCCCAGCGCCCCTCCTCCTCCGCAGGGCGATGCTGGCCGGCTGGCGAGTACCTGCCTAGAGCTCCCGGACCGCGTCAGACAGCTTGGAGCGCGAGCTGCGCAGGTCCTCGGAGCTCTGTATGAGGTCGAGCGTGGCCCGCCGGGCGGCCTGGGCGTCGCCCTTGTCGGCCGCCTCGGCGATGTCCTCGAGAGCACCCTGCACCTCGCCGATCGCGGACACGAGCTGGTCCTGGTCCTCGGCGAGGTCGTCGGGCGGCTCCAGCTCATCGATCTCCTGCTGGACCTGGCCGAGCTGCTCCGCGTAGTTGTCGAAGTCGTCGGCGAGCTGCTCATCGCTGCTCCCGCTCGCCGCCCGGATGGTCTGGCCCACGTCCTGGCCCAGCCCGGAGAGTTCCCGGCTGAGCGGAGGGAACTCCTCCTTGTACTTGTCCTCGTCGCTCTCGCCGCATCCCGCGCCCGCGAGCGCGAGCCCCAGCACCACCGCCAACCACGCCCGGGCCTTCACGGCGCGTCAGACTAGCGCTCGCCGGAACGCCGGGCTCGGGTTAAGCTCGAAACGGTCCATGAAGTCCCGATCTCGCAGCCGTGGCACGCGCGGCTCCAGGCCTCCCTCACGATCCTTCCCGTCGGCCCTCGGCTACACGGGGGTCCCGACCAACGGATCCTCCAGTCCGCATTCACCGGGGTCGGAGATCAAGCGGGCCTGCCGCTCGCTCGGGCTTCGCCTGATCGATCTGGTTCCCGAGAACGAGGCGGCCAACGACGAACCGCGTCGCCGTCCCGGCCTCGAGCGGGTCCTGGCGCGGCTCGAGGGAGGCGAGGTCTCCTGCCTCGTGGTGAGCGCGCTCGAGCTCTTGAGCCGGCGCGTCGACGAATTCGCCTCGCTGATCGATCGCCTGGAGCGCGCCGGGGCCCGTCTGGTCGTTCTGGATGTCGGTCTCGATACGGCCAGCTCGACAGGCCGCCTTGCGCTGGAACGCCGCCCGGTGACCCGCGCAGGTCAATCCGTATACGCAAACGGTGCCGGCGAGCTGGCCGAGCAGCCGCCCGCGACCGCGCAGGTCGTGGTCCCCGCCACCGTTGCGCTCGGCTACGCCACCCCGCCCGCGGCAGAGCAAGGCGAGCTCGATGAGTTCGAAGACCAGGCCCAGGCAATCCGCCAGCGCTGCGAGGAGCTCCGCGTCGACCTCGTGGACGTCATCCTTGAAGGAAAGGTCGAGGGTAGGGCGCTCGAGCGGCCCGGCCTGTCGGCCCTGGTCGAGCGGCTCGCCGCGGGAGAGGCCGGTTGCGTGGTGGTGGGCTCGCTCGGGCGGCTGAGCCACTCCGTCAGGGAGCTCGGAGCGATCGTGAACTGGCTGGAGCAGAACGAGGTGCGTCTGATCACCGTCGAGCTCAACCTCGACACCGCCAGCTCAGGTGGGCGCCTCACCACCCGGGCGCTCGCCTCCGTGGCCCGCTGGGAGCACGACCGCCTCTCGGAGCGCACCCGCAAGGGCCTGGCCGCCGCCCGCGCCAACCGCCCGGCCGTGGGGGGCGAACTGCCCCCGGACGATCCCGGCGCGAGCTGGCCCGAGGTGAGCAAGCGGATCGCCGCGATGCGGAGCAGTGGCATGACCCTGCAGGCCATCGCGGACGCCCTGAACGCCGAGGGCGTCCCGACCCCCCGTGGAGGGGCGCAGTGGCGTCCCTCGAGTGTCCAAACGGCGGCCGGATACAAGCGTCGCAGCCGGGCGAAGAGGGCCGACGGGCTCCCCGCGGTATGGCAACCGCCGGGCGGCTCCTCACCGAAAAACCCCAGCTAGTTCGCTGCGTCGGCGGCAGCCAGGCCCAGGACGCCAGGGCCGTGGCCGGTATTCCGCCGGTCGAGCCCAAGCCGCCGGTGGTCGAGACGCCGCCGGCCGGAGACCCGGAGCCCACCGTCGCAACCGCCGCGGGGGTCTCGTCGGGCTCCCCCGAAACCTTCATCGAGCGCGTGCGCGCCACCTGGCGGCAGGTCTCGGCCGATGGTGCCGGCAGATCGCGCGTGCGCTCGCGCTCGAGCGCGACGACTTCCTCGGGACCGGGCGCCGGCGCGGTCACCGACACGCGGGTCGAGTCCTCGGCGCGCGTGGGGGCCGGCACCTCGACAGCCAAGGCACACACGAGCACCAGCACCACCACGAGCACGGTTACGAGCTCGACGGATTTCCAGCCCGTTTCGGTCGAGCCGCTCAACGGCCTCGGGGAGCCGAGCTTCGGGTTCGGCACCGTCAGCTAGCTCCTGATCGGCCTGCTGATGGCGTTTGGACTGGCAATGCTGCGCAAGACGCACCTGCGCCGCGCCGTTGTTTGAGCGTCGGCACGAATACGCGCCTTGCAATAGCGCACCGGTAGGCATAGGTTGAAAACGGGGTCACTCGGAAGCGCTCCGAGCCTCCTTCGAGGAGGAAAATTGCATCTCTCATTCGCTCGCTTTGTCGTTTGGCTGGCCGTGTTGGTGGGCGGCCTCGCGCTCGCCCAGGTCGTAATCGCGGCGCCACCGGAGGCGAGCTTCACGGTCTCCGACGACACGCCCCTCACCGGCCAGCTGGTCATGTTCTCCTCGACGTCGGAGGACGACGATGACGACATAGCCACCACCGAGTGGGACTTCGACTACAACGGGTCGTCGTTCGACTCCGATGCCATGGGCAACAGCGCTTCGCACATCTATCTCACGCCTGGGACGCGGAACGTCGCGATCCGCGTGACAGATACCGCCGGCGGCGACGACACCTCGGTCGACCAGGACATCGCCACGCAGACGGTGACCGTCGGGTTGAACTCCAGCCCGAACGCGGTCCTCAACGTTTCGCCCACCTCGGCGGGAATCGGTCAGACCGTCAACTTCAGCGGATCGGGATCGAGCGACTCCGACGGCACGATCGTCCGGTACGAGTGGGACCTCGACGGCAACGGCAGCTTCGAGACCGACACCGGCGCGATCGCCAACACCACTCAGTCCTATGCGACTCCCGGCGCACGGACCATTCGGTTGCGCGTGACCGACAACCTGGGAGCGACCGCCACAGACGCGGTCAACCTCGTCGTAAGCAACGCCGCCCCCAGCGCTTCGTTCACGATCTCGCCCAATCCGGCGGCGGTCGGGCAGGTCGTGACCTTCAATGCCTCTGCATCCAACGACTCTGACGGGACGATCGTCAACTACGAATGGGACCTGGACGGCGACGGCACCTTCGAGACCGACACCGACGGCAACGACACCACGAGCATGTCCTACTCATCCGGGGGGACGCGGACCATCCGCGTGCGGGTGACCGACGACGACAACGCCACCGCCGTCGACACCGACACCCTGTTCGTCTCCAACACCAGGCCGAACGCCTCGTTCACGATCTCGCCCAATCCGGCCCAGATCGGCGCAACCGTCACGTTCAACGCAACGGCCTCGAGCGACCCCGACGGCTCTATCGCCAGATACGAATGGGACCTCGACGGCAACGGCATCTACGAGACAGACGCCGGGACGTCGCCCACCACCACCCAGTCGTACATGACGCCCGGGACCCGCACGATCCGGCTACGGGTGACCGACGACGACGGCGCCGCCGCGACCGATGCCGACTCGCTACGGATCAACGCCAGGCCGACTCCGAGCTTCACGATCACCCCTAATCCGGCGGTCATCGGCGAGACCGTGGCCTTCGACGCGAACACCTCCAGCGACCCCGACGGCACGATCACCCAGTACGAGTGGGACCTCGACGGCAACGGCAGCTACGAGGTGAGTAGCGCGAGCCCGAACGCGAGCCGCTCGTACGACTCGGCGGGCTCCCGGACGATCAAGCTCCGGGTCACGGACAACAACGGGGCCACGAGCGAGCTGTCGCGACCGCTCGCGGTCCAGGTGACGCGTCCGACCGCCGGCTTCAGCTTCGCGCCGCAGGCGCCCCTGCCCGGTCAGGCGATCGCCTTCACGTCTCAGTCCAGCCCCTCGATGTCGCCCGGCAACCCGCAGATCATCAGCACCCAGTGGGACTTCAACTACGACCCCACGAAGGACTTCAGCCCAGACGCCACCGGGCCCGCAGCCACGACGTCGTTCCCGACCGCCGGAACCAAGACCGTGGCCATCAAGGTCACCGAGACGGGGGGCGGCTTCGCGATCGCCACCGCGCCGGTAGTGGTGAACGCTCCGCCCGAGGCGGCGTTCAGCGTGGCCCCCGGCAGCCCGCTCGACGGCGACAGCGTGACCCTGTCGTCCACCTCGCGGGATCCGGATGGCCCGCTCTCCGCGCAGCACTGGGATCTGGACGGCGACGGTCAGTACGACGACGCCGCGGGCGCGGTGACCGCGCGTGCCTTCGCCAGGGGCTCGCACATCGTTCGCCTGCGTGTGACCGATGCGCGCGGCGCCACCGCGACTGCCGAACGCCGGATCAGCGTGCTCCGGCGCCCGCTCAAGCTGCTGACCGGCGTCAAGGTCACCCTGTTCGGCAACCTCACTCGGCGCGGAGTGAAGCTGAAGGGTCTGATGGTGCGCACCCCCGCCAAGGCGACCGCGAAGGTCTCCTGCAAGGGGCGCAAGTGCCCCAAGGGCGCCCGCGCGGCTTCGAGGCGGACGACGATGACCAAGCGACTGCGGTTCAAGAAGTTCGAGCGCGCGTTCCCGGCGGGCACGCTGATCAGGGTCATCGTCACCCGTCCCGGCTACATCGGCCAGTACACCACGATCAAAATCCGCAGCGGGCTGCGTAGGTACATCCGCCGCGACCGCTGCATCCTGCCCGGCGGCGGCAAGCCGATCGCCTGTCCGGACTCATGAAGGCCCGTCCGCCGGCGGCGGTGCTCGGGGCGTGCGTGGTCGTGTTCGCGGGTTCCTTCGGCCTCGCGCGCTTGACCGGCGGCGACGAGCCGGTGAAGGCGCGGCCTGCCCCGGTACTCCCGACGCGGACGGCTGACGTTTCCGTCCGGGCACCAGCCCTCGGCACGGCTCCCGGCCTGCCCGGCCTGCGCGAACGCCCGCGGCCGAAGCCCAAGCCGACGCCCGAGCCGCCCGCGACAGGGCCGACGGTGGTCTCGCCCGCTCCCGAGCCCGTGGCCCCACCTTCCACAGCCAGCGTGCCGGTCGAGCCCGCGCCTGCACCTGCACCCGCGCCCGCGCCTGCACCGGCGCCTGCCCCGGCGCCCGCCCCTGCACCGAGCGGTGGAGGGACCACGACCTTCTACGACGGCGGCTAGATGGCGCGCGCGCGTTCACAACTGGCCGTTCAGCCCCCCGGGCCGCTCGAGCCCGGGGCCCTCGTGGGCGGACTCCGCGTGGAGCGGGTGCTCTCCGTGGGCGCGGGAGGCTGCACGGACTGCGAGGTGGCGGCGCCCGACGGAACGCGGCTTGCACTCAAGCTGCTCGGCGACTCAACGTCCGACCGCGAGAGCAAGCAGCGAGCGATTCGCCTGACGCGCGTGAGGGCCTCGATCAGCCACCCCAACCTGGTACCTCTGATCAAGGCCGGAGAGCACGACGGTCGGCTCTACCTGGTCAGCGAGCTCGGGCGGGCGAGGACGCTGGCCGACCGCCTCGGCGACGGTCCTCTGGAACCCGCCGACGCCGTTCGTCTGGTTGGCGGCGTGGCGGGGGCCCTGGAGACCGTGGTCGCGCACGGGCTGGTCCACGCAGAGCTCACCCCGCACGCGATCCTGCTCGGCGACGAAAGGCCGGCCAGGGCCTTGCTCACCGACTTCGGCATCGGCCGCGCTCGGCCCCGGCCCGAGAAGCTGCGGGTGGACGTTGAGGGAATCGACTACCGCTCGCCCGAGGAGATAAGGGGAGCGCCGCTCAAGCCCGAGAGCAACGCCTACTCGCTCGCCTGCGTGCTCTTCGAATGCCTGACCGGCACGCCCCCGTATCCCTATGAGCGTCCCCTTCTCACGCTCCACGCTCACCTCGTCGAGCCACCGCCGCGACCCTCCTCGGTGCGAGAGGACCTGCCATCCGGACTCGATGACGTGTTCGCGCGCGCCATGACGAAGGACCCCGACCGGCGCCTCGGCTCGGCCGCCATCGTCCGCGAGGCCGCCGAGACGCTCGGAGTGACGGTCGAGATTCCGCTGATCGCCCCCCCCGCACTGGAGAAGCGACGGGCTCGCCGGCCGAAGCTGGTTGCCCCCGCCCGGCCCAAGCAGCGCGCGCGGCCCAAGCAGCCAACCGCCGCTCCCACCCGTCGCGGAGGACCGGCCGCAGCGCCGCACAAGCCGGCGGGCGATTCGAAGCCCCCCCGGTCCGCGAAGCCGGCGCCCGCGAAGCCGGCTCTTCCCGCTGGCCGTCCCGCGGCCGCAACGCCGAACGGCGCGGCGAAGCCGGCCCGCCGGCGGCCGCCGCGCCGCCCGTCTCACGACGCCCCCAAGCGGCGTCGCCGAACGCGCTCCGGCTCCCTCCCCGCCATCGCCCTCGCGCTGTTCGCACTGGTCGCCAGCGGCGTCGGCGGCTTCTCGCTGGGTAGCCCCGATCCCGCCACCGCGCCACCCGCCGCCGTACCCGTGCAGCCCCCGGGCACGGCGGCGAAGCTGGCCCGGGCGGAGTATGTGCGCAGCGTGAGCCCGGTGATCGATCGCCTCTCCGCCCGGCGCGCGGCCGCCCGCCGCCGCCTGCGCCACGCCCGGCGCCCCGACCGCCAGGCCGATGCGGCCCGGTCTCTGGTCAAGGCCTACGCGGACGCCCGCCGGGCACTTTCCACCGAGCCGCCCGCGTCGCTCGACGCAGCCGACCTTCGCGCGAGGCTGCGCGGGGCCGAGCGTGCCTACCGGCGCCTGGCCGCCGCGGCGCGTAACGACAACGACCGGGCCTGGAAGTCGGCCTCCGGAGTCGCCGTGGAGCAGGAGCGCCGCTTCGAGCGCTCGCTCAGCGCCCTCACCACGGCCTGACCGCGTTGATCAGGCCACCGCGGCGCGACGGGCGATCCATTGCGCCGTGGCGTGGAGCAGGGTGTCGGCCTGGCTGATCGCCGATCGCGACTGCTCGGGAGGTGCATCGCCGAGCGCGAAGTCCACATACTCCCGATCGTCGAAGAGACGGCGGAGGATCCGCCCGATCTCGTGATCAAGTCCTCCTTCGATAACCACGCGCAGGCCGAAGGCCGACACCACCCCGCTCCGCGTGTGCGGGTTCTCTCCTAGGGTCAAGCGGCCAGGCTGACCAGTGCCTGGAGGAGCCGATCGACCTCCTCCACCGTCGTGTAGTGCAGAAAGCCGGCCCGCACCGCGCCGCCGGTGTCGTCGAGCCCGAGAGCACGCATCGGTTCCAGGGCGTAGTAGTCCCCGTCCCAGACGTAGA
This sequence comes from uncultured Thermoleophilaceae bacterium, assembly GCA_963789705.1. Taxonomy (GTDB): domain Bacteria; phylum Actinomycetota; class Thermoleophilia; order Solirubrobacterales; family Thermoleophilaceae; genus JACVRW01. Next base: position 54,699 of record CAWBLN010000004.1, read on the forward strand.
GGCCGCACTCGCCGAGCCGTTCGGCCAGCTCCCGGGGAGCGTGTCCGGCCAGGTTGAAGCAGAAGGTGGGAGTGCGTCCCTCGGGGCCGCGCAGTCCATAGAGCTGCACCCCGCCGGGGACGCCGTGGAGAAATCGCCGAGACAACGATTCCTCGTACTCGACGACCCGATCGAAGCACGTGTCCAGGGAGCCGCCGCCCAGCGAGCGCAGGTAGTCGATCGCGGCTGTGGTGCCGGCCACGGCCTCGTGCGACTGGGTACCGGTCTCGAAGCGGTGCCCCGGCGGGTGCTCCTCCGCCGGGCGCACGCGATCGGCGGGCAGGGACTCGGCCAGCTCGGGACGGATCGCGGCCACGCCGGTGTGGGGACCGAAGAACTTGTAGGGGGAGCAGAGCAGCACATCCAGCCCCCAGTCGCGGGCGCGCAGGCGCCGGTGGGGCGCGAGATGCACGGCGTCGGCCCAGGCCAGCGCGCCGACGCGGTGGGCCGCGGCCGCGATGCGCGCCGGGTCGGTCAGCGACCCGACCGCGTTCGAGGCGAGCGTGAACGCGACAACCCTGGTGCGCTCGCCGATCAGCTCCTCGAGCGCGTCGTGGTCGAGCGTCACGTCGTCGGCGCGGATGGGCGCCTGGCGAACGATCAGATCGTGATCCTGCGCGACCAGCAGCCAGGGCGAGATGTTGGCGTCGTGGTCGAGGGCGGTCACGACGACCTCGTCCCCGGGAGCCAGCGTTCGCCCCACGGCGTGCGCAAGCAGGAAGTTCAGCGTGGTCATGTTGGCGCCGAAAGCGATGCCGTCCGCTTCGCCGCCGGTGAAATCCGCCGCGGCCGCCCGGCCTCGATCCATGATCTCCACCGCTCGGGCCGAGGTCGCAAACGCCCCACCAAGGTTTGCGTTCGAGTCGCGCAGGCAGTCGGCGACCGCGTCCAGGACCTCCTGAGGCGCTTGCGAGCCGCCCGGTCCGTCGAGGAACACGCCGTCCCCACCGAGGGCGGGAAAGCGCTCGCGCACGTCAGGCAGCGGCGTGCTCGGAGAGGTAGTGGAGGAGGCCACCGCTGATCAGGATCTCACGTTCCTTGGGCGCCAGGTCGTGGGTGACTGAGAACTCGTCGCCCGAATCCTCGATCTTGACCGTGATCTCGTCGGCGCCCTCCTCGAGCTCCTGCTTGACATGGGGCAGCGTCCACGTCTGGCCGATCTCGGCGCGGTCGTAGTCGCCCTCATCCTTGAACGTGAGAGCCAGGATCCCCTGGGCCACCAGGTTGCGGCGGTGGATGCGAGCAAAAGACCTGGCGAACACCGCACGCACGCCGAGCTGCAACGGCGCGAGCGCCGCGTGCTCGCGCGAGGAGCCCTGGCCGTAGTTCTCTCCGCCGACGATGAAGCCCGAGCCCCACTCCTCCATACGCTTGCGGAACTCGGGGTCCCGCTGCTGGAAAGTGAACTCGGCGATCGCCGGGATGTTCGAGCGGTAGGACATGACGATGACGCCGTCCGGTGCGAGGTCGCCGGTGGAGATGTCGTCCGGCTGAACGGTGGCGATCTTCGCGCTCAGCTCGTCCTCGAGCGGGGTGTGCTCGGGCGGCGTCTTGATGTTGGGGCCGCGCGGGATCTCGATGGAACCGGCCTCCTCCTCGGGTGCCGGGGGGAAGATGTGCCGGTCGTCGACGTAGGGCTTGAGCTCGGGCATCTCGAGCAGCTCCGGGGCGTCGCCCTGCTCGCGGGGATCACGAATCTCGCCGTGAAGCATGGACACGGTCGCCACGGCCGGCGAACACAGATACACCTGGTCCTCCGGGGTGCCCGAGCGGCCCGGGAAGTTGCGGTTGAACGTCCGCAGCGAGTTGGCGTCCGAAGGGGGAGCTTGGCCCATCCCGACACAGGGACCGCAGACGGGCTCGAGCATGCGCACCCCGCCTTCGACGAGCTGGCGGTAGACGCCCGACTCGGCGATCGCCACGAGAATCTGGCGAGAGCCGGGCGTGGCCGTCGCCGTGACGCGCTCGTGCACCTCATGCCCCTCGCCCGCGGCCAGAACGGCACCGGGCAGGGCGAGGTCGAGATAGGCCGAGTTGACCGAGGAGCCTATGCAGACCTGCTCGATAGGCGTACCGGCCGCCTCCTCGACGGCCACCACGTTGTCCGGGCTGTGGGGCTTGGCCACCAGCGGGCCGAGCTCCGCCAGGTCGATCTCCACGCGGTCGTCGTACTCGCAGCCCTCTTCGGGTGAAAGCTCGGCGAAGTCGTCCTCGCGATCCTGGCGGCGCAGCCACTCGCGCGTGTTGTCGTCGGGAGGAAAAACCGCGCTGGTGGCCCCGAGCTCGGCGATCATGTTGGCGATCGTGGCCCGCTCAGGAACGCTCAGGTCGGCGGTGCCGGGGCCGGTGAACTCGAACACCCTGTTCTTCCCGCCCTTGACGGTCAGGCGACGCAGCAGCTCGAGGATGACGTCCTTGGCCTGCACCCACGGGCGCTGAAGCGTGTTCTCGAGGCGCACCTCCACCACCTCGGGACAGCTGATCTCATAGGCGTGCCCGGCCATGGCGACGGCCACGTCGAGCCCGCCGGCGCCGATGGCGATCATCCCGAGCGCGCCGCTCGTGGTGGTGTGGGAGTCGGCGCCCACCAGGACCGCACCCGGCCGGGCGTATCGTTCGATGTGCACGTAGTGGCAGATGCCGTTGCCCGGCCGCGAGTAGTCGATGCCGTACTTGCGGCAGAGAGCCTGCAGCATGCGGTGATCGTCGGGATTCTTGAAGTCGAGCTGGATGACGTTGTGGTCGATGTACTGAAGCGCCCGCTCGACCTTGACGCGCGGTACGTCGAGCTGCTCGAACTGCATGAGCGCCATCGTGCCGGTGGCGTCTTGGAGCAGCGTCTGATCGACTCGCAGCGAGATCGCCTCCCCGGGGGACAGGTCGCCGTCGGCCAGGTGCTCGCGCAGGATCTGTCGGGTCAGGTTCTCGGGCATCGAGGGTCTTGTTCCCCACGAGCGCCGCTCTCATGCTCGCGCGCCGCCGGACGGCTACGCCGGTGCAGGCGCCGGGGCGGGAACCCCCGACGCCTGGGCGCGTCCGGGCACGAACAGCGCCCCGAGCGCACCGGCGGCCAGAACCGCCGCTCCGACCCAAACCGCGGGCACCAGGCCGTCGACGTAGGCCTGTGGGCTGCCGAAGTCGCCCGCGCTCGTGAACACGGTCGAGAGCACGGCCACCCCCAGCACCCCGCCGATCTCGCGGATGGTGTTGGTCGCTCCTGAGGCCTGGCCGGCCTCCTCGGGGCGCACGGACGACAGCACCGCGTTGGCCGCGGGCGCGAATACCAGCGCCATCCCCGTCCCGGCCATGACGAACGCGGGCACCATCAACCCGTAGGCCATGTCGGGGGCCGTGGTGAGCGCAAGCCAGACCAGCGCGCCGGCCTGGAGCGCCAGGCCCGCCGCCATCAGCGGCCGGCTACCGATGCGATCGGACAGGATTCCGGCCACCGGGGCCACGAAGATCGGCATCGCCGTCCAGGGCAGCGTCCGGATGCCCGCCTCGAGGGGCGAGTAGCCCTGGGCCACCTGGAAGAACTGGGCCAGCAGGAAGATGGAGCCGAAGGCCCCGAAGAACATCGCGAGCGAGACTCCGTTGGTCGCCGCGAAACCGCGATTGCGAAAGAAGCGGGTCGGGAGCAGGGGCGTGGTGGTGCGCGACTCCCACAGAGCGAAGCCGACCAGCAGCACCGCGCCGCCGGCGATCGAGCCGGTCACGGTTGCGCTCGTCCATCCCAGCGCCTGCGCTCGCACGATCCCGAACACCACACCGAGAAGGCCGAGGCTGGCCAGCGCCACCCCGGGCAGGTCGAGCGTCGCGTTGGGGCCGCGGCTCTCGCGCAACCGGGCGAGCGCCGCCGGCGCCAGCGCCAGACCGATGGGAACGTTCAGCCAGAAGATCCACTGCCAGGAGAAGCCCTCGACGACCGCGCCACCGACCACCGGTCCGAGCGCCACGCCAAGACCCGAGACCCCCGACCAGATTCCGAGGGCGAGCCCACGCTTCTCCGCGGAGAAGGCGTCGCTCAGCAGCGTCAGCGATAGCGGGGCGATCGCCGCCGCCCCGAGTCCCTGCAGCGCGCGAGCGCCGATCAGCGCCTCGGTACTCGGAGCAAGCGCCGCCGCGGCCGAGGCGAGGCTGAAGATCACGATTCCGGCGGCAAACACGCCGCGCCGTCCCAGGCGGTCGCCCAGCGCGGCGCCGGTCAGGAGGAAGACCGCGAAGCTCAGCGTGTAGGCGTTCACCGTCCATTCGAGCTCCTCGAGCGAGGCCCCGAGGTCCTCGCGGATGCTCACCAAGGCGTTGGTCACCACGAGGTTGTCGAGGGTGACCATGAAGAGCGCGATCGAAACGACCGCCAGCGTCCAGGTCCTCTTGCTCGTCGTCATCTCCATCTCCTTGTTATTGGTCGATCTATTACTTGTCGTCGAAAAAAAGAGAGCCCGAGGCGAGTCAACACGGCGGAGGCGGGGGCACGTACTCCTCGGGCAGCTCGAGCGCCGCGACCACGTTCAGCAGCATCCCCGTCGCCATGAAGGACACGACCTGCTCGTCCGAGGCGCCACTCAGGCGCCGGACATCCTCCATCAGGCGCATGAACTCCTTGCGCACCGGCTCGCGCAAGGCTGGATCGCCGGCGGCGGCGTGGGACTGCATCTGGAACAGGATCTCGTCCCGGTTGCCGAGGAGCTCCATATATGCGTGGCCCATGGCCGCGAGCCGCTCCTCCGGGGTCGTCTCTCCGCGAGCCGCCTCGGTGAAGGCCCGCCGGATGTGATCGATCACGTGCTCGTGCACGGCCAGGAACAGCTCGTGCTTGTTGGGGAAGAGCGCGTAGATGTAGGGCTGCGATATCCCCGCCCGCTTGGCGATGGCGGCGGTGCTGGTGGCGTGAAAGCCGTGAGCGGCGAACTCCTTCACCGCGGCGTCGATCACCTGACGGCGCCGCTCCTCCGAGGAGCTCCGGACCGCCGTCGGATGCGCTTCTTCGACCATCGTCTTCTCAAGTTATTGATTGATCTATCAATTGTCAAGGCGAGGACTCGTCGCGATAGGGCGGCGAACGAACACGCCCCGGGCTCGGGCCACGGGCTCACCTTCGACCACGGCGGCGGCCTCCAGCACGAGTGTCCGCTCATGCTCCTCGAGTGGACGGGCACGCACGGTCACAAAGACCCCGACCGAAACCGGCGCGAGCAGGTCGACCTCGAGCCGCGCGGTTACCCCCGAGACACCCCGGCTGCGCAGCAACAGCGCCATCGCCTCGTCGAGCGCGGCGGCGATCACGCCGCCGTGGGCAAAGCCCGGGGGTCCCTGGTGGTCCTGCTTGACGAAGAAGCGCCCCTCCACGCCGCCCTCGGGAAGCGGCTCTAGCTCCGCCTGAAGGCCGAAGAGGTTGGCCTGACCGCAGCCGAAGCAGAGGTCGTGATGGAAGAGACGTTCCTCAGCCACGCAGGCCGCGCATCACGAAGTGAAGAATGCCGCCGCCGCGGTAGTACTGCCACTCGTTGGGCGTGTCGATCCGTACGCGAGCCTCGAATTCGACCCCGGAGTCGGTGGTCACGGGCAGCACCCGGGCGCCCTCTTCGAGCTGCCCGAGGTCGAAGCTCTCCGCACCGCTCAGTCCGAGCGACTCCGCCGACTCTCCCGGTGGGAACTGCAACGGCAGGATCCCCATCCCCACGAGGTTGGAGCGATGGATGCGCTCGTAGGACTCGGCGATCACGAAGCGGATGCCCAGCAGGCGCGGGCCCTTGGCCGCCCAGTCGCGCGACGAGCCCGAGCCGTACTCCTTGCCCGCCAGCACGCACAACGGCGTGCCGTCGGCGGCGTACTCCATTGCGGCCTCGTAGATCGTCGTGACCTCGCCGTCCTTCTTGGTCAGGCCGCCCTCCGTGCCCGGCGCAAGCCTATTGCGCAGGCGGATGTTGGCGAAAGTGCCGCGCATCATCACCTCGTGATTGCCGCGCCGCGATCCATAGGAGTTGAAGTCGCGCGGTTCCACGCCGTGCTCGATGAGGTAGGCGCCTGCCGGGGAGTCCTTCTTGATGGCGCCCGCGGGCGAGATGTGATCGGTGGTCACGCTGTCGCCCAGCACGGCGATCACCCTCGCGCCCTGTATCTCCTCCAAGCGTGCGGGAGCATCGGCGCTCATGCCCTCGAAGTAGGGCGGCCGGCGGACGTAGGTGGACCCGGGGTCCCAGGCATAGCGGTCGCCCTCCGGCACCTCCAGGGCGTTCCAATCGTAGTCGCCCTCGAACACCTCGCCGTAGCTCTTGCGGAACATGTCCGACTCGACGGCGGATTCGATCGTCTCGTTGACCTCGGCCTGCGAGGGCCACAGATCGCGCAGGTACACGTCGCCCTGGAGCGGCTCGCCGAGCACGTCGAGGTCCATACGCCCCGCCAGGGCATACGCCACGCACAGCGGCGGCGAGGCGAGGTAGTTCATCCGCACCTCGGGGTGGATGCGCCCCTCGAAGTTGCGGTTGCCGGACAGCACGCTGGCCACCACGAGGTCGCGGCGGTCGATCTCCTCCGAGATCTCGGGCGGCAGCGGGCCCGAGTTGCCGATGCAGGTTGTGCAGCCGTAGCCGACCAGGTCGAAGCCGAGCGCGGACAGCGGATCTAGCAGTCCGGCGCGCTCCAGGTACTCGGTCACGACCTTGGAGCCCGGGGCCAGCGAGGTCTTGACCCACGGCCGGCGCTCGAGCCCGGCCTCCACCGCCTTCTTGGCCAGCAGCCCGGCGCCGATCATCACGCTCGGGTTCGAGGTGTTGGTGCAGCTCGTGATTGCGGCGATCACGACCGCACCGTGGTCGAGCCCCTCGCGCCGCTCGGCCACCGCGGTCCGGCCGTGCGAGTGTCCCGGCTTCGGCGATGTCCCGCCGCCGTCGCCGGTGGGCGGATCGCTGGCCGGGAAGGTCTCGTCAACGGCCTCGTCGTAGCCCGGGCGAGTCCCGTCGCCGTCGTCGTCGGTCAGCTCGGCCAGCTCGGCGTGAAAATCCGTAGCCGCGTCGGCCAGCGCCACCCGGTCCTGCGGGCGCTTGGGGCCGGCGAGGCTGGGCACGACCTCTTCCAGGTCGAGTTCCAGCGTGTCCGAGTAGACCGCGTCCTCCGAGCTCTCGTCGTGGAAGAGGCCCTGCTCGCGGCAATAGGCCTCCACGAGCTCGACCCGTTCGGACGGCCGTCCCGAGAACTCGAGATACCGCAGCGTCTCGGCGTCGACGGGGAAGATGCCGCAGGTGGCGCCGTACTCGGGCGCCATGTTGCCGATCGTCGCCCGGTCGGCCAGCGGCAGGTTCGACAGGCCGGGCCCGAAGAACTCCACGAACTTGCCCACCACACCGCGCTCACGCAGTCGCTGGGTGACCGTGAGCACGAGATCCGTGGCCGTGGAGCCCTCGGGCAGCTCGCCGGTCAGCCGAAAGCCGACGACCTGTGGGATCAGCATGGACACGGGCTGGCCCAGCATGGCGGCCTCGGCCTCGATGCCGCCAACGCCCCAGCCGAGCACGCCGAGTCCGTTGATCATCGTCGTGTGCGAGTCGGTGCCCACCAGGCTGTCGGGAAAGGCCTGGCCGTCGCGCGTCTCGACCACGCGCGCGAGGTACTCGAGGTTGACCTGGTGGCAGATGCCCGTATTGGGCGGCACCACACTGAAGTTGTCGAAGGCGGTCTGGCCCCAGCGCAGGAAGGCGTAGCGCTCGCGGTTGCGCGCGAACTCGAGCTCGGCATTGCGTTGGAACGCGCCGCGCTCTGCGAACACGTCCACCTGGATCGAGTGGTCGATCACGAGCTCGACCGGCACGAGCGGATTGATCTGAGCGGGGTCGCCGTCCAGCTCGGCGATCGCGTCGCGCATCGCGGCGAGGTCGACGATGGCGGGCACGCCTGTGAAGTCCTGCATGAGCACGCGCGCGGGCGTATACGCGATCTCCGTCGACGGCTCGTCGCCGGCCACCCACTGCGCCAGCGCCTCCGCGCCCTCGTCCTCGCCGTGGCGGAGTAGGTTCTCGAGCAACACCTTGAGCGAGTAGGGCAGGCGGGCCACGTCGTAGCTGGCCTGGAGCGCATCGAGGCGGAAGATCTCGTGCTTTTCGCCGGCGACCTCGAGCGTGTCGCGAGCGCCGAAAGTGTCCGTCGAGGTCACGTCTAAGACACTACTTGCATGCACGACCTCGCCTGCGTCGTCCACCTGCACTCGCGTGCGCTGAGGCGGTGGCAATGGGGTCGCGACCCCATACCCAAGCGGCAGCTGACGCTGTGCAATGCGGACATGGCCCGCTTTCTCTGTCCGACCTGCCGGGAGGTGGTTGACGGCGGCCCCGCACGCTTTGCCTTCTGCCCAGCCTGCGGCGCTCCGCTCACCACCGAGAACATCCTGCCCATCCAGCTGATCCGGCCCGAACGCGATCAGCCCGACCGACGGCGGCGCGTCCGCGATGTTCAGGCGTCGCGCGGCGCCACGGTCGCTCCGCGCGCTGCGCCGGCACTCGCCGCGACCACGAGCAGGATGGCGGCGACCTCTCGTGCGACGAGCCCCTCGCCCAGCACGAGGTAGCCGGCCACCGCGGCCACCGCGGGCTCGAGACTCATCAGCACGCCGAACACGCCGACAGGCATGCGCCGGAGGGCCTCGAGCTCGAGCGTGTAGGGGATGGCGGAGGACATGAGCCCCACGCAGGTCGCCACCAGCAGAATCCAGGGCACGAGCAGCTCCGTGCCGGCTTCGGCTATACCCACCGGCGCGAGCGCCGCCGTCGCCACGAGCATCGCGAGCGCGAGGCCCGAGCCGCCCGGGAACACCTTCCCGACCCGTACGCTCAGCAGGATGTAGGCGGCCCAGAACGCGCCCGCGAGAAGGGCGAGGCCCACGCCCGCCGGGTCGAGGTCACCGCTGCCGAAGTCCGACAGCAGCAGGATCCCGGCAGCGGCGAGCGCCACCCACAGCAGGTCGAGCGGGCGGCGCGAGCCGAACACCGCCACCCCCAGGGGACCCACGAACTCGAACGTCACCGCAATGCCGAGCGGGATGCGGTCGATCGAGGAGTAGAAGGCGAAGTTCATCGCTCCCAGCACCAGGCCGAACACGACCGCGAGGCCGAGTGCGCGGCGGCTGTGGCCGCTCACGCGCGGGCGCCAGATCAGCGCCAGCACCACCGCGGCGGTGAGGATGCGGAGAAAGACCGTCCCGCCTGGACCGATCTCGTCGAAGAGCGTCTTCCCCAGCGCGGAACCGATCTGCACGGAGGAGACCGCGCCGAGGACGAGCACGGTGGGCGGCACCCGTTCCGTGCGCCGCTGCGTGGATCTCGCTGTCCCGGCCACGGCCCGCCACGCTAGGGATAATCGCCCCATGGCGACCACCCATGCGCCGCCGGCGTCGCCGGCACGCCAACGCTCCTACGAGGAGCTCGAGTCGATCTTCGCCGGGGTCGATGCGCCCTTCGCGCTCGTGGATCTCGACGCCATGTGGTCCAACGGAAACGAGATGCTGAGCCGGGCGCAGGGCACGCCGGTTCGGGTGGCGAGCAAGTCCGTGCGCTGCCGGGCGCTGCTTCACATGATTCTTGGGCGCGACGCGGGCTTTCGGGGCCTCATGACCTTCACCCTGTCCGAGTCGCTCTGGCTGCACGGCCATGGCTTTCACGACCTGCTGCTCGCCTACCCCACAGGCGATCGCTCGGCGCTGGGCGAGCTGGCGCGCCTGGACGAGGACGGAGCCCCGATCATCATGGTCGACTCCCCCGAGCATCTCGACTTCATCGCCGCCGCCGCCCAGCCCGCTGGACGGCCGATCCGGGTCTGCATCGACGTCGACATGAGCTGGTGGCCGCTCCGGCGGCGCCTCAAGGTCGGCGTCAAGCGCTCGCCGCTGCGCACACCCCGCGACGCGCAGGCGCTGGCGCGCGAGATCGGCGCCCGCCCGCGCTTCGAGCTGGCCGCTCTGATGGGCTACGAGGCGCACATCGCCGGGGTCGGCGACCGGCCGGTGGGCAAGCGCGTTCGGGGAAGGGTCATTCGCCTCATGAAGCGACTCTCCGCGGCGGAAATCGCCGAGCGGCGGGCGGCTGTGGTGGCGGCGGTGCAGGAGGTCGCACCGGTTTCGATCGTCAACGGGGGCGGCACCGGCAGCGTTCACCTGACCCGCCGGGAGGCCGCGATCACGGAGGTCACCGCCGGGTCCGGTTTCCTCGCCCCCACGCTGTTCGACCGCTATTCCGACTTCACGCTGACTCCCGCGGCGATGTTCGCGATGCCGGTGGTACGCCGCCCCGGCGGCGCCACCGCGACGCTGCTGGGCGGGGGCTACCACGCGTCTGGCGCGGCCGGCGCGGATCGCCTGCCCGCTCCCTATCTGCCGCGTGGCCTGCGACTCGACCCGCGCGAGGGCGCGGGCGAGGTGCAGACGCCGGTCATGGGGACCCCGGCCGCTAGCCTCCGAATCGGCGATCGGGTCTATCTGCGCCACGCCAAGGCAGGTGAGCTGTGCGAGCGTTTCAACAGCCTCTACCTCGTGAGCGGCGAGGAAATCGTGGACGTGGTGCCCACGTACCGTGGCGAGGGGCGCTGCGAGCTGTAGCCGCGAACGGCCCGAAACAAGGCCCCCGCTCACCTGTTGGAAGAGACGTGCGCCGCCTGGCCCTCCTCTGTGCGCCCATTGCTGCGCTGCTCGTGGCCGCCGCGCCGGCGCTCGCGCGGCCCAACGTCGTCGTCTTGATGACCGACGACCAGACCGCGGCTTCCCTGAGGTACATGCAGCAGACCAGAGCGCTGCTGGGGGCGCGCGGAACGACCTTCGAGCAGGCGATCGCCAGCTACCCGCTCTGCTGTCCCTCGCGGGCGACCCAGCTGACCGGGCAATACGCCCACAATCACGGCGTCCTGCACAACAGAGGAGACTTCGGCGGGTACGCGCGGCTCGACCACGCCAACACGCTGCCCGTCTGGCTGCAGGCGGCCGGGTACCGCACGATGCACGTCGGCCGCTATCTGAACGGCTACGAGTACGCCGATGGCATCCCGCCGGGGTGGAGCGACTGGCATGGCTCGCCGCATTCCTCGGCCTTCAACTACTCGAGCTGGAGGGTCAACGAGAACGGCGCGCTCGTCTCCCACCCTGACCCGCGGCACCCGGGCGAGTACCTCACGGACTTCCAGGGCCGCCGGGCCGGCGAATTGATCGAGCAGGCCGCCCCCGGCGAGCGGCCCTTCTACCTTCAGCTCTGGTTCGTGGCCCCCCACCGCGGCGGTCCGCGTGACCCCGAGGACCCGGCGACGCTGGGCACGCCCTCCCCCGCCCCCCGCCATCGCGACGCCTTCGCGGGCACGCCCATGCCGCGCCCGCCCAACTTCGACGAGGCCAGCATGTTCGACAAGCCGCAGGTCGTGGCCGACCGCCCGCGCCTGAGCCCCGAGCGAATCGCCGGCATCGAGGAGAACTGGCGCCAGGAGCTTGAGAGCCTGCAGGCGGTCGACGAGGCGGTGGCGCGGATCGTGGCCACCCTCGAGCGCACGGGCGAGCTGGCCAACACGATGATCATCTTCACCTCTGACAACGGCTTCATGCACGGCGAGCACCGCGCTCAGGGAGAGAAGGTGCTGCTCTACGAGGAGTCCATCCGGGTGCCGCTCGTGATGAGCGGCCCCGGCGTACCGCGCGGCGTTCGCGATCCGCGGCCGGTGGCGAACATCGATCTCGCGCCGACCATTCTCGACGCGACGGGAGCCCTGCCCCGGCGCAGGCTGGACGGGCGATCGCTGCTCGACCTGGTCGCGGACAAGGGCGCCTGGTGGGGCCGGGACCTGCTCATCGAGAACGGCCACGGCGCCAACAACGTCCCGGCCTACCGGGCGCTGCGCACGAACCGCTTTCTGTACGCCGAGCACCGAACCACCGGAGAATTCGAGCTCTACGACCTCGAGACCGACCCCTACCAGCTGCGCAGCCGCGACGGCCACCCGCGCTACGAGGCGGTTCAGCGCGATCTCGCCCGGCGCCTGCGGCTGCTCAAGACTTGCGCGGGGAGCGGATGCCAGAAACGGCCGGCGCTCCGGCTCGGCCTGCGCTCGAATGGGCGTACCGTGCCGCCCGGAGGCTGCCCCGCCGGGGACCTACGGGTGCGCATACGAGGGCGCGACGAGAGAAACGTCGTGGGCGCCCACTTCCGATTGGGGCGCCGCCTGGTGAAGCGAATCGCCGCGCCGGGGCCGATCTCACAGCGGCTGCGGCACCCGCGAATCGGCCCGGGCCGGCCCTACGTGCTGCGCGTCCGGGCCGAGCTGCGCGACGGTCGCCTGTTCACGCTCGATCGCCGGCTGCGCGGCTGCCCGTCGCGATGAGGGGCGTCAACCGCGCCGGGCTCGTTCTGCTGGGCGTGGCGGCGGCCGGGTGCGGCCAGGGGCCGCCCGCGCAGGACACGCGGCAGAGTGCCGAGTCACGCCCCAACATCGTCGTGATCATGACCGACGACCAGACGGTCGAGTCGATGCGCGTGATGCCCGGCGTGCGCGCCTCTCTTGCCGCGGGCGGGACGACGTTCGAGCTTGCCTACGCCTCCACCGCGCTCTGCTGTCCATCGCGGGCCACGCTGTTCACCGGTCAGTACATGCACAACCACGGGGTGCTCGGCAACCGGCCGCCGGAGGGCGGGTACGGGCGGCTCGACACGCGCGAGTACCTGCCGGTCTGGCTCCAGCGGGCCGGCTACCACACGATCCACATCGGCAAGTTCCTCAACCGCTACGGCCAGGACAAGCCGCCGACCGACGTCCCCCCGGGCTGGAGCGAGTGGTATGCCTCGGTCGACCTCTCGACCTACCAGTACAGCGGCTATCAGCTCAACGAGAACGGGTTCGTCAGTACCTACCCGCGCTACCAGGCCGACGAGTACACCCAGCGGGCGGTCGACGCCATCGGGCGCCTCTCCCCGCGAGCCGCCCCGTTCTTCCTCTCCCTCGCCTATCTCGCTCCGCACAGCGGCGGTCCGCGCGACCCCGACGATCCGCCGGGCCTCGTCACGCCGCGGCCCGCCGACCGTCACCGCGACGTCTTCGCGGCCGAGCCGCGGCCGCGCTCGCCGGCCTTCAACGAGGCCGACGTGTCCGACAAGCCGCGCTTCATCCGCCGCCTGCCTCGCCTCTCCGCCGACCGCCGGGCCGCCGTGCTGGAGAACTACCGCCAGCGGCTCGAGTCGCTGCTGGCCGTGGACGAGGGCGTCGTCAGGGTTGTGGACGCGTTGCGCTCCGCGGGCGAGCTGGAGAACACGCTGATCGTGTTCACCTCCGACAACGGCTTCTTCCACGGCGAGCACCGCATCCCCTACGGGAAGGTGATGGTCTACGAGCCGTCGGTCGCGGTGCCGCTGATCATGCGCGGTCCCGGCGTCCCGGCGGGAGCGCGGCGGCGCCAGCTCGTGTCCAACGTCGACCTCGCCCCCACCATCCTCGAGGCCGCCGGCGCCTCTCCCGGGCGAGTCCAGGACGGCCGATCGCTCTTCGGCCTGCTGCGCGACCGGGGCGTGGAATGGGGCCGCGAGCTGCTTTTCGAGGGGCCGACCGGCTTCGACGCCGTGGCCTTCTCCGCACTGCGCAACGAGCGCTACCTCTATGTGGAGTACGACAGCGGCGAGCGCGAGCTCTACGACATGAAGCGCGACCCCGCCCAGCTCCGGAGCCTGCACTCGGATCCGGCTCACGAGGCCGTCCAGGCTCGCCTCGCCGAGCGCCTGGCCGCGCTGCAGGTCTGCGCCGGGGCGACGTGTAACGCCCGGCCCCGCGTCCGGCTGGCCTTCCGCCGCTGTCGTCCGAGAGTGCACGCGGCGGCGCTGGAGCGAGTTCGCCTACACCGGCGGGGGAGCCTGCTGCGCGCCCGCGTGAGAACCGCCGACGGGCGCCTGGTCACGCTCGACCGGCGGATCCCGCCGGCCTGTCGCTAGGAGCCGAGCACCCGGCGCAGGTAGTCGTTCTGGAACTTGCGGTCGGGGTCGAAGCGCTCGCGCACTGCGAGAAAACGCTCCCAATCGGGATAGCGCGGGCTCAGGGTGGCGGCCGACTGGTAGTGGCGCTTGCCCCAGTGCGGGCGGCCGTCGTATTCGTCCATGATCGCCTCCACGGCGCGGAAGTAGCTCTCGTACTCCATGCCGCGGTATTGGTGGACGGCGACGTAGCCCGTCGGCCGGCCCTGGGCCGTCGAGAGCAGAGCGTCGTCGGGAGCCGTCACCCGGACCTCGACGGGAAAGCCGACCGGAAGGCGCCGCCGCTCCACCAGTGCGAGCACCTGCTCGACTGCCGCCGTGGTGTGCTCGCGCGGGAGCGCGTACTCCATCTCCGTGAACCGCACGGTGCGGCTGTGGGCGTACACGCGATAGCTCTCGTCGAGCTCCTCGCTACGCGACATCGTGCTCACGAGAGTGCGGTTGATGCGCGGGATCAGGTCGGGGAATCGCCGGCCCGTTCGGCAAGCGAGCTCGAGCCCGGCGTTGTCGAGCAGGCCCTCGGGCAGGATGCCGTCGATCACGGAGCGCCCCTCCGGTGGGCGGTCGGTCCGCTCGGAGGTCAGCGTCAGCGCGATGCGCGTGTAGGGGAAGACGAAGAGCTCGAAGTGGTCGTTGGCGTCGACGTGTTGGTCAAGACGGGCCAGCGCGTCGTCGAGCGGTCGCGGCTCGTTGATGCGATGGATCCTGAACGCGGGCACGCAACGCAGGGTCACTGCCGAGATCACGCCGAGCGCCCCCAACCCGACGCGCGCGGCCAGGAGCTCGTCGCCCTCGCGCACCTCGACGACCCCGTCGTTGGCGGTGACGAGGCGCACGCCCTCCACTCGCGACGAGAGGTTGCCGAAGCGTGCGCCGGTTCCGTGAGTGGCCGTCGAGATCGCTCCGGTGATCGTCTGCGGGTCGACGTCACCCTGGTTTTCGAGGGCCAGACCGTGCTTCGCCAGTGCCGGCCCGAGCTTGCGGATCGTGATGCCCGCCTCCACGGTGGCGAGCTCGCCTTCGACCGCGAGCACGCGATCGAGGCGCGAGAGGTCGAGCATCACCCCGTCGGTGCAGGCGATGTCGGTGAAGGAGTGACCCGAGCCCGCCACCTTGACCCGGCCCGCGCCGGCCACGATCCCCGCTAACTCATCCTCGGTGCGCGGCCGCTCGATTCGCTCGGGGGCGCAGCGCTGGTCGCCGGCCCAATTTCGCCAGGGATCGGGCACTGCCCGCGGAAGCCTACGACGCAGCCGCCTCGGCCGCCTGCTCGATCTTCTTCGGCTCTCCGGCCCAGTGGGCCTCGGCGTCGATCGGCGTGTCGCGCAGGTAGGCCTCGGCGTCGAGCGCGGCCATGCATCCCGTGCCCGCCGCGGTCACGGCCTGGCGATAGACGCGGTCGGTCAGGTCGCCGGCGCGAACACACCGGGACGCTTGGTGCGAGTGGTCCGCCCCTCGACGAGCACGTAGCCCTCGTCGTCGAGCTCGAGCTTCCCCTCGAGGAGCTCGGAGTTCGGCCGGTGGCCGATCGCGATGAACGCGCCCTTGATCGGCAGCTCCTTGAGCGAGCCGTCCTCGGTGTTCTCTAGCACCACCCGAGCGATGGGGCCGTCATCGCCGGCCTCGAAACGCTCGACCACGTATGGCGTCACCAGCTCGATGTTGTCGGCGTCCTTTGCGCGCTGGAGCATGATGGCCGAAGCGCGGAACTCGTCGCGGCGGTGAACCACCGAAACCTTGTCGGCGAACTTGGCCAGGAAGGTCGCGTCCTCCATGGCGGTGTCGCCGCCGCCGACGACGATCGTGTCGGCGCCGCGGTAGAAGGCGGCGTCGCACGTGGCGCAGTAGGACACCCCTCGCCCGACAGCGAGCTCGTCCTCTCCCGGTACCCCGAGCTTCTTGGGCTCGGCGCCCATGGCCAGGATCACGGCCCGCGCCCTGATCTCCTGGCCACCGACGTGCACGGTGTGGATGCCGCCGGGCTCGTCGGAGAGCTCGAGCTTGGTGGCGTCATCGGTGATGAAGCGCGAGCCGAATCGCCCGGCCTGCTTGCGGAACTCCTCCATCATCTGAGGTCCGAGCACGCCCTCGGGGTAGCCGGGATAGTTCTCGACGTCGGTCGTCTGCTGAAGCAGGCCGCCCCAGGCGAAGCCTTCGACCACGAGCGGCTCGAGGTCCGCGCGCGAGGTGTAGAGGGCGGCGGTGTATCCCGCCGGCCCGCTGCCCACGATGACGACGTTCTCGATGTCCTTGGTCTCCAAGCTCAATCCAATCGATCTCGATTCAATACTTCACTTTCTGAAGTGTAGAGGAGGTAGCGGCATCCTGGTCGCGTTCGGCCTCCCAGCCGGCGACGGTCTTGCGCAGGCCGAAGAATGCGACGATGCCCGGCGGGATCGGCAGCCAGAAGGCGATCACACGATAGGTGAGAACGGCCGGAAAGACGGTCGACTCGTCGATACCGAACAGCACGAAGGCGCCGATCATCCCGGCGTCCACCGATCCCACGCCTCCCGCCGGGGACGGGATCAGGTTGGCCGCCATCCCGACGAAGAAGCCCTGCACCAACACGGCGAACGGGACATCGCCGCCGAAGGCCTCGAAGCTCGCCCACAGGACGCCGATGTTGGCGGCCCAGAAGCCGACCGCGCCGACGACGGCCAGTGCGCCGCGACTCGGATGACGCACGTAGGCGATCGCCGTCCGCAC
Source organism: uncultured Thermoleophilaceae bacterium (assembly GCA_963789705.1). Lineage (GTDB taxonomy): Bacteria > Actinomycetota > Thermoleophilia > Solirubrobacterales > Thermoleophilaceae > JACVRW01. The sequence goes on from CAWBLN010000004.1 coordinate 71,426, forward strand.
GCCGCTGGCCAGGGTCGCGGGGCCCTTGGCCAGGCGGGTCAGGTAGCGCGTGCGCCGGTAGCCGCCCGCGAACTTCTGGATGCGCCGCTCGATGTCCTGCGGGATCAACGCGATGAGGATGAAGACGGCGATCACGCAGCACGAGACCGCCGCCGGGACGATCGTTCCGCCGACGGGATCGTCGCCGGGGAAGACGCCGGTGCGGAGCAGAACCCCGAAGACCACGAGCGCGACCGTGTAGACCGCGTAGGTGAGAACGAGGAAGGCGACCATCCGGCACGCCGAGCGCCGGCGCTCCATGCCCGCCTTTCGCAGCGCCCAGTAGGTCAGGACGATTCCGCCGGCGCCGGCGGCGGAGAAGATGCGGGTCGCGGCGAGGCCCGCCATCGTGATCTGGTACGAGGCCCTCAGGTTCAGGCGGCGGTGCACTTCGTCGTCGCGGCTGCCCCCCAGCACGCCACGAAAGAGGGCGACGTACGCCGCGAAGGCCGCAACGTTGAAGAGGATGGCGACGACCACCCACGTCAGGCTCGCGTCATCGAGCTTCTTGACCGCATCGTCGAGCCCCACCAGCTTGGGAAACACGACGTAGATGCCGAACACCAGCAGACCCACGAGCAGCACCCCGGTGAGGAGCTTGCGGCGGTCCGCGAGCAGCGCCTGAAACGCTCCCGCGCCCTCGAGATCCTCGTCCTCGGAGTCGTCTCGGTCGAGCTCGAGCTCGACGTCGTAGTCGCGCTCGCTGGTGTGCATCAGGCCACCCGAGGCTCCCAGCGCCCGATCACCTCGGCCACTCGCCTCACGAGGGGCTCGACGGCGGGCGCCACGCGCCACAGCCCCTCGGCCAGCGCGAGCCCGGCCACCAGGTCGACCACGTAGTGCTCGCCCAGGTACACGAGCCCGAAGCCGAGCGCCAGCGTGTAGGTCCAGCCGAGGGCTGCGTGCTTGCGCCCAACCTGAGAAAGGATGCGCGCGGCCATCACGGAGGTACCGAAGTGAAGCGAGGGCATGGCGGCGAACGGATTGCCTTGCAGCGAATGGTAAAGCGGGTCCCAGAGACGTCCCCAGAAGCGCTCGCCCGCCTCGGCCATGATGCGCCGCACGGGCGGCATGTTGCCGTTTGCCCCGGCCCACCATGGCGGCGCGGTGGGCACGGTCCAATACAGGATGCACCCCAGGTCGAAGCAAGCGGCCATCAGGACCGCGGACCGCGGTAGGTGCTCGCGGTGGCGCAGGAGGATGTAGGCCAGCGTGCCGTGCGGGACCGCAAACCAGCTCCAGTGGATCGCGGACAGCGCGTAGTCCAGCGCGCCGATGTGCCCTGGGCGGCCCAGCGAGCGCTGGAGGCGGACGGTGGGGCAGGTCCCGAGCCCGAGCACGCGGTCGGCGCGGATCGGGTAGTTCACCTTGAGCCGGCGAAGCAGCAGGTCGGGGTCGTCGTCGGGCATGTCGAAGTGAGCGAAGTAGACCCACATCTGCATGCCGTAGATCCCCGCGTCGCGCAGCGGCGACCGCGGCGCGGCGAGCGCCACCGCGGCCGGCGCCGGCCAGGTGAGCACGGACACGACCGGCACGCGGAGCTTGAGCCGGTGCCGGAGAAGCGGCGTGAGGGCCCCGACTGCCACCGCGCCCCACGCGAGCCTTCGTAGGGCGCGAGTGCTTCGCACAGCGACCGGAGAATACCCCGTGCGGGCCGGAGGCCTCCCGGCGAGCGATACGGCGTGCTCGGCCCTCAGGCGCCCGACTTGTCGAGGATCCGCACCTCGACCGGCGCCCGCTCGGCGAACTCGCTCGCGTCGGCCCGGGCGCCGATCTGATCGCCCCAGTGCATCGGCACCGCCACTCGCGGCGAGATCCGCCGCGCGGCCTCGGCCGCCTCCTGCGCGGTCATCACGTAGACGCCGCTCACCGCGAGCAGCGCGAGGTCGACTCCGGTCACGCGATCCATCTCGGGAATCACGTCGGTGTCGCCCGAGTGGTAGAGCCGTTCGCCGCGCACGTTGAGCTCGTAGCCCACCCAGCCGGCGGCGCGGGGATGGAAGAGCCTGCCCTCGGCGTCCCGCTTGGACGTGTTGTAGGCGGCCACCGCCGCCACCTGGACACCGCGGACGAGCTCGTCCTCGAGCAGTTCCCCGGGTGCTATCGAGTGCACCTGCCCGCTCACACGCTCGGCCACCGAGGCGGGCCCGACCAGCCAGGTGCGCCGGGTGGAGAGGCGCTCGATGTCCTGCGGGGAGAAGTGGTCGTAGTGGCCGTGGGTGATCAGGATGAGGTCGGCGGGCGGCGATCCCTCGGGCACGCGGTAGGGATCGATGTAGACGAACGCGCGACCGACGCGCAGGCGAAAGCCCGAGTGACCTAGCCAATCCAGACTGTCGAGTAGCACCCCGGAGAGGTTAGGCGGGCACCGGCGCGACGAGAGGGGCTTTGGCTCCCGCGCGTACCCCGAGCGTTATGCCCGCCGCCACGACGACCACCGCCGCCAGGCGCGCGGGCGTCAACTCCGCCACACCCAGCAGCGCGGAGCAGGCGAGCGCGCTCACCGGCAGCACCCCCGAGAACAGCCCGGCTCGCTCGATCCCGAGGAGGCCGACCGCCGAGTACCAGGACACGAAGCCGAGAACGGTGACGCCGGCTCCCATGTACACCAGCGCGAGGCTCTGCTCGACGCCTGGCAGCGGGAGCGAGGGGCCGTGGGCGAGGAGGCTCCAGCCGGCGAGGATGGGCACCGCGAAGAGGCAGGCGTAGGTGGACAGGACCAGCGGGCCCAGGCGCCGGAGGTGAGGTACCGCGAGCAGCGTGAACGCCGCCTCGCAGGTCAGGGCGCCGAGCGCGAGCAGCAGTCCGGTGGTAGTCACCCCGCCTCCGGCCCACTGCACCCCGGCGGCGCCGAGCGACACGACCACGGCGGCGGCGATCACCCGGGTGCTGAGCGGGCGTCCCTCGAGCACCGGGCCGACGAGCGCCAGCACCACCGGCACACAGCCGACTATGACCCCGACCGTGGCCGGGTCGGTCTCCCTCACGCCCTCGATCACGAACACGTTGAAGAGCACGAGCCCGGTGGCCGACAGGGTCACGATGCCGAGCGTCTCGCGCACGTCGAGCCGCGGCAGCCGCTCGCGGGCGAGCAGTACGAGCACGGCGGCGGCCAGCGCGTAGCGGAGGGCCTGGCCGGTCGGGAGCGGGTAGCCCTCTACGAGGTCGGCCGACGCGACGAGCGAGCCGACGAGAGCCAGCGCCAGGGTGGCGAGCAGCGAGCCGCGCAGGCCCGGGCTCACGCGCGACGCCCGCCCGTAACCGCCGCCAGCGCCGCCAGGGCGAGGTACACGCCTCCGGCGAACCTCCGGCCTCCGTGCAGGCGCTGGGCGAGCAGCCCCGCCCCGAGCACGTAGAGCACGTCGAGCAGCGAGGCGATAACGAGGAAGACGACGCCCAGCACCACCACCTGCATGCCCGCCCCACCCTGCCCCGGGTCCACGAACTGGGGCAGGAAGGCGAGGAAGAAGATCGAGACCTTCGGGTTGAGCAGGTTCACGAGCATCCCCTCGGCAAAGCTCCGCCGCAGGCCCGCCGGTGCCGCCGGCTCGGCGGACCCCCCGGACCGCAGCGCCCGCACGCCCAGGTAGACGAGGTAGACGACCCCCGCCCACCTGACCGCCTCGAAGGCGACGGCTGAGGAGCTCAGCAGCGCGCTCAGGCCGACCGCCGCCGCGGTGACGTGCACGAGCGTGCCCGCCTCGACCCCGAGCATGGATGCGAGCCCCGTGCGCCGGCCCGCCTCGATGCTGCGGGTGATGATGTAGACGAGGTTGGGGCCGGGAACCAGCACCAGCGCGGCGGCGCTGGCGGCGAAGAGCAGCAGGGTCGAGGACTCGGGCATGCGGTCAGCGTATGCTGGGGCTGGTCCGGTGAGAAGAACCAGTACTACCTCAGCGAATAGGACCAGTTCGGCCCCGGAGCTGATGGTTCGGCTTGCCCGCGGAGCCGGGCCGCTGCGCGCCCAGCTCGAGGAGCAGCTGCGCGACTCGGTGCGCTCCGGTCGCCTCCCGGCGGGTCTGGCCCTCCCCTCCTCGCGCCAGCTCGCGCACGAGCTGTCGGTGTCGCGGGGGGTGGTGGTGGACGCCTACGCGCAGCTGGCGGCCGAGGGCTACCTCGTCTCGCGGCAGGGAGCTCCGACGCGGGTCTCCGACGCGGCCGCTCCGCCGGCCGAGGCGGCGCCCAGCTCCGAGGTCGAGCGGGCGCCCCGCTTCGACTTCCGTCCCGGAGGCCCCGACGTCTCGCTTTTTCCGCGGGCGGCCTGGCTGGCGTCGTTGCGGCGCGCGCTGCGCGAGGCCCCCGACGTCCGGCTGGACTACGGCGACCCACGCGGAGCCCCGGAGTTGCGCCGAGCGCTGGCCCGCTACCTGGGTCGCGTGCGCGGCGTGGCCGCCGATCCCGAGCGCACCATCGTCACCTCGGGCATGGCGCAGGGCATGGCCATCTTCGCTCGCGGGCTGATCTCGCTGGGCGGGCATGCGATGGCCATGGAGGACCCCTCCAGCGCTCCCGGCCGCGCGCAGCTGGCCTCCAACGGGCTCGAGATCCTGCCGGTGCCGGTCGACGATCAGGGCCTGGTGGTCGCCGAGATCGGAGCCGAGGCCGCCCCGCCGGATGCCGTGATGGTCACGCCCGCGCATCAGTTCCCGCTGGGCGTCGTGCTCTCGCCCGAGCGTCGCGCGGCGCTCATCGAATGGTCCGACCGCACCGGCGCCCTTGTGCTGGAGGACGACTACGACGCCGAGTACCGCTACGACCGGGCCCCGGTCGGCGCGCTCCAGGGGCTGGCGCCCGACCGTGTGGCCTACGCCGGCTCGGTGTCGAAGATGCTGGCTCCAGGGCTGCGGCTGGGCTGGCTCGTGGCGCCGGAGCGCATCGCGCAGGCGGCCGCGGCGGCCAAGGCAAGCGACGATCTGGGGACGCCCGTGGTCGAGCAGCTCGCGCTCGCCGACTTCCTCGAGCGTGGCGAGCTCGATCGCCACCTGCGCCGCACCCGCTCGATCTACCGCGCCCGACGGGACGCGCTGGTTGCCGCCCTGGCGCGTCATCTTCCGCGCTGCGGCCCGACCGGAGTGGCGGCCGGCCTGCACCTGGTCGTCGCCTTGCCGCCCGGCGCCGGCGAGGCAGCCGTGCTCGAGGCGGCGCGCTCCCGAGGGGTGGGCTTGGCCGGGCTGACCGAGCACCGCATGCGGCCGGGGCCCCCGGCGCTCCTGCTCGGCTACGGCCGCATCGTCGAGCCGGCGATAGAGGATGGAGTCCGCGCGCTGGCGGATAGCCTGCGCCCATGAGCTACGAGCACCTCATCTGGAAGCAGGAGGGCGGAGTCGGTCGCATCACGCTCAACCGGCCCGAGACGCTGAACGCCTGGCACGGCGACTTCGGGCGCGAGCTGCGCGCCGCGCTCGAGGCGGAGGCGGCTGACGACTCGGTGCGGGCGCTGCTCATCACCGGCGCCGGGCGCGCGTTCTCCTCGGGAGCCGACCTCAAGTCCGGCTTCGATGCGGCCGACGACGGCAAGCCGGACCTTCGCAAGGCGCTCCACGAGCTCTACCACCCGATCATCAGCGACGTGCGGGAGCTCGAGAAGCCTGTGGTGGCGGCGGTAAACGGGCCCGCGGTGGGCATCGGCGCGTCGCTCGCGCTCGCCTGTGACATCGTCCTGGCCGCGGAGTCGGCGTACTTCGGGCTTGCTTTTGTGAACATCGGGCTGATGCCCGACGGCGGCTCGACCCTGTTCGTGCCCGCGGCCGCCGGCAAGGCGCGGGCCTTCCAGATGGCGCTGCTCGGGGAGCGCGTGCCCGCAGATCGCGCGCTCGACTGGGGACTCGTGAACTTCGTCCACCCCGACGACGCCCTGATGGACGAGGCCGGCGCCCTGGTGGAGAAGCTCGCGAGCGGGCCGACTCGCTCCTACGCGGCGTCGAAGCGGGCGCTCAACCGCATGCTCTACCCCGACCTCGAGGACCAGCTCGACCTCGAAGCCGAGCTCCAGCACGCGCTTGCGCGCACGGACGATTTCCAGGAGGGCGTGCTGGCCTTCGTGGAGAAGCGCGACGCACGGTTCGCGGGTACCTGAGCCGCGTCCCCAACTTGGGTCCGCGCGCCCGAGTTCGGGGCAGGCGACACGAAGTGGAGCCTCACCGGGGCCGCAGATATGATCTCGCGCGCCTTGCCCTTCGGCATGCCACGCCGCTTGCTGACAGCCGCAATTGCCGCGGGCCTGCTCGCGATGCTGGTGGCCGCCCCCTCCGCCCTCGCAGACGTGTTCACCCCGGAGTCGGGCGGGTCTCCGAACGCGGACGACATCGACACCCTCTACAAGATCACGCTCTACATCGGGCTGGTGATCTTCCTGATCGTCGAGGGGACGCTGATCTGGTCCCTCGTCCGCTACCGGGCCCGGCGCGGGGGGCCCGAGGGAGCCCAGATTCGCGGCAACACCCCCCTAGAGCTGGGCTGGACGGTGGGTGCGGCGTTGATCCTCGTGGTGCTCACGGTCGTGACCTTCCTGTACCTCGCCGACATCGAGAATCCGCCGCCCTCAGGCCCCGACGGCCTGCGGGCCTCGCAGGCCCAATTCGCCTCGATCGACCAGCCCGAGCCGCCCCGGAGCGGCGGGCCGATCCTGCGCGTCAAGGTCGTGGGACAGCAGTACATCTGGCGCTTCGACTACGGCGACGGCAACGACCTCTTCAGCTACGAGGAGATGGTGGTGCCGGTGAACACCACGGTCGTGCTCCAGATCACCGCCACGGACGTGATCCACTCCTGGTGGATCCCCAAGCTGGGCGGCAAGGCGGACGGAGTTCCCGGTTTCGTGAACGAAACCTGGTTCAAGATCCCAGGCAGGTACGCGGGGACGACCTTCGACGGCCAGTGCGCGGAGCTCTGCGGGGCCAACCACGCGGACATGCGGGCCAAGGTGCGGGCGCTGACGCCGGACGAGTTCGAGACCTGGGCCGAGGAGCAGCGCGACGCGATCCAAGCCGCCCGTGAGGATCTGGCCGAGCAGCGAGGCGAGCGAGAAGGGGAAGTCCAGTAGTGGAAGCCGGAACCGCCACCCCGAGCAAGGTCGCCCGGCCCGAGGTCATCGTGCACGGCGTCCAGACGCCGCCGCGGGGCTGGCTGGCCTGGCTCACCACCACCGATCACAAGAAGATCGGAATCCTCTACATCGCCACCGCACTCGTCTTCCTCCTGCTCGGCGGCGTCGAGGCGCTCATCATGCGGCTGCAGCTGGCGCAGCCCAACGGCACGCTGATCCAGCCCGAGACCTACAACGGGCTCGTGACGATGCACGGAACGACGATGGTCTTCCTGTTCATCATCCCGCTGATCGCCGGCTTCGGGAACTACCTGATCCCGCTGATGATCGGCGCGCGCGACATGGCGTTCCCCAAGCTGAACGCGCTCTCCTACTGGCTGACGCTGTTCGGCGGAGTGGCGTTCTACTGCAGCATGTTCTTCGAGCCGCCGCAGGCGGGCTGGACGATGTACGCGCCGCTCTCGGATGACCTCTACTCCCCGAGTGGCGGCGTCGACGCGTGGATCTTCCTCATCCACTTGACCGGCCTGTCGTCGCTCGCCGGCGCCGTGAACTTCGTGGCCACCATTCACAACATGCGTGCGCCGGGCATGAGCTGGGGGCGCATGCCGCTGTTCGTGTGGTCGATCCTCGTGTTCAGCTACCTGCTGATCGCCGCGCTGCCGGCCATCGCCGCCGCCGTGACGATGCTCCTGACCGATCGCCACTTCGGCACCTCCTTCTTCGACCCTGCGGGCGGCGGCGACCCGCTCCTGTGGCAGCACCTGTTCTGGTTCTTCGGCCACCCCGAGGTCTACATCATGGTGCTGCCCGCCTTCGGGATGATCTCCGAGATCCTGCCCGTGTTCGCCCGAAAGCCGATCTTCGGCTACAAGGCGATCGCGGCGGCCACGGTGGCGATCGCGTTCCTGGGGCTGCTCGTGTGGGCACACCACATGTTCGCCACACCCACGGCGACGGTGGTGCTCGCCTTCTTCATGCTCTCGTCGTTCACCATCGCCGTGCCCACCGGGATCAAGATCTTCAACTGGATCGCGACGCTGTGGCGCGGCTCGATCGTCTACAAGACGCCCCTGTACTTCGCCGCCGCGCTTCCGGCGCTGTTCGTGATCGGCGGCATCTCGGGGATCCAGCTGGCCATCTTCCCGGTCGACTGGCAGCTCCACGACTCCTACTTCGTCGTGGCCCACTTCCACTACACGATCTTCGGCGGTGGTGTCTTCGGCTACTTCGCCGGGCTCTACTACTGGTGGCCGAAGATGACCGGGCGGATGCTCTCCGAATCGCTGGGCAAAGTCTCGTTCTGGCTGATGTTCGTGGGCTTCAACCTGACCTTCCTGATACAGCACTCGGCCGGCCTCTCGGGGATGCCGCGGCGGGTGTACGACTACACGGAGGAGCTCGGGGTGAGCGGCTACAACCTGGTCTCGACCATCGGCGCCTTCATCCTGGGCGTCGGGGTCGTCGTGACCGTCGTCAACATCGTGTGGTCGATCAAGCACGGCAAGAAGGCCGGCAACGATCCCTGGAAGGCGAACACGCTCGAGTGGTTCACGAGCTCGCCCCCGCCGCCCAACAACTTCGACGTCATCCCGCGCGTGCGCAGCGTGGAGCCCATGAAGGACATCCGCCGCGAGGTCCTGGCCGGGGCAAGGCCGGCCGAGACGGTGGCGCAGCCCGCGGCGCCGCGGAGCGTTTAGTGAAGCGGCTGGCGCTCCTAACCGCCCTGGCCACCTTCGCCCTCATCCTCGTCGGTGGCGTTGTGCGGGTCTCCGACTCGGGGCTCGGCTGCGGGCCGGCCGGGTCCGGGTTCAACGGCTGGCCCTTCTGCAACGGCGATCTCGTTCCCGGCGTCGACCTCAACTCGATCATCGAGTACACGCACCGGGCCCTGGCCGTGGTGGTCGGCTTCATGATCCTGGCGCTGTTCGTGCAGGCCTACCGTGGGCACCGTGCCTTGCTGCCCGCCACGGGAGCGCTGCTTGCGCTCGTGGCCATTCAGGGGGCGTTGGGTGGCGTGACCGTGGAGGAAAATCTCGAGGAGGCCTACGTAGCCGCTCATCTGGGCCTCGCCATGCTGCTTCTGGGCCTGCTGATCTACATCGTTCGCGTGACGCGCGGGGTGCGGCCGGTTCAAGGCGGCCCACGGCTGCTGTCGATCGCGGCCACGGGAGCGGTCCTGTGCACGATCGTCGCCGGCGGCTACATGGCGGGCACGCAGAACTACGGGCGCGCCGACTACCAGCTCGGCGACGGCGCCCACCACGCCTGCGGCAAGGAGTTCCCGTCCTGCAACGGAGAGCTGATGCCCTTCGGCGAGTCACGGCTCGTCGACATTCATCTGACTCATCGCGTCTTCATGTACCTGGCCACGATCCTCGTGATCGCGCTCGTGGTGGTGACGCTCCGCCGCCGCGTGGCGGTCCGCTACGCGTGGGCGCTGGCCGCCCTGCTCGCCGTTCAGGTCTTGCTGGGCGCGCTGAACGTCTGGCTCGACGAGTACGAGCTGCTGATCCTGGCGCACCTGGCGCTGGGCACGCTGCTGTGGGCTGCCTCGCTGTCGATGACGCTGCAGCTGTCGCCCGCGCGCGAGCGCTCGCGGGCCGGCGCCGGGAGGCCGGTGGCGGCGTGATCGACGCGCTGGTCACCCGCACCACCGGCTGGCGCATCGTCGTCGCCGACTACTTCGAGCTTTGCAAGCCGAAGGTGCAGTCGCTACTGCTCTTCACCACGGTCGCCACGATGTACGTGGCGGGCGATCCCTCGCTCGGTCTGGTCTGCCTCACATGCGTCGGCGGAGCCCTCTCGGCGGGCGGCGCCGGCGCGATCAACCACGCGCTCGACCGCGACCTGGACCGGCTAATGAAGCGCACGGCCGACCGCCCCGTGGCGAGCGGACGCGTCTCGCCGAGCGCGGCGATCGTCTTCGGCGTGTTGCTCGGCTGTGCTTCGTTCGCCCTGCTGGCGCTGGCGGTGAACCCGTTGGCCGCGGTCCTCTCGATGTCCGGCCTACTCGGCTACGTGCTGGTGTACACGATGTGGCTCAAGCGCACGACGCCGCAGAACATCGTCATCGGCGGGGCGGCCGGGGCGGTTCCGCCGCTGGTGGCCTGGGCCGCCGTGACCGGCGAGCTCTCCGGAACCCCGATCTACCTGTTCGCGATCGTCTTCTTCTGGACCCCTCCGCACTTCTGGTCGCTCTCCCTGTTGATGAAGGACGAGTATGCGCGGGCGGGCGTGCCGATGCTTCCCGTCGTGCGCGGCGAGGCCGAGACGCGCCGGCAGATCCTGCTCTACACGATCCTGCTGTACGCGGTCTCCCAGCTGCCCTTCTGCGCCGGCGCCTTCGGCCTGACGTACCTGATCTGCTCGGTGGCCCTCGGCGCCGGGTTCATCTTCGGGGCCTGGCGCCTGCTGCGCCGCCCGGAGCGGCGCACTGCGCTGCGCCTCTATCTCTTCTCGCTGGCCTACCTGGCGCTGCTGTTCGCGGCGATGGTGGCCGACGTGCGTCTCTAGCGGGCGGGGGCGGCGATCTCCGCAGCTTTCCCGGCGCCGTTGGTGTGTCCGTCGGTGAAGACCTCCACGCGGTTGCGCCCCGCCGCCTTGGCGGCATAGAGGGCCCGGTCGGCGCTTCGGACCACGCCGATCGCGTCCGCGGAATGAACCGGCAGCACGGCCACGCCGAGGCTCGCGCTGATCTCTCGTTGGACGGAGGCCACCCGAATGCCCGCGACTGCGGCCCGCAGGTTCTCGGCCGCTGAGCGCGCCCCTTCGGTATCGGTGTCGGGAAGGAGCAGGAGGAACTCCTCGCCGCCCCAGCGCGAACAGAAGTCGTCGGGGCGAAGGGTGGTCCGCAAAGCCGCCCCCACCGCCGCCAGGACCTCGTCGCCGGCGCCGTGGCCGTAGATGTCGTTGATCTGCTTGAAGTGATCGAGGTCCAACACGATCGCGGCGAGCGGGGCGTCCGCGCTCGCCTCGGCGGCCATGCGCTTGACCGCGTCATTGGCCGACCGTTGATTGGCCAGCCCGGTGAGCTCGTCCGTGCCCGCGCGCTGCTCGGCGATCGCCAGGTTGCGCAGGTTGGCGAGGATCGGGGCGGCCTGCGCCACGGACAGCCGCATCGTCTCCCGCTCCTCCGGGGCCAACGAGCCTTCTGGAAGGGCGAGGACCGAGCCCATGACCTCGCCGCCCACGAGCAGGGGCTGGCACGCGCTGGGTCCGAGCTTGCCGCACACGTCACACTCCATGAGGGGTGCCTCGCCGTTCGTTCGGTTCTGCTGCTCGCCGGTCCGCACCGCCAGGCAGCTGCGGGGTCTCGCGTCCTCGAGTCCGGCGGCCAGCGCTGCGCCGTGCTGGAGGGGAGTCCGCGGCTCCAGGCGATCCGCGCTGTTGTTGCGGCCGAGCACCGTGACCTCGGACCCGCCGAGCGAGCGTTCGAGATGGCGCTTGAGGAGTCCGTAGGCCTCATGTTCGCTCTCGGTCATCTGCATCGCCTCGCTGAACTCGGTCTGCTGATCGAGCTGATGCTCTTCGCGCTCGCGATGGTCGACCATCCTGTTCAGGAGCAGCCCCAGCTCGGACAGCTCGTCGTGGCCGGCCGGCTCGAGACGCCGGTCCGTGCTTCCGTTCGCCACCTCGGCGGCGAAGCGCGAGTAGCCGCGGGCTCGCGGCACGATGCTCCGGGTGAGCCAGGCGATCACGGCCAACGTGCCGAGCAGCGCGAGGAGGGATCCCCCGAGCAGGAGAAGCAGCGTCTTGCGATTCTCAGCGCGGGCCCGGTCGGCGATCGAGCGCGCCTCGGCGGCCTCGACCTCCACGAGGTCGTTCGCCTCCGCGACGACCCGATCGAAGAGGCGGGCGAGGCGTGCCGCGAGCCGATCCTTGCTCGCACCCACGGCCTCGGTCTCCTCGCGGAACTCGAAGGCGTCATCGTCACGGAGCCGCTCGAATTCCTCCACGCCGCTGCTGAGATCGCGTATCGCCCGAAGCTGATGGCCCCCATGGTGTTCCGACAGCTCGCCGCGCACCGCCGCGAAGGCGGCGTCGGCGGCCGGGAGGAGACGGCGGTCGAGCTCGGTGCCGGCGCGCTCCGCGACAGCCCGGTCGTCGGTGAGCACCGCCCGCATTGCAGCCACCTCGACAGCCGAGAGGGCGCGTGAAAGCCTGGCCGACGCCTGCGTATGCCGGTACCCCTCGTGGTAGAGCTCCGTCACCCGGTCGTTCATCCGGATCACGCCGATGGCGCCGATCACACACACCGACGTCACGAGCGGGATCACGAGCAGCGCCACCACCCCGAAGCGGCGCCCAATCGTCAGCCGAGGCAGGCGACCGCCCCCGGTGCGGCGAGGGCGTGTGTCGTCGCCCCGAAGTGGTGTCTCGGCGGAGGGCACCTGTGTTTGTAATCGACTCCGGGTGCCACTCCTTGACCCGTCGGTCGACTAGGACTGCTGCGAGCGCTGGCGAGTCAACTCGCGCCCCAGCGGCAGCGTTCCCGTCTCGAGCCCCTGGTCGGCGCGGATCACGTGCATCACCGCGTTGATCAGGGCGAGGTGGGTGAAGGCCTGCGGGTAGTTGCCCAGGTGGCGGCCGGTGCGCGGGTCGATCTCCTCGGCGTAGAGACCCAGCGGGCTCGAATAGGCGAGCAGCTTCTCGCAGAGCTCGCGGCCCCGCTCGACCTCTCCGATCTCGACGAGCGCGCTCACGAGCCAGAACGAGCAGATCGTGAACGTGCCCTCCTCGCCCGAGAGCCCGTCGTCGGTCTCGTCCACGCGATAGCGCAGCACCAGCCCGTCGTGAGTCAGCTCATCGGCGATGGCCAGCACGGTGGTGCGCATCCGCTCGTCGTCGGGCGGGAGAAAACGGGTCATCACCATCAAGAGGACCGAGGCGTCGAGAGCGTCGGTCTCGTAGTGCTGGCAGAACACCCCGCGCTCGTCGAGCGCGTTCTCGAGGATGTCGCTCTTGATCTCCTCGGCCGCCGACTGCCAGCGCGCCGCGAACTCCAGCTCCTCGCGCAGCTCGGCCAGGCGGGCGCCGCGGTCGGCGGCGACCCAACACATGAGCTTCGACGACGTGAAGTGCTTCGGATCCCCGCGAATCTCCCAGATGCCCCGATCGGGCTCGCGCCACTTGTCGACGGCGGTCTCCACCTGCTTCTTCAGGATCGGCCAGAGGCGCTCGGGCAGGTGATCGCGCGACTTCGTGTGCAGGTAGACCGAGTCCAGCAGCGCGCCCCAGACATCGTGCTGTTCCTGGTTGTAGGCGCCGTTGCCGACCCGCACCGGGCGCGCGCCCTCGTAGCCGGACAGGTGATCGAGCGTCTGCTCGGTCAGCTTGCCCGCCCCGTCGATCCCGTACATGATCTGCAGCACGTCCTCCTCGCTCTCCGCCACGTCGGCGATGAAGTAGAAGAAGTCGTTGGCCTCCCAGTCGAAGCCGAGCGTGTACAACCCCCAGAGCATGAACGTCGCGTCGCGGATCCAGCTGAAGCGGTAGTCCCAATTGCGCTCCCCGCCTGGGCTCTCGGGCAGCGAGGTCGTGGCGGCGGCGACCAGGGCGCCGGTGGGCGAGTACGACAGCCCCTTGAGGATCAGCGCGCTGCGCTGCAGGTGCGTGCGCCAGGGATGGTCGGGAAAGGTTCCGTGGTCGAGCCAATGCTGCCAGTGGTGCGCCGTCCAGACCAGACGGTCGTACGCCGCCTCGTAGGTGTCGGGCGCGGGATGATCGCTCCAGGCCAGGGCGACGAACAGCGTGTCGCCCTCCTTCACGAGCGTTCGCCCGGTGGCCCGCGCACCCTCGAAGCCGATGTTCATGTCCGAGACGAGCTTGAGCTCGAGCTCGCTGTCGGGGCAGCTGCACTTCGCCTCGCGGTAGCCCGGGCCGGTGTACTCCCACGCTCCGTTCGACCGCCCGTAGTCGAAGCGCGGCTCGCAGTCGAGCGTCACCTGCACCTCACCGTTCACGCAACGAATCAGGCGCAGCAGCACGTGGTCGGCGTCGTAGTCGGTGGGCGCGCGGCGATGGGTGTGCGAGCGCTCGTGCTCGTGATGCCAGGGCCCGATCAGCAACACGTCGCGGACGATGATCCAGCCGTTGCTGGTGCCCCAGCTCGTCTCGAGCACGTTCGTCCCCGGCAGGTAGCGGCGTGCCGCCGGCACCTCGACGTCCGCGGGGGCGAGCCGGAACATCCCGGCGTCGCGGTCGAGGATCGCGCCGAAGACGCTGGGCGAGTCGAAGCGAGGCAGGCACAGCCACTCGATGTTGGAGTTGGGCGCCACGAGCGCACAGGTCTCGCAGTCGGAGAGAAACCCGTACTCGGCGATCGGGGGGAACGGGCTCGTGCCGATCCCGCCCTCGCGCACCCAGTCCATCACAGGTGCTGGGCCGCCCCCTCGTCGAGCAGGACCGTCACCTCCCCCTCGACCAGCGAGGCGGGCGCCATCGGGTCGCGGTGTCCGGAGAACGCCCGGGCCACGGCGTCGGCCTTGTCCGCGCCCGACACGAGGAAGACGATCTCGCCGGGCGGAGTTCACGACCGGCAGGGTGAGGGTGATCCGCGGCACGAGCGGCGCCATTCCCGGAGTCTCGACTCCGGCCACGGGTCGTTCGCGCTCTCCAAGAGCGTCGTCGCCGGGGAAGAGCGAGCAGGTGTGGGCGTCCGGGCCCAGGCCGAGCAGAATCAGCTCGAACCGCGGCCGGCCGGCGGCCTCGTACTCGCGAGCGTAGTCGGTGGCGCCCTCGGCCGGGCCGAGCTCGCCCTTCATGCGGTGAACCGTTGCACCGGCGGCTCGGCTCAAGAGCGCCTCGTTTGCCATCCGAAAGTTCGAGTGCTCGTGGTCGGGCGGCACGCAGCGCTCGTCGGTGAACCAGAAGTCGACGCCCGACCAGTCGTCGCGCTCGGCGGCGAGGCGCTCGTAGGTGGCCCGGGGAGTCGAGCCTCCCGTGATGCAGAGCTGGCCGCTCGCCGAGCGGAACAGGGTCACGGCCGCACCGGCGGGATCGGCGCTGACCTGAAAGTCGGGATTCACGGCGCCGCATCCTATTGCTCGCACGTCGGCGCCTCCCCCGGCTAGTCTCGTAGGTTCGTGTCTGAGCCGAGGGAGAACCATTCCGCCTCCGCGGCGGGCCGGGTTTGGCTGCTGGCCGACAACCCACGCGAGCCCGAGATCGTCTTCGAGTTCCCGTTCGACGAGGCGCTCAACGAGGCGGTCAAGGAGATTCCGCGACGCTGGTTCGACTGGCGGCGCAAGCACTGGCGGGTCCCCGCCCACCCCCGGCTCGCCAAGCCCATCGAGACGGTTCTCGCCCGCTTCCCGGAGCTCACGGCCTCTGCGGAGGTGCTCGCCTGGCTCAGCGACTCCGATCGCTGGCGAGCGCTCGTCTCGGTTCTCTCCTACGAGGGCACCGGCGCCTTTGTCATGCGCACGCTGTCCGGCGATGCCCCGGACGACCTCGAGGGCGCGATCGTCGTCGGCGAGGGCCGGGCCGTCTTCCCCTTCAGTCCCGAAAGCGCCCGGAGCCTGGCCCAAACGGAGGGAGCCCAGCTCGACGACCTGGCGAGCCTGTGCGCGCGGGAGCTGCAGGCGGGCCGCGACCCGGCCCCGGCCGAGCTGGGCCTCGATATCGGCGACGACGGCGAGCCGGCCCTGGCCCTCTATACAGTCTGGGACCCCTCGCCCGCGCGCGACTTCAAGCTCCTGCCCGAGGCCCACCCCGTGGGCCGCGAGGGGCGCTTCTATCAGCGCGATGTCTCGTGGGGCGTGGCCGTGCCCGCGGATCCTGCGCTCGCTCCCGCTCTGGCCGGATTCGTCGCCGCCCATCCCCGCGTTCGTCTCAACGAGGCGATCCGCGACCTGCTCGACGAGCTGACCGACGAGCACGATCGTGCCGCCGCGACCGTCGACCTCTCCTACGCCGAGGATGCCGAGCTCGACGGGCTCGTGCTCGGCGGGGAGCTGCACCCATTTCAACGCGCCGGCGTGCGCTACGCGCTCGACCGCCGGCGCACGTTCATCGCCGACGAGCAGGGTCTTGGCAAGACAGTCCAGACGCTGGCCGCGCTCGAGGCCGACGAGGCCTTCCCGGCCACCGTGATCTGCCCCGCCAGCGTCAAGCTCAACTGGGAGCGCGAGTCCCGCCACTGGCTTCCCGGCCGCAGCGTCGCCGTGCTCGAGGGCCGCGACGACGAGGTGTGGACCGACGAGCACGAGAGCGCCGAGATCCTGGTGCTCAACTACGACATCCTCGAGGCGCACCTCCGCAAGCTGATCGATCGCGACGCGCGGGCGCTCGTATTCGACGAGTCCCATTACGTCAAGAACCCGCAGGCACAGCGCACCAAGGCGGCGCTCGAGCTGGCCGGCTCGCTGCGGAGCGACGCCCTGCGACTCGCTCTGACGGGGACGCCGATCCTCAACCGTCCCGAGGAGCTCGTGGCCCAGCTCCGGGCCCTCGGGCGCCTGCGCGAGTTCGGCAGCGGCGCCCGGCTGGCTCGTCGCTTTCGCTCCGCCGGCAGCGACGACCGACTGCACTGGAACCTGCGGGCCCGCTGCTACGTCCGCCGCACCAAGGAGCAGGTCCTGCCGCAGCTGCCCGCCAAGCGCCACGACACTGTGCCCATCCTGCTCTCCAACGAGCACGAGTATCGCCTGGCGGAGCAGGACGTGATCGCCTGGCTGCAGAGCCTCCCGCTCGATCTGGGCGCCATGGACGCCAGGGTGGCCGCGGCGCTGCGGGCCGAGCAGCTCGTGAGGCTCAACAGCCTGCGCCAGCTTGCCGCCGGCGGCAAGCTGCCGACCGCCCTGGCCTGGATCGACGACTTCCTGGCGTCCGGCGAGCCGCTGGTGGTGTTCGCCGAGCACATCGTGATCCAGCGGGCGGTGAGCGAGCGCTTCCCGCAGTCGGTGCACATCTTCGGCGCCGACTCGAGCCAGGCGCGCCAGCGGGCGGTCGACGCCTTCCAGAGCGAGGACGGCCCGCAGCTGATCGTCTGCTCGCTGAAGGCCGCCTCGCAGGGGATAACCCTCACGCGAGCCTCCAACGTCGCCTTCCTGGAGCTCGACTGGACGCCCGCCCGCCACGACCAGGCCGAGGATCGCCTGCACCGCATCGGCCAGGACAGCGCCGTGACGGCGTGGTACCTGCTGGCGCCCGACTCGATCGACGAGACGATGGCCGAGCTGCTGGAGCGAAAGCGCAACGTGATCAACGCGGTCACCGACGGTCAGGTGCAGGACGAGGAGCGCCTCGTCGACGCGGTGGTGCGCGAGCTGCGGGGCCGGCCGTATCGGCACCTTCGAGTGGTGGCCTGAGGGCTACCTTCGGGCATGAGAACCCGCGTGCTGCTGAAGGCCTGCCTCAACGGCGGGCGGACCGACGACGAGCACCCCGGCATCCCGCGGATGCCGGGCGAGCTGGCCGCCGAGGGTCGCGCGTCGGTCGACGCCGGCGCCCAGGTGCTGCACCTGCATCCCTACGACGACGAGGGCCGAGAGACGTTGGAGGCCGAGCCGTGCGCGGCCGCGCTGCGGGCCGTGCGAGTGGCCTGCCCCGAGATTCCCATCTCCCTGAGCACATCGGCGGACATCGAGCCGGACCCGGGGCGGCGCCTGGAGCTCGTGGCCGGCTGGACGGAACTGCCCGAGCTGGTCACCGCCAATCAGGGCGAACCGGGGATCCTCGAGCTCTGCGAGCACCTGATCGGGCGCGGGGTGGGCATCGAGGCCGGCCTGCTCGGGCTTGAGGACGCGCGCGCGTTCGTGTCCGCGGGCATCGCGGACCGCTGCGTGCGGGTGCTGGTGGAGCCGCTGGACGCGGACCCTCAGGTCGCCGTAGCGCATGCGGCGGCGATGGAGCAGGTGCTGGCCGACGCGGGGGTCTGGCTCGAGCAGGTCCACCACGGCGACGCGCGAGCCACCTGGCACGTGATGGAGCGGGGCATCTCACGCGGGCACGGCATCCGCGTAGGTCTCGAGGACACCACGGTGCTGCCCGACGGCAGCCGGCCCGCGGGCAACGCCGAGCTCGTCCGGGCGGCGGCGGCGATGCTCGCCGGCTGACCCCGGCTGCGACTCTGCGGGGCGGTCAGCGGGCCGGTGTGATCCGGCCAGACGATGTTCACGGCTTTTCCGGAGGTGCGCGCGTAGGCAACCGACGTCTGCGGTGCCACCGAGCCCCCTCGCGGGCCGGCCGTCCCAGATCGCGAGGAGCATCTCGCACCTGTCAACGATGGTCTTGCCGGCGGCCATGAAGGCCTCCTCGGATGGTTCGTCGTAGTCCAGCGTGACGACGTCGTCCGCTTCGTCCAACAGTGATCGAAAACAGGCGAGGCTCTCGCTGGTCGTGAAGGTCCGCTCGTAGTGCCGGCAGGGCACGATGACGTGAAGCTGTCCGCCGTTTCGCATCAGCTCGATGGCCACCAGCTGATCCGCGCCTGCCGCCAGCGACGTGACGCCCAGCAGCGGTGACCCCACCCTGCGAAAGATGTCGCGGACGGCCTCGACGGTTGAAGAGCGAATTTCAGGCGGGATGGCTTGGTGACCGGTTACACCGAGTGCAGTCACAGCCTGCCGTCTTTGGCAACGTGCCAATAGTGCCTGCCGAGCGGCGTGAGCCGGCATGCCTTGCTCTCCATCGCCGCAAAGTACATGTGGTCCGCGTCCACGGGCTGGAGCAGTTTGGCCGCGCGATACCTCTGAAGCGTCGAGAACACACGCTCGTGTTCGGCGTGCCTGGGCTCGGCGTCGGGCTCATAGGAGGGATCGAGCGGGAACAGGTCGTCGGCGTCCGGAAAGAGCTCGCAGATCTGGCGCAGCTCGCTCAGCGGAACGGCCGGCGTGCAGCTCCGCAGTCCGTGCAGGTGGTCGACGTTGGCCTTGAACGCCGGACGCTGAGCCCAAGCGCCGAAGGACTCGTCGAGGTACGCGTACAGGCCCGCGATCGTGACCTTTCCGAGAACGTCGGCGGCACCTCCCTCGAGCCCGCCGCAGAGGAAGGTGGAGAAGAGGCCGTGCCCCGAGCCCGTCTCCGCCGCGATCTCGTCGCCGCGACTGGCGGCGAGGATCGACACCCCGTCTCGAAGCGCTGCGGCCGAGCTGGCCAGCTGGGGAATGCCGCCGGCGGCGCCCGAGAAGCAGCAGTCGAGGATCAGGACCACCTCTCGCACCGAGGACCCGGCCACCTTCGCCAATACCTCCGAGAAGGCGATGCCGAGGGTGGCGGAGGTGGCGTCCTGAGTCACGAGCGCCGCGTCCGTTCCCGAGCCCATGCCGTGGCCGGCGAAGTAGAGCAGCGCGACATCCGCTCCGCCGGCGAGCAGCGCGTCGAGATCGCCGATCAGCGCGTCCCTCGTGACTCCTCCGGTGACGCTCGTGCGCTTTTGGCAATCGAAATTGGGACTGCTGTCGTCGTTGCGGCTCAGCAGTGGCTCGAGCGCGTCGACGTCGTTCACGCAGCCGTCCAGGCTGGTGAAGCGGTCGTAGTGGTCGATGCCGATCAGGAGCGCGCGGTTCATCGCCGTGCGGGCGCAGGCTGGATTGCATTGTGCGCTGACGCGCACTCGATCTCCCACAGCTCTTCCATGAGCGTTGGTGGCGTCGAGCAAATCAGGACGGTGACTGCGCGTCAAGCGGATCCGAAAACCCGAACGGAGCACGGTCAGATGACCGAGCAAGGCTTGCCGCCGCGTGTGGCGGCTCACGCAGCCCACCTCCTCCCGGACCTGGAGGTGGTCGCCAACCAGCTCGAGAGAGACTCCGAGACCGTGATGCGGCGCGCGTTTGGGGACGCGGGCGCGCCGAAGACGCGCGCGATCGTCGGTCCGCGGGGAGGACTGGAGGCGAAGGCCGACGATCAGGTCGACGCCGCGCTTTCGGCCGAACGCAAACGGCTGCTGGAGGTCGGGGCTCGCGCGCTCGAGACGCTCCGCACGGAAGGGCCGGCCGCCGCATCTCACCCCGGAGGCGCAGCTCGGCATCGAGGCAGTGGTGTCGGTCGCTCGACCCGCGCTGACGATGGAGGACGGGGCGTTCGGCGATCCCCCGCCGCCGTGGCACGAGATTCTCGGGCCCCATCGGCAAAGCATCAGAGCGACCGCCGCGAGCGTGGGGCGAATCGGCGTTCCCGGCCTGCCCCAGCTCCCCTACGCGGGAACCGGGTTCATGGTGGCCGAGGACGTGGTGATGACGAACTGCCATGTGGCCAGGGTGTTCGCCCAATCGGGGCCCGGCGGCGACTGGTCCTTCCAACCCGGCCTCGAGGCGGTCTTGGACTTCGTCGAGGACCCGGACGCGGCGGCGGGCAGAGGCGGCCCTCCCGAGGGTGTCCGCATCAGCGAGGTGATCGGTATCCACCCGGCACTCGACCTCGCTCTTCTGCGGATCGCCCGCCCCGCCCGCGACCGGCGCTACGGCCAGGCCCCTCACCCTTATGGCAGAAGATCCGGGTCCGCTCCCCGGCCGCAACCTCTACGTGATCGGCTACCCGGCACCCGACCACCGCAACGACAGGGCGGTCCTACGCGCGATCTTCGGCGACCGCTACTTCGTGAAGCGCCTCCAGCCGGGAGCCGCGATGGCGCATCCACCCGGCGCGATCATCCGGATGGAGCCGTGCTCGACGGGCACCGAGCCGAAGGACGTGATCTTCCACGACGCGTCGACCCTCGGCGGCAACTCCGGGTCCTGCGTGGTCGACCTCGACACGGGCCAGGTGATCGGCCTGCACTTCGCCGGCCAGTACATGCAGTACAACGAGGCGGTGGCGCTTGTGGCGGCTCGCGGAGGATCCGCTGCTGGTGCGCGCGGGGGTTAACTTCGGCGAGTAGTCGCCCGGTGCGGGCGATCGCTGGCACACCTTGCATCGCCCGCTCGCGCGGTTCAGAGTACGCAGCACCCTTGCAGGTGTTCATCAGCTACCGGCGCACGGATGCGCAGTCGGCTTCGCGGCAGCTGGCCGAGGCACTGAAGCTTCGCTTCGGACAGGACAACGTCTTCTTCGACACGCGGGACATCGCAGCTGGGACGGAGTGGTGGAACGAAACCAGGGAGCGATTGAAAGCGGCGGATGTCGTCCTCGCCATCATCGGTCCTCATTGGGCGGCCGCCGCGAAGGACCGTACGCGGCGCACACTGCTGGATCAGGCGGACGAGGACCTGGTGCGGAAGGAGATCGAAGCGGCTCTCGCGGACCGCGCGGCGGTAATTCCCGTGCTCGTGGACGACGCCGAGATGCCGGCACGCGAGGCACTTCCTCGACCGTTCAGACCGCTCGCAGACGTTCAAGCGCAGACCCTGCGCCATGTCTCCTGGGACCACGACGTCGAGGCCCTGGCGGAGGTCCTCGCTCATCTCGCCGCGCAGCCCAAGCCGTCGAAACCGCCCTCCCAGGCGCCGGCCATTCAATCGAGTCCGTCGGGCCGCAGCGACGCCGAGCGGATCGCGTCCTACATCGCCGAGGGCTCGGTGGTGACGGTTCTCGGCTCGGCGGCCAACGCGGTCGACCGCGACTCGCCGTGGCAGCAGGGCACCGGGTCACTTCCGGACACCGCGGAGCTGGCGCGCCACCTCGCGCGGCGGTTCGGGATCGGGTCCGAGATCGAAGACCTTGCACGGGTGTCGCAGCACGTATCGCTGACCGAGGGCAGGCCTGACCTCCATCGGATGCTGCGAGAGCTGCTCGTAAAGGCCGACGGCGCACCCAGCTCGGTGCACCGCTTCGTGGCGGGAGTGCCAGGGCGCATGCGAGAGCTCGGCCACGATCTCGAGCGTTACCAGCTGGTCATCACTACCAACTACGACACCGCGCTCGAGCGCGCCTTCGACGAGGTGCACGAGCCGTACGACCTGGTGGTCTTCGCTGCAACCGGAGAGCACAGGGGCCGGTTCCTGCATGTTCCGTGGTGGGACCGGGAGGGTCGCGGGTCACGGCCGATCACCGTGCCCAACGAATACGTGGACCTTCCAATCGATGAAGACGGAGAGCTCGAGCGGACGGTGATCGTCAAGCTCCACGGAGGGGCCGCCGACCTCGGACGAGGCGAGCTCGTGGCTGCGCGACAACTTCGTCGTCACCGAGGACGACTACATCGGCTACCTGACGCCGAGCCCGGTCGAGAGTCTCATCCCCGTGCAGATCCTCAACAAGATCCGCGACAGCCACTTCCTCTTCCTCGGCTACCGGACGCGGGAGTGGAGCTGGCGAGTGTTCCTTCGGCGCGTTTGGGGCGAGCAGAAGCTCCAGGCGCGCTCCTGGACGGTCGGGCCGGGGCTGGATGCAGTGGAGCGCGGGGCTTGGGGCGAGTTTGGGGTCAACATCGTCGACGAGCCTCTGGGGCAGCTACTGCACGCGCTTGACTCTGAACTCGGCCACCTGGCCGACGTGCAACTGAAGCGGTGAGGGCGACCGGGCCGTACGTCGGCTTGGACTACTTCGTCGAAGACGATGCAGACTTCTTCTTCGGGCGGGAGGCGGAGCGCAAGAGGATCATCGGAAATCTCCGGGCATCGCGACTCACGCTGTTGTACGCCGAAAGCGGGGTCGGAAAGAGCTCGCTACTGCGGGCCGGCGTAGCGGCCCGGCTCCGGGAGCTCGCCGCGCGCAGCCTGGCCGAGGGGGGTTCCGCGCGCTACTTCCCGGTGGTCGTTCAGCTCGTGGCGGGGGGACTCGAGGGCGGCATCGATCGCCGCGCTGGAGGCCGCCGTGCGGAGTCTTCTGGGTGAGGACGCAGAGATCGCAATCCGCCACGACTCGCTCGAACACGCCATCGAGGATGCCGTGGCGGCGGCGCGGGCGACACCCCTCGTGATCCTGGACCAGTTCGAGGAGCATTTCCTCTACGAGCCTCGCGACGAAGAAGGTTTCGATGACGAGCTTGCGAGCTGCGTCAATCGTCGCGACCTGCCGGTCCACTTCCTGATCTCGGTACGGGAGGACGCCTACTCACTGATCGGCGATCGGTTCAAAGCACGAATCCCCAACGTCTACGGCAACTACCTGCATCTGGAGTTCCTGGACGAGCACGCCGCGCGCGCCGCCGTGCTGGAGCCGGTCGACGTGTTCAACGAGGAACTACCCGAAGGCGCTCCGCGGTTCTCGGTCGAGCCAGAGCTCGTGGATGCCGTACTCGAGCAGGTACGCCGCGGACGAGTGACCATCGGCGACGACGGGGGTCGCGAGGTCAGCGCCGCCGGCCCTTCTCCGGTGGAGACGGCCTATCTGCAGCTCGTCATGAAGCGTCTCTGGGACGAGGAGGTCGCGACCGAATCGCGGCAGCTGCGGGTGCAGACGCTCCGGCGTTTGGGCGGCGCGGATACGATCGTCCGCTCCCATCTCGACGACGTCCTGGCCGGGCTGCCCGGCGACCAGCAGGACAGCACCGCCGCCGCATTCCGCTATCTCGTGACGTCGAGCGGTAGGAAGATCGCATTGAGCACCGACGAGCTGCGCGAGTTTTCTGACACGCCCACACGCTCGCTGGAACCGGCGCTCGAGCACCTGGAGCGCGAGCGGATACTCCGGCCGGTCCCGTCGGCGGACCCAGGCGGCGTGTCGCGTCGCGAGATCTATCACGACGTCCTGGCGCCGGCGATCCTCGACTGGCGGCGGCGGCACGTCGAGAAACGGCGACGTGAGGAGACCGAACGCGGACTCAAACAGGCGCGCGAGCGCGCGCGACGCCTAGAGGTCAGAAACGGCCGTTTGGCTGCCGCGGTAATCGGCCTCGCGGCCGTCTCCGTCGCGCTCGCGCTCTACCTCTGGAATCCGGAACCCGTACAGAAGCTCGAGCTGAAGACAGTCGATGCCAGGTTCTCCGTGCGCGGTGCACGCTCCGGCCGATCCCAGCGTCGTCATTGTCGCGGAGGACGCCAAGACCGTGAGGCGCTTCGGCCGCGAAGGCGTGCTGCCGCGGGCGGGCTACGCCTCGCTATTGAATCGGCTGGGTGCGGCGGGCCCCGATGTGATCGCCGTGAACGTAGCCTTCAGCGGCAAGCTGACGCCGCTTCGCGGCGATCGCGCGCTGCTCGAGGCTATTCGCGCCACCCGCGACCGCCTCGCGCTCACGTTCGCCGAGTTCACAGTCGGGAGCGGACCGGGAGCGAACCACGCTACAGCCCGACCTCCTGGGACGGCCTAGGGAGATCGCTGAGACGGGGGTGAGGGCCGGCCTCGACACGGTCCCAACAGACGTGGACGGACGGGTCCGACGTGCTGACTACACGGTGAAGATCACGGACGATGCCAGCGCCGACACGCTCGCCTTTGCGGGGGCCGACGTCGCCCGGAGGGGAGCGCTCAGTCCAAATGACCTGCCGACTGCGCACCGACGCGCGTCGGACGGGCAAAGCGAGCGCACGACATGGATCGACTTCTGGGGCCCCGCGGGGACGATCCCACGCGTGTCGGCTGGAGACGTCCTGCAAGGGCGCGTGGCGCCCGCGACGTTCCGCGGCAAGCGTGTTGTGGTGGGCACCAGCACCGGCCTGCTCGAGACGCCCTTCGGCGTTATGCGCAGCACCGAGCTACAGGCGAACGCCCTCGACACCATCCTCCGCGGTAGCCCACTGCGTGACGCGCCGCTGCTGCTGGACATCCTGGCCATCGTGGCGCTCGGGGCCGTACCCGCTGTTGCTCTTCTGATCAAACAACCGCTTTTCGCCGTGGCCGCCGTCGTGGCGTCGGCTGGGATTTTCCTCGTCGTCGTGCAGCTCGCCTTCAACGCGGGCCGGATCTTCGCGGTGGTGGTGCCGCTGGTGGGAATGCTGGCAGCCGCTCTGGGCGCCGTCGGACTGGCCGTGGCGCGCGTGGTGCGCCGCCGCCGAGCAGCTTCCATCGGCGCATCCGGCGGAGTAGCCTCCGCGTGAACGTGGGAGACATGGGATCCGGAGGAGGACGGGCATGGATGCCTCTCAGGCGCGCGCAGTCGCACTCTCCAGCCTTGCCGGCGCTCTGGTCATCGTCGCGGGCATAGCCGCAATATCGCCCGCCGCCTGGGCGTCTTTCCCAGGACTCAACGGCCAACTCGCCTATCAGGCCACGAGCGGAGCGCGATCCAGCGTCTTCACCATCCAGCCGTTCCTCGAGCCGCTCGACGGGGAGAAACAGCTGACGCTTGATGACGCGACGAGTACACAGGCGGCGTGGTCGGCTGACGGGCGGCGGATCGCCTTCGTTACGGACCGGGACGGCAACCCCGAGATCTACGTGATGAACGCCGATGGCACGGACCAGACGCGCCTCACCACGGACCCCGCTTCGGATTCCTATCCAACCTGGTCGCCGGGCCCATCCGACTCCGCGCGTATCGCCTTCACGAGCACCCGGGATGGCGACGCCGAGATCTACGTGATGGACGCCGACGGCACCGACCAGACGCGCCTTACCTTCTCCGCCGGCGTCGACCAGCGGCCCGACTGGCATCCCCAGCGGCGCGCGAATTGCGTTCGAAAGCTCTCGCGACGGCAACTACGAGCTCTACGCCATGGACGCCGACGGCGGGCGACAGACCCGGCTCACGTTCCATCGCCGCGCCGGACACGGAGGCCTCCTGGAAACCCAATGGCAAGACCCTGGCCTTCTCGTCGGGTCAGGCCGGCGCGGCTGACATCTTCGCGTTCAGAACGAACCGACAGGGGCTCCGCCGGCATCGCCGCGGGCGCCATCGGCTGATCCGCGACGGCAGAGACAACCACAATCCCGCTTGGTCCCCAGACAAGCGACAGATGGCCTTCACCAGCGGCAGGCTCACGTACGTCAAGAAGCTCAAGGTGAAGGAGGACTCCGTCGAGCTCGCCGCCGCCGGCGTCGACGCCGCGTGGGGACCGCTTCCGCCAGCCGACCGGCCGCCGGAACCGGGTGGGACGGTGAACGTCAAGCCGGTGACGAATGTGGAGCCGGAAGTGCGTGTGCCGGGAGCAGCCCTGATCGACCTGAAGCGGGCGACCGAGATTCCCGTGGCGAGCGTGATCGACACTCACGAAGCCCCGATCAGGCTCCAGATCGCAACCGCGCCCTGGCGAATCGACGCAACTGATCGTGTCGAAGGGCGACGCTCGCGTGTTGCAGAACCAGGGTGAGAGGCGGCGCGGGGGCGTGCTGCGGCTACCGATCCTCGACTGCAAGGGAGCGGACGCCAGTACGGAGCAGAACAAGCTCCGGGTTCGGCACCCCACCGGCAGCGCCGTGCGGAGCTCTGCAGCCCAGGAGCGCCCGAAGGCCCGGGCGGCCCACCATCGGAATAGACCACATGTGAACGCCAGCCACCAACATACCTCCAGCGGAAGGACCGACTGGACGGTGATTGACAGCTGCGAGCGCACGGAGACACACGTGCACAGGGGCGTCGTGGACATCGTGGATCTAGTAACCGGCAAGCACAAGCACATTGGACGCAAGAAATCTCCCTACATAACTCTCGCGCGCTAGCAATCGGGTGGAATAGACCCTTGACCCGTGCGGTCTTAGCTGAAAGGTCGGCAACGCATCATTCGTGCCGGAGGCGGTCGTCCTGCCGGAGCATTTGACGACCGTCTGCCGACAAGCGGCGATTCAGTCAGGAGGACGAGAATGGCCAGCACGACGGACTCTCAGGCCACGACGAAGGGCAGTGCCCCGCGTTTTGCCTTCGGCGTAGTGCTGTTCGTCCTTTGGGGGCTCGCGACCATAGTTTGGGTTGCAAGCACCATCAACCTCGCCGCCGATGGCGACGCCGGGGCGGTGGTCACCGCGGTCGTCGCGCTCGCTCTGCTGGCGGTGCTCTTCGGGATGGAGGGCCTCGAGGTCGCCGTCATCGATCGGTGGCGAGCGATCTACCCCGACCGCCCCACGTCCCACCTGGCCGCCTGGCTGGCGGCCAGGCAGCTCTTCGTGGCGCTCATCGTGACCACCGCCACGATCCTGATCAACCGTAAGGAGTTAACCGTTCCCTTTACCTCGGTGAGCATCGAAGAGGGCGCCGCGCTGAAGATCTTCGACATCGTGTGGACGGGATTCACCGTGTTGTGGCTCGCTCAGATCTTCCCCAAGCACCTTGCAGCGACCAATCCCGACCGCTACCTCCACTACCTGCGTCGGTCACTCTTCCCGGTTGTCGAGGTGGTGCGCAGGATCGGCGTCTCCCAGCCCGGGGAGTGGGTGGCTTCGATGGTAGAGCGCCGTCTCGACTGGCCGCTCACGGAGGCCGAGCAGATGCAGGAGGCGGTGGCGCCTCCGGAGGAGTCGCTGGGTCGCATCTGGCGTCAACTGATCCCGGAGAGCCCTCCGCAGACGGGCGCTGCAGGACCGACGACCGAAGGGTCAAAGCAGGTCGGGGTCGAGTGAAAGGCCAAGGACGACGGGCCCTTCGCTTACGCCCTCGGTTAGATCCTGGTCGGCCTTGACGATGTGCATCACGGCGTTGATGAGCGCCAGGTGGGTGAAGGCCTGTGGGAAGTTCCCCAGATGGCGGCCGCTGTGCGGCTCGATCTCCTCGGCGTACAGCAACAGCGGGCTGGCATAGGACAGGAGCTTCTGGCAGAGCACACGGGCTCGCTCGACCTCCCCGATCTCCGCCAGGGCTGAGACGAGCCAGAACGAGCAGATCGTGAAGGTGCCCTCCTCGCCGTCCAAGCCGTCGTCGGTCGCCTCTACGCGATAGCGCAGCACGAGGCCTTCCACCGTCAGCTCGTCCGCGATGGCGAGCACGGTGGCGCGCACACGCTCGTCCGTGGCAGGCAGGAAGCCCACGAGCGTGAGCAGCAGCAGCGAAGCGTCGAGCGCGGCGGTGCCATAGTGCTGCACGAACACGCCGCGATCGTCGGTCCCGTGCTCGCAGATGTCGGCATGGATCTCCTCCGCGGCGGCTTCCCAGTGCTCGGCCAGGGTCTCATCGCCGCGCAAGCGCGCCAGCCGCGCCCCGCGGTCGACGGCCACCCAGCAGAACAGCTTGGAAGACGTGAAGTGCTTCGGTTCGCCGCGTACCTCCCAGATCCCGCGGTCGGGCTCCCGCCAGTGCTCGAGCGCCGCTTCGACCTGGCGCGCGAGGAGCGGCCAGAGGCGATCGTCCAGGCGATCGCCTGAGCTCGTGTGCAATCGAACGGAGTCCAGCAGCACTCCCCAAACGTCGTGCTGGCCCTGGTGCCAGGCGTCGTTGCCGACCCGCACCGGCCGGGCGCCTTCGTAGCCGGACAGGTGGTCGAGCGTGGCCTCGTCGAGCTGCGCGCGACCGTCGATGCCGTACATGATCTGCAGCTCCCCGCCCTCCGCGAGGCGGTCGACGACGAAATAGAAGTAGTCCGTCGCTTCCCGGTCCAAGCCCAAGGTGTGCAGGCCCCAGAGCGTGAACGTCGAGTCCCTCAGCCAGCTGTAGCGGTAGTCCCAGTTGCGTTCGCCGCCGGGGGTCTCAGGCAGCGAGGTCGTGGCCGCGGCGACCATCGCTCCCGTCGGCGCGTAGGTCAGCGCCTTGAGGGTCAGGGCGGAGCGCCGGAGGTACGCCTGCCAGGGGTGATCCGGGAACCGACCGCGTCGCAGCCACTCGTGCCAATAGCTCCTGGTCTCGCCGAGCCTCAGCTGTCCCTCGTCATAGGTCACGGGCGGTGGATAATCGCTCCAGCCGAGCGCACAGAAGGCGGATTCGCCGGCGCGCAGGCTGGTCTCGGCCCGTGCTCGCGGTCCCTCGAAACCGAGGCGCAGATCGGTGCAAAGCCGCAGAGACAGCTCGCTGCCGTCCGCCGTGCACGACGCGTCGCCGTACCCGTCTCCGGCATGCAGCCACGCCCCGCGACTGAGCCCGTAGTCGAAGGCAGGCTCGCAGTCGATCTCGACGTCGACGAATCCGTGCACGCAGCGAAAGACGCGCAGCAGGATCCCCTCGGCCTCGCGGTCGCGCGGGGCCCGGACATAGCGCTGTGGGCGTTCGGAGTCGTGATGCCACGGCCCGATCAGCAGCACGTCGTGGACCTCGAGCCAGCCGGTCGGCGTGCCCCAGGTCGTCTCCAGGATCATCGTCCCCGGCAGGTAGCGCCGCCCGGTGGGGACGGTCCGGTCCACGGGCCCCACGCGAAAGCGCCCCGCGTGGCGGTCAAGCACGCCCGCGAAGACGGCCGGGCCGTCCATCGCCGGGACGGACAGCCACTCGACGTTCCCGCCCGGCGCC
The DNA here is from genome assembly GCA_963789705.1 of uncultured Thermoleophilaceae bacterium. Lineage (GTDB taxonomy): Bacteria > Actinomycetota > Thermoleophilia > Solirubrobacterales > Thermoleophilaceae > JACVRW01. Next base: position 100,639 of record CAWBLN010000004.1, read on the forward strand.
ACGAGCGCGCAGACCTCGCAGTCGGAGAGCAGACCGTACTCGTCTATGGGCGGAAATGGGCTTCCGCGCAGGTGGATGTCGGCAAGCCTCCTTACGGCTCCAGCCGGCTCAACGTCCCGTCGCCGGAGTTGCTCACCCAGACCGACCCGGCACCGGCAGCGACGCTCGCCGGCTTGCTGCCCACCGGGATCGGGTCGCCGGAGACGCGCCCGGTGCGCGCGTCGATCGTCGTGACCGTGCCCGAATCCGTGTTCACGACCCAGACGAGCCCGCCCGCGAAGGTGACGTCGCGCGGGTTCTTCCCCACCGCGATGGGGCCGCCCTGGACGCGTCCACTCGAGGCGTCGATGCGCGAGACCGTGTTGCCGGCCGAATTCGCGACCCAGACGGAGCCCTCCGCCTCCACGAGGCCGCGCGGCCGTTTGCCGACTCGGGTCGGCTCTCCCCTGATAACCGACGTCGCCGTGTCGAGACGCGTGACGGAGTTCTGCGCCTTGTCGCTCACGAACACCGTGTCCTCGCCCACGAAGACGCCGACGGTGTTCAACCCAAGCTCGAGCAGAGGGCCGACGGGACTAGCCTCCGCGCGGTCGATGCGCGCGACGGCGCCCCTGGGCCCGGTGGTGACCCACACCAGCTGCTTGCCGAGGGAGACGCCCTCCGGCTGGCCCTCGAGATCGACCGTACCCGTCCGGGTGACGCTCCCGTCGTCGCTCGCCTCGAGCCGGGTGAGCGTCCCGGCATCGAGGCTCGCCACCCAGACGATTCCGTCCTCGACGGCCACGCCGTCGGGATTCCGGCCGACCGGAATCGCCGGCCCGCTGCGCTTGTTGGTCGAGATATCCACGCGCCTCACGACGTTGTTCTTCTGGTCGGTCACCCAGATCAGGCCTCCGTCGACCGCCATCCCGTCGGGCGAGCCGCCCACGGGGATGGTCGCGCTCAGGCGGGGTCCCTGAGCCCCGTCGTTGCCTTGGCCGCCGCCGTCGTCGCCACCGCCGCCGCCGCCGGCGAGCAGCGCGACCGCGACCCCAACCAGCACCACGACGGCGGCGCCGGCAGCGATCGGCAGCCAGCGGCGGGTAGGTGGCGGGGCGCCGCTGTCCGGGGGTCTCGGCGCCGCCTCCCCCCTGCGGGCGAACCGCTTGCCAGGGGCCGGTCGCTCCGACGGAGGAGCGTCCGGGGGCTCCGCGACGGCGGTGGCGGCCGTCTCCTCCCGCCCCGCCGGTCGCCGCGGACCCTCGGCACGCTCGTCCGCTTCCGGGAGCGGTGTCTGGGTGTCCGACAGGAGCCCCGCGAGGGCATCCATGAGCCGACCCACGTCATAACGCCAGCGTGTGTCGCTGAGCTCGAAGGCGTTGCGCCGCGTAAGCGCGCGTACCGCCTCGGGCAACTCATCCGAATAGGGCATTCGCGCCCCTCCGACGAGCAGGGGAATCACCCTGACGTCGGAGCGGCGCAGGGCTGTCTCGACCTCGAGCCGGACGTAGTCCTCCCGGTCTTGGATGCGTGCGTGGTCCGCCCCGTCTGAGAGCGTCGCCCACTTCCGTCCGACGATCACGAGGAGAACGTGACACGACCCGATGACCTCGGTGATCCGGTTGACGAAGTCGATACCCGGCTCCAGCTCGATGTCCATGAAGACGTTGCTTTCTCCGAACTGCGCGACCAACGCGTCGTAGAGGCGCCCGGCATGGGCTGCCGTCTCCTCGCGCCGGTAACAGATGAACACCTTCGGGGCGCCGGCGTTCATGGGCGATGGGCCCCCCGAACCCCGCTCGCGCGGGCGCTTCCAGTGACGCTGTCCCTTGCTTGGACGGGCCCGTCGCGTTCGGTAGTCGCCTCGGGCACTTCAGTCCCTTCCTTGGTCCAGCCGGTCTATCCAACCCTCGGAGGGATGTCAAGCCGCGGCGAAGCCCGCACGAAAACTGCCAGGGCTTGGTCTATCGGGCGACCCCACACCAGGCGCAGATGGCGCGGGCGTAGGCCCGGGCGCCGAGCACGAGCTCATCCACGCCGACCCACTCATCCGGGGCATGGGCACGGCCCAGGTCACCGGCGCCGAACGCGGGACTCGGCACCCCCGCCAGCCGGGTGAGCAGAGCGCCGTCGTAGGTGGTGTCGATTCCCTCGGCCCGCGCATCGACGCCGACCTTCGCCGCGGCATCGCGGGTCACGGCGATGATGTCTTCACCCGGGTCGATCTCCGACGGTGGGTAGTCGGTCGCCCACGTCCACGCCGGAGCGCTGTCGGCGAGCCAGTCGTCCCGGCGAACTGCCTCGTCCACTGCGCTCAGGATCTCGCCGCGCGGGACGCTGCCGTAGCCGTCCTCGTCGGCGTCGCCGGGTAGGTAGGTGGCGTTGATGTCGATCTCGCAGCTTTCCGGCACATTGGAGATGAACGCGCCGCCGCGGATGATCGTCGGCTGTACCGAGGGGCGGCCGAGCAGTGGGTGAGCCTTCGACTCCCGCGTGGCCCACTCGGCGGACAGCGTCTCGAAGGCCTGGAGCACCGGCACGGACTTCTCGATGGCGTTCACCCCGCCGCCCTCTTGCCAGGAAGGCTGATTCATCTCCGCGTGGGCCGAGCGGCCCGGCACCGCGACCGAGCCGTGCAGGAGACCGCGCGTGGCCACCCAGAAGTTCAGCTTCGTCGGCTCGGGCACGAGCCCGGCGTCGGCACGGTAGCCGCGCTCGATCACCGCCACCGTCCCCATCGCGCAGGTCTCCTCATCGGGAACCGTCTGGACGATCACGTCGCCGGCCAGCCTCACCCCGTTCGCCGCCAGGGCCTCGAGGGCGAAGATCGCCGCGGCCACGCCTCCCTTCATGTCCACCGCCCCCCGGCCGTAGATACGACCGTCGCGAACATCGGCCTCGAAGGGCGGAGACGTCCAGCGCGAGAGATCCCCGGGGCTGACCACATCGATGTGGCCGTTGACGATCAGGGAGCGTCCGCCTCCGTCCCCTCGCAGTGTGGCCACGGTAATCGGCCGTCCTCGCCAGTGGTGCCAGGGCGGCATCATGGGATGGTCACGAAGCGCCGCGGCGTCGGGCTCGAACAGATCGATCTCGGCGCCGAGTGCTCGCAGGCGCTCTGAGACGAACTCCTGCAGCACCCGTTCGTCGTTCTCGCGGTGCTCGGAGCCTGGTGACAGGTCCACGGATACGGTGTTGAAGCCGACCAGCGTGCGCACCAGGGAAACCAGTTCGCTCGAGCGCTCGCCGATGAACGCGTCGGTGGCCTCGGCCGGCCCGGCGTCCTGACTCATCGAAGGCCCGCCCCTGCCGCGATCCGGTCTTTCACCCGACGCTCGACGGTCGCCACCACTCGCGCCGTGCGCTCCACCATCTCGCCCAACTCGGCCTCGGAGCTGGTGAAGGCCGGCGCCAGCAGCGTCTGGTCTCCCGCGTAGCCGTCGGAGGTCGGTTGCGTCGAGTACACGAGCAGCCCCTGCCCGAGCGCCTCGAGGTCGATTCGCCTCGCCACGTCGAGATCGGGGTCGAGGAGCGATTCGCCGTCGCGGGGATCCACGTAGTCGATGCCCAGGAGGAATCCGCGGCCGCGTACTTCTCGCACGAGCTCGCATCCCTCGAGCGCGGCCGCGAGCGCGTCGCGCAGCTGCGGCCCGAGCTCGGCCACCCGCTCGACGAGCCCGTGGGCGCGGAGATACTCGATCACCGCCAGGCCCACCGCACACTGCACCGGGGCCCCGCCCCAGGTGTGACCCAGCTCGAAGGCGCGAGACCCGTCCGCCACCGCACCGAAGACCGCCTCGGTGCAGAGCATGGCGCCGACGGGCACGTAGCCGGCGCCGAGGCCCTTGGCCGTGGTGACGATGTCTGGAGTCAGCGGGATCTGGTGGGCGGCGAACCAGCTACCGGTTCGCCCCATCCCCGTCACCACCTCATCGAGGCAGACGAGGAAGCCGTGCTCGCGACGGCGCTCGTCGAGACCCAGCCAAAAGGCCTCGGGGGGCGAGTAGGCGGGCAGGGCGGCGGCGCTAACCGGCTCGCAGAAGAACGCCGACACGGAGCTTGGTCCGGCCTGCTCGAACACCTGGTCGAGAGCCACCAGCGCGGCCTCTCCGCTCGGGTCGAACCGCCACGTCGAAGGGGGGATGTGGAGATGCTCGGCGCCGTACGGATCGAACGGGCGCTGGAGGCTCGGCCGCCCGGTCAGCGACAACGTGGCCACCGTGGGCCCGTGGTAGGCCTGAGCCGGAGAGATCACGCGCCAGCGCTCGGGCTCGCCCCGCTCGACGTGGTAGCTGCGAGCCAGACGCAGCGCTGTCTCGTTGGCCTCCGAACCCCCGGATACAAAGTGAGCCCGCGAGAACCCCCGCGGCGCGAGCTCGCTCAGCGCCGTGGCCAGCTCCTCCTGGGCGGGGCTGGTGAACTGCTGGCTGTAGAGGAAGGAGACCTCGCGACCCTGGTCGGCCGCAACCCGCACGATCTCCTCGACGCCGTGACCGAGGCACGTGACCATCGCGCCGCCCGATATGGCGTCGAGGTACTCGTTGCCCGCGGCGTCCCATAGACGGACTCCCCGAGCCTTGACGATCAGCGGGTAGCTGCGATCGAGCTCACGGGGGAAGACGTTGGTTTCGCCGGTGGTGATGAATGCTCTGTCGACCATCGCTGATTCAAAGGACCCGAAGCGGGTCCATAGCGTATCCGACGCGATCGGGAGGGTCAACCGCGCGGCGCGGCGTGCTTCTTCGCGCGGCGGCCCAGGGCGCTGAGCATGGCTTCGACGCTCTGCTGGGTGTGGGCGATGTGGGTCTCCATGGCCGCGGCCGCGGCCGCGCGGTCATGATCACGAACGGCGCTGAGGATCGCGTCGTGCTCGCGCGCGCTGCGCTCGTGCCACATCGGCGACTCGGGCAGCGCGACCATGGCGTCGTTGAGCTCGAGGCGTATCTTCTCGATGGCCTCTCGAAAAAGACGGTTCCCGGAGGCCTCGGCCAGCGCGAGGTGAAACTCCGTGTCGGCCTGCATGAACTCCACGTCGGTCTCCGCGGCGGTGGCGGCGGCATCGATGTCGGCCAGCGTGCGCAGATCCGCTCTCGATCGCACCTCGGCCGCCAGAGCCGCTACGGCGGGCTCGACCGCGCGACGGTAGGCGAGCGCGTCCTCGACCTGACGCCGGCGGCGCCCCAGGCGGGCGAGGAGAACGTCGATTCCCGCCCGGTCCTCGTCGGGCCCGAGGACGAAGTTGCCGCCCCCGTGGCGCCCACGCCGGCTTTCGACCATGTGATCCTTCACCAGCAGCCGGATCGCCTGCTGGACGGTCGCCCGCCCCACGCCGAACATCCCGGCCAGATCGCGCTCGGGCGGGAGCGCCTGGCCGGACGGGATCAGGCGGAGGACGATCTGGCGTCGGATCTGCTCGGCCACGTACTCGTGGGCCCGCTGCTGTTCGATCCGCTCGAACGTGACCGGATCGGATTCCTGCTCGCTTCGCGCCAAGCCGGCCCCTACACCGTCCTGGCGACATGGCGGTCGAGCACCGCGAGGAGCCGGTCGGGGTCGAGGGCGTGCGCGGTGAGGCCATCGCGGCCGGTCATCGTGTCCGCGCCGAGCAACGCGTTGAGGATCGCCTCCTCGGTGGCCTCGATCACGGCGTCGAACACCGCGTCGAGGTACGAGTTCGCGAGCATCTCGAGGGGTACGGTGAGCGGCGTCTGCGAGCCCATCTCGCCGGCCGGCACCCCGCGGTTGGCGGTGGAGAAGGCCAGGAACAGGTCACCGCTCCAGTGCTCGCCGACGCCGCCGGTTCGAGCGATCCCGAACCCCGCGCGCTGGGCGACCCGAGCGCATTGATTCGGCAGGAGCGGAGCGTCCGTGGCCGCGATCGCGATGATCGACCCCGCTCCAGAGCGCCCGGCGTCGGGCACCGGGACCTCGTCCTCCGGCACGGCGGCGCCGACCGGCGCGCCGTTGACGGAAAGGCGCTCGCGGCGACCGTGGTTGGCCTGGACGAGCACGCCCACGGTGTACCCGCCCGCGTCGGGGTCGAGCACGCGCGAGGCCGTGCCGATGCCGCCCTTGAAACCGTGGCAGATCATGCCCGTGCCGCTGCCGACGTTTCCCTCTTGGACCGGTCCGGGGGCTGCGGCCTCGTACGCGGCGCGAACGTCGTCCGCACCCACGTGCATGCCGTTGACGTCGTTGAGCACCCCATCCCAGGTCTCGCCCACCACCGGGAGCGCCCAGAAGGGCTGGGCGGGATCGCTGCGCTCACCCGCGTCGATCGCGACCAGCGCGTCGCGGACGACGCCGACGCTGTGTGTGTTGGTCAACCCGATGAGCGACATGAGCATGCCCGACTCGCGAATCCACTCGAGGCCAGTCAGCTCGCCGTTGCCGTTGAGCCGGTGCGCCCCCGCGAAGAGGGGCTCCTCCCAGACGTTGCCCGCGTGCGGGACGATGACCGTCACCCCGGTCCGGACGGGCCCCTCGCCCACCACGAGCGAGCCGTCGCCTTCGATCAGCGTTGCAAAGCCCACCCGCACGCCCGGCACGTCGGTGATGGCGTTGGCGGGTCCGGGCCGCCCCCGGCCGACCTCGATGCCCAGGTCTCGTCCGCGCACCGCCGCCCCTAGCCAGAGATGAACTGCGTGCTCTTGACCTTGCGCTTCTTCTCGTTGACGTCCACGATCGCCCCGCGAAGCACGCCCTCCGAGTACTCGCTGCCGGGGTTGATGCACACCGTCCGGCCGAGCTTGAAGGTCCCCCGCGACTCGTGGAGGTGACCGTGAAAGCCGAGCAGCGGCTGATAGCGCTCGATCACCGAGCGGCAGGCTGTGCTCCCGACCGCCTGCATCTCGATGCCGCCGGCCGTGGAGCGCATCCGCATGTCGTCCCCGAGCACGGGCCCCTGGTCGATCTGGGTGTCATAGGGCGGGCAGTGGAAGTTGAAGATCGCCCACTCGGGCTCCGATACCTGTGACGACACGGCCTCGAGGCGGCCGCCGAGCTCGTCCTCTTCGATGTCGCGGGGACAGTGCCAGGGAGTCATGTTGGCGTAGCCGCAGCTGGCCAGCTCCAAGCCCCCGGGCAGTGGGACGACCCGCCCCTCGAGAAACTCGACCCGGGAGGCCGAATCGATCACCTCGTCGATCTCCAGCGGATCGTCGTTTCCGGCGTTGACGAAACAGGGCACGGCCCCGTCGCCCCCGAGGCGCTCGTTGGCGAGGGCCATCCACTCCTCCACGCGCTCGACGATCTTCCGGACGAAGAGCGCGTGGAGCCGGTCGCTGTCCGCGCCGAGCTCCCGGGCCTCGTCGGAGCTGCAGCGATGCGGGTAGTAGCCGGTGTCCCCGATCCGCTCCTCCACGGCGCGAACCTCTTCCTCGCTCGTCAGCACCTGCTCCTTGCCGAGGAACGTGACGTGCACCTCACCCGGCGCAGTCTCCACGAGCGGCACGATCGCCTTACCCGTGATGTCGCCGCCGAGGACGATCGCGTCGGTGCCGTAGAACTTCCCCGCGTTCAGAAACTTCTTGAAGCAGCGGTTCGACGCGTGGACGTCGCTGGCATAGAAGATTCGCATCGTCAGTCCGGTGGGATCTCCCGGTAGGCCAGGTCGAGGTCGATCCCCCGCCGCCTTTGGATCGCCCTGGCCACGAGGTACACCACCAGACCGGCCAGGTAGATGCCGACCACGAACAGAACGGCGTCGGTCCCGGTCGGACCGCTGAAGGCGGGCAGCTTGAACGCGGAGTAGAGAACGAGCGAGAACAGCACGAGGTTGCCCACTCCGAACAGCACCAACACCGGCACGCCGCCGATCTTGCGGCGCACGAACTCCGGCGCGGAGTTGTAGACCTCAGGCCGGCGGTAGGGCAGCAGTATCGCCGCGAAGCTGGTCGCCCAGAAGGCGATCGAGTACAGCACGATGTAGTTGGACACCTCCTGGAAGAAGGTCGTGAAGACGTAGAGAACGAGAAGGATCTCCGACGCGACGATCACGATCAACGTCGCGACCCACGGCGAGTGGAAACGCCGATCCACCTTGGTCACGGCGTCGGGGAGGATCCGGTCGACCGACCACGCGAACAGGTTTCGCGTGATCACCGTCGCGATCACGAACAGCAGCAAGAAGTTCCAAAGGAAGAAGCTCAGCGCCATGATCACGTTGAGGATGGTGCTGCCGGTCATGATCCCCGCGAAGAGATTGAGGACCGGATCAACAGGCAGGCCGGAGCCGTCGTCGGTGTTGTTGTTGAGGTAGACGACGGAGTTGATGAAGTCCTGCCCGACGATCTCGTAGAAGCGCCACAGGCAGACGAGATACATCGCCGCCGCGAACGCGAGCGTGGCCAGAATGATCCTCGGCTGATTTCGACCCGGTTCCTTGACCTCGCCGCCTATGTAGGACGAGTACGTGAACCCGATGTAGATGTAGTACCCGATCGGTATCGCGAGGATGAGCGCGCTGAGCGTGCTCGGCTCGTGCACGTACCCGGCCCGGTCGGCGGCCGCGAGAATCCCGTTGTACGTCTCGCCGCCGGCGCGCTCGGCCATGAAGTCGTTGAACTTCGTGACGAACTCGTCCTTGGTCGTCACGAGCAGAACGACCAACGTGACGATCGATCCGAGCATCGCCGGGATGAAGAGGTAGTTGAGAAACCGTCGCACGACTCTCGGGCCGAGCGAGAGGATCACCGCCACCAGAACGATCATCGCCGTCCCGAGCAGGAAGGTCGGCCACTCCTCCGCGACGTCCTCGCCCGCCGTCACCAGGCCGCCCGAGTCCAGAACGTTGCCCAGCGTCAGAAAGGCGATGGCCACCCCGAAGTTGACCGTGAAGGAGGCGTACAGGGCCATGCCGAGGAGCTGCGACCAGGTGAAGCCCCAGTTGGCCGTGAAGCCGACGGTCGGATGGACGACCCGGCCGAGAAACACGTACTCGCCGCCGGAGCGGGGCATCGCGGCCGACAGGTAGCCGTAGGTCATCGCGTTGAACAGGGTGAAGACGGTGCCCACCGCGACCGTGAGGAGCACGTTGGCCTCCGGCACCGCGCCGGCCATCAAGAGCGGGATGATCGCCAAGACCAGCCCGAGGGCGTACCCAACCGTGTTGAAGACGAAGACGTCCCAACCCCCGAACTCGCGCACGAGCCCCGAAGACCGGCGCAGGAACAGACCGCTGGCCGTCGTCTCTGTCGTGCCCTCGCCGGAACCCGCCGTTGAACTCATGTCTCTCCTCCGACTCGCTCGCCGAGCATCCAAAGGCCTTCCTTGGAGTCCATAAGTTACTTGGGCGACTCCTCCGCTGTCAATCGAAGGGCCCTACGGGGCTCGCAAGGAAAGGTGGGACGGTACGCTGGGATCGTGAGCTCGGCGAGCGACTCGACGCGGGACGAGCTGCTCTCGCTGACCGGCGAGCTGATACGTCTGGGCGATTCGCGTGGCGCCCCGCTGCGGGCGCTCGGGGGCCTTGGAATCGCTCTGAGAGCGCCCGACGCCAACCCACTCGTCCAGCGCGACTTCGCCGACGTCGACCTCGCTGCCGGACGGAAGAGCCGGCGTCAGGTGACGGAGACGATGGAAACCGCCGGACTCGAGGCCGAGCCCGAGTTCAACGCACTGCAGGGCTCCCGGCGACAGATCTGGTGGAAGCCCGATCGCAGTACCCATGTCGACATCTTTCTCGGCGAGTTCGCGATGTGTCACAGACTCGACCTGGACGGCCGGCTCCCCCCCGATCACCAAGCGCTCGCCGCCGCCGACCTGCTGCTCATGAAGCTCCAGGTGGTCCAGCTCAACCACAAGGACGTCACCGACGCCGCCGCCCTGCTGTCGACTCACCGGCTAAACGGACACGATGGCGAGGGGTCGATCAACCGCGAGCGCATCGTGGAGGTGCTTTCGAGCGACTGGGGCTTCTACACGACGGCGACCGACAACCTCGAGGCGATCCCCGATCTCGTCGCCGCGATGGACTCCGAGCTCGGCCGTCAGGTCGGCGAGGCGGCGGCCCAGATCCGAGCGGACGTGGAGGAGGCGCCCAAGTCGCGTGCCTTCAAGCTGCGCGCACGCGTGGGGCGGCGCAAGCGTTGGTACGAGCTTCCCGACGAGTCGATCACCTAGCAGCGCGTGTGGGCGGGTCAGCCCCAGCCGCTCACGCCGTCGCCGCCCACCGGATCGCTCGGTGGGGCGCCGAGCGCGGCTATGCGTTCCCGCGCCGCGGCGACCTCCTCGGGATCCTCGCCGCGGAGCAGGTCGTAGTCCTCTTGGCCCCTCGGGTAGGCGCCCACCACCGTGAACCCCGCGCGGACGGAGGCGCGGCGGTGCCCGGTACCGGCCGGCAGCACCAACACGTCGCCCGCCGATACGTCGAAGCGCCGGCCCTGCGGCCCGCCCAGCTCGAGCGCCGCCTCGCCCGCCACCACTCCCAGCACCTCGTGCGACGTCGAGTGGAAGTGGTGGAAGTCGAATACGCCGTCGACCCACGAGCCCACCCAGTCGTGCTCGGCGAAGAGCTTCCGGCACGCGGCGGCGCCCGCGGTCACGGCGGACACCTCGCGGTAGATCAGCACAGCGAACGAGGGGTGGTTGGGAATCTGCTCTCCGGCGGGCGCGACCCAGGTCTTCGGCCTCACCCCACCATCGCTCCCACCCGGTCGAGCGCACGCGCGTAGGCCGGATCGCGTAGCAGCGCCTGCCGTATGCCCTCGCCGAGAATGCCCGCCTCGCCGCGCGATGCGCCGAGCACCGTCCAGTTCGACTCGCGCCCCTTGCGGTCTTGGCGCCGAGCGCTGAGCCCTCCCGGCCCCCGGTCGAGCGAGATGCTCATTCCACTGGAGGTCGCGATTTTGATCCCGGCCAAGCCCGGAACGGACATCCGCCCTTCGGGCACGAGCTCCAGGTCGACATCCTGGCGCCGGGCCCTGGCCCGGCCCTTCAGCGACCCGCCGGCGGACATCAGCGACTCCGGCTGCCAGTCCAGCCGCGACGCGAGCCAGCCGAGGAACAACAGCCCCGCCACGGTCGACTCGGTGTGGTGGCGAACGGTCACGGAGCTGATCCGGCGCAGCTCCTCGCGCCAGGGCGACGGGTCGAAGGTGGCGGCCACGCGCTCGCGCCACGGGGTGGAGCGCAGCCAGGCCAGGTCGACGATATAGGCCTCGCCCGCAAGCCCGTCAGCGCGGTGTATCGCCGCCCCGGGGTCCGGCTCGTTGACCGAATCCACGAGCACGACCTGCGTTAGGTGAAGCAGGGCGTCGATCGCCTCCTGGTGTCCATGGGGCGCCCAGGCGACGGTGGCGATGTCGCTCACCACGAGGGGATCGACGATCGTGGCGAGGTTGTCCAGGTGGAGCGGGCCGAGGTCGAGCAGGATGCGCTCGCGCGTCAGCGCGAGCTCGCCCGCCTTGTGGCCGCGGTCCCCCTCGGTGGTCAGCGCCACCGAGGCATCGATGGTCGTTCGCCCGGACTCGACGGCGCACAGGATGGTCCGCGAGGGGTGGTACTGACCCATGCCCTCGAGGCGGTTCAGGATCTCTCCCCGCCACTCGCGGTCGACCACCACGACCAGGTTGATCACCCGCGCCGGAGCGTACGCGTCGTCGCGCGCGAACTGCTCCTGCAGCAGCTTGCGGAGCGCGTCCTCGATCGCCCCCGGGACTCGTGTCCTGCTCGCTCCAGACGCCGCCGGCGTCGAGGGTCATATCGTCCGCCAGCGATGCCCGTCGGTCAGCAGCGCGTTCGCCTCCTCGGGACCTCCCGAGCCGGCCTCATAGGTGGCCAGCGGCACCTCGTCCTCCTTCCAAGACTCAAGGACGGGATCGATCACCCGCCACTGGCCCTCGACCTCGTCGTCGCGCGTGAACAGCGTGGCCTCACCGCGCATCGCGTCCATGATCAGCCGCTCGTAGGCCTCAGGGGACTGCGACAGGAAGGCCGTGCCGTAGAGGAACTCCATGTTCACCGGGCGGATGCGCATGCGCGTCCCCGGGATCTTGGCCCCGAGGGAGAGCGACACTCCCTCGTTGGGCTGCATGGTCATGACCAGCTGGTTGGGCTGCACCCCGACCGACCCCGCGGCCTCGAAGGCCAGATGGGGAACCGGCTTGAGCGTGACTGCGATCTCCGTGACCTTTCGCGCCAGCCGCTTGCCGGTGCGTAAGTAGATGGGCACGCCGGCCCACCGCCAGTTGTCGACCTCCAGGCGCAAGGCAGCGAAGGTCTCGGTCTTCGAGTCGTCGGGCACTCCCTCCTCCTCGAGATAGCCCGGCACCTCCTTGCCCTCCGCCATTCCCGCGGTGTACTGCGCTCGAACGGTGTGGCTCGCCTCCGGCGCCTTGATCGCGTGCAGGACCTTGACCTTCTCGTCGCGCACGTCGTCTGCGGAGAAGGTCCCGGGCGGCTCCATGCACAGCAGCGTCAGCAGCTGCATCATGTGGTTCTCCACCAGGTCGCGCAGCGCGCCCGCCGAGTCGTAGTAGCCCGCCCGGGTGCCGATGCCGAGGTCCTCCGATGCCGTGATCTGCACGTAATCGATGAAGTTGCGGTTCCAGATCGGCTCGAACATGCCGTTGGCGAACCGCAGGGCCAGCATGTTCTGGACGGTTTCCTTGCCCAGGTAGTGGTCGATACGAAAGACCTGGGACTCGTAGAACACGGACAGGACCTGGCGGTTGAGCTCGATCGCCTCCGTCAGCCGGGTGCCGAACGGCTTCTCGATCACCACCCGCACCTCGGCGCCGTCGACCTCGTTGAGCGCCTGCTCGCCGATCTTGCCCACGATCAAGGGGAAGAAGGCGGGCGCCGTGGACAGGTAGAAGACCCGGTTGAACGTGATCCCCGCCTCGTCGTCGAAGCCCTTGAGCTCCTCCTCGAGGCGGTCGTAGACCGAGTCGTCGTCGAAGGTCCCGGGCACGTAGCGCACGCTCGCGAGCAGCTTCTCTAGCACCTGATCGTTGGGGGGCGGCGCGAGTGCTGAGTGATCGACTCGCGCGCCATGCTCTGGTAGTCGCCTTGGGGGATGTCCGAGCGCGACACCGCGATCAGGTTGAAGCGCTCGGGCAGCGCCCCCTCGTGGGCGAGGTTGTAGACCGCCGGCAGCAGCTTGCGGTGGGCGAGATCGCCCGTGCCGCCGAAGATGACCAGCGTGGTCGGGTGGACCGGCAGGCGCTCGAGGCCTTCGATGAGCGGATTGGGCTGCTCGACGGTGGCCACGGTTACTCGGCGTGCGGCTGGGCCTGGGCCTCGGGATCGGCGGCCTTCACGGCGTGCCCGCCGAACTGATTGCGCAGCGCGGCATTGACCTTGGCCGCAAACGCGTTCTGACCCCGGGAGGAGAAGCGCTCGTAGAGCGAGGTCGAGATCACCGGCATGGGAATGCGCCGCTCGATCGCATCCTGGACGGTCCAGCGCCCCTCGCCCGAGTCCTCCACGAAGGGAGCGAGCGCCTCGAGGTCGTTGCCCTCCTGCTCGAAGGCCCGCGCGGCCAGCTCGCACAGCCACGAGCGCACGACCGAGCCCTGCATCCACAGGTGGGCGATCTGCGCGTTGTCGAGCTCGTACTCGCACGCGTCGAAGAGCGAGAAGCCCTCGGCGTAGGCCTGCATCATCCCGTACTCGACGCCGTTGTGGACCATCTTCACGTAGTGGCCCGCGCCGGTGGGCCCGAAGTGCCCCCAGCCCGGCCCGTGCTCATCGGTGTGCGGCGGAGCCAGCACGTCGAGGATCGGCGCGAGGCGCTTGACCGCCTCGTCGGGACCACCGACCATCATGCAGTAGCCCACCTGGAGGCCCCACACTCCGCCGCTCACGCCCACGTCCACGTAGTGGATCCCCCTTGAGGAGAGCTCGTCCCTGCGGCGCTTGTCATCGGTCCAGCGGGAGTTTCCGCCGTCGATGATCGTGTCTCCAGACTCGAGCAGGCCACCGAGCGTGTCGACAGTCTGCTGCGTGGGGTCGCCAGCCGGAACCATGATCCACACCGAGCGGGGAGCCTCGAGCTGCGACACGAGCTCCTCGAGCGATGACGATCCCGAGGCGCCGAAGCCCTCGGTCTCCCGCACGGCGTCCTCGTTGAAGTCGAAGACCACGCATTCGTGATCGGAGTCGCGATGGATGCGGTGGACCATGTTGGCCCCCATCTTTCCCAGACCGATGAAGCCGAGTTGCATCAGAGGATCCTCTCTATCGCTTCCGCCGGCTCGCCCTGGAGCTCGACCAAGACCACAGTCAATCCGTGCTCGCGCAGCGTCTGCGCGTCGCCCAGCGCCTGCGCATGCTTCAGGTGCTCGAACCCGTAGCCCACGCCGGGTATCTCCACGTCTTCGTCCGCCGGGTGGTAGAGCTGGACGAAGATCCCGTTCGGCGGGCCGCCCTTGTGGTACTGGCCCGTCGAATGCAGGTAACGCGGGCCGTAGCCGAACGTGGTCGTGGCCTTCGTCTTGTCGCGGATCTTCGCTCGCAGCCTCCCGACGGCGGCGTCGATCTCCGGCGAGGGCGCCATGAATCCGCTGATCGCCACATACTGCGGAGGCGAGGCCCCGAGTACGTCGCGGAAGTCGCCCGAGCCGAGCTCGGGCAGGCCCTCGGCCAGGATCCGGTTGGTGGCGTCCTTGGCCTCCTGGACGTTGGGCTGGTCGAAGGGGTTGATGCCCAGCACCCAGCCCGCCACGGCCACCGCGAACTCGGCGAAGAAGAAGATCCGGCCCAGGTCCTCCGGCCCCTTCGCAACCAGAGTGATCTTCGGATGCCCGGCGCGAGCGAGCGCCTCCACCTTCTCGGCGTGCTCCTCGTCCGGGGCGTCCTCGTTACGCAGGTGGATGAACACCCGGTCGTCGCCGTACTCCTCGGGCGCACCGACCGGCTCGTCGGCCACCGGCAGGATGCCGCGGCCCTCCTTGCCGGTCGATTCCGCGACCAGCTGCTCCACCCAGAGGCCGAAGGAGTCGATCGGCCCGTCGACGACGAATGTGGCCTTGTCGTGGCCCTGCTGAGCCAGCGAGCCGATAGCGAGGCCGAGCCACAGGCCGGAGTTGGCCTCGACGGCGTGAGCGCTCTGGCAGTGCTGCTCGGCCACCTGCGCGCCGTGCAGGAGCGCCCGGACGTCGACGCCGGCCAGCACGGCAGGCACGAGCCCGAAGTGCGACAGCACCGAGTAACGCCCGCCGATGTTCGGGTCGTTCTCGAAGACCTTGCGAAAGCCGCGGCTCTTCGCCTCCTCGACCAGCGGGCTACCTGGATCGGTGACGGCCACGAAGTGGCTCCCGTCGCCGCCGCTGCGCTCGTAGAAGTAGCGCATGTGCGACAGGGTCTCGACCGTGCCGCCGGACTTCGACGATACGAGGAACAGCGTCTTGTCTAGGTCGACCGCCCGCTCGACGGCGAGCACGGCGCCGGGGTCGGTCGAGTCCAGCACGTGGAGCGTCATGCCCCCCGCGTCGCCGAGGGAGCGGCGGATCACCTCGGGCCCGAGGCTCGAGCCTCCCATCCCCAGCAGGACCGCATGCTCGAGCCCCTCCGAGCGGCACTCCTGCGCGAAGGACTCGAGGCCGTCCGCGGCGTCGAGCAGCACGTCGGAGACCG
Source organism: uncultured Thermoleophilaceae bacterium (assembly GCA_963789705.1). Lineage (GTDB taxonomy): Bacteria > Actinomycetota > Thermoleophilia > Solirubrobacterales > Thermoleophilaceae > JACVRW01. Next base: position 116,197 of record CAWBLN010000004.1, read on the forward strand.
TGAGCCAGCCCAGCCGGTCGGCGACCTCGGGAGTGCCCGGGGGAGCCCACAGGGCCGCGTCCTTGCGCCAGACGCGCTGCACGACCGATTCCTTCTGGGCGCGCTGCACCTGCTCGACGATGCCGGGCTCCAGCTCGTCGGGCATCGATGAGGCGATCGTCGCGGGCCGCTTGGTGACCGCCGCCTCGCGAGCCGACTCGACGCCGCGGATGAGCTCCTCGAAGGGCGCGATGAACTTGTCGATCCCCTCGCGCAGCAGCGTGTCGGTGACGTCGCTCATGTCGATGCCGGCGTCCGCGAGCGCCTTCAGGTCGGCGGACGGATCCTGGTCGGCGGTCGCGCCGGAGAACTCGGAGTGATCGGCCGCCGCGTTGAGCGTGGCCATCGGCATCGTGTTGACCGTGTGGGGCGCCACCAGCCCGTCGACGTACAGGGTGTCCGGATATCTCGGGTCCTTGACACCCGTGGAGGCCCAGAGCGGCCGCTGGACGGGACAGCCGGCCTCGCGCAGGCGAGCGAAGCGGTCGCCGAGGAAGATCTCCTTGAAGCGCATGTAGGCCTCGCGGGCGTTGGCGAGGCCTGCCTTGCCCTGGAGCTCGGTGCGGCCCAGCTTCTCGAGCCGCTTGTCGACCTCGGTGTCCACGCGCGACACGAAGAAGCTCGCGACCGAATGCACGTCCATGGACTTGCCCTCGTCGAGGCGACGCTCCATGCCGCGTATGTAGCGCTCGGTGACCGCCATGTACGACTCGACCTTGAAGAGCAGCGTCACGTTGACGTTGATGCCCTCGTAGATCGCCTGCTCGATCGCGGGCAGCCCCTCTTCGGTGCCCGGGATCTTGATCATCAGGTTGGGCCGGTCCACGCGGCTCCAGTAGTCACGCGCCTGCTCCAGCGTGCCCTCGGTGTCGTGGGCCCTGGAGGGCTCGACCTCGAAGGACACGAAGCCATCGGCGCCGCCCGCCTCGTCCCACACCGAGCGCAGCACGTCGGCGGCGAGCTGCACGTCCTTGATGGCGAGCCGCTCGAAGATCTCGCCGGCGCCGAGATTCTCGGCCGACAGCTCGCGCAGGTCGTCGTCGTAGTCGTCCGAGCCCAGGATCGCCTTCTCGAAGATCGCGGGGTTGGAGGTGACCCCGCGCAGCGAGTCCTCGTCCACGAGCCGCTGCAGCTCGCCCTCCGTGATGAGCGTGCGCCGGATCTGGTCGAGCCAGACGCTCACGCCCGCCTCCGTCAGCGCCGCCAGGCGCTCGTTGACCTGTGCTCCGATGCTCATCGCTCGCCTCTCAGTCTTACCGCCGCGCCGCGGCGGCCCGGTCGGTCACGGAGCGCCCGGCCTCGGCGATCCGCTCGGGTGTGATGCCGAAGTGCTCGTAGACGTCCTTGTAGGGGCCAGATTCTCCGAAGGTCTCCATCCCGACGAAGGTGCCCTCGGCTCCCACCCAGCGGTACCAGCCCATGGGGCTCGCGGCCTCCACGGCCACGCGCGCCCGGCAGGAGGGCGGCAGCACTTCGTCGCGGTAGGTCTCGTCGGCGTGCTCGAAGGTGTCCATGCACGGCATGGACACCACGCGAACGGCCACGCCTTCCGAGTCGAGCTGATCCGCGGCCTCCATGGCCAGGGACACCTCGGACCCGGTGGCGATCAGGATCAGGTCGGGTTCGCCTCCGTTCGCGGTGTCGCGCAGGACGTAGGCGCCGCGCTCGATGGCGTCGTCGGGCACGCTGTCGGGCTCGAGGATCGGCAGGTTCTGGCGCGACAGCGCGAAGGCGGTGGGGGCCTCGGTCTGGCGCAGGGCGAAGCGCCAGCCGAGCACCGTTTCGTTCGCGTCCGCCGGACGGACCACGTTGAGGCGCGGAATGGCGCGCAGCCCCGCCAGCTGCTCGATGGGCTGGTGGGTCGGACCGTCCTCGCCCAGCCCGATCGAGTCGTGGGTGAAGACCCAGATGGCGGGTAGCTTCTGCAGCGCGGACAGGCGGATCGCGCCCTTCATGTAGTCGGAGAAGATGAGGAAGGTGCTGCCGAACCCGCGAAAGCCGTGCAGCGTGAGGCCGTTCACCACGGCGCCCATCCCGTGCTCGCGCACTCCGAAGCGCAGGTTGCGCCCGTCGTACTGGTTGCGCTGCACGTCGCCGGCGTCCTCGATGTCGGTGTTCGTGGAGGTGGCCAGGTCGGCGGCCCCGCCGACCAGGTGCGGCACGCGGGCGGCCGCCCACTGGACGGCCGCCCCCGAAGCCTTGCGGGTGGCCATCGCCTCGCCCGCCTCAAAGCGCGGTGGGTCGGCGTCGAAGCCCTCGGGCATGCGCCCCTCCAGCAGGTTCTCGAGATCTCTCGCCAGCTCGGGCTCGGCCTCGCGGTAGGCGGAGAAGCGGCCGTTCCACGCCTCCTCGTACTCCTGGCCGCGCTGGCAGCAGGCGCGGAAGTGCTCGAGCGCCTCGTCGGGAACGAGGAACTGGGCGTCGGGATCCCAGCCGTAGTTCTCCTTGGTCTCGCGCACGTTTTCCTCGCCCAGCGGCGAGCCGTGCGCCTTCGAGGTGTCCTGGAGAGGGCTCCCGATGCCGATATGGGAGCGCACGATCACCAGCGACGGCCGATCCTCCACCTCCATCGCCTCGCGCGTGACCCGCTCGAGCGTCTCCACCGACAGGTCCTCGCCCACGTCGGAGACGTGCCACTCATAAGCCTCGAAGCGCGCGCCCACGTCCTCGGTCATCACGACCGGAACTTCGCTGGCCAGCTGGATGCGGTTGGCGTCGTAGAAGGCGATGAGCCTGCCCAGACCGAGATGGCCGGCCAGCGAGCAGGCCTCGGATGCAACACCCTCCTGGATGTCGCCGTCGCTGGCGATCGTGAAGGTGTGGTGGTCGACGACCGGGTGCTCGCCCCGGTTGAACCGCGCCGCCAGCATGCGCTCGGCCAGCGCCAGGCCCACCGACATCGAGATTCCCTGACCCAGCGGGCCGGTGGTGGCCTCGATGCCGGGCGAGTACTTGCGCTCGGGATGCCCGGCCGTGGGCCAGCCGACCTGACGGAAGTGCTTGATGTCGTCGAGCGTGAGCGGATAGCCCGTCAGGTAGAGCATGGAATAGAGAAGCATCGACGCGTGACCCGCCGAGAGCACGAAGCGATCGCGGTTCGCCCAATCCGGGTTCTGGGGGTTGTGGCGCATGATCCGGGTGTAGAGGACGTACGACAGCGGGGCGAGAGCCATGGCCGTGCCCGGATGACCGGAGTTGGCCTTCTGGACCGCGTCCATCGCGAGCGTGCGAATCGTGTTGATGCAGAGCTCGTCGAGTTGAGCGGTGCTCGTGGTCATGCGCTTCCTTCGCTTGTCATGGGGTGGCCGATTGCAGTATCGCGCAGTGACTGCGTAACGCCCTTCACCTCCTGCGCGGCAAGGATGCCGGCGCCGATCACGCCGGCATCCGCACCGCCCTGGGCCAAGGCGACCGTAACGCGTCGCCAGAGCGCGGGCAGGGCCCGGGCGGCGGCCTCGCGCTCGGCACGATCGAGGAAGAGGTGGCTCGCGCGCGAGACTCCGCCGCCGATCGCGAGCCGGTCGGGCTCGAAGACGTTCACGTAGCCGGCGATCGCGATGCCGAGCATGCGGGCGAAGTTGTCGAACACCAGCACGGCGTCCGGGTCGCCCTCCTCCGCCGCCTCGACGAGGTCGTGCCCGCTGACCTTCCCGTCGTCGGCGATCAGCTCCGAGAGGCGGCTGCCGGGCTTGTCCTGGGCAAGCTCGGTCGCATCGCGCTCGAGCGCCTGGCCCGAGCAGTAGGCCTCGATGCAGCCGCGGTTGGGACAGCTACCCGGGCAGGGCGGCCCGTCCGGGTTGAGCGAGAAATGACCGAGCTCGGCACCGAGGCCATTGGCGCCCCGAAAGGTGAGCCCGCGCGTGACGACGCCGCCGCCCACGCCCGTACCGAGCGTGAGCATCACCAGGTCGTCCTCGCCGAGGATGTGCGCCTCGGCCAGCGCGGCGCAATTGGCGTCGTTGTCGACGAACACCGGCACGCCGAAGCGCGTCTCGAGCTCGTCGCGCAGGGGGACCCCGGTGAGCGGGATGTTCACGCTCGTCTCGACCGTGCCGGTGCCGTAGTCGATCTGCGAGGGCACCCCCACACCGATCGCATCGGGTTCGCCGGTCCGCTCGATCGCCCGTCGCACCACCTCTTCGAGGCCGTCGAGCAGCGCCGCGGTGGAGTCGGTATCGGTGGGACGCTCGAGTCGGTGAACGGCCTTCACGCCCTTCACGCCGGCCACCGCGACCTTCGTCCCGCCCACGTCGACTCCTAGGACCACGCTGCATTCCTATCTCCGCCGCCGCTCAGAAGCAACCTCCGGGCCAGGGCACCCCGGCGTAGCGCTCGATCACGGGCCCCGCCGGGGGCGGCACGGGGCAGAACAGGCTGGTTTCGATGATCGTCCCGCGAAACAGCCGGGCGAACGGATCGTCCGCGAAGCGCCGGCTGGTGCGTGCGACCGTGATCGCCCCGCCGCAGAGGCTCGCGTCGATGGCGAATGTGCTCAGGCAGACCAGTTCGTCGCCCAGAAGGGGGATCCAGTACTCGAGAGCGTCGCGGCGCGCCTGCTGGACCTCGGGCTCGTCGAAGCGCAGCGCCGCCGCGCGGTCGGTGAGAGCGCAGACGTGGGCGTAGGCGTGGAGCACGGGCCGGCCGCGCACGCAACGCGCGTCCACGCGCAGGCGCCGGCCGGGGGCGTGGGGGTCGGCGCTGAGGCGCTCCCCGTCGAAGACGATGTGGGCAAACGGCCGCTCGGGAGCGCTCACACCGCCGGTACCTCCCAGTCGCCGCGGATCGCCCGGCTGATCGCGCGCATGTCCTGGCGCAACTCCTCCCCGGTGGCGCGCCCCCAATACCAGTAGCCGTTGTAGGCGGCGTGAATCGTGAGATCGGGAAACAGCGTGAACGCGGCCGGGCGATAGGGGTCGTGAACGGTGTCCGTGCTCTCGATCATGCCGAGCTGCGGCAGCCAGCGGCGGGCGGCGTCGGACAGAAAGGTGAAGCGCGCCCCGAGCCCGGCGCGAAACGCAGCCTGCACCTCGGGTGGATCGACCGAGACCACGGCGATGCGCGCGTAGGCCACCTCGAATTCGTCCTGCAGCCGTGCGAGCCCGCGCATGTAGCGCTGCTCCTTGGGACACCACCAGCCGCGCGAGGTGATCAGCGCCAGCGGGTCGCCTCCGGCGAGCTCCGAGAGCAATCGGGGGCGGCCGGTGTGATCGGGCAGGTCGAGATCGGGAAAGCGCTCGCCGGGCGAGAGATTCATTACTCGTCGTCACAGGGAGCGGCCGTGCGTTACACGTCCTCGGCTGGGCCGAATCGGCCACCACTGGGAGAACTCGTGGTAAGAATCATCGCTCATGAGCCCCTCCCGTCGCCGCCTGGTCGGCGGTCTCGACCTCGGCGGCACGAAGATCCAGGCCGTCGTCCTGGACGGCCGCCGGCACGTTGTGGCGGAGGCCAAGCGCCCGACCCCCGCACGCGGTGGGGGAAAGGCGGTGGTGGAGGCGCTCGCCGCAACCCTGGCCGAAGCCTGCGCCGGCGTGGACGTGGAGCCGCGTCATCTCGCCGGGGTCGGCGTCGGCTCGCCCGGCGCGATAGACGCTCGCCGGGGGGTGGTGAGCGGCGCGCGCAACCTTCCCGGTGGTGGCGCCCCGATCCGCATGACCACCGGGCTGAAGAAGCTGGCGGGGACGCCCGCCTACATCGACAACGACGTGACCGTGGGCGTGCACGCCGAGTACGTGCTCGGCGCCGCGCAGGGCTCGAAGTCGTTGCTCGGGGTCTGGTGGGGGACGGGGGTGGGCGGCGGCGTCGTCCTCGACGGTAAGAAGTGGGAGGGCCGCGGGGCCGCGGGGGAGCTCGGTCACGTGGTGGTGAAGGTGGGCGGCGCGCGCTGCACCTGCGGGCGCTTCGGCTGTCTCGAGGCCTATGCCGGCCGCGGCGCCATGGAGCTGCGTGCCCGCCACCTGCACAAGCGTGGCCACAAGACCGACCTCTTCAAGATCATGGAGAAGCGCGGACGCACCCGGCTGCAATCCGGCATCTGGGCGCGGGCGCTCGACCACGAGGATCCGATGGCGGTCGAGCTGATCGATCGCGCCGTCGAGGCCATGGGCGCGGGCATCGCCTCGGCCGTCAACCTTCTCGACGTCTCGTCTGTGGTGATCGGAGGCGGGCTCGGCACCCGCCTGGGCGAGCCCTACGTGAAGCGCATCCGCGAGGCGATGCAGCCGCACCTGTTCGTGGACGACAACCCGCCGGCGGTGGCTCTCGCGGCGCTCGGGGACCTGGGCGGAGCGATCGGAGCGGCGCTGCTGGTGCCCTCGGGGCGCCCGAAACGCACCTCGCGGCGCTAGAGCGAAACCGGCACGGTTTCCAGTGCATCGGCGAGGGCGACTCGCAGGCGGGTCCGGCCCCTGTGCAGGAGCACACGCGCGTTGCCCGGGGTCAGCTCCAGCATCGCCGCGATCTCCTCGAGAGCCACGCCCTCGACGTCGCGCAAGCTGACCACCAGACGCTGGCGCTCGGGCAGCTCCTCGAGCGCCGCTCGTAGCTCCGCCCGCAGCTCGAGCGAGGCGGCGCGGCGCTCGGGATCATCCCAGGCCCATGCGGGAGCGGTCCAGCTCGCCCCGTCCGCGAAGCGGTCCTCGACCGCCTCCCCGTCGCCGTCCTCCCCCTCGGCGCTCAGGGCCGAGAACGGGATCGTCCGGCGCTCACGCTCGGCCATCGTCCGGGCCTTGTTCACGCAGATCGCAAAGATCCATGTCTTGAGGGAGGAGCGCGCCTGAAAGCGCTCGATCCCGGCGATGACCGCGCACCAGGTGTCCTGAGCGACCTCCTCGGCGAGCGCCTCGGAGCGGACGAAGTTGCGCGCCAGGCGAACCAGACTGCGATGGTGGCGCCCCACCAGCTCGTTGAACGCGCGCTCATCGCCGGCGGCAAGGGCTGCGACCAGGGCGAGCTCGGCCTGTGGCTGCGAGGTCATGCCCCCCAGTGGCCCGAACCGGGGTGAGACGTATCGCCCCGCCGTCGAGTTCACCCGGGTGAACTGCGGCCGGCCGCATGCCGAACGCCCCGCTGACTGGCTGGCGCCCGCCTCTCGCTGGCTGGACCTGCTGAGCGTCCGTCGCCCCTAGAGGCTTGATGTGGGTTCGCTGGTTGGCCGGGCCCTGTTGTCGCCTTCGTCACGCAGCCGCAACGCGGTTCGGGCGGCACGCGGCGGCTCGCGCAGCGCCGCGACGTGGCTGCCAACACCGAACCCCCATCAGGCCCCCAGGAGGCGCCGGTTAGGCCGCCCCGCGCCAGTCGCGGAAGGCCTCGAGCAGACTCTCGCGTGTCTGCGGCGAGAGCGACTCCTCGCTCAGCGCTCCCAGGGCCACGATCGTCTCGCGCATTTGGTCGAGGTAGCTCTGGCAGTAAGGGCACTCCTGGAGATGCGCCTCGAAGCGAACGCGGTCGACCTCGGCGAGTTTGCCCTCGAGGTAGTCGGTGATCACCTCAACCAGCTCCCGGCAGGCCATCTCTTGGTGAGTCGTCATAGCGTCGGTTCGGTGGCGTCGACCTCCGTCTCGAGCGCCGTTCTGACGGCGGCACGCGCACGATGGAGAAGCACCCTCTGGTTGGTCTCGGACAGGCCAAGGGCATTACAGGTCTCCTCCGCCGAGCAGCCCACGATGTCACGCAGGGTTATCACTTCCCGCTGCGCCCCCGGCAGACTGTCGACCGTGGCCCGGATCAGCCGCAGCGACTCCGCCGTCTCGGCGGCCTGCTCGGGCCAGGGAGTGGGCCCGATGGCCCAGTGATGCGGCCAGCGGTCGTGGTCATGGGGAAGAAAACGATCGGGATCGACCACCGCGGAGCCGGAGTCCGAGTTGGAATCGAAGGCAGACGAGAAGGGCAGGCTGCGCGCCTCGCGCACGCCGCGGGTCTTGGCGATGTTCACGAGGATGCGAAAGATCCACGTCCTGAGCGCGGCCCGGCCCTCGAAGCCGTCCAGCCCGCGCAGCACCCCGAGCCAGGTCTCCTGGACCACCTCCTGGGCGGCGGCGTCGGTCGAGACGTACGCGCGGGCCATTCGCAACAGGCTTGGACTCAGGTCGTCGACCAAGCGCGCGAAGGCGGCCTCGTCCCCCGCGCGCAAGGCCGCCAAGAGCTCCCCGTCCGCTTGGCCCGAGCGGTCCACGGTGGCGCCCACTGTAACGGTGGTGGCACTTGCGAGACGCCTCAATCATGAACGAGACTTCGGCCCTGGCCTCAGCAAGCCTTGCCCATGCCGCGAAGCGGCCGGAGTACCGGCCGGTCGCCGACTACGGCCTCTTGGCCGATTGCAACTCGGCCGCCCTGGTCGACCGTCACGGATCGATCGACTGGCTCTGCCTCCCGCGCTACGACAGCGCAGCGGTACTCGCGCGCATTCTCGATCCGGCGGCCGGCCACTGGTCGATCCGGCCGGTGGGAGCGTTCACCGCGGAGCGCCGCTACCTGCCGGGCACGCTGGTCATCGATACCACCTTCACCACGGACACCGGGCGGGTGCGCCTCATCGACGCGATGGCCGTCCCCGAGGGCCAGCGCGGACACGACCTCGGCTTCGACGCGCCGCACGAGCTCCTGCGCAGCGTGGAGGCGGTCGAGGGCAGCGTCGAGCTGGTCATGGAGCTCGCCCCGCGTCCCGAGTTCGGCCTGTACCGTCCGCTCGTTCGCCTGCTCGATGACGGCGCCCGCACGTTCGGAGGGACGTCACCGCTGCGGCTGCGCGCGGGAGTCCCGCTGGAGGTCGACGACGAGTCGACGATCCGCGCCGTCTTCACCCTCGGCGAACCAAAGAGCGCCGGCTTCGCGCTGCGCTGGCTCCCGGTCGAGGCGCAGGAGGCCCCGGAGCCCACCGCCGCCGCCGAGGTCGCGGCCCGCATCGAGGACACCGCCGAGGCGTGGCGCTCCTGGGGGGCCGATCACGACATCTACAGGGGCACGCACCGCGAGCTCGTGCGTCACTCGGCTCGCGTGTTGAAGGGACTCACCTACCGACCCACGGGCGCGATCGTGGCCGCTCCCACCACCTCGCTCCCCGAGACGGTGGGCGGCGAGCGCAACTGGGACTATCGCTTCTCCTGGATCCGCGACTCCTCGCTCACCATCGAGGCGCTCTACATCGGCGCCTGTAGCGACGAGGCTGAGGAGTTCCTCTCGTTCATGACCAGCGCGGCCGGCGGACGCGCGAGCGAGGGCTCGCTGCAGATCATGTACGGGATCGGCGGCGAGCACGACCTGACCGAGCGCGAGCTCGGCCACCTTCGCGGCTGGCGTGACTCGGCGCCGGTTCGCGTGGGCAACGGCGCCTGGAGCCAGGTCCAGCTCGACGTGTACGGCGAGCTGCTCAACTCGCTCTGGCTCTACCGCGAGCGGCTGGGGACGCTGCACATGGAGATCCAGGCCTTCGTGACCGACCTCGCCGATACGGCGGCGGCGCGCTGGAGCGAGCGCGACCAGGGTATGTGGGAGATGCGCGGCGAGCCGCGCCACCACCTCTCCTCCAAGGTGCTCTGCTGGACGGCGCTCGACCGCGCCGTCTTGCTCGCGCCGCAGCTGGGCGAATACGCGAAGGTCGACGAGTGGACCGCCGCGCGCGACGAGATCCGCGCCGCCGTTCTCGAGCGCGGCTGGTCGGAGGCGCGGGGGGCCTACGCACAGTCGTTCGATTCCGACGAGCTGGACGCCGCGCAGCTGCTCATGCCGATACTCGGCTTCCTGCCCGCCGACGACGAGCGCATGCGCGCGACGATCGAGGCGATCGCCGAGGACCTCACCGAGGACGGGCTCGTGCTGCGCTACCGCAACGAGGAGGGCCTCAACGCAGACGGCCTGACGGGCGAGGAGGGCACCTTCGTCATCTGCTCGTTCTGGCTCGTCACCGCGCTGGCCAAGGCCGGCGAGGTGGAGCGGGCCGAGCAGCTCTTCGACCAGCTGGTTGGGCACGCCAACGATCTGGGCCTGATCGCGGAGGAGATCGACACCACCCACGACGAGCTGCTGGGCAACTTCCCGCAGGCGTTCAGCCACATCGGCTTGATCGTCGCCGCCCACGCCATCGATCAAGCGCAGGAGGCGCGCTCGTGAGCTCCACGCGATACGACGTCATCGTCATCGGGGCCGGCCCCGGCGGACAACACTGCGCCGGCCATCTGGCCGACGGCGGACTCGAGGTGGCCATCGTTGAGCGCGAGCTGGTGGGTGGTGAGTGCGACTACTGGGCCTGCATCCCGTCGAAGACCCTGCTGCGCCCGGGAGAGGCGCTCCAGGCGGCGCGCGAGGCTCCGGGGGCGCGCGAGGCCGTGAACGGCGGGGTGCGCGCCGAGGCGGCGTTCGAATGGCGCGACTTCATGGTGTCGGGCTACGACGACGCCCGCAAGGCGGCGTACCTCGCCGAGAGGGGCATCGAGGTGCTCCGCGGCGCGGCGCGTCTGGTGGGCCCCGGGCGCGTAATGGTGGACGACGAGGAACAGTCCGCCGAGCACGTGGTCATCGCCACGGGGTCGACACCCGTGATTCCCCCCGTTCCCGGCCTGCGTGAACTCGACGGCGTGTGGACCAATCGCGAGATCACCGGGCTCACGGAGACCCCGGGCCGGCTGCTGGTGCTCGGCGGCGGGCCCGTGGGCGTGGAGATGGCCCAGGCGATAGCGAGAATAGGCGCTTCGGTAACCCTCGTGGAGGGCGCCGATCACGTACTCCCGCGCGAGCCGAAGAGGCTCGGCGAGCGGTCTCGGCGACGCGCTGCGGGCCGACGGCATCGAGCTCTGCTTCGGCCAGCACGCCTCGGCCGCCCGCCGCGAGGGCGAGGAATACGTACTCGAGTTCACAGAGCGCCCGGAGCTGCGCGGCGACCGTGTGCTCGTGGCCACCGGGCGGCGACCACGCACCGAAGGGCTCGGCCTCGAGACCGTGGGCATCGAGCCCGAGCCGCCGGGGCATCCCCGTGGACGGGCGCATGAACGCCGCGGACGGCGTCTGGGCGATCGGCGACGTGACCGGGATCTGGCCGCTCACCTACATGAGCAAGTACCAGGGCCGCGTGGTGGCGTCGAACATCCTGGGTCAGCCGCGCGAGGCCGACTACACAGCCGTGCCGCGCGTCGTCTTCACCGATCCCCAGGCGGCATCGGTCGGCGACGCCGAGGGCCCGATCGACCGTGACGGTGTCCATGTCCGAGGTGCCCCGCACCTCCACGTACACCCGCGCATACGACACCAGGCCGGGTTTCATGACGCTGGTTTCCGACGGGGAGCGGCTCACCGGCGCCTACGCGCTGGGACCCGAGGCAGGCGAGTGGCTACAGCAGGCCACCCTGGCCATCCGCGCCCAGGTGCCGCTCGAGGTGATGTACGACGTGATCCAACCCTTCCCCGTCGTTCTCCGAGGCCTTCCTCCAAGGCCTCACCGAGCTACGGTCCCGGATTCCGGCTGCGTCTTAGTGAGCGAGGCGGCACCGGCGATCGGCTGGGGGCTCGTGGTGGCCCTCAGTCTCGTTCTGGGCGCCGTCGCGGCGGTGAAGTTGCGCCTCTCGGGTCGTGTGGCCGCGGGGATCACCGCATTCGGCGGGGGGCTGCTGCTGGCGGCCGTGGCCCTGGAGCTGGTTCCCGACGCCGATGCGGAGGCCGGGCGGGCGCTCACCGCCGCGGGCCTTGCCGCCGGGACGCTGATATACGTCGGGGCCGACGCCTGGCTGGGCCGCAACGAGTCGCGCAGGCAGATGCGCCGCGCGATGCACGCCGGGGCCATGCGTCAGCAGCCATCTGAGGACACGGGCGCAGCCGAGTCCGCCCGAGGGCTGTCGATTGCCGCCGGCCTGTTCATCGATGGCGTCCCCGAATCGATCGCCCTGGGCCTCACTATCGCCGAGCACGAGCTCGGCCTGGCGCTGCTCGTGGGAATCCTGGTGGGCAACGTGGTCGAGTCCTACGGCGCCAGCGGGCCGATCATCGCCGGTGGGCACTCGCCGGGCTTCGTGTTGCGGCTGATGACCGGCATCGGACTGGCTCTGGCTCTGGCCACGACTCTGGGCGGCACGGTGCTGGCGGACGCGTCGCCCGAGCTCATCGGCACCGCCCAGGCGATCGCCGCCGGCGCCGTGCTCGCGGTCGTGACGATCGCCGTGGTGCCCCACGCCTTCGAAGAGGTGAGTCGGCTGGTGGCCACCGTCACCGTCGGCGGCTTCGTCTGCGGGTACTTGCTCAGCTGACGAGGCCGCGGGCGCGCAGGTCGGCCAGCGCCTCGTCGCCGCCGTCCGGCGTGCTCTGGGCCGCGACCCACCCCGCGAGCTCCGGCAAACCCTCGCCGAGGGTCAGTCGGGCTTCGAAGCCGAGCATCTCGCGCGCGCGGGAAGTATCGGCGAAGCAGTGGCGGATGTCGCCCGCGCGATACTCGCCGGTGACCTCGGGCGCGAGGTCGGATCCGAGCGCCCGCGCGATCTGCCGGGCCAGGCTGAGGACACTGACTCTCGCGCCGGTGGCCACGTTGATCGCGTGGCCGGGTGCGGCCCGAGCGCGCATGGCCGCGTTCGTAGCCCTCACCACGTCGGACACGTGCACCAGGTCGCGCAGCTGTCCGCCGTCCTCGAACACGAGCGCGGGCTTGCCGTTGAGCACCCGGGCGGCGAAGATCGCCGCCACACCCGTGTAGGGGTTCGCTAGCGCCTGCCGGGGGCCGTAAACGTTCAGGTAGCGCAAGGCCACGGTCTCGACTTGGTAGGCGCGGCCCGACACGAGCACCAGCTCCTCCTGATCGCGCTTGGTGACGCCGTAGACGCTCGTGGGGCGCAACGGCGCCTCCTCGTGCGTCGGCTCCGGGGTGGCGGGCCCGGCGCAGGCCGGGCACCGCAGCTCCCAGTGCCGCACTCGCATCTGCTCGGGCGGACGCGGCGGTGGGTGGATGAGGCCGTGCTCGAGGCAGCGATAGGAGCCCTCGCCGTAGACGACCATCGAAGACGCCGCCACGAGACGCCGGACCCGGTCTCGCCTTTCGATGACCGCCTCCAGGAGCGTCGCCGTCCCGACCGCGTTGTGGTCGACGGCGCGGCGCATGTTGACCATCGATTCGCCGTTGCCCACCACTCCTCCCAGATGAAAGACCCGGTCGACGCCTTCGAGAGCGCGGTCGACGGTGTCGCGATCGCGCACGTCCCCTTCCACCAGCTCGGCCTCGCGGTTCAGGTGGGAGGGAACACCGCCGGGGTGAGCCAGCGCATCGAGGTTGTCGAGCACTCGGACGCGCTCGCCACGCCGCAGCAGCTCGTCGACGAGATGCGAGCCGACGAAGCCGGCGCCTCCGGTGACCAAGACGCCGCTCACCAGACTGTGTAGAAGAGCAGCTCGGTCACGAGGGCTTGCGCAGCCAGCGCGCCGAGCACGATCCCGAGCCGGCGTTCGGGGAGGCTGGCGGCGGCGGCTATGCACGCCAGCGGCACGAGGTACAGGTAGATGCGCTCGGTCTCGGCCTTGGTGAAGCCGAGCACCGCGGCCGTGACCAGAACGGCCACCAGCGCGCGTGCCGCCGTGTCGCCGGTGCCCGCCGAGCGCAGGGCGAACCAGGCGACCGGCAGACCGAGCGCGACCAGAAAGGCGGTCGGCGAGCCGAACACCCAGAACGCGTAAGGACGCCGGCCGGCGATGCCCTCCCGGTAGACGCTCTCCGTGGCCTCGATCACGCCGATCGGGTCATAGCCGGTGGCCAGGTGCAGCGCGAGGTAGAACGCCACGAGGGCGAGCCCGCAGGCGCCGGCGAGGAGCACGGCCCGTCTCGGGCCGCTGCGCTGCCAGGCCAGGAGGGTGGCCCACGCCCCGATCGCCAGGTTGGCGTAGGAGAAGAAGCTTGCGAAGGCCAGTCCGAAGGCGCCCGCTCCCGCCGCCGGCGGGCCATCGTCCGCCTTCGCGGCCACGGCGAGCGGCAGCGCCGCCAAGAGCGCGATCGTGGCGTAGAGCGCGTCGGCCGAGGTGGCGCCGTACAGCACCGCGCTCGGTGCGAACACGTAGAGCAAAGTCGCGACACGCGCCCGCCGCTCGTCCATCAGGACCCGCGCGAGCAGATAGGCGAGCGGTATCGACAGCGCCCCCACCCCGATCGTCAGCGCCGCCATCGCGGGCGCGCTGTCGATCGCGAGCACGTGCATCGTAAGAAGCAGTCCGGGCGGATGGCCGATGGCGTGCACGGGGAGCGAGGTGCCCACCTCGGCGAACGTGTCCAGGAAGAAGCGCGTGCCGAAGTCGAACGCTGGCAGCGCCGGCAGGTACTCGCTGGCCGCCTCGTGGTTGCCGAGCTGGTAGACGCTGTAGAGCCCGTCCAGCCCGCTTCCGGCGGTTCCCAGGGCGAGCCTGAAGGACAGCCCCAGCACCAGCGCGGCGAGCGCGAACTGCCAGGCGCCGACGCGCTCGAGGCGCAGCCGCGGCGCCGCGAGCACGCCGACGACGAGCAAGGCCACGGCGGGGAGGGCTGTCGGTCTGAGGGCGGGCCGCCAATCGGCGAGAAACGGCGCGAGCCCCGCGCCGAGCTCCACTCCGTTCGCCCTGGCGCCGAGTCCGTATGCGATCGTGGCGAGCGCCACCGCGGTAACTCCCAGGGGCAGCCACAGCTCGGGCCCGCGTCGGGCAAGGCGAAGCGCACCGGTGCCGGCCTCCATCGCACCCAAACCTAGGTCGGCGGGACGGCGACTTGGGCCCGACCGCCTCGGGTGTTCGAGATCTGTAAGGCCCACGTCATACCGTCGCAGGCCGTGGTCGACGTGGTGCTACCGGTGCTGAACGAGGCTGCCGCCCTGCCTTGGGTGCTGGGCCGGATGCCGCATGGCTTCGCGCCGATCGTCGTCGACAACGGGTCGAGCGACGGCTCCGCCGAGCTGGCCGAGCGCCTGGGGGCACGCGTGATGCACGAGCCCCGCCCCGGCTTCGGCGCCGCGTGCTACGCGGGCCTGCTCGCCGCCCGAAGCGAGACGGTCTGCTTCATGGACTGCGACGGCTCGCTCGATCCCGCCGAGCTGGCGCTCGTGAGCGGACCGGTGAGGAGCGGCGAGGCCGATCTTGCGCTTGGCGCCCGCCGCGCCGAGCCGGGCGCCCTCGCGCCGCATGTCCGCGTGGCCAACCGCGTGCTGGTCTGGGAGCTTCGGCGGCGCAGCGGAATCGCGCTGTGCGACCTCGGTCCGATGCGTGCGGCGCCGCGTGAGGCGCTCCTGGCGCTCGGCATCGAGGACCGGCGCTTCGGCTGGCCCCTGGAGATGGTCCTGCGCGCCGCGGCCGCGGGCTGGGCGATAGACGAGGTACCCGTGCGCTATCGGCGGCGGGCGGGCCGATCGAAGGTCACCGGCACCCTGCGGGGCACCGCGCGGGCGGTTCGCGACATGGCGCTCGTCCTGCGATGAGGGCCGCGGGGGTCTCCTTCGGGGCGGAGGCGAGCTTCTGAGCTCCGTCGCGCTGGTTGTCATCGCGAAAGCGCCGGCGCCGGGCCGCTCGAAGACCCGGCTCTGCCCACCCTGCACGCCCCGCGAGGCGGCGACGCTGGCCGAGGCGGCGTTGTGCGACACCCTCGCGGCCGTGGTCGCCTGCCCGGCTCGGCGCCGGCTGCTGGCGCTGGAGGGCGAGCCGGGCTCGTGGCTGCCGCCCGGATTCGAGCTGGTCGAGCAAGAGGGCGATGGCCTCGGCCAGCGGCTGGGACACGCCCTGGCGGCGGCCGGCGGCCCCGCCCTGGTGGTCGGCATGGACACCCCGCAGCTCTCGCCGCGGCTGCTCGAGCGCGCTGCGGCGAGTCTGGCCGCGGACGGCGTCGACGCGGTCCTGGGACCGGCTCTCGACGGTGGCTACTGGACGATCGGCCTCGAGCGCCCCGACCCCGGAGTCTTCCGCGACGTCCCGATGTCGAAGGCCGACACCTGCCGGATCCAGGCCCGGAGGCTGACCGAGCTGGGCCTACGCTGGACTCGGCTGCCTCGACTGCGGGACGTCGACACCTACGCCGACGCGCGCGCCGTGGCGATGCTCGATCCGCACACGGCGTTCGCGGCGGCCCTGCGATCGGTCTCAGCTCGGGACCCGTCCCGTGACGAGCAGTCCGTGACCGAAGCCCCAACCCGTCTGGGGCTCGAGCTCCCACACCGCTGACGCGGTGATCCGGCCGCCGCGCGCGAGTCCGCGACGCCGGGCGGCCAACGCGTGGTGCACCAGCGCGGTCCGGCCCGCCGGCAGCGGGGGCAGCAGCGCCGACAGCTCCTCCACCGCCTGCCCTCCCTCGAGCATCCCGATGAGCGCGTCGCGGAGCAGCGGAAGCCCCGGCCAGTAGCAGTCGAGCTTCGGACCGGCCTGCACGGTGCGGTCGAAGGCACACAGCGGCTGGATGCCGGCGTCGGCGAACATCCCGAACAGCTCCCCGGGCGACCATGGATGCACGAGCACGTCGGCGCCCAGGCTGTAGCGGAGGGTTCGGGCCGCCCCGGGCGAGGTGGACCACAGGCCCGGCCACTCCAGTGAATCGCGCCCGAGCGCCTCGATCGCGATCACCGCGCCCGGCCGGGCGTGTGCGGCCAGCTCGGACAGCAGCCGGCGCAGCTCCGGCGGGGAGAGGTGGGAGGCGATCCCGAAGGTCCCGAGGTAGAGGTCGAAGGCGCGAGCGCCGACGGGCCCGAGGCCCTCACGCAGGTCGTGGCGAACGAACTCGCCCGCGGCTCCGTCCCGAGGTGGGGCCAGGTCCACACCTACATACCGGCTCAGCCGCCCCCCACTCAGCCGAGCCACGGCACCGTCCCCGCACCCGAGATCGAGCACCTCGGAGCCATCGGCCTCGCGGAGAAGCCGCGGGATCAGCCGCTCGAACCAGGCGAGCTCGAATGTCCTCCGGACCGCGTCGTGCCCCTGCTCGGCGTAGGGCTCCGCGGCCGCCGCACCGGATCGCATCGAGGCGAACCGTAGGCTTGGGGAGGGTGCCTCGGAAGGATTTCGATCCGTGTGTAAGGAAGCCGAAATGTGATGGGGTACTCACCTAGTAGCGGACCGTGTGCGAGACAGATCGTACTTGGCTCCTGCTCGCGATCGGCGCCGTTCGGCACTGGCTCAAGAGGCACACGCAATGCGCGATTTGCAGCAGGCGTCCCGCAGTGCGGGAGACTCTTGCTTGTCGCCGTCAGCATCACCTCGACGGCGCCACACTCACATGCCGATCCAGCCAGCCGGTACGGGTGGCCGCACCCCTCGTCCGCCGGGCAGCCGTATCTTGCGCCACCGCCGACGCTGGAATACTGAACGGTCGTATGGTGGCCAGCGTCGAGAAAGCGGCGACCCCGCAAAGCGGCGAGGCCGCCCAGATCGAGCTCGTGCGCGATGCGTACCGGTTCATCGAGGACATCCAGGAGGATCGTCGCCACGACTTCGACGACGCCTATGGCGAGTGGTTCGACGAGGGGTTCGAGCTGCTCCCGCCGCCCAGCTATCCGGAGGGCGCACAGGCGTTCCGCGGGCGGGCCGGCCTGAAGCGCTGGATCGCCGTCACGCAGGAGATCTGGGACGAGTGGCGGCTGACGGCCGAGCGATTCCTGGTCGCCGGCGACCAGGTCTTGGTTTTCGTGCGCGTACTCGCCCAGGGGCAGTTAAGTGGTGTCCGCCTCGATCGCGAAACGGCACATATCTGGAACATCGCGGACGGATGCGCGACGCGCTGCGAAGTCTTCCTCGACCGCTCGAAGGCCCTCCGCAAGGTCGAGGCGGCGTCGGAGCCTATGACGTAATCCTGGGTCTGGGAGACTGCGCTCGACTCGCCAACGCCACGTGAGGAGCCAGGAATGCCTTTCGTTACGACCTCAGACGGCACGGAGATCTTCTTTAAGGATTGGGGCTCGGGCCAACCGGTCGTTTTCAGCCATGGCTGGCCGCTTTCGGCCGACGACTGGGACAATCAAATGCTGTTCTTCCTACGGCAGGGCTACCGCGTCATCGCCCATGACCGGCGTGGGCATGGACGCTCAACGCAGAGCAGCGACGGGCACGACATGGACCACTACGCCGACGACCTCGCTGCCCTGACTGCCCATCTCGATCTCCAGGACGCCGTCCACGTTGGACACTCCACCGGTGGTGGCGAAGTCGTGCACTACGTCGCCCGACACGGTGAGAGTCGAGTGGCGAAGGCAGTATTGATCAGTGCCGTACCGCCGCTCATGGTGCAGACCGAGGCGAACCCCGGCGGCCTGCCGAAGAGCGTGTTCGACGACCTTCAGGCACAACTGGCCGCCAACCGGTCCGAGTTCTACCGGAACCTGCCGTCGGGCCCCTTCTATGGCTATAACCGGCCCGGGGTGGAATCGTCGGAAGCGATCATCGAGAACTGGTGGCGCCAAGGAATGATGGGCGGAGCGAAGGCACACTACGACGGCATCGTCGCCTTCTCCCAGACCGATTTCACCGAGGACCTCAAGAAGATCGCGGTGCCGGTCCTCGTGATGCACGGCGACGACGACCAGATCGTTCCCTACGCCGACTCCGGACCGCTATCCGCGCAGCTCCTGCAAGACGGAACGCTCAAGACGTACAAGGGATTCCCGCACGGCATGCCGACCACAGAGGCCGAGACGATCAACGCCGACCTACTGGCCTTCCTTAAGTCCTGACCCACTCGACGGGTTGGTCGCCACCCGCGGCGCGCTGGTGCTCCGCTGACCTACCGCTCGTCGGCCGACCGGCTCAACGTTTCTTCCTGATCCCTCAGCGCGCCCGCGAGCTCGCGTCGCGCTTCCTTGTTCAAGCCTGAAAGGAACGCCGCGAGCGCTTCGCGACGCACATTCGCCAGCGACGCGTGTATCCGTTTGCCCTTATCGGTCGGCTCGTAGCGCCGGTTGTATTCGCGCGCGTAGCCGAGCGAGCGAAGTTCGTGCAGCGCGTGCGTCGCGTCCTCGATGGAGATGCCGATTGCCTCGGCGACCTCGCCGGACCGCAATGGCGCGTCCTCAGGGTTGAGGGTCACTAGCACGCAGGCCGACAACAGCGGCACCTCGGCATCCAAGATCCAGCGCACCAGGACCTTGTTGGACGCCCGCTCCGCTCTGTCCAGGCTCTTGACGAGGCCTTCGAGTACAGCGTCGCTCACTGTGGGAGTCAAATCGCCCGAATGCGCCATGACTGGACTCCGAGTCTCGCACAACCGACGCTCCGCCTAGGTCACTTTCATCGGCCGACGCCCGTCCCGCCGACCGGTCAATCTGCTCCACGAGCGCCGGTGTGATCTCGTCGACAACCGTCACGGTGGCCTCCGCGAGCGACAGGGCGTCCGGCTCGGGCGGATAGCCTGGTTGGGGACCGCGATCACAGCGATGCGCGCGGCAGCGGCTGCGCGCAAGCCGTTGCTCGAGTCCTCTATTGCCACGCAGCGCGAGGCTTCGACACCCAACTCCCGGGTGGCCTTCAGGTACACGTCTGGCGCGGGCTTGCCGCGCTCGACCTCCTCGGAGGAGACCGTGACGTCGAAGGCGTCGCCGAAGCCCGCGAGCTCGAGCACCAAGTCGATGATCTCCCGATTCGACGACGACGCGAGCGCGAGTGGCCAGCGTCTCGCGAGCGCTCGCACGGCCTGATCCGCGCCGGGCAGGACGGGGAGCTCGCGACGGTAGCCATCCTCCATGCGACGCGCGACGTTACGGCTGATCGCGTCGGCGTCGAGGCACACCCCGAGGCCGTCGCGTAGATATGCGGCCCACTCACGCGAGCTCATGCCCATCATCGCCTTGGGGGCATCGTCGCGCCAGTGGCCGCCGGCCTCGCGCACGAGGGCCTCCTTGGCCTCGTTCCAGCGCTGCTCCGAGTCCATCAGGACCCCGTCCAGGTCGAAGATCACTGCAGCCGGCATCGTGGTCGGCCGGTTCTAGCAGGGTCGCCTCGACCCGGCCGGGGGGAAGGTCCCGGGCAGCGGGCTTGAGGAAGGTTCCTGCTTCCCCTGCTTAGGCGGCGCCTCGGCGCGAGAGCCAGCCGATGAGCACGCCGAGAACGACTCCGATCTCGGGCGCGAAGGGTACGTCGGTGGTGACGGCGACGAGGATGCCGAGCGCCAGTCCGATCCCCGCGGCGAGCGCGATCGTGGCTCCGACGCTCATCCCGCCCATGGGGCGTGAATCTACCCACCACGGCCGGGGCATGCTCACCGCCTACGACCGCCCCGGCACGCGAGCATGCCCGTGTGCACCGGGCCGCCATCACCACGATTTTCTTTTTCAACGGCGCCGCGTTCTCGTCGTGGTACGCCCGGCTGCCGGCGATCCAGGACGACCTCGGGCTCGGGCCCGGCCTGATTGGACTGGCGCTGCTCGGCGCGCCGGCCGGGTTGCTGCTGGCCCAGCCGGCGGTGGGCGGCGCCATCGCGCGCCGGGGCTCGCGGCCGCTGCTGGTGCTCGCGCCGCTGTTCTTCCTGGCGGTGCTCCTGCCCGCGCTCGCCGTCAACGTCGCGACGCTGCTGCTGGCCGTGCTCGTCGCCGGCGCCGCCAACGGTGCGTTGGACATTGCGATGAACGCCCAGGGCGTCGCCGTCGAGCGCGCGACGGGCACGCGGCTGTTCACCTCGCTTCATGCCGCGTTCAGCTTCGGCGCGCTCGCCGGAGCGGGCGCCGCCGGGGCGATCGCGTCCACCGGCCTGGAGCCCTTGCCGCACCTGGCGATGGTGGCCGTCCTCGCGGCCATCATCGCCGCCGCCCTGCGCCCGGCGTTCTTGCGCGACGAGGCAAGCGCCGACGCGAAAGCGGCCCGCCTCGTCCGCCCGGACCGGCACCTGACCGGTCTGGGCGCGATTGCGTTCTGCGCCCTGCTGGCGGAGGGTGCGGTCTTCGACTGGAGCAGCATCTACCTCGATGGGGAAGCCGGCGCGGGGCCCGGCGTCGCCCCGCTGGGCCTGGCCGCGTTTTCGCTGACCATGGGCATCGGGCGCCTGGCCGGCGACAGGATCGCCGCGCGTCTGGGGGCGGCTCGCGTGGCGAGCGGGGGCCTCGTGCTGGCCGGCGCCGGCCTGGCGCTGGCGCTCGCCACGGGAACGCCGGCCGGAGGGATGATCGGGTTTGCGCTCATGGGCCTCGGGCTGGCCAACGCATTTCCGCTCACTCTGCGCGCTTCGGAAGGCGGGCGCAGCGGTCCGACCGGGCCCGCTCTCGCCGCGGTCTCCACGGTCGGCTACACCGGCTTCCTGCTCGGGCCTCCGGCGATCGGGCTCGTCGCGGAAGCCGTGGGGCTGCGCGCCTCGCTCGCCCTCGTCGTGGCCCTCTGCGCCGCGGCCGCCCTGCTTGCCGCCCGCGGCTGGTGAGTACGTAAGGAAGCGGAAACCTCCGTGCGCTCGAATTGAGGCGTGGCCCTCTGCTCCGCTGTCCCGGCCGCGTCGCCGCTGTTGCTGGTAGCGATCCTCGCCTCCTGCGGCGGCTCGAGCGAACGGCTGCCTCCCGCGGCGGAACCCGCTCGCTCGCCCCCGCCCGAGCGCGACCCGGCCGGCACCGTGGTGCGGGTGGGGCACAAGCCGGAGGGGCTCGCCTATGACCCGGTCACCGGCCTGCTGGCCGTCGGGCTCACCAACCCCGACCGCCTGGCTCTCGTCGACGGCGACAGCGGCCGAACCGTCCGCCGCCTGCGCCTCCCCGAATCACCGCGGCATCTGAGCCTGGCCGCGCCCGGCGGACCGGTGGTGGTCCCGGCCGAGCGGTCGAACGCCGTGGTCGAGGTGCCCCTGCCCGGCGGGCGCCTTCGCTCGACCCGGGTCGGCCGTTTCCCCCACGACGCCGCGAGGGCACGTGGGCGCCTGTTCGTGGGTGACGAGTTGGGCAGCACGCTGTCGGTGGTCGAACGCGGCCGGCTGATCAAGACCCTTCCCACACCGCGCCAGCCCGGAGGCGTGGCCGCTACCGGCGATCGCCGCTACGTCGGCGTGGTGGCCGTTCGCGCGCGGGAACTCGAGGTCTTCGACACGCGAACGCTCGAATCGATCGGCACGGTGGACGTCGGGATCGGCCCGACCCACATCGTGGGTGGCGGCGAGCGCTTCTTCGTGGTCGACACGCGCGGCGGCTCGCTCCTGGAGATTCGACTCGACCCGCTGCGAAAGCACCGCCGCACCTACCTCGGCGGCGCGCCCTACGGGATCGCTCTCGACAGGGAACGCCAGCGCTTCTGGGTCACGCTGACCGAGCGAAACGAGGTGGTGGAGTTGACCTCCCGCCGCGCGCTTCGCCGCTTTCCCACCGTGCGCCAGCCCAACTCGGTGGCCGTGGACCCGGACAGCGGCCGCGTCTTCGTGGCCGGCCGCAAGGACGGCACCCTGCAGTTCTTCGATCCGCCGGAATGCCGCGGCGAGGAGTGCGACCCCAAGTGAGCCGCTTTCCCCGCCTGCCGGCGATCGGCCCCTTCGGCGAGGGCTTCTGGCGCAGCCCGCTGCGGGGGCCGTGGCTGGCGTCCGTGCTGTCCTCCGCGCTGCTGCCGCTCATCGCGATCTGCGCCCTCACCGGCTTCGTCTCCCACTGGGCCTACGACACCGACCTCGGCGGCAACGCCATCTTCGGAGGCCCCAACCCCGGCAACGGCTTCGACGTCTACGGGCTCGATTGGCCGGTGCGTCCCAGCTGGCTCTATGCCGCCACCCAGGGGCTGCACGTGATCAGCGGAGTGGCCGCCATCCCGATCCTGCTGGCCAAGCTCTGGACGGTCATCCCGAAGCTGTTCGAGAACCCGCCAGTGCTCTCGATCGCTCACGCCCTCGAGCGGCTCAGCCTGGTGTTCCTGGTCGGCGGCTCGCTGTTTGTGTTCGCCACGGGGGTGATCAACATCCAGCTCTGGTACCCGTTCGGCTTCAGCTTCGTCCCCGCGCACTACTACGGCGCCGTCCTGATGCTGGGCGCCCTCGTGTTTCACATCGGCCTCAAGGTCCCCGTTGTGCGCGATGCCTTCCGCGGCCGGGGAGTCACGGCGCCGCTGCGGCAGGACCTCGAGCACACCCGGCCGGAGCCTGAGCTGCCGGGCGTCGTCAGCAGCGCACCCCGCTCCCCCGCCGCGCCCACGCTGACGCGACGAGCCCTGATCGGCGGCGTGGGCGGAGCGTCGGCGGGGCTGGCCGTTATGGCCACAGGCCAGGTCGTGGGTGGGCCGCTGGCCGATCTCGCCGTGCTCGCTCCCCGTGGTCGCGGCCGCGGCGATGGACCGAACGATTTCCCCGTCAACCGGACCTTCGACGCCGTGGGCATTCCGCCGGAGATGGTCGGCGATCGATGGCGCCTGGCGCTGCGGGCCGGTGACGAGCAACGCGCCGAGCTGAGCCGCGCAGAGCTGCTGGCCATGGACCTGGTCAGCGCTGAGCTGCCGATCGCCTGCGTCGAGGGTTGGTCCACGACCCAGAATTGGACCGGCGTACGGCTCGCCGACCTGGGCCGGGTGGCCGGCCTAAAGGATCCGAGCGAGCTCCAGGTGCGCTCGCTGCAGGAGAGCGGCAGCCTCAGCAGCGTGACGCTGAGCCGCGGGCAGCTGAGTCATCCCGAGGCGATGCTGGCGCTGAGGGTCAACGGCGCCGACCTCTCGCTCGACCACGGCTTTCCCGCCCGCATCATGGTGCCGGCGATCCCCGGGGTTCACTGCACGAAGTGGGTGGGCGGCCTGGTTTTCACGTGATGGCTCGCTTTCGTGCTCTATACGGCGCCTCGCCGGTCCACCTCGTGGCCGCGCTGGTCAGCTTCGCGGTCGCGGCCTACGCGCTGTCGCGGGCGCTCCAGCTGACGGCATACCCCGACCGCATCCTGCTCTGGCTCGGCGGGTCGATCGTCGCTCACGACCTCGTCCTCTTCCCGCTCTACGCGCTGCTGGGCCTGGCTGCGGCGGGCGCGCTGCTGGGCCGCCGGCGGGGCAGCCGACTGCGAATCGCCGCGCTCAACCACCTGCGCTTCCCGGCCCTGATCTCGGGCCTGCTTCTGCTCGTGTGGTACCCGCTCGTGGCCGGACCCGCCGATCGCGGGTTCACGCGTACCACCGGGCTCTCCAAGGA
The DNA here is from genome assembly GCA_963789705.1 of uncultured Thermoleophilaceae bacterium. Lineage (GTDB taxonomy): Bacteria > Actinomycetota > Thermoleophilia > Solirubrobacterales > Thermoleophilaceae > JACVRW01. The sequence continues at coordinate 140,246 of CAWBLN010000004.1, forward strand.
CGTCTACCTCGGACGCTGGGTGTGGCTGACCGCGGCCCTCTTCGCCGGATCGGCGATCGTGCTTGCCCTGCGCTGGCGCCGGTTGTCCCGGGAATAGACCAAGCGGCCACGCTCGACGAGCTGGCGGCGCGGCTCAGCTCTGAGATGGCTCGTCGTGGTCCGGGCCGCCGGTGACGGAGTCCTTGAACTCGCGCATCCCGCCTCCCAGAGAACGGCCGAGGTCCGGCAGCCGCTTGGGGCCGAACACGATCAGCGCGATCACCAGGACGACGATCACTTCCATGGGACCTATGCCGAGCACGGGCTCTCCCTCCTCAGACTTTGACGAACGGCTTGACGGCGGCGAGCACGGCCTGCATGTCGAGCGCCTTGTCGAACCCGCCGTCGCTGATGGGCTGCCTGTTGAGCAATCGGATGGCCGCCGCGTGGCGAGCCTCGATCTGCACGATGCTGCCGGCCGCCGCGAGGACCGCCGTCGACCGATGCTCGGCGCCGCGCCGTTGTAGGCGCTGACCCCGGTGTCCTCGAACGTCGGCGCGAGCTCCAGGAAGCTCCGCTGGTTGGCGAAGGCCTTGCCGAACTCGACGCCGGGGGCCTTGACGGGCGTGCCGCCGAGGTCCTCGATCGTCGCCTTCAGCGCGGCGACGTGCTCGTTCTCGTTGTCGCGGATCTCCGTGGCGAGCGACTTCACGTCGCGCGACAGGCCCTTGGTCCGCTTGAGCGCCTGTGTGTAGAACGCCGCCTCGAGGTACTCGAGGGTCAAAGCGAAGTTCAGGATCCCGACGTCGCCGCCGCCTCCTGAGCGATCGCCTGGCGCACGAATGGGCCGACCGCCGAGGCCGCAGACGGCGCCTGCCGTAACCGCCCCGCGGACCAGAAACGCCTGCCGGCTGACGCCTTGCACTTCGATGGCCACCAGTTCGGGGGCCACAAGCGTCTCGTTGGACATGAGATCTCTTCCTTTCTCCCGGCTTGCGCCTAGGCGAGGAACGGCTTGACCTGCGGCAGGACCTCTTCCATCGAGGCCCGCTTGGCGAAGGCGCCGTCGGGGACGATGGTCTCGCCCACTACGGTGTTGAGCGCCGCCGCGTGGCGGCCCCGACCGAGTGGATCGCCAGGGCGGGGGCGAGGATCTCGTTCGACCGAATCCGCCCCGCCTGGCCGAGGTAGGCCGCCGCGCCGAGGTTCTCGACCACGGCGGCGGTCTTGAGGATCTTGTCGGCTCCACCCTCGATCACCGCGTAAAAGTTGGTCTTCGGCCGCTGGGGCTTGCCGCCCAGCTTCTCCACCGTCGCCGTGAGCGCGTCGACGTGCTCCTGCTCGTTGTCGCGAATCATCACGACCATCCGGGCCAGCGCCCGGGACGGCGGCTTCACGTCGCTGTCGATGACGGCGTTGTAGAAGTCGGTCTCGAGGTGCTCGAGGGTCAGCGCGTACTGGACGATCTCCAGGTCGCCGCCGGCCGCCGCCTTCTGCTTGTCCTTCTTCTTCCCGCCGGAGCCGGACGCCGACTGCTCCTCGTCGCACCACCACACGCGGCCATGAAGATCGCGAACGCGCTCGCGGCGCCCGCGCCTCCCATCATGCGCAGGAATCGCTTGCGTGAGACGCGTCCTGTGCGAGTTCCTGCATCGCGGGGCGTGCGGTGTCGCCGCGCTCGTCCAAGGCGGTGCTCATTCCCTGCCTCCTGTTGGGGGTATCGGGTGCGCAAAGCCGCAGCGAAACTGGGAAAAAACTGCTGCAACTTGCCCCCTTCTACGCAGCCTGCCCGGTCTGGATCAGCGCCGAGCGGGGATGGGCGCGCTAGCCCAACGTCACCTGGACGTGCGTGCGAGGGGGATCTCAGCCCGGGCGCCGCACGCCGATCTCGTCGAGGTGCTCCAGCATGTCGGCGGGATCCTCGTACACGCGAAACGCGCCCGCGTGCACCAGCTCCTCGCGGCCGTAGCCGCCCGAGAGCAGGCCGATGCCCAACGCCCCTGCCCGGCGGGCGGCCAGCAGGTCCCAGATGCTGTCGCCCACCACGAGGCTATCCCGGATGTCGATCCCGATCCCGGCCGCGGCGGTCACGAACAGGTCGGGGTCGGGCTTGGCGTAGCGCACCAGGTCGCGGGTGACCATCGGCGTGTCCTCGGGCAGTCCCAGCAGGCCGCGGGCCCGGCCCGCCGTGCGCTCGGACCCGCTCGTGGCGATCGCCCAGGGAATGCCCTCCTCGTCGAGCCGGGCGAGCAGCTCGGTCGCGCCGGCGAGCGGCCGCACGCTCGGGTAATGGCGGCCGTAAGCCTCGGCGTGCAGGTCGGGCAGGCGCGCGAGGGTGTCGTCGTCGAGCTCCACTCGCAGCTCGCGGCGCAGCGCGGCCACGAAGAGCCCTCCGCTCATTCCGATGCGGCGGTGGATCTTCCACACCGCGAGGTTGACGCCGACCTCCTCCAGCGCCTCGCGCCAGGCGATCACGTGCTGGTAGACACTGTCGATCAGGGTTCCGTCGAGGTCGAAGAGGAACGCGGGCTGGGGCATGCGCGGTTTGTGGCTCACCGCGTCGAAGCTAGCGGCTCCCCGCCTAGCTCACTTCATGCAGCAAGCGGGTGGCGTTGGGATCGCCGCCAGCTGACGACCGCCGCAGCCAGACGAGCGCCTCGTCGCGGCGCAGGAGTGGGCTCATTCGCCCTCGGACAGCGGACGGCCGCGGACGTAGTCCACCGCAAGCTGCGGCACGTGATCCGACCGCGGGGACGAGGTCGCCTTGGCCGGGAAGTCGAAGACGGCCACCATCATCTGCATTGCGTAGGCGGGGGCCTGGTGAACGGTCTTCACATGCCGGCCGTCGACCAGGAAATCCACCCGGCCCGGCCGCCACTCCGCGGCGTACACGTGGAGCTCGGCTACGTCGATCGCCACCCGAGGCGCGGCGAACTCGTCGGTGATCGCCCGATCACGGAAGGGGTGCACGCCCATTCCCACGGCCGCGGTCGGGGCGCCGTCGCGCCCCAGTGCGTCGCCGAATACTTCGAAGATGCAGATCTCGGCCGAGCGCGTCGGCTCCTCCTCCAACCCGACCATCCACACGGCAGCCATCGACGGTGGACTGAGGTCCATGCGCGCGCGCACCTCGAGCAGCCCGTATTCCGGCGTCCAGCCCCACTGAGTGGGCTGGAACTCGCGCACCACCTGGCCGTCGTGAAACGGCTGCTGGCCGATGGTGCTGCCCACGTCCCCGGAGAACAAGCCGGACTGAACTCCCGAGACCCTGAGCGGCTCGTGCTCGCCAGGGCACCAGAGGCCCTGTTCCGGCGGGATGGTCAGCCGCAGCTCCGAGCCGACCACCGCGTAGGTCGCGGCACTGTCCGCCCGGGAGCTCCACATCGGCAGGTAATGCGGAATCCACACCTCGGTGTCGAGGTCGGAGCCGTCGAAGTCGTCGCAGAAGTCGCGCGTGCCGCTGCCGCCCATGACCCCGATCGTCGCACGACGGGCTCAGCGCCCGTTCGAGATCAGCTCATAGGCCATCCCGGTGGCGGCCGCGTAGACGGCATGATGGAAGGCGTCGATGGCGATCTCCTCCTTTGCCCAGAACACAGCGGGCGGGGCGATCTCGAGCGCCGGCAGGGTGACCTGAGCGGAACCGTAGATCGCCGCGCCGTGCAGCGCGGTCGCGGTGCGCGCGGGCATCTCCGTCGCGCCGAGGAGTCCGCGCAGCACGCCCCACGAGGTTCCGTAGCACCAGTGCGAGAGGTCGTTGAAGCGGGCCTGGGCGATGTCGTCCGTGAAGCCGGCGATGCCGAGCACCCGGGCGGTCGCCTTGGCCGGAGCGGAGGAGGGGGCGCGCCCGCGCAACCTGGCCTCGAGCGTCGACGAGACAGTCATCGCCGCCGTGCCGATCAAGCCGGCCACGAGGCCCCGGCCGATGTTGTCCGCGATCGTCTTCATGCGTAGATCTCCTCCTTGGAGACGGGCTGCGCGACACCGAGGCGTTCGAGCAGGTGGTCGCCCACCCGCATCGCGTTGGCCATCGCGGTCAGCGCCGGGTTGACCGCGCTCGACGACGGGAAGAAGCCGGTGTCGACCACGTAGAGGTTGTCGAGCTCGTGGGCCCTGCAGTTGACGTCGAGCACGGACTGCGCTGGGTCGGTCCCGAAGCGGACCGTCCCGCATTGGTGGGCGATGCCCGCTAGCGGAATCTGCTGGTCGAGCACCGAGAAGCGCGGGATCGAGCGCTCGTGGCAGCCGAGGTCACCCAGGAGGCCCTTGAGCTTGCCCAGCAGGCGCTTGTGCGGCTCCGTGTTGAGATAGGTCTTGGAGAGGTTGATCCGGCCCCCGCGGTCCACCGTCACCCGGTTGTCGGAATGTGGTAGGTCCTCGGTGGTCAGCCAGAAGTCGATCGCGTGCTTCGACATGTAGTCGAGCGCAGCACCGGGAGCAAACCACGGGGCGCCCGCGCGCAGGATGTTCCGGTCGGACTTCCCGAGCATCTGGATGTGTCCCAGCGGGAGGTCCAAGTCGTCGGCGCCCCAGTAGTAGTCGTTCACCCCCAGCGTCTTCTGGAACTTGGTCGGGTTGGGCTGCTTCGAGAGCGCCACGACGCCGGAGTTGAGGTGCGCCATGTAGTTGCGCCCGACCTGATCGGAGCCGTTGGCGAGGCCGTTCGGGTGCCGTTCGCCGGCCGAGCGCAACAGCAGCGCCGCCGAATTGACGGCCCCGCAGGAGGACACCACGATGTCAGCGGTGTAGGTCTCGGGCGCGCCGTCACGCTTCACGATTACGGAGGTCACGGTCCGACCGCGCGAGTCGGTCTCCACGCGCTCGACGTAGGCGTGGCGGAGCAGCGTCACGTTGTCGTGCTCGAGGGCGGGGCGCACCGCGCACACGTGTGCGTCCGCCTTGCCGTCGGTCAGGCAAGGAAAGCCGTCGAACTTCGCACAGCGCACACAGCGACCGGACTCCGGGTCCTCCTCGTCCATGTCGACTCCCACCGGCAGGTGGAAGGGGTGGTGGCCCGTACGCTGGAAATCCTCGTGCAGCTCCTGGATGCGCGGCTCGTGGGACACCGCCGGGTATGGAAACTCGCCCGAGCGACGTGGCTCGGTGGGGTCCTCGCCCGCCTGACCGTGCACCAGGTACAGACGCTCCGCCTCCGCGTAGTACGGCTCGAGCTCGTCGTAGGAGATCGGCCAGGCGGGCGACACACCGCCGTGATGGACGACCTCGCCGAAGTCGCGCTCCCGCAGCCGGAAGAGGATCGCTCCGTAGAACTTCGTGTTGCCCCCCACGAAGTACTGGGCGTGCGGCTCGAAGGGGGTGCCGTGCTTGTCGATCCACTTCTCGCGGGACAGGTAGCGGCCCTTCAGGAAGACCTCCGCGGAGTCCCAGTTCTCCGGCTCGCGGGGCGCGTAGCCGCCGCGCTCGAGCAGGAGGATGCGCTTCCCGGAGGGGGCCAGCCGGTGTGCGAGCGTGCCGCCGCCCGCGCCGCTACCGATGATGATCACGTCGTAGTGCTCGCTCATAGCGGGGTGGCCTCCTCAGACCAGGGCGATCGGGGATGTCCAGGCGCCGGTGGCGCCGCGGAGCTTGGGATGGGTCAGCACCAGCGCGAACTCGCGCACGCCGTCCGCGGCGAGCTCGCTCAGATCGAGGTTCTCGACGATGAACACGCCGTGGCGCGCGTTGAGGATCTGCGGGACCTCGAACGGCCGCTCGGGGTCCTCGGCCGGGACGGGGCCGAAGCTCCAGGTGTCGCAGCCGGTCAGTGCCACCCCGCGATGCGCCAGCCAGCGTGCCATGTCGCATCCCGGCCCGGGCTCGCCGGAGAGATAGGTCTCCGAGTCGGCCCAGTGGCGCCCCCAGCCGGTGTGGAAGAGAACGGCGTCGCCCGCAGAGGGCTCGATGCCCGCGGTGTGCTCGACGCCGATCACCTCACCGGGGCCGAGGCCCCGGGCGTCGACGAGCCAGCCCCGGGTCACGATCTGCGGCACGGTCTCCACTCCCAGGCGCTCCACCCCGGCCGGCCCGGCCAGCTCGCCGACCGTCCACCCGTTGTAGCCGCGGTCGCCGATCTGTAGGTGGCTGAGGGCGTCGAGGTGCGTGCCGAGCTGCATCGTTGCCGCCACCTGCTCGGTCACCCAGTTGACCTGGTTGGCGCCCACCCCGCCGTTGCGATTGGCGTGGTGCGCCGTGGTGACCAGCGTCTGGCGGAAGTAGCGGCCCTCAAAGACCGGGATGTCCTCGTCCAGGACGCGGCCCAGGTCGTACAGGCGTCCGTCACGGACGAGCCCAAGCGCCTCGAGGCGCTTGCTCTCGTCGACGTGGTTGAGCATCCCGAGCTGGTCGCCCGGGCCGAAGGGTGAAGGCCACCAGCGGTCCACTGCCTACTCCGACGACCAGGGAGTCGAGAAGCTCGGGAACAGCGTCAGGCCGCCGTCGACGAAGATCGTCTGGCCGGTGATGTAGGCGGCGTCGTCGGATGCGAGAAAGCAGGTCACGCCCGCCATCTCGTCGGCCGTACCCGCGCGCCGCATCGGGATGTGCTCCTCGACCTGCGCCTTCTTGACCGGGTCCTCGATCCAGGCCTGGTTGATGGGCGTGACGGTCGCGCCCGGCCCGACCCCGTTCACGCGAATGCCGCGTGGCGCGTACTCGAGCGCGAGCGTACGTGTCAGGTTCTGCATGCCGCCCTTGCTCACCGAGTAGCCGAGGTAGTCCGGCTTGGGGATGAGCTGGTGGACGCTCGAGATGTTGACGATCGAGCCCGTGCGCTCCTCGGCCAGGTAATGGCGTATCGCCTCGCGGGCGGCCATGAAGGAGCCGCGCAGGTTGACCGCGAGCACCGTGTCGAAGTCCTTGCTCGAGAGCTCGCTGCTGGGCCGGGAGATCTGGATGCCGGCGTTGTTGACCAGCACATCGAGGCCACCCAGCCGGTCGACGGTCTCGCCGACCATGCGAACCACGTCGTCCTCACGCGAGACGTCGGCGCCCACGAGAACATCGCGGACGCCCTCGCGCTGGACCTTGGCCACGCAGGCCCGCACCTGCTCCTCGGTGCCGGCCGCTTCCTCGGGCTGGCTCAGGTAGTTGATCGCGACGTTCGCGCCGTACTCGGCGAAACGCACCGCGATGGCCTGGCCGATTCCCGAGCTGCCGCCGGTCACCAGCACGTTCTTCCCCTCCAGGCCGCCCAGGCCCGGGGTCCGCTCTTCGCTCGTTGCCTTTTCCATACCCTGTGGTCAGGCGCCCGCGGGGTGCGTTACATCGCCGTAACGCGTCCGGCCTCCGGGGAGACTGATCCCCATGGAGCTCAAGGCTGTCCTCCTCAACTGCACGATCAAGAAGTCGCCCGCCGTCTCGAACACAGAGGCCCTGATGGACAGGGTGATCCCTCTCACACCTCGGGCTCAGGATCCCGCCCAACTCGGACACCTACTGGCTGGGCGACGCCGGCCCGGGGGGCCTCCTACATCGAGGCGGGCGGGCAGGACCATCCCTTTGCGAGCAGTGCAGGCCCGCCGGTCATGTGGGCTGACCGGTAGAAGATCTCAGGCTCAGGCAGGCCGGCCGACGCGCGCGGGTGTGACCTGCTTCGGGTCGCGCCGGCCGAGCAGGCGGGCGAGCCGGACGCGAAGCGGGCTGCGGGTAGTCCGATGGCGGTGTGCCCGCCGCCTGGCGTCGTCACGCAGTGCGTCGGCAAGGGCGGGGGCAAGGAGTGGGTGGATCATGGCTTCACCTTTCGGGTGGCGGTTGGCGAGAGCCAGCCTGCGCTCGGACGCACGCGCTCGCGCGAGGCGGATGCCTAGACCGCAAGGGCCCGAATCGCGATCGCGTAGGGGAACTCCCTAGCGCGGCATGAGGCGCGCCAGCTCGGTCCGCGAGCGAATCCCCAGCTTGCGGTATACGCGACCCAGGTGAAGCTCGACCGTCTTCGGGCTCAGGAAGAGCCGAGCGGCGACCTCTTTGTTCGTGCCGCCGTCGGCCACCTGCAGCGCGATCTCGAGCTCCCGCGGGGTCAGCTCGTCGACGAGCGCCGGGTCGCGCTTGCGCGCGGTCTCGCCGCTGGCGCGCAGCTCCTCGCGCGCGCGCTCTGCCCACGAGGAGGCGCCGAGACGCTCGAACTCATCCAGCGCCGCGCGCAGCTGCTCGCGGGAGTCGAGGCGCCGTCCCGCGCGGCGCAGGCGCTCGCCGTAGACCAGCTCCGTGCGGGCGCGCTCGAACGGGGAGACGGAGTCCGTGCAGAGGCTCAGCGCCTCGGCGAAGCCATCGTCGAGCACGCCCTCATCGGCGAGCAGGGCGCGGGACCGGGCCAGCGTCGCAGTCGCCCAGGGGCCGAGGCCCGTGTCCTCGAATTTCTCGAATGCCGCCAGCTCGGCCGCCGCCTCCGGGACTCGCTTGGCGCGCACGTAGGCCTCGATCAAGTCCGGACGCCAGCGCAGGAGCGGGGTCCCGCCCGCCCTGGTTCCCGCAAGCTCGCGGACTCGCTCGAAACAGGGAATCGACTCCTGAGCACGTCCGGCCCCGAGCTCGATCCGGCCGAGCGCGTCCAGCGCGTGGGCCTCGACCACCGTGTCGGCCGGCGCTTGGGTAGCGATCGCCTCGGCCACGTGCGCCCGGCAATCATCGACACGCCCGAGCACAGCCTCGATGCCCGCCAAGCCAACCAGGGCCCAGGCAACGTGACGGGTGAGGTCGAGCTCCTTGGCCCGCTCGAGGGCCTCTGTGGCGGCGGCGCTTGCGCGCTCCAGGCGGCCTCTGTGGAGCTCGAGGTCTGAGAGCACGGGCAGGGCGGCGATCAGGGGCACCAGCAAACCCCTCTCGCGGTAGATGGGAAGCGCTTGCTCGAGCAGCCGGCCCGCCACCTCGTACTGCTCCAGCGTGGTCAGGCACTCGGCGAAGTCGATCAGCAAGCCCCCTACCGTCAGGTCTTCGCGCGCGTCGACGATGGCCGCACCGCGTCGGGCCAGATCGATCCCCTGCGACAGGTCACCGTCGAGAACGGCCTGCCAGGCCCGGGCGGCCAGACCAAAGGAGATCTGCTCTTCGTCTCCACCGCCGACCAACGACCAGGTCCACTCGACGAGCTGGCGGTGGCCCTCGATCTCGAACCGCAGGCTGAGCTCGCCGGACGCGTGCCAGAGAAGCCGGGCGGCGCGAAGCGGGTCCACCTCTTGCACGCGCTCGGCCTCGGCGATGAAGGTCTCGTAATGCTCGCCGTACGACGCCTTCGACCAGGACAGAAACCCGAGCGCGTCGTACAGATCCGCCCTCGTCAGCGGATCCTGGGCGAGCTCGAGACCCTGCTCGACCAGCGCCAGGGACTCGTCGCTCCAGCCGGCGGAGAAGGCCGCCCAGCCCGCCCGGGCGAGGCGAGAGGCGCGCAGGCCGGCGTCGCGCGTCAACGTGGCCGAGCGCTCCAGCAGGCGTGCCTCCGCGCCCGCGCCGCCGCGGTCGCGCGCGCGATCGGCCGCGCCCTCGAGCGCCGCCGCAACTTCATCGTCGGGACCGACTGCCGCCGCCCCCAGATGCCAGGCGCGACGATCCGCGTCGTCGGCCCCGAACGCGTCGGCGAGAGCTAGGTGCGCCTCGCGCCGGGCGCCCGCGGCAGCCGCCGAGTAGACCGCCGAGCGAACCAGCGGGTGGCGGAAGGACAGCTCGCCGCCACGAGCTTGAACGAGGCCCGCCGCCTCAGCCTCATCGAGCGACGCGGCGCTGCTGTCGCAGGCGCGAGCGATCGCCGCCAAATCGCCGCTGTCGCTGGCCGCGGCGACCAGCAGTGCCTCCCGGGCCTCCGGGGAGAGCGATCGCGCTCGCGAGAGGAAGGCGCGTTCGACGCTCTCACCCACCGCGATGGGATCGTCGAGCGACTCCATGCCGGAGCGCTGCGCATCGCTCAGCGTCCGGGGGATCTCGAGCAGTGCGAGCGGGTTGCCCGCGGTCGCGTCGACCAGCCGTTCCGCCACCCCGGCCGCGATCGAACCGCCGTCCGCGCCGCTGAGGAGCTCATGCGCCTCCTCGGCGCTCAGGCCCTCGATCCGGAGGTCGGGGATGCCGCGCGTGTCGAGGCGGGTCGCCTCCCCCTCGCGCACCGCGAACAACACGCCGACGGACTCCGCCTCGAGGCGGCGCGCAGCAAAGGTGATCGCCTCCGCCGAGGCCGGGTCGAGCCAGTGCGCGTCGTCGAGCACGGCCAGGAGCGGCTCGCGCTCGGCCTCCGCGGCCAGCAGCTGCAGCACGGCGGCGTAGGCGAGGAAGGGATTGACCTCCCCGGGCGCCGCGAGCGCCAGCGCCCGGCTCAGCGCCTCGGCCGCCGCCTCTGGCACCTGGTGGAGCTCCCCCAGCACCGGGAGCAGCAGCTGGTGCAGGCCCGAGAAGGCGAGCTTCGACTCCGACTCGATCCCGACCGCACGCAAGACCCGAAAGCCCCCGGCGCGCCCGGTCGCGTACTCGAGCAGGGCGGTCTTGCCGACCCCAGGGTCGCCCCGCAGGACAAGCGCCCGGCTGTGGCCGTTCCGGACATCGTCGAGCAACTCATCGAGCCGGGCACACTCACGCTCCCGGCCAATCAACACGGTCTCCGAGTCTAAGTGCTTCCCGGCGTAAGTTCCGTCGCGGTTGGCGAGCGAAAACCGAGTCGGCCAAGGACGCAGGGAGCGCGGCGTACTTGAAAAGTACGCGCGCGACCGAGGACGACGGCCGGCGAAGGTTTGCAGCCGCCAAACGCGGCGGTACTTGTGGCGGGGAGCACTAAAGGCGCTCAGCCCGGCTGCGCGCGCATCGTGCTTTGGCGCACGACCAGATGCGGCCGCAGCATCTCCCGAACCGGTCGGTTGCCGCCGCCGAGCAGCACCGAGGCAGCCCGGGCACCCTTGCCGGCCGCCGGCTGGTGAACCGTCGTCAGCCCGTGGGTCGCCGCGTCGGGAAGGTCGTCGAAGCCCGTGACCGAGAGGTCGCCGGGGACCCCCAGGCCCAGCTCGCGCGCCGCTTCCATCAGCCCCAGCGCGAGCGCGTCGGTCGTTGCCAGCACCGCCGTCGGACGCGGCGGCTCGACGAGCATCGACAACCCGGCCCACCTGCCCGCGGCGCGGCTACTCGGCGGCGCCTCGAAGACCGGCGTCGCTCCCAGGCGACCGCGACAGCCTCGATCCCCTCCCGGTACCCCGCCAGCCGCTCGCGGGCGGTCCTGTAGGTCGCGTCGGACAGACGGCGTTCGTCCACCGGACCGCGATACCCGTCGTGAGAGAGACGGTCGACCAGCACGGCGATGCGCCGATGGCCGAGCTCGACCAGGTGAGCCGCGGCGAGCCGCGCCGCAGCCCGGTCATCGATGCCTATGCCACCGCTGCCGGCCTCGGCCTGATCGCCGGACTGACCGTCTTCCGGATGCTCGGTCGCCGGGTCGTCCGAACCTGAGCTACAGCAGCCCGCGCTCGCGGGCGCGGCTGACCGCGTCTTCTCGCGACGAAGCGCCGAGCTTGCGGAAGATGTTGCGGGCGTGGGTCTTGACGGTGTTGAGCGAGAGATAAAGCTCCCGGCCGATCTCTCGCTGAGTCAGCGCGGTGGCCAGCAGGTGGAGCACGGCCAGCTCGCGGTCGCTCAGCGGCTCGCCGGCCACCGGGCCGGGAGGCGGGGCGGCGGCGAGTAGCACCTCTGCTTCGGTGAGGCGGTCGGCCATGATGCCGCTGTCGCGCGCGGAGGCGAGCTCGATGCGCGCCTCCTCGAGCCCGGCGCGGGCCTCATCGCGTTCTCCGGCCGCGGTGCGCAAACCCACGAGATGAAGCAACGGCCACGCGGTGTACACCGGCCCCGAGCCACGGCGGGCGCGCTCCACAGCGCGCTCCAGGGCCTCGGCGGCCTCCTCCCGGCGGCCTCGGTTCGCGAGCGCGAGGCCCTGCGCCAGGTGGGCATGGGCGGTGCACCAGTGCTCGTCGATGCCGTGACGGTGGGCTATCGAGAGCGCATCTGCTGCCGTCCGCTCCGCGGCCACCCACTCGCCGAGCTCGGCGCGGCAGGCTGACACCGTGCTCAGCCCCGAGCTGTGGTTGAGGTGATGGCCGGACTCGGACCCGATGCGTGCGTACTCCGCCATGCAACGAAGGCCGTCTTCCCACTCGCCGCGCGCCGCGTGACTGAGTCCCACCACGGCGACGCCGATCGCCTCCCAGGGGGACCCCTGCTCGGCCTGCTTGGCCTCGTGGCCGGCCTCCATCGCCGCGGCCACGTCCCCGCTCTCCCACAGGAACGCCGCGCGAACGCAGGCCAGCGCTCCCTTCGCGGAGGCAACCCCGTCGCGAAACGGCGCCGGCTGCGGCGCCGCCTCCCCGGCCGCGAGCCACTTCTCCACCTCGTCCATGTGACCGAGACTGAGGCCGACGAAGCAGCGCGCGAAGGCCAGGCGCACGTCGGCGCGAATGGTCTCCTCGGGCAGGGCGGCGAGCCACGCGTCCACCGTTCTGTCACCGGCCGCCCCGAGCAGCGTCGGAGCCCAGTGCTCGGCGATCAGCTCGCCGGCCTCGTCGAGATCGCCGGCGGCGATCGTGTGATGGATCGCGTCCGAGACGTAGCCGCTCCCGAGTAGCCAGCGCGCGGCCCGGCGGTGCAGCTTCGGGACCAGCTCCGGCTCGCTACGCGAGAGCTCATGGCGCAGGAGCTGGCCGAAGAGATGGTGGTAGCGGTAGCGCTCCCCCCTCGTGTCGAGCGGCACGAGAAAGAAGTTGGAGCGCGCTATCTCCCTGAGCATGCCTGCCGACCGGGGCTCGTCCGTGAGCGCGTCGCAGATCGGAGCCGAGAGGCGTTCGAGGATCGAGGTACGGATCAGGAACTCGCGGACCTCGGCAGGCTGGCCGGCGAGCACCTCGTCGCCCAGATAGTCGACCACGTGTCGGTCATCCCCCGCGAAGTCGGCGATGAACGCACCCGCGTCGCTTCGTCCGCTCAACGAGAGCACCGCCAGGTAGAGGCCGGCGGCCCAGCCCTCCGTGCGCTCACGCAGTGTCATCACCTCCTCCGCACCGAGCATCAGGCCGTGGAGGTCGTTGACCAGCGCCGCGGCCTCCTGACTCGAGAAGCTGAGCGCCCGGGCGTCGACCTCCGCCAGCTCACCTCGAACCCGCAGGCGCGCCAGCGGCAGCGCTGGCTCGGTGCGCGAGACAACGACCACCTCGAGCTGGGGCGGCAGGTGCTCGAGCAGATAGGAGAGCTCCTCGTGGATCGCGGGGTCCTCGATCAGGTGGTAGTCGTCGAGCACCAGCACCATCGCCTCGGGCAGCGCCGCTATCTCGTTGATCAACAGCGGAAGCATCTCGCGCACCGGGTCCGTGCCCGGGGCCCGCAGGAGGGCGAGGGGTCGTTCGCAGATGCCGGGCACTACCGTTCGCAGAGCCGCGATCACGTAGTTCCAGAAGAGAGCGGAATCGTCGTCGCGGGCGTCGAGCGTCAACCATGCGAACGTCCGCTCCTCGAGCTCCGAGGCCTTCCATTCGGCGACCAACGTGGTCTTCCCCGAGCCGGCGGGAGCCAGCACGAGAGTCAGGCGGCGTGGGGCGCCGTCGAGCAGCTGCGCCAGCAAGTCGGCGCGCGAGACGAAGCTGCGCGCAAGCGGTGCTTGCAGCTTGGTCTGGACGAGCGGGACCGCCGTGGTCAACGCGGGCGCACCTGCACCGCTCGATTTTCTCAGACGGTCTTCACCGCCGTCCGGGGCGACCGCGTTCCCTCCGCCGAGCGCCGCAGCAGCACCAGCCCGGCGAGCGGGAAGATCAAGACCGACAGCAGGCCGGCGGCGATCAGGGCCGACGCCTCGGCCGAGCCGATCGCGCCCAGCTCCATCCCGATGGCCGTGGCAGCCACGATGAAGGGCAGCGAAGTGGCCTGCAGTACTCCCGCGACGGCCGCACGCTGACCGCCCACGAACCGGCGATAGGCGACGGCGGGAAGGCCGCGCACGACGAGCAGGGCGGCCAGGAAGATCGGGACCATGGCGAGGTTCGCCGGGTCGTCGAGCAGAGCCTGCAGGTCGAACCGGATGCCGACGGTCACGAAGAAGACGGGGATGAACAGTCCGAACCCGATCGCCTCCAGCTTCGTCCGAAAGTGCGGATGAGTCACGCGCCGGTCCTGGTCGAGCAGCCCGAGCAGCGCCCCCGCTGCGAAGGAGCCCAGGATGACCTCGAGCCCCAGCCCCTCGGCCAGGGCGACGAAGGCGACCATCAGCACCATGGCCGCGCGCACCCGGATCTGGGCGCTCGAGTCCTGCAGGCGAAGCAGGTCCTCCTCGACGCGCCGGGAGCGCTCGGCCGTGCGCACGACCACAAAGGTCACGAGCAGCAGTCCGGCGAACACGCCGAGCAGCAGCGCGGTGGAGCCGGGCCCGCTCTCCCCCGAGAAGAAGAGCGACAACAAGATGACGGCGCCGAAATCTGCGATCGAGGCCGCCGCCAGCACGAGCTGCCCGAACCTCGTTTGGAGCTCCCCGGCGTCGGCGAGCACGGGAATGATCACTCCCAGCGAGGTGGCCGAGAGGATGATCGCGATGAGCAGTGGCGTATCGACCAATCCCGCGAGCTCGAGCCCGTAGCCGGCACCGGCGGCCAGCCCGAAGGAGATCGCCCAGCCCAGCAGGGCGAGCCGCAGCAACCGGCCGCGCAGCTGACCGAAGTCGATCTCGAGACCGGCGAGGAAGAGCAGGTAGGCGAGCCCGATCAACGCGAGCACCTCGATGGTCCCGTCCATTTCGACCCAGCCGAGCACCGATGGCCCGATCACGATTCCCGCGACAATCTCGAAGACCACCGACGGCAGGCGCAGCCTGGGTAGCAGCCCCAGCAGAAACGGAGCCAGGAAGGCCACCGCCACCACCACGAGCAGCCCGGTGAACCCTGGTTGTGCCATGAATGAACGGTCTGCGCCCAGGGCCGCTTGTTACGCCGCCGGACTCGCCACCGCCAGCAGCTCGTATCCCTTCTGTCAGCGACCGTTCACACCCTCCGGCCACCCTTCGCGTTATTCGTCCCCCCGCCCCCACCCTCGCGCTAGCGCTGATCGCCGCCTGCTCCCTAGGCCTCGCGGCCTGCGGCTGGCGGGAGCTCGTCACCACCGAACGGCGGGCCGCCGTCAGCGTGGACTGGAAGCGGTCGACCGCCGTGGGCAGCCCCTCGGCAGGGAGGCTCGTGCGCGGCGTCCGGCTGCCGCGGGAGGGGCGGCACTGGTTCACCTGGGACCCGGTGCAGCGGCGTTCGCCCAACCGCTCCTGGCGGCGCTATGGGACGGACCGGCTGGTGCGCCTCGTCCTGCGGGTGGCGCGCGAGTACCACGATGCGCATCCGCGTGCTCCGCGGATGGCCGTCGGCGACCTGAGCCGCCCGCGCGGAGGCGACTTCGGGCCGCAGTTCGGCTACATCGGCCACGCCAGCCACCAGAACGGCCTCGACGTGGACGTCTACTACCCGCGCGCCGACCGCCGCGAGCGGGCGCCCCGCTACGCCTCCGAGATCGACCCCGAGCTTTCTCAGGACCTGGTCGACGGCTTCGTGGCCGCCGGCGCGCAGACCGTGTTCATCGGCCCGAACACGGGATTGACAGGACCGCCGGGCGTGGTGGTGCCTCTCATCAACCACGACAACCACCTGCACGTGCGCATCGCCGGCTGACCCACGACGAGCGGCCGGCCGGGTCAGCCGTCGATCCCGCGCCCGGTGCCCCCGAGGCGCTCGCGGACGCGCTCGAAGTAGCGCTCGGCGTTCTTCTCCGTGACCAGCCCCGACCCCGTGTCGATCTTGCGCCGAAACGGCTCGTCGCGCAGCTTGGCGACCGCGGTCTTCACGCCCAGCTCACCCATCTTGTAGGGATCCTGGGTGACGGTGGCGTCCATGTCGCCGGAGAGGATCTTCTGGGTCGCCTCCAGCGCGCCGTCGAAGCCCACGAGCAGGATCTGCTCCTGCTTGTCGCGGGCGGAGATGCTCTCCACCGCCCCAAGGGCCATCTGGTCGTTGGCACAGAAGACCGCATCGATGTCGGGGTCCGTCTGGAGGATGTCCTCCATCGCGCCCACCGCCTGCTCGCGGTCGAAGTTGCCGGGGACCTCCTTGACGATCTGCACGTCGCTGCCCGCCTCCTTGAGGCCGGCCTTCATCCCGTCCACACGCTCGATCCCGATCTGCGAGCCCGGCGGGCCGGCGATCACGGCGAGATCGCCGCCGTCCTCGAGCTCCTCGGCGATGTACTTCGGCCGGCCAGCTTGGCCGCCTCGAGGTTCTCGGTGCCGACGTAGGAGACCTTGCCCTTCCAGCCCGCGATGTCCGAGTCGAACAGCACGACGGGGACCTCGCTGGCGGCCTCCTCGAGCACCGGCAGCAGGAGGTCGGCGTCCGAGGGCGCGATCACGAGCGCGTCGAGGTCTTGGACGAGCAGGTTCTCGACGATGTCGATCTGCTCCATGATCTCGAGGTCCGAGCCGGCCGCCTGGGTGATCACCTCCACGTTCCCGGTGGCCGCGGCCTGGGCGCCCTTGTCGGTGTTCACCCAGAACTCCTGGTTGAGCGACTTGGGCACGAAGCCGATGCGCACCTGTTCCTCGGTGTCGCCCGCCGCGACGCCGCCGCAGCCGGCGAGCAGGACGGGAACGAGCGCGAACGACGGCTCGGCGCATCAGTCCTCGTCCGGCTCGGCGCGAGGCTCGTCGTTCTCCGCCTCGTCGTCTCCGTCCGAGCCGACGATCATCGCGACGAGCTGCTCGTGGTTCTCGCGGGAGGGCTCGAGCTCGCCCACCCGATGGCCCTGACGGAGCACAACGGCCCGGCCGGCGACCTCCATGATGTGCTCGAGGTTGTGGGAGATGACGATCACCGAGACGCCCTCCTCGGCGGCCTCGCGAATCAAGCGCAGCACGTTGCTGGACTCGCGCGCGCCGAGCGCCGACGTGGGCTCGTCGAGGATCACGATGCGCGAGCCGAAGGCAATCGCCCGGGCGCAGGCCACCGCCTGTCGCTGCCCGCCTGACATCAGGCCGATCTCGGTGTCCGGGATCGAGACCTGCAGGCGCTCGAGCAGCTCCTCGGTCTCGCGCCGCATCGCGCGGTCCTCGACGAGGCCGAAGGGGCCCGAGCCAGCGTGGCCGGGTGCGCTCGCGCCCGGCGTAGAAGTTGCCGGGGGCAGGCGTGTTGTCGAACAGGGCGAGGTCCTGGTAGACGGTCTCGATTCCCAGCTCGCGGGCGCGTCGCGCCGAGCCTATCCGCACCTCGCTGCCCTCGACCAGGATCTGCCCGCCGTCGTGGGGCACCACTCCGCTCAGGATCTTGATCAGCGTCGACTTGCCCGCGCCGTTGTCGCCGACCAGCGCCAGCACCTCGCGCTCGCGCAACTCGAGCGAGACGCCGTGGAGCACGGTGTTTGCGCCGTACACCTTTCGCAGGTCGCGGACCTCGAGCAGGGGCGATCCGTCGTCGGCCACCGGTCAGTCCTCCGCCTGGAGGGTTCGGAAGCGCTCCTCGATCCGGCGCCGGACCACGTCCAGCTCAACGGCGACCACCACGATGACCCCGATCACGATCAGCTGCAGGTAGACGCTGACGTTGAGCAGGTTGAGGCCGTTGTTGATCACGCCGAACACCAGCACGCCGACCAGCGCGCCGCCCACGGTGCCCCGGCCGCCGAAGAAGCTCGCGCCGCCGATGATCACGGCCGAGATCGCCGCGAGCTCCTCGAGCTGGCCGGCGCTCGGGTAGCCGGCGTCGGTGCGCCCGGCCACGATCAGACCGGCGAGCGCGGCGCCCAGGCCGCTGATGACAAAGCAGGAGATGATCACCCGGTCGACCGGTATGCCGAGCCGGCGTGCCGCCTCCTTGTCGGCGCCGACGAGATAGATCCAGCGGCCCCACTGAAGGCGGGTGGCCAGCACCCACGCCACCAGTGCGAAGCCGATCACGAGCAGCACCGCCACTGGGACCGGCCCGACGTCGCTTGCGCCGACCGTGGTCACGATCGAGGGCATGCCCGGCATGGGGGCGCCGTCGGAGAGCAGAAGTGCGAGCCCGCGTGCCGCGTTGAGCGTCGCGAGCGTGGGGATGAAGGCGTGCGGCATCTTCCCCTTGACCAGCATGATCCCGTTCAGCCAGCCCACCGCGAGGCCCGTGGCGAGGATCATGGCCACGGTCGGTATCCCGCCGCCGAAGTCGCTCCAGCCGAAGGCCAGCGCTCCGGTCACGGTGCAGAGCGCGAGCACCGACCCCACCGAGAGGTCGATGCCGCCCACGAGGATGACGAACAGCTGTCCGATGGCCAGGCAGGCGAGCGGCGCCACCTGCACGAGGACGTTCGAGAGGTTGTCGCCGGTGAGGAAGAAGGGCGACGCCAGCGTCATGATCACCACGAGCAGGCCCAGGATCAGCGCCGGCCCGACCGAGATGACGCGCAGGGCGGCGTTGACGCCGGTCCCGGTACGCGCGCCGGAGCGGCGCCCAGGGCTCGTGGTGGCGGTGCTCATGGGGCTCTCCTCCGGTTCGCTGGAGGGACCTTCCCCACCGGATGAGTGGTCTAAACCGCTGCTACTTGCCCACTGGACGCGGCCGCGGCGGCTGGGCGAACAGCCGCCAGAGGCCGGCCTCGGGGATTCGCTCCACCAGGAAGCCGGCGGCCGCCGCCTCGGTCTCGACGAGGCTCGCCAAGCGCGGCATCGTGGCGAAGCGACTCACCGCGACAGCGTTGCGGAGCTTGACCGCCAGCGGGCGCTCGGCGGCCCACAGGATCACGAGCGGAGGAACGGCGATCTGGCGGCCCGAGCGCGGGTCTGAGGTGGGCTGAGAAGCGCGCACCTCGACCTCGAGCTCGCCCCGCACGTACTCCTTGCCCCCCAGCAAGGCACGCACCGCGCGCTGGTCCCCTATCACCTCATGACCGTAGGATCGAGCTCGCGAATGCGCCATTCGATCATCCGTCTAGAACACGAGGGTCACGGCGGTCCGAATGTCCAGGCCTTCGCCCCAGGGCGGGTCAACCTGATCGGAGAGCACACCGACTACAACGACGGTCTCTGCCTGCCCTTCGCCATCGAGCGCGGCGTAACGGTGCGGGCCCGGCCGCTGCTCGACGGCGAACGGATCGAGACTCACGCCCTGGACGTCTCCGAGCGGGACGCGTTCGTGCTCGGCCAGGAGGGCGATCCCTCCGCCGCTCCCACCGGGTGGAGCCGTTTCGTGCGCGGAGCCGCGTCCGAGCTGAGCGCCGCCGGCATCGGCCTGCGTCCCTGCCGGCTGGAGTTCTGCGGCGACGTCGCCGCCGGGGCGGGACTCTCGTCGTCGGCGGCGCTCTCGATCGCGCTCTGTCTGGCGCTCTGCGCGGTGAGCGCGAGCGAGCCACCCGAGCCGCTCGCCCTGGCCCGGCTCTGCTCCCGCATCGAGCACGAGTGGTGCGGCGCCGAGACGGGGCTGCTCGACCCGCTCGCCGCGCTCTGCGGCGAGCAGCGTCACGCGCTCCGGATCGACATGGCCGGGCCGCGCCTGCGTCAGGTCCCGCTCGAGCTGGGCGAACACGTGCTGGCCACACTCGACTCGGGCGCCCCGCGCAGCCTGTCCGGCTCGGGCTACAACGAGCGTCGCCGGGAGTGCAGGGCGGCCTGTGAGCGACTCGGCGTGGACTCGCTGCGCCAGGCCGACGAGGGCTCGGCCGCGACGCTGCCCGATCCGCTCGACCGCCGCGTCCGCCACGTGCTGAGCGAGAACGCGCGCGTGGACGCCGCCGTCGATACGCTCGGGGCCGGCGACCTCACGGAGCTCGGGCGCCTGCTCGACGCCTCCCACGCCAGCCTGCGCGACGACTACGAGGTCTCGGTCCCCGAGGTGGAGCGGGCCGTCGATCGTTGCAAGCGGGCCGGGGCGCTCGGGGCCCGCATCATGGGCGGGGGGTTCGGGGGCTCCGTGCTGGCGCTCTTCGCGGGGGGCACGGCGCCGCCCCAGGGCGCGATCACGGTGAAGCCCGGCCCTCCGGCTCGGCTTCTGTGAGGTCCGGGCGCGCTTCGGGCTCCTCCTCCTCGAACTCGTCCACCAGCGGCCGGGTGAAGCCCCAGACGAGAAAGAGCGCTGAGGCGACGAGCAGCGCCAGCGCGACCCAGAGGTTGATGTTCACGCCGGCGGCCTTCTCCTTGTCGGCCTCGCTCGCGAACAGCCCGGCGCCGAGCAGCAGCAGCCCGTAGACGCCCAGCAGGCCACCGATGATCTTGCGAATGTCGAGCAGGGTTGTGGCCTTCTCGACCTGTTCCTCGCTGAATTGGGGCGCCTCTTCAGTCATCTAGATGAAGATGATGTTCAGGACGATCACGATCGCGATGGCCCCGCCGCCGAGCACTTTCGGGTTGCGCCACCACAGCGAGTCACGGCGCGAGAGCTTCACGTCGGTGCCCTCCGCCATGCCGTAGACCAGTCCGCGAAGCTCCTCGACCGGCTTGGGCTGGGTGGCCAAGCTGACCACCACGGTCACAACCGCGTCGAGCACGAAGGCCACGATCGCGCCCCAGAAGTCGGCGGCCAGGGGGGATGCGATCTCGATCGTCCCCTTCGAATAGAGCTGGTGGGTCATGAAGGCGCCGAAGGTGCCGGCCACCAGTCCGGCGAAGCCGCCCCAGGGCGTGGCGCGCCTCCAGAACATCCCGATGATGAACGTGGCGAACAGCGGCGCGTTGAAGTACGAGAACAGCAGCTGGACGTAGTTCATGATGTTGTCGTAGCCCTTGGCGATGAAGGCCGTGAGGATCGAGATCCCCACGCCGACAACGGTTGCTATGCGCCCGAAGCGGATGTAGTGGGCGGGATCGGCGTCGCCCCTGACGTAGTCCTGGTAGAGGTCGTAGGTGACGACCGTGTTGAAGGCAGACACGTTGGCCGCCACCCCGGCCATGAAGGCGGCAATCAGGCCGGTCACCGCGATGCCCAGCATTCCCGAGGGCAGGTACTCGGCGATCAGCGCCGGGATGGCGTTGTTGTACGTGGTGGCCGGGGTGGATTCGCTGCCGAAGTCCTTGACCGTCACGAGCGCCACCAGCCCGGGGATGATCACGAGCGCGGGGATGAAGATCTTGGGGTAGGCCGCGATCAGCGGCGTCCGGCGCGCCGCGGACATGTTGTTGGCGGAGAGTGCCCGCTGGACCTCGGCGAAGTTCGTCGTCCAGTAGCCGAAGGAGAGCACGAACCCGAGCCCGAACACGGTGGCGATCCAGTTGGCCCCGAGGGGGTTGTCGCCCCCGATCCCGAGGCCCTCCCAGGCGTGCAGCCCCGCCTCGCCCAGGTCGCTCTGCTTGATCTGGTCGGCGAGTCCGCTGAAGCCGCCGACGTCGATGAGCGCCACGGTCACCAGCGGAACCAGCGCCGCCAGGATGATGAAGAACTGCAGCACCTCGTTGTAGATCGCGGAGGTCAGCCCGCCGAGGGTGATGTACGCGAGCACGATGGCGGCCGCGACCAGGATCGCCGTGGATATCGACCAGCCCAGCATCAGCGACAGCACCAGCCCGAGCGCGAACAGGTTGACTCCGCTGATCAGCACGGTGGCCAGGGCGAAGGAGATCGAGTTGAACAGGTGGGTGGGCTTGTTGTAGCGCCGGCGCAGCCACTCGGGCACCGAGCGCACCTTGGCCCCGTAGTAGAAGGGCATCATCACGAGGCCCAGGAAGACCATCGCCGGGATCGCGCCGATCCAGTAGAAGTGCACCGTGGCCACGCCGTACTGGGCTCCGTTGGCGGCCATGCCCAGAACCTCGAGGGCCCCGAGGTTGGCGGCGATGAAGGCCAGGCCGGTGATCCAGGCCGGCAGCGAGCGGCCGGAGAGAAAGAAGTCGAGGTCGGTCTTCAGCAGGCGCTTGGCGCCGAAGCCGATGCCCAGCACCACGACGAAGTAGATCGCGATGATCGCGTAATCGAGTACCGAGGTATCGATCCGCAGCATGGCCGCTCCCTACCCATGCGCCGATTGCGCCAAACTGGCGCGGGCCTCGGGCTCAGTGGTGCTCGAGCGGGAGCTCGGCGATCTCGGTGCGGGTCTCCTTGACCCACCGCCACACCGCGATGATCGTGATGATCAGCCCGATCACCACCATGGGCAGCGCGAGCACGACGCCGCAGACGGCTATGGCGATTCCGAACGCGGTGATCACCGGAAGGTAGGACGGCCCGGGCAGGTGAATGGCCTCGCCGGCCGCGGGCGCCTCGGGTCCGCCGGTATGGATGCGCTCGTCGGCCATCAGTACACGAGGCCGACAACCCACGAGAGCGCGAACACGATCAGCGCGATCGCTCCGGCGATCAGACCGGTGCGCACGTTCTTGAGGGCCAGGCGGCGGTCCATGGCTACCGTTGTATCAGAAGGTGTTCGTGCGCTCAGCCGGCGGCCGGGATATCGGAGGGGAGCTCCGAGGTCGCCCCGTCCGAGACCCAAACGCGGACGATGTCGCGC
The DNA here is from genome assembly GCA_963789705.1 of uncultured Thermoleophilaceae bacterium. Taxonomy (GTDB): domain Bacteria; phylum Actinomycetota; class Thermoleophilia; order Solirubrobacterales; family Thermoleophilaceae; genus JACVRW01. The sequence goes on from CAWBLN010000004.1 coordinate 162,656, forward strand.
ATCGAGAGGATCCCCACCATGCTGCCACCGTCGACCACCACCAGATGGCGAAAGCCGCCGCGGACCATGGCCTCAGCGGCCCGTTCGAGGGACCAGTTGGGCGAGGCGAAGGTCAGGTCGGACGACAGGTGCTCGGACACTCGCTCGCGATCGGGGTCCTGACCGGCGCCGACCGAGTCCAGGATGTCGCGCTCGGTGACGATGCCCGGGCCGGGCTGCTCGGGGTCGATCACAACCGCCGCACCGACGCGGCGCTGGGCCATAGCCGCGGCCGCGTCGCGCAGGGACACACCCGGGTTGACGGTGAGAACCCTCTCGCTCATTCCGGTGCTGACCTGCATGCGGCCCCCTTCAGCCCAAGTGTCGAATGCCTCAATCCCAGCCTACAGAACGAATACATCCACTTGAACGCCTCTCGCGTAATACAGGGTGGTGAGACAGACCACCCTCTTCCGGAGAAGTGCCCTCTTCGACGAGGCGATTGCCGTGATCGAAGCGGAGTACGCCGACGAGAGCCTCTCGCTGGGCACCGTGGCGCGCTCGATCGCGACCTCGCGGCGCCAGCTGCAGCGTGTGTTCAGCGAGCGCGACACGAGCTTTCGCGCGGAGCTGCAGCGCGTGCGCATGACCAATGCCGCCGAGCTGCTGCGCGAGGGACGAGCGCCCGTCTCGACTGTGGCGCGCTCGGTGGGCTACCGCCAGCCCGCGCAGTTCTCGAAGGCCTTTCGGCGCCACCACGGCTGCCCGCCGTCGGAGATGCGCGGAGCGGTCGAGCCGGTCGCGGCCTAGCCGCCCGGCCGCCTTCAAAACGCGCCAACTCGGGCTTCCTGCGGTCCCGCCCGGCCGCTGTGTTCAATAAACTCGCGCGCCGATGAGCGAGAAGGACCCAGGGGCCGGGGAGACCAAGGGGCCTCCGCAGCAGGATCCGCGGATCGAAGGGGAGAAGCACCCGCTCGCCCGGATGCTGGCGTACGGGGCAATCGCCTCGGTCATCGGCGTTGCCATCTGCCTCTACATCGACTGGTTCCCCGTCGACGCCTCCGGCGCCGCGAAGCAGATCGACACCGTCTACGACGTCCTGCTGATCTGCTCGGTGCCCGTCTTCGTGCTTGTCATGACAGTCGTCATCTACTCCGTGACGCGGTTCGCGGCCAAGCCCGGCGACATGCGCGATGGCCCGCCCATCCACGGGAACACCCGCCTCGAGGTCATCTGGGTGACGATTCCCTTCCTCATGGTCTCGGCGCTCGCGACCTACGGCTGGATCGTCCTCGACGACATCGAGGCCAAGCAGCCCGACGAGCTGGTGGTCAACGTCACGGGCCAGCAGTTCACGTGGACCTTCGAGTACCCCGGCGAGAAGGTCGACTCGGAGGCTCTGGTGCTGCCGGAGGACCGGCCGGTCCACTTCCGCATCAAGAGCAACGACGTCGTGCATTCGTTCTGGGTCCCGCAGTTTCGGCTCAAGTCCGATGCCGTTCCCGGCCTGACCACCAACATCCGCCTGACCCCAGACCGGGTGGGCCGCTACCAGGTGGTATGCGCCGAGCTCTGCGGCATCGGCCACGCCACAATGCGACAGAACGTGCGCGTCGTCGCGGCCGGGGAGTTCGACTCCTGGCTCGAGGACGCCAAGCAGGCTGCCCAGGGGGCAACAGGACAATGATGAAGTACCTTCTGGAAGCTCTGGAGACGCTGGAGATCTGCTCATGACGCTCACCCATCGGCTGCTCGCGCCGGGCTGGTACCGCGCCGCGCTCGGCACGATCGCGGGCTTCCTGCTGGGGATGGGAATCGTGGTCGCCGGCCGCGCCGCCTACGACTGGGATCCGCTCCTCAACTGGGATGCGATCGTCACCGTGGGCGGGCTGATCGTGGCGCCGCTCGGCTACCTGCTGGGCATCGGCTGCTTCGACTACTGGTTCCGCTGGGCCTCGGGCGCCCCGACCATTCCGGAGGACCACTCCGGGCACGGGGCACGCTCGTGGCGCGACTACTTCCGGGTCAACACAGACCACAAGGTCATCGGGATTCAGTACATCGTCACCACGTTCTTCTTCTTCATCTCGGGCGGCCTGATGGCCATGCTGATGAGAGCGGAGCTGGCGACGCCGGGCACGCAGTTCGTCGACCCGAACACGTTCAACGGCCTCTTCTCGGTCCACGCGTCGCTGATGATCTTCCTGTTCATCATTCCGGTGTTCGCCGGGATCGCGAACTACGTGCTCCCGCTGATGATCGGTGCGCCGGACATGGCCTTCCCGCGCCTGAACGCGCTCTCGTTCTGGATGCTGCCGATCGGCGGGGTCATGATGATCTGCAGCTACTTTGCGGAGGGCGGGGCCTTCGCCACGGGCTGGACCGCCTACGCCCCGCTGGCGACCGAGACACCGCTCGGCCAACAGTTCTTCACGATGGGGGTCCAGTTCGCGGGCGCCTCCTCCATCGCCACGGCGCTCAACTTCCTGGTCACGATCATCACGATGCGCGCGCCGGGAATGACCTTCTGGCGCATGCCGCTGCTGGTGTGGGCCAACTTCACCACTTCGCTGCTCGTGGTGATCGCGACCCCGTTCATCGCCGGGTCGCAGTTCTTCATCCTGCTCGACCGCTCACTGGGCATGCAGTTCTTCAACCCCGGGGGCGACGGGGACGTTCTGCTCTACCAGCACGTCTTCTGGTTCTACTCGCACCCGGCCGTCTACATCATGATGCTGCCGGGATTCGGGATCGTCAGCGAGGTGATCTCGACCCATGCCCGCAAGCCGATCTTCGGCTACCGGATGATGGCCTTCTCGCTCGTCGCCATCGTGATCCTCGGGTTCTCGGTATGGGCCCATCACATGTTCGTGTCCGGCATGTGGAGCTGGTTCCGGGTGCCGATGATGATCACCACGATGCTGATCGCGGTGCCCACGGGCATCAAGATCTTCTCCTGGCTGGCGACGCTGTGGCGGGGCGTGATCCACCTGCGAACACCGCTGCTGTTCGCGCTGGGCTTCATCACGATGTTCACCCTCGGCGGGATCAGCGGCATCATGCTGGCGGTCGTGCCGTTCACGATCCACGTGTCGGACACGTACTTCATCGTCGCCCACATCCACTACGTGCTCTTCGGCGGCTCGGTCTTCACGATCTTCGCCGGCCTCTACCACTGGTTCCCGAAGATGACCGGGCGGATGTACGACGAGACGCTCGGCCGGGTTCACTTCTGGCTCTCGTTCATCTTCTTCAACCTCACCTTCGGGCCGATGCACTTCGTGGGCATCGACGGCATGCCGAGGCGGGTGGCGGACTACGCCGACCAGTTCGCGACCTGGAACGCGATCATCTCCATCTCGGCCTTCATCTTCGGCCTGTCGTTCCTGATCTTCCTCTACAACATGATCGCCTCTTGGCGCAGCGGCCCGCTCGCCGTGGGCAACCCCTGGCGCGCCCACTCGATCGAGTGGCAGGTGTCCTCGCCGCCGCCGGTGTTCAACTTCGACTCGGTCCCCACCGTCGTCGGCGGCCCCTACGAGTACGGCGTGCCCGGGGCGGTCCATGCTGTCTTCAAGGAGGAAGAGGAGGAGCGGGCGAGGGCGCCGGCCGGGGCTGTGCCCGCCCCCGCCGGCGGGGGCGGAGCGCCTCCCCCGACGAATCCATGAGGCGCCGTTAGATGAAGCGCATCCTCGTAGTCGCCAACGAGACGGTCGCGGGCAAGCCGCTGATCGAGGCCGTCCAGCGCCGCGCCGAGGGCGAGCAGATCCATGTCCATGTGATCTGCCCCCAGAATCAGCCCAGGCACGGCTATGTGATCTACGAGGACCACGTCCGCGACGCGACCCAGAACCGCCTCGACATGACACTCGCGCTGCTGCGCGAGGAGGGCATCGAGGCGGACGGGCAGATCATGGACCCCGACCCCTACTCCGCCATCATGGACGCACTGGGCGAGGAGGAGTACGACGAGATCATCATCTCGACGCACCCGGAGACGAGGTCCGGCTGGCTTCGACAGGGACTCGTCGATCGCGTGCACCGCGCCAGCGGGCGCCCGGTGGAGCACGTGGTCGTCGAGCTCGACTCCGGTCGTGACGACGTCAAGCGCACGCTCGTGGTGGCCAACCAGACCGTCGGTGGGCAGGAGCTGATAGACCACCTCAAGCAGAAGGCCGAGGACGGGCCGCGCGGCTTCATCGTCATCTGCCCGCAGTCGGCCGACGAGGACCGCGACAACGGGGACTCCGGCGACGACGCCCACGAGCGCCTCGCTCACACGCTCAGCGAGCTCGAGGACGCCGGGCTCGAGGCCGTCGGCCAGGTGGCACACTCCGACCCCTACACGGCTGTCCAGAACGCCCTTCAGTTCTACGCGCCGGACGACATCGTGATCTCCACCTTCCCGGAGACCCGCTCGGGCTGGCTGCGCTCGGACCTGGTCGGCCGCGTCCAGGAGGCGACCGGGAAGCCCGTCGATCACGTGGTCAGCGGCGAGGGAGGTGAAGCCTGATGGAGTCCGCCTCGATAGCGGCCGATCTCTCGCACGAGCACGACGAGCACCACGGGCCTCCGACCCCCAACGTCTCCTCGCGGGTGGAGGCGCAGTTCCTCGGGATGCTGCTTTTCATCATCTCGGAGATCATGCTCTTCGGAGCGTTCTTCACGGCCTACTTCTTCATCCGGGTCGTGAACGACGCCCCCTGGTTCAGCTTCGACGGCTTCGAGCTGCCGGTGGCCATCGCGGGCGTCAACACGGCGATCCTGCTCTCCTCGAGCTTCACGATGCACTGGGCCCTCGAGGGCGCCCGCAACGAGAACCGGCGCGCGCTCTGTGTGGGCCTCCTCACCACGGTGATGTTGGGCCTCACCTTCCTCTGCGTCCAGATCAACGAGTACTTCCACATCGGCTTCGCCCCCTCCGACAACGCCCAGGCCTCGGTCTTCTACGGGCTCACGGGCCTGCACGGACTGCATGTGCTCGTCGGCCTGACGCTGCTGACCTTCGCGACCGTGCGCGCGTTCCGCGGCCATTTCACCGCCAAGGAGCACCGCGGGGTGGAGGTGCCGGGGATCTACTGGCACTTCGTCGACGTGATGTGGATCTTCGTCTACTCGTCCCTCTACCTGCTCTAGCGGCATGCTGAACCCGCTGCGCTCAGAGCAGGAGGCCTTCCGCTTCCTGATCTACGTGTTGGTGGCCGTCGCGCTCGTGCTCGCGGTGGTCTTTGTGCTCCGGGCGATTCTTTGAATGCGGACCTCGAGCTGGCCGTTCGCGCAGCGCGAATCGCCGGCGAGGTGCTGCTCGGCTATTACGGGCTCGAACCGGAGGGCCTGGGCTCGAAGTCCTCGGAGACCGACATGGTCTCGGACGCCGACCGCGAGGCCGAGCGGGCCATTCGCGAGCTGCTCGAGGCGGAGCACCCTCGGGACGGCCTGCTGGCGGAGGAGGGCTCGAGCAGCGACGCGGAAAGCGGCAGGCGCTGGATCGTCGACCCACTGGACGGGACGATCAACTTTCTCTACGGATTTCCCGCTTGGGCCGTGAGCATCGCGCTGGAGGACTCGGGCGGGCTGGCCGTGGGCGTCGTCCATTCACCGGTTCACGGGGAGACCTTCTGCGCCGTTCGCGGCGAAGGCGCGTGGCTGGGTGACCGTCGCCTGCGCACGCGCGACAGCAGCGAGCTGGCCCGGGCGATGGTCGCGACGGGCTTCTCGTATGAGGCCGGGCAACGAGTGGAGCAGGCGGAGATCGTGCGCCGGGTGCTCCCCCGCGCGCGCGACATTCGGCGGGCCGGGGCGGCGGCCCTCGATCTGGCCTGGGTCGCCGCCGGACGCGTCGACGCCTTCTACGAGCGCGGGCTGAAGTCCTGGGACCTGGCGGCGGGGCAGCTGCTGGTCGAGGAGGCCGGCGGCGCGGTGCTCGCGCTCGAGGGGACGCCGGCCGGGGTGATCGCAGCGGCCAACCGCCGGTTGCTCGATGACCTCGCCGAGCTGGTGGCCTGAGCGCCCCCCGCCCGGAGCGCCGGGACTAGCGGTGCATCCGCTCGAGGATTCGCAAGGCGAGCGCGTCCACCGAGCGCGCCGAGTTCGACAGCACCGCCACCGCGGTCTGGGTGGCGGGCACGAAGCCCGCGAAGCTGCGAAAGCCGCCGGTGCCGCCGTTGTGGAAGAGCAGCTCGTGCTGGGTGCCCCGCAGGGGCGCAATCAGCCAACCGAGCCCGATCGACAGGCGGCCGCGCCAGCGCGATCTTGGCGTTTGCGTCAGTGCCGCCGCGCGCGCGAGCCCCGGCTCGCCGCCGCCGAGCTGCAGGCGCAGAAAGCCGAGCTGGTCGGCTACCGTCGAGCGCAGCGCGCCCGCGCCGGCCAGCGCGGGAAGGTCCCAGTGCGGCACCGCCCGGCCGCGCCGATCGTGGCCCTGCGCGAAGCGCTCGCGAGCGGCGGGGGGCACCGACACGCGGGTGTCGCCGAGCGCGAGCGGGCCGCAGATCCGCTCGGAGACGAGCCGCTCGTAGTCGCACCCCGCACGCCGGGTGAGCGCGTGCCCGAGCAGGCCATAGCCGAGGTTGGAGTAACGGAACCGGCCCCCGGGCGCGCGTCGCAGCCGCGTGGATGGGAGCCCGGCGTACAGGTCGTCCACCGTGAACCAGGCGTATGGGTTTCGCCGGTGGCGCAGCGAGCGAACGAGGAAGCCGTGCGGTAGGCGCGGCAGCCCGGCCGCGTGCGTGGCCAGGTCGGCCAGCGTGATCGCGCGCCCCCGCACCGGCAGCTCGACGCCCCGGGGAAGGAATCGCTGAACGGGGTCGTCCAGCGCCAGCAGGCCCTCCTCCGCCATCCCGGCCAGCAGCGTGGCGGTGAAGACCTTCGTCACCGACCCGATCTCGAAGATCGTGGCCTCCGACGGCGGCGAGGGTCCGGCCGGGCCCGCCGCCCCCGCCGCCATGTTCCAGGTCTCCTCGCCCCGCAGCACCCCAACGGCCACGCCGGTGTGGCGGCGTGCATGCCGAGCGAGCAGCTCGACCACGAGCGGCTCAACCTCCTGCTTCGCCGACGCCTCCGACAGCGCTAGTTGCCCAACAGGTACTCGGTCAGCGCCTGCACCTGCTTGTCGTTCAGGCGACCCTCGTAGGCCGGCATCACCCCGGCTTGGAATCCCTCGACGGTGAAGGCGTCCGGGTCGAGGATCGACTCGCTCACGTACTCCTCGGGCGAGAGGTCGGTGCGGTTGCCGGCCTGGGCGGCCAGCTCATCGAGGTTGGGGCCGATGTTGCCGTTCGTACCGGCCTTGCCGAACGTGTGGCAGGCGCCACAGCCGGCTGCGGTGAAGATCTGCTCGCCGGTCGTCGCCCCCGCCAGGCCGGCCTGGGCCAGCGCCCCCTGGTCCTCGCCGCTGCGCGACGCGGCATAGGCGACGTACGCAGCCACGTCCTGGGCGTCATCGCCCTTCACGAGGCCCGCCGGCATCTGGCTGCTCTTGCGCGGATGCAGGATCTGAGAGTGCACGATCCCCTCGACCGTCTGGCGGCTCTCGCCGTCCGCCAGCGCCGTGCGAAAGGCGGCGTCGAGGCTCGGGCCGGTTTGACCCTGAGTGCCGGCGCGGGCGAGGACGTGGCAGGAGCCGCAGCGCTCGGTGAAGAGGGCCTTGCCGTTGGTGAGGTCGTCCTCCTCGCGCCCGCACGCGGCCAGCGACAGCGCGACGGCCGCCGCCGCGAGCGCAGCCAGGAGCGGCTTGACCGTGTTCCGGGCGAGGCTCACGAGGCGGGAACATTATCCGCTGGGAAAGTCGCGTGGGGAAGAGTGTCAAGGCGCCCTTCAGCGGCGGCGATGACCTTCTCCGCCACGCTTTCCCAGGAGTAGTGGGCCGCCGCCTGCTCGGCCAGCGCGGCCCTGGCGCGCTCGCGCTCGGCGGGGTCGAGCCGCAGCCACGCGACCAGCTTGTCCGCGATCTGGCGGACCGCGTCCGGGCCGACCTTGAACGAGAGCAGCGGTCGCAGTTCCTCGGGGAGGGCGGGGGCAAGCGTCGCCGTCACTTCGGCCATCCCCGAGTGCGCGGCGGACAGCGGAAGGGCTCCGCAGGCCGCCGCCTCGGCGGCGACCATGCCGAAGGCCTCCGGGAAGGTGCTCGGCATCACCTGGGCCTCGCAGGCGGGGAGCAGGTCGGGGATGTCGCCGTACTCGAGGCGCCCCGTGAAGTGGATGCGCTCCGCCGCGGCCGGGGCGGCATGCAGCCAGTTCTCATCGACGCCGTCGAGGAATGCGCTCAGGTAGCGCAGCTCGCCGGCCGGCCCGCCCTCGAGCTCACGCCCTCGGGCGGCGATGTCACGGAGGTTGTCCAGGTCGCGCCGGCGCAGGGCGTCCACGAACCGGTCCATCGCCTCGCGATAGGTGCCGAAGCCGATTACGACGAGCTGGGCGTCGGGCACCTCGGCCACCACGGCGGGCCAGGCGGCCAGCAGCAGGTCGACCCCCTTGGAGACGATCAGCTTCCCCGCATAGCTAACGATTCGATCGCGGTCGGGATCCAGAGCGCGCACGGCCTGGGCCGCGCCCGCCTCGCCGCCCCACGAGGCTGCGGCATGCGTCCCGAGCTTCGACGCCAGCCTCTCGAGGTCGGCCGACCCCGGGCGGAAGGAGTGAATGTCCACCCCCGGGGGCCCGAGCCGCGTCCGCTCGGGCAGGTCGGGCTCGTCGGCAAGCACCTCCCACAGGCTGGCGGCGGTGTGATGGGAGCCGACGAGCACACCGCCTGCTCCACGTATCCCCTCGAGGGCCAGGGGCAGGAAGCGGTCTCGATTGGGGCGCACGGTGTACTCGAGCGCGCTTCCGTGGACCTTGACCGCGTAAGGCGCCTGGCCGGCCAGAGCTCGGGCCAGGATCAGGGGGCCCATGATCAGGTGGTTGGCCAGGGCGGCGTCGGGCGCCGGGAGGCCGCGCACGGCAGCCACGTTCGCGTCGATGTAGTGATCGAGCTCCGCCTGGCTCAGCTCGGGGTAGGGCTTTGCCTCGAAGCCCTCGTACTTGTCGGCCACGTACACGGGGAGGATGCGACCGATCTCGGGGTTGTGGACGATCACGCCCTCGGGGGCGTCCCAGGCCCGGTCCTGACAGAGCAGGTCGACCTCGTGGCCGAGCCTGGCGAGGGCCTTGGCCAGGTTGGCGTTGTAGATGTTGCTGCCGGTGCCGCGCAGCAGATAACCGTGAAAGATCAGTATTCGCAAAGCTGGCCCATCCCCTCGCTATTGTCCGCGCCGATGCCCGCCCGCCAGAAGTATCGCTTGCGGGCCCGGTCGGACCGCGAGATCCTCCGCGAGGCCGAGCCGGGCAAGCGCTACGTCGACCGCGAAAGCGGCGAGGAGCTCAAGGTGGTGGGCGCCGTGCTGCCGCTGGCCCCCTCCCCCAGCGATCTGCCGTATTCGGTCGAGAACCTCAGGTTGTGCGGATGCTCCCTCGAGCAGCTCGTCCAGAAGGACCTGAACGACTGCCCTCACTGCGGCCGCCGCCTGCCGGCCGTAGAGCGCTGACCCCACGCGCGCTTTTTCTGCTGGCGGCGATCCTCGCCTGCGCGATGCTCGTGGGCTGTGGGGGCGACGAGGAACCGGAGGCTGATAAGCCCAGGACCGTCCCCGACCTCACGCTGCCTCAGACCGACGAGACCGAGCCGCCGACGATCGAGACCGAGACGACACCGCCCGAGCCGGCCGAAACTGTGCCGCCCCCGGAGGAGGACGACGGCGGCACGACCGCGCCCGCCCCCGAGCCCGAGCCACCACAGGACACCCCGGAGAACGACGCCCCGCCGCCGGAGGACAGCCCGGCCGAGCGCTTCGAGGAATTCTGCAACGAGAACCCCGGCGCCTGCGGCTGATCTCGCGTGTCCGACGTGCCGTCAAGGACCGTGAGGGGGCGCCTGGATAACCCATCGGAACGGGCACTTCGGGTCCTGATGCAGGAAGGTCGCAACGAGTCTGAGGCGGTGCGAAAGGCACTGACGGAGGCCGGCGACCGGCGCAACCGGCGGGCGGCTACCGCATTCATCTCCCGCCGCTCGCTTCAGGGTGATCGTCCAAGCAAACGAGCTGCTCGGACTGTCGACGGTGAGCGAAGAGGCCATGTATCAGCGGCGGAGCAAGGCGCCATCGACGACGCCCTGGCCGTCGTCCTGGATCTGACCTAGGAGCGCCCCAGCCGCACGCCGACCACCTCGTGGACCACCGGCGAGGGCTCCACGCGGTCGTCGGACCAGCTCAAAGCGGCGTGAATGTCGCGCCCGGCTTCCCGGGCCGCGTCCTCGTCGTTGGCCAGCACGACCGCGACCACGGTGTCGGGCTCGGCCTCGTCGCCGATCTCCGCCAGGAAGTGAAGCCCGACGGCCAGGTCGATCTCGTCGCCCTTGCGCAGGCGTCCCGCCCCCACCCGCGCGGCCGCGTGGCCGATCTCCTCGGCGTCGACCGCCTCGAGCCAGCCGTGGCAGTCGGCCGTCACCTCGTGCTGGACCGGCGCCTGGGGAAGCAGTGAGATGTCGTCGACGATCCGCGGGTCGCCGCCCTGTGCCTCAACGAATCGCCGGAAGCGCTCGAGTGCATCGCCGCTGCTCAGGACCTCACGCGCTTTATCCGTGCCGGTCTCTCCATCCTCGGCCAGCCCCGCCAGCGCCGCCATGTAGCCGGCTAGGGTCAGGCAGAGGTCGGTGAAGCGCCCCGCCCGCTCGCCGCGCAGCACCTCCACTGCCTCGCTGACCTCGATCGCGTTCCCCACGGCGTCGGCCAGCGGCTGGCCCATGTCGGTGATCAGCGCACCGGTCGCGCGGCCCCCCTCCTCCCCGAGCGCCACGCACAGCTCGGCCAGCTCGCGCGCGCGTTCAAGGTCCTCCATGAACGCGCCCGAACCGGTCTTGACGTCCAGCAGGATCGCGTCGGCGCCACCCGCGAGCTTCTTGCTCATCACGCTCGAGGCGATCAGGGCGATGTCGTCCACCGTGGCCGTTACGTCGCGCAGCCCGTACATCGCCTTGTCCGCGGGGACGAGGTCGGCGGTCTGGGCGCAGACCGCCAGGCCGATCTTCTCGACCTGGGAGATCAGCTCGTCGCTGGACAGCTCGGTGCGCATCCCGGGAATGGCGTCGAGCTTGTCGAGCGTGCCGCCGGTGTGCCCGAGCCCGTGGCCCGAGAGCTTCACCACCTGCATCCCGAGCGCGGCGGCCAGCGGCGCGACGACGAGCGTGGTGCCGTCCCCCACTCCTCCCGTGGAGTGCTTGTCGACCGTGGGGCCCGAGAGCCGGGAGAGGTCGAGCCGCTCTCCCGACTCGACCATCGCGTGGGTCAGGGCCACGGCCTCGTCGCGCGAGAAGCCCTTGAGGTAGCCCGCCATCAGGAAGGCCGACATCTGGTAGTCGGGCACCTCCTCGCGGGCGTAGGCCAGGACGAAGTCGTGTAGCTGATCGGCGGGCAGCTCGCCCCCGTCGCGCTTGGCGGCAATCAGGTCGACGGCCCTCACTGCGTCCTTCCTCCCCAAGAGTGCGGCGAGCGACACTTGGGTAGGAGACCGCGGAAGTGGGCGACCTCCGCGGACTCATCGGCCTCGCCGCCATCCTGGCGCTGGCCTTTCTGGTCTCCAACAACCGGGGCCGGATCCCGTGGCGGACCGTGGTGGTGGGCCTTGCGATCCAGGTGGCTTTCGCGGCGCTCGTTCTGCGCTGGTCGGTGGGACGCGACGTGCTCGACTTCGTCGCCGGCCAGGTCACGGCGCTGATCGAATACACGGACGACGGGGTCGACTTCCTCTTCGGCAGTCTCGTGGCCAACGAGCAGGAGACGATCTTCGCGCTTCAGGTGCTCCCGGTGATCATCTTCCTGGGCGCGCTCGTGGGGCTCCTCTACTACCTGCGGGTGATTCAATGGGCGGTCGACATCGGCGGAGGCGCGATCGCCTGGCTGCTGCGCACGAGCAAGGTGGAGTCGCTCTACGCCGCGACTGTGATCTTCCTGGGCCAATCCGAGGCGCCGCTGATGATCCAGTCCTATCTCAAGCGTCTCACGCGCTCCGAGCTGTTCGCGGTGATGACGGGCGGCTTCGCCTCGGTAGCCGGCTCGACGCTCGTCGGGTACGCCCTGCTCGGAGCGCCGCTGCCCTACCTGCTGGCTGCGACGGTGATGAATGCGCCCGCTTCGCTGTACATGGCCAAGATGATGTTCCCCGAGACCGAGGAGTCGTCGAGCGACCGGGGGGTGCGCGACGTCCGCGACACGGAGTCGGAGAACGTGATCGACGCCACCGCCCGCGGCGCCCTCAACGGAGGGCGGATCGCGGTGATCGTCGGCTGCCTGCTGATCGCGTTCATCGCGCTGATCGCCCTGGCCAACGGCCTGCTGAGCGGAATCGGCGAGTGGTTCGGGTACGACGGGCTCACCTTCCAGAAGGTGCTCGGCTGGGTCTTCTCTCCCGTGGCCTGGCTGATCGGAGTGCCCTGGGACGAGGCCGCCCAGGCCGGCACCTACATAGGCGAGAAGACCGTGCTCAACGAGTTCGTGGCCTACGCCGACTTCGGGCCCGACATCGAGAACCTCTCCGAGCAGACCGTGGTGGTCACCACCTTCGCGCTGGCCGGCTTCGCGAACTTCGCCTCGATCGCAATCCAGATCGGCTCGATCGGGGGCCTCGCGCCCGAACGCCGCGGCGAGGTCGCCGGCCTCGGGCTGAGGGCGCTCCTGGCGGGCTCGCTGGTCAACCTGGCCAACGCGGCGATCGCCGGCGTGGTGGCCGCCTGAGCCCTAGCCGAGCGGCGCCAGCAGCGCTTTCTTTCCCTCGAAGGCGAACAGCAGCAGGTCGACCATGCGGAAGGTGCTGTTGTTGGGGCCGAGGCTCGGCTTGAAGGCCGTGTCCCGGACGATCGAGTGCGCGCTGCCCTCCATTGCGCGATGGAAGGTCTCGGCGACGATGCGCGCGCCGACGCCCTTCAGCTTCCCGGCGCCGAACTCGGCCTCGCGCAGGATGTAGAACCACAGCGGCGTGTCCCGCAGAAACGCGTCGAGCTGCGCCTGGGTGAGCAGGCTCAGATCGGCGCCGTTCTTGCCGTCGCGAATCTCGGCCTTCGTGAGCTTGGTCAGGTTGACGCCCTTCTGCTTTAGGAAGGTGGCCATCTGCTGGCCGGTGGCCAGCCTCACCATCCGGGCGCGCGTGAGATTGCGGAAGGCCAGGTTGGCCCTCGGGTCGTCGAAGGGCACCCCCGGACCGCCGAACGTCTCGGGGGGCAGGTTCTTCAGCGGGTTGACCAGCGTCGTGTCGATGCGCATCGCCCGGTTGAACTTGCCCTCCGGGACCTCGAGCTCGGGCTTGCCCGCCTCGCCGAAGTCATAGAGCCGGCGAAAGTCGGCGATCCAGTTGCTGGCCAGCCGCTGCGCGCCCGCCAGGTTCCCCCCGCCCGCCGAGAACTCGAACAAGTAGCCCAGAAAGCCCGATCCGTTGTCGAAGGCCACGTTCCAGTTGTAGGCCGCGCGGATCATCGAATGCCCGAGCCGGAACGCCGCGATCGAGAACTCGATCGGCATCGACGGCATCTGGTTCGCCGGCACCCCCACCTCGAAGGCCTTGCGGCCCTGGTTGAAGACGTTGTTGACGACCCCCGCCGCGCAGATGCGGGGCAGGTAGTCGGTGCGGATCATCCACTGGTAGTGCTTGGTCACCAGCTCGCGGGCCTGGGAGAAGCGCTGCGCGGGGGGCACAGCCGCCGGCAGGCTGTCGACCACGCGGTTGTGGAAGCGGATCATGGCCAGGTGCGTCTGCGCCACCGCCAGGTTCTCATCGTTGCGCCCGTCGGGAATGACCGCCTTGCGCTTCTCCGCCTGCGTGCTTCCCGCGCCGCGCGGCAGGTCGAAATCGTCCATCGCGGGAAAGCCGCCCTCGGCCTTCGTCTTTCCCATCTTGAGATGGATGCCGTCCGCCTCATAGAACTTGGCCGACTCCGGATCCTGCGGCCCATCGCCGTACAACGAATCGAGATCGAGCGCCGGCGAGCGCCCCTGCAGAAGCTGAGCGGGCGAGAGCTGCTTCTTGAGCATCAGCTTCGTCTTGTCCATCGTCAGGTCGTGATCGATGAACTGACCGAGATAGGTGAAGCCGGCCGGGATCTGCCCCGACCCACCACCACCCGCGGCCATCTCGTTGGCCACCTTCTTGCGAGCGGACTCAGCCAGCTGGCGATTGGCCCCACTCGGGCCCATGCGCGAAAAGCGAAACGGGGGCGCCGCCGCAAGCCCCGCGATCTCCGGCTCGGCGGCCACCAGGCGGCCCTCCGCGCTCTCCGCGAGCAGCCCCTCACCCTCGACCCAATAGCTCTCCGACCCATGCTTCTCCGACCCGTGCTTCTCCACGCCCACCTCCTATCTCGACCGCGCGCGAGCCTCTCACCCCGAGGGGCGGGCGTCAATGGCGCGCGGAGGCTAGGTCCGGTGCGTCGGCAGCGGTGAGCGGGGGCGTCTCACTCGGGACGGCAACGGGCGACGCAGGGGCGGCTCCTGGCCCCGCTTGCGACCCGGGCGTGGCGGCCCGCCGTGGGAACGGTCGCGACCCCGGCCGAGGCCGTAGCGGCCCAGCGGCAGCCTGATTCCGTCGCCTCCGGGACCGTCCTTGCCGGGGCTCGGATCGGGGCCCTCGCCGCCTCCTCCGTCGTCGCCACGAGAGTCGTCGTCGTCGTCGCGAAGGCGGAAGAACCAGATCAGCCACACGATCAGCAGGCCCACGTCGAAGACGCGAAAGCCGACCATGAAGATCCACCCCTCCGTGGTCACGCCTCGATGCTAGCGCGGGGAAGGGGCGGGGAAAAGGCCGAGGACGCCCAGTTTTCGGCTACTCCTCTTCCTCTTCGGCCGTGGGCTTGGGATCCGGCACGTAGGTTGCCGTGAACAGCAGCCGCGCGCCGCTGTAGGTGCAGCCAAATACGTTGACCTCGCGCAGCTCGGTCATGGCGAACTGGCGCAGGCTGCGCGGCGTCTCGCAGCTGTCCTTGGCTCGCGACGAGCGCCACCAGTCCGAGCGCGTCAGATTGTTGGCGAAGATGGGCGCCCAGGTCGGAACGGTGATCCCTATCCAGTTGGTCCGCTTGACCCGCAGCGGCCGGCTCAGCACGAAGGTGGGCTTGGAGCCGAAGTAGTCCTGGACCTCGAAGAGCTGCGATTGGTTGACGAGCCGGTAGTTGAGGCGCGTCTTGCGCTTCGTGGATTTTCTCAGAACCGCTAGGCCGACCTCCGAGGGTGAGCCGAAGTTGTCGTTGAAGAAATCGATCTGCTCGGCAGAGGGCGCGGCGAGCGTGAGCGTGAAGGCCACGATGAACCCGCTACGGCGGATGTAGTAGGGGTTCTTGGGCCCGCCCGCCGCGTGGCCCTGCAGGCCTGTGACCCGCACCGCCGCCTCGCAGGGATCAGCCGGGCAGCTGGGGTTCGCCGCGTCGGCGACCGCCCCCAGCTCGATGATGCGCGCGGACGCGCTCGGCGCGAGCACGAGCGCAGCGAGGAGGGCGGGTATGAGCAGGAGGATTCGCTTCATGACCGGTTTCCAACACCCGGCGTTGGGCCGAGTTTCGGTGTCGCTATTTGTAACGGTAGGTGATTCGGCCCCGGTCCAGGTCGTACGGGGACAGCTCGATCTTCACCCGATCGCCGGGAAGGATCCGGATGTAATGGCGGCGCATCTTGCCCGAGATGTGACCGAGAACCTCGTGTCCGTTGTCGAGCTTCACCCTGAACATCGTGTTGGGGAGGGCCTCGGCGATCTCACCCTCCATCTCGATCTTCTCTTCCTTGGGCACAGGCGGTGGCGCCTCAGATGAGGCGGACGTTCACCGCCTTCGGCCCCTTGTCGCCGGCCTCTTCCTCGTACTCCACCTTGGCGTTCTCGGCGAGCGACTTGAAGCCGCCTCCGTCGATGCCGCTGTAGTGCACGAAAAGGTCCCGATCTCCGTCATCGGGAGTGATGAAGCCGTAGCCCTTCTCGTCGTTGAACCACTTGACGGTTCCGGTAGGCACGTGCCTTACCCCTTCCTGCGTGTCACCGGTACTGCGAGCCCGATGAACCTGCTTTAACCACGCCGGCCTCTGGCCGGCCCAACAGGCGGGACGCTACCAGTCCCGAAGCTCCTGAGCGACCTGCGAGAGCTCTCCTTCGCCGGGCCTGCGCGGCTGCCCGGGCAGTCGCAGCGGATCGTCGTCGTAGCGCGGGATCACATGGATGTGCGTATGGAAGACGGTCTGCCAGGCGGCGGGCTCGCATGAGTTGAGCAGGTTAACCCCGTCACAGCCCAGGGCGCCGCGCATCCGCTGCGCCAGGCGCTTCGCCGCCGACGCGGTGTGGGCAAGGTCGGCATCGTCGACTTCGTAGAGGTTGCGCGAATGCCGCCGCGGGATGACGAGCGCGTGGCCGCGCGTCCACGGGCTGATGTCCATGAAGGCGATCGTGTGCTCGTCCTCCTGGACGATCTCCGACGGCAGCTCGCCGGCCACGATCTTGCAGAAGATGCAGTCGTCCGCCATGGGCGCCAGATTATTCGAGCCAGCCCACCTTCTTGAAGTAGCGGTAGAGCCCGAAGCAGATCACGACCATCACCGCGACCACCAGCGGGTAGCCGAAAGTCCACTCGAGCTCGGGCATGTGCTCGAAGTTCATGCCGTAGATCGCGGCCACCATCGTCGGCACCGCGAGGATGGCCACGATGGCCGAGATCGTCCGTACGTCCTGGTTCTGGCGCACTGTCACCTGGGCCAGGTTGGCTTCGAGGATGCTGGTGAGCAGGTCGCGGTAGCTCTCGAGCTGGTCGTGCACGCGCAACAGGTGGTCGTTGACGTCCCCGAAATAGGCGCGGACGTCGGGATGGATGAGCTCGTACTGGCCCTTCGCGAGCCGGTCCACGGGCTCCACCAGCGGACCCGTCGCCTTGTTGAACTCCAGCGTCTCGCGCTTGAGCTTGTAAATCCGCTCGGCGGGGTTGCTGCGCGAGGCGGAGAAGACCTCGTCCTCGATCTCGTCGATGTCCTCGCCGAGTCCGACGAGTGCCGGCGCGTAGTCGTCGACCACCTGGTCGAGGATCGCGTGAAGGACGGCGCCCGGTCCACACTTGAGCAGGTCGGGATCCGTTTCGAGGCGGGCACGCACTCCCTTCAGCTCGCTGGCCTCCCCGTGACGTACGGTGATGATGAAGTCGCGGCCCAGGAAAATGAGGATCTCGCCGAGGCGTACGACCTCCTCGGGGTCGACGTAGCGAGCCGTCTTCAGCACGACGAAGACCATCTCGCCGTATGCCTCCAGCTTTTGGCGCTGATGCGCGTTTATCGCGTCCTCGACGGCCAGATCGTGGAGGTCGAACTCGCGCCGGATCGAGTCGAACTCATCCTCGGTCGGCTCGTAGAGGCCGATCCAGACGAAGGCCTGCGGCGCGCGGCGCGCGCTCACCGCGTCGTGGAGCGAGACCGCATCGTCGCCGCGGCGGCCCTCCTTGTAGACGGCGCAGTCGACGATCATCGGGACTGGAGCCTACGGGCAAGCTCCACGGCCTCGCGGCGGGAACGTGCCTCGCCGACGTAGACGGCCTCGGTCAGCTCGCCGAGCAACCGGCCCAACTCCGGGCCCGGCGTGAGGCCGAGCTCGGTTGCCAGCTCGTCCCCGCGGAGGGGCGCACGCGGCGGCCCGTGCTCCCGCCAGTCCAGAGCCGCCTCCATCAGCTCCTCCGCGAGCTCGAGGTGGGCCCGGGTCGCCTGCTCGGCCCTGCGTCCCCCGGTGGCCAGGCGATCGGCGCAGGAGAGCAGCGTGACCTCCACCTCCACGGGGCTCGTGCGAGCGAGGTAGCGGTAGACCTGTCGCCGGCCCAGCGGCCGCTCGTGAACCAGGAAGCCCAGCACGAGATGTTGACGCGTGAGCGCTTCCACGAAGCGGGAGAACCGCTCGCTCGTGCGCAGCCGCCGGCAGACCGCTCGCACCATCTCCTCGCCGATGCGGTCGTGTCGCAGGAAGGTCACCCGGCCGTCCTCCCGCACCTCGCGCGTGGCGGGCTTGCCGATGTCATGGAGCAGCGCCCCGAAGCGCAGCGCCTGGCCGCGCGTCAGCTCGTCGGCGAGGGGCTCGTCGAGTACCGAGCGCAGCCGCGGCGAGGCGTCGCGGTCCAGCCCGATCAGTCGCGCCAGCACCTCCAGGGTGTGGTCGTAGACGTCGAGATGGTGGTAGTGGCTCTGCTCGACCGAACGGAGCGCGACCAGCTCGGGCAGTACGCCGGCGAGCACGCCCAGCCGGTCGGCCAGCCTCAGCCCGTCCAGCACGCCCTCGGCGATCACGAGGCGACGGAGCTCCGCGAAGACGCGCTCCCCGGCGGCCTCGGCCACCCGCGGCGCGGCGGCGCGTGTGAGGCGCTCGGTCTCCGGCTCGCTCGTGAAGCCCAGCTCGGCCGCGAACCGGACCAGCCTCAAGGGGCGCAGGGGGTCCCTCGCGTATGCCTGCGCTCCCAGCACGCGCAGCGTGCCCGCCTCCAGGTCCGCGCGGCCGCCGAACGGATCGATCAGATCGCCGCCCTCGCTCGGCCTGGCCATCGCATTGACCGTGAAGTCGCGCCGCGCCAGGTCCTCCTCGATCGTGTCGCCCTGCAGCGGCGAGAAGTCGAACACGCGGCCGTGAGGACGGTCGATCACCCGCCAGGCGCCAAAGGCCTCGGAGAGCGGGAAGACCGGCCCCTTGACCCGCGCCGCGGTCTCGCGGGCCGCTCGCTCGGGGTCACCGGCGACCACCATGTCGACGTCACGGACTTCTCGGCCCAGCAGCTCGTCGCGCAGCGCTCCGCCGACGATCCAGGCGCTGGTCACCGCACGTGCTCGCGGCGCACCCGCGCCGAGAGGCCGCAGGTGATCTCGTAGTTGATCGTGGAGAGCCGCCGAGCCAGCTCCTCGGCCAGGATGCGCTCGCCGCGCTGGGCTCCGATCAGAACCACCTCATCGCCCACGCGCACGTCGGTATCGGAACCGAGGGCCACCGTCACGTTGTCCATGCTGACCGTTCCGACCAGCGGATGGCGCAGCCCTCCTATCAGCACGTCGCAGTCGTTGGTCAGCGCACGGCGCCAGCCGTCGCCGTAGCCGATCGGCACGGTGGCGACCCAGGTGGGCTCGCCGGCCGTCCAGCGCCGGCCGTAGCCGGCCGAGTCGCCCGGCTCGAAGCGCCGGACCGCCGCGACCCACGAGCGCAGCGTCAGCGCCGGCTCGAGGCCGTGGGCGGACGGATCCTCGTGGAAGGGATCCATGCCGTAGACGGCGATGCCGCAGCGCACCATGTCGAAGTGCGAGCGCGGTTCGCGCAGGGCGGCCGCGCTGTTGGCGGCGTGCACCACGAGGTCGTCGCGGCCCACGGCCTCCGCGAAGTCGGCGAACGCCTGGAGCTGATGAGGAAAAAGAGCATCCCCGTCTTCGTCGGCGGTGGCGAAATGGGTCATCAGCCCGACCACGTTCGGCCGGGCGGCCAGCCGCAGCGCCTCCTCGCGGTCCTTCGTCCCGAGCCGTCCCATGCCCGTGTCGAGCTTGACGTGCACCCTCCGCGCCGCCTCAGCGACCTCCTCGGTCCAGGCCACGACGTCGGCCTCCACCGCGTCGGCCGTTCGCAGCTCGTCCGGCGTCAGCGCGCCCATCACGAGAATCGGGACGTCCAGCCCGTGCTCGCGCAGGACGACGGCCTCGGGAGCCGTTGCCACCGCGAGCCACGATGCTCCGCCCCGCAGCGCCGCCTGGGCGACCGGGCCCACGCCGTGGCCGTACGCGTCGGCTTTGACCACCGCGCACAGCGTGCCCGGTAGCCGCGCGCAGTTGCGCTCGATGGCCCCCAGATCGATGGTGGCCAGAGCGCGCTCGAAGTGGCTCACGCCGCGAGAGCGCCGAGCACGTCCACCCGGGTGACCACGCCGACGAGCCGCTCGCCCTCCACCACCGGCAGGCGGTTGTGCCCCGAGTCGTGGATGACACGCGCCGCTTCCCGCACGGTCGTATCGGGCTTCACCGTCAGAGGGTCCCGGGTCATCATGTCCTCGGCCGTGGAGGCAAAGGCCTTGCGCAGGCGGCTTTCGAAACGACCGAGCGGCTCGAGGAAGACGGTGCCCCCGAACAGGTTGATGTAGTGCGGGATATGAAGGTCGCCATCGGCGTCGGGCAGGACGAGGTCCGCCTCGGTGACAATGCCCACGCAACGGCCCTCCGCGTCCACCACCGGCAGGCCGGGAAGCTCGTTGGTGCGCATCATCGTCACGACCTCGTCGACGGGCGCGTCGGGCGCAATCGTCGCCGGGCTCGAATCCATGATCTCGCTCACGACCTCCGCCATTGGGGAGGCCACGTTAGCGCAGCGTCAAACCCTGGGGCAGGGCATCGATCACGTCGCCGGCCATCACGTGGTCTACTCCCACCCGTTCCGCCGCCGCGTGCGCGGCCCGCACGTGCGCCATCGTCCCCAGGCAGGCGGCTTCGAGGCCGTCGAGGCCCTTCGCCAGCAGTGTCGCGATCAGCCCCGAGAGCACGTCGCCGGTGCCCGCCGTGGCCAACGCGGGCGTGCCGCCCGGGCTCACGGCGACCTCGCCGCCGGGCAGGGCCACGATCGTGTCGTCGCCCTTGAGCAGCACGACCGCCGCGCTTCGCTGCGCCGCCTCGCGCGCGTGGGCCAGGCGATGCCGCTTGACCTCGCCGGAGTCGATCTCGAGCAGCCGGCCCAGCTCGCCCTCGTGGGGGGTGAGCACCGTGGGCGCATCGCGCCGGGCGAAGAGCTCGAGCCGGCCGGCGTGTGCGTTGAGCCCGTCGGCGTCCACCAGGAGGGGGGCCTCCACCGCGAGCGCCACCTGGCGCGCGAACTCGGCCGCGCCCTCGTCGCGGCCCAGGCCTGGCCCGAGCACGATCGCCCCCACCCGGTGGGCCATCTCCTCAACCATCGCCACACCCTCGGGGGAGTGGAACCCGCCCGCGTCGGGCAGCCCGCGGCTCATCTGCTCGAGAAGGCGCAGGTCGACCGCGGGCTGCACCGGAGCGGGCACGGCCACCTGCACGTACCCGGCGCCGGCCCGCGCGGCCGACCGGGCCGCCATGGTGGGGGCGCCGGTCAGCCCCATCGAGCCTCCGACCACCAGGACCACGCCCGACTCGAACTTCGAGCCGCTGCTCTCGCGCCGCGGGTAGAGCCCGATCACGCGCTCGCCGATCAGGCCGGCTCGCCGCGGCGCGGGAGCGGAGCGCGGGATGCCGATCTCCACGATCTCCACCGTGCCGGCGTGTTGCTTGCCGGGAGCGACGTACAGGCCCAGCTTGGGAGCGTGGAAGCTCGCCGTGGCCGCGGCCCTCACCGCCTCCCCCTCGACCTCACCCGAGCTCGCGTTCACCCCGCTCGGGATATCGCAGGCCACCACCGGCGCGTCCGCGGCGTTGATCGCGGCGATGGCCGTCGCCACCGGCTCGCGCGGCGAGCCCGCGAATCCCGTACCGAGCACGGCATCCACGATCAGGCCCGAGCCCTCGAGGCTCGCGGGGTCGAAGGGCTCCGGAGCGTCGCCTGGCAGGCGGTCGAGATTGATCCGGGCGTCTCCGCCCAGCTCGGCCGTCGGTGCCACCGCGAGCACCTCGACCTCGAGGCCGTCCTCGCGCAGGAGGCGCCCGGCCACCAGTCCGTCGCCGCCGTTGTTGCCCTTGCCCACCACCACCCGAACCGGCCCCGGTTGCGCCACGGTCATGGCGAGCCGGGCCAACCCGATCCCGGCCCGCTCCATCAGGTCGAGCGACGGTACGCCCTCCGTCTCGATGGCCCAGGCGTCGGCGGCGCGCATCTCGTCCGCCTCGAAGAGGGGTTCAAGCCAGGGTCTCACCGAACCAGCGCGACGGCGGCCGCGAGCGCATCCGTGTGGGTGAGCGAGACGCTGGCGCTCACCCCGAGCTCGTCGGCGCGGCGGGCCGCGCTTCCGCTAAGGCGTATCTCGGGCGCGCTCTCGGTGGCCACCACCTCCACGTCGCGAAAGCTCCAGGCCGTCAACCCGAGCGCCTTGGCCACGGCCTCCTTGGCGCAGAAGCGCGCAGCCAGATGCATGGCGGGGCGGGCGCGAGCCGCCGCGTACTCGCGCTCGGCTTCAGTGAACAGCCGCTCCGCCAGGCGCGGGCGACGACGCAGCGCGCGTTCAAGGCGCTCGACGTCGAGGAGGTCGATGCCGACGCCACTCATCCGCCGGAACCTACCGTGCCGGGCGTCTACTCGACCGTGACCGTCTTGGCGAGGTTGCGCGGCTGGTCCACGTTGAGTCCGCGCGCGCGGGCGATGTAGTAGGCGAGGAGCTGCAGGGGCACGATCGCCAGCATCGGCTGCAGCATCCAGTCCGTCCGCGGCACCGCGATGATCTCCTCGGCATCCACGGGCGAGCCCTCGGTGGTCACCGCGATCACGCACGCCCCGCGCGCCTGCACCTCGGCCATGTTCGACGCCACCTTCTCGAGCACCGGCGAGTCCGTGGCCAGGCAGACCACCGGGGTCTGCTCGTCGAGCAGGGCGATCGGGCCGTGCTTCATCTCACCGGCGGCGTAGGCGTCGGTCGGGATGTATGAGACCTCCTTGAGCTTGAGCGCGCCTTCGAGGCAGATGGAGAGGCCCACGTGGCGCCCGAGATAGAGAAAGAAGCCTGCGTCCTTCCAGTGCTCGGCGATCTTGCGAACCGGCTCGTCGACCTCCTCCAGCAACCGGGCGATCAGGCCGGGCAGCTCGCGCAGCTCGGCGATCAGCCTGCGCGTGACGTCGGGAGCGAGGGTTCCGTAGACCCGCGCGAGGTGCAGCGCGAACAGCTGCATCGCCGCGACCTGAGCCACGAAGGTCTTGGTGGCGGCCACCCCGATCTCGAGGCCGGCGCGGGTGAAGATGACACCGTCGCAGTCGCGCGTCGCCTGGCTGCCCATGATGTTCGTCACGGCCAGCACCTTCGCTCCTCGCTCACGCGCCAGGCGCATCGCCGCGAGGGTGTCGGCGGTCTCGCCCGACTGCGTTATCCCGATCACGAGGTCACGCTCGTCCAGCACCGGATTCCGATAGCGAAACTCGGAGGCGATGTCCATCTCCACCGGCACCCGCGACCAGGTCTCGATCGAGTAGCGCCCCACCAGGCCGGCGTGGTAGGACGTGCCGCAGGCGACGATGATGATCCGCCGCACGCCGCGCAGGAAGTCGTCGGTCAGGCCGATGTCGCCGAGGTCGACGGCGTCCTCGCGCAGCCGGCCGGCGAGCGTCTCGGCCACCGCGTCGGATTGCTCATGGATCTCCTTGAGCATGAAGGTCTCGTAGCCGCCCTTCTCGGCGGCGTCGTCGCTCCAGTCCACCTCGTCGATCTCGCGCTCGAGCTCGCTGCCGTCGCTGGGCGCGATGAAGCGGGCACCGTCGGCCGAGAGCTCGACGATCTCGCCGTCCTCGACCAGCTGCACCCGGCGTGTCTGGGCCAGAAAAGCCGGGATAGCCGAAGCGATGAAGCTCTCGCCCTCCCCTAGCCCCACGACCAGCGGGCACTCCTTGCGCGCCGCCACGAGCGCACTCGGATGGTCGGCGGACATCGCGACGAACGCGTAATGGCCGCGCAGCTGGTTGTAGGCGCGGCGCACGGCCTCGGTCAGGTCACCATTGAGGTGCGTGGCGATGAGATGGGCCACGACCTCGGCGTCGGTCTCGGATGTGAACTCGGCGCCCTCCGCGGCCAGGCGATCCTTGAGCTCGGTCCAGTTCTCGACGATTCCGTTGAGCACGATGTGCACACGCCCGGACGTATCCCAGTGGGGGTGGGCGTTCTCCTCGGTCACGCGACCGTGGGTGGCCCAGCGCGTGTGGCCGATGCCGGTCTGACCGTGCAGCCGGCCGTTGGAGCTCGCCACGGCGTCGCGGAGGTGCTGCAGGTTGCCCACTGCGTGGACGCTGCCCACGGAGCCGTTCGTGATCAGCGAGAGCCCAGCCGAGTCATAGCCTCGGTACTCGAGCCGTCCGAGGCCCTCGAGCAGCAGGTCGCGGCAGTCGCGCGGCCCCACGTAGCCGATGATTCCGCACATGGATTGAGTCAGCCTAGCCTTGTCTTTACGAGGTTCACCAGCCGATCAACGATCTCCTGGCACTCATCCTCGCGAGGCGCCTCGACCATTATCCGGACGAGTGGCTCGGTGCCGGACGGACGCAGGAGCACGCGCCCGCGACCCTCGAGGCGGACCGACTCCTCCTCGACGGCGGCCCAAACATCCCGAGCGCGCTCGAGCGCGCCGCGATCGGTCACCGGCACGTTGACGAGCCGCTGGGGCAGCTTCTCCATTGCGTCGCGCTCCGCCAGGTCGCGGTCGCCCAGCGCCTCGAGCGCAAGAAGGGCCGCCGCCGTTCCGTCGCCCGCCGGTACGAAGCCGGTATCGATGATGTGACCCGACTGCTCGCCGCCGAGCGTCCAACCGCGGCGCAGCAGCTCGGACAGCACGTGGCGGTCGCCTACCGGCGTGGTCGCGACCTCGATCCCGTCCCGCTCCATCGCCTGGTGAAAGCCGTAGTTGGTCATCACCGTCACGGCGACGCCGCCGCCGATCAGACGGCCGCGGACGCGCAGGTGAAGGGCGGCCAGGGCCATCAGCTCGTCACCGTCCACCACAACGCCGTTGCGGTCCACCGCCAGCACGCGGTCGCCGTCCCCGTCGAAGGCAAAGCCCACGTCGTGGCCTCCCATCCGCTCGGCCAGCCGGTCCACGTGCGTGGAGCCACAGCGCTCGTTGATGTTGCGCCCGTCGGGCTCGACGGCCACGGCGTCGACGTCCGCCCCCAGGCGGCGGAAGATCTCGGGGGCCACGCGATGGGTGGCGCCATTGGCGCAATCGAGGAGGACTCGGCGCCCGTCGAGGCGCAGCCCGCTGAACCTCGACTCGAGCTCGCGCAGGTAGTCGCCCGGCGCGCCGTGGAGCTCGCGCACGCGGCCGATGCGCCCAGACGTTCCCGCCACCAGCCCGGCCTCGATCGCGGCCTCCTGTTCGTCGCTCAGCTTCGTGCCCTCGGAACCGAAGAACTTGATCCCGTTGTCCTCGTATGGGTTGTGCGAGGCGGATACCACCGCCGCCAGCTCGAAGCCGTAACGTCGGACGAGGACCGAAGCGCCGGGAGTGGGGAGCACACCGCCGAGGAGCGCGTGCCCACCGCCCGCAGCCACTCCCGCCGCCAGGGCCGCCTCGAGCATCTCGCCGGACTCGCGCGTGTCGCGCACAATCAGCACCTGTGGCGTGTCGCCCGGGGAGATCCGGGTGACCGCACGACCCAGCGCGGTCGCGAGCTCGGCGGTCAGGAAGTCGCCGGCGACGCCGCGCACACCGTCGGTTCCGAAGAGCTTGCGGGGAGCGTGCGTCACGCTCCCCTCCGTTCCGCCGGTGGCCACGGCGGCGCTTAGCGCTTGGAGAACTGTGGCCGCTTGCGGGCCTTCTTGAGGCCGGCCTTCTTGCGCTCCTTCACGCGCGGGTCGCGCGTGAGGTAGCCGCGT
This sequence comes from uncultured Thermoleophilaceae bacterium, assembly GCA_963789705.1. Taxonomy (GTDB): domain Bacteria; phylum Actinomycetota; class Thermoleophilia; order Solirubrobacterales; family Thermoleophilaceae; genus JACVRW01. Next base: position 188,145 of record CAWBLN010000004.1, read on the forward strand.
CGCTTGAGCTCACCGCGCAGCGCCGGGTCGGCCTCGACCAGCGCGCGGGCGATCCCGTGGCGTAGGGCATTGGCCTGCGCGGACACTCCACCGCCGTGGATGCGGGCCACCACGTCCATGCGTGAGCTGTTGCCGGTGGCGTCGAGCGGTTGGGTGGCCATCCGCTGGAGCCGCACGCGCGGGAAGTACTCGTCGAGATGCCGTCCGTTGACGCTGTAGGTGCCCTCACCCGGCTTGAGGATCACGCGCGCCACCGCGCGCTTGCGCTTACCGGTGGCCCGGTACCGGGCGTCGGCGGCGAGATCCAGCGGCGTGAGCGCGACCACCTCCGACTCCAGCGGGGCCTCCTCGGCGGCCTCCACCGGCGCCTCGCCCTCAGTCGCGCCCTCCTCCTCGTCGTACTGGCCGAACTCGCTCTCCTCACGCGCGCTCTCCTCGAGCACCAGATCGGGCTCAAGGTGCATGCCGGGAATCAACTCCTCCTCGGAGGCGCCCCCTTCCCGCCGTGCGGGCCGCTCGGGAGGCGCCGGCGCGAGGTGCTCCTCGGCGGGGCGGGCTCCTCGGCCTCGGCGGCGGGCTCCTCGCCCGCTGCGGCCAGCTCCTCGGCGCCTTCGATCTCGGGGCCGACGGCGTCAGTCTCGGCTTCCGGCGGCGACGGCTCGTCTGCCTCGGGACGGTTCGCCTCGGGCTCCTGCGGCAGGTCGTCGCGCTCCTCGGCGAACATCAGGCTCCAACCTCCATCGGCTCGGGCTTCTGGGCGGCATGCGGGTGATCCGGACCGGCGTACACCTTCAGCTTGCGGAGCTGGGCCCGGCCGAGCCGGCTCTTGGGCAGCATGCCCTTCACGGCGAGACGGATGACCTCCTCGGGCCGGCGATCGAGCATCTCGCCCAGGCTGCGGCTGCGCAGGCCCCCGGGGTAGCCGGAGTGGCGGTAGTAGCGCTTCTCCTCGCGCTTGTTCCCCGACACCGAGATCTTCTCGGCATTGACCACGATCACGAAGTCGCCCGTGTCCACGTGGGGCGTGTAGGCCGGCTTGCGCTTGCCTCGCAGGGCATCGGCGATCTGCGTGGCGAGGCGGCCGAGCGTCTGCCCGGTCGCGTCGACGACGAGCCAGTTGCGCTCGCGCGTGCTCGGTGTGGCCACGTAGGTCTTCATGACATAGCGCGACCGCCCCCCGGCGGCCGGACGAACAGTGTAGAGATCCCCGGGCCGTTTGACCGGAGCGCGCCGGGCGGAACGCAACCCCGCCGCGTGCGTGTATATAGTGCCCGGCCTCATACAGCCTGCCGAATCCCCGATGGCGTACCGCAAACGCCGGAAGGGAACGGGGGAACCGTTCGAGGAGCGTCGAAAGAGGCCCTCGAGGGGGCGAATCGACCGGATTGTCCCGGTGGTAGCGCCGCTCTTCAGGCGCGAGCCCGTCAGCTAACCCCGTAGGCCGCAAAGGAAGAGAGAGGCCGGAGGAGTTGCGAGACATTGATCTTGTCGCGAGGCGCTGCCTGGGCGCGCTCGTACTGAGCGCCTGTGTGCTGCCACCGGCCGCCGCGGCTCAGACCACCGGCGGTGGCGGCGCCGGCGGCGGCGGCGTCTACGTCGCGCAGCCCAAGATCGAGGAGGTGGCCTGCGTCAGAAAGTGCGCCAGCCACAAGCGCGCCCGGGGCGGGAGCAAGCTCAAGGTCACGGGTACCGGGCTTGCCTCCGCTGACGAGCTGGTCTTCCACGGCAGCTTCGGCAAGGGCGACGATCTCGCAGCGACCGTCGCAGGCCGGCACGGACAGGCGGATGATCGCGCGGGTGCCGATGGGCGCGGTGACCGGTCCGCTGTCCGTGGAGACCTCGGCCGGCAGCGAGTCCAAGCCGACCCAGCCCGTCGCGATCCTGCCTCCGCCGCCTCCCGCGCCGAACCCGGTGCTGAGCCCGGTGCCCGGACCGCACGCCTCCGGCGCCCCCACGCTCGAGACGGGCACGAGCCGAACGCGCGCCTTCGTGGGGGCGCGTCCGGCCGTGAGCTTCTCCTATCGGGTCTCCGGCGCCGCGCCCTCGGCGCTGACGGTCCAGCTCGTCCGCGCCTCGGACGGCGTGGTGGTGATGAGCTGGACGCCCGCTCCCGTTGCCGCGGGCGAGGTGCAGAGCGTGTCCTGGGACGGCCGGATCAACAAGGTGGCCGCCAAGCCGGGCCGCTACGCCTTCCGCCTCACCGCCGCAGCGGCCACCGGCGCCACGGCGAGAAGCGCGCAGACCGGCGACTTGGAGCGCGACGCTTTCGACCTCTACGACCACATCTTCCCCGTCCGCGGCAAGCATGACTTCGGTGGAGCGGAGGCCGCTTTCGGCGCTGGTCGCGCCGGTCATTCCCATCAAGGCCACGATGTCTTCGCCAAGTGCGGGAAACGCATGGTCGCGGCCCGAGGCGGGCGGGTGCAGTTCGAGCAGTACCACGCGGCGGCGGGCAACTACCTGGTGATCGATGGCGCAGGCACCAGCGTCGACTACGTCTATATGCACATGGCCGAGCCCTCCCCCTTCCAGAAGGGCGACCGGGTCTATACGGGCCAGCGCATCGGCGCGGTCGGCGAGACCGGCAACGCCCGCGGCTGCCATCTGCACTTCGAGCTCTGGGACTCACCGGGCTGGTACGACGGCGGCAGGCCCTTCGACCCGCTTCCCTCGCTCAAGGCCTGGGACAGCTGGTCGTAGCCGGCGGGATCAGGCTGCCAGCAGAGCCTGGAGGTCCAGCGGCGCGGTGAACATCGCCACCGTCCCGTCGTCGTTGCGCGGCCACTCCTCGCGCGGACGGTCCCGGTAGATCTCGATCCCGTTGAGATCGGGGTCGTTGAAGTAGATCGCCTCACTGACTCCGTGATCCGACGCGCCGGTCAGCTGCACACCGGCGTCGAGCACCCTTCGTAGCGCCACGGCGAGGTCTCGGCGGGTCGGGTAGAGGATCGCCAGGTGGAAGAGGCCGGTGGTGCCGGACGCGGGCGGCTGGCCTCCCGCGCTCGACCAGGTGTTGAGTCCGATGTGATGGTGATAGCCGTCGTCGGCCAGGAACGCGGCGCCGGGCATCTCGCCTCGCAGCTCGAAGTCGAGCACGTCGCGATAGAAGGCGATCGAGCGCTGCAGGTCGGCGACCTTGAGGTGCACGTGGCCGATTTGCATTGGACCCAAGCTAGCGCGTAGGTTCTGCGTGCCGTGGCGGACTGGACGATCAGGAAGCTGGAGGACCTCCCGGACGTGCTCGGCGACTATCCGGGTGAGATGCGCATGAGCGCGGCGAGCGACCTCGGCAACGAGCAGGTGGCGTTCACCTGGCGGCGCATGCCGGCTCAGACCGGCGGCAAGGGCAGCTACGGCCATCGCCACAAGACCACCGAGGAGATCTACTTCGTTGCGTCGGGGACGCTGCAGTTCAAGATCGAGGACGAGGTGATGGACCTCGGCGAGGGCACGATCGTGCGCATGGCCCCTCAGGTCCTGCGATCGGTCTGGAATGAGGGACCCGAGGATGCGGTGCTCATCATGTGCTCGGTCCGTACGGACGATCCGGGAGATGACGTCGAGACCGTTGAGGGCTTCTGGCCCGAGTAGCGCCGGCTACTGGCGGTAGTCGCGCAGACCGTCGCCGTCGGGCATCGCCTCGAGGAGCGCGCGGCAGACCAGCGCGAAGATGACGAACACCAGCAGCACGGCCAGACCGCCATCGGTGTGGGCCGCGCCGAACGCCACGAGCCCCGCGGCCACGATCCAGCGCCACACCCTCCAGTTCGGCTCCCAGGGACCCTTGTCCGGCCGCTTGTCCGGCTCCTCGGCGTGGATGTAGGCCAGGAACGGCATTCGCGCAGAGACCCTCCCGCTCGTCAATTGTGACGAACGCCGCCCGGGGCGCGATTAACCCGACGCTAAGCCGAAACTGCGTAGCGCTCGGCGCTGCGGGCGCGCGCCTTGGCCGCCTCGACCTCACGGTCCTTCGGCGGCGCGGAGGTCACCAGCTCATCCAGAAGCCGCGTGGAGGCGGCGGCAACCGCATCCACGGCGCGGTCGAAGGCCTCCGTGTTGGCCCTCGAGGGCTTGGTCGAGCCGCTGATCTTGCGGACGTACTGCAGCGCGGCCCCACGTATCTCCTCCTCGGACGCGGGCGGCTCGAAGTTGTGAAGCTGGCGAATGTTGCGGCACATGCCCTTGAGGCTAGCGCCGCCGGTGGCGCTAGGCGGTCCTTACGACCCCGACGGTATGGCCCTCGGGATCGTTGAACAGGCCGATCTCGACCCCCTCCATCGGCTTCTCGGGGCCCATCATCCGCGACCCGCCGAGGCTCTCGGCCTTGGCCAGCGCGGCCTCGACGTCGGAAACCTCGATGTAGAAGGTGACGTGGCCCTCATAGCCCGCCGGCCCCTGCCCGATGCCCCCGCCTATCCCGACGCCGTCGGCGTTGGTGTTCCCGTCGCGCTGCACGGCCCCGTAGTTCATCGGGTTGTCGGCGTCGAACTCCCAGCCGAACAGCTCGGAGTAGTAACCCCTGAGCTTCTCCGGGTCGGTCCCGATGATCTCGAAGTGGACTACCGGCTGCCCCATGCTTGTTCCCTTCGGCGTCGCTGAGCGCGCACCGTACCGCAGTCTGGTTGGGAGAGACTGCCGCCCGGATGACCTCGGGCACGGATTCACCGGGAGCGATCTTCCTGCGCTTTCTCAGGTTCGGAGCGCTGGCTTGGGGTGGGCCGGCGGCTCAGATCGCGATGATCAAGGACGAGTGCGTACACCGGGAGCGCTGGGTCGACGAGGAGACCTTCATCAAGGTCCTGGCCGTCTATCAGGCATTGCCCGGCCCGGAGGCGCACGAGCTGTGCGTGTACCTCGGGCGGGTGCGCGCGGGAAAGCTCGGCGGGCTGCTCGCGGGCCTCGGGTTCATGCTGCCGGGCTTCGCGTTGATGCTCGGGCTGTCGGTCCTGTACGTCGAGGCCGACCTCGCCGGGCGGCTCGACGAGCTCTTCTACGGGCTCAAAGCGGCCGTCGCGGGGTTGATCGCCTGGGCGCTCGTGCGCCTGAGTCGCTCGTTCATCACCGACATCCCCCTGGGCGTGCTCGCCGCCGCCGGCTTTGTCCTCACGCTGCTCTTCTCGGCCGGTTTCTTCTTGATCCTGCTCGGCGCCGGACTGGCCTACGAGGCCTGGACGAGTGCCTCGCGCTGGACGCGGCGCACTCAATCGCTCGGCTTCGGGCTGCCTGCAGTCCTCGCTCTGCTCGCCGGAGCAGTCACCGCGTCTCTGACGGTCGAGATCCTCTGGGAGGGGCTGAAGACCGGCCTTGTCACTTTCGGTGGCGCCTACACGGCCATTCCCTACCTGCAGGACGTCTCCGTGGACGGCAAGCATTGGCTGAGCGAGAGCCAGTTCGTCGACGGCCTGGCGATGGGTGGAGTCCTGCCGGCGCCGCTGATCATCTTCTCGACGTTCGTCGGGTACCTGGCCGGCGGGATCGCCGGCGGCCTGGCGATGACGGTGGGGGTCTTCCTCCCGGCGTTCGTCTTTCCGGTGTTCCTTCACCGCCGTCTGGTTTCGCTGGCCGAGAACCCGCGGGTGCGCCCGTTTCTGCTCGGCGTCGCGGCGGGAGTGATCGCGGTCATCGCCGCGGCCACGATCGAGATAGTCGAGGCCGGCGTGGTCGACGTGCCCACGGCGCTCCTGGCGGTGGGGGCATTCCTCGCGCTCAGCGCCTGGCACGGCAAGCTGACCGTGCTCTACGTGGTTTTGGGCGCCGGCGCCCTGGGAGCGATCCTCCAAGTGACCGGCCTGGCCTGAGCGTCAGGTGAGCAGGCCGGCATCCCCGGGCACGTCGACCGCGTGCTCCTGGAGCGCGGCGAGGGGAACGGTGTCCAGGGCGCTCTCGTGGGTGCAGGCCAGCACCACGAAGGCGGCCGCGCCCTCCTCGTGGGCCCGCAGCCAGTTGGCCGCGGTAACGCACCAGCGGTCGCCCGGCGCCAGCCCGGGGAAGCGGAACTGGGGAATGGGCGTGCTGAGGTCGTTGCCGATGCGGCGCTGGTGCTCGAGGAACTCGGCTGTGACCACCGCGCAGATCGTGTGACTCCCGCGATCCTCGGGCCCCGTGTTGCAGCATCCGTCACGGTAGAAGCCGGTGAGCGGTTCGGTACCGCAGGGCTCGAGCTCTCCGCCCAGCACGTTTCGATCGGCCACCGCGGCAGTATCCCCGCTCGGCCCCACCGGCGGGGTGGCGGCGACCGGACCGCGAGCTAGGTTGGCCTCGTGCTGAGCATCATCCGGCGAGAGCCCTCGGCGATCGCTGCTGTTCGCCCAGCTGGGCGCGGTGCTCCTCTACCCATTCATGGAGACCAGCGACGCCGGGCGCGCACTGTTCAGCGTCTTCGGCATCGCCATCCTCGCGCTGGTCGTCCTGGCCGTTCGCAGCACTCCCGCCGCGACCTGGTTCGGACTGGCACTCGGCGTTCCCGGCGACCGTCCTCCTGCTGATCCAGGCCGTGACCGGGGACGACACCCTGTTGCCCTGGTCCTCGGCCATCGAGGCGGTCCTCTACTTCTACGCGGCGGGGGCGCTGATCTCCTACATGGTCGCCGACCACGAGATCACGCGCGACGAGCTCTTCGCGGTGGGGGCCACGTTCACGCTGGTTGCCTGGGCGTTCGCCTACGCCTACACCGTCTGCCAGGCCATCGAGCCCGGCAGCTTCACCGCGGCGATCGACCCGGTGGGCCAACGCTCCTGGATGGAGCTGCTCTTCCTCAGCTTCACCACTCTGTCGAGCACGGGGCTGAGCGACGTCACCCCCGTCAAGCCGTTCGCCCGCAGTCTCGTGATGATCGAGCAGTTGGCCGGGCTGGCCTACGTGGCCATGGTGGTCTCGCGCCTGGTGGGCCTGATGGTTCTGCGCCGGACGTAACATCGGCTGAGGCTCACCCGCCGGCCTTCACGAGGATTGGGGTGCGTAGCGGTGGTGGATCGCCAGCGCGTTCCCGTCCGGATCCTCGAAGAAGGCCTGGTAGCAGACCCCCGAGTCGAGCGTCTCGCCCTTGAACTCGACGCCCCGCGACTGCGAGCTCCTCGCGAGCAGCCTCGAAGTCGTCCACCCGCAGCTCGATCGGGTTGTTGTTGGGCCGGAACTCGAGGCCGAAGGCGTCCGACTGCATCACCGCGATCGTCAGGTTGCCCGTTTCGAACTCGACGGCCGGCATCTTCCCCCAACGCTTGGATTCCGGCAGTCCCAGCACTCCGCCGTAGAAGCCGACCGCGGCATCGAAGTTCTCCGTCGCCACGGTGATGAAGTCCGTGCCGGTGATCACAGGCTGTGAAGAGCTCATGAGTCGCACGCTAGTCCACCAACGCTCCACACGAGACGTTCACGATCGCCCCGGTAACGCTCCGGGCCCAATCCGACGCCGCGAACACCGCCGCGTTGCCCACGTCCTCGAGCGTGGCCGCCCGGCCCAGCAGGGTGTCCGCCTCGATCATCTCCACGATCTCGTCCCGACCTTCGAAACGCTGGGGGAGCGTCTCGGGCACGCCACCGCTTTCCAGCGTGACGACCCGGATTCCGTGTCGTCCGAGCTTGACCGCGAGCTGCCGGCGGATCGTCTCGATCGCGTCGAAGGCGACCTGGGTCCCGCCCAGGAAGTAGTTGCGCGTCGGGCCGCTGCGATCGCCGGGCCCGCCGAAGGCGAGGATCACGCCCGAGCGCCGCGGGATCATGTGGCACGCCGCCGCCCGCGCGGTGAGGAAGGTCGTGCGCGCGGCGGTCTCGACGGGAGCCATGAAGTGCGCCATCTCGGCCAAGGGCGTCCCGTCGAGACCAAGGCCGTCTCGGCCGCCCCACCTGCCGCTCGGATCTCCTCCGCCACCCGCTCGAGGCTCTCGGGGGTCCGACCGGCGAGGTGCACCAGCGCGCCCTCACGCCCGAAGGCCCGGGCCACCGCCCCTCCGATCGAGCCTCCGCCTCCGTAGATGATCGCGTTCTTGCTCTCGAGCAGCACGTCGTACCTTCCTGGGGTTCGGGACCGGGCGGAGCCCCGGAACTCATCGCCGCCCGGCGCTCGCGGGGCGCTCCGGCGGGTGGCGCCGGGCGACGTTGCCGTAGAACTCCAGGGTATGGCAGCGTCGGAGGCCAGGATCGTTGATGCCGGTGGGCGTGATCTGCGCGTGTCCAGCCCTGATCGAGTGATCTTCCCGGCGAGCGACCACTCAGGCCCCTTCACCAAGCTCGACATCGTCACGTACTTCCTCGCCGTCGGCGACGGCATGATGCGTGCTCTCGAGCGGCGGCCGACGACGCTCGAGCGCTGGCCCAAGGGCGTGCATCCCGGCATCGTCCTGTCGACGCGCGAGAAGGGTGGCGGCGACGCCTTCTACCAGAAGCGCATCCCACGCGGCGCCCCCGACTACGTGCAGACCGCGCGCATCGAGTTCCCGTCGGGTCGGCACGCGGATGAGATCTGTCCCACGGAGGTGGCCGTTGTCGGATGGGCGGCGCAGATGGGGACACTCACGTTTCATCCCTGGCCGGTTCGCGGCGACGATGTCGACCATCCAGACGAGCTGAGAATCGACCTGGACCCCCAGCCCGGTACGGACTTCGCCGACGCCGTGCGCGTCGCCGCCGAGGCCCGCGTGCTGTTGGACGAGCTCGGGTACGCCGGTTTCCCGAAGACCTCGGGAGGACGCGGTGTCCACATCTACGTCCGGATCGAGCCGCGTTGGACGTTCACGGACGTCCGCCACGCCGCGATCGCCTTCGGGCGCGAGCTCGGCCGGCGTCTGCCGGGGCAGGTGACGACCAAGTGGTGGAAGGAGGAGCGCGGCGAGCGCATCTTCGTCGACTACAACCAGAACGCTCGCGACCGCACGATCGCGTCGGCCTACAGTGTTCGGCCCAAGCCGGGCGCGCCGGTATCCGCACCCGTCACCTGGGACGAGCTCGCCGAGGTCGCGCCCGAGGACTTCACGGTCGCGACGATGCCCGTGCGCTTTGCCGAGCTTGGCGATCGCCACGCCGCGATAGACGACGTGGTCCATTCACTCCAGCCGTTGCTGGACATGTATGAGAGGGACGAGGCTGAGGGAGAGGGAGACATGCCCTACCCGCCCGACTATCCGAAGATGCCGGGAGAGCCCAAGCGCGTTCAGCCCTCGCGCGATCGCGACCGCAAGGGGGATTGACTCCGTCCGCTCACACCGGGCAACGCCCGGCGTTCGCGAATCCGTCCGCTCACACCGGGCAACGCCCGGCGTTCGCGGCTAGGAACCCTGCGGCAGCTTCTTCGCGCCGCGCTTGATGACCGGAGCGGAGGGCGGCGGTACGACCGGCCCTATGTCCCCGTCCGGCGCCTCGTCCAGGTCGACGATCACCGGCGCGTGATCGCTCGGTCCGCTGCCCTTGCGAGCCTGCCGGTCCACCCACGCCGCCTGAACACGCTCGGCCACCGTCGCGCTCGCCAGCACCAGGTCGATCCGCATCCCGAGGTCCTGATGGAACATTCCCGCCCGGTAGTCCCAGTAGGTGAATACGCGCTCGTTCGGCCAGCGGTCGCGCACGACGTCACGCAAGCCGATTGCTCCCAGCTCCGCCAGCGCCTCTCGCTCGAGCGGCGTCACGTGGGTCTGGCCGATGTAGGCGTCTGGATCGAACACGTCGTCGTCGGTCGGCGCGATGTTCATGTCGCCGCAGACGACCGTCGCCTCGGGACCCGCCGCAACGATCTCCCGCAGCGATGCCAGCCAGGCGAGCTTGTACTCGTAGTGCTCCGAGCCCGGCACGCGTCCGTTCGGCACGTACACCGAGACCACGCGGACCCCGGCACACTCAGCCGACACCGCGCGGGCCTCCGGATGCGGGAAGCCGGGCGCGCCGGCGAGTCCGGTCACCACGTCGTCCAACCCGACTCGCGAGAGGATCGCAACCCCATTCCACGTCGGCTCGCCGTGAAGTGCAACCTCATAGCCGCGGCCGGCGAGCTCCTCGCCGAATAGGTCGGCGAACGCGTCGTCCGCGAGCTTGGTCTCCTGCAGGCACACCACGTCGGGCCGGCGCTCATCCAGCCAAGGCAGCAGACGCGGCACGCGCTGCTTGACCGAGTTCACGTTCCAGGTCGCTATTCGCACCGAGGCCACGGTAGCGGCCGGCCAATGTCAACGCGGGTTGTGGCGGCTCTCAGGGTGGCGGGGCAATCCGTCGTCGGGGATCGACTCCCACGGCGCGGCGTAGGACACGAACTGACGGACGCTGGGCCGGATGCCGGGATCATCGTCGAACGCCCCCATCCGGATGCCGATCGGATCGGCGTGGCCGGGATTGCGGCCGAAGAGCGCCGAGCCGCAGTCGCCGCAGAACCATTTCTCGCCGCCGTCGTCGGGCTTCCACGCCCGAAGCTTGTCCTCGCCGGCAACGATCCGAAACGTGCCGGGCGCGGGGTGCGCGTTTGCCGACGCCGCCGCTCCACTGCGACGCTGGCAGCGCTTGCAGTGGCAGTAGCTGGCCATCACTAGCGGCTCGGTCACCTCGAATCGAACGGCCCCGCAGTTGCAACCGCCGGTGAGCTTCACCGGTAGTCGTTCTCCTTGAGCTCGACCACGTAGGCGCGCCGCTCCGCGATCCTGCCGTCCTCTACGACGAAACACCTCGCCCATCGCCGCGCGCATGGTCTCTCCTGTCGCGCGCCGCGCCTCCAGGGTCATCTCGGCCATCACCACGTCGTCCTCCTCGACCATCCGAGTGATGGTGATAGCCGGACTGCCGGTGAACGCGGGGTTCTCGATCTCGGCGTCGTAGGCCTCCTCGCCCTCGAGCCGAAAGGCACCGCGGACCGTATGTACCGGCGGACGATGTCTTTGTTGGCGGACATGCCTCCGACTATGTCACGAGAGCTCAGGCGGTCACGGTGGCCTGGAGCGCGTCGAAGAGGCGTTCGATGTCGTCATCGGAGGTGTACAGGTGGGGCGAGATACGGAGGCCGCTGGCGCCGCGCACCCCGACGAACACGTTGCTTTCGGAGAGTCGACGCGCGGCTTGACCCATTGCGGCAGCGGGGAGCCCGAGCTCGAGCATGTGCGGGCCGCGGTCGTCGCTTCGGAGCGCGTGTAGTTCATGCTCCAGGGCCCAGCGCTCGATCCGGTCGGTGATCACCTGCAGGGTTCTTGCCACCCGCGGGATCCGCCATTCGAGGATCTGGGTGAGTGCGGCGGCGGCCATCGGGGTGAGGGTGAAGTTGGTCCTCTGGCCGACATCGAAGCGGCGGGCGCCGGGTTGGAACTGGTCGCGGTAGTCGGTGAGGCGGGCGAAGTCTTGAGAGCCCGCGCGGTTGATCCAGTTGTGCTCGAGCGGTTCGCCGAAGCGGTGCTGAGGCGCACTCCAGAGATAGGCGAGGCTGAACGGACCGAGCAGCCATTTGTAGCCGGTCGCCACCACCAGGTCGGGCTTCACCGCGTCCAGATCGAAGGGCATGGCGCCGAGCGACTGGGTCAAGTCGAGGGCCAGGAACGCTCCCACCTCGCGGACGCGAGCGCCCACGCGCTCGAGGTCGATCAGGGCGCCGTCGGTCCACCGAACCTGCGGCAGCGATACCACGCGCACGCGTTCGTCCAAGGCGCCAAGCACGGCCTCGGCCCACGTCTCCTCGCCCTCGCGCCGCACGGTGACGACCTCGGCCCCGTGGCGCTCTGCGAAGCTGCGCCAGGTATAGACGGTGGAGGGGTACTCGTCGGCGATCACCAGCACGCGCTCACCGCGGCCCGCGCTCAGGTTGTGGGCGCCAACGGCCAGGCCGTAGCTGGTGGCGGGAATGAGCGCGACCCCATCGCCGTCACCCCCGATTACCTGGGCGAACAGCCCGCGCAAGCGCTCGGCACCGCTGAACCAGTCCTCACTGGAGGTGCGCCATGGGGCGGCACGCTGGGCGAGCGCCTCCTCCCCGGCTTCTCTCACCGACCGCAGCTGCGGCGCCAGGCTGGCCAGGTTGAAGTAGGCAACGTCGTCCGGGATCTCAAACAGGTGGCGTTGGTTGTCGAGCGGCATCTCGTCAGCCGAGCATGTTCGCAACCCGATGGACTTGCCACAGCAAAACGCAGTTGTTTTCCGCCGCCGACCTTCGAATCGAAGGTGGCCCCTGCCGCACGCGTTCGTGGCGAGTCACTCCACGACGAGCACGGCTTCCGACGAGCCACGCAGGCGGGCGACCCGCTGTGCCTCGTCCTCGAGGTCCTTGCGAGCCACGCGACCAAGCTTCTCCACGATGACCTCGGCCTTCTTCCCCTTGGCCTTGGCGCGCCAGAGACCCGCCAGCCGGCCATTCTTGAGCACCGCGCCCGGGCTTGCGACCGGGCGGAACAGCCGTTTTCGCACCGCGGCGTCGGGGGCCAGGAGTGACCGGTTGGGCTTCTGCAGATACGGGTCGCCCGGCGGGATCAGCCGAACGCCCTCCGCGTCGGACGGTGATTCGAGAGCCTCCAGGTCGTCGCTCATCGCGAAGGCGCTGCGACCTTCGACCTTGACCTCGCGGACGTCTCCTTCAACCTTCTCCCAGAGGCGATCCGCGTGCGGTCTTGCCACTCCGGCCCAGTCGGCGAAGTCCCCGGTGGTGGCCGGACCGTAGAAGTGCAGGAAACGGGCGACCGCGTCGTCAGCCGGCGGAGCGGGCCCGGGATCGCCGAGCACATAGCGACGCCGGGAGTCGAGGCGGGCGCCGGCCTTCACGCCTCCGTAGCGCCACAGCATCGGCGCCACGTGGTGGCTCCCGCATCCCCGACACCAGGGCATGAGGTCCGCGCTGACACGGTCGCGTAGCTCCTGATGGAGCTGCTTGCGGTCAAGCGCCCGGCCATCGCCCAGCGCGGCGCTGGTCGCCTCCGCGACCTCGTCGAGTGCGTCGGTGGGGGCAAATCCCTTCTCGGCGACCAGCCGCTGGACCTGCGGGCCGAGCTGCACGCCCAGCTCGCCGTCGTCGGCCGAGACAAGCGCGCGGCCGTAGAGCGCGAAGTCGTGGGGCGCGACCGCGTGGATCGCCCCTCGGACCACGTGGGCGAGAACGAGATCGCCGCTGTCGATCGCCCCCTCGTAGCCCTCCCGGCTGAAGTCATCACGACGCGCCGCGAGAGCGATCAGCGCGGCGTCACGTGAGAAGTCGGAGGCCGGGCAGGCGGCCGCGTCGGCGACGTTTCTCGCGTCGCGGCTCGCCAGCCCCGAGCGGGCGAGCCGAAAGGCCAAGATCTGCTCGGCGTCCACGGCCGCTGCGAGGCTACCGCCCGCGATGGCATTCCAAGAGCTTCCGCCGTTCGCCGCGTGGCGCCACCGCGATGCCCGGGAGGGCTTCGAGGTCGTGTTCCTGGAGTCGGGTCCTGACGGCCATCGCCTCGAGGGACACACCGCCGCCGTCGAAGACGGGCAGGCGTGGAGCGTGCGTTACACGATCATCGTAGACGCGAACTGGGTGACGAAGACCGCGCGGCTGGCCGGCCAGTGGGCCGGGTGCCGACGGGAGCTGACGCTCGCGGCCGACGGCGCGGGCGCCTGGCGGATCGACGGCGCCCCGGCCCCGGAGCTGGACGGCTGCCTCGACGTCGATCTCGAGTCGTCCTCGTTCACCAACGCGCTGCCCGTCCACCGGCTCGGGCTCGAGATCGGCCAGCACGCCGAGGCGCCGGCCGCGTATGTGCGCGCACTCGACCTCAGCATCGAGCGGCTCGAGCAGCGCTACGCGCGCGCGGACGACGACGGCCTGCGCGAGCGCTACGACTACGCGGCGCCGCGTTTCGAGTACACCGGCCGGCTCGACTACGACGAGCACGGCCTCATACTCGATTACCCGGGGATCGCCGTACGCGTTGCCTGAGTCACCCGGGCGCGACGGCGAGGCGTTCGATCTCGTAGTGGAGAGTCAGGAAGCGCTGACTTGCCAGCTGGAAGCTGTGCTCGGTCCTCAGCTCGCCGTCGACCACGTAGACGAAGATCTGCTCTTGGAAATAGAGGAGCTTGAGAACCGTCAGGGCGTCTCGCTCGCTGTCCACGGAACTGAGGTAGTGGCCTGGGAATTCGAGCTCGGTACGCGACGTCAGCACGAAGTCGTGCTCGCCGGCGTTGCGAGGCAGGAGGGTGGCGGTGAAGTTGGCGCTGGGGATCGGGAAACCGACGCTCACGTAACCCTGGTTTTCGTGTCTGAAGCTCGTGTAGATGCCGACGTAGATCGGCTTGCCCGAGTCCGCGAACGTCCGGATCCAGCCGCGGATGTCGATCTCCTCGTTGCCGTCCAGGGTGATCGTGTCGATCGTGCTGACCATCCCGCGCTGGGCCTCCTCGATGTTGGACGGGATCGCGGCTTGGCCGAGCGGCTGTGCGACCAACAGCTTGAAGAGCTCATAGCCGGGTTTCATCCAGCGCCGCCACTCGGGGACGATCGAGAGCCGGAAGCGGCTGGTGTGCTCGTAGAACTCGCGGATCAGCGGGTGCACCCTGCCCGCGTCGAAGGTCGGCCCCTCCAGGCTGTCGAGCGAGGCGAGGATTCCGACGTCGGGTGGATTGCGGCGGAAGGTGCCGCCCCGAACCTTCGCGAGCTGCTCGACGTAGTCGGCCCCGACGTACCTCGAGCGCGCCTCGAAGGGCACGACGTAGCGCAGTTGCGACGCGGGTACCTCCTCCGCCATCACCCGGACCAGCGGCCGCCCGCGATAGACGATCGCCGCGATCACGCGATAGGCGAGCGCAACCGCCGCCGCGATGAGCGCCGGTTCAACATCGCCGTCGAGAAGCCGGAACAGAACGCCCATGACGACGCCGACCAGGAGTCCGAGGGCTACCTTCGCGGCGCGCAGGCCGAGCAGGCCGAGGAGAGCACCGCTGATGATCGCGGTGAGCAACGGCTCGTCGGGACCGTAGATCAGGCCCAGCAGCCAGCCGAACAGCGCCATCAGCAGGGCGCTGCTGACGATGCGGTACCAGAGTGGCTTTGGCCCGGCGGGGCCCCGCCTGATGCTGGTGATCACCTCGGCCGGCGCGTACAGAACGGCCCCGACCACGGCACCCAGGGAACGACCCCGACCCCGTCGATCGCATCCCCGAGCACCGCGCCCGAGGCGGCGCCCAGGGCCGCGCCCCAGATCAGCCCATCGAGCACCCGGCCGGAACGGCTTCGTCTGCGTCGATCCGGATCCCCCATGCCCCGGGAGTATCGCGCCACTCGTATGGCTGCCCGCTGATCTCGTACGATCCGTCGATGGAGGCCAGGGACCTGGCGGTGGGCGTGGCGGGCGGGAGGATCGCCATCGGCGTGGTGTCACTGCTGGCGCCGGGATTGGTGGGCGGCACGATGACCGGCCCTGACGGGTCCACGGGCGCGACGCGCCTCTTCGTCCGCATGCTCGGCGCCCGCGACCTCGCCCTCGGGGTCGGAGTGCTTATCGCCCTGGACGGCGGCGCGCCCGTGCGAGGCTGGCTCGAAGCGTCCGCGGTGGTAGACGGCATCGACGCGGCCGCATGCGTGCTCGCCCGCCCCCACCTCCGACCGGGCGTGTTTCCAGCGGCCGTTGGCCTGGCGGCCGGCGGAGCGCTGCTCAGCGCCTGGCTGGCACGCGAGCTCGACCCGGCTAAGTCTCGCCGATTGGCGGAAGCTGCGATGGACTGGACTCTTGAGGTTGTGGTGGTCCCCGTCTCGGACGTGGAACGTGCGAAGGCTTTCTACTCCGATCGCCTCGGCTTCCGCATCGACCACGACACCAAGGTCAGCGAGGGCAATCGGATCGTCCAGCTGACCCCGCCCGGATCGGGCTGCTCGATCGTCGTGGGTGAGGGGATCGTTCCGGACATGCCACCGGGTTCTCTCCAGGGCCTACAGCTCGTCGTCCCCGACGTCGAAGCGGCACGCGCTGAGCTCGTAGAGCGAGGCGTCGAGGTCGGCGAGATCCAGATCATGGGCCAGAGTCCCACTCCTCAGCCGCACCCGCTCGACAACGTCGGCTTCGTCTTCTTCAACGATCCCGACGGCAACGGGTGGGCCGTCCAGCAGATCTCAGCGTCGCGGCCAGGCCTAGCCCGGCGCGCGGTCGACCCCGCCTTGGCTACTCCGCCAGCCAGGCCTGGGCCTGCTCGAGCTCGCTCTCTCGGAACAGGCGCATCTCACCCGGCACCATCCAGGAGAAGAGCTCGAAGGCGCGCCACAACCAATTCAGGTCGGTGACGACCGCGATTCGCTCCCAGGCGTCGCGATGCCTGATTCCCAACTCGGCTTCGACCTTCAGGTCCTCCCACACGGCGCCGGGCTGCATATGAAGCTCGGGGCCAATCGCATACAGGACGCGCAGCCGCCGGCCGGCCTCTACGGCCTCGCGCAGCGGTGCTACGAGCACCTCGGCGTAGTCGTCCCGCGTCAAGCGCCCCGAGACCCTGAATCCGAGCGTACCGGGGGGCATATCTGGGATCACTTCGGCCATAACAGGCGCTACTCCCACTCGATCGTGCCGGGCGGCTTGGACGTGATGTCCAACGTCACCCGATTGACCTGCGCGATCTCGTTGATCATGCGCGAGGCCACCTTCTCGAGCAGGTCGTACGGCAGACGGGCCCAGTCGGCGGTCATCGCGTCGTCGCTCGTGACCGCCCTGATCACGACCACGTAGCCGTACGTGCGCTCGTCGCCCTGCACGCCGACGCTGCGAAGGTCGCCGGGCAGAACGCAGAACGACTGCCACAGCTCGCGGTACAGGCCCGCGCCGCGGATCTCGTCCTGCAGGATCGCGTCGGCGTCGCGCAGGATCTCGAGCCGCTCCTTGTTCACCTCGCCGCCCACCACGCGGATGGCCAGCCCGGGGCCGGGGAACGGCTGGCGCCAGACGAGCTTGTCGGGTAGGCCGAGCTCGGAGCCCACCGCGCGCACCTCGTCCTTGAACAGCGTGCGCAGCGGCTCCACCAGCTCGAACTCGAGGTCCTCGGGCAGGCCGCCCACGTTGTGGTGGGACTTGATCGTGGCGGCGCCGGTGCCGCCCCCGGACTCGATCACGTCGGAGTAGAGCGTTCCCTGCACGAGGTAGCGGGGGTGACCCAGGCGCTCGGCCTGCTCCTCGAATACGCGGATGAACTCCGTGCCGATGATCTTGCGCTTGCTCTCCGGGTCGGTCACGCCTTCGAGGCGGCCCAGGAAGCGCTCCTCGGCGTCGACGGCGATCAGCGGCACCTTGAACTCGTCCCTGAAGGCAGCCACGACCTGGTTGCCCTCGTTCTTTCGCATGAGCCCGTGGTCGACGAACACGCAGGTCAGCTGGTCGCCGATCGCCCGGTAGGTGAGCAGCGCGGCCACCGATGAGTCGACACCGCCGGACAGCCCGCAGATCACCTTGCCCTCGCCCGACCTGCTCGCGGATGCGAGCGACCTGCTCGTCGATCACCGACGCGGCCGACCACGCCATGTCGCAGCCGCAGATGTCGCGCAGGAACGTCGTGAGGATGTGTGTGCCGTAGGGGGTGTGCACCACCTCGGGGTGGAACTGGATCCCGTACAGGCCCCGCTCGGCGTGCTCGAGCGCGGCCACCGGCGACTCGGTCGACGCCGCCAGGGCGGTGAAGCCGGGCGGTGCTTCGTAGACGGTGTCCCGGTGGCTCATCCAGCACGACTGGTCGGGCGGCGTGTCCGCCAGCAGGCGCCCGGTCTGCTCCACCGTCAGGCGCGACCGGCCGAACTCGCCCACCGGCGCAGCCTTCCACACGGCCGCCGAGCTCCAGCACCATCGCCTGCATCCCGTAGCAGATGCCGAGCACGGGTATGCCGAGCTCGAGCAGCTCCGTGCGCAGCCTCGGGGCCTCGTCGGCGTACACCGATGCGGGGCCGCCGGAGAGGATCAGGCCGCGCGGCTCGCGGCGGGTCACCTCCTCGAGAGCAATGTGGTGGGGCAGCAGCTCCGCGAACACGCCGCACTCGCGCACGCGTCGGGCGATCAGCTGCGAGTACTGGCCTCCGAAGTCGAGCACCAGCACCTCATGGGTGGCGGCGGCCGGGATCTCGGCGGAGGCGGCCTCGCTGACCGCTTGCGACGTCACTCGACGAGAGCGGGATCCGCCGTCGGGGTGGAGATGTCGCTCGACTCGGGGTGCACGAAGGCCGCGGACGTGGCCCCCATGCCGATCTCCTGCGCGCGCTGGAGCTGCTTGCCCTCGGACTGCAGCGACGGCGCGATCATCAGCTCGGCCTTGTGGAACGCCGGGATGTCCTCGTAACCGCAGGTGGCCATCGAGGTGCGGAGGCTTCCCACGAGGTTGAACGTGCCGTCGTTCTCGTGGGCCGGCCCGAGCAGGATCTGCTCAAGCGTCCCGTTCTGGGCGGTGCGAACGCGCGCGCCGCGGGGCAGCGACGGGTGAAAGGTGGCCATCCCCCAGTGGTGACCGCGCCCTGGGGCCTCGTAGGCGCGGGCCAGCGGCGAGCCGACCATGACCGCATCGGCCCCGCAGGCGAAGGCCTTGGAGACGTCGCCGCCGTTGCGCATGCCGCCGTCGGCGATCACCTTGACGTATTCCCCGGTTTCCAGCATGTGCTGTGACCGCGCCGCCGCCACGTCGGCGATGGCCGTGGCCTGAGGCACACCGATGCCCAGCACGCCGCGCGTGGTGCAGGCCGCGCCCGGCCCCACGCCCACCAGCACGCCGACCGCACCGGTACGCATCAGGTGCAGGCCGGTGGCGTACGAGGCGCAGCCTCCGACCACGATCGGGACCGTGTCCTGCAGCTCGCGGATGAACTCCTTGAGGTTCAGCGGCTCGGTGCGCGTGGACACGTGCTCGGCCGAGATCACGGTCCCCTGGATGACGAGGATGTCGAGGCCGGCCTCGAGCGCCGTCTCGTGGTAGGTGCGTACCCGCTGGGGGGTCAGCGAGGCGGCCGCCACGACGCCCTGATCCTTGATCTCGCGGATGCGCTGCGCAATCAGCTCCACCTTGACCGGTTCCGAATAGATGCGCTGCATCTCCGCTGTCGCGATCTCCTTCGGATAGTCGGCGATTCGCTCGAGCTCGGCATCCGGGTCCTCGTAGCGCGTCCAGATGCCCTCGAGGTTCAGGACGGCCAGACCGCCGAGCCGGCCCAGCGTCCCCGCGGTCGAGGGCGAGACGACCCCATCCATCGCCGAGGCCATGAACGGCAGTTCGAAGCGGTAGGGCCCGAGCGTCCAGGTTATGTCGATGTCGTCCGGATCGCGCGTGCGCCGGCTCGGCACTATCGCGATGTCATCGAACCCATATGCGCGGCGAGCCTTCTTACCGCGCCCGATTTCCTCTTCCATGGACGCATCCTAGGGTCGACAGCGGACGGTCGATCGAGCCTAGCAGCGGCCCCAAAGGCCTCAGCCGACCTCGACGGCCGGAGCCTCGAGCGTCTCCACATGCACCTCCGAGAGCACCCGCTCCACCGCCCGTCCATCGAGCTGGCCGGCGCCGAAATGCTGGGTCGACTCGGCCCCGCAGGCGACGCCGAAGCGCAGGCAGCTCTCCGGATCCCGGCCGCCGTAGCGGGCGGCGACGAAACCGGCCAGGAACGCGTCGCCGGAGCCCACGGAGGACACCGGTTCGAGCGGCTCGAGCGTCGCCCGGTAGAGGCAGCGATCGCCGCCGTCGCCGAGCACGGCCAGACAGCCGTCGGCCAGGGTCATGATGCCTTCGCGGGCACCCATCTCGATCATCTCGCCGATGGCGCGGCGGCGGTCGTCCTCGTCGGAGAACTCGTGCCCCACCAAGCCCTCGGCCTCGATCTCGTTCGGGCTCACCACGTCGGGCGCCCTCCGGGTCGCCATCAGCAGCGGCTCGCCCTCCGAGTCGATCACGGTGGTCACGCCGAGCCGGCGCATCTCGTCGATGAGACGCCCGTAGAGGCCGGGGTCGACCCCTCGGGGCAGGCTGCCGGCGAACACGCAGACGGCGGCGCCCTTGGCCAGGTACAGCAGCTTGTCCACGAATAGCTCGAGCTCCCCGTCGGAGACCTGGGGACCGCGCTCGTTGATCTCGGTCTGCTCGCCGCTGGTCGGGTCGACCACCGCCGTCGAGGTGCGCGATTCCTCACGTATGCGCACGAAGTCGTTGAGGATGCCTTCTTCGGTCAGGTGCTCGACGATCCGAGTGCCTGTGGGTCCGCCCGCGATGCCGGTGGCGATCACCGGCTGGCCGAGCGCCCGCAGGGCACGGGCCACGTTCACTCCCTTGCCGCCCGCGGCGGCCGTCTGCTCCACCGCCCGGTGGCGACGGCCGAGGCGGAAGTTGGGGACCGCCAGGGTCTTGTCTATCGCGGCGTTGAGGGTGACGGTGATGATCATCGTTTGACCAGTCTGAGGCGCACTCGCAGGCGCATGGCCACGAGCACGACGCCGAACAGCACGGCGAGGGCGAGTAGGACGATCAGCGGAACGCCCACCTCGGAGACGACCACCCTCAGCGTACCGGCTTCCGGTATTTGGGCCGCCGTCACCAGGGCCACGCGGCGTTTTCGCTCGCCGTCCACCAGCACGGTCACGCTGCCGACCCGCGTCCCGGCCGCGAGCGGGCCCTCGAGCTGCTCGGGTGCGTTTACTCGGCGGCGCACCTCCTCGCCGTCGCGCAGGGTGATCGCGACCCCTCGCGCAGGCACGAGCGCGGCGGTCTCGTCTCGGTACTCGATCGCCGCGCGGGCCATCGTGCGCCGGCGCTCGATTACCTGGACGCGCTGGAAGCGGCTCAGACCCCAGCGAAGCAGCGCGAGCGTGTCCATGTCGCGCGCCGGCTCGCTCGGCTCGCCCATCACCACGGAGATGACTCGGCCGCCGGCGGCGCTCTCGCCCGCGCCGATGAGGACGTAGCCGGCCTGCATGGTGTGCCCCGTCTTCACCCCGTCAACGAACGGATAGGCCGCGACGAGCGTGTTGCGGTTGTCGACCACCCGCGGCCGGGCGCCGGACTCGAGCTCCGCCGCGGGCAGGTCGACGACGCGCGCGAAGCGTGGGCGCCGCATCAGGTCCAGCGCCAGCGTGGACAGGTCGCGTGCGGTCGAGTAGTTGAGCGCGTCGTCGAAGCCGATCGGGTTTGCGTAGCTCGTGTCGTTCAATCCGAGCTGCTCGGCCCGGGAGTTCATCGCGGCCACGAAGGCCTCGCGCGTTCCCGATATCCCCTCGGCCAGGGTCACCGCTGCGTCGTTGGCGCTCTCCAGCAACAGCGCCTCGAACAGGTCCCGGACGGTCATACTGCTCGCCGGGGCGCAGGCCGATCTGAGACTCGACGGGGGCGGCCATGTAGTCGGCCGCGGTGAAGACCTCCGTGGGACGCGTGTTCTCCAGCGTCAGCAGCGCGGTCATCAGCTTCGTGGTGCTGGCCATCTGACGACGCTGGCGTTCCTGCTTGGCGAACATGACGTCGCCGTCGCGCGCATCGATCACGATGGCCGACGCGGCGCCCGGCACGGCGGGCGGGCGCTCCGGAGCCTGTGCCGGCGCGGCGGGAGCCCCGAGCGCGAGCAGCGTTGCCGCTGCGCAGAGGGCGCCAAGGACCTTCACTCGCGTAGCTTGACTCGCTGGCCGACGATCAGGTTCTGCGGATCCAGCTCGGGATTGAGCTCCTGCAACCGCTCCACCGGAACCCCGGTCTTCTCCGCGATCAGGCCGAGTGTGTCGTTCAGCTTGACCCGATAGATCCGCCGCCCGCTGCGGCGCCCGTCCCCGTTCTGGGGAGTCGTCTGCTCTCCCGACTGCGTTGTCGTGCGCTCCCCGGGCTCGTCGTCCTTCTGGTCGTCGGTGAAGCTCATGACCACCAGCGCGATGGCCACGCCGCAGGCCAAGAGGGCCAGGGGTGCGACGATGCGGGCGGTGTTGCGTCGAAGTCGTCGGTAATCGGCCATCGGCGTCCCCCGGACGGGCGCCGGGAACCTTAGTGCTTGCGGGGGAAGGTTCCGTGACGCATTCGCCGCTGGGCACGTGCGGCCTTCAGAGCTTCCAAGCCGCGGCGCGCAGCTCCTCGGCCGCCGCGGCGGCGGCGCTCGCCGGGTCCCCGCCTCGCTGCGTGTGGGCGTCGACGATCGAGCGCGACGCCGTCACCAGGCCCGCCGCGGGATGGGGGGCGAAGGCCGGGCCCAGATCCTCGACGCGACCCCCCTGGGCGCCCACTCCCGGCAGCAGGAAGACGGCCCGCGGCATCAGCTCCCGCAGGCGCTCCAGCAGGCCCGGCCGAGTTGCGCCGGTGACCGCCCCGACCAGGGAGAGCCCGCACTCGCCGACGTGACCGCTCCCGAGCGCTGCCACGAGCTCCGCCAGCCGCTCGTGCAGCGGCGGGTCGCCTTCGTCCTGAAGCTCGGCCGCTCCCGGGTTGGAGGTGCGAACGAGGACAAAGCACCCGGCGCCGGCGGCGGCCGCGGCCTCCACGAGCGGCTCGAGCGCGTCGCGACCGGGCAGCGGGTTGGCCGTGAAGGCGTCCGCGCCGAGACCGGGCACCGTCCCGAAGGGTCCCGGCGTCTCACCCACCAGGGCCTGGGCGTAGGCGCGGGCGGTCACCGGTACGTCGCCTCGCTTGCCGTCGGCCAGGACGAGCAGACCGTGCTCCCGGGCGGCGCCGATGACCTCCTCGAGCGCCTGCCAGCCGGGCGCCCCCAGCCGCTCGAAGCACGCGAGCTGGGGCTTGACCGCCACACAGGCCGGCCCGGCCGACGCGATCGCGGCCCGGCAGTGAGCGGCGACGGCCTCGGCCGTGCGCACACGACCGAGGCCTCCGTCCCCGTGGAAGCTCTCGATGCCCGCCAGCGCCCGCTGCCACAGGTGGGCGGGATCGGGATCGAGCCCAAGCACGACACGGCTGCGGCGCTCTTCGACGAGCGCCGCCAACCGGTCGCAGAAATGTCGCGAACCCCCGGACAAGGAACGCGACAGCTCCCTAGACGGCTGCGCGTCTAGTAGCTCGCTTTGACGGACTTCTTCAGGGCGGATCCGGCACTGAAGCGCGGCACCTTGCTCGCCGCGATCTGGATCTTCTCGCCGGTCTGCGGATTGACGCCCTCGCGGGCACTGCGATCGGCCACAGAGAACTTGCCGAAGCCGGTGAAACTGACCTCTCCGCCGCGGGTCAGCACCTCTTCGATCGTGTCAAGGACCGCGCCTACCGCCTTGTCCGCCTCACCTTTGCCCAGGCCCGAGCGATCGGCCACTCGGTCCACGAACTCGGACTTAGTCACAGGATCTCCTCCTTACCGGGGGTATGGGACCGGGCCAACGTAACAACGGCAGCGGACGTCAGAGCCCGGATTTCCCCATTTCAAGCGGAACAACGCGCTCATTCGGCGCTTTTCGGGCCGTGCGAGCGCGCTCAGGAGCCCGAGATGGACATCTCTGCGATCAGTATCGGAGGCGCCTTGACGCTTCCGCCGAAGGGCACCCAACGGGCCTCGGAGCCCAGCGCGCGGACCGCCAGGAGCATCGAGACGAGATCGCTGGCGATCGTCAGCTCGCGCACCGGCGCCGATGCCTCACCGTTCTCGATCAGCCTTCCGGAGGCGCCCACCGAGAACGTCCCGGAGACCGGATTCACCCCCGAGTGCAGCCCCGCCACGTCGGTCACGTACAGCCCCTCGCCGGCCTCGCGAAAGAGAGCCTGCAGGTCCGCCGTGCCCGGCCCGACGATCAGGTTGCTGGTGCCCACCGAGGGCGGGGTGCGATATGACCCGCGGCTGGCGTTGGCGGTGGTGGCCCGCCCCGCCTTGCGGGCGGTGCGCGCGTCGAAGAGGAAGGTGAGCAGCCGGCCGTCCTCGATCAGCGGAGTGCGGCGGGTGGGTGAGCCCTCGCCGTCGAAGGGGCTGCTCGACGGGCCGCCGGAATCGGTGGCATCGTCGGACAGGGCGAGGGCCGGGGCGGCGATCTCGTCGCCGTCGCGACCGGCGAACAGCGAGCGGCCGCGCTGCACGGCATCGGCGGACAGCATCGAGCCGATGAAGCCGATGAACGAAGCGGCCACGAAGGCGTCGAGCACCACCGGGCAGCGGCGGCTCGCCGGCTGGCGGGCGCCCACGAGGGCCAGGGCCCGATCGGCGGCCTCGGCGCCGATGGCCTCGGGTTCGAGGGCCTCGGGGTCGCGACCGAGGCCGACGCCGAGGCCGGTCATGAGGTCGCCGCCCTCCCCGGCGAAGGCCGACGCGTAGGCCCAGGCCTGCGTGGCCTCGTAGCCGGCCGAGAACCCCATCGAGTTGGCCAGCGCGACGCTGCCGTCGGCGTCGGAGTAGACCGCGTTCTCCACCTGGGTCACGCCGGGGCGCTCACGGGCGGCCCGCTCGACCGCCAGCGCCAGCTCGACCTTGCGCTCCGTCGACCACGAGCCCAGCCCCGGAGAGGCCAGGCCCTCGATCGGGGTCGCCCCGCAGTCCTCGGGCAGCCCGCCGTACTCGTCGATGTCGGCCACCTCGGCCGCCTCGCGCGCCGCCTCGGCGGTCTCGCGCACCCCGCCCTCGGACAGGTCGGTGCCGTACGCGTAGCCCGAGCGGCCGTCGAGGAACGAACGCACGCCCACTCCGCGGCCACCGGCGTCGCTCAGGCTCTCGACCTCTCCGTCGTACACGCGGATCCGCCGGCTCGTTCCCCGCTCGGCCCACGCCTCGGCCTCCGACGCCCCGGAGTCGACGGCCGCTTCCACGGCCCGGCGCGCCGTGTCCTCGAGGGTCACGACGCCGTGCCGCCCACGGTGAGCTCGCGAAGGCGGACGTGCGGCTGGCCCACGCCGGCGGGAACCGTCTGGCCGCCCTTTCCGCAGTAGCCGGTGGCGATCTCGAGGTCGGCCGCGATGCCGTCGATCGCCCCCAGCGCCTCCACCCCGTTGCCCACCAGCGTCGCGCCCCGGACCGGCGCCGTGACCGTGCCGCCCTCGATGAGGTAGCCCTCGGACACGCCGAATACGAAGTCGCCGGTGGCCGGCTCCACCTGGCCGCCTCCGAAGGAGACCGCGTACAGGCCGCGCTCCACTCCGCCGATGAGCTCGTCGGGTGTCGCCTGCCCGGGAGCGAAGAAGGTGTTGGTCATGCGTGGCACGGGCAGATGGCGAAACGACTCGCGCCGGCCGTTGCCGGTCGACTGGACCCGGTCCTTGCGCGCACGCAGGACGTCGTAGAGGTAGGAGACGAGCCGCCCGTCCTCGATGATCGTCGTGCGCTGAGTGGGCGTGCCCTCGTCGTCGATGCCGTCGCTTCCCCACTCGTTGGCGCGCCGCCCGTCGTCGTAGGCGGTCACCAGCGGGTCCGCGAGCCGCTCGCCCAGGCGCCCCGCGTAGACGCTGGCGCGCTTCTGCACGGCGTCGGCCTCCAGGCCGTGGCCCACGGCTTCGTGGAGCAGCACGCCGCCGAAGCCGTTGCCGACGATCACCGGGAGGCGCCCGGTGGGCGCGTCGACGGCGTCGAGCAGCGTGAGGGCGCGTCGGGCGGCCCGTTCGGCGACCGCCTCGGGATCTGTCTCGAGCAGCTCCCAGCCCGCGTGCCCGCCGAGCGTGTCGGTGCCGGTCTCGACGCGACCGCCGCGGCGCGCGACCACCTGGGCGCTGAGTCGGACGCGGGTGCGGTCGTCGGCGGCGGCGCGACCGTCGGAGTTGAACACCTCCACGCGGCGGCGCGACTCGGCATAGCCGACGCGCGCCTGGGTCACCTCGGAGGAGGCGCCGCGTGCACGCTCGTCGCACGCGCGCAGGAGATCCGCCTTGCGGGCGGCGGGGACGTCGTCGGGCGAGGTCTCGATGGCATGACCGCGCGCTCGCTTCGCCGCGGCCAGGGCCGCGGGCTCCCCCGCCTCTCCGCGCAGCCCCTGAGCCACCGAGTCGGCCACTCGCAGCAGGTCCTCCTCGGCGAGCCCGTCGACGTGACCGTAGTAGCTGGACTCTCCGGAGACCACACGCAGGCACGCGCCCCGCTCGCGCCCGCCCTGAGGACGCTCGACGCGGCGGTCGTCGATGGAGAGGCCGAAGCCCTGGCGAGCCTCGGCGTAGAGCTCGGCGAAGTCGCCGCCGCGGGCCAGCGCCAGCTCCAGAACCCGCTCGGCCAGCGCCGGCTCGACCAGGCTCATGTCTCCTCCGCTCCGGCCTCCTCCACCAGCGCGACCATCCGCTCGGCGGTCTCCAGCAGGCTCTCGTAGCCGCGGCCGTTGGGCTGCACCAGCCGGGCGTACCCGGTCTCGTCGTAGACGAGCAGGCGGGGCTCGCGCTCACGCTGAATGCGGCGCATCGTCGCGGAGAAGCCCTGGGCGAGGTCCGCCGCGCGGCCGATCGGTCCCTTGCGCTTCTCCTTCATTCGCGCTCGGGCCCCAGCTCCGGTACGGGCGACTCGCTCGCCGCCGCCTGCTCGGTGGCCGGCCCTGGCACACCCTCCTCCACGGCGGCGCTCGAGCGTCTTATCGGACGCCCGCCGTCGAGCTCGCCGAGCACCGCGCGCAGGTCCATCAGGGTCAGAGAGGAGAGAGCGCTGCGGCGCGCCACCGCGGCCAGCGTCCAGCGCGGGCTGCGTGACGCGTAGACCGTCCCGCGGTCCACCTGCGCCTCGACCTGCTCGGGCGGGCCGCCGGGGAGGTCGCGGTGCGCACGATCCACGGCCTCGAACAGGCCGCGCGCCAGCTCGGCCAGCTCGCGCGAGCCGGACTTGGGCACACCGTGTACGGCCACCGCGGAGCCCGCCGCGTCGAGCAGGACCGCCGCTCGAACCTCGGAGGACAGCTCGCAGAGGCGCTCGGCGCTGCGCTCGGGCGTCGGCGCGCGAGCCACTAGAAGATGTTCACGGCCGCCGCCGCGGCCACCGCGAGCAACACTCCCGAATAACCGAAGTACCCGTTCACGAGCAGCAGCAGCGCGGCGAGCAGGCAGACCGCGACCGTGACGAGCCAGGAGATCCGGGACAGGGGCACGACCTCATTCTGACGGGTCGCGATTCTTCGCAATCGAGGACCAGCCCCCCACGGCCGCGTCGGCGGGCTCGGTGTGCACGATCACGTCGGCGAGGCCGGGGCAGCGCTCGCGAACCGCCTCCTCGATGGCCCCGGCGTGGCGATGCGCGGAGGGGAGCGGCTGCTCGCCGGGCAGCGTGATCGTGACGAGCGCCACCCGGCCCTGATCGCCGTCGCGGAAGCCGATCGTCGCCGGCGCCGCGCCGGTCACGTGCCTGACCACCTCCGTGATCGCCTGGCGCTCGCTCTGCGTCTCGCCGAGCGCGGGACGGGTCGCCCAGTCGGTGCCCGACAGCGGCTCGATGTGGGTATGCACCATGCGCAGCTCCGGGACCTCGGCGCGCACCCGCTGCTCGAGTCGCTCCACCACGTCGTGAGCCTCGGTCAGCGACAGCTCCTGGGGCAGCTTCACGTGGAGGGACAGCTCGTAGCCGTCGGGAAGGTGCATCACGCGCACGTTGTGCACCTCGCGCACCTCGGGGGCGGCCGAAGCGGCGGCGGAGGCGCGCTCGCGCAGGTCACCCGGCGTGGCGATCGGCTCCACGTGCACGACCACGTCGGCGCCGCCGAACTCGTCTTCCACCGCGGTCTCGATGGCGTCGGCGGTGGCGTGGGCCTGGGTCACGCCGGCGTCGGAGGCCACGCCCACCACCAGGTCTACGAAGTGGCGCCCGGCCGCCTGGCGCACACGCGCGCGGCGCAGCTCAACCGGCCCCTCCACCCCGCTGAGCGCGGCGCGGATGCGGCCGTCGGCATCGACGCTGGCGCGGTCCATCAGCACGTCGACCGACCGTATGGCGAGCCGCATGGCGGCCAACACCACCAGCACCGCCACGAAGAGGGCAGCGGCGGCGTCGGCTCGCTGCTCGCCGGCGGCAACGAAGATCAGGCCGATCAGCACCGCCACCGACCCCGCCAGGTCCGAGCCGAAATGCAGCGCGTTGGCTCCCAGCGCCGGGGAGGAGTACCGGCGCGCGGCGCTGCGGCTGACCACCGCCCGCGAGGCGTCCACGCCGATCACGACGACGATGACGGCGATCGCCCACCAGGTTGCGTCGACCTCGGGTCCCCCGCCGTCCACCAGCCGCTGCGCCGACTTGAAGGCGATGAACAGCGACACCACCAGCAGGAACGCGCTCTCGGCGAGAGCGGCGAGGTGCTCGGCCTTGCCGTGACCGTAGTGGTGCTCCTGGTCGGGGGGACGGACCGCCACGCGAACCGCGAACAGCGTCAGCAGGGCCGCCACCAGATCGGTTCCCGAGTGGAGCGCCTCGGCGATGAACGCCAGCGAGCCGGTGACGAGCCCCGTCACGAGCTTGACCGCTACGAGGAAGACGGCCGCCGCGACGCTGATCAGCGCGGTGCGCCGCATCGCGCGAGCGTCTTCGATCTCGTGCTCCGCCACACCCACAGTCTGCCCTGACGCGGCCGAGCTCACCGGCGGGCGCGGCGAAGGAGGTCGCCGAGCAGGCCCCGAGCGCGGGCCTCGTTCTCGGCGCGCAGCAGCTTCACCAGCAGCTCGCGGGCGGCCCGTCCGCGATGGCTGATGGCGTCCTTCTCCTCGGCGCTCAGCTCGGCCATCGTGCGCCCGTCGCCGGGGTAGTCGTCCGGCACCACGGCGGGGTCATACCCGAAGCCGCCCTCACCGCGCGGCTCATGGGTGAGCGTTCCCGAGCAGCGCCCGTGAACGATCAGGTGATCGCCTCCCGGTTCGACGTAGGCGATCGCGCATACATAGGTCACCCGGTCGTCGGAGCCGGGCGGCACCTCCTCGAGCAGCTTGGCCAGGTTCTGCTCGTCGGTCGCGTCCTCACCCGCGTAGCGCGCCGACCACACGCCGGGCGCGCCGCCCAGCGCGGCCGCCTCGATGCCCGAGTCGTCGGCGATCGTCGGCATCTCGGTCGCCGCCGCGGCGGCGCGGGCCTTCCGCAGGGCGTTCTCGGCGAACGTGGTGCCGGTCTCCGGCGGGAGCACGACGTTCTCGGGGAGAGCTTCGAGCTCGATCGGGGCCATGAGCCGCCTCAGCTCGCGCAGCTTGTGGTCGTTGCGGGTGGCGAGCACGAGCCGCACGGCTAGTCATCTAGGCGGCGGCGACCGCTTCCCGCTGGGCCGCGCGCAGCTTCTCTATCCCGGCCGCCGCGAGCGCCAATAGCTCGTCGAGCGAGGCGCGCGAGAGCGGCGTGCGCTCGGCCGTGGCCTGGACCTCGATCAGACCGCCCTCGCCGGTCATGACCACGTTGGCGTCGACCTCCGCGTTGGAGTCCTCCGAGTAGTCGAGATCGAGCAGAGCCCGGCCGTCGACGATTCCGCACGACACCGCCGCAACCGACTCGCTGAGGGGCACCTCGGTCAGCTTGCCCTCGCTCATCAGCCGCCGCAGCGCCAGCTCGAGTGCGACATATCCGCCCGTGATCGCCGCGCAACGCGTGCCGCCGTCGGCCTCCAGCACGTCGCAGTCGATCCAGACCGTTCGCTCGCCGAGCTTCTCGAAGTCGATCACGCCCCGCAGCGAGCGGCCGATGAGGCGCTGGATCTCGACGGTCCGGCCGTCGGGGCGGCCCTTGGCCACGTCCCGGCGCTTGCGCTCGCCCGTGGAGGCCGGGAGCATCCCGTACTCGGCGGTTGCCCAGCCGCGACCCTTGCCGGACATCCACCGCGGGACGTCCTCGTCGACCGTAGCCGTGCAGATCACGCGTGTGCCCCCCGCCTCGATGAGGCACGACCCGGTGGCCGTGGCGACGAACCCCGGCGTGAAGCGCAGCTCGCGGAGGTCGTCGGCCGAGCGGCCGTCGTTGCGGCGGCCGCTGTTCATGCGGCATTCCTGGCGGATGAACCGAGGTCGACCTTCACGTGCTCGACCTCTCCCATCGGCAGCTGAAGGAAACGAGTTCCGAGGCGACGAAACTTCGCCGGGTCGCCGGTTGCGAGGAAGCGATAGCGCCCGCGCCGGCCCTCGTCGTTCTCGCTTGCGGTGCCGCGGAGCTGTGCACCCACCTCGCCGGCGATGGCCTCGCCCGAGCTCACGATGGTCACACCGCGGCCGAGCTCGCGTTGGAGGATCGGCCTCACGAGCGGGTAATGAGTGCAGCCGAGGATCACCGTGTCGACAGCCGCGCGCTTGAGCGGCCGGCACGCGCCCTCCACGCAGGCGAGGGTGCGGTGATCGACGTCGCCGCCCTCCTGGATCAGGGGTGCGAGCTCGGCGGAGGCGACGGCGTGAAGCTCGGCCTCGGGCGCACCGTCGGCGAGCGCGCGGGCATAGGCCCCGCTCGCGACCGTGGCCGGAGTGGCGATGAGCCCGACGCGGCCGTTACGGGTGGCGGCCGCCGCCAGGCGCGACTCCGGCTGCACGACACCCACCACCGGCACCCGCCGCTCGAGCTCCTGCCGCAGGGCCGGCAGAGCGGCAGCGGTGGCGGAGTTGCACGCGACCACGAGCAGCTTCGCGCCGCGGTCGAGCAGCAGGCCGGCGAGCTCCCGCGCGAAGCCGCGCAGCTCGCCGGGCGAACGGTCGCCGTAGGGAAAGCGAGCCGTGTCGCCCAGGTACAGAAAGTCCTCATGCGGCAGCGAGACGAGGCACTCGTGCAGGACGGTGAGACCGCCGACGCCGGAGTCGAAGACGGCGATGGGCAGCGTTCGGTCAAGAGGCGCCACGGGCGCCTATGGTCGCAGGCCGCCCCGCCGTCGGCCCCGGTCGAGTGGGTTGGGCGCTTCTTGAGTTCACCTCAACCCAACAGCCGCACAACCCCTCCTAAAACTGCACCTTGCGCACCGCCTCCTTGATCTTTCCGATGATCACGTCGCCGAGCTCCTTGCCCTCGCCCGTGCGGAAGCCCTTCATCGCGGCCACCACGCCGGCCATCACGAGCGCCACGAGCAGGATCAGGGCCACGTACTCCACGGTCCCCTGGCCGGCCTCGCGGCGCAGGCTGAGCAGCGCGCCGTGCATGCGTCCCATCAGGCTGTACATCGGTCGACCTCCCGGTCAGTGATTGCGAGGGGCCGATGCTGCGCCGCCCGGGCGCACGGCTCCAGACCTGGGTGTGACAAATCGGTGACGGCCCGCGGCCCTGCCAAGATGGCGACATGTGCGGGATCGGAGCGATTCTCGATCCGGCCGGCCCACCCGCCACCGACGCCGCCCAGCGGATGGTCGAGGCGCTGCGCCACCGTGGGCCCGACGGAGATGCCATCCGGCGAATCGGACCGGTCACGCTGGCCCATACGCGCCTCGCCATCATCGACGTTGCCGGGGGCGCCCAGCCGCTCGAGTCGGAGGACGGCATGGTGACCCTCATCGCCAACGGCGAGATCTACAACCACCTGTCGCTGCGAGCCCGGCTGGAGGCGCGCGGGCACCGCTTCGCCACCGGATCGGACAGCGAGGCCATCCTCCACGCCTACGAGGAGAGCGGCCCCGACTGCGTGCGTGAGCTCAACGGCATCTTCGCGTTCGCCCTCTGGGACGACCGCCGCCGCCGGCTCGTGGCCGCCCGCGACGAGTTCGGCGTCAAGCCCCTCTACTGGTGGAGCGACGGCCGCCGGGTGGCCGTGGCCTCCGAGGTGCGCGCGCTCCTCGACGCGGGACTCGTGCGCGCCGAGGTGGATCGCACCGCGCTCGACCATTACCTCGCCTGCCGCTTCGTCCCCGCGCCACGCACCCTCTTCAAAGCGGTCAACAAGCTGCCCGCCGCGTCCACGCTCGTGGTCGAGGAAGGGAGCCCGCCGCGTGTGGAGAGCCGGCGGCCCGCGCCGCAGGAGCCCCACCGCGATCTCTCCGACGACACGCTGGCCGGCCTGCTCGCCGAGCGCTTCGGCGACGCCGTCGAGCGCCAGATGATGTCCGACGTTCCCTACGGCGCGTTCTTGTCCGGTGGTGTGGACTCGGCCTCGGTGGTCGCCACCATGGCGGCCCGCTCCGGGCGTCCCCCGACGACTTTCACGATCGGCTTCCCGGGCCACGAGGGTCTGCTGGACGAGCGAGAGCCGGCGGCCGAGAGCGCCCGGCTGATCGGCGCCGACCATCACGAGACGGCCCTGCGGGAGACCGGGTTCCTGTCGGAGCTGGCGCGAGCGGTCCCTCACCTCGAGGAGCCCTGCGGCATACCCTCGGCGCCGCCGCTGGGACAGCTCGCGCGCTTTGCCGCCCAGGACGTGAAGGTCGTCCTGGCCGGGCAGGGAGCCGACGAGCCCCACGGCGGCTACGGGCGCCATCAGGCGGCGGCGCTGCTGGGCGCGCTACGCGCCGCTCCGGCGGGCCTCGCCTCGCCCGCCGCGGCGGTGGCGCGTGCGCTACCCCGGGCCGCCCGCGCGCGGAGGGTCGCCCACGTGATCGGCGGGCGCGGCGACGCGGCCCGGCTGTTGCGCCTGGTGGAGATGACCGACGCTCCCGTTCGCGTGGGCTTGCTCGGCGGCGCCGGTGCGGCGGCCGAGGACGAGCGTCTCGAGCTGGCCCGCGCCGTTCTCCGCGACGTCTCCGGGCGCACCCTGCTCGAGCAGGCGCTCTACCTCGACACGCGCATGTTCCTGCCCGACGGCATCCTCATCTGCAACGACAAGATGTCGATGGCGGCGAGCCTCGAGCTGCGGGTGCCGTTCCTCGACGTCGAGCTCATGCGCTTCGTCGAGCGCATCCCCGCCGCGAAGCGCGTCCGCCCGCGCGCGGGCAAGCGCCTGCATCGCATGGCCATCGAACGGCTCCTGCCTCCGGGCATCGCCGGGCGGCCCAAGCACGGCTTCTCCACCCCGTACGACGACTGGCTGCGAGCTTCGCTGGGAGAGGAGGTCGAGCGCCGCTACGCGGCGGGCTCCCCCCTGTCCGAGCTCGTGGCGCCGCGGGGGGTGCAGACGCTGGTCGACGAGCATCGCCGCGGACGCTTCGACCACAAGAGCATCCTCTACTGCCTGCTCGAGCTCTCCGAGTGGCACCGCGCGTTCGTGGAGGCGCGGGAGCCGGTTCCCGCGTGACCCGCCGGCGGATCCTCTACGTCCATTCGCGCAAGGCCAGCTTCATAGACATGGACCGCCGCCTGCTGGCCGAGCGCTTCGAGGTCGACGATCTCTACCAACCGGGACGGTTTCCAAACCCACTGAGGGTGATCCGCGGCGTCGCGCGCGCCGACCTCGTCTACGGCTGGTTTGCCTCCTGGCACACGTTCTTCCCGATCACGCTGGCCTGGCTGCTGCGCAAGCCCTCGGTGCTGGTGATCGGGGGCTTCGACACCGCGGACATGCCCGACATCGGCTACGGCCATCAGCAGGGCGGCCTGCGCATGCACGCGAGCCGCTGGATCTTTCGCCGCGCGCGCCGGCTGATCACTCATTCCCACTACTCCCTGCAGGAGATCGAGCGCAACACGCCGATCGCGCCGTCGCGCGTGACGGTCGTCCATCTCGGCGTGCCGGATCCCTTCGGTGAGGCGCCGGGGACCAAGGAGCGCGTCGCGCTGACGGTCGGCGCGGTCGACCGGGGCACGCTCGTTCAGAAGGGCCAGCTGGCCTTCGTGCGTGCGGCGCGCGAGCTCCCCGACGTGCGCTTCGTGCTGGCCGGTAGATGGCTCGATGACGCCATCGCCGAGCTACGCGCCGCCGCGCCGCCGAACGTCGAGTTCACTGGCTGGCTGTCGCAGGACGAGCTTCTCGACCTCTACCGCAGCGCCGCCGTGTACGTCCAGGCCTCGCGCCACGAGGGGTTCGGCCTGGCGGTCGCCGAAGCCATGCTGGCCGGCTGCATTCCCGTGGTGGTCAACGTGACGGCCATGCCGGAGGTGGTGGGCGACACGGGCGTCCTGATCGAGTCGCAGAGGCCGGGCGAGGTGGCCGAAGGCGTGCGCCGCGCGCTGGAAGCGGGGCCGGACGCCGCGCGGTCCGCACGCGAGCGTATTCTCACGGCCTTTCCGATGGAAAGCCGCGGCGAAGGGATTCTGAGAGTGGTGGAGGAGGCGCTTGGCCGAGCCGGTTGAGCCCAAGCCGACCGGAGAGCCGCGCAGCCGCCGCGACGGCCTTCTGTTGGAGCTCGGCGCGCTCGTATACGAGCTGCACCGGCGCGGGCGCCGCGCGCCGGAGCTGCTGCAGAAGAAGGCCGGCGAGCTCGACGCGCTGGAGACCGAGCCGGGGGCCCCTGACCCCGCGTCGACCGCGGGCGGCGCCTGCCCGGCGTGCGGCGAGGCGGCCGAGCCGGGTCAGCTCGTGTGCCTCAACTGCGGCGAGCGCCTGGAGCTGGCGAGTGAGCGCGGCAGCCGGACCGGGATCCTCGCCGCGCTCGTCGCCGTGGCCGTGATCGCGGCGGCGGCCCTCGGCTTCGCCCTCAGCGAGGTGACGAGCGGCTCGGACGGAGACCCGGCGGGTGCCGAGCGCGCGAGCGAAACCGGCTCTCCTCCCGAGCCCCGCCCCGCACCCGCCGAAACCGAGGCGAAGCCCGAGCCCCCGGCCGAGACCGAGGCCACGCCGAGGGAAGAAGAGACCCCGAAGCCCATCAAGCGGAGCCTGCTGCTCAAGTGGCCCGCCGGCTTGCGCGCACACACCGTCGTCCTCGTTAACACCGAGGACCGAGCTTCCGCGCGCCGGCTAGCGATCGAAGCCGCCCGCTCGGGGATCGAGGCGGGGCTGCTGCGCGGTGAGGACTACGACCTCGGCAGCGGCCTCTGGATCGTCTTCGCGGGCCGCTTCGATACCCGCCGCGGGGCCGCGCGCCAGGCCGAGGACCTGGGCGGACGCTTCCCCGGGCGCTTACGTGCTTACTCGTCGAACCCAGATCCCAGTAGCGGCCCACCTGCTCACCGGCTGCCTCCACTAGGCGCCCGCGCGGATGGCTTCCCGGCTCACCTCCCGCCACGAGGGTCTCCATCGTGGCTGCCGTGGAGAGCCCCAGGGCGCTCAGGTCGTAGCCGCCCTCGAGCACGCCGCCCACGGGCTTGTCCAGCGTCAGCAGCTGGCGCGTGAGCTCGGCGAACGATGATGTCTCGAGCGCGCAGCCGCCGACCGGATCGTCGCGGTGCGCGTCGAAGCCCGCCGAGATGAGGACGAGGTCGGGGTCGTAGGCGCGCGCCGCGGGCAGCACGACGTGCTCGACGAGCCCACAGAAGAGGTCCTCCCCCGCGCCCGCGGGCACGGGGAGGTTGATCGAGTAGCCCTCGCCCGCGCCCGTCCCGACGTCCGACAGGGGCCCCGTGCCCGGATAGAACGGGTACTGGTGGATGCTCGCGAACAGCAGCTCGGGGGACTCGTGGAAGATCGCGTTGGTGCCGTTGCCGTGGTGGACGTCCCAGTCCACCACCAGCACGCGCTCCGCACCAAGGGAGTCGAGTGCGTGCCGGGCGGCGATCGACACGCTCGCGAACAGGCAGAAGCCCATCGCGCGGGTGGGCTCGGCGTGATGGCCCGGCGGCCGCAGGGCCGAGAATCCCACCCGTTCGCCCTCATCCAGGAGTGTCTCGACCAGCGCGCAGGCGCCGCCGGCCGCCCGTAGCGCCGCCTCGAACGAGCCCTCCGAGGTGGGCGTGTCGAGGTCGAAGGCGCCGGCCCGGGCGCTGATCTCGCGGACGGCGTCGACATATTCCTGCGGGTGTACCGCCAGCAGCGCGTCGAGCGCGACGCGCGGCGCCTCACGGCGCTCATAGCCGAGCCAGTCGCGCCGCTCGAGCTCGGCATCCAGGGCACGGATGCGCTCTACGCGCTCGGGATGGCCCGGGCCGGTGTCGTGCTCGAGCGACGATGGATGGCTGAAGAAGACAGGCACGCGCCGGTACGGTACTCGCGTGGATTCACTCAGGGCCGACGTCGCCGTGGTGGGCGCCGGCGCGGCCGGCCTCTTCGCGGCGCTCACCGCGGCCGACGAGGGGGCGCGGGTGGTCCTCGTGAGCCGCTCGCCGCTCGCCCAGACCGCCTCGTACTGGGCCCAGGGCGGGATCGCCGCCGCGCTCGCCCGAGACGACTCGCCCGAGCTCCATGGCGCCGACACGCTCGCCGCGGGCCGAAGGGCGGCGCGCGCGAGCGCCGTGCGGGTTCTCTGCGAAGAGTCGCCCGGGCGCGTACGTGACCTGGAACGGCTCGGCGTGACCTTCGACGCCGACCGACACGGCAACCTGGCCCTTGGCCTGGAGGGAGGACACTCGCGCCGGCGCATCGTGCATGCGGGCGGCGCGGCCACCGGCCGGCGCATCACCCGCGAGCTGTCGGCGGTGGCGGCGCCGCACGAGCGCGTCGAGGTGCTCGAGCCGCGGGCGGCCACCTCGCTCACGACCGCCGGGGGGCGCTGCGTGGGCCTCATCGCCCGCTCGCGCCAGCGGCGAGCCTCAAAGCGTGCTTGCCCGTGCGACCATCCTCGCCACCGGCGGCATGGCTGCGCTGTGGCAGCGCACGACCAACCCAGCCGGCGCGGTGGGCGCCGGCCTCTCGCTGGCCCACGCGGCGCGCGCCGAGCTGGCCGACCTCGAATTCATGCAGTTCCACCCCACCGCGCTGCGGATCGACGGACCCCGGGACGGCTTCCTGATCACCGAGGCCGTGCGGGGCGAGGGAGCCGTCCTGCTCGACGAGCGTGGCGAGCGCTTCGTCGACGAGCTCGCCCCGCGCGACGAGGTGGCGCTGGCGATTCAGGCCCAGGTCGACACGGGCAACGAGAACGCCGTAACCCTCGACATGCGCAAGGTCGACGTCGGGCGCTTTCCCAACATCGCGGCGGCGCTCGCCGAGATCGGCCTGGACCCGCGCCGCGACCTGCTGCCGGTGGCGCCCGCCGCTCACTACACGATGGGCGGAGTCGCCTGCGATCTGGACGGGCGCTCATCGCTGCCCGGCCTCTACGCGGTGGGCGAGTCCGCCTGCACCGGCATGCACGGCGCGAACCGGCTCGCCTCGAACTCGCTCGCCGAGTGCTTCGTGTTCGGCCGGCGCGCGGCCCTCGCGGCCTGTGAGGATCCCGAGCCGCCGGCCGCTGCCGAGCCCGACGAGGAAATTCACGCCCGTCCACCCGTCAGCCGAGACCCGCGCCGCGCTGTGGCGCCACGCCGGATTGCGACGCGATGCCGCGGGCCTGCGCGAGCTGTTGGCCGACCCCTTTCCGCTCGCGCGGCTGATCGGCGCGTCGTGCCTCGCGCGCGAAGAGAGCCGCGGCGCCCATCAGCGCAGCGATCGTGCCGCCACCGATCCGGCGCTGGACGGAATGCATTCGCTTGTCGACAGTGGCGGGCCGGCGCGCTTCGAGCGATGGACGTAGGCACCGAGCGGCTGCGCTGAGCGCTCTTAACACCAACTCAACATTGGGTTCGTTTCAGCCTCTGCAGGTTGTTCCAGGGTTGCTGCATAGAAGCAGCGGTAGGCAAGCAGGGGGGCCACGGCAGGCGCCTCTGCGAAGGGTAAGGGAGGCCCGACCATGTATCAGTTCAGTCGCTCGCTCTATCGCGAGCTGGCTCCGGACGTCGTTCCTGGCAGGGGCGAGAGCATCGCCGTGCGCCGGCAGCGATTCCTGCGCGCGTGCGAGCTCTCGATGGAGCGGCTCGCGCTCGACAGGCACTACTTCGCCAAGCCGGTCAAGACGCTGTTCAACGACGTTCGCCACTTCTTTCCCATCAGCGAGCAGCTGCGCGTTTATCGCATCTGCGCGAAGACGATGACGATGGCGAAGGAGTACGTGGACAGTCAGCTGAGGGACGGCATCACCTTTGACGGGAGTCCGGTTTGCTGCCATGCCAGCACGCGCAAGGGGACCGCGTGCCGGCGAGTGCCGCTGCCGGGGAGCAAGTACTGCCCGTCACACAAGCACCTCGAGGAGGAGCTCGAGGTGGCAGCCGCCTGAGGGCGGTAACCCTCCAGCCGGGGGCCACACCCGGAACGAGGCCAATAGCGTCCACCCCGAGATGATTCTCGGGGTGGACGTTGGCGGCACCTTCACCGACGCGGTACTGCTCGGCGAGAGCCTGGTAACGGGCAAGTCGCCGACGACCCCGGACGATCAATCCGAGGGCGTGATGAACGCGGTCAACGAGGCGCTGGAGGCCGCCGGAAGCGAGGCGGCCGACGTGGAGCGGTTCATCCACGGAATGACGGTCGGCACCAACGCGCTGCTGGAGGGGCGGGTGGCGCGCACCGCGCTGCTGGCCACCGAGGGCTTCACCGACCTCGAGGAGCTCGGCCGTCAGGCGCGCGCCGACCTCTATCGCCTCTGCGTGGGACACCCGCCGCCGCTGGTGCCGGTCGAGCTGCGAGTGGCGGTGCCGGAGCGCACGGGCCCCGACGGAGTGCTGCGCGAGCTCGACGAAGCCCGGCTGCGCGACGCGCTCGAGGGAACCGACTGCGAGGCCACGGCGATCTGCCTGCTCTGGGGCTTTCGCCACCCCGAGCACGAGCGCCGGGTCGCCGAGCTCGTCACGGAGGTGCTCGGCGACGTCCACACTTCGACGTCGCACGACACCGCCGGGGTCTTCCGCGAGTACGAGCGCTGCGTCACGACGGTCGTCGATGCCGCCCTCTCGCCGCTGTTACGAGGCTACCTCGAGCGGCTGACCGAGCGAGCGGCGCAGGCCGGCCTGCCCGAGCCGGAGGTGATGCTCTCGAGCGGCGGCACGGCGAGCGCCGCCACGGCGGCCCGCCACGGATCCTGGACCGTGCTGTCGGGGCCCGCGGGCGGCGCCGTGGGCTCCGCCCGCGTGGCGGGAGGCGACGCCGTGGGGTTGGACATGGGCGGCACCTCCTGCGACGTCTCGGTCGCCCTGGGTGGGGTGGCCGCCGTGGGCCATGGGCGCGAGATCGGCGGCCGCCCGCTTGCGCTGCCGATGGTCGACGTGCACACGGTCGGCGCCGGAGGTGGCTCGATCGCCTGGCGCGACGAGGGCGGAGCGCTGCGCGTGGGGCCGCGCTCCGCCGGGGCCGACCCGGGGCCCGCGTGTTACGGGCTGGGCGGCGAGGAGCCGACCGTGACCGACGCCGACCTGCTGCTCGGCTGGCTCGACGCCGATTCCCCGCTGGCCGGGGACGTGCGCCTCGATCGAGCCGCCGCGGAACGGGCGGTGGGCGCGCTGGCCGAGGAGCTCGGCCTGGAGCTCGAGGAGACCGCCGCCGGCATCGCGCGAGTGGCGGGCGTGGAGATGGCGCAGGCGGTGCGGGTCGTGACCGTCGAGCGGGGTACAGACCCGCGGGATCTCGGGCTCGTCGCCTTTGGGGGCGCCGGACCGCTGCACGCGGCGCAGATCGCCGAGGAGCTGGGCATGCGCCGGGTGGTCGCGCCGGTGGCGAGCGGGGTCCTGT
Organism: uncultured Thermoleophilaceae bacterium; assembly: GCA_963789705.1. Taxonomy (GTDB): domain Bacteria; phylum Actinomycetota; class Thermoleophilia; order Solirubrobacterales; family Thermoleophilaceae; genus JACVRW01. The sequence continues at coordinate 227,286 of CAWBLN010000004.1, forward strand.
CGGCGCTCGGCCTCGTGGTGTCCGAGCGCCGCCGCGACGTAGTCGAGAGCGTGCTGCTCGCGGGCGACGAGCTGACGGCCGAGGCGGTCGGGGAGGCGGTAGGCCGATTGGGTGAGCAGGCGCGCGGCGAGCTCGACGACCTGGAGGCCGACGAGATCGGCGGAGATGGGCCCGAGCTGCGCGCGACCTATGACCTGCGCTACTCGGGGCAGGCCTTCGAGCTGTCGGTCGAGGGCTCGCTGGAGCCCGACCCCGACGACCTTCGCGCCGCCTTCGACAGCGCCCACGAGGAGCGCTACGGGCACAGCGACCGAGACGCCGAGCTCGAGCTCGTGACGGTCCGGGTAGCCGCCGCGCTGCCCGGCTCCGAGCTTCCCGAGACGAGCGCGGACAGCGCGGAGGAGCGCGGGACGCGCCGGGCGCGCTTCGGCGAGGACGAGCACGACGCCGCCGTGCTCGGGCCGGGCGAGGCCGAGGTCGACGGCCCGGCGATCTTCGAGCTGCCCGGCGCGACGCTCGTGGTCCCGCCCGGCTGGCACGCGCGAGCCGACGGCGATGCCGTGGTGATGGAGCGATGAGCGGCCTCGATCCCGTGACCCTCCAGGTCATGCTCGGCGCCCTGCGGGCCGCGTGCGACGAGATGGGCGCTGTGCTCGTGCGATCGGCGCATTCGGCCAACATCAAGGAACGCCGGGACGCCTCGACGGCGCTCTTCGACGAACGCGGGCGCATGGTGATGCAGGCCGAGCACATACCCGTGCATCTCGGCGCGATGCCCTCGGCGGTCGCCGCTGTCCTGGACGAGGATCACGAGCCGGAGGTGAGCTGGATCCTCAATGACCCCTTCCGAGGCGGCACGCACCTGCCCGACATCACCGTGATCACGCCGCTGTTCAGCGGCGCCGAGCTGGTCGGCTTCGCCGCGAGCCGCGCCCATCACGCGGACGTGGGCGGGGACGAGCCGGGCAGCATGCCGGCCGACTCCCGTTCGCTCGAGGACGAGGGCGTCGTGATCGCCCCCACGCGCCTCGACGACGACACCCTGCGCGAGCTGGCCGGGCGCATGCGCGGACCTCGCCAGCGCGAAGCGGACCTGCGCGCCCAGCTCGCGGCCGGGCGCGCCGGAGCCGCCCGGGTGGAGGCGCTCATCGAGAGCTTCGGGCAGGAGACCTACCACGCGGGGTTGGAGGAGACGCTCGAGTACGCCGAGCGTCGCACGCGCGCCCGCCTGGGCGAGCTCGAGGACGGCGACCGCGAGGCGGAGGACGTGCTGGAGGGCGTCGACCGCGACCTCGAGCTCAGGTTGCGGGCCACCGTCGAAGGCGACGAGCTGACGCTCGACTTCACCGGCTCGGCCGAACAGCACGAGGGCAACCTCAACTGCCCGCTGGCCGTGACCCTTTCGGCTTGCTACTTCGCGCTGCGGGTGCTCACCGACCCCGACGTCCCGCCCTGCGAGGGCGCCTACCGGCCGGTGGAGGTAATCGCTCCCGAGGGCTGTCTCCTCAACGCCCGCTCGCCCGCCGCGGTGGCGGCCGGAAACGTCGAGACCTCCTCGCGGGTGGCCGACCTCGTGCTCGCCGCGTTCGGTCACGCGCTCGGACAGGGAACGATGAACAACTTCACGCTCGGCAACGACAGCTTCACCTACTACGAGACGCTCGGCGGCGGCCAGGGGGCCTGCGCCGACGCCGACGGGCCGAACGGCGTGCACGTTGCGATGTCCAACACCCTGAACACACCAGTCGAGGCGATCGAGCTCGAGTTTCCGCTGCGGGCGGTGGAGTACTCGGTGCGACGCGATTCCGGCGGAGCGGGACGGCACCGCGGCGGCGCCGGGGTGGTGCGCGAGCTCGAGGCGCTGGCCGAGATGCGCTATTCGCTGATCACCGAGCGCCGCCGTCACGCACCGCCGGGAGCGCAGGGCGGCGAGCCCGGGGCGCGCGGTCGCAACCTTCTCAACGGCGAGGAGCTCGAAGCCAAGGCGTCGGGCACGCTCGAGGAGGGCGACCGGCTGCGACTCGAGACCCCTGGGGGCGGCGGCTACGGCGAGCCTTGAGCGACCGGGCGTCCGATTCATCTAGCGTGACGCACATGCGAAAGACTCAGCGCCTCGCCTTCGCCGGTCTCGGAATCATGGGCGCGCCGATGGCGCGCAACCTGGTCGGGGCCGGCTTAGACGTGAGCGTCTACAACCGCACCGGCGAGAAGGCGGAGCGTTTCGCCGCCGAGCACGGCGCGAAGGCTGCCGCCACCCCGGCCGACGCGGCCGAGCGCGCCGACGTCTTCGTGACCATGGTGCCGGACCAGCCCCAGGTCGAGGAAGTGCTGTTCGGTACGAGCGGTGCGGCGGAGGCCCTGCCGCGGGGCGCGCTGGCGATCGACATGTCGACGATCTCGCCGACGGCCTCGAGGGCTCTCGCCGAACGCCTGGCCGAGCGCGGGCTCGGCTACGTAGAGGCCCCGGTGTCGGGCTCGAAGCCCAAGGCCGAGGACGGGACGCTCACGATCATGGCCGCCGGGGAACCGGAGGACTTCGAGCGCGCCCTGCCGCTGTTCGAAGTTATGGGCGAGCGGATCGTGCACGTCGGACCGGTGGGACACGGCCAGATGGCGAAGCTGCTCACCAACACGATGGGCGCGGTCAACGCCGCGGTGCTGGCCGAGGCGGTACGTACGGCAAAGCTCGCCGGGATCGACCGCGACGCCTTCCTGGAGGTTGCGGCCGGCAGCGCCGGGGCGAGCGCCATGCTCAACCTCAAGGGACCGCCGATGTTCGAGGAGCGCTTCGAGCCCGCCCTCTTCAAGCTCGAGCACATGCTCAAGGACGTGCGGCACACACTCGACGAGGCGCGCGCCCTCGGCATCGAGCTGGAGCTGGGAGCGCTGGCCGAGGGGTTGTACGCAAGGGCCGCCGAGAGCGGCCACTCAGAGCAGGACTTCGCCGCCGTATACACGGCCGTGGGTGCGTAATTTCGCTTGAAACCGGGCCAGGCTTTGAGTAAGAATGATTCCCCTAGCGCGCCGGCCCCGACAGGAAAGCTGGGCCACAGCGCATCTCTTTGGACGAAACCCTCTCCCTATGCCAGTCGCTTTCAAGGAATGGGCAGTCACGGTGCGTGCGCTCGCCGAGGGCGAGCAGCTGCTTACGCTGCGTAAAGGCGGGATACGTGAGGAGAACAAGCACTTCGAGATCGAGCACGATCGCTTCTTCCTCTATCCCACCTTCGATCACCAGCGCAACGACTGCGTGCGCGACGCCCACGTGCCCGAGCTCGGCCGCGCGCTGGAGGAGGGCGTCTGGCCCGACAACGAGCCGCCGGCGAAGGCGCTGGTCCAGGACGGCGGCATCCCCCAGCCCGAGCGGGTCAGGATCCGCTCCTGGGCCGAGGTGTCCGCCAGTTATCTGATCACCGATCCGCGGGCCATCGACGCCCTCTCGCCCTACTACATCTGGACGACCGACTATGCGGAGAAGCGGCTCGCGTGGAAACGCCGTCATCCCCTGCACGTGATCGTCCTGCGCACGTATCGCATCCCGCGCCCGGTCACAGTCAAGGTCCGGCCCGAGTACCACGGCTGCCGCTCGTGGATCGAGCTCTACCGCGATCTCCCCTTCGAAGGCACTCCGGTGCTCTCCGACGAGGAGTTCGAGCGCGCCTCCGAGGAGATCGAGTCGATCGCCTCGGACGCCGTTCCCGTGCTGGCGTAACTCGGGACCTGCCCGCCGCCGCTCGGCGTATGAGGGTCGATGGGCAGATCCGTCGTCATCGTCACGCTGGCGCTCGCGGTGACGGGGGCCTCCGCCGGGCCCGCGGGCTCGGGAGCCGTCGACCCGCACGACCAGCCCGACGGCGTGCTGGTCCTGGCCGTGGCCGGCTACGACCGGGAGGTCGACGCGGTCACACGCGAGTGGGCGCTGACAGCCAATCCGCGTACAGGCAGGGCGCGCCGGCGCAGGCTCCTCGGCGGCACGCTTTGTCACGGTCCGCTGCTGGCGGTGGGCGACCACGTGATCTTCAGCGCCTACCGCGGCCGACAGCGCGATCGCCCGGGCGCTGCCGCTCAGCATGACCGGGCCGAGTCGAACATTCGGCCGCGCGGATACGTTCGCCCCCTCAGACGAGCCCGATCGGCTGTGGCTCGGGCGCTGGGATCGTTCCGGGGGACGCAAACCACGGTGGAGCAACCGTCCCGTCCTCGTGTCCCTCCGCGAGGTGGACGCAGTGGGTCGCGAGACCGCTCGCGCTAGCGCGCTCCTACCCCGCTTCTCGCAACTGCACGCCTCGACGGCGGACGGCTTCGTCTCGACGGAGGGACGCTGGCTCACGCTTCGACGGCCCGGCCGCGCCCGGCCGCTGCTTCGCCTGCGCGACGCATGGTTCTCGGCGGCCGGCGCGTCGAGCTTCGCGTGGTGTAGCGGGCGCTGTCGCGCCTTGTGGGTCACGAACCGAGCGGGAAAGCGACGGCTCCGGCCGCCCGCGGGTCTCCGCCTTGCCCGTCCCGAGGGGGCGCTCTCCCCCGACGAGCGGTGGCTGGCCGCGGGAGTCACGGTGCGCGGCCGCCGGCGCGCGGCGGTGGTGGACGTGCGCAGCGGCCGCTGGACGCTCGTCCCCGAGGGCCGGCTCGGGGGCTATCAGGTCATGGCCTGGTCGCCGTCCGGTCGCTGGCTCTACTTCACCGCGGGCGACCGGCGCCTGTACGCCTGGCGCCTCGGCGCGCAGAACGCCGTGCGGCTGCCGGTCCGCCCCGGCGGCACGGTCATGTCGATCGCGACCGCGGAGGGGAGCGGCTGACACCCGTGGCAGAGTGCGGTGCGTGCCCTGGACCGAGTCCCACTCCCTCTCCTTCTCGGCTCGCCACGACTCGGCCCAGGTCGAGGACGCGGCGGCGGTGCTTGCCGCCCTGGAGGTGCTGCGAGAGGACCTGGCCGGGCTCTTCGACCGCGCTCCGGGCGAGCTGGCCGTGGTGCTCCACCCGCGGGCCGCGGCGCTCGCGCTCGCCCAGCCCTGGCTGCCGCTGGCGCGCCGGGCCGCGGCCCCGGCGAGCCGGCGCTACTACGCCGGCTGGTTCGGGGAGAGCGAGGTCCACGTGCTCGCGCCTCCCGCTCTGGAGCGCCGCGCCTCGAAGGTACCCGGCTCGCGCGAGGCGCTCCTGCTGAGCCCCGAGCACGAGTACGCCCACGTCGTGGTGGGCGCCAACAACCCCGATCTGCCGCCGCCGTTCACGGTGGGCTTGTTTCGGCAGTACGTCCGCTGGGCCTGGCTCTGCGAGGGCGCCGCCACCTGGCTCTCGGGCCAGACGCCCCACCTGCGCGCCGCCATCGTGCGCCGGCTTCGCGAGGGCGGGCGCCCGGCCTTTCCGCCCGACGCGCGCGACGCCATGCTTCTCGGAGGGACGCTGTTCGACCTGCTCGAGCACGAGCGCGGTCCTCGCGCCGCGGCTCGGCTGGCCACGGGCAACCTCGAGCGTGGGCCGCGCTCGGTGCTGGTCGACGCCTTCGGCCGTCAGCTGGCCAGCGTGGAGCGCGACTGGCGCGACTCGCTCGACTCGCTGACCGCCTCCTGAGCTTCGCCGCCGGGCGTTCGCGCCGCGTCGAGCTCCCGGGCCAGGGTGGCCGCCCTCAGCGCCGAGCCGACCTGGTCGGCCACCGTCTGGATCAGGCGGGCGTCGTCCTCGTCGAAGCCGTCCGGGTGGACCTCCTCGATGTCGATCGCCCCCCAGACGCGGTCACCCGCCCAGATCGGCACACACAGCTCCGAGCGCACGTCGACCATGAACGGGACCAGGCGGTAGCCGCTCTCGCTGCGCACGTCGCCGCTCATCACCGGCCGCCGCTCGCGCACACAGCGGCCGATCAGACCGGATTCCACCGGTTGCGACCAGCGCCCCGCCTCGATGCGCTCGAGCGCCGGGCCGCGCGCGGCGATGCTCTCGACGTACCCGTCGTCGCGCAGCCGCAGCACAGCGCAGAGGAAGTGCTCGAAGGCGCGGTCGAGCTCGTCGACCGCGGCCTCGGCGATCTCGTCGTCCGCGTCGAGCCCGGACACCCGGGCGCCCACCGCGCTCACCAGGGACAGCTGGCGCGTTCGCTTGCGCAAGCGCTCGGTCTGCTCGCGGGCGCGATCGCTCGACGTCGCGCTGTCGATCTCGGTGGAGAGAGCCGGCTCGCGGCCCGTGGCGACCGGCATGAAGTCGTCGGGCAGCTCGGATGAACGCACCGCCACTCCGCGACGGCCCTGTTGCTTGCCGTAGAGCAGAGCGCGGTCGGCGCGGGCGATCAGGGCGGTCGCGCTCTCACCCGGCTGCCATTCGGCCACCCCGGCCGTGGCGCCCGTGGATGTCGCTGAGGGGTCGACGCGCGCCACCGCCCGCGCGATTCCCTGGGTGGCGCGATGCGCGACCTCGGCCGCCTCCCGCTCCCCGGCGTCTATCGCGACGATCGCGAACTCGTCGCCCCCGTAGCGCGCCACCAGGTCGTAGGCGCGCACCGCCTGCCGCAGCGCGCGGCCGACGCGGCGCAGTACCTCGTCACCTGCCAGGTGGCCTTGGCTCTCGTTGACGCGCTTGAAGTCGTCGAGGTCGACGATCGAGAGCGACAGGCTGTGGCCGGTGCGCCGGCACCGTTCGAGCTCGCGCTGTAGCGCGTCGTGCAACGCCGCATGGTTGAGGCAGCCCGTCAGGCCGTCGGTGCGGGCCGCCAGCACCAGGCCAGCGTGAGCGCTGGCGTTGCGACAGGCCACCGCGGCCAGGTCGGCGAAGGCGTCGAGCAGCGCGAGATCCTCGTGGGTCACGAGGACCGACTCGAGGTAGCCGACCGCGATCGCGCCTCGCGGCTCGCCGTCCCAGTGCAGCGGCACGGCGAGCGAGCTGCGCACCCTCGAGAAGGGGTCGAGCCGGACCTGCCGCGACAGCGCCTGGTAGTCGTTGGTGAGCATCGGCTCGTCGCGCTCGATGCACTTGCCCACGAGCCCCTCGCCGGGATCTATGTGGGTGCCGATCACGGCCGCGGGCAGCCCGAAGGTGGCCTCGACGCGCAGGCCCTCGCCGGCGTTGCCGAGGAAGACGCAGGCGTAGTCGGAGCCCAGGATGCTGTTCGCCTCCTCGCAGATGCGCACGAGCACCCGGTTGAGCTCGAGGCTCTCGTTGAGCGTCTTCGCGGCACGGGCGAGCGCGGCTTGGCGAGCGGCGAGAGCCGCGTGCTCGCCCGCGAGCCGAAGCCGGGCCAGCCCCGCGCCCGCGGCGTCCGCGAACGCACGCGCGACCTCGACCTCGGATTGGGTGAACTCGCGCCCGTCCACGTCGGTGAGCACGAGCACGTGGCGCGCCGATTCGCGCACGCGCATGGGAAGCAACAGGGCCGTGTGCGTGTCCGGGTCGGCTCCCAGCGCTCGCGCCAACGCCTCGGCCTCGGCGCCGATCACGCCCATGGCGGGCGCGCGCGAACGTAGTAGCTGGGCGAGCGACGCCAGCTCGGTGAGCGCGATCAGGCCGTCTCGTGGCTTGCCGGCGGGAGCGATCGCGGCAATCTCGAACCGTCCCTCCAGCTCGGCCACCGACAGCAGCACCGTGCTGCGCGCGCGAAAGAAGCCGCGCGCCTCCTCGACCAGCGTCTCGGCGAGAGCGCTCGGGCCGCCGGCGTCGACGGCGGTCCCCAGGAGGCGCGAGACCGCGCTCATCGCCTCGCCGGCACCGCCAAAGCGGGGAGCCTGATCGGCAGGGGCATCCCCGCCGGGCCAGCGAGGGGCGCGCGCAGCCATAGTTCTCAATCGGTCGTAACGACCGTCAACTTGAGCTCGTGGCGCGTTGTCGGCGCCGCTCAGAGGCCGAGCGTCTTGGCGATGATGTTCTTCTGGATCTCCGAAGTGCCGCCGTAGATCGTGCCCGCGACCGCCGAGCGCAGGTAACGCTCCATCGGATACTCGGTGGCGTAGCCGTAGCCGCCCATGGCCTGCATGCCCTCCAGCGCGCAGCGTTTGGCCAGCTCAGTTGCCGCCAGCTTGGCCATCGAGGCCTCCCGGGGCAGCATCCGCTCCGGTTGCTCGTCGGTGAGCGAGGCCACCCAACGCACCAGCAGCCGCACCTGCGCCAGCTCTGTGGCCAGCTCGGCGAAGCGGTGCGAGAGAGCCTGGAAGGAGCCGACCGGGCGACCGAACTGGCGACGTTCCTTGGCGTAGGCCAGAGCGTCGTCGAAGGTCCTCTGCGCGAGTCCGAGCGCTGTGGCGGCCAGGATCGTGCGCTCGTAGTTGAGCCCGGCCATCAGCTGCGTCCAGCCGCTGCCCTCGCCGCCGAGCAGGGAGTCTTCGCCCACACGCACGCCGTCGAGGTGGATCTCATTGGTCTCCTCCCCGCCCAGAGTCGGAATCGGGGTTAGCGTCATGCCCTGCGCCTCGCGCGGCACCATGATCATGGACATGTCGTCGTGACGCTCGCCGGCCCCGGTGCGGCAGACGACCAGGATGTGGCTCGCCCGGTGAGCGTAGGAGCACCACATCTTGGCGCCGTCGAGTACGTACGAGCCGTTCTCGCGCCGCGCCTTGGTCTTGAGGTTGGCCACGTCCGAGCCGGCCTCTGGCTCCGACATGGCGATCGCGAGGCTGCCGCCGCCCACCACCCGCTCGAAGAGATCGCGCTTCTGCTCCTGGGTGCCAAAGCGGTTGAGCGCCCCGATGACGATCAGCGTCACGCCGTAGGCGGCCACCGGGATGCGCCCCCGGGCGGTCTCCTCGAGGAACAGCGTGGCGTCGAGGAAGGATCCTCCGGGGCCGCCGTACTCCTCGGGGATCTGGAGCCCGTACCAGCCCAGCTCGCCCAGCTGCGCGGCTACCTCCCCGGAGTGGCCGTCCTCGACCGGCTCGAAGTGCTCACGCGCCGCGTAGTCGCGGAGTGCCTCGACGAAGGCCTCCTGCTCGGCGGTGAGCCTCACACCGAGGTGGTCGCCGGGCGCGCGGCGGGCTCGCGCGGCTTGAAGCGGTTCAACTCCCGCAGCGCGACGACCATCTTGTGCACCTCGTCCGGCCCGTCGGCGATGCGCAGCCAGCGCCCCTGGCGCCACATCGCCGCCAGCGGCGTGTCGTCGGACATTCCGAGCGCGCCGTGCACCTGCATGGCGCGGTCGAGCACGCGCTGGTGCATCTGCGCCGCGATCACCTTGATCATCGAGATCTGCTGCCGGGCGGCGCGCTTGCCCTCGGTGTCCATCTTCCAGGCCGCGTGCAGCACCATCAGCCGGGCCGAGTCGATCTCCATGCGCGACTGGGCAATGAAGTCCTGGACGAACTGCTTCTCGGCCAGCGGGCCTCCGAACGACTGGCGCTCGTGTGCGCGCTCGCACATCAGCTCGAAGGCGCGCTCGGCGGAGCCGATGGCGCGCATGCAGTGGTGGATGCGGCCGGGGCCGAGGCGATCCTGAGCGATCGCAAAGCCGGCGCCGCGCTCGCCCAGCAAACTGTCGGCCGGCACGCGGCAGTCCTCGTAGGTCACCTCCCAGTGGCCCGGTCCCTCGTCGTGGCCCATCACCGGCACCGGGCGAACGCCTGTGAACCCGGGCGTGTCGAGCGGTACGAGGATCTGACTGGCGCGCTTGTGCGGCGGAGCGTCGGGATCGGTCACGACCATCGCGATCGCGACCGAGGCGCCGTTGTACCCCGACGTGAACCACTTGTGCCCGTTGATGACCCATTCTTCGCCCTCGAGCTCGGCCCTCGTGGCGAGCTGGGTCGGGTCCGAGCCGCTCGTGTCGGGCTCGGTCATCGAAAAGCAGGAGCGGATCTCGCCGTCGAGGAGCGGCCGAAGCCAGCGCTCCTTCTGCTCGTCGGAACCGTGCTCGGCCAGGATCTCGGTGTTGCCGGTGTCGGGGGCCGCGCAGTTGAACACCATCGGGGCCACGCCGCTGCGGCCCATCAGCTCGCAGAGCATCCCGTACTCCCAGTTGGTCAGCCCCGGCCCGAAGCGCTCGTCGGGGAGAAACAGGTTCCAGAGCCCTTCGTCGCGCGCGCGCTCGCGGAGCTCGACCAGAATCCGGGGGTAGGGAACGCCGGGACCGACCTCACGGTCGAGTGCCTGGAGCGCCTCGACCTCGACCGGATCGACGTGCTCCTCCATGAACTCCTGGACTCGCTCGAGCAGGACGGCTACGCGTTCTGATGGTGCGAAGTCCATGGGTCGCGGATCCTACCCCCCACCCTGGAGGAGCCAGGCGACCAGCGCGGCCCCCGCCCCACCCAGCCCGATCGCCGCCACGAGCTTGAGTGGATTGGGTCCAGCGACGGTGCCCTCCTGCGGCGCCAGCTCCGTCTGACCCAGAAGCTCGCGGGCGGGCTCCACTGCCGCCTGGGGCACCATCACGTCACGTGGCCCGGCGGCCAGGAAGTCCGGCACGTCGAAGCCCGCGGTTCGGCGTAGCACGCTGGGGATGCCCTCCTCCAGCAGCAGACCCTGGATCAGCTCCGCCTCGGGCTGGTTGCGACCGCCGGCCACGCGCACCAGCTCGCCCTCGGTGTAGCGCGGATCGATCTTGCGTGCCCGCCCGTGAGCGTCGCTCACCGGCTCATCGAGCGGCTCGGAGCCGGGCTCGACCAGCGGCATCCCACAGGTCGGGCAAAAGGATTCGGGACCCCGGTGCCCGAGCCCGCAGGAGGGGCAGGTGAGGGCGTCGCTAGGCAACCTCGACCTGTTCCTCGTCCACGCGGCCGTCGGCGATCCGCCAAGCCCTCACCTCGGGCTCGGCGCCGCCGAGGGAGACGATCCAGTAGGTCCAGCCGGGATAGTTGGCGAGGTTGATGTCCGTCTGCGAGGGCTCGGCCGGGCTGCGGGGATGCGAGTGGTAGATCCCGACCTCGAAGCCGTTGTCGTCGAGTTCGTTGACCGCGAACAGACTCTTGGGATCGAGCTCATACCCGTAGGGGGAGTTACGCTCGTTGACCGCGCGGAAGACCTCTTCGACCACCCCGTCCCGGGCTCGCATGTAGCCGCAGCACTCGTTCGGGGCCTCCTCGCGGGCGTGGGCCACCAGTCGTTCGCGGTTAGAGCTGGAGATCCGCACGGGTGCGAAGGCTAGTGTGCGGCCCGTGTCCACAGCGCTCACTCGCCGGCGGGCGCTCGGCGGCGCCGCCGCTCTCGCGCTCGCCTCCTGCGGCGGGAGCGATCCGCGTCCCACGGGCGGGCCGCAGGCGGGATCGGGCGCCGGCCTGCTGAACTCGATCGTCGCCTTGGAGCACGCGAGCGTGGCGGCCTGGGCGGTCATCGCCGCCGCCCTCGACGGGGCCGCCCGCGCCCAGGCGCAGGCCATACGCCGGCGCGAGATCCGCCACGTCCAGCGTGTCTCCGCTCTCGTGCGCGACCTGGGCGGAGCTCCTCCGGAGGGCCGCCCCGAGCGTGAGTACGCGCCGATGTTCCCGAAGCTGCACGACGAGGCGAGTGCTCTCCGGTTCGCTCGTGACCTCGAGGAGCGGCTCGTGCGCGCCTACCTGGATGCCTTGCGCTCGCTGCCCGACTCCCGCCAGCGGCGTACCGCGGCCGAAATCGCCGCCGAGGAAGCCGAGGACCTCGCGGTGGTCCAGCTGCTGTCCGGCGACCCGGCCTCCGAGAAGGCCTTCGTGACCGGCACGTCGTGAGCGTGACTCGCCGTCAGATCCTCGCGATCACGCTCGCCGCCGGCGCGGCCGGCGCCACCCCGGTTGGGGCGCAGGCAGCCGGAGTCGATCGCCTCGAGCGCCTGCTCACCTTCGAGCACCGTCTCGAGTCCGCCTACGGCGCGGCGCTGGAGCAGGCCGTGATCGACCGGGCCCTGGGTCGCGGCCTCCTGGGCCAGGAGCGCGAGCACGTCCGCGGCGTCGAGCTCGCGCTCGAGACCCTTGGCCGCCGGGGTCCGGTCGGCACGGCGCCGCCTCCGGGACCCGCCGCGCTCGGCAGCCGCCGAGCCTTTGCGACCTTCGCCCTGGAGCTCGAGACCGAGACCGTTGCCGCCTACGTGGAAGTGCTCTCCACGCTGGACGCGCCCGGCCTGCTGCAGCCGCTCGGCTCGATCATGGCGTCCGGGGCGCAGCACGGGGTCGCCCTGCGCCGGGTGCTCGGCAACCCTGCGGTCCCCACCCGCTCGAACGTGGGGTAGCCTGATAGGCATGCTCGCGTTTCTATCCGCTCCGGGGCCGATGGAGCTGATCGTCATCCTCGTCGTGGCGCTGATCATCCTCGGTCCCAAGAAGCTGCCCGAGGCCGCCCGCTCGGTCGGGCGCGGCATGAGGGAGTTCAAGGATTCGATCTCGGGCCCAGACGACGACTACGACGACGAGGCGGACGACGGCCCCGCCGCCAAGCCCGTTCCGTAGCTACCAGAAGGAGCCGGTAGCCAGCGTGCCGTCGGCCTCGAGCTCCTCGATCGTCTTCGTGTAGACGCCCGAGCTGAGGTACTTCCAGCCGTCGTCGGGCGCGACGAAGACGACGTTGCCCTCGTCGAGCTCATTGGCCACACGCACGGCGATCGCGGCGATCGCCCCGCTGGAGACGCCCGCGAAGAGCCCCTCTTCTTCGAGCAGCTTCTTGGTCCACACCACCGAGTCGCGGTTGGACACGAAGATCTTTCGATCGAGCAGCGAGAGGTCGAGGATCGGTGGGATGTAGCCGTCCTCGAGCGAGCGCAGGCCCTGGACGAGCTCGCCCTGCAGCGGTTCGGCCGCCACCACGATCGTCTCGTCGTTCTCCTCCTTGAGCCGCCGCGCGTTGCCCATCAGCGTGCCGCCGGTGCCGAGCCCGCCGACGAAGGCGTGCACCTCTTCGAGCTCCTCGAGGATCTCAACCGCCGTGCCGTGGTAGTGGGCGTCGGGGTTGGCGTGGTTGCCGTACTGGTACGGCATGTAGTACGACGCGTCGGCTTCGGCCATCTCGAGCGCTCGCGCCACCGCCCCGTTGGAACCCTGGTCCCCGGGCGAGTAGGTGATTCTCGCGCCGTACATGTGCAGCAGCTGGGTGCGCTCCTGCGTGACGTTGTCGGGCATGACGACCTCGAGCGGATAGCCCTTGCGCGAGCAGATCATGGCCAGCGAGATGCCCGTGTTCCCCGACGTAGGCTCCAGGATCGTTTGGCCCGGCGTGATCAGGCCGTCGCTCTCGGCCCGTTCGATCAGCGAGCGGGCGACGCGGTCCTTGACGGAGCCCGTGGGGTTGTAGCTCTCGAGCTTCGCGTAGATGCGCACGCCCGGCCGGGGACTTAGCCGCCGCAGCTCCACCAGCGGCGTGTTGCCGATCGCTTGAACGATGTCGCCGTACTTGCCCCCGCACGGCCGATTGTCGAGACCAGCCTCGAACACTTCAGAAAGTGTAGTACGGCGCTGCCTTGGCCTCCAGCAGCGCGGAGTCGGCCGCCAAGCGCGCCAAGGCGTGGTCACCGGCCATCAAGTCGCGGGGCCGGCGCTCCACCTGTCCTGCATCGGTCGCTGAGCGCTCGCCTTTAGCGCGAACAGCACCGTCGTCGCCGGATCCACGCGTCCGAACTTCATCGCGATGTTGCGCAGTGTGGCGGCGTGCAGATCCGGGTCGAAGGACGACACGCCGTCGCGGACCATCACCATCTCGAGACCGCGGTGAAAGCCCTCGCGCACCGTCTCCTCGACGCAGATCTGCGTGACGGTGCCGACGGCCACTACTTGAGAGACGCCCCTGGCGCGCAGCACGTCCTCAAGCATCGTGTTGTGGAATGACCCGTAGCCGTACTTGTCCACGAGCGGCTCGTCCTCGAGGGGCTCGAGCTCGGGCACGACGTCGTGGCCGGCCAGCTCCCGGCCGTCGTCGTAGCGGCGGATGACCCCCGGCCAGCAGGAACGCAGCTCGGGCCCGCACTGGGGCGACCAGCTCCACAGCAGCGTGCGCTGCGGTCCGGCGCTGAAGCGGGTGAAGATCACCGGGCGCCGCGCCGCGCGGAAGGCGTCGAGCAGCGTGGCGATCACCGGGATCGTCGTCCGCGCGTCGGGAACCTCCTGGGGGGCGCCCGGGCGCACGAAGTCGTTCTGCATGTCGACCACGAGCAGGGCCTGGTGTTCCGGCTCCAGGGGGAACGGCTCGGCGGCCACGGCGGGGCACCCTACTCCGTGAGCACGGTGTCCTCGTGGGAGTAGGCCGGGGCGCAGCAGCACAACAGCCGCAGCGGCTCCGTGCCGGTGTTCCACAGCTTGTGGCGCAGCCCGGGAGCGATCACCGCTGCGTCACCGGGCTGGACCTCGCGGACATCGTGCCCGACACGCAGGCGTCCCCGTCCGTGAGTGAAGAAGTAGATCTCCTCGGTCAGGCGGTGAAAGTGCTCCTCCGTCTCGCCGCCGGCCGGTACGGTCGCTTCGGCCAGGCTCTGGTTGACCGCATTGGCCGAGGCCGGACCGGCGACCTCGCGGATCTCGGAGCCGTCCAGGGTTACGAACGGCTCGACACTGTCGAGCTTGTCGATGCGCACGCTTGCCCAGGCTACGGCAGCTGTCCGCGGCGGAGGCGGCGGATCAGCGCGAGCCGCCGGCCATCGCCGGCAGAATCACGAGCGTGTCCCCTTCGGATACGCCGGTGTCGAGACCCTCGAGCACCCGGACGTCCTCATCGTTCAGATAGACGTTGACGTAGCGGTTGAGGCCGCCGTCCTCGGCGAAGAGCTGCGACTCGGTCGCCGGGTGGATCTCGGCGAGCTCCCGAAGCACCTCGCCGACGTTGGAACCGTCGGCATCCACCTCCTTCTCGCCGCCGACCGAGGAGCGCAGCACGGGCGGGATCTTGATCGTGCTCATCCCTAGCCGGCCCCGGCGCAGAATGCCTCGTAGTCGGGGAAGACACCCATCTCCTCGTCGGAGATCGCGTCGGGCTCGCGCGAGCAGATCGGGCAGTCCGAATCGCGGCGCACCTTGAGCTCGGTGAACGTGGTTCCGAGCGCGTCGTAGAGCAGCAAACGGCCGGCCATGGTGTCGCCCGCGCCGGTGACGAGCTTGATGACCTCGACCGACTGCAGCAGGCCCATCACGCCGGGGAGCACCCCGAGCACGCCGGCCGCACCGCACGACGGCGCCAGCTCGGCGGGCGGAGGCGTCGGGTACAGGCAGCGATAGCACGGACCCTCGTAGGGATGGAAGACCGACAGCTGGCCCTCGAAGCCGAGGATCGAGGCCGACACCACCGGGGTCCTCGTGCGCACGCTCGCGTCGTTGAGCAGGTAGCGCGTGGGGAAGTTGTCGAGGCCGTCGACGATCACGTCGTAGCCCTCGATGATCTCCATGATGTTGTCGGCGCCGAGCCGGACGGGGTACTTCTCGACCTTCACGTCGGGGTTGATCTCGTGGATGGCGGTCTCCGCCGAGTCGACCTTCGGCACCCCGATGCGGTCGTTTGAGTGGGCGACCTGGCGCTGGAGGTTGGAGAGGTCGACGACGTCGTTGTCGACGATGCCGAGCGTTCCCACCCCGGCCGCGGCCAGGTAGAGGGCCGCGGGCGAGCCGAGCCCGCCGGCGCCCAGCAGGAGCACCTTGGCGTCGAGCAGCTTCATCTGGCCCGCGAGCCCGACCTCAGGTACGAGCAGGTGGCGCGAGTAGCGCTCGCGCTGCTCGGCCGTGAGCGAGCGCGGCACCTCGACCTCGTAGCCGCGGTCCTTCCAGAGCGTGATCCCACCGCGCATGGAGGCCACGTCCTGGTAGCCGAGCAGCTCCTGGAGAGTGTGAGCGGCGAGCGCAGAGCGGTTGCCCGAGGCGCAGTAGAGGACGACGCGCTCGGAGCGGTCGCTCACGGCGCCCTCGATGCGAGACTCGAGGTGACCGCGCGGCACGTGCACGGCGCCCGGGATGTGGGCTTCCTCGAACTCGTGCTGCTCGCGCACGTCGACGATGACGGCGCCGTCGCCGTCGCCGTTGCCGTTGTGAGAGAGCTCGTGGACCTCCTTGGGATCCACCTCCTCGATCTGCTCCTTGATCTGGCGGATGACCTCCGCGCCGCTGGCCATGGGTTGCAATTCACCTAAACCGGGTCGCATTTCAATACTTCAGAAAGTGTAGCGCCGCACACTCGAGATGTACCCACCGGACGCGGGCAGGAATCAGCGGGGGTCCGGGGGCGCGAGCCCCGCGCACCCTCCGGGCGCGGCCAGGAATCAGCGGGGGTCCGGGGGCGCGAGCCCCGCGCACCCTCCGGGCGCGGCCAGGAATCAGCGGGGGTCCGGGGGCGCGAGCCCCCGGCTGTCAAACAAAAGACCGGGGCGCCCTCATCGAGCGCCCCGGTGGAAGACCCAGACCTAGATTGTCTTGCTGCGGAAGCTCCGGCGGCAGTTCCGTCTGTCGCCCTTGAAGCCTCACTCAGAGTTTCGTCTTCTGCGGCGCGTGCCGATATGGGGTGAAGACCCCATTTGACCCCCATGGGCGCCTTCCGATCCATGCAAAGACCCAGAATGGCCCGCCGCGACGAATCCCTCATAGGCCAGGTGGTCGCGGCTAACGTGGTGCTGGTCGCGCTCACCCTGTTCGCCGCGAGCCTGGCGGCGGGCCTCGATCTCGACGTCGACGGGCAGCGTTGGCAGTTCGCGATCCTCGCGATGGCGATCATCCTCAGCCTGTGCAGCAATCTCTGGATGCTCCAGCGCCGCTTTCGCCCGCTCGAGCATCTGATCGACCGCATCGAGTCGATCGACCCTTCGGAGCCGGCGCCGCTCGAGCTCGAGCGGCGCGATCCGGTCGCGGAGATCGACCGCCTCTCGAACTCGTTCAAGCGGCTGCTCGAGCGAATCGAAGAGGAGCGCCGACGCTCGGGGCAGCTGGCCATGCGCGCCCAGGAGGAGGAGCGCCGCCGCCTGGCCCGCGACCTGCACGACGAGGTCAACCAGGCCCTGACGGCGATTCTGCTGCGTTTGGAGGCGCTCGCCCAGGAGTCCCCGCCCGAGCGCGAACCCGAGGTGGCCGAGCTGAAGAAGCTCGTGAACCGGGCGATGGAGGAGCTCCTCAACCTGGCCCGCCAGCTGCGGCCCTCGGCGCTGGACGATCATGGGCTGCTGCCCGCGGTCGAGGCCCAGCTCAAGCGCTTCTCGGCACGCACGGGCGTGGAGGTGCGCCTGCACACCGAGGGCGATCCGAACGAGCTGCCCGAGGTCCTGCAGACGGCCATCTACCGAGTGGCTCAGGAGGCGCTCGCCAACATCGGGCGCCACGCCGGGGCCACCGCGGTCGAGGTCGACCTCCAGGCCACCGACGGCGGAGCCGAGCTGCGCATCCGCGACGACGGCGCCGGCTTCGATCCAGGCGTGATCCCGCGCGCGGGCTCGCAGGGACCGGGCGCGGGGCTAGGGCTCAGCGGAATGGCCGAGCGCGCACGCCTCGTGGGCGGTGAGCTCGACGTACGCTCGGCGCCGGGAGGCGGCACCTCGGTGACGCTCAGGGTCCGCCCGGCATGATCCGAGTGGTGATCGCCGACGACCACGGCATCGTCCGCTCCGGCCTCAGGATGCTGATCGACCGCCAGCGCGACATGGAGGTGGTGGCGGAAGCCGACGACGGCGTGGCGGCCCTCGAGCAGACCCAGGCGCAGCGGCCCCACGTGGCGGTGCTGGACGTCTCGATGCCGCGCATGACCGGCCTGCAGGCGGCGCGCGAGATCCGTTCCCATGTGCCCGACACGCGCGTGCTGCTGCTGTCGATGCACGACGACGAGCGCTACTTCCTCGAGGGGCTCGAGGCCGGCGCGGCGGGCTACGTCCTCAAGCGCTCCGCCGACACCGACCTGATCGGCGCGGTCCGAACCGTGGCCGGCGGGCGAACCTTCCTCTCCGACGATGCCCAGCGCACGTTGATGGACGAATGGCTCGAGAGGGGCAGCCCCGAGCCCGACGATCGGCTCACGCCGCGCGAGCTCGAGGTCGTCAAGCTGATCGCCGAGGCGTACACGAACCGGCAGATCGCCGAAACGCTCAAGCTCTCGGAGAAGACCGTGGAGTCCCATCGCGCCAACGTGCTCTCGAAGCTGGAGATGCGCGACCGCGTGGAGCTGGTGCGCTACGCGATTCGCCGTGGCTTGGTCGAGCCTTAGAGTCCGGTCCGACTCCACCGTGCGGCTAGCCTGATCCGGGTGCACGCACGTGTGCTCATCGCGCTCTTTCTGGTTGCCGTATTTGCCTTGGGAGCGGTACTCCTGGCCGCGCGGTCGGGCGACGACCACGACGACGTCGCCACCGCCGGCACGCGTTTCGAGGGCTCGATCATGCCCAAAGGCCTGCGCGCCCCCGACTTCGAGCTGCGTAACCAGGACGGCGACGAGGTCTCGATGCGCGAGCTCCGGGGTGAGCCGGTGATCGTCACCTTCCTGTATACGCACTGCGACGACACCTGTCCGGCGCAGGCCCAGACGATTCGAGGCGCGCTCGACGAGCTGGGTGAGGACCTGCCGGCGCTGGCGGTGGCCGTCGACCCCCCGCGTGACACCGCCGAGAGCGCCCGCGCCTTCCTGGCCGAGCAGAGGGTCACCGGCAGGCTGGACTTCGTGCTGGGCAGCCGCGCCCAGCTACGACCTCTGTGGAGGGACTACTACATAGCGCCCCAGACCGTGACCCAGGAGCACCAGGCCCGGTTCACCCTGGTGGACAAGCGCGGCTTTCAGCGCGTGGGCTATCCCGGCTTCGAGGCCACGCCCGAGCGCCTGGCCCACGACCTGCGCATCCTGCGCGCCGAGTAGCTTCTCCGACCAGACGAGTAGGATTTAAGCTCGACATGATGTTCTCGACCAAAGCGGAGTACGGCGTGCGCGTGATGGCGCACCTCGCGAAGAGTGACGACGAAGGGCCGATCTCGCTCGGCACGATCGCCGACGCCGAGGGCCTCCCGCTCGCCTACCTCGAGCACCTGGTCCAGCGCCTGCGCAAGGCGGGGCTGGTCGAGTCGCGCCGGGGCGCGCACGGCGGCTACACGCTTTCGCGCCTGCCCGGGGACATCAGCATGGCCGAGGTGGTGTCGGCGCTCGAGGGTGACATCGCCCCGATCGAGTGCATCACCGCCGACACCGACGGGGTGCTCACGTGCGCCCGCGAGGGCAGCGAGCCCTGCCCCACCAAGCTTCTTTGGACCCGCGTCCAGGGGTCCATCGTCCGAACCTTGAACGAGATGACGCTGGACGATCTGGTCCAGCCGCTACGTCAGATGGAGAAGGTAACCCCTGTATGAGTCTTGAGATCCAGAACCTCCACGTCCGCACCGAGGAGCGGGAGATCCTCCACGGCGTCGACCTCGTCGTGAAGAAGGGCGAGACGCACGCCCTGATGGGCCCCAACGGCTCCGGCAAGTCGACGCTCGCCAACACGCTCATGGGCAACCCGAGCTATGAGGTGACCGAGGGCCGCGTCCTGCTCGACGGCGAGGACCTGACCGAGGCCGATCCCGACGAGCGCGCGAAGGCCGGCCTCTTCATGGCATTCCAGTACCCGGCCACCATCCCGGGCGTCTCCGTGGCCAACTTCCTCCGCATGGCCGTCAACGCCAAGCGCGAGGAGCCAATCAAGGTCAAGGAGTTCGGCTCCATGCTCAGGGAGAACATGGACCTCCTGCGAATCCGGCGCGAGTTCACCAGCCGCTACCTCAACGAGGGCTTCTCGGGCGGCGAGAAGAAGCGCGCCGAGATCCTGCAGTTGGCCATGCTCCAGCCGGACTTCGCCGTGCTGGACGAAACCGACTCGGGACTCGACATCGACGCCCTGCGGATCGTGGCCGACGGGGTGAACGCCATGCGCGGCGACGAGCGCGGCTTTTTGATCATCACCCACTACACGCGCATCCTGGAGTACGTCACCCCGGACTTCGTACACATCCTGATCGACGGCCGCATCGTCCGTGAGGGCGGATCGGAGCTGGCGACCGAGCTCGAGGAAAAGGGCTACGAGTGGGTGCGCGAGGAGGCCGTTGCCGGTGCCGGCTGACTTCGTCGAGCAGCGCCGCAAGGCCGCGCTGGAGGTCTACGAGCGTGAGGACACCCCAACCTGGCGGCGCTCGGGCTTTTGGACGACCTCCCTGCGGGGGCTGGACCTCGACGCCCTCGAGCCCAAGCGCTACGAGCCGGGCCTGCCCGAGCTCGACCTCGGTGACGACGAGCACTCCGCGCTGATCGTCCAGCGCGGCGCGACCATCGTGCACACCGACGTCACCGACGAGCGCATCACGGTGATGCCGCTCGAGCAGGCCGTGGAGGAGCACGGCGAGCTCGTTCGGGAGCACCTCGGCAAGCGCATGCCGTTCGAGGGCGACAAGTTCGCCGCCGGTTCCGCCGCGTTCTGGACCGGGGGGATGTTCATCCACGTGCCCAAGAACCTCCAGGTCGAGAAGCCGATCCAGCTGGTCTGGCTCATCGACGAGCCCGCGACCGCCCAGTGGGCGCACACGCTGGCCATCGTGGGCGAGCACGCGGAATGCCGCATTCGCGAGTTCTTCATCGGCTCGGACTTCGAGGGCCAGGCCCTGCATGCCGGATCCTTCGAGCTGTTCGCGAAGGCGGGCGCTCAGGTCGACGTGGCGCACTATCAGGACTGGGGCAGCGGAGAGGTGTACGACCTGTCCACCCGCCGCGTGGAGATCGGTCGTGACGCGCGCGTGAAGTGGGTGCCGATCCACCTCGGCGGGCGGCTGACCAAGCAGACGCTCGACATCGTCACGGCCGAAGAGGGCTCGGACATGAAGCACACCGGGCTCTACTTCACCGAGCGCGACGAGCACCTCGACCTGTTCACCACGGATCGACACGAGGCCGGCCACACCACCGGGGACACGGTCTGGAAGGGCGTGCTCACCGGCGACTCGCGCGCCTCCTACGAGGGCCTCATTCACATCATCCCGAAGGCCACCGAGGTGGACACCTACCTGCAGACCCACCAGATGCTCCTGTCGCCGCGCGCCAAGGGCGACGCCATCCCGTCGCTGATTGTCGAGGTGGACAACGTGAAGGCCTCGCACGGCGGAACCGTGGGCGAGCTCGACCCCGAGCAGATCTTCTACATGATGACCCGTGGCATCACGCGCGCCGAGGCGGTGCGTGTGCTCGTCGAGGGCTACTTCGAGGAGGTTGTGCAGCGCCTCGACGATCCGGGGCTCGAGGACCTCGTGCGCCGCCGCATCGCCGAGAAGCTCGACGGCGCCAAGGAGCAGGTGCGTGAGTTCATCGGAGAGCGCGCCGAGGCGGCGTGATGGGCGCCGTCGCCGAGCATCCGCTGGTGGGCGTCCGCGCGGACTTCCCGGTGCTCGAGCGAGAGTTCAACGGCCGCCGGGTCGCCTACCTCGACTCGGCGGCCACCTCACAGCGGCCGCGGCAGGTGGTCGAGGCGATGGACGACTTCCAGCGCCACTCCTACGCACCGATCCACCGAGGCGTTTACGAGCTCGCTCGCGAGTCGACCGACGCCTTCGAAGGCGCCCGCGAGCGGATTGCGCGATTCGTCAACTGGGACCCCGCCTGCTCGATCTTCACCCTGAACGCCACCGAGGCGATCAACCTGGTCGCCTACTCGTGGGGGCGCCGCAACGTGGGCGAGGGCGACGAGGTGCTCATCACCGAGATGGAGCACCACTCCAACATCGTGCCGTGGCAGATCCTGTGCGAGGAGAAGGGCGCGCGGCTTCGCTACGTGGCGGTCGCCGACAGCGGTGAGCTGGCGCTGGACGAGCTAGACGCGATCCTCGGCGAGGGCCGGGTCAAGCTGCTCGCCGTGGCCCACGTGTCGAACGTGCTGGGGACCGTCAACCCGATCGCCGACATCGTTCGCCGGGCGCGCGCGGCGGGCGCGGTCACCGTCGTCGACGGCGCCCAGGGAGTGCCGCAGCTCCCGGTGGACCTCGCCGAGCTCGACGCCGACTTCTACGCCTGGACCGGGCACAAGGCACTCGGCCCCACGCTCGGCCTGCTGCACGGCCGGCACGAGCTGCTGGCCGAGATGCCCCCGTTCCTGAGCGGCGGACACATGATCAAGCGTGTCGAGCGGGATTCGTCGACCTGGAATGACCTGCCCTGGAAGTTCGAGGCCGGCACCTCGGACGTGACCGAGGCCGTGGGGCTCGGCGCCGCGGTCGACTATCTGGACGCGCTGGGCATGGACAACGTCCGCGCCCACGAGCGCGAGCTCACCGCTTATGCCCTCGAGCGCCTGCCCGAGGTGGAGGGTCTCACCGTCTTCGGGCCGGCCGAGGCCGAACGCCGAGGCGGGGTGGTCTCGTTCGCCATCGAGGGCATGCACCCGCACGACGTCGCCGAGCTGTGCGATCGCGAGGCGGTCTGCATCCGGGCCGGGCACCACTGCGCGCAGCCGTTGATGCGCTCGCTGGGGGTCGGCGCCACGGCGCGGGCATCGTTCAGCGTCTACAACTCCCGCGACGAGGTGGATCGGCTGGTCGAGGCGCTGGTCAAGGGCCGCGAGGTCTTCGGCCTCTAGCTCCCCGCTCCGGTGCCGATCACCGGGGCATGAGGGGCACGCTCAGCTACGCGAACGTCATCGCCACGCTCGCGCTGTTCGTGGCGCTCGGCGGCAGCTCATACGCGGCCGTGCAGCTGTCCCGAGGAGCGGTGAAAACCGACAACCTCGCTCGCGGCGCGGTTACGAGCGCCAAGGTGAAGAACCGGTCACTCAAGCCGAGGGACTTCAAGCCGGGCGGACTACCCGCCGGTCCGCAGGGTGCGCCCGGCGCGCAGGGACCAGCCGGCCTCCAGGGGCAAAGTGGCGCCCGGGGGATACAGGGGATCCAGGGAATACAGGGGCTACCCGGACCAACTCAGGGCTCCACGTCGAGCGTCGCCAGCGCGGATCCGTCGGCGACGTTCGAGGCCATTGTCATGCCCAACTCGGTCACCACCGACACGTCCGGGCGGCTCTTCGTGTACGGCAAGGCCTTGCTCGACGTGAACTGCACCGCCGGGGCCCCGCGGACCGGACTGTACGTCGATGGGGTCGCCGTGCCGGGCAGCGGTGTGACTCACGCGAACGAGCTGTTCTTCTGGACGGCGGGTGTCTCTCAGGAGGTCCAGCCGGGCAATCACATCGTGCAGTTGGCGACCGACTGCCCAAGCGGCAACTGGGCCGGCCAGACGCAGAACTACCTGTCGGTCAGCGCGGTCCTGCTGGGCGGCAGCCTCTAGTCTGGAAGCGGTGGACGCTCTTTACCGCGACTACATCCTCGACCACTACAAGAACCCGCGGAACTTCGGCCAGCTCGAGCCCCACGACCTCGAGTTCCATGACCACAACCCGCTCTGCGGAGACGAGCTCGGCGTCCACATCCTCATCGAGGACGGCAAGGTCAAGGACCTTCGCTTCCACGGCCAGGGGTGTGCGATCTCCCAGGCCTCCGCGTCGATCACCTCGGACGAGCTGATTGGCATGCCCGTAGAGGAGATCGAGCGGCTCGACGCCGGGTGGGTGATCGACCAGCTCGGGATCGAGATCTCACCCACCCGCCGCAAGTGCGCGCTGCTGGGGCTGAAGGTTATGCGCGGCGCGACGACGGGCGACCCTTCCTGGCCGGAATAGCAGCCGGGGGCTCGCGCCCCCGGACCCCCTTTCGGAACTCCGACCTGCGCAGTCGGAAACCCGCCTCAGCCGCTACTATTAGGTCCGTGGCAGCTACCGACAAGACCCGCGTCCAGAAGCCGAGCGCGATCAAGGAGAACGAGCAGGGACAGCTCGTGGCCAAGAAGGGAATCTCGCGCGAGGTCATCGAACAGCTCTCCAAGATCAAGGGTGAGCCCGACTGGATGCGCGAGAAGCGGATCAAGTCCTACGAGATCTTCGAGCGCAAGCCGATCCCGACCTGGGGCGTGGACCTCTCGGACCTGGACCTGACCCAGCTCGTCCTCTGGTCGCCCCCCGAGGCCGGCCGCTACGACTCCTGGGACGACGTCCCCGCCGAGCAGAAGGAGACCTTCGAGAAGCTCGGCATCCCCCAGGCCGAGCGCGAGCATCTGGCCGGCGTCGTGGGCGTATGGCGCCAGGAGCCCTTCTACGAGGGCCTCAAGAAGGAGTACGCCGACCAGGGAATCATCTTCATGGCGATGGACTCGGCGGTCACCGAGCACGAGGACCTCGTACGCGAGTACTTCATGAACCGCTGCGTGCCGCCCCAGGACAACAAGTTCTCCGCGCTGCACGGCGCCGTGTGGTCGGGCGGCTCGTTCCTCTATGTGCCCAAGGACGTCAAGGTCGACCTCCCGCTCCAGGCCTACTTCCGCATGGAGGGCTCGGGCGAGGGCACCTTCGAGCACACCCTGATCATCGCCGACGAGGGCTCGGACGTGAACTACATCGAAGGCTGCACCGCGCAGACCTACTCGATGAACTCGATGCACTCCGCGGTGGTCGAGATCTTCGTCAAGGAAGGCGCGAAAGCGCGCTACACGACCGTGCAGAACTGGTCCAAGGACGTGTTCAACCTGAACACCAAGCGCGCGATCGTCGAGGCCCACGGCACCGTCGAATGGGTCGGCGGCTCCATGGGCGCCAAGAAGGTCATGCTCTATCCGGGCTCCTTCTTGATCGGCGAGGGCGCCCGCGCCGACCACCTCAACGTCGGGGTGGCGAGCGGCGAGGTGTGGAAGGACACCGGCGCCAAGGTCGTCCACCTCGCCCCCAACACGACCTCGAACATCCTGGCCAAGTCCATCTCCAAGGACGGCGGGATCATGGGCTACCGCGGCCTGGTCCGGATGGGCCACAACTCACAGGGCTCGAAGGCCCGCGTCCAGTGCGACGGCCTGATGATGGACGACCGCTCACGCTCGGACACCTGGCCCGACATCCAGATCCAGAACCCGCACGTGACCGTGGCCCACGAGGCCGTGGTCGGCAAGATCTCCGACGAGCAGCTCTTCTACCTGCAGTCGCGCGGTCTCTCCGAGGAAGAGGCGGCAGCCATGATCGTGAACGGCTTCATCGAGCCGGTCACCAAAGAGCTGCCAATGGAGTACGCGGTCGAGCTGAATCGCCTCATCCAGCTCGAAATGGTCGACAGCATCGGCTAGCTGACTGGATAGCCCGGGCTCGCTCCAAGCAGTGAGCCCGACGTCGGCATCGCCAAGGCGGATCCTGCCGCGCGCGGCAATTGCACGGGATCGTGTCGCCGTGTTGCTCAATTCCTGCGCAAGGGATCTCGTGTCGGTCGTGGAAGGGTCGGCTCGATGCCTGAGCCGACAGAGAGCAATCGGCGGTACATCCCTGGGCTCGACGGGCTACGCGGCATCGCGGTGCTCGCCGTCATCGCGTACCACCTGGGCTTCGGGTGGGCCACCGGCGGGCTGCTCGGGGTCGGGGTGTTCTTCACTCTCAGCGGCTACCTGATCACCGACCTCCTGCTCGCGCAGTTGGCACAGGGGCGGATCCACTTGAGAGCGTTCTGGTTCGCGCGAGCGCGCCGATTGCTTCCGGCGCTATTCGTGATGCTGATCATCGTCACGGCCTGGGTGACCGTGGTCGGGCCTCACCAGCCTCCTGAGTTCAGGAGTGCCGTCGCAACAGCCGCCGTCTACGTCAACAACTGGTGGCTCGTATTTCGCGACGTCTCCTATTTCCAGGCTTTCGAGACCCAGGGACCGCTCAACCACCTCTGGTCGCTGTCGGTCGAGGAGCAGTTCTACATCCTGTGGCCGTTCCTGCTGGTGCTGGGCGTCGCCTTCATCCCGGAGCTCAAATCGCCGACGGGAACGAGGGTCAGGCTGGCCGGAGCGATTCTCGGCCTGGGGTTGGTGTCGGCCCTGCTCATGGCTGTCCTCTACCAGCCGGGGCTCGATCCGTCGCGGGTCTACTACGGGACCGACACGAGGGCGCTCGAGCTCCTTGCCGGCGCTGCCCTGGCCGCGGTGTGGCCGAGCCGCCGGCTGCGGCCGAACATCACGCCGCGGGCTCGGCGCATCATCGACCGCTCGGGCACTATCGGGCTCACGGTCCTCGTGCTGATGTTGTGCACGCTGGAAGAGTTCTCCCCGTTCCTCTACCGCGGCGGATTCCTGCTGCTGTCGCTGGCGACCGTCCTCGTGCTCGCGGCCGTGGTGCATCCGGCGTCGCGGCTCGGGCCCGCCCTCGGTTGTCGCCCGCTGCGTTGGATCGGCGTCCGCTCCTATGGGATCTACCTGTGGCACTTTCCCGTGATCGTCCTCACGTCGCCCGACGGCGCCGACGGGTTCGATCCGGCGCGAGCGTTGCTCCAAACGGCAGCTGTGGTCGGTATCGCTGCCCTCTCCTGGCGGTTCCTCGAGAACCCGATTCGCCAGGGGGCGCTGGGACGGCTCTGGTCGAGTGTCAAGGCGGGACGGGGGGCACGCCCGCCCATCCCCTGGAGCAGCAGGCTGGCTGCCGCGGGCGCCGGAACCGTGCTGCTCCTGGCGCTCGCGGGCTTCGCCGGGGTGGGTGGCGCGAGCAGGCAGTCGAACGTGCCGGGAAAGCTCGCCCTGGCGCAAACTGTCACCACCTCGGCTTCGGACCGAGGGCCGCGGAGGACATCCTGCAAGTCCGTCGTCCATATCGGTGACTCGACTTCGGAGGGGCTCGTCTCGAGGGAATACCTGCCGAACCCCAGGCGGCTGATAAGCGCCCGCTACGCGCGCGTCGGCGTTCGCACGCAGCACCTCGAGGTCTCGGGCGGCCGCTCGATCGTCGAGACGCTCGAAGGAGCGCCGAACGCGGACGACGTCGCCGCCTCCTGGAAGAGCAAGGGCTACAAGGGCTGCTGGGTGCTCGCCCTGGGCACCAACGAGACGGCCAACGTCTCCGTGGGGTCGGCGGTCGGGCTGGACGAGCGAATCGACGCCATGATGTCGACCCTAGGAGAGGCCCGCGTAATGTGGGTGAACGTGAAGTCGCTCGTTGCCAGCGGACCGTACGCGGCCCCGAACATGAAGCTGTGGAACGACGCCCTACTGCGGGCGTGCACCAGGTATTCGAGCATGCGCATCTACGACTGGGCCGAGGCTGTGGAGGACGCGTGGTTCGTCCCCGACGGGATCCACTTCACCTCGGAGGGATATGCGACCCGGGGCGCTTTGATTGCGCGCGCTCTGCTCGAGGCGTTCCCGGCCTCCCCCGGGGACGAAAGCACCGGCACCGCAGGCTGCCTCATCCAATCGGGTCGGCCTGGTCCAGCGTTTGCCGCCGGACGGGCGTAGGGCTCGGCAACAGCAGGTGCAGGTCCCCGAACTCGTGACGGAGGTATCCGGCCTGCCGGGCCTCGTCATAGGAGCGCTCGAGCAGGTCTCGGCCCGCGATGGCCTCGAGCATCGCCAGGTGTGACGAATCTCGGTCGTGGAAGCCCGTCAGCAGGCCGTCCAGGGCCCGGACCGGCGTTCGCGGCTTTATCACAAGGTCCGCCCAGCCGTCCGCCGGCCTCGACCGGCCGTCCTCCCCCACGGCCGACTCGAGCGCGCGCACCACGGTTGTGCCGACCGCGATGACTCGTCCGCCCAGCTCTCGCGTCAGATTCACGCGGGCGGCCGTGAAATGCGGGATGCGAAAGGGCTCGGGCCTGGGAGCCTCGCCAACCTCGAGCGACGACACCCCCGTGTGCAGCACCAGCGGCGCGAGATCCACCCCGCGCGCGACCAGGCGAGTCATCAGCTCGGGTGTGAAGGCGCGCCCGGCGCTCGGCATCTCGGCGCTGCCCGGCTCGGTGGCGTAGACGGTGCGAAAGTGCTCCAGCGGCCAGTCCCGGTGGAGGTGGCGATAGCGAATGGGCCGGCCGTGCCGGGTCAGGTAGTCCGGCACCGTTCCCGGCACGCTCAGGCCGACCAGCCACAGGCGCTCGTGGGGGTCCTGCTCGAGCAGCACAGCGGTCGCGCCGGCCGGCAGCAGGAGAACCTCGCCGGCGCGACCTCCACGGTGGCGTTCGCCCTCGTGACGCAGCTCGGCCAGCCAGCGGTTCGGCCCCTCGCCGCGCGCGGGATTCGACAGGTTGAGCGTGAGCCCGTCCTGTGCACCCCGCACCGCGACCGCGGCCGGCAGGGTGGCCGAGGTGTTGATCACGAGCAGGTCGCCGGGGTCCAGCAGCTCCGGGAGCTCCGTGAAGTGAGCGTGTTCGAGCCCGTCCCGGGCGCGGGCCACGAGCAGCCGGACGTCGTCGCGGCCGCTGCCCCGCTCCTCGGCCGGCTCGCGTGCTTCCTCGAGCTCGGCCGCCTCGAACGGGGCCGCGGCTATCACGAGGGTGCGCCGGCCGTTTCCGAGCGGTGGGCCGCGAGCGCTCGCGCCGCGTAGCGCCCGCTCGGCAGGGCGCCCTCGATCAGCTCCAGGAGCCCCGGCACGCTCTCCTCGGGGGGAGGTCGGTCGGATATGTCCTCGCCGGGGAAGGCGTCCTGGTGCATCCGAGTGCGCATGTCGCCGGGGTCAACCACATACACCCGCAGGTCGGGACGCTCCGCCGCCAGGATCCGGGTCAGCTGCTCGAGCGCGGCCTTCGACGAGCCGTAGCCCGCCCAACCCTCATAGGGCTCCACCGCGGCGTCGGAGCTGACATTGACGATCCGCCCGCCCGCGGGCATACGGGGAAGGACACGCTGGATCAGTCCCAGCGGGGCGAGCGCGTTCACCCGGAGTATCCGCTCGAACCCATCCAAGGGAAGCTCGGCCACCGGCGGCAGCGGACTGGGTCCGAGCACGCTGGCGTTGTTCACGAGCAGGTCCACGCGCCGGCCGGCCTCCTCGACAAGGGCCGTGCGATGCCAGTCGTCGGCGACATCGCCGGCCAGGGCGACCACCTCGCTGCTCTCGCCGAGCTCGCGGCGCGCGCGCTCGAGCTCCTCGGAGCCGCGGGCGTCGATCACCAGCCGCCAGCCCCGCTGGCCGAGAGCGCGCGCCAAGGCGAGGCCCAACCCGCGTGAGGCACCGGTCACGATCGCTGTTTTCAGGGGTGTTCGACTCATGGCCTCGACGCTAGGCCGCGGTGCCGCAAGCCACCATCGGCAATTGGTCCTAGGACAGGAGGCCGTTGCGAACGGCGTACAGCGCGGCCTGAGTGCGATCGGTCACGCCGAGCTTCGACAGGATCGCGCTCACGTGGGTCTTGACGGTCTTCTCGGCGATGCCGAGCTCGCGGGCGATCAGCTTGTTGGGCAGGCCCCGGGCGATGAGCCCGAGCACCTCGCGCTCGCGAGCGGTGAGGCTCGACTCGGCGCTCCCGGGTCCCTGCCCGGACGAGAACTCCTCCATCAGCCGGGCGGCCACCGCCGGATGCAGCAGAGCTTCGCCTTCGTGCGCCGCGCGGATGGCGCGCACGAGCTCCTGGGGCTCGACGTCCTTGAGCAGGTAGCCGGCCGCGCCCGCGCTGACGGCGGGGAAGATCTGCTCGTCCTCCCCGAAGCTCGACAGCACCAGCACGCGCACCTCGGGGCGGCGCTCGCGAATCATCCTGATGGCTTCCACGCCGCCGATACCGGGCATCACCAGATCCATCAGGACCACATCGGGTCCCCGGTCGAGCGTCCGGTCGACCGCGGCCGAGCCGTCGGCCACGTCGCCGACCACCTCGATGTCGTCCTGGAGCTCCAGGAACGTGCGCAGCCCCTGGCGCACCACCGCGTGGTCATCGGCGATCAGCACGCGGATCACGCGGGCACCTCGAGCGCGACCGTGGTCCCCGCCCCGGGGGTGGAATCGATCGCCAGCCGCGCGCCCAGCTCGTGCGCCCGCTCCTCCATGGAGGTGAGTCCGAGACGGCGGGCTCGCAACTCGGGGGCGTTGGGGTCGAAGCCGACGCCATCGTCGGTCACGGCCATCCACAGCCCTCTGCCGTTCTCGTGCAGCTGAACCGAGAGGCGATCCGCGTGGGCGTGGCGCAGAGCGTTGTGCAGGGCCTCCTGAGCGATGCGAAAGACCTCCTCGTCGACCCCCGGGCGGAGGCGCGGCTCTCCTCGCAGCTCGAGCTCGACGCCGGTCCGGTGGACTCGGCGCAGCACCTCGACGTGCTTTCGCAGCGCGGCCGCCAGGCCCTCACTCTCGATGGCGGCCGGACGCAACTGGAACACCAGCGAGCGCAGCTCGGCGATCGCATCCTGGGCGAGGCCCGCCAGGCGGTCGACCTGGACGCGGGCCTCGGCGCTGTCACGTTCGAGCAGCGTCGCCGCGGACTGCGCGGCGAGCACGACGCCGAACAGCTTCTGCACCAGCGAGTCGTGAAGCTCGCGCGCGAGGCGGTTGCGCTCCTCGACGATGCTGAGCTCGCGGCTTCGCTCGTGCAGGCGTGCGTTCTCCATCGCCACCGCGGCGTGCGCGGCGAGCATCTCGATGAGCTGTTCGTCGATGAGGCTGAACTCGCCCGCCTCCTCCTTGTCGGTCAGGTAGAAGGCCCCGACGACGCGCCCGCGCGCGACGATGGGCACCCCCAGAAACGACGCCATGGAAGGGTGGGCCGACGGCCACCAGCCGCGAAAACGGGGATCTCGCTTGATGTCCGGCGTGCGGTAGGGCTCGTCCGACTCCAGCATCGCGCCCAGCAGGCCGTGGGTGCGTGGAAGCGGCCCCATGGCGGCCACGGCCTCCTCGCTCATCCCCGAGGTGATGAAGCGCGCGAACGCACCCTCGCCGTCGGGCACGCCGAGGGCCGCGTAGCGCGCGTCGACCAGCTCGCGAGCCGCGTGCACGAGTCGCTGGAGGACGGTCTCCACCGAGCGCTGGCCCGCAATCGCGAGCACGGCATCGCTCATGGCCCGCACAGCACCGCTCGACCGTTCGCTCATCGCCGGTTCACGATAGGCTGCGCCCGCCCCGGATGCATCGGGCACGGGGCCGAGACGGGCCTAGGACCTTCGGCCGAGCCCTCGGTCAGTCGTGGCGGCGCTTGAACACGATGACGTGGCCGTCCTTCTCCCGGTGCAGGGCCGTATCGAGGAAGGCGGTGGCCAGTTCCCAGCCCTCCGCGCCGAGCTCATTCATCGCTCGCTCGAATTCCTGACGGTCGAGCTCCTCCTCCTTGCGGCCCAGGAAGCCGTGGGTTATTACGGTGGTCGTGTAGTCCCAGGTGGTCACGCGCGCGAGCGTACACGGCCACGCCGAGCATGATGAGCGCCGCCACGCCGCCGGCGATCCACGGCCACGCCGGGGCCTCGCCCGACCCGGCGGTCGCCGGCTCTCCGGCGATGTTGACCACTTCGTCCACCCGGGCTTCGGGCAGCCCGGGCGCGTCCAGTCCCTCCAGCTTCTTCGCCGCGATCGGCTCGAGTCCACGGGTCATGCGCTCAAAGCGGGCGTCAGCGGCCTCCGAGACCGGCAGCCAGCTGAACGTGCCGTCGTCGTTCGTGCCGCGTATCAGGCCGGTCCCGGGCAGCAGCGCGACGTCGAAGGTGAAGCGGTCGTCGCCCTCACCCTTCACGGTCACCTCGGTTCGATAGAAGCCGGCTGCCTTGTCGGGCGGATCGGTCGGCGGGCCGCCCTCGTGCAGGGCCATCAGCGACTTCTTGTCGGTGACCTCGCGGCAGTCAGACGCGCCGCATACCTTGGCCGCCACCACCTCCTTGGCCGCGGCCTGCGCGGCGACGACCAGCGACAAGAGCATCGTCAGGTACAGCGTGAGTCGGGTCATGACTCCCCTACAACGCTCACGGCTCAGCGGTTCCCGGCCGATGCCCTGGGAGATGAGCGTCAACGACCTCGTGCTCGTCCAGGGCATGGCCGACACCAAGCTCGCGCTGCGGCGCTGAACGACAATCCGTACGAGGTCGTCGGCCCCTGGCTCGCCCTTAGCGGGCTGATCACCGCCGGCCTGCTGGTGGCGGTCTACGCGGTGGCCCGCCTGACCACACCGGACCCGACCAGCCTGTACCTGATCCCGGGCTTCAACGAGGCCGCCGGCCTGCCGGAGTACCTGGCCGTGCTCTACCGCAACTCGCTCGTCCTGGCCCTGCACGCCCTCGCCTGCGTGGCGGGGTTCATCGCGGGCAGCTCGCTGCCGCTGTCGGCGAGCGGCCGCACACGCCGTGCCGGAGCTCGTGGCGCTCTTCCTTCCCCTCGCAGCCTGGATCATCGCCAGTCGCCGGGGCGAGTGGCAGAACCTGCTGGCCGCCACCTTCGTCACGGTCGCCCTGGCGATCCCGGTGCTGCTGGCCAGCGCCGCGATCGAGATCTGGGTCTCTCCGCATCCTGAACGCGATCGCCGCCTGAACGACGACACCGCGCATCATGATGCGCTGACATGCGCCCGCCGCCCCAGGCCGAGATCTACGCGCCCGAGTTCCCACCGGGGATGGAATGGATCAACGTCGCCTTTCTGCGCATGAACACGCTGATGGGCCGCGGGGCGGTACTGGTGGAGTTCTGGGACTTCGCGCGCATCAACTCGTTGCGCACGATGCCCTATCTCAAGGAGTGGCACTCGCGGTACGCCGACGCCGGGTTGCGGGTGGTCGGAGTCCATTCGCCGGGCTACTCGTTCGGACGCTCGCCCGAGTTGGTGCGACAAGCCGTGGAGCGACTGGACATCCCCTACCCCGTGCTGCTGGATCCCGACCTGGAGCTGTGGAGGCTCTACGGCAACCTGGGCTGGCCGGGCCGCTACCTCTTCGATCGCACCGGCAAGCTCGCCTACATCCACTACGGGGAGGGCGACTACCTCGACAGCGAGCTGGCGATCCAGGAGTACGTCGGAGTCTCCGCCGAGCCGGTCGCGCCGTTGCGCCCGGAGGACGAGCCCGGTGTGCTGCTCGAGCCTCAGACGGCGGACATCGCGCTCCCGGCCGACCGCGATCGTCTCGAGCTCGTGCGCGACTGGGAGGACGGGGAAGACTGGATCGAGGCGTCGGATGCCGGCGCCGCCGCGTCGTTTACGTTCCGGGCCGGCGCGGCCTTTGCCGTCCTGTCCGGCGCGGAGGTGGAGCCGGGCCTCCACGAGGTGGACGGCACGGTCGAGGCCGCCTCTCCAGGCCTGCGCCTCCACGGGGTCCAGTTCTCCCCCTTGTCCCCCGCCGCTCCTTGAGCGTACGCTTGCGCGCGACTCGACCGGACCGGACCGAAGGGGCCCCATGGGAATGAGGATGAGACGGACCGTCCTGCTGTGCGCTGCGCTCGTCGCGGCCGTCGCGAGCCTTGCGCCGGCCACCGCATCGGCCGGGAAAGGCGA
The DNA here is from genome assembly GCA_963789705.1 of uncultured Thermoleophilaceae bacterium. Taxonomy (GTDB): domain Bacteria; phylum Actinomycetota; class Thermoleophilia; order Solirubrobacterales; family Thermoleophilaceae; genus JACVRW01. The sequence continues at coordinate 260,336 of CAWBLN010000004.1, forward strand.
GCCCAACCCGCTGGTGATAGGCCACCGGGGCGCTGCGGGCTATCTCCCCGAGCACACGCTCCCGGGCTACGCGCTGGCGATCAAGCTCGGCGCCGACTACATCGAGCCGGATCTCGTGGCCACGAAGGACGGCCACCTGATCGCGCGGCACGAGCCCAACATCGCGGACACCACGGACGTCCGGGACCATCCCGAGTTCGCCTCGCGCGAGCGCACCGTCATGGTCGACGGCGCCCCGGTCACCGGCTTCTTCGCCTCCGACTTCACCCTGGCCGAGATCCGCACGCTGAGGGCCGTGCAGCCCGGCGCCGATCGCCCCCAGCAGTTCAACGGGCGCTATCGCATCCCGACCTTCGAGCAGGTCATCAAGCTGGCCAAGCGCTGGTCCGCACGGACCGGCCGCCGCATTGGCATCTACCCCGAGACCAAGCATCCGACCTACCACAGAGAGCTTGGCCTCGGGCTGGAGCCGCGGCTGCTCGACGCGCTCGATGAGGCGGGCTGGAACCGCCGCCGCGCCCCCGTGTTCATCCAGAGCTTCGAGCAATCGAACCTCCGGTGGCTCAACCGCCGCACGGACGTCAGGCTCGTTCAGCTGGTTGACGCCAACGACGTGAAGCCCGACGGCACGCTGGACTACACGGCTCCCCTCGACCGGCCGTTCGACTGGACGGACTCGGGCCGGCCCCGGCTGCTGGCGCGGACCTTCGGGTTCTTCGCCACCGACGAGGGGCTCGACGAGGTGGCCGGGTACGCCGACGGCATCGGGCCCTGGAAGCCGTACATCCACAGCACGCGCGCGCTGGTCATCAAGCCCAACGGTACGGCGGGCGACGCGAACGGCGACGGCGTGGTCAACCAGACCGATCGCGCGCTGCTCGACGAGCCCACCGACCTCGTGGAGCGCGCCCACGAGCGCGGGCTGCTCGTGCACCCCTACACGTTCCGCAACGAGCAGGGTCAGTTGGCCTCCGACTACAAGGGCAACCCGATCAACGAGTACCTGCACTTCTACCGGCTCGGCGTCGACGGTTTGTTCTCGGACTTCCCCGACACGGCGTTCACCGCGCGGGAGCTGTTCTGGCTGGAGAACAACCGGTGGGGTGAGCCCGAGCAGTAGGGATCGCGACGAGAGGCTAAGGACGAACCTTCACCGCGCCCGCCATCGACCCGTGGCGGGTGCAGATGTAGCGGTACGTGCCCTTCTTCCTGAAGGTGCGAACGCACGCGCCACTGCGCCGAAGCGAACACTTCCTCGGCTTGGCGTCATCCGGCGCGGCGTAGAAGAACACGTCGTGCCGGCTCGTCCCGGTCCAGGTCCACCGGACCTTGCCGCCCGGTTTCCGGACGACCGTCGCGGAGTCGAAGAAGTTGTCGCCGATCCGCACCTGCTTTGGCGCGGCGGCCTCGCCGGCGCCGGCGAGAGCACCCAGCGTCACCAGCGCGGCCGAGGTCGCCAAGACGCGCCGAGCGGTCATCCGCCGGTCGCCTCGGTGGCGGCTCTCACCTGAATCGCCTGGGTCATGTCGACAGGATGAAGTGTGCAGAACAGGCGGTAGAGCCCAGGCTTGGTGAACCGTTGGGAGTACCGCTCTCGCCGGTCGAGCATCGGAGAGCTGAATCCTACGGGCCCGTTGGCGAGCGTGGCGTTATGCCAGATCGGGTCGAAGGACCGCCAGCTCACCGAGGCACCGAGGGGGATCGAGAGGTTGCGGACGTTGTAGGAGCGCTCGCGGATCCGCACGGCCGCGTCGCCGGAGTAGACCCGCGTCGGCCCTATCGGCTTGGAGATCGTTCGTGCGCGGCCCCCTGCACCTAGGCCCGTGAGGGGCACCCGCACCCTCGGCGGCTCGGGCCGACCGGGCTTGGCCGGCAGAGAGTTGAGCAGGTCGCCTGGGAGCGGCGCGCAGCCCGCCGCAGGCGGAGCGCGTCCGTGGTGTACGTAGAGGTGCATGATCGCCATGACGCGCGTGTGCGGCAGCTCGCCGTCATAGAGCGAGGTGATTCGGAGTGGCTCACCGGCGGAGACCGGGATGCCTGTGGCGGTGCGGGGCCAGCTGGTCGCGATGGGTCCGGGCTCGTGGAGCACGGGCAGCACGTTGTAGTAGGGGTGGCTGGGAAGGCCGTAGAGCGGCTTGGAGCTCATCAAGGGCCGGTCGCCACATCGCGGCTGGGAGATCACGAGGTCCTTGGACCCACCATGGACATGGGCATTGGCGGACACCAGCCGCCCGGCGCGAGGGAGCTGGAACAGGCTCGCCCGTCTGACAGTCGAGCCCGGAGGTCCGCCGCCGGGCACGTTGAAGATCGGATCCGTCGCGGACCGGCATTTCGTGACGCGGACCCAGTAGGGCGTCACCGCCTTCAGCCTGCGCCGCGTCTCGACGACCACCCGGTATTGGATGAAAGCGGTGTTCGAGCGGTTCTGATGGTTCATCAGCATCCAGGAGATGCGCCATCGGTCGCTCGCCCGAATCCGATATCCGTAGCCGCGGGGCAGGACGAGCGGCTGATTCTCTTCGCCGGTCCCGTAGAAGCTCTCGCCCTGATGGCCACATATCGGTTCGCCCCGCGCGCCACGAGAGCGCCGGAAGTTCTTGAAGAGAACGTGATGGAGCATGATGCGCCGCACCGGCAGCGGCCGGCCGCGCCGATCCACCACGCGCGCGTACATGCGGACGATGAAGCCGTTCACGCGCGGGGCCCGAACGGCACGCGTCGCGCTGTCGGTGTAACGCACCTGATAGGGCGCCACCTTGAACGGGCCGTGGTTGAAGGTGTATGTCTTGAGCTTGGCCTCGGCCGGCGAGGCCGCGGTCGCCGCCACGAGCGCCACCATCACGGCACCGAGCGGAGCTTTTCGAGCTCCCACGACGTTGAGTATTCAAGTCCCCCTCTCGCGCGTCAAGGTGGAGGGGGCGGCGACGACCCCTGCGCGAGGGTCAGCCGAGCGTCGGCAGCGGCCGCGCCGCCAGGGCGCTCCGGATCTCCTTTGGGAGCATGAAGCGGACGTCCTCCTGGACGACCTCGAACTCGGAGACGTCCTCGGTGCCGCGTGCGCGAAAGAACTCGATCAGGCGCTGGACCAGCTCCTCGGGTGCGCTCGCTCCGGAGCTGATTCCGACCACGCGCTTGCCCTCGAGCCACTCCTCCTGCACCTGACCCTCGTTGTCGATCAGATGCGAGTCGGCTCCGTGGTCGCGGGCGACCTCGACCAGGCGGTTCGAGTTCGAGGAGTTACGTGAGCCGATCACCAGCACGAGATCGCACTCGCCGGCCATCTGACGCACGGCGAGCTGGCGGTTGGTCGTGGCGTAGCAGATGTCATCGGACTTGGGGCCCGCGATGTTGGGAAAGCGCTGCTGCAGGCGGGCGATGATGCGGTCGGTCTCGTCAACCGACAGCGTGGTCTGGGTGAGGAAGGCGACGCGGTCGGGATCGGGGAGCTCGAGGTTGTCGACGTCCTCCTCGGTCTCCACGAGCACGAAGTGGTCGGGCGCCTCTCCCATCGTGCCCTCGACCTCCTCGTGACCCTCGTGGCCGACCAGCACGATCGTGTACCCCTCCGCAGCGAACTTCTTGGCCTCCACGTGGACCTTGGTGACCAGCGGACAGGTGGCGTCGATCGTCTCGAGCCCGCGCGCCTTCGCGTTCGCGTGCACGCTCGGGGCCACCCCGTGCGCCGAGAAGACGACCGTGTTGCCCTCGGGCACCTGCGTCTCCTCCTCGACGAAGATCGCCCCGCGCTCGCGCAGCTGTTCGACCACGTGCTTGTTGTGGACGATCTCCTTTCGCACGTAGACCGGCGGGCCGTACAGCTCGAGCGCGCGCTCGACAGTCTGAACCGCCCGATCCACGCCGGCGCAGTAGCCGCGCGGCGCGGCGAGCAGGAGCTTCTCGGGGAACGTCGGCATCCGTGCGAAGGCTAGCTACTCAAGGCGACCGCGACGGGGCCGATCTTCGGGTCATGGTTCTTCTTTCCCGCCTCCTCCTGGTCGTCGTGGCACTGGTCTGCGCAGCGCCGGCGGCCCAGGCCGGTCCCGTGCGTACCCAGCCGTTCATGCTCGCGCTCGAGCGCGAGCAGGGCGCCCTCGATCGCCTGGCGCTGCGCGCGTCCACGCCGGCGTCGGGGCTGCGAGGCGCATATGTGCCGCTCGGGGTGATCGAGAGGCGCTTCGGTGCCTCCCTCGCCACGCGGCGGACCGTCCTGCGCTTTCTCCGAAGCCGCGGGGCGCGCGCCCGCGTACGAGGTCTGGGCGCGATGGTGGTGGCCAAGCTGTCCGCGCCGCAGGCGCGCAGGCTCTTCGGCGGGGGCCGGAGGGTACCCCGGCGGCTGCGCGGGATGGTCACCGGCGTAGCCCCCATCGTGCTCTCCAGCGGAAGCTCGTCGGGTCCGCCGCGGGCGGCCCGGGCGGAGATTCCGAAGCGCAGCGGCTCACCCCGCGGCTGCGCACAGGGCCTCGAGTCGGGTGGCTTCACTCCCAATCAGTACCTCGAGGCCTACGGGATCGATGCCCTGCACAAGGCCGGCCTGAGCGGGCGCGGCACCCGCATCGCACTCATCGAGACCGACGGTTTCCGACGCTCGGACATCAGGAAGTACGCACGCTGCTTTCGCCTCCCCGTCCCGTCGATGCGCGTGTTTCCGGTCGGCGTGCCGGGCGCGCTCGCCCCGGGCGACGAGACGACACTCGACCTCGAGGTCCTCACCGCGGTGGCGCCCGGCGCCCGTCTGGACGTCTACGAGGGCGGTGCCTCGCTGGCCCAGCTCGCGCTCACCTACGCGGCCCCGCTCGATGCTCCGGCCGGCCGCCGGCCGCACGTGATCTCCGCCAGCCTGGGCGTCTGCGAGCTCGGGCTGTCGGGCGACAAGCTCGCGGTCGGGGTGCTCGAGTACCTCTATGCCGCCGCAGCCGCGGGAGGCATCAGCCTGCTGTCGGCGTCCGGAGACCACGGCTCGTCGAGCTGCGCAGCGGACGGCATCGACCGCCGGAGCCCCAACTATCCGGCCACGTCGCCGTGGATGACCGGGGTGGGCGGCACCGAGTTCACCCTCGACTTAAGAAACCGACTCGTCACCGAGACGGTGTGGAACGACCTGCCCCTGGGCTCGCCCGGAGCGGGCGGCGGCGGGCCCAGCCTGGTCTTCAAGCGCCCGGTCTGGCAGCGCGCGCCCGGGGTGGGGGGCAGGGCCCGCGTCTCCCCGGACGTTTCGTTCCTGGCTGATCCCGTCCCCGGCTACGCCATCTACTGCACGGCGGTCGAGGGGGGCTGCAAGCCTCCCGGCTGGACACGGTTCGGCGGCACGAGCGCCGCCACGCCGCTGTTCGCGGGCGCCCTGGCCCTGATCGGCGAGCAGGCCGAGCGCACCGGGCGGCCGGCGCCAGGCTTCGTGAACCCGCTCCTGTTCGCGCTCGCACGCAAGGCCCATGGCTCGCGCGGTCCGGTCTTCCGGGACGTCCGAAGGGGTAACGACGACCTGTACGGGGTGGGCTGCTGCAAAGCGCGCCCGGACTACGACTCCGCGAGCGGACTCGGCTCGCTCGACCTGCGGGCCTTCATGGCCGAGGCTCTGAGCGAGCGTTAGAGACGGCGAATCAGCTGCAGGACGGTCTCCCCGGTGACGTCGAGGCTGCGCTTCGACACCGCGCTCAGGTCGTCGCAGGTGCGGTGGAAGCAGGAGAACTCGAAGTCGATCAGGTCGATCGCGGGCACGCCCGCCTGGAGGAATGGCACGTGGTCGTCCTGGACGGCCGACCGGCTCTCGTCGGGAAACGTGCGGCCCGTCCCGACCCGGCCGGCGGCGTCCCGCAGCCGTGCCCACAGGCGCAGGTTTGACAGGTCCTCGCGCGGGATGCGCAGGCGCCGGTCGCCCACGAAGTCGAGCAGCACCATCGCTCGCGCCCGCCGAAAGCGCCGGGCGGCGACCCTGCTCCCGCGTAGCCCCTCCTCGGCGAATTGCGCCTTTTCGGTGCCACGCGGGCTCTCCTCGCCGTCGAAGAGGACGAAGTGGATGGTGTGCCTTGGGCGCTTCAGCGTCCGGGCCAACTCGGTCACCACCGCGGTGCCCGCGGCCCCGTCATTGGCCCCGACGAAGCCCTCGATGTCCTTGGTGTCGTAGTGCGCGCCCACCACGATGTAGCCGGGCTCGCGCCCGCGTACCGTGCCCACCACGTTGCGCAACCCCGCGGGCACCGCTTGAAAGCGCCCCTCGGGCAGGAGTCCGCGCAGCCGCTCGGCCAGCTGCCGCGAGGCGGCCGACCCGGCCGGGCGCGGGCCGAGCTGTACCTGCTCCTTCAACAGGCGCCACGCCGCACCGGAGTCGAAGCGGTCGGCGGTGGGCTCCGCGGGCCGGGAGTCGTCGCCGTCCGCGAACGGGACGTTGTCGGTCGCCACGAGCGCGACCAGCGTCACGCCCAGCACGAGCTGGAGCGCCAGCACTGCTCCCAGGAACTTCACCGGGGCGATTGTGGCGGGTAAAGTCACCGGCGTGGCGAACCAGGGCCACCGGGACCGCTTGAGCGCCGTCGACGCCTCCTTCCTTCATCAGGAGAAGCAGGCTTCGCACATGCACGTCGGCGCGCTCGTGATCTTCGAGGGTCCGCCGCCCGCACGGGAGGACTTCGCCGCTCATATCGAGTCCCGTCTCGGCCTCGTTCCGCGCTATCGGCAGAAGCTCGCTTTCCCCCGCTTCGAGATGGGCCGTCCGTTCTGGGTCGACGACCCGAGCTTCAACCTCGACTATCACGTTCGCCACACGGCCCTGCCCAAGCCGGGCTCGGACGACCAGCTGCGCCAGCTGGCGGGACGGATCTTCTCCCAGCGTCTCGATCGCTCGAAGCCCCTGTGGGAGCTCTGGTTGATTCAGGGCCTCGAGGGGCGGTTCGCGCTCATCTCCAAGACCCACCACGCCCTCGTCGACGGTGTCGCCGGGGTCGACATCGCCACGGTGCTCTTCGACCTGCAGCCCGTTCCGGCTCAGATCGAGTCCGAGCAAGCCTGGATGCCGCACCCTGAGCCCTCCGACGCCGAGCTCGTGGCCGAGGGCGTCAAGGGGCTCGTTCGTACGCCGCTGTCGATCGCCGGCCGGGCGGCGGGAGTGCTGCAGCACCCGGGACGCTCGCTGGACCAGGCCCGCGGGGCGGCGGAGGGCTTGGGCGAGATCGTTTGGGCGGGTATGAACCCCGCCCCCGACGTTCCGCTGAACGTGCCGATCGGGCCACACCGGCGCGTGCGCTGGGTGCAGAGCCGGCTCTCCGACTTCAAGGAGATCAAGAACGCGCTCGGCGGTACGGTCAACGACTCAGTGCTCGCGGTGGTGGCCGACGCCCTGGGGCGCTGGCTCAAGACCCGCGGCGTGCGCACCGAGGGCCTCGAGCTGCGCGCGCTCGTACCGGTGTCGATCCGCACCGAGGACGATCATGGCGAGCTCGGCAACCGCATCGCCGCGATGCGCGGTTCCCTGCCCGTCTACGTGACCGACCCCGTCGAGCGGCTGCGGCTCGTGCAGGAGTCGATGGGCAACCTCAAGCAGTCCAAGCAGGCGTTGGGCGCCGAGGTGATCACCGGGCTGCAGGACTTCGCGCCACCGACCCTGCTGGCCCAGGCCTCGCGGGTGAACTTCTCCACGCGGCTGTTCAACCTGATCGTGACCAACGTCCCGGGCCCGCAGTTCCGGCTCTACCTGCTCGGCCGCGAGATGCAGGAGATCGTTCCTATCGCCTTCCTGCCCGAGAACCACGCGCTGGCCATCGCGATCATGAGCTACAACGGGAAGGTCGACTTCGGCCTGCTCGCCGACTACGACGCCATGCCCGACCTCGAGGACCTGGGCGAGATGCTCGAGGAGTCGCTGGCCGAGTTGCTCGAGGAGGCGCGCCTGCATGCGAAGGCCACCGTGGGCTCGAACGGCTCCGGAGGTCCTCCCGCCGGCGAGGCCGGCCCCGCACAGGGGGCGCCTCCCGCATCCGGGGCGCCCACCCGCCCGACCTCGTCCTGACCGCCTCGACCGGCCGGCACATTCAGGCGGGCGGGCGGTGCTCGGCCGCCAGCTCGCCGGCCAGCCCGAGCGTGGCATCGTCGAGCGAGCCGGGCACCAGCTCGTAGCGGGCCCCGTACTCGGCGAGCAGCGAGTCGCGAACCGCCTCGACGCTCCCGCCCGGGACCTCGTCCTCCACCGCTCCGACCGCGGCGGGATCGAAGCTCAGACCGAGCGCGGAGTACACCGGCTCGAGCACCCGGCGCACGCGGTCGGCGCCCGCCACCACGAGCACCGTGCCGGTGTGTGAGCCGCCCGCCACCACGCGCTGGCCGATGCCCGCGAGCTTGCGCCGGCCCCCGGCGTTCACGGTCCAGCGCCCCGGGCAGTACTCGCCGGGAACCTCGCCGATGCGCGCGTCCACGCCGAGGCGCTCGAGCGCCCGGCACAGCAGCTTGGCCTCGGCCTCGAAGCGGTCGCGTATGCCCGCACGGGCGTCCACCGCCGGGGCCGCGTGGGCGACCTCGAGCGTGCCCTCGTGAAACACGGCGGCGCGGCCTCCTGCCAGCCGTAGCACGGCGCCGAACCCCTCCCTCTCGGCCGCACGGACGGCCCGCTCGTACCCCGCGGCCAGCGCGTCGCGCTTGGCGAAGGCGACCACCGCACCGGGGCGCGCGATCCGCAGCGTCTCCGGCAGCTCGCCGCGGGCGACGCGGAACATCACCGCGCGCGAGACGGCCACGTCGAAAGCGGGATCGTCGGAGAAGCTGTCCTCTAGAAGCGTGAGGGCCGCCACGCCCTGAGGCTACGCGGCCGGGCGAAGCTCAAAACCCGAGCGCGAACTTGGCTTCCTCGCTCATGCGTTCGGGGGTCCAGGCGGGTGTGAAGGTCATCTTCGGATGGACCGCGGTCACCCCGTCGATCTCCCCCACGAACTCCTCCACCTGCTCGACCACCTGCGGACCGATCGGACAGCCGGGCGAGGTCAGCGTGAAAGAGACGAAGACGTCGCCCTGATCCACCTCGATGTCGTAGATCAGGCCCAGCTCGACGAAGTCGAGACCGAGCTCGGGGTCGATCACGTTGGTCAGGGCTTCTTGGACGTCGTCGACGGTCGGCATGCTCCAACAAGGGTAGTAGCCTCAGCGCAGATGCCGCTCTGGGCCCTGGCTCTCGTCTTCCTGCTCGTCCCCGTCGCCGAGCTGTACGTCATCTACCAGGTCGGCGACGCAATCGGGGTGTTGCCCACGTTCCTGCTCTTGGCGCTCGATTCGGTGCTCGGATCTCTGCTGCTGCGAGCCCAGGGCCGCGCGGTGTGGAATCGCTTCAACGAGACCATGGCCAGTGGCCGGATACCGCACCGCGAGGTGGTCGACGGGGTGCTGGTGATCTTCGGCGGGGCCCTCCTCCTCACTCCCGGATTCCTGACCGATGTCGTGGGCCTGCTGCTGCTGATACCGCCCACCCGATCAGTCGTGCGTCGAATCGCCATGAGACGGCTGGGCCGCCGCGTGGCGGCCGGGGTGGGCGAGCGACCGGATCGAAGCGGCTGGGACGTGGACGGCACCGCCACCGAGCACGACGCCGCGCCCGGGCGGCTCGAGCGGTGAGCGCCGCCTACGCGCTCTCATTCTTCGATCCCGACCGCCAGCTGTACGGGACCGTGCGTTCGGGGGCCACGATCCTGTTCGAGGGGCGCAAGCCGGCCGCGCACGCCGAGGAAGCACACCTCGATAGCGACGGCGACGACTGGCGCGCCGAGCTCGCCGGCCGGCTCTCGCTGCGACTTTCGCCGGTGAGCCCCGAGATCGAGCTGGGTTTGCTCGCCGCCAGCCTCTGTCGAGTCTCGGGCGAGGTGGCCGGGCGCACGGTCGACTGCCTGGGCACCGTGGCCATCACTCGCACGCCGCCGCAATGGGACGAGCTGGACGCCCTGCGCAGCATCTCCGCGCTGGTCGACGAGGGCAACGCGGTGTTCTGCCTGGCGCGCCGGCCGCGCGGCGCGGCCGGTCACGGCGAGGAGGACGTGCGCGCGGCGATGCTGAAGGACGGCGAGCTCTTGGAGGTCGAGGACGCCCGGCTGTCCACGGTCTACGACGGCGAGGGGCGCCAGCGCAGCGCGGGGCTCGAGCTCTGGCCGGCCGGGGAGGAGTTCTCGCGACGCGGATCGGGACAGGTCATCGCGGGCTCCTCGCTCGAGCTCGAAGCCGTCCGCGTGCACGCTGCGGTCTTTCGCTGGCGCATCGAGGGCCGCGAGGGCATCGGCGCCTACGAGCTGATGGTGCGCAACGAGCCTCCGGCGGCCGCGTGATCCGGGCCTTCATCTGCGATTTCGGAGGAGTGCTCACCACGCCGCTCTCACGCGGCTTCCTGGCCTACCAGGAGGAGGCGGGCGTCTCGCTCGAGGAGCTGGGGCTGGCCATGGCTCGGGCCGCGGCGGCTCATGGGGACCACCCGCTCTTCGTGCTAGAGCGCGGAGAGATCACCGAGGCCGAGTTCGCCGACCGGCTCGAGGAGCAGCTCGACGGGCGCTTTGACCTCGCTCGCCTGCGCGAGCTGTACTTCGAGCGCCTCGAACCCAACCAGGCCATGATTCGCCATGTCGCGACGCTGCGGGCCCGGGGCCTGCGCACGGCGCTGTTGACCAACAACGTTCGGGAGTGGGAGCCGCTCTGGCGAGGCAAGTTCCCCGAGCTCGACGACATCTTCGAGCTGGTGGTGGATTCGGCCTTCGTGGGCCTGCGCAAGCTGGACCCTGAGATCTATGAACTGACCCTCGAGCGCCTGGGGCGTGGCCTGCGCGCCGAAGAGTGCCTGTTCATCGACGATCTGGAGGTCAACTGCGAGACGGCACGGGCTCTGGGCATGACCGTGGTGCGTTTCGAGACCACGGACCAGGCGATCGCCGAGCTCGAGTCAGCCCTCTCCTAGTGCTCGCGCCGGAAGATCCTCTCCACCATGGGGTCCTGTTCACATTTTCCGCAACGTGCGGGCAGATCGTCCGCGGCGGTATTGACGGAGGCCGTGACCCGATGATCTACTGCTCCGCGAGACGCGGACGGAACGCAAAGAGCGAAGCCAAGAGGTTGTAAGGCTCGCCGCGCCGCTTGCGGGCTTCGGCCCAAAAGCGCGCACCTCAGGCGTGAAGTCCGCGTCTCATTTGTTCTCTCAGCGCGCGGCGCGCTCGGCCAGCTCGCGCTTGGCCCGCCGGCGGTAGCGGCGAACCTTCTTCATGGTGACCCGCGCCTGCGCCATCGGTGAGCCGGGCGGCGCCTCGAAGCCGCCCACGAGCTTGTGGGGGATGAGCGACCAGGAGCCGTCCGCTTCCTCGACCAGATCCCCGCGCACCTGAAAGTTGCGCGACCACTTGAAGTCCGGAGGATGGTCGTGCGCGGTCAGGCAGGCCAGACCGGACTGCCAGGGGACGCCGACGGGAGCGCCGCCGATCCGTACTCGCCGCGCGGCGCGGTCCAGCTCGATCGGGAGGCGGACCGAGAAGGGAAATCCGTCCGGCGCCACGAGCGAGACGACAGCGTCGCGGTACCGTGCCCCGAGCTCCTGCATCCGCTCGTGCCAGACGACCGGGCCCCCCTCCCGGGGCGCGTGCTCGTCCTCGGGCTCCTCGACATGTCCCGAGCGCACCTCCTCCAGGTGAGCGTCGAAGAGCTGGGGCTCCGCCGTCACGTCGCCGTCGTTCCAGACATAGATCCGCTCCGGGCGTACGTGCAGGTAGATGCGGATGAGGTACCAGTTCAGCCACCGGTCGAAGGGCCGCGGCGGTAGATTGCGCGCCTGGCTGGGGAGCTTCTCGGCCAGCTCGCGCCGGTACCGCTCGCGGTTGGCGTCGAGGTCGCGATCGTCGACGTCGGCCGTGCCCTGGACCAGGACCTGCGGCGCGCCCCCGAGCCCGCTGCCGGTGGGGTCCGAGAAGAGCAGGGAGACGCTGGGGTTGGCACGGGCGTCGCCGGCCTTCTTCGGATAGCCGAGACCGGTGGTGACGTCGATGCAGGGCGCGCCCGGGCGGTAGTAGGGCGTGAGGGGCCAGGTGATCGGCTGCCCGCGGCTGTCGACGGTCGTGAACTCGCTCGTGATGAAGCGGTCGAAAACCTGCTGGACCTCGGCGGGGAGCGTCGCGGTCATGGCCCGATTCAAACATACGGCCATGGGGGCGCGCGGGCGGCGCGTATGACTCGTCCAGCGCCGCCTCCGGCCGATAAAGCGAGCAGCCGTCCCAACCGATGGCCCCAAGACGAGAGCCGCTTCGTGATCGCCCGTTTTCGCCATCAGTGGTCGTGCGTCTCCTCGCAGCAGGGCTCCCTGCTCGTGGAGGTGATGGTCGGCGCCCTCGTGCTCGGGATCACCACGCTCGCCGTCCTGACCGGGCTGGACGGCGCGCAGGATTCGGGCGCGAGGAACAAGAGCCGCTCCGAGTACTCCGCTCTCGCCCAGCAGGACATCGAGCGGCTGCGCTCGAAGCCGATCACCGCGCTCTCCAACTACAACGAGACCCGCGCGGTCCGCGTCGGCAACGTGGACTACACGGTCACCTCCGAGACCGAGTGGGTGCGCGACGCGAGCGGCGTCGTCTCCTGCACTGACGACAACACCCAGGCCGAGTACATGAAGGTCAGCTCCACGGTGACCTCACCCAACGACACGCAGCAGACGCCGACGAAGGAGACCACGCTGCTCACCCCCGCGCCCGGCGCCTTCAGCGCCACCAGCGGCACCGCGGCCGTGCTGCTCACCGACCGCGACGCAAATCCGCTGCCCGGCGTGAGCGTCGGCCTCAGCGGGCCGGGGTCGTTCTCGGACACCACCAACTCGCTGGGCTGCGCGATCTTCGGTTACATCCCCTCCGGCACCTACAGCGCGGAGGTGTCGAGCGGCGTCACGTGGGCCAGTCAGCTCCCCGCCAGCGCCCCGGTCACCGTCAACGCCGGCCGCACCAGCCTCACGGCCATCGAGGTCGAGGAACCCGCCTCGCTGCGGGCTCACTTCAAGAGCCCGAGCGGTGCCAATACCGAGTGGAGCCGGATCACGGTCGCTCACGCGAAGCTCCCGGCCGGCTTCTTGAACTTCCCCGACGACAGCGCGACCACGCCCGTCTCCTCCATCGACGCCGGCGATCTCTTTCCTCACCACGACGGCTACGGCGTCTACGCGGGCAGCTGCGAGCTGAACAATCCCGCGGTCTGGGACTCGGACTACTACCAGCCCGGCGGGCTCGGCTACATCGAGCTCGATCCGGCCGACAACCTCAAGAGCGTCGACGTGCTCGTGCCGTCGCTGAGGATGTCGGTGATCAAGACGACGTTGGTGGCGCGGCGGGTGCGGGTGACGGTCACCCAGATAGACGCTCCGGAGTGCACGGAGAAGCTGGTCGACACCACGGTTGCGCCCAATACGAGCGCCCTCGTGGACATCTCCCTCACGCTGCCGTTCGGGCGTTACCGGGTGTGCGTGGACGATGGCGTCAACCGCAAGACGAGCTCCTCGTTCAGCGCGAGCACCATCACCCCGCAACTCCACAGCCTCACCCCCGGCCAAGCTCTGGACGTGACGGACCCGGTCGACATGGTCAACTTGACAGGTCGCGTGAGCGGGACGTGCCCGGCGTGAGCGATCGTGAGGCCGGGTTCGCGCTGACCGAGCTGCTCGTGGGGATGAGCGTCGGGCTGATCGTGCTGATGGCGGCGTTCCTGCTGCTCGATAGGGCCCACTCGGCCTCGGACGAGATCTCCGACCGCCAGGACGCCGTCCAGCGGGGCCGGCAGGCGATGGAGTATCTGACGCGCCAGGTTCGCTCCCAGGTGTGCCTCGGCAACACGACCGAGCCGATCACCTACGGCAGCCCCGATCAGGTCACCTTCTACGCCGACCTGTCCGACGGCAGCCAGAACGTGGAGCGCCGCAACATCATCTACGACCCGTCGGTCCGGACGATCACGGAGGAGGTCTTCCCGGGGGTCGGCGTCTACCCCAGCCTGACCTTCAGCTCGGCGCCGGCCGAGAGCCGGGTGCTCCTCTCCCGGGTCGAGCGTGTCCCCGCCACTCCGTTTCTGAGCTACTTCGCCTACGACCCGAATGGCGCCCCCGGCGCGTTGCGCGAGCTGCCCACGCCCCTCAGCGCCGAGGACGCTCCCCTGGTGGTGATGGTCAAGCTGGCTTTCGTGGCCCTGCCCGATCGGACGGGCACCCCGCGCGATCGCGACGCGACCACCTTCCACAACGACGTCTACGTCCGCCTCGCGAACCCGACGGTCCCCACCCAAGGACCGCGATGTCTCTGAGTGCTCTGAGCTTGAGGCTTCGCTGTCAGCAGGGCTTCACGACGGTCACCCTGATGGGCGTGCTGGCCGTGGGCGGGCTGCTCGTGGCGGCCGGTTTCGCCGCGGTCGACAGCGATACGGCGCAGACGCGCGAGGACCAGGACTACAAGCAGTCCTACGGCGCGGCCGAGGGTGGGCTTCAGTGGTACCTCAACCGCATGGGCCAGGACAACAACTTCTACGTGCGCTGCACCGCCGTGCCTGCGCCCAACGCAACCGAGCTCGCGCCGGTCAACCAGCGCTGGACCGGAACCGGCGCCGATCCGCGCATCTGGCGCCGGCTGCCGGGCGAGCAGGCCGAGTACACGGTCGAGCTGATGCCGGCACCGGGCTACAGCGCGTGCGTACAGAACAACCAGTATTCGATGGTGGACCCGAATGGCAACATGACCGTGCGCGTGACCGGCCGCTCGCGGGGCGAGTACCGCACCGTGCTGGCCACGCTGCGGCGGTCGAACTTCATCGATTTCATCTACTTCACCGACTTCGAGACGCTGGACCCGTCCGCCTACTCGACCGCGTCCGATACCTCTCGCGCCACGAGGGAATGCTCGAGCTACCGCGTGTCGAGGACCTCGTTCTGCGTGGAGATCCAGTTCACGGCGACCGACGCGGTCAACGGGCCGTTCCACACGAACGACAACCTGCAGATCTGCGGCGGTGCGACCTTCGGCCGCAGCACGCGTGACGCGATCGAGATCAGCGGCTCCCCACGTTGGGTCAACGGAGGTTGCACCGCGAACCCGAACGTGCTCGGCACGCTCGTGCACCCGGCCAGCCAGCTCGCCCTGCCACCCTCCAACGCGGCGCTCGAGACCGTCGTGCAGCCGGCCTACAAGTTCAAGGGCCGCACGCACATCGCGCTCAACGGCAGCACGATGTCGGTGACCACCGGATACGACGTCGGCAGCGTGAGCACCACCACGATGCCGCTTCCCGCCAACGGCGTCATCTACGTCGACAATTCCCTCTCGGGCAGCTGCTCGGCCGGTTTCGTGCGAGGCCAGACCTACTCCGGTACCGGCCGCGGAGCCTCGACTTCGTGCGGCAATGCCTGGATCAGCGGCACCTACTCCAGCGATCTCACGATCGCCGCCGACAACGACGTCATCGTGGAGGACGACGTCGTGCGCTCCGACGACGGCGTGCTGCTGGGGATGGTGGCCAACAACTTCGTCCGCGTCTACCACCCTGTCTCGTTCGGAAGCGGTCCTGGCAACCCCGCGTGCACCAACACCGGCGAGACCGGCGGCCGCCGGATCGACGCCGCCATCCTTGCCCTCCAGCACTCGTTCATCCACGACAACTGGTACTGCGGCGCTCCGACCGGCAACATCAACGTCAACGGAGCGATCGCCCAGAAGTTCCGCGGTCCGGTCGGCACCGGCAGCGGGGCCACCATCACCACCGGCTTTCGCAAGGACTACGTCTACAACGACCGCCTCCGCTACCGCGAGCCGCCCTATTTCCTCGATCCGGTGCAGGCCTCCTGGCGGATCTCGCGCGAGACCGAGCAGGTGCCGGCCGTCAAGCCCTCCTCCTAACCTCCGACGCGCTCATGCGCCGAGGAAGTCGATCAGCTCCCCGGCGACGAGCTCGGGGGCGCTCGCCACGCCACCGTGCCCGTGGCCCTCCAGCACCTGCACGCGCACGTCCGCGAGCGCGTCCGCGTACGCATCGGTGGAGCGGCGCGCCCAAGTCGGGCTGCGCGAGCCGACCAGCATCAGGGCGCTCGCGCTCAGCCGGCCCAGGTGCAGGTCAGCGAGCGCGAGCCCGTGCTCTGCCCGTAGCTCACGCGGCACGGTCGGCGCCACGGCCAGGCGCGCGGCCCAGGCGGGCGTTTGCTGCAGCGCGTCGATCTCGGCCTCCGAGTAGCCGCCCACGTCACGCAGGAACTCGCGTACCGCGGCCGGGCGGTCTCCGGCCTCGACCCGCGCCTCGAAGCGCGCGGTCCAGGACTCGGCCGCCAGCACGCCGCCCATCGGGGGCTCGTAGAGCACGAGCCGCTCCAGGCCGGGGAGCCGGGCCGCCGCGCCGGCGGCCACGCAGCCCGCCGTAGGAATGCCCGCACAGCACGGCGCCGTCGCCGGCCTGCGCCACCACCGCGGCCACGTCGGCGAACTCCGCCGCGATGGAGTACTCCGAGTGGCCGTCACCCGAGTCGCCGCGCCCGCGGCGGTCGATGGCCGTGACCGTGAAGCTGCTCTCGAGCAACGGGCGCAAGGGGTCGAACCCCCAGCGCCCGGAGCCGGCGCCGTGCACGAGCACCAGCGCCCGGCCCTCTCCCGACACCTCGCAGGCGATCGGAACGCCATCGGCGGACTCCACGTGGCGCAGCACGGCGGCGAGCCTACCGGGCGCAGCCCGGCCGGCCCCAGAGCCCGCGGCCGGCGGCCCGGGCTCGCCGCGCCGCCCTGGAGAAGCGCTCCGCGAACTCGACGTTGGGCGGGATGGTGAGGACCTGCGCGTAGCCGCCGCGGACCAGCAGCAGGTTGAGGAAGCGGCCCCTGCCGAAGTAGACGTAGCCCAGGGCCCGGCCGTAGCGGTCGCGCTCCTCGGTGCCGAGGCGGTAGCTCACGTTGCTGCCGAGCGGCAGCGTTCGCTCCACGAACTCCGACGCCCGGCGGCCGTAGCACTCGTCATCGCCGTAGACCTCGGGAGTGTCGACGCCGATCAGGCGTAGCTTGCCGATGCCCGAGAGCCAGAGCGTGTCTCCGTCGGTGTGCTTGGTCACCTGCGCGGAGGTACGCCCCGGCGGAGCCTCGGCGGTCCCCTCGACCGAGACCTCACAGCCGCCGAGGACGGCGGCGAGGAGAACTATCAGCCCGCAGCGACAGCTAGCCGAGCGAAAAGCGAGCAGCGCAAGGACGCAGGGAGCGACGCGTGCGCACGCACGCGAGCGACCGAGGACGCCGCGTTGCGAAGCTTTGCAGCCGGCTAGTTGTCGCTGCCGAGGCGGTCCCAGCAATAGAGCTCCACCGCCTCCGCGGCGAGCTCCCTCAGACGGGTGTCCGAGAGCCAGGGCAGCACGGTGCCCAGAGCCTGCTCCTCGCTGACGCCGGCCTCGAACGCGTCCTCGCCCTTGAACCCGGCCGCGATCCGCAGGGCCTCGCGGCGGTGCTCGCCCAGGCGCGGGAAGGCTCCCAGCAGGAAGTCCTTGTTGGCGATCGGCTGGCCCACTTCGAGCGAGGCGTGCCAGGCGGCGAGGATCGACAGGTCGTCGTCGTCGAGCTCGTCGACGGCCTTGGCGTAGTGCACCTGGAGCTCGTCGTCGGGGATCTCGTCCACCCACGCGCGCACGACCTCGCCGAGAAGCTGGCGGCGGGCCTCGCGGCCGACGCTCTCGGCGACGACCCTGATCGCTTCCTGGGGTTCGATGAAGCAGAGAGACATACGCCCTCGCTCTCTTCCGTTTCGCACAGTGGGTAGGTCGCAGCCTAGGTGTGCGACCTGACGGAATG
Source organism: uncultured Thermoleophilaceae bacterium (assembly GCA_963789705.1). Lineage (GTDB taxonomy): Bacteria > Actinomycetota > Thermoleophilia > Solirubrobacterales > Thermoleophilaceae > JACVRW01. The sequence goes on from CAWBLN010000004.1 coordinate 278,107, forward strand.
GCGGTCTTCGGGCTCTGCGAGCGTGTGCTCCTCGGTCCAAGAGCACAGGGCGGGCCGGCCCGGGCAGTCGGCGCACAGCTCGCGGTGGGGATGCTCCGTGGGCACGAAGCGCCCGCCGACCACTCCGCGGGCGAGCTCGAGCAGCTCGGCCTCGAGCTCTGCCGCCTGTGCCGACTCGAACGACGCGCTCGCCGGCTCGGCCGGGCGCTCGAGGTAGCAGTGCACCACCTCGACCCGCTCCGCTCCGCCGCGCAGGCCGGCCAGCGCGTAGACGAGCCTCTGGGTGGCGTACGCCGTGGCGGTCAGCTCGACCGGATCGCGCCCCTCGAGTACGTCGCTTTTGTAGTCAACCACCAGCAGGCCGGAATCCTCGCGGGCGTGCACGTCGACCACGCCGTTGATGAGCAGGCTGCGGCCGCCGGCGCCCGGTGGAGTGAGGGTGAAGGCGAACGGGAGCTCCGCGCGCACGCGCCGGGTCCGGGCGATGCGCTCGAACAGCGGGCAGCCGAGGAAGCGCTCGACCATGTCGCGCTGGTCGGCCACGTCCTCGGCCCGCGTCTGGGCGCCGTGTGACTCGATCAGCTCGGCAACCGCCGCCTCGGACGGCACGACCGGGCGGCCGAAGTCGACTCGTTCCAACAGCTGATGGACCACGGTGCCGCGTAGCAGGGCGCCGAGGCCCGCCCCGGGAGCCTCGTCCGTGGGGAAGGGAGGCTCGACCCGCGGAAGGCGCAGCGCGCGCTCGAGGTAGAACCGATAGGAGCAGCGCCGGTAGTCCTCGAGCGAGCTGTAGGAGAGGCGGCTCACGGGCAGGGCCCGGGGCGCGGGGAGGGCCGCGAGGCCCAGCTCGGGCTGGGCGTGGCCGCCCACCTGCTCGGTCTCGGGCGCAGGCGGGCAGCGGTCGGCGGCGGGCAGGAGCTCTTCGACGTTGCCCGGCCGAAGCTCGGTCCGCCGCACACCCTCGCCCGCAAAGCCGCGCAGCATCCAACGCATCGGCTCCCTCATGTCCTCGGGCGGCGGCAGGGCTTCGAGATCGGTGGCGCCGCTGAGCACCAGGTGCTGCTGCACGCGCGTGACCGCGACGTAGAAGATCCGCTTCTCCTCTTCCTCGCCCACCCGCTTCTGGTGCGCCTTGATGCGCTCGAGCTCGGCGCTGTCCACCGCGCCGCCTCCGATCGAGGCGAGACGCAGGCCGAGGCTGCCGTCGTCGGAGATGCGTAGCGAGCCGTAGTCCTCGCGGCCGTCCTTGCCGAGGTCGCCCACGAACACCACGGGGAACTCGAGGCCCTTGGCCCGGTGAACGGTCATCAGCCGCACGGCGTCGAGCGCTTCGGCTTCGAGCGGCGCCTCACCCTCGCGCGGCTGTACGGCGTCGCGCTCCGCGAGCGTGTCGATGAACCCGCGCAGGTCGCGGCCCTCCTCCGCCTCGTACTCGCGCGCCATCCGCATCAGCTTCCGGACGTTGGCCATGCGCCGGGGCCCTGCCGGCAGCGACAGCACATGACGGTCATAGCCGGTCTCGCTCACGGCGCGATGGATGAGCGTCTCGAGCGACACCTGGGGCGCCGTCCGGCGCTCGGCCTCGAACAGCGCCACGAAGCGCTCCAGCCGGCGCCGATCGGGGCCGGGCAGCTCCCCGGCGAGCCCGGCCAGGTCGGTGATCGTCCACCACACGTCGCGGCGCTCCTCGTGGGAGTGCATCCCGATCAGGGCCACCGCATCCAGCGACAGCCCGCCGAGCGGGGACGCCAGGACGCTGTAGACCGCCAGCTCGTCGCGCGGGTTGGCCAGCGCGGCCAGCCACGCGCGCAGGTCGGCGACCTGCTGCTGGGCCCAATAGCCGCGGCCGCCGACCACGTGCGTGGGTATCCCGCGCTCGTCCAGCGCGCGCTCGTAGAAGCCCATGCTCGTGGTGGCGCGCAGGAGCAGCACCATGTCGCGCCACTGGAAGCCGCCCTCGGCCCGCAGCTGCGCCATGCGCTTGGCCAGCAGGCGCGCCTCGGCGGCGCGCCATACGGTCGCGCCGCGCATGGCGGCGCCGAACGGGTCCTCGGTCCCGACCGCGTCCTCCCAGCGGGGCTTGCTCTTATCAGTGACGAGGAGCTCGACGCAGGGCTGGACGCGCGGCGGATCGGCGCGCGATCCCTCAGCCTCTCGCAGCGGCTCGAAGTGGTCGCCCCAGGCGAGCTCGAAGCAGCCGTCGATTGCCTCGAGCAGCTCGCCGCGGCTGCGGAAGTTGACCGTGATGCCCTCCGCGCGGCCCTGCCTGGCCGCCCTGGCCCAGTGGCCGCGAAAGACCTCGACGTCGGCGTTGCGAAAGCCGTAGATCGACTGGTTCTCGTCGCCCACGCGGAACACGTTGTCCCGTTCGAGCTGCTCGATCAGCTCGTTCTGCAGCGGGTTGATGTCCTGAAACTCGTCGACGAGCACGTGGGCGAAGCGCTCGGCGTACTGGCGGCGCAGGCCCTCGTCCCGCGCGAGCACATCACGCACGATCAGCTCCAGATCCTCGAAGTCCAGCCCGGAGCGCGCCCGCTTGCCCCGCTCGTAGCCTTCGTCGTAGAGCTCGAGCAGGACCCGCAGCATCGTGTGGTCCGCGTACTCGCGCTGGGCCTTGCAGAGCCCCACGTAGGCGTTCAGCGCCTCGCGATAGTCGTCGCAGGCGCGCGTACAGAGCGCGTTGGCGTTGGTGGCGAGGCTGAGCTTGTCGAGGTCCGCCGGGTCCGCCGGCTCGCCGGCCGGAACCCGCTCCAGCACCTCCAGGCAGCGTGCGAGCTTGTCCAGGGCGCCGGCCACCGCCTTGCCCACGACGCCGGCGCCGAGCTCGGCGGCGGCCGCGCGCGCGGCCACCTCGAGCCGCTCCCGCTGGCCGGTCCGCGGAGGCGGCTTCGCCTCCGCGAGGCGCGGGCGGCGGTGGCCCTGGCTGCGCAGGCGCGAATGGGCGGTGCTCACCATGTCGCGAAGGCGGTCGGGGGTGTAGGCGGCGACCATCTCGAGGCGCTCGGGATCCTCCCCGTCGCCCATGAAGCGGCCGAGGGCGCCGTCGAAGGCGTCGGCGGCGATGCGCTCGGCCTCGAGCTCGTCGAGCACGCGGAAATCGGGGTCGATGCCGGCGCTGAGCGCGTGGATGCGCAGCACGCGCGAGCAGAAGCCGTGGATCGTAGAGATCCAAGCGCCCTCGGCAGCGCGGGCGTCGGCGCGGCGATCGAGCTCCAGGAAGCGGCTGCGCACTCGGGTCTTCATCTCCGTGGCGGCCTTCTCGGTGAACGTGATGGCGAGGATGCCCTCGACCGGCTCGCCGTCTTCGACCACCGCCTGCACGAAACGCTCGACCAGGACGGTTGTCTTGCCCGTCCCCGCGCCCGCCCGCACCATCAGCGAGCCGTCGCGGCGTGCGACGGCGCGGGCCTGCTCGGGCGTGAGGCCTGACCGCGTCGCGCTCACGACTCGCACCGGCAGATCGAGGGATACGAACAGCCCCCGTTCCAGGCACAGGAGTCGGGTTTGCACCCCAGCTCTCCCCCGCGCATCCGGGAGTCGGTGGCGCGCACCTGCTCGAGCGCCCAGGCGAGCTTCTCCCGAAACGCCTCTTCACCCAAGCGATCGTTGTTGACGAAGCCCGAGCCGAGCTCGTCCACCTCCTTGGCCACCATCCCTCGAGGGCGCTCGGCGCTGCCCAGCGGCAGATACACACCACCCGCGGCGCGCAGAGCCAGCAGGCGCTCCACCACGAGCATGTAGAGCGCCGCCTGGAAGCGATTCTCGGACTCCCACGACGACACCTTGTAGGAGTCGGCCTTCTTACCGCTCTTGTAGTCGATCACGAGCGCCATGCCGTCACTGGTGTCGACGCGGTCGATGCGCCCGCGCACGCGGAGCCCCGGCTCCAGCTCGACCGGATCGCTGGTCTCGCCGTCGCCGAACACGAGCTCGAGATATTCGGGCTCGAAATCGCCGTCACGCACCGCCTCGCGGCGGAGGAAGCGCAGGAGGTCGAACTCGAGCCGGCGCGCGGCCGCGCGGACCCGGGTCTGCTGCGGGGACAACCTGAACTGGCCGTGCTGCTCGCGCAGCTCGTCGAGCAGGATTCGCTCGGCCCGGGACAGGTTCGCGGGGGTAACCCGGCGGTCCCCGGTCTCCGCGCGCAGGCGCTCGAAGGTGCGCTGCAGCACCGAGTGGGCGTACTGCCCGCGCACCATGGCCTCGGGGTCGGGCACGAGCTCGTCCGGGCGCAGGAGGTTCTCCACCAGCCACTTGACCGGGCAGTCCGCGAAGTTCTCGAGCGCCCCTGCGGAAACGGCGTCGCGGGCGGCGAGGCGCTCCAAGAGGGGTGCCGCGGTGAGGGCTGCGGGCGGAGATTGCTCGGCTCGGGGACCCGCCGCCGCGAGCGCTCGCTCGAGCTCGGCCGCCGTGGGCGCGTCCTCCGGGCGCCAGGTGACCTCGGACAGGGTGCGGGTGCGCGCGGGCGGCTGCGGGGCGAGCAGGTCGCGCACGTCCTCGACGAAGAACGACTCAGCCTGCGGATTGCCCTCCTCGTCGCTCGAGCGGCTCGAAAGCACCAGCAGCCGCTCGGCTCGCGAGCAGCAGACGTAAAACAGATAGCGCTCGCGGTCGAGCCGGTCCTCACGCACGGGAAGACGCAGGCCGCTCGCGCGGGCGATCTCGCGGCGGTCCTCGTCGGGCAGGAAGGGCTCCGGAGAGGCGCCCTTGGGGAACTCGCCCTCCTGCAACCCGCACACGAACATCGCCTCGAAGCGGCGGGCCCGGATGGCTTCGGGGCCGGCCACCTGGACGCGGTCGGGCTGGGGTGGCTCGCCGAGATGGACCTCGAGGTCGCCGAGGACGTCGAGCACGCGGCGCGGATCGAGCCGGGTGCGCGGATCGGCCTCCACGACGGCCCGCAGCTCGCCGAGGGCCTTTCGGGCGGCCACGTAGACGCGCGGATCGTCGAGCTCGGGTCCGTGCAGCACCGGGGCGCGCCGCTCGTAGGGGCCGCTGAACAAGCGCGTCAGCCGGTGCTCCAGCTCGGCCAGGAAGCCGGGCGGATCCGAGCGGGCGCCACGCAGGCGGTCGAGCTCGCCGAGCCGCCAGCGCTCGGCCTCCCAGATCGCCCGGGCCTGCTCGGCGGAGTGCGCGCCGTCGCGCCTGACCTTGGACTCGAGCCGGTCGGCCAGGCCGGGCTGCTCGAGCAGCCCGGGCGTCCGCAGCCATGCGAGCAGGTCGTCGGCGGTCGCCTCCTCGGGCAGCGCCGCGCAGCGAACGAGGGCGAGCAGGCCGCGGCCCAGGCCGGTGTGTCCGAGCGGCACTCGGCGATCCAGCGAGAACGGGATCTCGTAGGCGCCGAAGACCTGCTCGAGGAGGGAGGCGTAGTCGCCTGGACGGCGTAGGACGACAGCGATGTCCCCCGGCTCCACGCCGGCACGCAGCAGCTCGAGCAGACGCGCGCCGGCCAGCTCGATCTCAGACCGCTGGCCGGCCGCCAGGTGGAAGCAGACGGCGTCGCCGGCGTCGACGCGCTCGAGCGCCCCGCTGTCCTCGAACAGGCGGCGTTCGATGTGGTGCAGCGGCGCGCGCGCCTCGGGCGCGTAGTGGTCGTCGAGCGGAGGGAGCCGCTTCTCGACCGCGCCCAGGGAGAGCAGGTCCTGGTGGGCGCTGGCCACCGCCATGAACGCGGCTCGACCGGGCTCGTAGGGAAGCGAGATCGCCACGTCCGCGCCGCACAGGCGCTCCCCGCCGATCGTCTCGAGCGCGTCGAGCTGAAGCGGGTTGAAATCGTCGAAGCCGTACACGTAGACCGGCGTGGCGCCCCAGCGCGCCGGCTCTCGCCGCAGCGCGCTCAGCGCGCGCCAGGCGAACAGCTCGGGGTCGGCGAGCCCGGCGGCCTCGAGCCCCTCGCGGTAGCCGCGCAGGACGGCGGCCACCTCCTCCGCGTAGCGGGCGCGCGGGCCGTGGCCGGCCCAGGCGCGCAGCGCGTGGGTGAAGCGCGCGGGATCGACGCGCGCCTCGCCCAGCTCGGTCAGGAAGCGGGCGGCGGCTCGTACGAAGCCGGGCTGCGCGGCCGACTCGGCGAGCAGGTCCAGGTTCGCGCGGCGAACGGCCTGCTCGACGATCAGCTCGCGCTGGACTTCCGAGGCCACGCGCTCGGAGTGCCCGGCGCGGTGGGCGACCTCACGGAACAGCAGGTCGAAGCGCAGCACGCTCGCCCCGAACACCGCCCCGCGCTCGGCGAGCTCGCGCTGGGAGTGCTCGACGTCCTGGAAGGACGGCACCACCAGGATCGGCTCGTCGTCGAGGCGGGCCCGCAGCCCGCCCAGGACCTCGCCCGCCTTGGCGGCGTTGGCGGGACCGGTGACGAGGGTTAGCGGCACCCCCAGATAGTCGCTACTGGTCCGGACTGCCTGACAAGAGCACGCCCCGGTGCGCGGCGCTCTCGAAGGCTTGGGTGAAGCGCTTCGGGGGCAGCATCACCGGCGCCTCCTGCAGCTCCCAGCCGCGGTTGGGCCGCATGATCCACCGAGCGATGCGGAGACGCCCGTCTCCCAGCCGCTCGACTCGAAGCTCGTCTCGGAGCTCGCCGGTCCGGCCCGGGCTGGCGCCGAATGTGCCGGGCTCGGCCACGATCTCGGGGGCATCGGGGCTTGTCCCGGCCGCGAGGACCTCCTTCTCGGCGGCCTCCCCGAGCAGCGCGGGGAGATCCTCCGCGGCGACCACCGGCGCGACCCTGTCGATCTGCCCGCCACGCCACGCTGCCAGGCGGAGGCCTCCCGGAACACGCTCGAGCCGGATCTCGGCCCCGTCGTAGGGCCCCACCGAAGCGAACGGCCCACGGGAGCTTCGCGTGACCCCGCCTGCGCGCGGAGGAGCCCCGGAGGAGCGCCGCGGGCGGCGCTGAGCCTGCCGCTCCGGATCAAGCACCGTGCCCTTGGTGCAGATTGGACAGTCGGCCAGGAAGCGGTTGTGGCGGCAGAAGGTGGGCACCTTCTCTCAGCCTAGCCTCCCCGGCTCCACCGGGCTGACACCATCCCGCGGGTGAAGACCGCCGTCGTCTCCGACCTCCATCTCGGCGCCGCGGGCAGCCGCGACGTGGCGCGGCAGCCCGGCGCGCTCGAGCGGCTGGTCGGTGCGCTCGAGGGAGCCGAGCGGATCATTCTGCTCGGCGATGTGCTCGAGTTGCGTGAGCGCCCGGTTGCGCGGCTGCTCGGTTCGGTCAGGCCTTTCTTCGAGCGGCTAGGCGAGGCGCTCCGGGGCCGACGGGTCGTCATCGTCCCCGGCAACCACGACCACGCCCTCGTCGAGCCTTGGCTGGCGCGGCTCCAGCTCGCCGGCCAGCCGCTCGGCTCCGAGAACGAATGGCCGGTCGGCGGGCCGGAGACCGATGGGCCGGCGGGCGTGATCGCGTCCTGGCTGGCGGGTAGCGAGGTGACGCTCGCCTACCCCGGCCTGACGCCCGCGCCGGGTGTCTACGCCACACACGGTCACTACCTGGACCTGCATCTGACGGTGCCCCGGCTCGAATCGATCGCAGCCTCGGCCATGGGCCGCCTGACGGGCCGCGACGCCCGATGCGCCAGCGCCGACGACTTCGAGGCGGTGCTCGCGCCCCTCTACGGCTTCTACGGCGGCCTGGCCCAGGGCGCCTCGCCGGCCATGCTGGAGCAGGGTGCGACGCTGTCGCGCTCGGTCTGGGACTGGGCCACCGGCAACGGCCGGCTCGGGCGTCTGCTGGTCGGCCGCATCACGATCCCCGCCGCCGTGGCGGCCCTGAACCGGCTGGGGGTCGGCCCCTTCAACCCCGAGCTCACCGGCGCCGAACTGCGCCGCTCGGGCCTGCTGGCCATGGGGCGGGTGGCTTCGGTGGTGGCGCCCGGCGCCGAGCACGTGCTCTTCGGACACACCCACCGCCCGGGTCCGCTGCCGGCTGACGACGAACGTGAGTGGCGAAGCCCGTCCGGGGCGCGCCTGTGGAACAGCGGCAACTGGTACTTCGAGCCGCCGTTCGTCTCAACCCGGGCGGAGCGCAGCCCCTACTGGCCCGGAACGGTGGTGTGGCTGGAGCCCGGGGCTCCACCGCGCATCGAGAACGGACTGCGTGGCTATGCGGTCGCCGGCGCGCCCACCGCAGCGCCGAGCGCGTAGGCCTCCTCGTCGAACTGGCGCGTGCGCTTGCGGAAGGGCAAGGTGAAGTAGGGCCAGAGCGACGAGTTGTGGCCATTTCGGTCGATGTAGTAGCTCGCGCATCCCCCGGTTACCCACACGGTTCCCTCGGTGAGCTCCTCGAGCTCGCGGTTGTAGCCCGACTGGGCCTGCTCGCGCACCTCCACCCGGTCGACGCCGCGGCGGCGCATCGCGCGCAGCGCGCCGGCCACGTACTCGACCTGGGACTCGATCATGAACACGATCGAGTTGTGGCCCAGTCCGGTGTTCGGGCCGACCAGGAAGAACAGGTTGGGAAACCCCGCCACGGCGGTTCCCTTGTAGGCCCGGGGCGAGCCGTCCCACACTTGGGTCAGGGTTCTCCCGTCGCGACCGCGGATCGACCCGGCGATGGGGATGTCGGTCACGTGAAACCCGGTGCCGAGGATGATCGTGTCCACCTCCCGCTCCCCGCCGTCGGCGGTCAACACCGAATGGCCGCGGATCTCCCGGATCCCATCGGTGATCACCTCCACGTTGGGCTTCATCAGCGCCGGGTACCACTCGCCGGTGGGCAGAATGCGCTTGCAGCCGATCTCGTAGCGCGGGGTCAGCCGCTCGCGCAGCTCGCGGTCGGGCACCTGCTGCTCAAGCTGGCGAAGCGCCAGCTTCGTGGCGAGCCTGCGCACGCGCCGGTTACGAAACTGCACCACGAAGGACTCGCGCGCCCAGTAGATCGCCGCCCTCATCGCGCGCTGGGCGATCGGGAGCCGCCCGTAGAGGGCGTGCTCGAAAGGCTTCATCGGCCGGTTGGGATGTGGCACCACCCAGGGCGGCGTTCGCTGGTAGACGTGCAGCCGCTCGACCTCGGGCTGGATCCTCGGCACGAACTGGATCGCCGAGGCACCGGTGCCGATCACCGCGACCCGCTCTCCGCCCAGGTCATGTTCGTGGTCCCATGCGGCGGAGTGAAAGAGCATGCCCTCGAAGGACTCGAGCCCGGGGATCTCGGGTAGCTTCGGCTCGCTCATCGGGCCCTGGCCGCACACGAGCACGTCGGCCGTGATCGGGCCCTGCGAGCTGTCGAGGCGCCAGCGGGCGCTCTCCTCGTCCCATTCCCCGTCATCGAGCCGGCAATCGAAGCGCACGTGCTCCCGTACGCCGAACCGCGTCGCGACGCCGCGGAGGTACTCGAGGATCTCCGGCTGGGAGGAGTAGGTGCTCGACCAGCCCGGGTTGGGCGCAAAGGAGAACGAATAGAGGTGCGAGGGAACGTCGCAGCGGCAGCCCGGATAGGTGTTGTCGCGCCAGGTGCCTCCCAGGTCGCTCGCACGCTCGAGCAAAACGAAGTCGCGCTCGCCGTCACGCATCAGACGCACGGCCATTCCGATGCCCGAGAAGCCGGAGCCGACGATGACCACGCGGTGGTGGCTCACGTCAGGCGCTCGCTACGCTCCCCGCTTGGGCCTCGGCGCGCTCCTCCTCGGACTCGCCCTTCGGCGGCTCCTTGGCCCACTCCTCGTCGAACTCCACGCGCCACTTGCCCTCGTCCGCGGACTCGAGACGCAGCTTGGCCCGGAAGGTGCGCCCCGCCCGGCTGCGGAACCCGGTGACGGCCTTGGCGGTGCGGCCGACGCCGGGATCCTCGCCCTTCTCACGTGACTGGCGCAACGACTCGATCAGCTCCTTGGCCACCGCCACGGGCAGCATCTTGCCCGCCTTGCGCTTCCAGATCACGAACCCGCAGCCGGGGTCCTCACGCGACCAGCACGAGTACCCCTTGCGGTTCTCGGCGATCTCGCGCCCGCAGATGGGGCACGGGCCTAGCTTGGCCCGCTCGATCCTGACGCCCTTCAGCTTGTCGAGCTCCTGGACGGTCTCGGTCACGAACCTGGCGATGTCACCCATGAACGCGGGGCGCGTGTCGCCGCCGTGCTCGATCAGCCCCAGCCGGCGCTCCCAGTCGCCGGTCAGCTCGGCGGAGGTGAGCGGGTGCGCGCCGAGCAGCCGGATCACCTGGATGCCCTTCTCCGTGGCCATCAGCGCCCGGCCGTCGCGCTCGATGTAGCCAACGTCGACCAGCCGTTCGATGATCGCCGCCCGCGTGGCGGGCGTGCCGATGCCGGAGTCCTTCATGGCCTCGCGCAGCTCGGCGTCCTCGACGTCCTTGCCCGCCGTCTCCATCGCTCCCAGCAGCGAGGCGTCGCTGAAGCGCCGCGGCGGCTGGGTCTCCTTGCGCATCGACTCGACCGACAAGGTCTCCACGGACTCGCCCTGGTCGAGCTTCGGCAGCAGCTGGTCCCCACCCGAGTCCTCGTCGCCTCGCGGGGCTTCGGTCTCCTCGCCGTAGACGCCCTTCCAGCCGGGCTCCACCAGCCGGCGGCCGCTGGTCCGGAAGACATAGTCGGTCACCGTGGTCTCCACTCTCGTGCGCTCGTAGACGGCATCGGGATGGAAGATGGCCAAAAAGCGCTTCGCCACCAGGTCGTAGACCTTCAGCTCGTCCTGGCCCATGCGCCCGACGTTGTGCTCGGAGCGGGTAGGGATGATCGCGTGGTGGTCCGAGACCTTCTTGTCGTTGACCACCCGGCCCAGCGGGAGCCGGTCGAGGTCCAGGACGTACTCCGACGCGCGCCGGTACTGCGGGTTGTGGCCCACGAGGCTGACGATCGGCTTGATCTCCGAGATCATGTCGCCGGTCAGAAACCGTGAGTTGGTTCGCGGGTAGGTGAGGGCCTTGTGCTCCTCGTAGAGCCGCTGTGCGGCGCTCAGCGTCCGCCGCGCGGAGAACCCGTACAGCGTGTTGGCGTGGCGCTGCAGGCTCGTGAGGTCGTACAGCAGCTGCGGGCGCTCGCGCTCCTCCTTGCGCTCCAGCTTGGTGATCTCGCCCGGCTGTCCCGAGCAGGCGTCCACGATCGCCTTGGCGTCGTCGGCGGCCGGCAGCCGCTTGCCTCCGAGGTAGCGGCCTGTGTAGTTGCGCGGTCCGGTGGCCTCGAAACGCGCCTCGACCAGCCAATACGGCTCGGGCTTGAAGTTGCGTATCTGCTCCTCGCGCCGGGCCACCAGGGCCAGCGTGGGAGTCTGGACGCGGCCGAGCGAGACGGCGCCGTCGAAGGCGGCCCGCAGGCGGATGCTGGCGGCGCGCGTCGCGTTCATGCCGACGACCCAGTCGGCCTCCGAGCGCGAGCGCGCGGCGGCCTCCAGCGCCTTCATCTCCTCACCGTCGCGCAGGTGGCCGAACGCTTCCGAGATCGCCGACTTCGTCATCGAGGAGAGCCAGAGGCGCCGGACGGGCTTCTTGACCTTGGCGGTGTCGTAGACGTAGGCGAAGATGAGCTCGCCCTCGCGGCCGGCGTCGCAGGCGTTGATGATGCCGTCGATCTCCTCGCCGGCCATGAGCTTGTGAATTGCCCGCAGCTGCTTGGCCGCGCGATCGTCGTTGGGGACGAGCTTGAACTCCTCGGGGAGGATCGGGAGGTCGGCGTAACGCCACTTCTTGAGCTTGGGGTCGTAGGCGTCGGGCTCCGCGAGACCGACGAGATGGCCGACCGCCCAGGTGATCACGTAGTCGTCTCCGACCAGGTGCGTCTTCTCCTTGGCGGCCTTGAAGGATCCCGGCAGCGCCGCGGCGAGGTCGCGGGCTACGGACGGCTTCTCGGCTATGACTAGGGTCTTGCCCATCCCCTCTCAAGATAGTCAGATAGGACGTCATAACGCCACCGGCTGGTGGTTGGAGGAGGCCGGCGGGGTCGACCCTCGCCCCCCGCTGGCGGAGTCGATCCAGGCCGACGTGGTGGTGATCGGCGGGGGCTACACCGGCATGTGGGCCGCGTGGGACCTGCTCGAGGCCGGGGCGAGGGTCGCGCTGCTCGAGGGCGGTATTTGCGGCCATGGACCGAGCGGCCGCAACGGCGGGTTCTGCGAGTCGATGTGGCTTTCGGCGCCCGCGTTGCGCAAGGGATTCGGCGACCGCCGCGCCCGCGCTCTCCTGGATGCCTCGAGCGCCGCGGTGGGCGTGGTCGGAGACTGGTGTCGCGAGCAGGACGTCGACGCCTGGTTCGACCAGTCCGGGTATCTGTGCATCTCCACCGCCCCCGCCTTCGACCACGCCGGGCGCGCGGCCGTCGAGGCGGCCGCGCAGCTGGGCGCTCCCGAGAGCGTCCAGGAGATGAGCGCCGAGCAGATCCGCCGGCGCTGCGACTCACCGGTCTTCCGCCGCGGTGTCTTCATCCCCGACTTCGCGACCGTGCACCCCGCTCGGCTGGCGCTGGGCCTGCGCCGGCGGCTGATCGAGCGCGGCGTCCGCGTGTTCGAGAACTCGCGCGTGCGCGGCCTGAGCCCTCACGCCGCCCGCAACGGAAGTCGCCCCGGCGTGACGGCCGAGACCGCGACCGGCCGCGTGCAGGCGGACGCCGGCGTACTGGCCGTCGGCCCGGCGGCGCGCGCGCTGCATCAGCTGCGCTCGCGGCTCACCGTCACCTCCTCGCACATCGTGCTCACCGAACCCGTGACCGATGTGATCGAGGAGATTGGATGGACGGGAGGGGAGTGCATCACCGACGGCCGCACGCTGATCCACTACTTCCGCACCACCCGGGACGGGCGCATCGTCTTCGGCTGGGGCGGCGGACGCCTGGCCTATGGTGCCCGCACCCACGGCCGCGTCGAGGTCGACCGCGATATGGCCGCACTGCTGCGCCGTCACCTCGAGCGGATCTTCCCCGCCCTCGCCGGTCGCCGGATCTCCCATGCCTGGGGCGGTCCCATCGACGTCTCCCCAAGCCACATCCCGCAGATCGGCACCCTGCCCGGCGCGCCGGTGCACTACGCCTTCGGCTACACGGGCAACGGCGTGGGCCCGTCGAACCTGGCCGGCCGAACGCTCGCCTCGCTCGCCCTGGGACGCTCCGACGAGAACACCAGCCTGCCGATCGTCGAGTCCGGGGCCGGGGCCTGGGTGCCGCCCGAGCCGCTTGCCTGGCTGGGAGGCTCGGTGGTGCGCTCGGCGCTCGTGCGCAAGGAGCACGCCGCCGAGATGGGCGAGCGAGCCGACCCGGTGACGCGCGCGATCTGCGCCGCGCCGCGAGCGCTGGGCATGCACCTCGCGCGCTGAGCGCTCGCCGACCTGCGTAATTTCTCCGTTGAAGCTCGGTTGGAGGGGGGATGGCAACGGTCATCCAGCCGGTCGAGCTGCACTTTCGCAACCGCCCCGCAAGGGGTACGGTGAGTGAAGTGGCGGGCCTCGCGACCATCACCCACGGCGTCGACGAGGGCGCTCTGGCCCAGCGCGCCGCCGCCGGTGACGGTGACGCCTTCGCCACGCTCTACGAGCGTTATGAGAGCCGCGTCGTCAATCTCTGCTTTCGCATCCTCGGCTCCCAGGACGATGCCGCCGACGCCGCTCAGGAGGCGTTCGTCAACGTCCTGCGCCGCCTCCCCAGGCTCGAGGGACGCGAGCTCGCCTTCGGCTCCTACGTGTTCACCTCGGCGCGCAACGCGTGCTACGACCTGATCGAGCGCCGCCGGCGCACCGAGCCCAGCGACGAGATTCCCGAGCACGCCACTCCGGTGGGGGGCGCGGTGGGCGGTGGCAGTGTGGGCCTCGACCCGGGCGATCCGGAGGACGACCCCGAGCGCAACGTGTTGCTCGAAGCCCGCACCGACGAGATTCGCGAGGCCAACCTCACGCTACCCGAGCGCCAGCGCGAGGTCCTCGCCCTCAAGGAGCTCGAGGACTTCTCCTACGACGAGATCGCCGAGATCATGGGCATGAACCGAAACTCGGTCGCCCAGCTGATCTCGCGGGCGCGGATCGGGCTGCGCGGCGCTCTGCGCGGCTCGGCGCTCGCCTCGATCGCGCCCAGCGGCCCCGAATGCGAGCGGGCGGCGCCGCTGCTCTCCGCGCTGCAGGACGGCCAGCTGCGCGACGATTCGCCGGACGCCGAGTGGCTCGGGGACCACCTCGACACGTGTGACTCCTGTCCCCTTCGCCGCGATGCGATGGAGGAGGCCGGGATCTCCTACCGCGCCTGGCTCCCAATCGCCGCCGGACCGCTTCTGTTCCGCGAGACGATGGCGGAGGCCGCCGAGGTGGTGGGCGGGGACTGGAGCGACGTGATCGACCGCCGGGAGAGTGCGCGCGCGGCTTACGGGCCCGCCGCCGCCGGGGCGGGCGGGGCGGGCACGGAAGGCGCTCGCGCATCCATCCTTCGCCATCGTCGCCTAGACCTGGCACTGATGGCGCTGCTCGGGCTCGCGCTGGTGCTGGTGGTGTTCGTGGGCCCGACCGGCGATGACAGCCCCATCGAGGCCGTCGTGCCGGCGGCCGACGAAGTCCCGCCGGCTGCGGGAGAGGACGAGAGCGGCCAGCCCGCCGGCAAGCCGGACAAGGGGCAGAAGGACAAGGACAAGGCCAAGGGCAAGCCCGGCCGCGAGCAGGGGTCGCCGGCGGCCGCGCCCGCCGCCGACGAGGCGCAAGACAAAGCCGCGGCCGCGCCCGGTCCGGGGGGCGGGACATCCGCAGGAACCGACGCTCGCGACCAGGGGCGGCCGTCGAGTGGCGGCGACGTGGACCGCGGCGGCGGCGGCGGCGGCGGGGACGACCGCGTGGCCGCGGATCCCGCGCCGGAGCCGCCCCCACCGGCAGAGGTCACGCCCGAGCAGCCACCTCCTCCGCCCCCGGAGACCGAGACCACCCCCACGGACCCGCCGGTCTGCCGCGATCCCGCCACGGGCACCCCGATCCCGTGCGGCACACAGCCCCCGCGCAGGCCGCCGACCCGTCCGCCGTCCCTGCGCGTTCCCTAGGGCGCGCGGGCGGCCACCGTGGCGGTGCCCAGCACCAGGCCCTCCGTGAATGCATCCTGCGGCCGCTTGCCGCCGTGGCGGCGTCGGTGGCGCTGCTTGCGGCGGGCCTGGCGGCCGGCCTGCTGCTGTCGAGCGACGACGAGACGGCGGCGCCCCCCGCGCCGGCCACGCGCGTCGAGCTGCGGCCCGTCGACGGCCGCGGCCAGGGCGCGAGCGGTGTCGTGCGGCTCGAGGCGCGGGCGGGCGGCAGGGCGAACGTCAGGCTGTCGGGCCTGCGGCCCAGCGAGGGGGGCGACTTCTACGAGCTCTGGCTGCTGGGCGAAGGTGGCGAGCTCGTCTCCCTGGGGTCGGTGCGCGTGCCCGCCTCGGGCGTGGCCACGCTCGAGAACGTCCAGCTGCCTGTCGACCCCGAGCGCTTCAACTTCCTCGACGTGTCGCGCGAGCCGGGCGACGGCGATCCGGGGCACTCCTCGATCTCCGTCCTGCGCGGGCCGGCGACCTAGTCATCTAGTACGGGCCCGGGTCGTACGAGCCGCCGCGATCGCGCCCGCGACAGCCCTTGCGGCGCGCGGTCGCCCGGAAGGGCAGGCGCACGATCGCCTGGGCCTCGTTGTTGTCCTCGTTGAGCTCGTATATGCCGTTCTCGGGATCGGCGATGTGGACGTAGGCAAAGCAACCGTGCAGGCCCGTCACATCGATCCACTGCTCCGGGTAGGCGGGCGGGTAGATGTCGGCCCAGCCGATCGAGGTTCCAACGGTCACCCCTTGAGCGTGGCGGTTGGTGCTGCAGGCGGGATAGACCGGGCGCCGCGGCGAGCGAGCCAGCCGAGGACGCGTGTGGGTGAGGTCGCGGAGGCAGTAGGACACCTTGGGGCCGGTGCGCACCCGGCGGACGCGCCGGCCCTCGGAGTCGACGCGCCACAGCTCGAAATGCGCTGCCTGGTGGAACTTCCACCAGTAGCGGTGCTGGTGGGCGAACTTGAACTGGAGGCGGGCCCCGGTATCGACCACGAGCCGCCCGCCGCCGCGCCGGTAGATGCGCTGGCGCGCGGCCATGAAGCGTGGTGCGATCCGCCGCCCATGGAGCTCCGCGGGTCCGTCGCCGACCGAGTCGATCACGTTGCCGGCGCGTAGCACGGTATGCCCGGCCTTCGTGAGACGGTCGGTGTAGAGGCCGTAGGGGCGGCGCATGACGAGGTCGGGGCAGCGCAAGCCGGCGGCGGACGGCCCGATGCAAGGATTCGCGTCCACCGGCGCGTAGTCGGGCGCCGTGCCCGACGGGGGTTCCTGAGCCGCGGCCACGCCCGCCGTCAGGGCAGCCGAAACCAGGATGAGAAGGGCGGCACGCACCAGTCAATTTGTAGCGATACCTTCGGCAGATGCGTGTCCTGTCGATCGATGGAGGTGGCATTCGTGGCCTAATTCCCGCCCTCGTCCTGACCGAGCTCGAGCGGCGCTCAGGGCGTCGCGTTTTCGAGCTCTTCGACCTCATCGCCGGCACCTCCACGGGCGGCATCCTCGCCTGCGCCCTGTGTGCCCCCCAGCCGCTGCCGGCCGCGGAGCTGGTCGCCCTGTACGAGGACGAGGGGCCGAGGATCTTCGATCGCGACGTCTTCCAGCGCATCCGCAGCGGAGAGGGAGTGATCGACGAGCGCTACGACGCGGACGCGCTCGACCGCGCGCTCGAGCGCTTTCTCGCCGACAAGCGCCTGGCCGAGGCCCGCCCCGACCTGCTCGTGCCGGCCTACAACATGACCGAGCCCGGTCCATACTTCTTCAAGACGCGCAAGGCGCGTGAGAACCCCGGCCGGGAGGACTTTCCGCTCTCGGTCGTGGCACGGGCGACGGCGGCGGCACCCACGTACTTCGAGCCGCTCGAGGTCAACGAGGTCGCGTTGGTTGACGGTGGCGTCTTCGCGGGCAACCCGGCGATGAGCGCATTCGCCGAGGTGCTGCGCTTCCAGCCCACCGCCGAGGTGCTCCTGCTGTCGCTCGGCACGGGTCAGCGCACTCGCAAGCGAACCTTCGACCAGATCAAGGACTGGGGGCTCGTCGAGTGGGCCAAGCCGATCCTCGACGCGGTCTTCGACGGGATGTCGGATGTCGTCGACTACCAGCTCGAGCATGCCTTGGCGGACGGCCGCTACTGGCGGCTTCAGACCGAGCTCGACCTGGCCAGCGACGATCTCGACGACGCGAGCGAAGGCAACCTGCGGCTGCTGCGCAGGCACGGCGAGGACCTGATCGACCGCCAGTCGGAGGTGTTGGACGAGATCGTTACCGCGCTCTAGCGCGAGCAGGGGCCCGTGTTCACCGGCTCGCCCGCCCGATCGAGGGCATTGCGCACGATCGACGGGGGGACGCCATAGCCGCTCTGGCCTCCGTCCGCGACGGTCGCGGCGAAGATCGTCGTGACCACCCGCCCGCGTCCGTCGACCATCGGACCACCGGAGTTGCCCGAGCGTACGAGGCCGCGCAGGGCGGTGATCGAGCGCCGCACCGGGCCGCGGCCGTAGGCGTCTTGGGTCACGACCGTCGACGTATTCCCCACCCGTCCGGGCTGCACGTCGTAGGGCCCGTTCTCCGGAAACCCGAGGATGGCCGCCGACGCCCCCTGCTTCGCGCTCTCGTTGAGGCGCAGCGCCGGTGCCTCCGAAAGGCCAACGGCGCGCAGTATGGCCAGGTCGTTGCGGGCATCGAACCAGATGGCCTCGCCATCCACCCGCGCTCCCTCGCCCTGGAGCTGCACGGTCGTGTCGTCCTGGCCCGCGACCACGTGGGCGTTCGTCACCACGATGTCATCGCCCGCGACCCAGCCACTGCCCTGGACGCCGAGCCCGCAGGCCGTGCCGAGCACCCTGACCACGCCCGAGCTCGCGCCGCGCACCTGCGGATCGCGCGCGATCTTCGAGTTGGGGGGACCCACGTCCGGGCGCGGACCCTCGATCTGCGGGAAGGGGTCGAAGCGCGCCAGCGCCTGCAGGACCGGTCCCGAGGGCGGAAGGTGCTCGTTGAGCTCGCGCAGGATGGTGGATTGCTGGATCGGCTCCCGCAGCTCGCGCGCACCCGGCGTCTGTAGGGCGACCGCCCCGCCGATCCAGACCAACCCGAGCCCCAGGCAGGCCACGAGCAGCGCTCCCCCGAGCCCGTCGACGAAGCCGAGTCGGTCCCCCATCCGCCGGCGGAGGTGGAAGCCGAGCAGCTCGAGGCCCGAGGCCAGGACGCCGCCGACCAGCAGGGCGCCAACCAAAGCGAGCAGCGGTGCGTACGGAGATTGGGAGCCCTCTTCGAGGAGGAGCGGCCCGAGCCGCGAACCAAGTAGTGCTCCTCCGACGAAGCCGAGCAAGGAGAGGGCCCCTACGATCAGTCCCTGGGCATAGCCCCAAATTGCCATCAGCCCCGTGAACACGACGATGATCCAGTCCAGGGCAGTCACGCGCCGACGGCAGACTAGACATTGCGGGCGAGGACGCGGGACATGACGAGTCTGTCCACCGAGCGCCACCGCCGCCTCACCCACCGCGCCTTCCCGGCCCTCGGAGCCCTTGCCGTGGTCGCCCTGGGCGCGGGACTGATGTTCGGCGCCGCGACGCCGTCGGGCGCCGAGCGCGTCGCGGGCGACTTCGGTGAGGCGTGGGAACGCGGCGACTACGACGCGATGCACATGCTGCTCGACGACCCCTCCCGGCGCGCGCATCCGCTGTCCGAGTTCCGGCGGGCCTACCGCGAGGCCGCGGCCACTGCCACGGCCACCGGGGTCAGCGTGGGAGGCGCGAGCGACGAGCGCGACGGCGTCGTCGTGCTGCCGGTGGACGTGAGCACTCGCGTCTTCGGGCGCGTACGCGCCGACCTGCTGCTGCCGGTGAACGGCGAACGCGTTACCTGGGGCCCGTTGCTCGCCTTTCCGGGGCTGCGGCCCGGCGAGGGCCTGTCGCGGGGCAGCGACCCCCCGGTGCGCGGCACCCTCCTGTCGCGCGACGGCAAGATCCTGGCCAAGGGCCCTACCGACGCCCGCACCTCGCCGCTGGAGGCCATCGCGGGATCGATCGCCGGGACGCTGGCCCCCGAGGAGACCCCCGAGGAGCGCGACGCCCTGTACGCGCGCGGCTTCCCGCGCGACTGGCCGGTGGGGCAGACCGGTCTCGAGGAGGCCTTCGAGGACCGCCTCGCGGGACGACCCGGCGGCCGTCTCTTCGCCGGCGAGCGAGTGCTGGCCCGGGCCACTCCGCGCCGGGCCCGGCCCGTCCGGACCACGATCGACACGCGGCTGCAGGAGGCATCGGTGACCGCGCTGGCCGGGCGCTTCGGGGGGATCGCGGCTCTCGACCCCCGAAACGGCGAGATCCGCGCGTTGGCCGGGATCGCGTTCTCGGCGCCCCAGCCGCCCGGCTCCACCTTCAAGATCGTGACCGCGACAGCGGCGCTCGAGGAGGGAGTCGTAAAGCCGCGCGACGAGTTCCCGGTTGAGAGCGCGTCGATCGTCGACGGCGTGGAATTCGAGAACGCCAACGGCGAGTTCTGCGGAGGAACCTTCCGCGAGTCCTTCGCCCACTCCTGCAACTCGGTGTTCGGCCCGGTGGGGGTGAAGCTCGGGGCCGAAGCCCTGGTGGAGTCCGCCGAGCGCTTTGGCTGGAATGCCGAGCCCTCCGTCCCGGGAGAGGTGCCGAGCACGCTGCCCCCGGCGAGCGAGATCGTCACCGATCTCGAGATAGCCGCCACGGCGATCGGGCAGTTCCGCACGCTGGCCACCCCGCTCATCCTGGCCTCGGCGGCCCAGACCATCGCCAACGGGGGCGTGCGCTACGTGCCCACGCTGGCGCTGGGAGAGCGCCCCCGCCGGGTGCGCGTGACATCCCCGAAGGTCGCGCGCACGGTCGGCTCGATGATGGTGGAGGTGGTGGACTACGGCACGGGCACGGCGGCCGCGCTACCCGGCGTCAGGGTGGCGGGCAAGACGGGTACCGCCGAGCTCGAGGACACGCGCGATCCGGAGACGGGCGAGACGGCACCCCCGGACCCGTCCAACACCGACGCCTGGTTCACCGCCTACGCCCCGGCGAAGCGCCCGCGCATCGTCGTCGCGGTCATGCTGGTGCGTGCGGGAGCCGGCGGAGCGACCGCCGCCCCGGCGGCTCGGGTGGTGCTCGATACGGCGCTATGACGCCCCCGCGGGGCGAGGAATACGCCTCTCAGATGTCGAGCTCGTAGGTGAGCGACTCGTCGCCCTCGCCCTCGATCTCGAGCTCCAGCGGACGATTCTCGGTCGTCTGAAGCGGAAGCTCGAACAGCAGCATCGACCCCTCCGAGGGCCCGAGCTGGGCCACGCTGCCGGCCTCCGGAATACATTCCTCGGGATTCAGCTCGCGCGCGTGGTAGGCGAACTGGTTGTCCTCGGGTAGCTCCTGGGGCTCGAAGCGGTTGTTCTGGTTGTCGTGGATCACGAACTCGTCGGTCGGCATCCGCTGCCCATCCGAGACGTTGCACACCTCGATGAACACCCCGTAGAGGGTCTGGCCCGGGGGGGCCTCCTCGGTCACGTATGCGTCGTCGGGGGTGATGTTGGGATTGAGCTGGCGCGTGATGAAGACGTTGTAGTGGATCCCTCCCAGCTCGAGCGCCAAGCCCTCCCGGGCGGGCTCGTCCACGCCCGGCTCCTCGTCCCCGCAAGCGACGACCGCACAGGCGAGCGCGATGGCACATCCGATGAAGGCGAGGCGGCGAAGCAAGAAGCGCCAGTTTATTGTCGCGGCGCCCGTGAAGGATCCATGCCCGCGTGGGCGCCGAAACGTGGCGCCTTGGCCGGCTCGTAACCGGCGATCGAGGCGCGCTTGAGCTCGCCGCGGGGCGGCTCCTCGAAGATCCTGCGCAGCCGCTCGAGCGATTTCCTGGTCTGGCGCCGGACCCAGCCGGCCGCGCCGATCTCCTTCACCCGGTCGACGCGCGTCGCCGGCTCGCTGTAGGTCGTCAGCTCCACGCGCGTGGTGCCGCCGCTCTCGACGGTGAAGTCGTATACGGCGACCGAGCGGTTGCGGCCGCGGCGGCCCACCCGGATCTCCTCGACAATCCGGCGCGGCCGGTCGGCCTCGGTGATCTGCAGCTCGGCGTACTCCTTGGCCAGAGGCGCCCTCAGCTGAAAGCGCGCGGCCGCGCCCGCCCCGACGGGATAGACCCGCGCGAGACGGTAGTCACGCATGAAGTGGTCCGTGAAGGAAGGACGCCCGGCGAGGTCGGCGACAAAGTCGAAGACCCGCTCCCGTGGGGCCGAGATGACGGTGGACACGGTTACCTGGCGCAAGGGGGCGCCATTGTACGCGCCCGTGTTCTGCCGCTTACGCGGCCCTGGGCACCACGGCGAGCCCGTGCTCGCCCACGTGCACGCGCTCGGAGCGCACGGCACGCCGGCGCCCTTCGGGAAGCGCCGCGAAGCAGAGCTCGCACAGCAGCCGTCCGGTGTCGAGCTCGTGCAGGGTCTCGCCGGCCAGCGGCGTGCGGCGGCACTTCTGACAGGTGTCGCGGGAGGGTCGCAGCGAGCCGATGCTGCGACGCATCATGAGGGCGGCGAGGTCGGGCATCTCACGTCCTTCGGTGGGCCCTCGCGTACTCCTGCTCGCGGAGCCGGGGCCCCGGAAAACCTTCCCCCACAAGGAGCGGCTGTCGCCCAAATTGGGTATGTTTTGCCGGCTCGGGAAGGTAATGCACGGGATCGGTGCAATTCCTGCAATTAGCGGGAAAGCGTCGGCGACTCCCCTGCAGCCTGGTTACAGTACGCACCATCCCCCACCCCCGGAGGAGAGACGACAAGACCATGGAAGCCTTCAGCGCCGGGACTCTGGCAGGCGCCGGCTCCTTCCATTGCGATTCGTGTGGCTTTGCCGTGGCGCTTCACGAGCGTGACTCCGTACCAGCGTGTCCGGAGTGCGGAGGAAGCCGGTTCAGAAGGGCCTCGTTGTTCAGCGATCCGGTCGAGCGTCCCGACCGCCTCGAGGTCGGCGACCCGCCGGACTGGCTCGGCGAGGCCCGCGAGGCGCTCGTACGTCCCGGCGCCTACCTGGCCTTCGAGGACGAGGATCGGGTCCGCGTCGTCCCGCTCCAGGAGGGGTGGACCCGGATCGGGCGCAGCCTGTCAGCGCACCTCCGGTTCGACGATCCGACGGTCTCGCGCCGGCACGCCCTCGTGTACCGCGACGACGACGGCGCGCGGATCCTTGACGACCGCAGCCTCAACGGCGTGTTTCGCAACGGGGAGCGTGTCGAGCTCGCCGAGCTCGAGGACGGCGACGAGGTCGACGTCGGGCGCTTTCGGCTGTTCTTCGTGAACCTGGTGGCCGAGCGCGCGGCGTTCGCGCGCTAGCGACGACCGACTAGGCGGCTCTGTCCGGCAGCGAGCGCCGCTCCGCCTTGTCGACGTACAGGCGGGCATCGGCCACGCTCATGACCTGCGCGAACGTGGCGCCCTCGGCGGGGAAGATCACTCGGCCGCTCGAGGCTGACACCGAGTAGTCGGCGCCCCGCTCCCGTAGGGCGCCCGCGGCCGCGACCTCGATCTGGGCGAGGTCCGGCGATCCGGCCGGCACGAGCACGCAGAACTCGTCTCCGCCGAGCCGGTAGGCCCGCGCGCCGTCACCGATCGCATGACGCAGCGCGTGGCCCAGGCGCGCCAGCAACGCGTCGCCCGCCGGATGCCCGAAGCGGTCGTTGAATCCCTTGAAGCCGTCCAGGTCGAACAGCAGCAGCGCCCCCTGGCTGTCGCGCAGCGCGTGCTCGAGCTCCTCCGCGAGATCGTGCGCCAGCCGTCGGCGGTTCCCCAGACGGGTCAGCGCGTCGGTGTGCGCCTCACGACGGCTCGTGGCCAGGCGGCGCTGGTTCTCCGCGAGCGTGATCGCGAGCCTCACGATCACCACGGCGAGAGTCGCGGTGGCCAGCACCGGGGCGACGGGGGAAAGGTCGCTGAAGGAGCTCACGGTCAGAACCGCGAGCGCCAGCAGCGCGACCAGGCAGGGCACGACGAACAGCCGTGCGCCGTCGAGGCGGATGTCCCGCCGGGGCGGAATGGCCTGCCAGGCGGCATACCCGATCGTGAGCATGGCGGCGGGCCAGAGCAGATCGAGCAGCGACCCTTCGAAGTAGACATCCGTCGCGCTCAGGACGAAGAACGCGATGTCGGCCACCGCCACCAAGGAGAGCCCGAGGCCAAGCAGGGCCCACGGGCGTCCGGGCCGCCACGCCGTCAGCGAGAACACGCCCACCACGAGGCTCAGGAGCACCATGTCGCCCAGCGCATAAGCAAGGTTGACGGCCGCGCCCAGTGTGTCGGACCCGTCGAGGGTGATGAAGCCCATCATGAGCGCCCCGGTCACCGCGGCGACCCCGAGAGCGGCGATCAGCCCGTCGAGCCACAGCGAGCTCTGAAACTCGCGGATGCGAAGCCGAGCCAGCAGCACAAACGCCGCGTAGACGAGCGGGTAGAAGGCGAGAAACAGCCAGTCTCCGACCGAGGGAAAGGGGGTGTCCTCCACGTGCGCGAGAAACAGCTCGAAGTGCAGCTCGGATGCCGTCCAGCAGGCGAGCGCAAGGCCGACCAAGACCCAGACGATCCGCTCGGCGGGCACGGCTACGGCTCGCACCAAGCAGAGCACGGCCGAAGCAGCGATCAGGAAGTTGTAGACCCAGGTGGAGAAGAAGTCCTCGAGCGCAGGGCCGCCCAGATCGAAGGCGAGGACGCAGGCGTAGGCGAACAGGAATGCCAGGGGGGCGAGCCCACAGGCACGCAGGAGCTTGCTCTCCGGAGCGATCCGGCGCACTAGTCGTCCTCCGCGGTCAGCGTCAGCGGCCAGCTCGTGCGCTGCACCCCTGTCGGCGTGTCGAGCTTGACCGACGCCAGCGCCTTCAGCTTGTCGTGGCGGCGAAGCAGCCGGCGGCCCACCGTCGAAGTTCGGACAAGCACCTTGCGGCGCGTACGCGCTGAGACCGCAAAGCGACGCCTACCCACGCGCAGCTTGCGCCCCTTGCGGGAAGCCACAGCCTGCCGCGAGCCCTTCTTGGCGCGCGGCACGATTAAGTCCACCCTGAGCACACCGCGGCAGCGCCCGCGCGAGTGGCAGGTCACCGGGACCGGCAAACGCCCGCGACGGGTCAGCTCGATCGGATCCAGCGACACCACCTCGATCGCTCCCGGCGCCCGGATGGTGAAGAACCTGAGCGACGGGCTCTGGTCCACGTTGCCCGCCGCGTCCAGGGCTCTCACCCGCAGCCCGTGGCGCCCGGCGACCAGGGCCAGCTCGTACCGGGAGGCACAGGGGCGAAAACGCGGTCCGTCGAGCGCGCACTCGAACATCGCGGGGCTCTCGCTGGAGTGGAACCGAAAGCGCGGCGTCGTGTCCGAGGTGCGCCCCCGCGGGCCGGCGACGATCTTGGTTTCGGGGGGATCGGTGTCGGCGAAGGTGTGCGGCTGCACGAAGATGGTGGACCTGGCGACACTGCTCTGGCCACCGTTGTCGACGGCTCTCGCCTCCAGGATGTGGGGCCCGGGCGCCGTGCCGCCGGCGTCCCAACCGTGGATGAAGTGCCCGCCGCCGGGCGTGTGCGAGAGGCCCGAGACGGGATTGACCGCGGTCACGACGGGGACCCCGTCGATGCGGAACTGAACCTCGCGGATCCCGCGTGCGTCGACGGCATCGGCCTCGAGAACGGCGCCGCCGAGGACGCTTGCCGGTCTGAGGTTCCCCACCCGGGGCGGCAGGCCGTCGCGGGTGCTGTAGGCGAACGCGCCCAGGTCGCTGGCGAAGATCACCCGTCCGCCGGCCAGGGCGGGCTGGCCCTTGGCGAAGCGTCGACGAGCGTGTTCGACGAGTTCTCGGTGAACTCGGTGGAGCCGACCACGCCGGCGTTGGTCGTTCGCAGCACCGTCTGCTCTCCGTCGTCGAGCATGGCGAAGACGAGCTCGTCCGACAGCGCGGCCGTGGTGCTGCCGAAGTCCGCGGTCCCGGTGGGGTTGTACTCCCCTCTCACGCTCAGGTCGCCGGGGTCGAGCACGTAGAGGTCCTCGTCGGTGGTGTAGGCCACCACTCCCTCCGCCGGGTCGCTGCCCACCCGCTTGCTGACCGCGAGCGCGGGCGCCGGCACACCGTCGAGCAATCCGCTGGAGACGACGTCGAGCGTGTCGGAGCTGCCGAACTGCTCCAGGCGGTGAACGCGATTGATCACGCTCTCCTCCGTGGCGATGTAGATCCACTGCGACGTGTCCATCCCGCTGCCCACGGCGCCCGGGAGCACGCCATCCGAGGTGAGCGGCACCGATGGTGTCTGTCCGGTGGTGCCGACCGCCGTCGCGTGCGGACCGGGGGTGAAGTCGGAGACCGCGTAGGTCTCGAGGAAATGGGTGCCGTCGGTACCGACCGCCACGTACAGCGTGGGGATCCCGGCGGAGTCGCGAAGGTAGACGAGCGCCGGGCTGGCCTGGGGGTTGGCCGGCACCGGCGTCGACGGCGCGGTGAGCGCGAAGGTCGCGCCGCTCGTGCGCACGTCGCTGATGCCGAGCCTGAAGAGCCGAGGCCCGTCGTTCGGTGGTACGGCATCCGAGGCAACGAAGAAGAGCGAGGCGTCGCCGCCGGCGTCGGGCTCGGTCAGGACCGGGGAGCTCTGCACCTCGTAGCCGTCGGTGTTCGGCACCGGACGATCCTCTTCGAGGGCGCCGGTGGCGAGGTCGATCTGCGCGAGCGCGATGTCGTTGGCTCCCCCCTGGTCGTCATCGTTGTGGAGCGCGTAGACCTGCCCGGGCGCCGAGGGCGACGAGGCGACCACGGGGGAGATGACCGCGTCGTCGAGGCCGAAGGTGTCGGTGTCGAGGCCTCCGGTGTCGATGCCGGTGCCCGCCTGGGGGCCGACCTCCATCCCGGTCGACAGCATCTGCACGTGAAGGGCGTCGAGGGCCGTGCCGTAGACCACCCGCTGGGCGCTGAAGACGCCGTCGCTGATCACCGGGCCGGTGACCACGTCCTGCTCGGCGGTGGCCGTCTGGCTCCAGGCGTCGACCACGTTCGTGGTGGCGCCGTGGTCGAATGCGTCGTGCCCGGAGCGGCCCGGACCGCCCCCCAGGCCCGTCCAAGCGGTCGCGGACGCGGACGCGGGCACAGCCGCGAGGAGCAGCAGCAGGCAGCAGAGGAGGTGCCGGAGGCGCATCCCCCCGGTAATCGGTAGGGCCGGAGAGCCCTTTACGGTCGCGTGTCGCGGTCGGGCACCAGCTCGTGATGCCCGAGGCGCTGTGCCTCGCTCGAAGGGTTGTCCTCCGAGCGAATGCGAGCGGTCACCTGCGCCAGCATGAACAGCGACGGAAACAGCGCGGTCACCGCTACAAGCGCCACCAGCCAGGGCTCCCAGCCCAGGGACAGCGCGACGAAGACCGCTGTCAGGTCACCGATGAGAACCAGCAGAAGAAGAGGACGGCGTCCGCGCAACTCCTACCGGTTCTCGGCAAGCTCGGCCAGGCCTTGAGCGCGGGTGGTTCGCGGCTCGTAGCCCATCTCGGCCCGGGCCCGGGATATGTCGAGCGTGCATTCCTGGGAGGCCACCCAGACGGCGAAGCGGGTCAGGGGCGGCGATCCCGACCTCCCCCGTAGGCGCCACAGGCGTTCGGCGAGAGCGGCTCCGGCGGCGGCCACGCCCGCGGGAACGCTCTTGTCGGGGGTCTCGACGCCCTGGGTGGCGAGCATCGCGGTGACGAAATCGCGAAAAACGGCGGGCTCGCCGTCGGTGACGAAGTAGACGCCGCCCGCCGGCGCCCGCGTGGCGGCGAGCCACAGGCCCCTCGACAGTGTTGTCGATGTGCGTGGTGTCGCTCAGCTGGCGCCCGCCCCCGATCCACCGAAAGCGTCCCGCCCGCACCAGCTCGACCAGAGCGGGTAGCAGGGTCGTGTCCCCCTCGCCCCACACGAAGCGCGGCCGTACGACCACCGTCTCCAGGTCGCTGTCGTTCGCGGCCCTGACGAGCAGTTCGGCCTTGGCCTTAGAAGAGGAGTAGAGCGCCGGCGAGTCGGGTCGCAGCGGCGCGTCCTCGTCGACCTTCACCAGCGGGTCACCGGCCATCAGCGCAGCCTCGGTTCCCACATGCACGAGCCGCCGTACGCCCGCCTCGCGACAGGCGACGATCACGTTCCTCGTGCCGTGCACGTTCATGCGCTCGAACTCGGCCGGATCCCCCCAGTCCTCGACCTTGGCCGCCGCGTGGAAGCACATCTCGCAGCCGCTCGCGCCGTCGGTCAGCGGGCCGGTTTCGCCGAGGTCGCCGCTCACGGTCCGGGCGCCGCGCGCTTCCACCGTCTCTCGCCGCGGCGTCCGAGCGGGCGAGGCCGCGGACATCCCAGCCCTCGGAGCGCAGCCGCTCGATGAGCGCGCCTCCGATAAAGCCCGAGCCGCCCGTTACGAACGCGCTTGGCACGGGAGCCGGTCTACAGGCTCGCCCTCGCGGCCCGGGAGCTCTTGAAGGCCGGACAGATCAGCGCGCCGCCGGTCTGGCTGCTCACCGCCACCGGCGCGTAGCGATCCGCTCGAGCGTCCGGCGCGCGAACCGTCCGCAGGCGGGACACCGAGGCCGCCGCGGTCGGGGACTTGAGCTTGAGGACCTCGATGCCGCGGTTCATGTCGAACAGGTACACGTATCGCCCGTTCCACGCCAGGTCCCAGGAGCTCGAGCTCTCCTGCGTGACACTGCCGGTCACGCGGTAGTAGCCGATCTGGCGCACGTCGCGGGCATCGGACACGTCGAGCAGCCGTAGGCCCTGGCCGTACCAGGCGACTCCGAGCGTCGATCCGCTCAGCTCGAAGTAGTGCGCCGAGCACTCGAGATCTTTGTCGAAGGTCTCCGGGTCGTCGTTTTGGGCAGGGTGGTAGGTGTCGAGCGGCTTCATTCGGTACGGGTTCTCCGGCGTCGAGTTCGCGGCCGGCTCGCCGCCCACCGAGTCGGTGATGTCGGAGAACACCACCCGCCCGCTCTTGTCGCACGGCGTCGTGAAGTCCTCCTCGGTGCCGATCAGCACGCCGCCGCGCTGCACGCCCTTGGCGCGGGTCGAGCCGTCGACGGGCCGCAGGGAGTTGTGCATGAAGTCCGTCTGGGGCTGGTTGACTCCGCCCACGCCGCCGCCCGCGACGAGCACGGGGTTCCAGGGGCGCGCCCGGCGCCGGCGGTCCGTGTACGGGTCGCGCCAGATGCCCTTGGTGGCGTATCCGAGGATGCCGCCGCGGCCGCTGGTCCACGCGATGCCGTGGTCGTCGACGTTGACGTCGTGCGAGTAGTCGGTGGCACCGTCGTTGCGCCACAGGTCGATCGGCTGGTGGTAACGCTTCGGCTTGTAGGGGTTGCGCAGGTCGGTCACCCAGATCGGCCGGCCGTCACCGCGCGCGCCGTCAGTGAATGCGGTCCACACGCCGGGAAAGAGCGCCGGCAGGTCTTTGCGACGCGCCGGCCCGCCGGTCCAGATGAAGCGGCAGCCGTGGATGCAGCTCGAGGTATGGCCGCTCGGCAGCTCGACGAAGTCGCCGATCTGGCGCAGGTCGCCGGGGTCGCGGTAGGAGATGACGAAGAAGCCGCTGTCGCACTTGGGGTTGCGGTTCTTCTCCGAGAGCGTGCCGATGCCCGGACAGGCCTTCTGATCGACGTCGTCGTGGCGGGGGTCGAGCGCCCCGATGATCAGCTTGCGGCGGGTGTCGATGTCCATGTCCTCGTCCTGCCAGTAGCCGTTCGCGCCCTTGACCTTGGCCGGCTGGAAGGTGTCGAGCCGCACGGGGTGCGCTGGGTCGCTGACGTCGTAGGTGCGAAAGCCGTAGCGCCCGGTGGTCAGGAGGACATGCTTGCCGGCGACGCGATCGAGCTTGCCCTCGACGATCATCCCCGAGTGCGGAACTCGCTCGATGTATTCGAGGCTGTCGGAGATGTCGGCTCCGGCAGGAGGATCGGCCGCAAGCGCGGTGGCGGGGACGACCGCCAGGATCAGCGCGACTACGACCAGGATCCGACCCATTCTCGACCTCCTCCGCGGTTTCGCAGGAAGCTCTACCCGGTATGCGGCCGAACGGAACCCGGCGCTGTCGCGCTAGCGCTCGTCGCGCGGGCCCGACCAGAAGGCGTCGCCCACCGTGACCGTGCGGGCGGTCTCCGCCTGGTGGCGCAGCGAATGCGGATCGCCGTCTTCGAAGGCAAACAGGGCGGCCGCGTTCACGCGCCGGGTCTCGCCCGGACCGCCGAGGTAGCGGTCGACCACGCGCGCGCAGCGGCGTCCCTCGGCGATCGCGGTGACCACGAGCGCCTGGCCCATCCGGGCGTCGCCGCAGGCAAATACGCCGGGCTCGCTCGTCTCGTAGACCGCCGCCTTGACGTTGCCGCGGGAGTCGAGGTCGACTCCCAGCTGCTCGACGAGGCCTTCGTGCTCGGGATGGCTGAAGCCGATGGCGATGAGCACGAGGTCGGCGGGCTCGGAGAACTCGCTGCCCGGCACCGCGCGCAGGTCGCGCGACGACGTGCCCTCCACTCGCCGCCCCTCGACCGCTAGCACGTGGCCGTCCTCGCCCAGGACCCCGGTGACCTGGCAGCCGAAGCGCCGGTCGCCACCCTCGTCGAGCGCATAGGTGGTCAGGGTCCGCTTCGGCGGGAGCGGCCACGGCGTGTTGGCCGGCCGGCCGTCGCCGAGCAGCTCGGGATAGACGTCGAGCAGGAGCACGTCTGAAGCTCCCTCGCGCAGCGCGTTGGAGATGCAGTCCATTCCCGTGTCGCCGCCCCCGATCACGACCACGCGCTTCCCGGCCGCGGTGATCCGTCGCTCGGGCGCGGGCTCGGGGACGGCTCGCCCTGATTCCTCGGAAGCGACGAAGCGGTTGCGCTGGTAGAGGTACTCCATCGCGAGGTGCACGCCGGCCAGCTCCCGTCCCCGCACCTTCAGCTCGCGGTGTACACGCGATCCGATGGCCACCACCAGCGCGTCATGGCGCTCCCGCACCTCCTGGGTGGACACGCCGCGACCCACGTCCACGCCGCACTCGAAGCTGACGCCCTCGTCCTCCAGCAGGCTCACGCGGCGGTCGATGATCCACTTCTCGAGCTTCGCGTCGGGCACGCCGAAGCGCAGCAGCCCGCCCGGACACTCGTCGCGCTCGTAGACCGTCACGCTGTGGCCGTGGCGATTGAGCTCGGCCGCCACCGCCAGGCCGGCCGGGCCCGAACCGACCACCCCGACCGTGCGGCCGGTGCGCCGGTCGGGCGGGTCGGCCACGATCCAGCCTTCCTCGAAGCCGCGGGTGACGATCGCCAGCTCGATCTGCTCGATCGTGACCGGATCGTCGTTGATGTCGAGCACGCAGGCCGACTCGCAGGGCGCCGGGCAGATCAGGCCGGTGAACTCGGGAAAGTTGTTGGTCGCGTGCAGCTGGACCAGCGCCTCCTGCCAGCGGTCGCCGTAGACCAGGTCGTTCCAATCGGGGATCTTGTTGCCGAGCGGGCAGCCCTCCTGGCAGAAGGGCACTCCGCAGTCCATGCAGCGCCCGCCCTGATCGCGCAGAACGGAATCCTCGGGAAGCGCGAAGTACTGGCGGTAGTCGTGCACCCGCTCGTGCGGATCGCGCTTCTCGAAACCCACGCGCCGGACGCGCAGGAAACCCCCCAGCTCTCCCATCAGGCGGGGACCTCGGGCCGCGCCGGCTCGGACGCGAGCTCGGTGAGGGCGCGCTTGTAGTCGTGCGGCATGACCTTCACGAAGCGGACGACCTGGGCCTCCCAATCGCCCAGCACCCGCTGGGCCACGGGTGAGCCGGTCAGCTCGGCGTGCTCGGCGATCCACCCGCGCAGCTCGACCGCATCGTCCGCGGAGATCTCGTCGAAGCCCACCAGCTCGGTGTTGCACCGCGCGCGAAACGCCTCGCCCGTGTCGAGCACGTAGGCGATCCCGCCGCTCATGCCCGCGGCGAAGTTGAGGCCGGTGGGGCCGAGCACCACCACCCGCCCGCCCGTCATGTACTCACAGCCGTGGTCGCCCACCCCCTCGACCACCGTGATCACGCCGGAGTTGCGCACCCCGAAGCGCTCGCCGGCGAGGCCGCGGAAGAACGCTTTGCCCGCCGTGGCCCCGTACAGGACGGTGTTGCCGACGATGACGTTCTCCTCGGCGGTGAATGCAGCGTCGCTCGAGGGGCGCACCACAAGCGTGCCGCCCGACAGCCCCTTGCCGACGTAGTCGTTGGCGTCACCGTGGAGAAGAAGCGTCACGCCCGAAGCCAGCCAGGCTCCGAAGCTCTGGCCCGCCGAGCCCCTCAGGGAGATCTCGATCGCGCCCGGCGGCAGCCCGTCGGAGCCGTGCGCGCGAGCGATCTCACCCGACAGCAGGCCGCCCACGGCGCGGTTCTTGTTCTCGATGCGCCGCTCGAGGCGAACGGTCGCGCCCTCCTCGATCGCCGGACGCGAGCGCTGCAGGATGTCCAGGTCGATCGAGTCGTGCAGCACCGGGTCGGGCCGGCGGGTGCAGTGGCGCGGCGACCCGGCCGCCTCCTCGGGCACGTGCAGCAGCGGGAGCAGGTCGATGCAGCGCGCCTTCCAATGCTCGACGGTCTCGTCGGGCGTCAGCAGGTCGGTGCGCCCGATCAACTCGTCGAACGAGCGCACGCCCAGCGAGGCCATTATTCGGCGCGCCTCCTCGGCCACCATGAACAGGTAGTGGACGACGTGCTCGGGCTGTCCCGCGAAGCGCCGGCGCAGCTCGGGATCCTGGGTGGCGATGCCCACCGGACAGGTGTTGAGATGGCAGACGCGCATCATCACGCAGCCGAGCGCGATCAGCGGGGCGGTCGAGAAACCGAACTCGTCGGCCCCGAGAATGGCCCCGACGACCACGTCGCGGCCGGTGCGCATCTGACCGTCGACCTCCACCAGGATGCGCGAGCGCAGGTCGTTGCGCAGCAGCGTCTGCTGGGTCTCGGCCAGCCCGATCTCCCATGGGATCCCGGCATGGTGGATCGACGCCTGTGGCGACGCCCCGGTTCCGCCGTCGTGCCCCGCGATCACCACGTGATCGGCATTGGCCTTGGCCACGCCCGCGGCCACGGTGCCCACGCCGATCTCGCTCACGAGCTTGACCGAGACGCGCGCCCGGGGGTTGGCGCAGCGCAGGTCGTAGATCAGCTGCTTGAGGTCCTCGATCGAGTAGATGTCGTGGTGCGGCGGGGGCGAGATGAGCCCCACGCCGGGGGTCGAGTGGCGCAGGCCCGCGATGTAGCGGTCGACCTTGTGGCCGGGGAGCTGTCCGCCCTCGCCGGGCTTGGCGCCCTGGGCCACCTTGATCTGCAGCTCGTCGGCGTTCACCAGATAGTTGACGGTCACGCCGAAACGACCCGAGGCCACCTGCTTGATCGAGGAGCGCCGCTCGTCGCCGAAGCGGGCGGGGTCCTCGCCTCCCTCACCGGTGTTCGACCGCCCACCGAGGCGGTTCATGCCCGCGGCGAGGACCTCGTGGGCCTCCGGCGACAGCGCCCCCAGCGACATGCCTCCCGACTTGAAGCGCCTCACGATGTCCCTGGCGGGCTCGACCTCCTCCAGAGGCAGCGCACCGACGTCGTCGCGGAAGCGCAGCAGGCCGCGCAGCGCGGTGTTGGGCACGGCCACGTCGTTGACGTAGGTGGCGAAGCGCTCGTAGGCGTCGGCGCCGTCCTCGCCGCGGACGGCCTGTTGAAGCGTCGCGATCGTCTCGGGATTCCAGCCGTGGTACTCGCCCCGCCGCCGCCACGCGTAGACGCCGCCGGAGGGAAGCAGCTCAGACACCGCGGCGGGCCAGGCTCGGGCGTGACGGTCGAGCGCCTCCCGGGCGATCGTGGCCAGGCCGATCCCGCCGACCCGCGAGGTGGTGCCCGTGAAGTGGCGATCCACGACCTCGCGCTCGATCCCGACCGCCTCGAAGATCTGCGCCCCGGTATAGGAGCGGATCGTCGAGATCCCCATCTTGGAGAGAACCTTCAGCAGCCCCTTGCCGATCGCCTTGATGACCCGCTCTTCGGCGTCCTCCGGGCTCATGCCCTCGGGCAGCCGGCCGCCGCGGTGAAGCGCATAGAGCGATTCGAACATCACGTAGGGGTTGACCGCCGCCGCGCCCGAGCCGAGCAGGGTCGCGATGTGGTGGATCTCGCGCGCCTCGCCGGTCTCAACCACGAGCCCGATCTGGAGGCGTGTGGCCGCGCGCACCAGGTGGTGGTGTACGGCGCCCACCGCCAGCAGCGACGGCATCGCCGCACGCTCGGGGCCCAGGTTGCGGTCGGAGAGGATGATGATGTTGACCCCCTTGGCCACCAGCTCCGACGCCTCGCGGCACATGGCGTCGATCCGCCGCTCCATGCCCTCCTCGCCCTCCTCGGCGGGCCAGGTCATGTCGATCGTGCGCGCCTCGAAGACGTTGTGGTCGACCTGACGCAGCTTCTCGAGCTGCGAGTTGCGCAGGATGGGCTGGGCCATCACGAGCTGGTGGCAGTGGTCGGGCGTCTCGCCCAGCAGGTTGATCTCGGGGCCGATGCACGCCTCGAGGCTCATCACGATCGACTCGCGGATCGGGTCGATGGCCGGGTTGGTGACCTGGGCGAAGAGCTGCTTGAAGTACGAGAACAGCGGCGGCCGGCGATCGGACAGCGACGCCAGGGCCACGTCGTTGCCCATCGAGCCCGTGGGCTCCGCGGCGTTGTGCGCCATCGGCGCGAGAATCACCTTGAGGTCCTCCTCGCTCCAGCCGAAGGCCAGCTGCTTGGCCCGCAGCGGCTCCACGCGTGGCACCCGCGGGCTCTTCTCGGGGAGATCCTCGATGTGGACCACGCGGTCGCGCAGCCACTCGCCGTAGGGCCGCCGGCGAGCCAGCTCGGCCTTGACCTCGCTGTCGGGCACGATCCGGTCGCGCTCGAGGTCGACCAGGAAGATCTTGCCCGGCCGCAGCCGGCCCTTCGCCACGATCTCGTCCTCGCCGGCCTCCAGCACCCCGGTCTCCGAGGCCAACACCACCCAGCCGTCCCTCGTCACCACCCAGCGCCCGGGCCGCAGCCCGTTGCGGTCGAGCGTCGCGCCGACCACCTTCCCGTCGGTGAAGGCGACCGCGGCCGGGCCGTCCCAGGGCTCGACGAGCGACGAGTGATAGGCGTAGAAGTCGCGGACCTCCTGGGAGAGCTCGGGCCGGCCCTGGAAGGCCTCGGGTATCAGCATCGACATCGCATGCGCCGGCGAGCGGCCGCCGAGCACGAGCAGCTCCATGAGCCCGTCGAGCGATGCCGAGTCGGAGATGTCGTCGCCGAGCAGCCCGCGGATCTTGTCGATGTCCTCGCCGAACAGCGGCGAGGCGATGGTCAGCTCGCGCGAGCGGTGCCAGTTGCGGTTGCCCCGCAGCGTGTTGATCTCGCCGTTGTGGGCGAGCATGCGGTAGGGGTGGGCCAGCTCCCAGCTCGGGAAGGTGTTCGTCGAGAAGCGCGAATGCACGACCGCCAGCCGTGAGGCGAGCCGCTCGTCCTTGAGATCGGGGAAGTACTGGGACAGCTGGGGCGCCGTCAGCATCCCCTTGTAGACCACGGTGCGGCTCGAGAAGCTGGCGATGGCCACGCCCGGGAGGTCGTCCTTCTCCACGCAGCGGCGAATCACGTAGAGCTTGCGCTCGAGCGCGTCCTGATCTTCGACATCATCGCTCGCCGAGACGAACAGCTGCTGGATATAGGGTGCGCACGCCCTCGCGGTCGTGCCGCAGTGCAGCTCGTCGACGGGCACGTCGCGCCAGCCCAGAACGTGCTGGCCTTCCGCGCGCACCGTGCGCTCGATCAGCGCGATCGCCTCGGCGCGCGCCTTCTCGTCGCGGCGGGGCAGAAAGCAGGCCGCCACGCCGTAACGGCCCGATGGTGGAAGCTCGAAGTCGAGCCGCTCGCGCAGGAACCGGTCGGGCAGCTGAAGCAGGATGCCCGCCCCGTCACCGGTATCGGGGTCGGCGCCCTCGGCGCCGCGGTGCTCGAGGTGCTCGAGCGCCCACAGCGCACGCGAGATCACCTCGTGGGAGGCGGGAGCCCCGAGATGCGCCACGAAGGCGACGCCGCACGCGTCATGCTCGTGGGTTGGGTCGTAGAGGCCGCGCGCGGCCCGGAGGTCTCTGGGGGTGGTGATGGGTTCCTCGGGTTCCGCGCCTGGGCGGCGCGCGGGTAGCTGAACTGGAAATTGTACGGCGCTTCGGCGGCTTCGGCGAGAGCGGTCTGTAAGGTCGGATCCGTGGCCGCGACGCTCACCGTTCTCTCCCAGAAAGGCGGCACCGGGAAGACCACCACGGTCCGCACCCTCGCCGACGCGTTCCGCCGCTGCGGTCTTGATGTCCTGTGCGTCGACCTCGATCCGCAGGGCAACCTCTCCGACTACTTCGACGTACCCGCCGACGCGTCCCCGACGATGGCCGAAGTGCTCGCCGGCCAGGCCCGCGCGGCCGACGCCGTTCACGACGACGTGCTGCCGGCCAACCTCGGACTGGCCGAGGCCGAGCTCGTCCTGAGCGGCAAGATGGGACGGGAGCTGACCCTCCGGCGCGCGCTGCGAGATGTCAAGCGCCGCTACGACCTCGTGCTCGTGGATTGCCCGCCCTCGCTGGGCCTGCTGACTGTCAACGCGCTCGTGGCCGCCGACCATGCGCTTATCACCAGCGAGGCCGAGTACTTCTCCCTCCAGGGTGTCGAGCAGGCTCTGGAGGTGGTCGAGCTGGCCAAGGAATCCCTCCATCCCGAGCTCGACTGGCTCGGGGTCATGCTCAACAAGGCCGACATGCGCCTGGTGCACTCGCGCGAGGCGCTGCGGTCGCTGCAGGATCGCTTCGGCGACAGGGTCTTGGCAACGGTGATCCGGCGCAGCGTCCGCTACGCCGAGTCAGCCGAGCGCGGAGTCTCGATCCTCGACTACGCCCCCGACCTCGGCTCGGACTACGTGGCGCTGGCCGACGAGGTGCTCGCCCGGCTCGGCGGCTTCGACGAGACGCGCGAGCGACTGAGCAAGGCCTCGACGTCGGCGGCGATCTCGGCGGGATAGGCCAGCGCCCGCGGCGTCAGCCGCATGGTGTGGAAGCCGACCCGGCCGAGACGCCGGTCGCGCAGGCGGTCGCTCTCGAAGGCCCTGCGTGTGCCGTGCGCGGCGAAACCGTCGGTCTCGACGATGAGCTTCGCGTCCGGCCAGGCGAAGTCGACCTCGTAGCCCTCGATCCGAGTGTTGACCTTGGGCCGCGGGAGGCCGTGGCGCTCGACGATGGCGAGGAAGCGCTGTTCCAGGTCGCTCTTCGTCATCTGCGGGGGGCTCTGGGCGGCCCTGAGTAGCCTGGCGCCGCGCCGGCCCGGGTTGTCCTCAACTACAGCTGTAAGGGCGGTCATGTCGAGGAGCCGCTGGTACTCCGCTTCGTCGATGGCTCGCTTCAGCGCCTGCCGGGTCAGCACGTCGGCGAGGTCCAGCAGCGTTCGGGCCAGGGTCGTAACCGGGATTCCGTGTTGCGCCGTGACCTGGCCGGCGCCCAGGCGGCCGGAGCGATGAACTCTGACGCCCGTGCGATGCAGGCGTCCGGCCCGGCTGGGGACCGTGACGTGAACGGCCGCGGATGCGCTCTGACGGATATTCCAGAGCGCCGCGGCGTCGGCGTGGGAGAGCGCGGCGCCCGGGCCGCACGCAAGGACGGCCGCCAGCCAATGCCCCTCACGCTTGAGCTCACGATGACCGACGGCATAGACGCCGCGATGGAGACGGAGAAGGCGATCGGAGCCCACGCGCTCCTTGATTCCGGTGGCGCCGATGCCCGCAGCGAGCAGCTGCGATCGGGTGACGACGCCGAACTGCCGCCCGGCGACGGCCGCCAAACACCGATCAGCACTGGGTTGGTCGCCTTTTGGGTTCACCTCAACCCCTAAAGCGACCAACCCATCGAAGTTCGCCCCCAGGGACCAATAGGCTCGCCTCCGTGGAAGAGCTGCTCACCGAGCCCGCGGGCGTGCTGGCGCAGAGGATCCGCGCGGGCGAGATCAGCGCCCGCGAGCTCACCGAGGCCTCCCTGCGGCGCATCGAGGCGCTGCAGCCCACCCTCAACGCCTTCATGCACCTCGACCCGGATGGCGCCCTCGCCGCGGCCGGCGCCGTCGGGCCGGACGATCCCAGGCCCTTCGCCGGCGTTCCCATCGCGATCAAGGACAGCGCGGCCGTTGCGGACATGCCGCTCACGATGGGATCGGAGCTCTTCGGCGACTACAGGCCCACCCACGACTCGTTCGCCGTCCGGCGCCTGCGGGACGCCGGCTTCGTGATCGTGGGCAAGACCAACATGCCCGAGTTCGGGATCCTGCCGGTCTCCGAGCCGCGCCGCTTCGGCCCCGTCCGCAATCCGTGGGACACCGAACGGACGCCGGGCGGCTCCTCCGGCGGCTCTGCCGCCGCGGTGGCCTCCGGACTCGTTCCGGTGGCCCATGGCAGCGACGGCGGCGGTTCTATTCGCATTCCGGCCGCCTGCTGCGGGCTCGTCGGGCTCAAGCCGAGCCGAGGGCGCATCTCGCGCGGGCCCGAGGGTGGCGATGACCTCCTCGTGACCGACGGTGTGCTCACCCGCACCGTCGCCGAGACCGCGGAGCTACTGGATGTGCTCGCCGGTTACGAGGCTGGAGACCTCACGTGGGCCCCTCCGCCCGACGAGCCCTTCGCCGCCGCCGCCGCGCGCGAGCCCGGGCGCCTGCGCGTCGGGGTCACGGTCGACGCCGCGATTCCCGGCGAGCTCGATCCGGTCTGCGAGCGGGGTGTCCGCGACGCCGCCGACCTGCTCGCCGAGCTCGGCCACGAGGTCGAGGAGATCGAGGCACCGTGGAAAGAGCGGAACGTGCTGCGCACGTTCACGCTGGTGTTCGGCGCTCCGATCGCCACCGGCATCCATTTCGGGAGCGTGGTCAGCGAGCGTGAGCCGACCGAGGAGCTGGTCGAGCCGCTGTCCTGGACCTTCTGGAACGGCATACGCGAGCGTGACCCCGTGGACTACCTGCTCGCCCGCTCACGGCTGGCGACGTTCACGCGTAGGACCGTGTCGCTCTGGGGGCTCTACGACGCCGTGTTGGTCCCCTCGCTCGCGCAGCGACCGGTGCGCATCGGGGAGATCGACGCCTGCTCGGCCGAGCCTTGGGAGGACTTCCGGCGCTCGGGGGAGTTCACGCCCTACACCGCCATCTTCAACATCACCGGCCAGCCGGCGATCTCACTCCCGCTATTCGGTGGCGACGACGGCCTTCCCCTCGGCGTGCAGCTGGTCGGAAGGCCCGCGGGCGAGGGGCAGCTGCTCTCGCTCGCCGCACAGCTGGAGGCCGCGCGCCCCTGGGTCGATCAGAGGCCGGCCGCCATCAGCACGTCGCGGTCGCGGTCGTAGGTGAGAAGGGCGCTCGCCTCCCCGGGCTCGACCCAGCGCAGCTCGTCCACCTCGTCGTTGGCCACGAAGCCTGGGTCCGACTCCACTTCCATCAGCCAGTAGCGCACCACCTTCGGGCGCCCGCGCACCTCGTAGTGCACGGCCGGCAGCTCGCGGACGAGCCGAGTGCGCAGGCCGGTCTCCTCGTTGATCTCGCGCAGAGCCGCCTCCTCGAAGCTCTCGCCGGAGTCGAGCTTGCCCTTCGGCAGCGTCCAGTCGTCGTAGCGGGGCCGGTGAACCAGGGCCACGAGCCCGTTCCGGGCCACGACCCCGCCGGCGGCGCGCACCTGTTCCATCACAGCTCGCGCACGTCGGCCCCGCCGGGCGAGAAGGTCACGCGCCGGACGTCGAAGCCATCGGCTTCGGTAGCGAGCCGCTCGACCACCGCGCCGGTCTGCTCCCAGTGGCACCAGAACAGCACCGTCGGGCCCGCGCCGGAGATCGTCGCTCCCACCGCCCCGAGCTGCTCGGCGCGCTCGACCAGGTCCATGGAGTGAGGGTAGAGCGAGCGCCGCCGCGGCTGGTGGAGGCGATCGTGCAGGCCGCGCCCGATCAGCGAGAGGTCGTCCGACGCCAGTCCGAGCACGAGCAGCGAGGCGCGGCCCACGTTGTGCACGGCATCCAGGAGCGGCACCTCCGCCGGCATTGCCGACCGCGCCTCGGCCGTGGGCACCTCACCGCCCGGGATCGCCAGCACACCCTCCAGCCCGGCGGGCGGGTCGAAGCGCGCCGGGATCTCCCCCGACCCCGTGCAGATCACGAAACCGCCGAAGAGCGCCGCGGCCACGTTGTCGGGATGACCCTCGACCTCGGCGGCGTGCTCGAACAACGGGGCGTCGAGCTCGAAGAGATGGTCCGCCGCGCACAGGCCCGCGACGATCGCCGCCGCGCTCGAGCCCAGCCCGGCGGCCGAGGGAATCGCCGAGCTGATCCGAAAGCTCAGGCCGTCGGCCGGGTGCAGGCGCTCGAAGGCCCGCACGCACAGGTTGCTGCGGTCGCGGGGCACGCCGGGCACGTTGCACTCGACCGAGAACTCGCCTGTCTCCTCCACCTCGAGCTCGAGCTCGATGGCCAGCGCCGCGGCCAGCACGTCGTAGCCCGGTCCGAGGTTGGCCGTGGATGCCGGCACGCGGACGAGTCGCCGCCGGTTCAGCCCAGCACCGCCCGCTCGACGCTGTCGATGTCCGGCTCGCAGGGAACCACCGGGGCGGCACGGCTCATGGCCGTCTGCGGATCCTTCAGCCCGTGCCCGGTGAGCACGCAGACCACCTGTCCCTCCGCGCCGTACTTGATCAGGCCCGCCACCGCGGCCGCCGAGGCCGGCTCGCAGAACACGCCCTCGCGCGCACCGAGCAGCGCGTAGGCCTCGAGTATCTCGGCGTCGGACACGGCTCGCACCTCGCCGCGAGACGATGTGAACGCGCTCATCGCGTCCTCCCAGCGAGCGGGGTTGCCGATTCGGATCGCCGAGGCGAGCGTCTCGGGGTTCTCCACCGG
Organism: uncultured Thermoleophilaceae bacterium; assembly: GCA_963789705.1. Lineage (GTDB taxonomy): Bacteria > Actinomycetota > Thermoleophilia > Solirubrobacterales > Thermoleophilaceae > JACVRW01. Next base: position 317,985 of record CAWBLN010000004.1, read on the forward strand.
CGCCCCGTGCACCAGCGGCGCCGCTCCCTCGGCCTGGTAGCCGTGCATCCGCGGCGCCGACTCGTACTCCTGAAAGCCCTTCCACCACGAGGTCACGTTGCCGGCGTTGCCGACCGGGATGCAGAGCACGTCGGGCGCCTGACCGAGCTCGTCGCACACCTCGAAGGCGCCCGTCTTCTGCCCCTCCACGCGGAAGTCGTTGACCGAGTTGACGAGCGCGATCGGATGGCGCCGGGTGAGCTCGCGCACCAGCGCGAGGGCCTGGTCGAAGTTCCCGCGCAGCGCGATCACCCGCGCTCCGTGCATCAGGGCCTGGGCGAGCTTGCCGGTCGCGATCCTGCCCTCGGGCACGATGACGGCGCCGCGCAGGCCGCCGCGCGCGGCGTAGGCCGCTGCGCTCGCCGCCGTGTTGCCCGTGGAGGCGCAGACAATCGCCTCCGCTCCCTCCGCCTTCGCGGCCGACACGGCCACGGTCATGCCGCGGTCCTTGAACGAGCCGGTGGGGTTGGCGCCCTCCAGCTTGAGCCACACCTCGCAGCCGGTGAGCCTCGGAGAGATGCGCGGCGTGCACGAGCGGCGTGTCCCCTTCCCCCATCGTCACCAGCGGCTCGACCGGCAGCCGGTCGCGGTAGCGCCAGAGACTCGGCATTCAAAACGTCTCCTCGATCACGCGGATCACGCGCGGGGACTCGCGGACGAAGTCGAGGCGCGCGATCAGCTCGACGGCGGCGCGGAACTTGGATTCGAGCACGGAGTGCATGACCATCACGAGCCGAGCCTCCTGCCCCAGGCCCTTCTGCACGACCGACTTGATCGACACGCCCTGCATGCCGAGGATCTCGGCGACCTGGGCGAGCACGCCCGGACGGTCGTCCACCTCCAGGTGCAGGTAGAAGGCGAACTCGACGTCGGTCACGATGGGCTGCTCGACGGCGGGGGCGGGCAGCGAGGGCGGCGGGATCATGGCCGAGACCACGTCGCCGAGCACAGCGCTGGCGGTCTGCACGCCGCCGGCGCCGGGACCGCTCAACGTGATCTCGGTGATCGCCGGCGACTCGACGGTGACCGCGTTGAAGGCCCCGTTCACGCTGGCCAGCGGATGGTCGGCGTAGAGGAACGCGGGGTACACGTGCACGGCCACCCCTCCGTCGATGCGCTGGGCGGAGCCGAGCAGCTTGAGCGACAGGCCGAGGTCCTTGGCGTAGCCGATGTCGTCCGGCGTTATGCGCTCGATGCCCTCGTAGCCGACCTCGTCCAGGCGCACCGCCGCGTTGAAGGCCAGCCGCGCCAGGATGGTCATCTTGGCGGCCGCGTCCTTGCCCGTCACGTCCTCGGTCGGGTCGGCCTCGGCGTAGCCCATCTCCTGCGCTTCGGCCAGCGCCTCCTCGTAGGTCGCCCCGGTCAGGCTCATCTGAGTGAGGATGTAGTTGGTCGTGCCGTTGACGATCCCGTGCACGCGATCGATGTGGGCGGCGGCCAGCGACTCGCCCATCACGCGAATGGCGGGTACCACGCCGGCCACGGCACCCTCGAAGCGCAGCTGGACACCGCCGCGCCGGGCGGCGTCGAAGATCTCCTCGCCGTGCTGGGACAGCAGCTGCTTGTTGGCCGTGACCACGTGCCGGCCGGACTCGAGCGCGCGCAGCACGAAGTCGCGCGTGGGCTCGATTCCGCCCATCAGCTCGACGATCAGGTCGCTGCGCTCGAGTATGTCCTCGAACTCGCCGCGGCTCCGCGTGAGAATGCCGGACAGCTCAGGGCGCTGGCCGGTCTCGGCCTCGACCGCCTCGGCGCGCTCCTCGAGGAGCGTGGCGAACGCCGAGCCGACGGTGCCGTGACCCAAGAGGCCAACGTGAAACGGTTCAGACATCGCGCGCCGTGAGGTCGTCGAGGGTCTCGCGGCGCACCACCACGCGAGCGTCGCCGTCGCGGCAGAAGATCACCGGGGGGCGCAGCAGCGCGTTGTAGTTGTTGGCCATCGCGTGACCGTAGGCCCCCGTGGCCGGAATCACCAGCACGTCGTCCGGCCGGGGATCGTCGAGCACGGCGTCGCGCACGAGGATGTCGCCCGACTCGCAGTGCATGCCCGCGATCGTGCAGGCGTCCGTTCCCCCGAAGCGATCGGCGATCTCGGCCTCGTAACGCGCTCCGTAGAGCATCGGTCTCAGGTTGTCCGCCATGCCCCCGTCCACCGCAACGTAGGTGCGGACGCCCGGTACGCGCTTGACGGTGCCCACCGTGTAGAGCGTGACCCCGGCGTTGCCGACCAGGGAGCGGCCGGGCTCGCACAGGACGGTGACCCCCGACGGAACATGGCGGAGCAGCGCGTCGGCGTACTCCTCGATGGAGGGGGGCTCGTCGTCGTCCGTGTAGGCGATGCCCAGCCCACCGCCGAGGTTGAGCAGCGGCCACTCCCCGATCGCGCCCAGGACTTCGGCGAGCCGCTCGAAGGCCTCCAGGTCGAAGACCTGTGAGCCGATGTGCGCGTGCAGGCCGCGCAGCTCGAGCCCGGCCTCCGCGCACGCCTCCACTGCGCGGGGCACGTCGTCGAGCCCGAAGCCGAACTTGGAGTCCTCCTGGCCGGTCTGGATGTAGGAATGGGTGGCGGGCAGGATCCCGGGGGTCACCCGCACCAGCACGGTGGATCCGCTCCCGCGCAGGCGCTCGATCTCGTCGAACGAGTCGACCACGATCGTGCCGACCCCCGCTCGGAGCGCGTAGTCGAGATCGGCCGGGGTCTTGTTGTTGCCGTGCAGGTATATGCGCGCCGGCTCGAAGCCGCCCGCCAGGGCGAGGTGCAACTCGCCGCCGCTCGCCACGTCCACCGACAGGCCCTCCTCGGCCAGCAGCCGATAGACCGCCGTACAGGGAAAGGCCTTACTCGCATAGATGATCTCGAATCGCGCGGTCCGCGCCCGGAACGCCTCGGTGTACGCGCGCGCCCGGGCCCGGGTGTCGTCCTCGGCGTAGACGTAGGCCGGCGTCCCGAACTCGTGCGCGAGCTCGACGACGTCGCAGCCGCCCACCTCGAGACGGCCGCGCTCGTTGAGGCGCGAACCCAGGGGATATACATGCGAGACGGCGACCGCGGCCATGCGGCGGCGATTATGAAGGAGACCCGGCCCGGGACTCGCTTGACACGAGGTGGACGGTTGTGGAGGATCGACCGGTCATGCGGTGGTATGTGCCCCTGGCCGCCCTAGCCGCCGGAACAACGGCAAGCTTGTCTTCGAGCGGCCGACGAGGGACGGGGCGAATCTGTTCTCGGTGGAGCCCGACGGCTCCGCCTTGACGAGACTCACCGACCGTGAGGGCGTGGAGGGCGATTCGAGCTGGTCGCCCGACGGCACCAAGATCGCCTTCGCCTGTGCCAGGAACCCGAAGCAGGGCCTGTTCGAGATCTGCTCGGTAAATGCCGACGGCAGTGGGTTCAGGCGGCTCACTCGCCACCGCACGTTCACCGTCGCCCCCTCCTGGTCGCCCGACGGGACCAGGATCGTGTCTCGACCCTCAAGGGGGCGGGCGACCATCTCCGGCTCTGGGTCATGAACGCCGACGGGTCGGGCAAGCAGCTCACCCGGCACAAAGGACCGTACTCCGACGTCGATCCAGAGTGGTCACCGGACGGCGCCACCATCGCAGTCGGGCTTTTCAAGGGCGGGGATACGGCCCGCTCCATTGATTCCGGCATCGCTCTGATCGACGCCGCCGACGGTGGCAACCTGCGCCGGCTGACACCCCGGCGCGGGCGCGACGAGCTCAATCCGAACTGGTCCCCCGACGGGACGAGAATCGCGTTTGAGGTGACCAAGCGTTTCGACGTCCGGCAGTCCGACATCGCGGTCATGAACGCGGACGGGTCCGGCAAGCGCCGGCTGACCAAGACTAAGTTCTACGAGACCAACCCCGCCTACTCGCCCGACGGCACACGGATCGCCTTCACCGGCGATCGCGACAACAGGAACGTGTCGAAGGAGCGGCTCGGGCGCGGCTTCGAGCTCTACACGATGGCGGTCGACGGGAGCGACCTGTTCAGGGTCACCGACAACCGCCGCCCGGAGCTGTTTGCCGACTGGCAGCCGCTGCCCTGAGCACTCCGAGCGAGCCCGAGGCACCTGAGCTGGGCGAGCACGAAGGCCTCGCCTACGCCCTCTTCTTACCCGACAGCGAACCCGAATGCGGTGTCGTGATCCTGCACGGAGCCGGCTCGGCGAAGGAGTCGCATTTCGACTTCGCGCGCGGGTGCCGCGCCGACGGGATCGCCGCGCTGGCCTTCGACGCCCGCGGGCACGGCCGCTCCTCCGGAGCGTTCGGGCCGACCGCCATAGACGACGTGCACGCGATGGTCGGCCTTCTGCGCCGTCACGTGCACAGCGTCGCGCTGCGCGGGTCCAGCATGGGCGGCTTTCAGGCCATCCACGCCGCGGCCGCCGACCCCTCCCTGGACTCGGTGGTGGCGATCTGTCCCGCGCCCGAGAGCTCGTTGCGGCAGATGCTGCGCTCCGGCGAACCGCTGCGCTTCCGCTGCGACGTCCCGGGAACCGAGCGGTGGCTCGAGTCGCTCGATCTCTACGACGCCGTCAGCCGGCTCGGCCCGCGGACGGCCCTGCTGCTCCTGCACGCGCGGGGCGACGAGCAGATCCCGTGGACGGTCAGCGAGGAGCTCCACGCGGCGGCGCACGAGCCGAAGCGCCTGCTCTTGCTGCCCGGCGGCCACCACCGCTCCCTGCAGCACGACATGGAGCTGCAGGCCCTCTCGCGGCGCTGGATCCTCGCGGCCACCAGTGCCGGGACCTAGGGCAGCGCGGGGAGCCTGCGGGCGAAGGCGGCGGGGCGGAGTTTTGAGAATCATTCTCGTTTAATCTTCGGCCGTGCCCTCCCCCGTCGACCTGGTCTCGCTGCCGTTCCTGCGCGAAGCCCTGGCCGAGGTGCTCCTGCTCGGTGCGGCCGGCGGGCTGCTGAGCGCGTGGATCGTCCTGCGCCGGCTCGCATTCTTCACCCACGCGGCCGGATCGGCGACCTTTCCGGGACTCGTGGCCGCCGACGCGTCGGGGGTGAGCCCCGCGCTCGCCGGCCTTGTTGTGGCTCTCGGCTACGCGGGCGCCGTGGAGCGAACGGGCCGCGCGGGCCGCGAGCCGGGCGAGGCCGTCGCGCTGGTGCTGGTGGCCGCGCTGGCCACGGGGATCATCTTGGCCGGCGACGTCTTCGAATCGAGTGCCGCGGTCGACCGGCTGCTGTTCGGCACCCTCCTGGGGCTCAGCCCAATCGATCTCCTGCTCGCCGCCGTCACCGTCGTCCTGGCCGCGGCCGGCTCGCTTGCCTTGGGCCGGACGTGGGCGGCCGTGGCCTTCGACCCCGAAGGCTCCGCCACCCTTGGCCTGCCCTCCGGCCGGGCCGATCTTCTGCTGCTGGCGCTCGTGGCGGTGGCCGCCGCCGCCGCCATTCCCGCTGTAGGCGCCCTTCTCGTGGCGGCCGTCTTCGTCCTGCCCGGCGCGGCGGCGCGGCTCGTCACCAGGACGATCCCGACGCTGCTGGCCACCTCGGTGGGGCTTGCGCTCGGACAGGGGCTGGCCGGCCTTTACGCGGCGTACTGGCTCGACGTGGCGCCCGGGCCGCCGGTCGCGGTGATCGGCGCGCTCGGCTGCGCGGTCCTGGCGCTCGGATCCCGGCGGGGCGTCAGGCGCCTGCGGCCGGCCCTCGGAGGGACCGCATGACCGAGCCGGCGGTGCGAGCCGATGCCCTCGCCGCCGGCTACGGAGGCCGTCCGGTCGTGAGCGGAATCTCGTTCACGGTCGCTCCCGGGCGCACCGTCTGCGTGCTGGGTCCCAACGGGGGTGGCAAGACCACGCTCTTCCGCGCCCTGACGGGTGAGCTCGAGCCTCTGAGCGGGAACGTGCGGGTCGACGGCCGCCCGGCCTACGTGGCGCAAACCGAGCGCACGCGGCTGGACTTCCCGGTGAGCGCACTCGATGTGGCGCTGATGGGCTCGCTCGCCCAAGGGCGCTGGTGGCTGCCGCCGCGGCGCTTCCAGCGCGAGGCCGCGGCCCGCGCACTCGACCGCGTGGGGCTCAGAGCCGAGGCCGCGGTCCCCTTCGGTGAGCTGTCCGGCGGGCAGCGTCAGCGTGCGCTGCTGGCCCGAGCGCTCGTGCAGGATGCCCGCGTGCTGCTGCTCGACGAGCCGCTGTCCGGCGTGGATCCGGCCAGCGCTCGGCTCCTCGACGCCGTCTTCGGCGAGCTGCGCGCGGAGGGCAAGAGCCTGCTCGTGTCGAGCCATGACGTCGAGAGCGCGCGCGGCTTCGATCTCGTGCTCTGCCTCAACGGGCAACAGGTCGCGTTCGGCCCTCCCGCCGAGGCGCTCGACCGCGTGACGCTGGAGGCGACCTACGGGCGTGAGTTGATCGTGCTGGACAGCGCCGGCCCCGCGAGCGCGATCACGATCCAGCACCACGACCACGACCACGACGCGGATCACCGATGAGCGGGATCGAGCTGCGGGCGATGCTCGAGCTGGCTCTGGTCGGTGGCTTCTGCGGGGCCGTCGGCTTCTGGGTCGTCAGCGAGCGACTGACCTACGGAGCCGAGTCACTGTCCCACGGGTTGCTGCCCGGGCTCGTGCTGGGCGCCCTCGCCGGGGCGCCTCTGCTGCTCGGCGCGGCCGGCGGCGCGCTGGTGGCCGCGGCGCTCATCGCCCTGGCCGCCCGCGACGCTCGCCTGGACGCCGACGCCGGCACGGCGGTCGTCGTGACCGGGCTGGTGGGCGCCGGGGCGCTGCTGGCGCTCGCGCCCGACGCGCCGCAGCGCCTGGAGGAGCTTCTGTTCGGCGATCCGCTCGGCGTGAGCGACGGCGACCTCGTGGCCGGGGCCCTGCTGCTGAGCGCCGGCGGCGCCGCGCTGGCTGCTCTGCACCGCCCCCTCAGCGCGACCTCGTTCGACGCCGCCGGGGCCGCCGCTCTCGGGTTGCGCCCGACCCTGGTGCGACTTGCGCTGCTCGTCCTGCTTGCGACCGCCGTGGCCGTGGCGGTGCAGGGACTCGGCGCCCTGCTCGTGCTCGCCGTGCTGGTCGCCCCGCCGGTCGCCGTACGACGCCACGTCCGCACTCCCGCGGCGGCGATGCTCTCCGGGGCGGCGGTCGCGGCACTCTGCGGGCTTGCCGGCATCCAGCTCTCCGCGGTGGCCGGTGGCGCGGCGGGGGGTACCGTCGCGCTGGTGCTCTGCGCGGCGGCGGCGCTCGGCGCTACGCGGTGGCCGGTCGCGCGGCGCCCCGGCGAGCGAGCATGATCGCGCTCCCGAGCGCCAGCAGCGCCAGGCTGTACAGCTGAGCGAGCGTGAGGCCCGCCACCACCGAGTCGTTGCGGCGGATCAACTCGACGAGGAAGCGCTCGACGCCGACGATGACCAGATAGAGCCCGAACAGCACCCCGCGCGCGAAGCGGTCGCGCAGGTGCCAGAGGACGAGCGTGGCCAGACCCATGACGAGCGTCTCGTAGACCGGCGTGGGATGGACGGTCTCCTCGGTCGGCACCGTTCCTTCGGGGTAGGCCATCGCCCACGGCAGGTCCGACTCCACCCCGTAGTCGCCGTCGCCCGAGACCTGGCAGCCGATCCGGCCCACCGCATAGCCGATGGCAATCGACGGCGCGGCGGTATCCAGCAGCGTCCAGCCGAGCCACCCTCGCCACCAGGCCCACAGGACCACCCCCACGGCCCCACCCAGGAGCCCGCCGAAGAACACCAGGCCGGAGCCCGAGAAGATGCTCCCGAGAACGTCACCCGACACGTCGTCCCAGTTCTGGATCAAGTAGTCCACGCGCGACCCGATCAAGCCACCGATCAGGGCCGCGAAGACGGCCTCGTAGGTCCAGTCGGGCGGCTTGCCGAGCTCGCGCAAGCGCCGGCCGAAGATCGCGCCGGAGGCCACGAAGGCTAGGGCGAAGCAGATGCCGAAGGTCTTGAGGTCCAGCGGCCCGATCGAGATCTCCGGCAACATTCAGCGGCGCAGGGTAGTCAAGCCGCCCCTCTACGATAGGTCGAATGCGGAAAGCCGTGTTCGCGACCCTGCTCTGTGGGGCGCCGCTATTCGCTGCGCCCGCGCAGGCCTCGCAGGGCCTGCTCGAGCGCCAGGCTTTGCGTGAGGCCGCGCGGGTCGAAGCCCCCGCCGCGGGCTCCGGGACGGTCGTGCGGCTCCCGCTGCCGCAAACGGTGCCGACGACCGGTGGCGAGGTGGCAAGCACAGCCTCGAGCCGCGTGGTGCCGCGCATAGCCGCCAGCTCCGGGCCGCAGCGCGTGCTCGTCGGTGTCCGCTCCCACGGTCAGCTTCGCGGTGTCGCCCGCACGCTGCGCCGCCTCGGCGCCGCGCCCGAGGCCTTCGAGCCCATCGGCGTGCTGGCCGCGACCGTCCCGTCGGGCACCGCGCTCGCCCGGGCGCTTGGCGACGACCCCCGTGTGGCCTACGTGGAGCGCGACACTCAGCTGCCGGTCGCCGCCGATCCCTTCGACGTGCCCGACCCCCATCACGGCGGCATCAAGTACACCTGGTACTTCGACGACGTTCGCGCCGCCGACGCGCTGGCCGCCGCGGGCGGAGGGTCGAAACGCACGATCGCGGTGATGGACACGGGGCTCGACAGGACCCACCCGGAGTTCGCGGGGCGGATCGCGCGCGTCTACGACACCCATCTCGGCGGCAAGGAAGTGAACGACGTGGTCGGGCACGGCACCTTCGTGACCGGACTGATCGCGGCGATCGACGGCAACGGGATCGGCGGCAAGGGCGTGGCGGGCAACACCAAAGTGCTGGCCATCCGGGCGTCGCGCGACGGCAGCTTCACCGAGCGCGACCTGCTGCGTGGGATCGCCTTCGCGGTGCGCAGGGGCGCCGACGTGCTCAACCTGAGCCTGGCCGGAGACGGCGTCCCGCTGAGCGTCGAACGCGCGCTGGCCGCTGCCTTCTACAACGACGTGCTTCCGGTGGCGGCGTCGGGCAACCTCGGCAACCGCAAGAACGACGCCGGCGTGTTCAACCCGGTGCAGTACCCGGCGGCTGTGCTGGGCGGGCGCAAGGGGGCGCCGGGCATCGGCCTCTCGGTGGCCGCCACCCGCCCAAACGGAACGCACGCCGGGTTCTCGACGCACAATCGCTACGTGAGCCTGTCCGGCCCCGGGGCGAGCACAGGCGACTGCCGCTTCGGCGTGCTTTCGACTCTGCCGGCCACGCTGGACACCGACTGGGACGCTCCCGATTCCTGCAACAAGGTCTTCGCCCAGGGTGGCCTGCGCTTCGCCTACGGCGAGGGCACCAGCTTCTCCGCCCCGATCGTCTCCGGCATCGCGGCTCTGGTGTGGCAGGTGGAGCCCCGCCTGGCCTCGGAGCAGGTGGCCGAGGTGCTGATCCGCTCCGCCCGCCAGACCCGGGGCGAGGGCTGGAACGAGTACACGGGCGCCGGGATCGTCGACGGCAAGGCGGCGACCGACCTCGCCCGCGTGTACGACGTCACCGCCCCCAAGGCCAGGGCCGACGCCCGGCGCCTCGGCAACCTCGTCAGCGTCCGCATGGCACGGACCAAGGACCGCACGGAGCAGGGACGCGAGCTGGCCGCGCGCGTGACCTACGGCCTGCTCGTTTCCCGCAACGGCGGGCACAACTTCAGCGTGGTCACGAGTCGCCGCAAGCGACCGATCCGGCGCATGGTCGAGCTGCGCGGGGGCCGGATCAATGTCGTGGCCGCGACCGCCTGCGACGGCAACGGCAATTGCGCGGTCAGGCGGCTGGGCCGCTTCGAGCCCTGAGGCGCTCCAGGGCTGCGTGCAAGAAGCCGCCCGAGACGTAAGCAAGCACCGTCCGAGGTCGATGTGTATGGTGCCGCCTCGATAACCGCCGAGTCCTTCGTCGGGCAAGACGGAGGAGCGGGGGAACCAATGGCCCAAGTGGTCGGGGCGAACGCCGCGTGATCGCGGTGAAGCGCAAAGCGCGAGCCCGTCAGCTAACCCCGCAGGCGAATTGCCACCATGGACACGCGCGTCAGAACATGTCTGATGTTCCTTCTGGCTGCCCTCATCGTGGGCACCGTGATGCCTGCGAGCGCCGGCGCGAAGGCCTACGGCTTGCGCACGCTGAAGCAAGGCACACGCGGGCCCGACGTGAGGGTGCTCCAGCGCATGCTGACGGACGCCGGCCACAGGGTCCGCAGGGACGGAGTCTTCGGCTCGCGTACCGCGCGGGCGCTGAGGGCGACCGAGCTGGAGCTGGAGCTGCGCGTCAACGGCGTCGCGACCCGCGGCGAGCTGCGAGCCATCCGCCGGGCCGTGAGCGAGCCGGGGACGGGCGGCGCGGCCTACGTGGCGCCTCCGCCGCCCGACGAGGTGGTCCCGGGGGCCAAGGGCGAAGTCACCGCCGACGGCTTCGCGATCCCGCCGGACACGGCGCCGGCCGCCGTGAAGGCGGTGATCGCGGCAGGTAACAAGATCGCGAAGAAGCCTTACAAGTGGGGCGGCGGGCACGGCAGCTGGAAGGACACCGGCTATGACTGCTCGGGGTCGGTCTCCTACGCCCTGCACGCGGGCGACCTGCTGGACAGCCCACTGGTCTCGGGCGCCTTCGCTCGCTGGGGCGACAGGGGCCGGGGCGCCTGGATCAGCGTCTACGGTAACGCCGGTCACGTCTACATGGTCGTCGCGGGCATGCGCTTCGACACCAGCGCCCGCTCGCGGACGGGCTCGCGCTGGACGATGGAGATGCGTTCCTCGAGTGGGTACGCCGTCACCCACCCGGCCGGCCTCTAGGCGTCAGGAGCCGAACGCGAGGTAGGGGTCGGGGGGCGCCTTCACCCTTTCGATTCGAGCCGCCCTCAGGCGAAGCTCGCCGTGGCTTCGGACGAGCTCTCCCTTGACCGATAGCCAATCGTCGCTCGCCAGGACGGGGGCATCCGGGTCGGCGGGCTCGACGGTGACGCCCAGAGGGAGGGCGTCGGCGACGCAACAGGTGATGTAGAAGCGCGCCAGCTCGAACGTCCCGTCCTCGCGCGTCGGGGCATGCAGGACGAATCCCAGGAGTTGCGCCCGGCGACCCGGCACAATGGCGTTCTCGCGGGCGAACCGGGTGTTGTGCCCCGCGACGTTCACCTCCAGGAACGAGAGCTGCGTGACGTCGCGCGAGGCCAGCTCCGCCAGCGCCGATGGGTCGATGCCGCGGGCGGTCAGCTTCTTCGAAGCGGCGAGGGCGCCCAGCTGGGTGTTCACCAGGAGCATGCCGAGGACGATGGGGACCAGCAGCGCGGCCAATCCGAGGGTCTCGCCGGCGCTGGGCCGGCTTCGGGCGGAGGCGGTCGATTTCGCGTAAGCGAGCGCCGCGACCCCGAGCGCCAGCGCACCGAAGGGGACCAGCCACTGCGTTCGAGGGCCGAGGTATCGCAGCGTCTCACCCGTGATCCAGAGCCACGCGAAAAACCCGGCCCAGCAGACGAGGACGAGGATGCGCAGATTTCGGGCGTCGAGCGTCACGTGAGCCCATCGAACAGCACGGATCCGGCGACCGTGAGGGGCACCACGACGAGGACCAGCTTGAAGACGAAATCACGCCGAAAGGTCGCCCCGTAGAGCACCGCGAGCTTGGTGTCCAGCATCGGCCCGGCGACGAGGAAGGCCAGCTGAGAGCCGAGTGGAAAGGCCGTGAAAGAGACGGCGACGAAGGCGTCGGCCTCCGAGCACAGCGACAGCGCGAACGCTATGCCCACCATGATGAGAGCCGACAGGACCGGCGTTCCTCCGATCCCGGCGACGAAGCTCTGCGGAAGCACCGCCTGTATGAGCGCCGCAGCCGCAGCCCCCAGGATCAAGAATTTGCCCATAAAGAAGAAGTCGCTCGCCAGGTGCCGGCTGAAGGCGGCCGGGCGCCGCCCCTCGGACACTTCGTGTTCGTGATGCGGCGGAGTCGCCCGGTCGGGTGTGGGCCTGAGGGGCGACTCCTCGGCACGCCGGCCGATCACCCAGCCCGCAACGATGGCGATCGCCAAACCGAGTCCCGCCCGAGCGGCAGTGATCTCGAGAGCCTTGCCCAGGCCGTCGTACGCCACCCACGTCGAGGCGAGCACGATGGGGTTGAGGATCGGGGCCGCGAGCATGAACGCGATTCCGGCAGCGGGATCGATCCCCCGCAGCATCAGGCGCCGGGCAACCGGCACCGACCCGCACTCGCAGACGGGGAAGCCGACGCCCGAGACGGCCGCGGCGGGCACCTGTAGCGCCCGGGGGAAACGCGCGAGTCGAGTGAACGCCCGGTCTGGCACCCAGGCGGCGATCGCCGCCGACACCATGGCCCCGATCAGGATGAACGGCAGGGCCTCGACCACGATGGACGTGAAGATGACCCCTACCGTCGTGACCAGCGGCACTTCGGCCACGCCGGCCGAGCGCGCGGCGAGAATCGCGGCAACCACCAACCAGAACGCCGCGGCCGCAACCCACAGTGGCAGTCGGACGGGTTGCCGGGCAGCCGGCCCACTGGCGAGGCGACTCGCCATGTGGTCACCCTAGCGGGGCATGCGCGCGGGTCGGCCCGCCGGGCAGGCGTGCGTTACGGACCCGTGCCCGAAACGGTTGCGGAAACCAGGATCACTGCCACGAGCAGAGCAAACGTCACCCGTCTGAGCGTGACGGGCGACAGCCACGAGAAGCGCTTGGCCGCAAGCCAGGCGCGCAATCCGCTGGCGCCACCGGCCACGGTCGCCGCGGTGGCCATGCACTGAGCGCACATGCTGCGCCAGTATGACGGACGACGAGCGGGTGCCGGGGCTCGCTAGCGTCCGGATGATGAGCGGTGATCGCCCACCGCGGGGCCGGCGGATGTCGCTGACAGAGCGCGGCGCGCATCTCGCCGCCCTCTGGGGCCTCGCGGTGGTGGCGCCGCTCCTGCATGTGCTCGGCTACCACCCGCAGCTCTTCGCGACGCGCGGGTGGTCGGGTGCGGCGATCGTCCTCTTCACCCTGGGGCTGTCGGTCGTCGCGCCGCTGCTCTTGCTGGGCGCCGAGTGGCTCGTAGGCAGGGTGAGCGAGGCGCTCGGGTGGGCCCTGCATCTGGTGATCCTGGGCCTTCTCGTAGCCGCGATCGTCCTCCAGGTGTTGGCGCTGGACGCGGCCCTGACCGCGTCGGTTCTCGCCTTGACCTGTTCTATCGGCGCCGTCTTGGTCTACACGCGTTCGCACGCCACCCGCTCGCTGCTCGGCGTTCTCACCCCCGCCCCGGTGGTATTCGCGGCGCTGTTCCTGCTGTTCTCGGACGTGTCGGACCTGGTGTTCTCGCACCGGGCCGATGTTCGGGCGGACAACGACGCGGCGCGGGCTCCCGTCGTCCTCGTGATCTTCGACGAACTTCCGGTGAGCTCGCTCATGGACGCCGGTGGCGACCTGGATGCGCACCGCTTCCCGAACTTCGCCCGCCTCGCGCGCGATGCCACCTGGTATCGCAACACGGCTTCGGTCGATCAGGACACGCCCTACGCCGTGCCGGCCATCCTGGACGCGCGGCTGCCGCGTCGCGAGCGCCTCCCGGTCGCGGCGGACCATCCGCGCAACATCTTCACCCTCCTGGCGGGCCGCTCCGAGCTCCACGTCCGTGAGGAGGCAACCGCCCTTTGCCCGCCGAGCCTGTGCCCTCCGGACCTGCGCGACGACTCGAGCGCGCGAGGCCGTCCCCTGTTGAGCGAGGCCGGCTTGACCTACGCGCATCAGGTCCTGCCGGACAGCCTGGAACGCGACCTGCCGGCGGTAGCCCAAGCCTGGCGGCGCGTCACCGCCGACGACACGGACGCGGCCGTCGGCGTGACGCGTCGCACGCCGCGGGAGGGAAAGCGCCACCGCTACGTGCGCATCCATCGAAACCTGGCCCGCGGCCGGCCACAGCGCTTCGAGCATTTCGTGACCGCGATCGAACGCGGCTCAGCGGCGCGTCTCCACCTCGTTCACACGCTCCTGCCCCACGTCCCCTTTCAGTACCTTCCCTCGGGCCGCTTCTATCGCACATCCCCCAAGAACGCCCTGCCCGGCCTGGATGGCCGCCCGGGCTACGAGGTCCGCTTTCTCGTCGAGCAGAGCTACCAACGGCATCTGCTCCAAGTCCAGGCCACCGACCGCCTGCTGGGACGGTTGCTCGACCGTCTGCACCGCGAGGGCGTATACGACCGGGCCCTGATCGCCGTGGTCGCCGACCACGGCATCAGCTTCCGGCTCGGTCACGATCGTCGCTTGGTACGGGCGGCGAACGTCGAGGACATCGCCCCCGTCCCCTTCTTCCTCAAGGCGGCCGGCCAGCGGCGCGGGAGGATCAGCGACAAGCCGCTGCGAACGGTCGACGTGGTGCCCACCATCGCCGATCTGATCGGCGTGCGGATCCCGTGGCCGGTCGATGGCCGCTCGGCGCTTCGCCCCACCGTCGCCGCTCAGCGCCGGCGTCAGATCATCGCGAAGAAGTTCCGCCACACCTACCCCGTGGACTCCCCCTCCTTCGCGCCCGACCGCAGGGTGGCGCTCGAGCGCAAGCAGAGGCTCTTCGGCGACGGTCTCTATGCCATCGGCCCGCGGGCCGACCTGCTTGGACGACGCCTGGCGGGCGTGTGGCGACTACCGCGCGGTCCAGGGCGCGCGCGGATCGCCCGGGCGGAGAGCTACGCAAGCGTCGATCCGGGCACGGGCTTCGTGCCGACCCACGTCGTGGGGACGATCTCGGGCGGGCGGCGGGACGGCGGACGCCCGGTCGCGCTCGCCGTCAACGGCAAGATCGCCGCCACGGGCGTCACGTTTCGGCTTCGGGGCAGCAGCGAGGAGCAGTTCTCGCTGCTGATGCCGGAGGAGGCACTCCGGCGCGGGAGAAACCGCCTCGAGCTGATGCTGATCGGCGGAAAGCGGCTGCGGCGGCTGGGCGGCACCGGCTGAGGACCCGTCGAGGGGCCCGGGCGCGATTGAGAATCATTCTCAGTATGCTCGGATCGTGCGCGCACTCATCCCGCTCTTGGTCGTGGCCTGCATCGCGCCGGTCCTGGGCTCGTGCGGCGGCGACGCCGGCTCTGGAGGCGGCGAAGCGCACCTGACGGCGGTCGCCACCACGACCCAGGTCGCGGACCTCGTCGCCAACGTCGGCGGTGAGCGGGTGGACGTCGAGGGAATCCTCTCCCCGGGCGGGGACCCACACGCCTACGAGCCCCGCCCCAGCGATGCAGCCGCGCTGGCCGATGCGGCCGTCGTCTTCAAGTCCGGCGGGGACGTGGACGGCTGGCTCGATGAGTTGCTGGACAACGCCGGCGCCGACGCCGAGGTGGTCTCCCTGATCGACCGCGTTCGCACCCAAGACCAGGATCCGCACTGGTGGCAAGACCCGCGCAACGCGATCCTGGCCGTGGCGGCCGTCCGCGATGCCCTGATCGACGCCGATCCCGAGGGGCGCGACGTCTACCGCCGCAACGCGGCGGCCTACACCCGGCGGCTCGAGCGACTGGACTCGGCGATCGCCGCCTGCATGGCCAAGGTGCCGACGGGACCAGCGCAAGCTCGTGACCACCCACGACGCGCTGGGCTACTTCGCCGCCCGCTATGACGTCGAGGTGGTCGGTGCGCTGATTCCCTCGCTCTCGACCCAGGCTCAGCCCTCCGTGAAGGACATCGACGCCCTGGTCGGCCAGATCCGCGACGAGGGAGTCAAGGCCATCTTCCCCGAGACCGCGATCAACGACCGGCTCGAGCAGGCGGTCTCGAGGGAGGCGGGCGCCGAGGTCGGGAAGCCGCTGTTGGCCGACAGCCTCGGGCGCGAAGGGTCAGCCGGCGACACGTATCTCGAGGCGATGGCCTACAACACCGAGGCGATGGTCGACGGCATGACCGCCGGAGCGGTCTCCTGCAAGCCGACGGCCTGACGGCCGCTCTTGCTGCAGGGTCCCGCCCCGGCGTTGCTGGCGACTAGGCGCGGGCGCGCCTTCTGCCCACGGCGGCCAACGCCCCGACCCCGGCGACCAGGCCGAGGCCACCCAGGACGACTGCGAGCACGGCGAGCCAGGTGGGCGCACCGCCCTCGTCTTCGTCGCCGCTGTCGGCCTGCGCTGGGGGCGCTGCCTGCGTCTCGGCGGTGAGCCTGACCCTCGGGGCCGGCTCCTCGGCGTCGGGCGGCCCGATCCAGCGCACGATCTCGCCGTTGCTGTAGGTCTGTAGGGCCTTGAAGGTGAGCGCGGTGTTGGGCTCGTCGGGCACGGCGACCGAGAGGCCGAAGTCCTGGAATTCGCCGGGCCGGATCCTGCCCTGTGTGCCGTCGCCGGTCCACGTGATCGTGTCCACACGGTCGGTGATCTCCTCCCCCTCCTCGTTGACCTCGGGTTGGGCCAGCTTGCTCTTGGTCACCTTGACCCTCCAGCCCGGGACGGGCTCGGTGGAGACCGTGGTGAAGCCGTCGGGGAACTGCAGCGCCACCTTCTCGGTGGAGGCGTTGTCTCGCTCGTTGGGCACCCGTACGTCAAGGCGCGTGAAGCCGCCGGCCGGCACTTCCTCCGGCTGCAGGGTGATGTGGGCCTGGGCCACGGCCGGCGCGGCGAGCGCGAGCATGAGGCAGGCGATGGCGATTGTCTTCTTCATCAGAGATTCTCCTTCGTCGGAATGACTCGGAACGCCGGTCCGGCGTCCGTCGGGGTCAGCCGGCGGGGCGCGGGGGAGCGCGGCCGGCGAGCGCGGCGCCGAGCAGCGCGCCTCCACGCGGGAGTCGGGAGCGGGTGACGCGCCGAGGGAGGAGGAGAGCGGGGCGCAGGTGGGCCACACGCCGGGCCGGCGCGAGCCGGCTCCGATACGCGTCCTCGCCCGGGTAGCGGCCGAGGAGAAGCAGCGCGAACAGCACCAGCGCCGGTGCGAGATACGCCAATGCGGCGCTCGCGCCGACCAGAGCGGTCGCCGCGATCGTGGCGCAGGCCAAGAGTCCCAGCATTGCTGCGTGTGATCTCGAGGTGAAACTCATTCGATGGGCACCTCGATGCGGGTGTTGAAGGCGTCGAAGGCCGACACGCGTGCGCTGAGGTCGAGGCGCCACTCGCCGGGCGGAGCGAGCACGGCGCGGCGGATGACGTAGTGGCCCGGCCCGGCTTTCTGGACGCTCAGGGCCAGCGGGCCGATCGCGCGGCTGGGCAGCCGCGCGTCGACCGTCAGCTCCCTCACCCGGTCGTACTGGCGACCCGTCCGGCGATCGAAGAGATAGAGGTGCACCTGGTTCTGCCCGGCGCGGGAGGGGTCCACGGTCAGGTCGAGCCGAGCCGGTCCGAGGTTCCGATGGGTGGAGAACGGGCCAGCTGGCGCCCGACGCGGGCGCGTACGAGACGAGCACGGCAGTCACTCCGAGCACGGCGACCATCAGGACGAGCTCGCTACGCAGCGAGCGACGCAACGACACCCCGGTTGGTCCGGGTGCCCGTCCGGCGGCGGCGAGGGCGTCCAGGCGCGGGCGGGCTCGCCGGCGACTCCACGCCCCCAGCGCGACCAGGCCCGACAGCAGCCCGATCTTGATCAGGATCGCCCGCCCGAAGGGTGTGTCGGTGAGGTCGGACAGCGCGCCGAGGTCGGCGATGGCCTGGACCACGCCGCCGGCCACGAGGCCGATCACGGCGGCCAGCGCAAGGTTGGAGAAACGGCCCACCGAAGCCGCCAAGAGGCCCGTGCGCTCGTTTCGCGACAGTCTGCCGGTCGCGCCGGGCAGGACCAGCAGCATCATGGCGACGCCTCCCACCCAGACCGCCATGCAGACGACGTGAACGAAGTTGGCCGGAACCAACAGCCACGCCGGGTCGGTGGTGGATGCATGTCCCGCGAGCGCGGGGGTGAGGCACAGGAAGGCGAGCACACCGGCCAGGCAGGCGGAACCGACCGCGCTCGCGGGCGACGCGGTCGCGACGCCGGTGGCGCCGACGACAGCGGGCCGAAGCTCGGGCACCCGCAACCGGGTAAAGGACGCGGCGAGCAGCCCGGCGAGAACCACCCAGGCCAGCAGTCGCAGAGCCCAGACCGTGCCGAAGCGGGTGGCGAGCACGTCACCGATCACAGCGGGGTCGAGCGCAGACCAGAACGAGCCTCCCGATGCCACCGCGCCCTGACAGACGATCCCCAGCGCCGAGGCCGAGATGCCCAAGGCGACGGCGACCCACACCAGCCGGCGCGCGCGAACGGCGAAGCTCTCGCTGGCTGCGAGCCAGCCCTCCCCCGCGCGGGCGCAGGCCCGCAGGGCCGGACGCCATACCACGGCCACGAACACAAGGCCACCGGTCGCCAGCGCGAGGGCGAGGTAGGAAAGCCCGCGTATCACACCGAACCCCGTCTCCGTCACCGGCCCGGAACCGGCTGCGTCGATCAGCTCGTCCAGGGTCTCGGCCGGGGCCACAGGCCGCCCAACGCTGAAGACGAAACCCCCGGATACGGGGTGCGAATCTGCGGACACCACCCGGAAGGTCGCCGTGTAGGTGCCGTGACCCAGTCCGGAGGCGAGCCTGGCCTCCACGGCGTCGGCGCGTCCCTGTGGGTGTGCGGCTCGGCCACGTCCACCCGCTCTCCGCGCTCGTCGTAGACGCGTACCGACCCGAACGCAGCCTCCACAGGCTCGTCGAACGAGAACACGACACGTTCGGGGGCCCGGTCCAGCTCAGCGCCCCGATCCGGCGACGTGGCCTCCAGCACCGCATGCGCACGCGCCGTTTCCGGCATGGCGCAGACGAGCAGGAGCGCGGCGACGAGCGAGATCCGGGCCGACGCGGCCCGTGACGAGAGCCTCACCAGGCCTCCCGGCCCGCATGCCCCGCGGGCGACCGGCGCCGGCGCACCACGGCCACCAGCGCAAGTCCGGCGATTGCGGCGAAGGCCAGGGAGACCGCCGCGGCCACGGGAAAGCCTCCGCCCTGCCGGCCCACCCACGTCAGTGAGCCGCTGATCGTCGCCGGCTGCGCCCCGACCCGGATCGGCACCTTCCAGTCGAACACCTTGGTTCGGCGGCTCTCGTCCTTGACCTGGGGCGGCAGTGTGCGCGCCATCCAGTGAATGCGGTGGTCGTGCCACGCATAGCGCCCGGTGCGGTCGACCGTCTCCCAATCCGGCGTGGCCCTCGGCGTCGCCTCAGCCGGGACGCTGACGCCTTCCGCGAAACGGTCGTCGTTGAGGTAGTAGGTCGGCGAGCGATGATTGACGGCGACGGATCCATCGGCCGCGATGCGGACGTACGGCTCGTTGCGATAGCCCTCCACCACCACCGTCTTGCCGCTTTGGTTTCGCAGCTCCAGGCTGTCGTCGTAGTTGACCACCCGGACCTCCACCCCCGCCGCCGCGGGAGCGAGGCTCCGCACCACGGAGCGGAAATTCGGGTTGCCTTGATGCGCCGGCACGGCCGGCGCCAGCGCCCATCCCACCGCGACCGCGAACGCGACCGCACAGCCAAACCGGAGCACGAGACCTCCTCAGCTCGAACGCAGGACGCGTCCGAGCCCGGCCGATCCGCGCTCGGACGCCTAGCTCGAGCTCGGGAGCGGCGGTGGGCGCTTGGCCAGCGCGCTGGCGATCAGGCGTCCCCCGCGCGGCAGAAGCGCAGCGACCGGACGAGTGGCCGGGAGGACGGGTGCGCTGAGCCGGCGCCGTGGGCGCCGCAAGCGCCCCGCCAGCCGCGCGATCCGCTCTTCGCCGAAATACCGGCCGGCGAGCAGAGGCAGGGCGAGCACGAGGAGCGGCGCGGCGTAGGCCACCATCTCCTCGTGGCCCGCGGCGCCCGCCAGCAGCACCAGCACCGACGCCAACGCGGCCGAGGCCAACATCACACGCCGATCTCGCAGGGTCACGTAACGCAGCGTAGCGCCTTCCCCTCCCGGCGGACGCAGGCCGGGTCGCATCAATGGACGTGCCCGTGCGTGGCGCCGGCGAGACCCTCGGCGGGCCTGCTGAGGGCGAGCGCCGCCGCGAGCGCGGTGGTCAGGGGCACGGCGGCGATGAGGCCGATCGACCCCACGAGCGTGGCTACCACCTCGGTGGCCACGACCTCGAGCTCGAGCGCGTCGCCCAGACCCAAATCAGCCGAGCTGAAGAGCAGCAGCACCGGCAGGGAGGCCCCGACGTAGGCCAGCACCAGCGTGTTGACCGTGGCGCTGACGTGATCTCGGCCCACGTGCATGGCTCGCGCGAAGAGCTCGCGGAAGCCCAACGCCGCGTTGGCGCCTCTGAGCGCGATGACCGTGGAGGCCTGGCTCACCGTTACGTCGTCCAGCACGCCGAGCGCGGCGATCACCATTCCCGCCAACAGGAGCCCGTCGAGCGAGACGTTGGCGCCGGCGAGCAGGAGATAGCTCGCCTCGTCACTGGAGAAGCCGGTCAGGTGCGCCGCCTCGGTGAACACCGAGGCAAGCAGCGCGGTCAAGAGCAAGCTCGCCGCCGTTCCCAGCAGCGCGGCGATGCTCTTGGGACCCCCGCCATGAGCCAGCGGGATCGTTATCAGCGCCACGGCGAGCGACCCGACCACGGCCACCGCCAAGGGCGGCTTGCCGTCCAGGATCGCGGGCACCACGAAGAACAGAACGACGGCCAGGCTCAGGGCAAGCCCCGCCAGCGAGAGGGCACCGCGCAGCCGCGCGAACACAAGCGTGACGGCGACGAAGATCAGCACCAGTACGAGCATCGGCCTACCGCGCTCGAAGTCGGTCAGCGCGTACTCGCCCCCGACCTGCGGAAGGGCGCCGGGCGGGGCGTCGGGCGTCTCGGTGACCTTGATCTTGTCGCCCGGGTCGACGTCGGGGTCGATCAGGCCCGTCGCTCCCAGCCGCAGCCGGGCCGTGCGGCCGCGATCGGGTCCGCTGGTCAGGCGCATCGTCACCACCTGACAACGGCGATCCCCGAAACCGGGGCATACCCTCTCCTGGACCGCGAGTACGTCGGCCGACTCGCTGGTGGTGTTCAGGCCCTCCGCCAAGGGTGCGCCTACGTGACCCGGCCAGAGCACCACGAGGCCGATCACCGTCGCCAGGGCCAGCGCGACGGCGATCCCGGTGAAGAGGCGGCTCACCCGACTAGAGATACCCCATCGGGTCCACTGGCGACCCGCCGATGCGGACCTCGAAGTGGAGGTGCGGCCCGGTGGAGTTGCCGGTGTTGCCGCTGTAGCCGATCACCTGACCCTGCGACACGCTGGCGCCATTGGAGGTGGCGAAGCTGGATTGATGCGCGTAGCAGGTGGAGAGGCTGCCCGTGTGCTGGACGCAGGTGTAGTTGCCGTAGCCGCCCACCCAGCCCATCAGCGCCACCCTCCCGGAGTCCGCCGCGCGGATCGGCGTGCCCTCGGGCACGGAGATGTCGATGCCCGCATGCATGTGCCCCGGCCGGGCTTCCCCGAACGACTCCCGTCACGGGCCCGTTCAACGGCCAGATCAGCTGCCCCGAGCCCTGCTTGACGGGCCCCGGGGCGGGCGCGCCCGAGAGGGCGGCCGCCACGCGCGCCTGCTCGGCCTCCAGCGAAGCGAGATCGCTCCTCGAGGACCCCCCGCTGCTCGCGCACCTCAGCCAGCACGCCGCGCTTGCTTGCCCGCGCCGAGGAGAGCTCGTCGCGCGAGGCCACGAGCTGACTCTGGGCCTGGGCTATCTGGTCGCGCTCGGCGAGGATCCGCTCCGCGGCGAGCTGCTCGCGCTCCTCGAGCTCGGCCAGCTTGACGGCCTGGTCGCGGGCTCGGTCGCGCAGCCGGCGCACCTCGTCGGTGATCTCGCGATCCTGGTCGGAGATGCGCTCGAGGAACTCCGCGCGCTCCAGCAGGTCGCCGAAGCCGTCGGCCTGGAGCACGACGGTCAGCGCGTCGGGGGCATCCGCCTTGTAGATCTCCACGAGGCGCGCCGCGAGGACCTTGCGCGCGGTCTCGAGCTCGCGGCGCAGGCTCTCGAGGCGATCCCGTGCTTCCTCGAGCTGGTCGCGCACCTCGAGCAGCTCGGCCCGCTGGCGGTCGAGGCTGGCCTGTGCTCGGTCGAGCCGGGCCTGCGTGGCGCTGATCTCGCCCTGGAGGCTGTCGATCCGGGTGCTGAACTGGGCGATGTCGGTGGACAGCACCCCCTCCTTCTGCTTGGCCTGCTCGATCTGGCTGCGCTTTTCCTCGATGCGCTGGGGCAGCGGCGCCGACAGGCCCGGCAACGGCAGCAGCAGGTAGGCCGCGAGGGCCACGCTCATGGGGAGGAAGAAGCTCTTCTTCATAGGGGGGCTGCCACGCCTCAGCGATCTCGCGGTTTACCCGAGTTATGCAGGGCTTTTCGGCGCGCGCGGCGGTGACACTAGCAATTGCCACGTGGGGGCCTGGCCGAATTTCAGACCCGTGCAAGCGGACGTGCACGCCGCCTTCAGAAACCGCTTAGGCCCGTCACTAGAATTCAGCTCATGGCCACTCAGCAGCGAGCGATCTTCCCCCGAGACACCGGCCTCCAGCTCCGGATGCTCCTCACCCTGTTCCTGCTCGGCCTGCTCTACGTCGCGCTGATCGGCGCCCTGCTGGCGGCCGGGACCGGCATCGTTCTCATAGTCGTGATCATGGGCGCGCTGTCGTTCGCGCAGCTCTTCTTCTCCGACAAGCTGGCGCTGGCGGCGATGGGCGCCAAGGAGGTGTCCCCGCAGGAGGCGCCGGGCCTTCACTCGATGATCGAGCGCCTCTGTATCCAGGCCGATCTGCCCAAGCCCAAGATCGCGGTGGCCGACACGGACATGCCCAACGCTTTTGCGCTGGGCCGCTCGCAGAAGAGCGCCACGGTGGCCTGCACAACGGGCATCATGCGCACGCTCTCCCCCAGCGAGCTCGAGGGTGTGATGGCGCATGAGCTCTCACACGTCAAGCACCGTGACGTGCTGATCATGACGATCGCCAGCTTCTTCGCCTCGATCGCCGCGGTAATCCTGCAGTTCGGCTTCTTCTTCGGCGGCGGGGACGACGAGAACCCGAGCATCATCATCGTCCTGCTCGTGTCCTTCGTCGTCTACATCGTCTCCTTCTTCCTGATGCTCGCCCTCTCGCGCTATCGCGAGTTCGCGGCCGACCGCGGCGCCGCGGTGATCACCGGGCGCCCGAGCGCCCTGTCGTCCGCCCTCGTGAAGATCTCCGGCGCCATGCAGCAGGTGCCAACGCGCGACCTGCGTGAGGCCGAGCGCCTGAACGCCTTCTTCATCGTCCCGACCAGCGTCAAGGGCGCGGTCCAGTCGATCCTCTCGACGCACCCGCCGATGGAGAAGCGCATCGAGCGCCTGCAGCGCCTGGAGGCGCAGCTGCAGGGCACCGCCTAGTCTCTGCGGCGTGGGCTTCCTCGACGCGCTGCTGGGCGGCAAGAACAAGAAGGTCGCGCTGCCGGCGCCCGACCGCCTGTTCGCGATGACGACCGCTCAGATCACGCTCGAGACCGGGCTCGGCCTGCAGCACAAGAGGTCCGCCGGGATCGTCTTCCAGCCACTCGGCACCGCGGACTTCCAGGGCATCCTGGCCGAGACCGAGGAGCTGCTCCGCGGAACGGCGGAGGAGACCGGCACCAAGGTCACCTCCCACGAGGACCAGTACGGCTACCGCTGGCTGATCCTCGAGGACGCGGACTTCGAGGACCTGGTGGTCTCGCTCAACACGATCTCCGTGGCGCTTCAGGGCAGCGGCTACGGGGACCGCCTCCTGTGCGCCGTGTTCGCCTTCGAAGAGAAAGGCAAGCCGGTCTACTTCATCTACAACTTCAAGCGCGGGGCCTACTACCCCTTCGTGCCCGCGCCCGGCGAGCAGGCGCGTGACTCCGAGCGCGAGCTGCGCCTCCAGTCCCAGATCGGCGCCGAGCTGCCCTTCGAGAAGGACATGACGCGCTGGTTCCCGCTGTGGGAGATTCCGCTCTAGTGGGCTGTCCGCTCGGGGGCGACCGGCCCCGGCGGTAGGGCTCCGGATGGCCGGCACCGCGAGCTTCGACGTGCTGGTAGTCGGTGGCGGCTCGGCCGGATGCGTGCTCGCCGCGCGTCTGAGCGAGGACGGCCGGCGGGTCTGCCTCGTCGAGGCGGGGCCCGACTACGGACCGTACGCGCAGGGCCGCTGGCCGAAGGACATGCTCGACGCCCGCCGGCTGGCCTTCTCCCACGCGTGGGAGACCGACCGTGAGGACCGCTCGCAGCTGCGCGCGCGCATCGTCGGCGGCTGCTCGGCCCACAACGCCTGCATCGTGCTCGAGGGCGCGCCGGCGGACTACGACGAGTGGGGTCACGGCTGGAGCTACGCCGAGATCGAGCCCCACCTGAGGCGGGCGGAGCGTGAGCTTCGCCTACGCAAGATCACCGCCGAGGAGCTCTCGCCCTGGCACGCAGCCTTTGCCGCCGCGGCGGGGGACGACGCGATCCTGCACCCGGTCAACGCGATCGGCGCGGTCCGCTGGAACGCCGCCTTCGCCTACCTCGACCCGGCCCGGACGCGCGAGAACCTGACGATCCTCGGCGACACCCTGGCCGACCGCGTCGTGCTCTCCGGCGGCCGTGCCGTTGGCGTAGCCACTTCGGCCGGCGAGCTGCGCGCGCCAATTGTCGTGCTGGCCGCCGGGGCCTACGGCTCGCCGGGGATCCTGCTGCGCAGCGGCGTCGGACCGCAGGGCGGGCTGCCCGTCGGCCAGGGTCTCTGCGATCACGTGGGCGTGGGGTTCGGCTACGAGGGGACTCGGCAGCTGCAGAGCGAGACGGCCGACTACGAGCAAATGCACGCCCTGTTCATGGCCTCGGTCACGGTCCCCGTCACGAGTAGCACCTGCAAGCCGGGGCTCCGCGATCTGTTCCTCTTCCCCGGGATCGACCCGCCGGGCGAGCGGGGGTACGAGGCGAGCGTGGCCGTCTTCGCGATGAAGCCCGTCTCCCGGGGCGCGGTTGAGCTGACCTCATCCGACCCCCGCGCGCCGCTTGCGATCGACCACGGCTTCCTGTCGGATCAGCGGGACACCGAAGTGCTCACCGAAGGCGTCGAGACGCTTCGCCGGCTCGCCGGCGAAGATCCGATCCGCAGCTACGCCGGCCGCGAGACTCGTCCCGGCCCGGAGCTCGACGCCCTCGAGTGCGTCACGACCGGCGCGCGAGGGTTCTTCCATCCCACCGGAACCTGCGCAATCGGCCGGGTCGTCGACGGCGACGGCCGCGTCCTTGGGCTCGACGGACTCTACGTCGCCGACGCCTCGATCATCCCGACCATCCCCCGCGCCAACACCAACCTCTCGACTGTCGCGCTGGCCGAGCGGCTGGCGGCCCGTATCTCAGCCCCCGCCCGGCCCTCTCGAGGTGGCCCACCCCTCGCGCTCCCAGCGCGGCACGCCCCCCTCGACCACGTGGATGACCTCGCCGGCGCCGTGGCGTTGCAGCAGACTGGCCCCGACGGCCGCGCGCTGGCCCGACGCGCACACTACGGCGATCGGCCTCGAGGCGTCGATGCCCTCGGGCACACCGCCGATGTCGTGGTAGGGCGCGTGGACGGAGCCGGGGATGTGACCGGCTTCCCACTCGGCCTTCTCGCGCACGTCCAGAACCTGGAGGCTCTCGCGGTCGGCCTCCCAGCGCTCGTGCAGCTCCTCGATGGTGAGACGTCGCGTGGCCTCGACCGGCCGCTTCTCCTCCCGCCATGCGGTCATCCCGCCGTGCAGGTAGCCGGCCACCCGCGTGATGCCCACGGCCGCCGCGAGGTCCACGGCATGCCGGCCGTCCGCATCGTCTCGCCCGATGAACACGACCTCCTGCTGCGGGTCGGCCAGCCACGCCAGCTTCGAGCCGAAGCCCGCACGGAGCATGGTGATGCAGACGGAGCCGGCGATGTGCGCGTCGTCGAACTGCAGCTCGGTGCGAACATCGACGAGCAGCGCGGTGGACGCGCGCTGCTCCACCTGGCGCGGCGCGAGCGGGTGGGCCTCGACGCCCTCCCGCATGAGCGGCCCGCGGTTGATGGCCACGATGTTCCGGAAGTTGGGGGGCTGGGGACCGAGCTCCGCCAGCGTCTCCTCTACGAAGGCGCCCTCCCGCTCAATCCGCAGCACATCGTTGTGCTCACGCTCGAAGCCGACCGTCGAGGACCCTTTGAGATCTATTTCCGCGCCGCCGCACATCGAGCCGCCGAGGTGCCCGGGCCAGACCTCGACCTCCGGTGGAAGGGTGAGTAGCTTGCCGTGCAGCGACTGGAAGATGTCCCGCGCGCCGTCTCGCTCTTCGATGGCTAGATCGGGCCGCGCGACACCGCCCACGAAGAGGGAGTCGCCGGTCAGGACCGCCCACGGGGCATCGTCCCCCCGCCCGCCGTCGATGAGCAGGAAGGCCGTGTGCTCGGGGCGGTGGCCGGGCGTGTGCAGCGCCCGGACGCGCAGGGCTCCCAACTCGAGCTCCCAGCCGTCCTCGAAGGGCTCGTGCTCGTAGGCCGGGTCGGCATCGGCGTGGATGTGGATGTTCGCCCCGGTGGCCGCGGCGAGGCGGCCGTGTCCGGAGACGTGATCGGCGTGGTTGTGGGTCTCCAGGATGTGCTCGATGCTCACGCCGAGATAGCGGGCGAGCGAGAGGTACTCGTCGATGTCGAGCTTGGGATCGACGACCGCGGCCACCCCGGCCGCCTCATCTCCCACGAGATAGGAGGCGCAGGAGAGATCGTCGTGGGTGACCTGACGAAAGACCAGCCGTGTGTCCTAGTTTGTTTCCTCGCCGACCGGCATGAGTGCTCGGCAGCGCTCGTCGATCGCCTTGCGGATCTGCTTGGCGACCTCGGGCAGCTCCCGGTCGACCTGCCGAAACGCAGAGCCCGTCATGACCACCACCGTCAGGGGCGAGGTCGCGATCACCGATGCATTGCGGGGGGCGTTCTCGATGAGGCCCATCTCGCCGAAGAAGTCGCCCGGCCCTATGTCGGCCAGATGCTGGTCGCCCCGCTTGACCTCGGCGGTCCCCTCCTCGATCGCGAAGAACTCATACGCGAACTCACCCTCGCGCACGAGCTCGCGGCCGTTCTCCACGTCGACCTCGTCGGCGCGCTGCGCCACCGCACGTCGCTCCTTGCGAGACAGCCCCGCGAACAGGGGAATGGAGCCGAGTCTTGATTCGTCCATCTCAGTCAGCCTCCTATCGGTGCCGCCGATCGTAACGCCCGTTGGGCCATCGCTCTACTCCAGCTCGATCTCGCCCTCTATGACGATCTCCTCCTGGAGGCCCTCGATGCTGAGGACCGCGCGGGCGGGCAGGCGCTCGTCGCCCTTCAGGCGGCCGGAGTCGACCGCATCGCGCAACCCCAGCTCGATCTCGCGCTGGGAGGTGACACCAAGCTTCTTCAGGAACTTGCGAGTCGAGAGGTTGAATGCGTCTTCGTCCATCAATCCGGAATGAGCCCCTCGCCATTGAACTCGGCCTTCGCCTCCTCGAAGCTGATGTCGCGGGGCGGCAGGATCACGTCTGACTCGACCAGCTCGTCCTCGTCCAGCGCATTTCCGTCACTGGCCACGATCTCGAGCATCTGCGTCCAGAGCTCGCGAAAGCCGGTCTGATCTCCCTGCTCGACCGCCGCCACGGCCCGGTTGTCCAGCTCGCTGATCCGCTCGGCATCTTGGTCCGGCAGGCGAAACTGGCCCTCTCCGGAAACCCGCACGATCATCAGGCCGAGCCCTCCTTCTTGGTGCCCTCGCCCTGCTCGAGCGCCGGAGCGTCGCTCTCGCCGCCGGCGCCGAGCTCGGCCTTCATCTGCTCCAGCTCGTCGTTGACCTGCGTGCCGCTCGTGAGCTCCTGGAGCTGTCGCTCGATGTCGTCCTGGCCTCCACCGATCTGGGTGATGTCGTCGAAGGTGCCGGCCGCCTCGAGCTCCTCGACCGCGGACGCGCGGGCGCGCATGGTCTCGGTCTTGTCCTCGGCGCGCTGCATCGCGAGGCCGAGGTCGGCCATCTCCTCGCCCACTCCGCTGGCGGCCTCGCCGATCCGCACCTGCGCCTCCGCGGCCGAGTACTGCGCCTTGATGACCTCCTTCTTGGTGCGGAACTGCTCGATCTTCTGACGCAGCTTCTGCTCGTTGGTGGTGAGCTGCTCCTGCTGGCCCTCGAGCTCCTTGATCTGCGTGTCGAGCGTCTGAAGCTCGGTCTGCGCCAGCGTCTTTCGCTCGAGCGCCATCCGCGCGAGATCCTCGCGGCCCTGCGACAGCGCCTGGCGAGCCTGGGTGTCGAGCTTGACGACCTGCTGCTCGAGCTTCGAGGACTGCATCTGCAAGCGCTTCTTGGCCGTCACCACGTCGGCGATGCCCTTCTTGACGTTCTGCAGCATCTCGACCTGCTTCTGATAGCCGTAGTCGAGCGTCTCGGACGGGTCCTCGGCCCGGTCGAGCATCCTCGAGATCTTCGACTTGATGACGGTGGACATGCGTCCGCCCAGCCCTGGCATCCCGCCTCCTTGAAACTTTCTGCCGTGGCGCAAGCACCCGGCGTGGCCGGATGCGCCGCGATGGTTTGTCTTGAGCGACCTAGACTAGCCGCCCGTGGAGCCTCACCCACCCTCCCGCTCGCGCTCGGAGCTGAGCCGCTGGATGGGCGTGGCCGATGCCAACGTGGCGGGCAACGTCCACGGCGGCCTGATCCTGCGCCTCTGCGACGAGGTGGCCGGCCTCGCCGCGGTGCGTCACTCCGGCGCCCGCGTGGTCACCGCGGCCTTGGACCGGATGACCTTCCTCCATCCGGTCTACGTCGGCAACCTGGTGACCGTCAAGGCGACCGTGAACGCCGCGTGGCGCACGTCGATGGAGGTGGGTGTGCGCGTGGAAGCCGAGAACGTGCGAACGGGCGAGGTCACGCATACCTCGACCGCCTACCTCACCATGGTCGCCTTGGACGACGAGGGTCGGCCGGCCGCAGTGCCTGCGGTCCAGGCCGAGTCCACGGACGAGAAGCGCCGAGCCCGCGAGGCGCAGGTGCGGCGCGACAACCGCCTCGAGGAGCGCCGGCACATCGAGGGCGCCCGCGGCGAGGCCTGAAGCTCAGCCGCGCGGCTCGGGGGGCCGCTCGCGCCTCTGGCCGCCCGGCGCGCCGGGGTCCTTGAGCGCCTCGGCGGCCCGTTTGGCCTTGTCCTGCGCGCTGCCTTGCCCGCGCGCGATGTCCTTCAGCTCGTCCGCATCCTGCTTGAGGGCTTCCGTGCCGCCCCGCTGGTCCACAACCTTCTTGGCCTTGTTCACCAGATCGCCGAAGCGCATGTCACTCCAATTACGTCGGGTTCCCCCGAACCTTAGTCAGACGACGGGTCCCGAGGGCTGGGCCTCTTCGGGCAGCTGGCGCCATTCGGTGAAGAGGCCGTCCTTGACCGTCACGCGCACCCGGACACGCCCGTCGCACGGGCCGCCGGGGCCGTCGCTCAGCGTGAATGCGGCGAGCGCCTTCGGTCCGGGCTCGTCCTTCACCCCGACGAGCTCGCCCCGGCAGGGCAGAGAGCGGTTGAAGAAACGCGCCGCCGCGGCGTTGGGCAGCCGGATCGGCCGGCCCTGGTCCACGATCGCGCCCTTCGCGAAGTAGCGGGCCGCCCGGTCGTAGTCGCCCTCGTTGAGCGCGGTGATCCAGGCGCGCACGATCCGCTCCTCGGAGCTGGGCGCCGGGGCCGAAGCCGGCTCGGTCTCCGCCCGCTCGGAACCGGAGTCGCAACCGGCCGCGAACAGCAGGGTCAGCGCGAGGGCGGCCGCGAGGCGTCGCACTAGACGCTCACGCTACCGCTCTCGAGCCGGCGCCGCAGCTCCTCGCCGCGGCCGGCCGCGACGGCGCGGGCGGCCCGTTGCTCGCTCAGCGCGACGCCACGGGCGCTCGCGAACTCGAGCAGCTCCTGGCGCTCGTCGGACTCGCGGGCGGCCTTGATGAACAGCCAGCCGAGCAGCAACACGGTGACCAGGCTCCCCTCGATCATCATGATCGTGCCCGCCAGCCCCTGATCCTGCAGGGCGCCGATCTTCCACTCGAGCTCGCCCGACCGGTAGTCGGGATAGAACACGGCCTCCGACCACATGAACACGTTCGCCAGCAGCGTCCCGGTCAAGCGGACGCCGATCACGTAGGCCAGCTTCGCCCCGTTGCCGAACCAGGCCGGCTGGGGCAGCGGGCCGAGCAAAGCAAGCCACATCGTGAAGCCGAAGAACACGAAGCTCGTGTGCTGCAGCGCGTGCACCGCGTCGGATGAGAGGGACGCCTGGTAGAGGACCGGCAGGTGCCAGACGAAGAGGTCCACCGCCCAGAGGGTGAAGGCGACCACCGGATGAACGAGGACGCGGAGCCTGTGGAACAGCTTGCGAGCCAGAAGCGGCTGCAGGAGCGGCCCGGTGAGCCCGAGCACGAGGAGCAGCGAGCCGAGGTCGGCCAACAGCAGGTGCTGGGCCATGTGGCCGAGCACGAGCTCCTCGCCAATGTGCGCGACCGGGGTGACGAGCGCCGCGACGATCACGGCGATACCCGTGCCGAAGCAGGCGATGCGCCATGGCGCCACCGGCCGGCCCTGGCGGGCGAGTGTACGCGCGCGCACCCAGTACGCGGCCAGCGCGGCCAACGGGGGCAGGAGCTGGAGCGGCTCGAGTACCCCGCCGCCGACGTGCGCGAACGGAACGGTCACTGTCCCCGAGGATACGCCTCGGGTGGCTCGATCTATGCGGCGTCGAGCGCCTTCGTCGCGGTGCCCACCACGTCACCGGGCGCGTTGCCCGGCGCCTGCTCCAGCACCTCCGCGTCGGCCTCGGTCAGCCGGCTCTGGTACTCGGCTCGCTGCATGCGTGAGACGACGAGCCGCTGCACCTGGGCCGTGCCCTCGAAGATCTGGTAGATCTTCGCGTCGCGGAAGAACTTCCCCAGCGGGCATTCGCTGAGCTGGGCGTAGGGGCCAACCAGATCCATCAGCGTGGTGGTGGTCCACATCGCCGTGTCACCCGCCTTGAGCTTGGACATCGAGCCCTGGCCCCCGGTCATCGGGATGCCGTTGCGGCCCATCCAGGACGCGCGCCAGACGAGCAGCCGGGAGGCCTCGATCTCC
>CAWBLN010000005.1:0-81636 GCA_963789705.1 uncultured Thermoleophilaceae bacterium
ACTGCAGACCCACAGGTCCACCCCGTCCTGCCGCGTGCCGGAGGCGGCATCCGTAGGCCACGACACTCTGCGGGCGGGGCCTCGGCAGCGACGGCACCCGGCCCTCGTGGTAGGCCAGGTCCTTGGGATTCCCGCTCGTGTTGTACTCCTCGTTACGCCGCCACTGCGCGGCTCCACGCGCCACAGGGCCCCGTCAGGTGGAGCCGACCCAGACGGTGCCGGCGCCGTGCGGCCACGGCGGCGGTGTCTGCCGCCGACCTCATAGGGAGCGCTCACGCGCCTCGTCCGGGTCGACTCAGTAACGACCGCGCCCGGCGCCCGCGCCGCCGCACGACTCGACCGCTGTGAGCAGCACGATCGCGAGCGCTCCGGCCAAGAGAGTCGCCAGCGCGGCCACCAGCAGCAACGGGCGCCTCCGGCGGGCCGGCTCGGCGTCGAGTCCGACCGCCGCCCGCGCCGCGGCAATGAGCGCGTCGCAGCTCTCTGTACCGATCGGCGGGGTCCTTGGACATCCCGACGCACAGCAACCCGGTCGGTTCCGGAGGCAGGTCTCGCCGTCGGTCGCTGGCCGCCGGAGGCGGCTCCTCCAGGTGGGCGAAGATCGTCGCCATCTCCGAGTCGCGCCGGAAGCCGCAGGCTGCCGGTGAGGCACTCGAACAGCAGGCAGGCGAGCGCGCAACGATCCCGCGCGGCCGTCGATCGGATTCCCCGCGGGATCCGCTCGGGAGCGACGTAATCGAGCGTGCCCATCAGCGACCCGTCCGCCGGCCGCGCGGTCCGCGCCCGCGTCAGGCCGAAGTCGGCCAGGTAGCAGTGTCGCGCCCGCCCGGATCGTCGACGAGCACGTTGTCCTGGTCCCACATCGCGCGACTCAACCCGCGCGCGTGCGCGGCATCCAACGCGCCGGCCACCTGGCCGGCCACGGCGAGGGCCCGTTCAGGCGCAAGGGCGCCGCCAAGCAGCGTAGGTCGCCCCGTCCACGTAGCGCATGGCGATGAAGAGGCGCCCCTCCGCCTCGCCGGCCTCGTGGAAATCGCACGACGTTCGGGCGGCGCAGCGCCGCCGCCAGACGCCGGACTCGCGCGAGACGGCTCCCGGAAGCGCTCATCCCCGGCGAGATCCGCGCCGAGCACCTTGAGCGCCACCGGCCGGTCGAGGCGCGGATCGCGGGCGAGATAGACCTCGCCCATGCCGCCGCGGCCGATCAGCTCCTCGACCTGGTAGGCGCTGCAGCACCTTGTCCACGGTCCTATCCTCCTCCACCCGACGCGAGCCCACCGGGCGGGGTGGCCGTTCCCGCCCTCGGTGCCAGGGACGCGCTAAGCGCGAGGACACCATGGAGGCCAAGCCACGCTACGGGGTCGAGTGAACCACGGGTGGTACGGCCCGCGGATGGAGGATCGGCCCCGGCTGGGACCCGACCTTCGGACCGTAAGGCTTGGGGGCGGCGCTACCCCCGGATCGTTCTCCTTGGACGACTTGCCGGCAACCGCCCGCTCGGCCTGCTTCGACAGGCCGGGGAACGGTGGTGAGTTGCCCCGCGCGCCGTCGGACGCGACATTGCTCTGCGTGCCGGCTCCGGAACCCATCGCGATT
The DNA here is from genome assembly GCA_963789705.1 of uncultured Thermoleophilaceae bacterium. Classification (GTDB taxonomy): domain Bacteria; phylum Actinomycetota; class Thermoleophilia; order Solirubrobacterales; family Thermoleophilaceae; genus JACVRW01. The sequence goes on from CAWBLN010000005.1 coordinate 1,597, forward strand.
AGCACCGTGGCCGCCGCGATCACGACAACGAACGCGATGACGAGCGCTAGCTTGGCCCGGGTAGGCTTGCGTGTGACCCTGGGCGCGTCGCCGGTAGTGATGCTGTCGGCGTAAGACGTCTCAGACCTCCTCGGATCGTCGTTTGCAACCCAAGCGTCTCGCCGCCGGCTGTCAGCTCACTGGCAACGCGCTGAACTTCCCCACAACCAGCAACCCCGTGATAAGGGAGCAGCACTCTCCTCGGTCGCAATCGTCGTGGACTGCCCGCTTCTGCTTGGCGCCGGCAACGAGCGCCTCCGCTCGGCGGCCAGACACGCCCGCTACGACGACAAGCAGTAGCTCCGACGCGGCTCGGCGCTCACTCTCGCTTCGCATGGAAACCAGCAGTCCGCCGCGCTCGCCACACTTGCGCCTGCCCCAGGCGGAAGCGGCAGTCCGATTCGAATCGTGGCGGCGCGGCGGAGCGACGCCGGTCGGTTAGCCCGCCTCTGCGGGGACGAACACGTGCTCCGCGCCGCCGGGTGAGACGAGGATGAGCCCACGCACCGGTCGGTTGCCGGAGTTCCAGACGGTGTGCGCCATCCCCCGCGGCACGAAGACGAGGCCACCGGCACTGACCGGGACCTCGCGGTCTCCGAGCTGGAACGTCGCATCGCCGTCCGCGACGTAGAACGCCTCGTCGGTGTGCGGGTGGACGTGCCGCGGTGGTGCCGGATGACCCGGAGGGAACGTGCCGACCATGACGAGATAGGCACCCTGCGTCTCGGCCGGGCCGAAGTGCACCGGCTCCGGTGCTTCCGAGGGATGAACGACGGTGCACCCATTGATCGTTTCCATCGCCGCCGAGCCTAGAGGCCACGCAGGTCCACCGCCAGTCGCTGACATCCGGCGCTGCTGCATTGAGGCACACGCGACAGTGCCCGCGGAGCCGCCTTGACCGCCGCTTCGTCTTGGAAGCGCTAGCGCGGCGCCTGCTACCCGGCCGGTCGGCCGCGCATCGGCTCGCTCGGATAGTGCGGGCCGGTCAACGAGCCCTAGGAGGGGTCATGTCGAAGCTGCTGCTCGACCGCGCCGGCCGACGTCGCTCGCCGGCGACGATGCCGGGATTCCACGCCGGCCGTCCGCCGCACAACAAGGGACTGCGGTATCCGGCCGATCCGCCCAAGATCGAGGAGATCATCGCCGTGATTCGCGCCGCCGGCGACCGTCCGCACGGCCGCCGCCTACGCGCCCTGATCGTGCTGTTGTGGCGAGCAGGGCTGCGGATTCACGAGACGCTGGATCTGACCGAGGGCGATCTCGATCAGCGCCGCGGCTCGCTCCTGATCCGGCATGGCAAGGGTGGGCGCCGCCGCGAGGTCGGCCTGGACACGTGGGGATGGGACGAACTCCGGCCCTGGCTCCAGCTGCGGCCCGAGCTTCCCGTCGGCGCCTTGCTGTGCGTCATCAACGGCACGACGGCTGGGCGCCACTGGTCGCCCGCTGCGGCACGCACGGAGCTGCGGCGCACGGCTGCCGCGGCCGGGGTTCGGCGCCGCTTCGCGCCGCACCAACTGCGCCACGCCCACGCGGTCGAGATGGCCCGCGAAGGCGTGCCGCTGATCGTCATCCAGCGCCAACTCGGCCACAGCAACCTCGGGATCACCTCCGTTCACCTGCAGCGCATCGACAGCGCCGAGATCATCGAGACCCGTGCACGCGTGACGAGCGCCGATGATTCCGGTCAGCGCGTCGGAGCGACTCTGATTCACGGCCACGCGCGGCGCCGCTCATCGCGCCAAGCGACAGCCCGCTGTGCGCGTCCCGCACGGCGAGCGGAACCGCGTCCCCGTCCCAGAATGAGACTCGGGCGAGCGAGGTCCGCGCAGCGCTACGATCGACGGTATGGCCGACTCGGACGATCCGTCGCGGGATCCTGACGTCCCGCCACCGCCGAAGCTACCTGACGTTGAAAGCCCGCCGCCGGAAGACGTGCTCGACGAGGTCCCGCCCAAGGAAGACCTCGTAAAGCGTGCACGACCGGCGGACGAGATCGTCGCGGAACAGCCCAGCGTCGAGGAGCTTCTCGACCGCAACCGTTAGCGCCGGCCCACCCGCCGCGGTTAGCTCGCGTGCTCCGAATTAGGCGGGCACTGCTACAGCCGCTCAGCAGGCGACTAGTGTGCTTCTCGCGCGAAGCGGCACTCGAGCAGCGAAGGCTGCTTCGCCTGAAAGTAGGAGTGTCGAGCAGCTACGCCTCGACTAGCACGATCAGGGTGTCGGCCCGAACGCCGTCATGCGCCATCGCATCGGCGGCTTCCTGGGACTGCATCGCGGCCTGAAACGCCGCCATGTCGGGAACGTCGGCGAGCACCGCCGCGCGACTCGGGTTCTCCGGGTCGAGGAACGTTCGGATGCTGATGCCGAGGGGGCCGAAAAACTCCTCCCGCTTCGGTGAGGCGAGCCAACGGTCGCGGTCATCGATCTCGTGGTACGCAATCACTGTCGGCATCCCAAGTCCTCCTTCTGGGGTTCTGGCCCCGCGGTGGTTCGTCCCACCCTCGGGGTCGCTGCCGGCCGACTCTGATGGAACGGCTAACCCCATGCAACCGTGGGCTCGTCTCGCTGCCCTTCTTCGCGCTAAGGAGCAGCGGAAGCCTGATCGCTGAGCTCCTTCCGGCGAGGCACCAGGATTTGGAGTAGCGTGGATCCGCCCCTGCTCACGGCCGCACCCCGCGGATCGACGACTTCCGATGAAAGGAGGACGGATCGATTCTGTCCACAGTGAGGGTCGAGGATTTCGAGCGCTTCTGGAACACGTTCTCGACCAAGGGCGCTGAGAAGCGAAAGCAGCACGGCTCGAAGGGTTCGCAGGTCTTTCGCGATCCCAACGACGACCATCGACTCTGGGTGGTGTTCGATTGGGATGAGCCGGGCTACAAGAACCTCCTGTCCGATCCCGAGGTGGCGGCGATCTTCCAGGAGGCCGGGCTCGAAGGTAGGCCCCAGATGGCCGAGCTCGCCCGCGAGCACGAGGCCTAGCGCATGGAAACCAGCAGTCCGCCGCGCTCGCCCGGCGCTTGCGCTGCCAGGCGAAAGCGGCGCGGCTGGGGTCGGCGCGCCCAGGCTGTGCCTATGCACGACGCTGGACAGGACGGGCTGACCGCGCGACTGCTCGTCGTCCGACGCAGGAGCGAGCGCCCACTCACCGGAGACGCCCGCTTCCCCAGCGGTCGAGGCCGCGGCGGCTCGGGCTCTCGGGGGCGGTGCCGAAAGCGCCACGCGATCGACGACAGGCGGCCAGCCTGAGCAGGCCGAGGCCATCGCTGCGGTCGGCGCGCCTGGCAGCAGTCAAAGTGGCCGCTCCGTACGTGCAAGGCCGGTTATGTTGGTTGGGGGTATGCGACCGGCGCTAAGACCTGGCGGCTGTTGATGACGCGCCGCGCGCTCGTCACGGGCGCGACCGGCTTCGTCGGCGGCCGACTTGCTTCGGCGTTGGGCGAGGCGGGCTGGGAGGTGCGTGGCATGGTCCGTGACCGCGCCGGCTCCCACGCGCGCCGGCTGGAACGGACCGGCGTCGCGCTGCACGAGGGGAACGTCTTACGATCCGAGAGCCTGCGGGGGGCCGGACAAGGTGTCGACGTTGCGTATTACCTGATTCATTCGATGGGGCGAGGCGGGGACGGTGACTTCGTTGCAAACGAGCGCGCGGCCGCGGCGTCGTTCGCGCGGATGGCTCGAGCGGAGGGAATCGAGCGAGTCATTTACTTGGGCGGGCTGGGCGACCGCCCCCAGTCCAAGCACCTCCGAAGCCGCCACGAGACGGCGCTCGCGCTGGCCGAGCACGGCCCGCCGCTGACCTACTTCCGCGCCGGAATGGTGGTTGGTGCGCAGAGCGAGTCCTACCGGACGCTGCGCTACCTGGTGCAGCGACTCCCTGCGATGATCGCTCCGGCGTGGCTAAAGAACGCGACGCAGCCGATCGCGATCGACGACACGCTGCGCTACCTCGTCCAGGCACCGTCGATCATGGCCTCGAGCGGCAGGGAAATTCAGATCGGCGGTCCGGACGTTCTGAGCTACGGCGAGATGCTCGATCGCATGGCGGCGGTGCTCGATCTCCGGCGCCGCCCACGGGTGCCCGTCCCGCTGCTCACGCCTTGGCTATCGTCGTTGTGGATCGGCTTGGTCACGCCGGTCGACGCAGGGGTCGCCAGGCCGCTGGTGGAAGGGCTCGCCGTGCCGACGGTCGTCACCGATCCGTCCGGCGCAGAACTGTTCGACGACGTGCAGCCGATCGGCTTCGACGAGGCACTACGCCGCGCCGTCGCCGAGGATTCCGAGCTCCGGCCCCGCCGGCAAGGCCGCCTGTAGGGCACACCCGCTGCGGCGTTTCCACGTCTTCCGATGCGCGCGGCACTCTCGTTGGCGGCGCTGCGACGTTCGCTGTCGCGCGAAGGGGTAAGCAAGCCCCATGCCGCAAGGCGGCGGGACGGTTCGGAGAAACGGACTCGTGGCCGTAGCTCGTAGGTTCGAGCCCTTCCCGGCTCATGCGAAGGCCCCCGGGCACGGTGACGCGCCGGGGGGCCTTGGGTTGCGGTGAGGTCTGCGACTACTGGGGCGGGATGAGCACGCGGTTGATCGCGTGGATCACGCCGTTCGAGGTGCGCACGTCGGCCTGGACGACCTTGGCGCCAGCCACGCGGACGGTGTCCCCGCGGGTGCTGACCTTGACGCGCTGGCCGGCCAGCGTCTCGATTGACTTCTGCTTGACGACCCGCTTCGCGGGGTAGCGGCCTGCGGCCACGTGGTAGAGGAGCACGTTCCGCAGCGCGGCACGGTCCTTCAGCAGCGCCTCGAGCGTGCTCGCGGGCACCTGCTTGAAGGCCGCGTCTGTCGGCGCGAAGACTGTGAACGGTCCCTTGCCCGACAGTGTCTTGGCCAGCCCGGCCCGCTTGACGAGGGACACGAGGGTGTCGAAGTCGCCCGCCGCTACGGCGGTCTGGACGATGTTCTTCTTCGCCGGCTTGGCGGCCGGCTGAGCCGTCGAGGGGGAGTCGTTGCCGCCGAGGGCGACGGCTGCCGTGGCGAGCGCGACGACGAGGACGACGATGGGAAGTATCAGCTTTCGCATTGGGGTTCCTTTCATGCCTGGGTGGAGGCGGAGCGAGCTCCGCCGGTGCGGCTGGTGCTGGTGCTGGTTTCGCGGCTCGCGAGCTGGGCGATGCCGTAGACGGCGGCGAGGCCGACGAGCCCGTAGACGATGCGACTGGCGGCGTTCGTCTGGCCGAAGTCCTCTCCGACGAGCCACGCGACCAGGTCGAACTCGGCGAGCGCGACGAGGCCCCAGTTGAGCCCTCCCACGATCAGCAGGACGACTGCGAGCGCGTTGAGCGCCTTCATGTGTTCCTCCTTGATGAGTTTGTACTGAACATGAACAGATACTGTACAGATATCGTCTAGCTTCTGTCAAGAGAGGTCCAGCTAAAAGTTGGAACCGGGGACCTCCCAGCACGGCGCCGGACGGGTACAAGCCAGGACGGGCCGCGGTCGACCCAGGGGCTGAGCAAGGTGGGGGCGGCGAACGAAGCGGCGGGCTTCTAGACGGCGCCGGCGGCTGCCACCGGGTCACCTGGGAGCAGCGAGGAGCCGAGCGACTGCGCGAGCCTCTCGCCCGCACCGGCGCCGGCGATGACCAACCGGTGCTCACGCGCGAGCGCCGCGAGCGCGTCGGCCTCCCGCCTGAAGCCGCGCGGGGTTACGGAGCTCACCACCACCACCGCGGGGCGCAGGCGTTCGGCGGTCTCGGCGATGCTGGCCGCGGGCGTGTCCGCCCCGAGGAACACGATTCGCCAGCCGCGACCACGCAGCGCCAGTCCAAAGGCAATCAGCGCGAGGTCGTGCTGTTCTCCCGGCGCGCACGCCAACAGCGCGGTGGGGCCCTCCCCGCGCTCCCAGCCCCGGGCCAGAGCGAGCAGACGTCCACGGACCAGGTTGCTGGCGAAGTGCTCCTGGGCGACGGAAGCCTCGCCGCGCTGCCAGCGCTCGCCGAGCTCGCGCAGGTACGGTAGTAAGACGCCTGACAGGACGGTCTCGAGCGTGAAGAAGGCGAGCAGGCCGTCGAGGACGGCGTGCGCCGCGTCGGCGTCCATGGCATCAAGAGCCTCGCCCAGCTCCCCGACCCCCCGCTGGATGGCATCGCCGTGGTCGGCGGCGCCCGCGGTGCGCTCGCCGGCGGAAGCCAGCCGAGCCGCCTCGGCGGCCGACAGCCCGCCGTCGAGATGCGCCTGCATGGCCCGCACGCGCCGCTCGTCCTCGGCGGAGTAGAGGCGCAGACCGCCCTTGGTTCGGGCCGGATGAAGCAAGCCGTAGCGGCGCTCCCACGCACGCAAGAGCTCTGGGCTCACGCCCACGCGCCGGCTGAGCTCGCCGATACGCAGGCTGTGCTGTACGTCTTGCGCCATTCGCGGACTGTACAGGACCTCGCCGCTATATAAACAGAGTCTCGACGCTGCGTCGAGGAGTCGCCCCCCGCAACGAGGCTAATCCCTCCCAGAACGGGATTCGCGTGATCCGGCCGACCGCGACCAGCCGCGGTCCTCCTTCCCATGCGAACTGCACTCTCTCGGCGCTCGGCGGCAAGAGAGCCGCTCCCGCACGGAGGGAGGCGTCTCCAGTGAGCCGGCGCTCGCTCCTGCGTTGGACGAGGAGCGACTGCCCGATCCGAGGCGGAGCTGACTGTCGCTTCCCCGCGAGAAGCGGCGCCGACTTCATGCCAGACGCGCGCCCGTCGTTCGGAGAAGCCACTTGTCGCATCCCTACGGGCTGCGGGCGGAACACTGGCCGTGTCCAGCGCTCTGGTCCTCACTAGCTACGACCGGTCGGGCGCTGTGGAGCAAAGGTTCTGGCGCCCTCGGACGTGCAGAGCAAGCAAAGAAGGGTCGAGAAGCAGCCAAACGGCCCGCGAGCGCGGCTTACGCGGTGACTACGAGCGTATCTGTGGCTGCACCGCCGCTGGGTGGACAGCCGGTTCTTCATGGCTTTCCACGGACCGGGGACGGGCCACCACCTGCGAATGCCACGGGCACTCCGTCAGAGGGCGAGGCGGCTGGTAGTCCGCAGCAGCGCCAAGAGCCGTGACACACACAGGACACATCAGGAATGCATCCCCGGTTACCTAAGCTCACCGACGCTCACACGCACCATCGCGTGAAAGCCCTTCTAAGCAGCACTTTTGGCTTCCGTGGAGAAAGCCGACGAGGGGACTCGAACCCCTGACCCCCTCCTTACCATGGAGGTGCTCTACCGGCTGAGCTACGTCGGCGGGTCTCCGGCACCATCGGCCGGGAGTGGGGGGAGCAGGATTCGAACCTGCGTAGGCAGTGCCACGCGGTTTACAGCCGCGTTCCTTTAGCCACTCGGACATCCCCCCGGGGGGCGAGAGGCGATTGTAGAGGCGCGATTGCGACTAGGACGCGTCGCGCAGCCGCTGGGCTTCCGGCAGCCCCTCCAGCTTCTTCAGCGTGTTGTTCTCGATTTGGCGAATGCGCTCGCGGGTGACGCCGAACGCGCGGCCCACCTCCTCCAGCGTGCGTGCCTTCTTGCCCCGCAGGCCGTAGCGCATCTCGATCACCTCGCGCTCGCGCGGGGGCAGGGCGTCGAGGGCGCGGCGGATGTTCTCGCGACGCAGGTTCTCGGAAGCCAGCTCGAACGGCGACTCCGCCGTCTCGTCCTCAACGAAGTCACCGAGCTCGGAGTCGTCCTCCTCGCCGACCGGCTTCTCCAACGAGATCGGGAGCTGTGAGATGCGCATGATGTCTTTCACGTCACGCGCGCTCCACTGCAGCTCGAATGCCACCTCCTCGGGCGTGGGCTCGCGGCCGAACTCCTGCACGAGCTGGCGCTCCACGTGTACGACCTTGTTCAGCTTCTCGACCATGTGAACGGGAATCCGGATCGTGCGCGCCTTGTCGGCGATGGCACGCGTGACGGCCTGGCGGATCCACCAGGTGGCGTAGGTGGAGAACTTGTAGCCGCGGCGGTAGTCGAACTTCTCGACCGCCCGGATCAGGCCCAGCGACCCCTCCTGGATCAGATCGAGGAACGAGAGCCCGCGTCCGAGGTAGCCCTTCGCGATGGAGACGACGAGGCGCAGGTTCGCCTCGATCATCCGCTGTTTGGCGAGCATGTCGCCGCGCTCGATCTGCTTGGCGAGCAGGACCTCCTGACCGGCCGTGAGCAGGTGGACACGGCCGATGGAGCGCAGATAGAGGCGAAGCGAGTCGAGGCTGGGCTCGACGGTGAGATCGATAGGCCCCTTCTTGGCGGCGGTGGGCTGCGCACCGTCGCCGGCCATCTCGATCAGTCCGGCGGGGCGCTCGTCGCGGGACACGACCTCGACGCCGTGCTCCTGGAGGTGCGCCCGGAACTCGGTGACCTGCTCCTTCGTGAGCTCGACCTCCTCCATGGCGGACGAGATCTCGTCGAAACGCAGGTAGCCGCGTTCGCGCCCCACGGCTATGAGAGTGCGTACCTCGTCGGCCTCGAGGAACGGCGGCTCGGCCGTTACCTCCAGCAGCGCTACTCCTTGGTCCTTGACGGTCAAGCCCTCGCTCCTTGAAGATGGTGCCGACCCGGTCTTCCCGGGCGACGCATATGTCTTGTTGTGAGCGCGGGGGTGCCGCGAGGGACTGAGCCAGTCCTCTTTCGAGTCCGTGACATCGAGCCGCGCGCGCAGTGTACAGAGATTTGTGCGCTTTGCGGCATGCGCCGCTGAGTAGTCTTGGCCGTTGCCATGGCCGAGCGAACCGTGCTTCTCGGAGACGACGTTCAGGCGCGCCGACCCTCTACCCACGTCAGCCTCTCGCGCGTGGGCGTGACCGGCGTCGAGAAGGTCATCCGCATCAGCTCGAATGGGTTCGAGCAGCTCTTCTACGCGCAGCTCGAGTGCTTCGTCGATCTCGGGCCCAAGCAGAAGGGCGCGCACATGTCGCGCTTCGAGGAGGTGGTGAACGAGGCGATCGACGAGGTGATCCTGGGCGAAGCCTTCAAGGCTGAGACCCTCGCCGCCCACATCGCCGAACGGGTGCGCGACCGCCAGGATGGACTGCGCGCGGAAGTCACGATCGCCGCTCGCTATCCCGAGACCAAGCCGGCGCCGGTATCCGGCGCCCGGACTCAGGAGATCTACACGCTCTTCGGCTCGGCGGTTGCCTCGGCCCTGGGCACGCGTCGGCTGGTGGGAGTCGAAGCCCAGGGCATGACCGCCTGTCCGTGCGCGCAGGAGATGGTCAGGGAGAGCTCGCAGGAGCGCCTGCGCGACGCCGGCTTCGACGAGGAGGAGATCGAACGCGTCTTCGAGGCGGTCCCGGTGGCCACCCACAACCAGCGGGGGATCGGCACGCTCTACATCGGCTGTCCCGAAGGCTGCACCGAGGCGCTCGAGGCAGAGTCGCTGCTGGGGATCGTCGAGTCCGCGATGAGCTCGGAGATCTACGAGCTGATGAAGCGCAACGACGAGCTCGAGGTGGTCGAGAAGGCCCACCGGCGCCCACGCTTCGTGGAGGACTGCGTGCGCGAGATGGTCCGCATGGCCACCGAGCGCTTCGCCGGCTTGGCCGGCGACGCGTTCGTCTCCGCCCGCCAGGAGAACCTCGAGACGATCCACAAGCACAACGTGGTGGCCGAGCGCTACGGCCTGCTCAGCGAGCTTCTCCGCGAGATCGAAACCGGCGAGCCCACCGGCGGGCATCTGACGATGCGCGAGTGGCTCGAGGCGGCGCCGGCGCCTTAGGTCGCACCCGCGCGCAACGGTTCCGAGTGGCGCATCGGCGATCCTTGGGGTTGTAGATTCCGAGAGTCGGCCGAACGGCCAGGCGAAGTTTCGACGCTAAGCGGCAACGGGAAGCATGTCGATAGGAACCCGCCGCCCACGCAAGATTGCACGGAGGCCTTGTGAACCAACGGCACATCCCACTCTCCCAGGACGCTGCCCTCGTCGTGGCGCTGGCCGGTACGGCAATGCCCTTTGCCCATTCCGCCGAAGACGAAGCCGAGCGGTGGCTGCGAGCGCTGCGCCTGCACGGCGAGGTGGGCACGTCGCTTCAGGCGCTCGGTGTGGGCGAGGCGCCGCTCATGACAGGCTCGGAGGCCGAGGCGGGCGGCCCGGGGACGCCGCCGCTGGGTGCCGAGGTGCTCGACGAGGTGACTCGGCTGGCGGACGAGTTCGCCGCCGCCCGCGAGGCGGAGACCGTCGGCACCGCCGATCTGCTGTTCGGGGTCTTCGAGGTCTACGGCAAGTTGTTCGACCGCGTGCTCTACCTGCGGGGCACGAGCCGCGAGGAGCTGACCGAGCGTCTGGTCGGGGCCGGGGCAAGCCAGGGTCCTCAGGGCTGAGCCTCCCGCGCCGGCCGACGGCGGGCGAGGTACTCGATGCCGATCGTGCAGCCGACCGGTCCCAGGGGGGAGAACGTCGCGGCGAGCAAGGGCCAGGGAAAGGTCCTGCGTCGGCATCCGTACGCGACGAGCAGGCACAGCAGGATCCACCCCACTCCGTGAGTCCAGCCGAGGACGGTCTCCAGGTTCTCGTCGAGACCTCCGATCGCGACCACGAGCAGCGAGGCGAACACGCACACCTCGGCGAGTGAGTAGATGCGCACCGCGGTGAAGTAGCTCACACGGTCTCGGTGGCGAGGCGGTGGCGGACGAGCAGCGCTCCGGCGAGCGCGAGCAGGAGCAGCAGCACGACGGCCGCGACGCCCTCCGGGGAGCGCAGGTCGGTGAGGGTGCCGCCCAGCGCCGTGTAGGCGAAGACCTTGGGCGCTCCTCCCACCAGCGTTCCCAGGGCCATCTCGCGAAAGCGCAGGGTGGTGAGCCCGGCGCTGAAGTTGACGAGTCCGTACGGCAGGAGCGGCACGATGCGCGACTCCATCACCGCCACCGTGCCGTGGCGGGTCAGGAAGGTCTCGAGCGCGCGCACGCGCTCGGGAAGCAGTGAGCCGTGATGCCCGGCCGCGAGCCGGCGGCTGACGAACATCTGGGTCAGCGCGGCGGCGGTGACCCCCAAGAGCGCCAGCGGCGTGCCCACCGCCGTCCCGAACAGCAGGCCCGCGGCGCCGGCCAGGATGCCCCAGGCGATCACGAAGTTGGCCAGGACGAAGAGCGGCACGAAGGCCACGTAGGCCAGATCGCCCAGGCCCTCGGCCCAGTCGCGCACCTCGTCGGGTGAAGGCAGCGTCCCGGTGACCACGGTCACGCCGAGCACGGTGAGCAGCACCGCCCCGTAGGCCACCACCCGCCTGACGACCGTGCGGCGGCTAGCACGCGGAAAGCCGGCGCCGCTCGAGTCCATGGTCCGAGGGTAGAGCCAACTCGTACCGTGATGGAGATGGCCCAGGGGCACACATTGGTCGTCTACGGAGGCAGCCCTCGGGGCGACGCGTCGCTCCGCGACGTCGCCCGCGTGGCGCGCCGGCGCGGCGGCCGCCTCTCGGTGGTCGCCCTGGCGCCGGTCGAGCCCGAGCACTCGCGCTGCTGCGACATGCGGTCGGTCATGTGGAACGGCATCCAGCGCGAGCTCGCCGAGTCGGAGCTCTCCCGCGCGCGACTCGCCGTGGAGGACGACCCGGCTGTCGACCTGCACGTGCTCGGCTACCTGGGGCTCGGCGCCCCCGACGCCATCGCCTCCCGCGCCGCCGACCTGGGCGCGGAGCGCATCGTGCTGGCCGACGCGCGGGCGGCCGGTCTCGGACGCTGGGCCCGTCGCCGACTGCGCCGTCGCAGTGGGGGGCCGGTCTGCGAGGAGATTGAGTGAGCGGCTTCGTCCCCGCAGCTGCGAGCCAGAATGGCATGGGGCTGCGGGGACGTTCGCCGTGCTCAGCTCAGCGGGTGACCAACTCGACCGCCTTTGCGGCCTGTTCGATGAGTCCGGCCACTGCTGCGGGCTGCGAGACGTAGTTCGAGTGGCTTGCCGCGACCTCTTCGACCGTCGCACCCGTCCGCTCAGCCATCATGCGCTGAGCCGGTGGCGGGATCATGCGGTCGTCCGTGGCGACGAGGTACCAGCTCGGCTTGCTGCGCCACGCCGGTTCGCTGATCGTGCCGCCAAGCGCGTCGACGCCCCACGGCACCTGCGAGTCAGCCATGAACTCCGCCTGTTGCGCCGGAAGATCGCCCGCGAACGAGGCGGGGAACTTGTCTCGGTCGAGGAACAGGAAACCGTCCTGCGGAGGGAGAATCGGCGGGACCGGCGCCCCGGGAGGCGGATCGGCGATCAGTGTGTTGACCGACTCGCCCGCGTCCGGCGCGAACGCAGAGATGTAGACGAGCGCTGCCACCTTCGGATCATTGCCCGCCTCTGTGATCACTGCTCCGCCGTAGGAATGCCCCACAAGCGTGACTGGCTCGTCCTGCTGTGCAACCACGCGTCTGACCGCTTCGACGTCGCCGGCGAGTGACAGCGTCGGGTTCTGCACGATGCTGACGCTGTAGTCGCGCTGCCTCAGGAGGTTGTAGACCCCCTGCCATCCGGACCCGTCCACAAAACCTCCGTGGACGAGAACGACTGCGCCCTTTCCGGGCATGATGGCCTCCTTTCCGAGGCGTATTCGAGTGCGACGATCGTTGCCGCGCGGGTGCCGTCGTCGAATCTGAGAACTCCCTAGTCCGGCGTCGTGCTCGTGTCCTCAGCGAGAGCCCGGTGAAGTTGGTTTCGCGAGCGGATCCCGAGCTTGCCGAAGACCTTGTGCAGGTGGTACTCGACCGTCCGCGGACTGACGAAGAGCCTGGACGCGATCTCGGGGTTTGAGAGCCCTTCGCGCGCGAGTTGTGTGATGTGCGCCTCCTGCGGAGTCAGATCGCCGCGGGCATCGACGGTTCGCTTGCGTGTGGTCTCACCCGTCGCCTGCATCTCGCGCGCCGCTCGGGCGGTGAAGGCCTCCATCCCCATGGCCTCGAACATCTCGTGAGCCGTCCGGAGTTGCTGCCGGGCTTCTATCCGCCGCTTCTTCCGGCGGAGCCATTCGCCATAGACGAGATGGCCGCGCGCGAGCTCCGGGCGCAGCCGTGTGCGGCCGAGGTAGTCGATCGCGTCTCGGTAGTGCTTCTCGGTTGCGTCGCCATCGCCGACCACGGCGCGCGATCGCGCCTCGAATCCGAGGGCCCATTCGCTGCGAATTGCCCGCGTCGTCTTCGCGAGTCGCGCGAGGGCATCCTCGGCCACCTTGGTGTTGGCGGTGCGCGCGGCAGCCTCCACCAGCTCCGCGACCGCCCAGTATGAGAACGCGTGCACCGGGGCCCCCTCGGCGGCTTCGCGAGCCGCGACCAATGCCTCCTCGTAGCGGCCGAGACCGTTGAACAGAACCGCCCTCGCCCACTGAACGAAGGTCAGCCCCGTTCCCTCGCTGCGCGCCACTGTCTCATTCAGGCTCACGTCGATCAGCCGGCGGGCATCGGAGTCGCCGCCCTTCCAGCCCGCCAGCGCGAGGGCGCCGTAGTTCGGCAGCTCACTTCCCGTTGCCTCGGTGACCGCGTCGACCTCTTCGCTCAGCGAAGCGGCGGCCGTGAGCTCGCCGGCATGTACATGTACACCGATCCGCTGGATCAGCGCGATCGGCAAGATGGTGAGTGCGCCCGCACCACGGGCGAAGCGGACCTGGCGATCGGAGAGCAGCTCTTGCGTCTCGTAGTCCCATAGACGCCCGGCCGCGTGGCAGGCAAGCCAGAGCCACCGGATTCTCTCGGGCTCTGAGATCTCATCGGCGAGGAAGGCATCCAGCGCCCGACGCAGTGTTCGCGTTCCTGCCGCGTATCCCTCGGCAACCAGTAGGGCGAGGCCGTCAAGGAGGAGATCTGAGGCCTGCGGGGGTCGTGATGGCCGAGGAGACGCGAGAGCCGCCGCTGCGACCTCCAGGAGACCCGCGCCGCTTGCCAAGCGGCCGACGAAGATTGCGGCGGACAGCGCATCGAGGTACGCCTCGCGTGCGAGGACGAGATCGAGGCTCTCGAGCTTCTTGGCGGCCTTCAGCAGCAGCGTAGGCGAGTCACCGCCGCGGCTCGAGGCGAAGGTGATCTGGGCGCGCAGTAGATCAGCCCGGGCTCGCTGAACCTCGTCCAGCGGTCCGAGCTCGGTCCCCGCGAGCACTTCGAGCGCGACGTCGGGCGCCCCGGCGAGGTGTTTGGATTGCGCCGCCGCCAGGATTCGCTCTGCTCGACGATCCAGGGTGGGGGTGAGCTCAGCCGAGCGTGCAAGGAATGCCGCCGCCGCTGCCAAGCCTCCGCGCGCCCGCGCGCGATCGGCAGAGCGATCGAGATCGGAGGCGATGTCTTCATCGGGAGCGGGAGCGGCCTGGGCACGATGCCAGGCGCGCCGATCGGGATCGAGCTGCGGATCTGTGGCTTCGGCAAGCGCTCGGTGCGCGGCTTGCCTGTCCTGCGGCGTCGCTGCGCCGTAGGCGGTCGAGCGCACCAGCGGATGACGAAAGGTCACGCGGGGTCCCAGGTCGAGCAGCCCGGCGCCCTGCGCGGGCACAGCCGCGTCGGCCGAAATGCCACACCGCTCGGCCGCCCTCTGCAGTAGCACGGGATCGCCGACGGGCTCCGTCGCGGCGAGCAGCAAGAAGCGCTGGGTCTCCGGCGACAGCTCGTGGAGCCTGCGCCGAAAGGTCTTCTCCATCAGCCCTGTCACCGGCATGGCATCGGGCCGCCCGAACCCACCCGCCAGCTCGGCCGGCGTCAACCCCCGCGGCAGCTCCAACACCGCTAGCGGGTTGCCGCGCGTCTCCGCAACGAGCCTCTCGCGCACGTGTTCGTCCAGCGGCCCCGTAATCACGGAATCCAGCAGGGCGCGAGCGTCTTCGCCGCGGAGACGGTGGACCACGAGCTCGGGCAGCCGCGCGAGCATCTCGCTGCGCTCGCGGATAGCGAAGAGGAGTGCGACGGATTCGGCGCCCAACCGCCGGGCAACCAGCGCGAGCGCCTGCGCCGATGCGAGGTCCAGCCACTGCGCGTCGTCGACCACGCAGAGCAGCGGCTGCCTCTCGGCCGCCTCGGAGAGCAGGTTGAGCACCGCCAATCCAACGAAGAAACGGTCGGGCGCCTCGCCAGTGGTCAGACCGAACGCCGTCCCGAGCGCATTACGCTGGGGATCTGGTAGCCGGTCAAGTCGATCGAGCATCGGCGCGCACAGCTGATGCAGCCCGGCGAAGCCGAGCTCCATCTCAGACTGCGTGCCCGCTGCACGGGCAACACGAAAGCCTGTCGCTCGCGCGATCGCGTGCTCCAACAGAGCCGTCTTGCCGATCCCCGGCTCACCGAGCAGTACGAGCGTGCGGCTCTCGCCGTCGCGAACCTCGCCGAGCAGGCGGTCGAGCGCTTCGCACTCGCTGCGGCGGCCGAGCAAGTGCGGCGAAGGCGGGCTCGCCATGCGAGATCAGAGGGCGCCGAACGAGTCGAGATCGGCGATGTGCCTGAGGCTGCGGAGGATGATCGTGTCGCCCAACGCTCCCTCGTCCCCCATGTCCATTGCCCCTATCAGGGCCATCCCAGCGCCAAGCGTGTACACGACGCTGAGGCGGTAGTGCTCGATACATTCGTCGAGGCTGTACCCCTTGACCCCGCGTGCGATCAGGCGCTCGTGGTAGCGAGCCAGAAGTTCACGCCAGTGGGCGGCCAGTGCGTTGCTGTCCAAGCTGCCCGCAAGCAGGTAGCCGATGTCTTGGGTCCCGCGAGTGCATGCCGCGATCTGCCAATCGATCAGGCAGGGCGTTGCGTCATCCGCGAAGAACAGATTGTCGAGCCGGCAATCGTTGTGCACCAGCGTTTGGGGGCCCTCGGCGCATCGGGCGAGGACGTTCTCCCAATCCGCGGCGGCGTCCACGGCCGCAGTGAGGACAGCGGCGGGGGCGCCGGCGGCGTATTGCTCGGCGAGATCGGCCGCCCCGCTGGCGACCAGCTGAGCAATCATCTCCGCGAAAGGGCCGACGGCCGGGGTTGCCAGCCATGGCCGGTCGAGGCCCGGGGCCTCCCAGAAGCGCGCGTGCAGATCGGCGAGTGTGTCCATCATGACCTCGGCATCGGCGACTCGCATGCCTTTGATCTGATCCTCGGTCCTCAGACCGGCCAGGTCTTCGAGTAGGAGTGGTGCGTCGTCGCCATCGCCGATGTATGCGCACCAGGGCGTGCGGACCGGCAGGTCGCCCGCGAACGTTCCATAGAACTGAGCCTCACGAGCGAACAGCCCCATCGCCTGGTCCATCCGTCGCTGTAAGGCGGTGGCCCCGCGGATCTTCGCGATCAGCGTCCCTGGCCCCGCCTCACGGGCAGAGTCGTAGCTGATCCGCAGACGGGCAATGTCTGTCGTGGCGCCCATGATCTCCAAGGGCTCGAGGACCACGCGTTCGACGATTGCGTTTGAGTGGCCCCCCTCGTGCAGCACCGCCGTAAGCCAGTCGGGCCCGATCCGTTGGAGTGACGAGGCGACGGCTGCGGTGGACATCGGGGGAGCGTCCTCCACACGTCTGAGTATCCCAGGGCTGAGAGCCGACGGCCGCTCCGGCTCGACCGGACACAGGCTTCTTCGGAGCGGGCCTATGCATCCCGCGCCGCACAGCGGACGGCGGCGGCCATGGTGCTGGCAGCCGTGCGAGAGCTCAGCTTGCCTGGCCCGGTGAGTGCCTTCCACGTCTGGTATTCGACCGCAGTTCGAAGCAGCGCCCGGAGCCGTCGGGTCGCGGCGCCACGGACCCCCCAACCAGCGGCCAGGGTCTCCACGATCCAGTCGAGCAGCGGGTCCCACTCCTCGGCGAGATATGTCGCCAGGGCGGGGACGCTGCGCGCGTCGGGAAGCGCGCGATCGAGCATCTCCCCGGCGGCGTCGTAGTAGGCGTACAGCTCTGAGAGGGCGGTGCGCAGCCTCTTCGTGGGCTCGGTGATTCCCGCCCACGCCTCGATGTCGGGCGGAGGATGGATCGCGTCCCAGTGGTCGCTGCAGGCTCGGAACAGTGCCAGGTCGTTCGGAAAGTGCTCGTACACGGTGGCCCTGTGCACACCGGCCCGCTTGGCCACCTCCTTGACGGTCGTTCGCGCGGGTCCCACGGTTCGGTGAAGCTCGACCGCGGCCTCCGTGATCCGCTGCCGAGTCCGCGCTTGGCGCCGTGCCCGCTCCTTTAGCTCATACTTGCGCGACATTTCAAGCGACGGAGTGTAGTGCGAACCTTGACGGGCCTGGACGGTTGCCGTACAGTCATCCGACACTCTGTCGGACGAAAAGGGGGATCATTGTGGAGGCCCATCTGCCCGGGCGAATCGGGCCAGACGACGGTGAGACCGCCCAGATATACGGCGTCGGTATCCGATTTCTGCTGCGGGGAGCGCATACCGGCGGGGGTCTGGCGCTCGTCGAGTGTCCGATCGCGCCGCGCGCGCTGGCGGCCGAGGCCCACACGCACACGCGTGAGGACGAGTGGTCCTTCGTGCTCCAGGGTGAGGTGGGCTTCCTTCTGGGTGAGACAGAGCTTGTCGCGCGCGCTGGCGACCTCGTGCCCAAGCCCCGTAAGCTCCGCCACGCGTTCTGGAACGCTGGCGATGCGCCCGCTCGGGTACTCGAGATCATCACGCCCGCGGGCTTCGAGGACTTCTTCGACCAGGCCGCCGTGATCGCGACCGAGCACCCCGATCCTGAGGACGAGGCGGCGTTCGCAAAGTGGCAGCGGCTGTTCGAGGCGCACGGCGTGGAGTGGGAGCCGGAGACCATCGCCGAGCTCGCAGAGCGTCATGGGCTGGCGACCGGATGAGGAGCCGTTCGCAAGCTTTCGTGTGAGATGCTGGACCTGCCGATGCCCGGCCGTGGAATTCAGCACGTCGACCTCGCGGTCAGCGACGTCGATCGTTCGCTTGCCTTCTACATGGACCTCTTGGCACCCATGGGCCTCAAGGAGGAAGAGCGGTATCCGACCTACCGGGGCACCGAGGACGTCGTCTATGTGAGCTTCGGAGACGAATGGCTCGGCCTGCGTCCCGCCGACGGCGGCACCCATCGCTACTACGGCGTCGGGCTCGAACACCTGGCGTTCGAGGTCGATACCAGGGAAGAGGTGGACACGGCGCATCAGCGGTGTTCGCGACGGGGTGATCAAATCCACCACCCGCCGGAGGAGGACAGCGACATCCCCGGCTACTACGCATTCTTCGTCTTCGATCCGGATGGACTCCGCATCGAGGTCTTCACTCCCGGGCAGGAGTGGTCCTCGCGCATCCACAGGCCTTCGGAGACCAGTCTTCAGCAGCGCTACGAAGGAAGGGCAACGGGTTGAGCGACGGCGCCGAGACCGCTGTACGCGCGCACCCCAAGGCCGAAGCCCAGGAGCCCGAATCTGGCTCTACGACGGCCGGACTCGAACCGGCGACATCCTCTTTACGAGAGTCCTCAGCGGGAGGAAAGCGACGACCCTTCCGGGTACTGGGGGGCATGAAAGACCTGCAAGAGCCGCTGTTCTGAGACTTGGGCGTTGGACGGGAGCGTACACGGGTTCCGGACGCATGTACGCGCGGTGTGCGCGCGACGAGGGGCTCCGGCGCGCTTGCACATCAGAGCAGCGCTCGGAAATAGCTGAGAGCGACCTCGATCGTGTCAGGTGACGCCTTCCTCGCGCCGGGGGAAGGGCGCTAGGTAACGCGAGGTCGGCAGAGTGATCGCCGTCGCAGGGACGCTCATGGTCCGAAGCGTCCCCACGTCCGGGTTAAGACACTCCTCCGATCTTGGCCCAGCCTGTGGGGAGCCGCGTGGGCGCTCCAATTCGCCGGGTATCGGGATGTCTACCGGTTCCACTTGATCCAAGGCAAGGTCGCTTACGGCGCTCGCGCTTCTCGCACTGCGAATAGTGAGCCAGACGCTGTGATTCGCGCTCTCCTGTTCGTCTCGAACGAGCGCCTCGCCGGAACCGCTGGGGACGCCCGCATCCGTGGTAGAGCGGAGTTCCGTAAGTGGATCCTTCAGCGGGAGGGCTGCACGGGGCTCGGCCAACGCGGCTGCTCCTTGTCGTCCGAAGCAGGAGGGCGCGATACGGCGGCATGGCGATCGAGCGGTGCCTCGGTGGGTCCATGACGATGTGAGGCACCGCTCGAAGGCGAGCGGGTCCTTCGCGGGGTCACGCCTCGTCAAGGACCCGGTCATCCGCAAGGCTGCCTTCCGCTTCCAATGCCCGCGCTGCGGTAGGTGTGCGTGACCTTCAGCGGCACATGCGCCGTGCTGTGAGTGTCATGCTCGCGATGCGGACGGTCCTGCCGACGTCGCTCAGCAGCCGGTCCTTGAGTGCATGCCACTCGACGACTCAGAGAGCGCCGGCGTGATGCCTCAGACGGTGCGGGGTCGCCATGGCTCGTGCTCGTGCGTGAGCCAGACGAGCTCGGGGTCGAGCGCAAGGACCCGCTGCCGGCCTTCGGTGGGCGGCTCGTCGAACTCGCCGAACCACACCGCCACGTCGCCGCCGACGATGACCGGGCGCCCGCCAGTCTCGACGACGACCATCTGCATGCCGGGTGTGTGGCCCGGCGCCGGGACGAGTCGGAGCCCGGGCAGCAGCTCGTGCTCGCCGTCGACCGGCACGTACCGCACGCCGGGCGCCTCGACCCACTCGCGAATGGTGTAGTCGTCCTTGCTGCGCGCGTCGTCGAGCTCCCGACGCTGGACATAGATCGGCTTGCCGGCGAAGAGGTGGTTGCCGCCGCAGTGGTCGGCGTGCAGGTGTGTGTTGACGACGATGTCGATGCCGGCGAGATCGAAGTCCTGCTCGCTCAGCGGCTGGAGGCGGGGATCCATGTCGGCCATCGCCGGGTGCAGCTCCGTCATGCCGGTGTCGACCAGCACGCGCGCATCGGGATGGTCGATGACGTGCACGTAGACCGGCATCCGCTCGCCCTCGACGGAAAGGTCGGCAACGAAGACTGGCGTGACGGTGATCGAGGCGGGGGCGTTCATCTCGTACCGACCGCCGCGCTGAGCGTGGCCGGCAGGTCGAAGTGCTCGAACACCGCGCCGTCGAAGGTGACGATCTCGGTGACGACCCCGTCCTGCACCCGCAGGACGTCGATCGCCAGCGGTTCGTACGCGGCGTCGCCCGGCTTGCGCACGTAGCCCGCGACCGCGGGCTGACCGTTGGCGCGGGTGACCACGCACCGCATGCTGCCGAACGCCTCCGATCCGAACCCGCCGTCGATCCAGCCCTGCACGACCGTGCTTCGGCCGGTCCAGACGCCGGGCGTCGGCGGCATCGAGAAGCGGACGTCCTCGTGCATGAGCGCGGCCAGGCCCTCGGCGTCGGCGCGCTCGCTGCACTCGACGTAGCGGGCGAGCAGCTCCCGCTCGGCGGCGGTCGGCTCGGCGGCGTGTTGCCACGCCTCGCGGTCCTCGGGCAGGCTCTCCCGCAACCCAGCCCGCGCGCGCTGCAGCGCGGAGTTCACCGACGCCTCTGTCGTCTCGAGCAGCCGCGCGGTCTCCTTCGCCGAGCAGCCGAGGACGTCGCGCAGCACGAGCACGGCCCGCGGCAGCGGCGCGAGGTGCTGGATCGCGGCGATGAACGCCAGCTCGACGGTCTCCTTGGCGAGCGCCACGTCCTCCGGGCCCTCGCGCCGGTCGGGCAGCTGCTCGAGGAGCTCGTCGGGATAGGGCTGCAGCCACGCGACCTCGCCGCTCGCGCTCGGCCGCCGCGGGCGCTTGTCGAGCGCGTCGAGGCAGGCGTTCGTCGCGATCCGGTACAGCCACGCGCGAACCGACGCGCGGCCCTCGTACGTCTCGCGCCGGCGCCACGCGCGCAGGAACGCCTCCTGGACGAGGTCCTCGGCCTCCTCGAACGACCCGAGCAGGCGGTAGCAGTGGACGTGCAACTCGCGGCGGTGCGGCTCGACGCGGGCGCCGAAGGCCTGCTCGTCGAGCGGCCGGAGGTCGTCGGTGATGGAGCTCATAGTGTGTGTGACGGCGGGCGGCCCGAAAGCTCATCACCCGGCGCCATGCAGCGTCTCGAGGAGCGTTGCCGCAATCGAGGGTGCTTCATTGCGCAGAGCTCCACAGCACGACCCTCCGGTGCGTCGGCGCAGCGACACCATCATGGGCCGAGCGTTGCAGGCCAGGCCGTCCGTCCGACAGCCGCTGCCGTGTTGACGCGCAGATCTGCTCGCCTCGTCGCTATCGCATTCCATGCGAGGCGGTAGCGGGGGGAGCAGTTCGGCCTGCGTCGTCTCGCAAGCCGAACCCTCAGCGGCACGCTCGATATCCGGCGACGAGAGCCCCCACGGGCCCGCTGCTTACTCCAGGTCCTCCTGCGCCATCCGCGGGCGCGGATGAATGTTGGTCATATGTGCGGGCGCGTCGCCGACGTTGACGAACTTGTGCGCGCTGCCGGGCGGCGCGATCACGATCTGACCGACCCGCGCCTCGATCGCCTGGCCGTCGACCGTGAAGGTGAGCCGGCCCTCGTGCACGACGAAGGTCTCCTCGTAGGGGTGGCGATGGAGGCCGGGTCCCCGCCCGGGCGGCGTCCGCGCAAGGAAGAACGACACGCCCGCCCCGTAATCGGCGCCTTCGAACCGCCCGGGGAGATCGTCCTGCTCGATCAGGGCCGGCTGCGCCACGCCGAGCAACACCTTCATCCGGTCGACCGCGTTGAGAAGCGTCGCCAGCGGCCTGACCATCAGGGTGAGATCTGAGATCGCGCCATCGCGCTCGCCGGCCGCAAGT
Organism: uncultured Thermoleophilaceae bacterium; assembly: GCA_963789705.1. GTDB lineage: Bacteria > Actinomycetota > Thermoleophilia > Solirubrobacterales > Thermoleophilaceae > JACVRW01. The sequence goes on from CAWBLN010000005.1 coordinate 23,303, forward strand.
AGGAGGCCGTCACCGGGGCTGCCCGCGAACGCGGCGGTGAACGCCAGCAGCGTCTCACCCGACCCCTCGACCAGGCGGCTGGGCCGCGGCGCGCCCACCACCTCGGTGACCGCACCGAGCACTGCGGTAATCCGGTCGCGGCCCTCGTAGTCGGCCACCGGGCTGTGGAAGACCGCGTCCGCAGCCAGCTCGGCGACGATCGCCCCCGCGTCGCGCGCGAGGAACGCGTCAGTGAGCCGGCGTCCCGCTGATCGCTCGGAGGCCATAGCCGACATTGAAACACCGACGACCCGAATAGCTTCGCGCCATGCCCTTCTCCGACACCGGCCGGCTACGTGACGAGATCGTCCAAACCGCGCCCGACCGGCCCGTCACGATCCGTCAGCGGACGTCACGTCTTGGTGTCGCGTAGCAGGACTGAGCGCTCGGCCGAGCTCGCCGCGGTGTCATACGACAGCAGCGATCGACCGACCCGCTCAAGCAGCAGCGGCGCCTCCGGCCTCGTGTCAGGAGCCGAGCTGGTCTCGACGCCGTCCGAGGTAGCCACGCTCGGCGTCGTTCTCCGTGGCCGCGATCGCGGCGTCGTACGCGGCGCGCGCCTCGTCGCTGCGGCCGAGGCGGCGCAGCAGGTCGGCGCGGGTGGCGTGCCAGGCGTGGTACGTCGTCATCGGGAGCCGGTCGACGAGGGCGAGGGCGACCGCGGGGCCGTCGAGCTCGGCCACCGCGACGGCGCGGTTGAGAGCGACGATCGGCGAGGGGTCGATCGCGGCGAGCTGGTCGTAGAGGGTGGCGATCTGGGACCAGTCGGTGTCGGCCGCGGTGGGTGCGTCGGTGTGCACCGCGTTGATCGCGGCGAGGAGCTGGTAGCGACCCGCCCGGTTGGCGGCGAGGCAGGCGCGCACCAGTGCGTGCCCCTCGGCGATCAGCGAGCGATCCCACCCTCCGCGGTCCTGTTCGTCGAGCGGGACCAGCTCGCCGCGGGAGACGCGGGTCGCGCGTCGGGCCTCGATGAGGAGCATCAGAGCGAGCAGCCCCGTCACCTCGAGCGCCCGGGGCAGCTGGGCATGCAGGGCCCGGGTCAACCGGATGGCCTCACCGGTCAGCTCGTCGCGGATCGGCTCGCCACCTCCGCTGGCGAGGTAGCCCTCGTTGAAGACCAGGAACAGCACGGCCAGGACGTCGGAGAGGCGGGCGGTCAGGTCGGACTCGGCCGGCACGCGGTACGGGATCTTGGCGTCGCGGATCTTCGCCTTGGCGCGGGTGATCCGCTGCGCCATCGTCGTCTCGGGGACCAGGAAGGCCTGGGCCACCTCGGCGACGGTCAGGCCGCCGAGCAGCCGCAGGGTCAGGGCCACCCTGGCCTCCGGGGACAGGGCCGGGTGGCAGCAGGTGAAGATCAACCGCAGCCGGTCGTCGTCCACGGGACCGGTCGGCTCGTGGGGAGTGTCGTCGTGGATCATCCGGGCCGCCTGATGCTTGTCGTCGCGCCGCTGCTCTCGGCGGAGCCGGTCGAGCGCCCGGCGTCCGGCGGTCGTCGTCAGCCAGCCGCCCGGGTTGGGCGGCGTGCCCTCGACCGGCCAGCGCTCGAGGGCGACGACGAGCGCCTCGCCGGCCGCCTCCTCGGCGACATCGATGTCACCGAAGCGGCGCACCAGCGAGGCGATCACGCGGCCGTGCTCCTCGCGGAAGGTCCGCTCGATCGCAGCATGGGCAGCGGGCGCGACGGAGATCGACCTAGGCACGGCCTAGGACTCGTCCTGCGGCGGCACCTCCTGGAAGGGGCGCACCTCGATCCGGCCCCGCAGCGCCTTCGAGCCGAGCTTGGCGTACTCGAGCGCGGCGTCCAGGTCCGGGGCTTCGATGATCCAGAAGCCTCCCAGGTACTCCTTCGCCTCGACGTACGGTCCGTCGGTGAGGATCGGCGTGTCGCCGGTGGCGTCGACCGTGGTGGCGGCCGAGGGCGGGTGCAGGCCGCCGGCGAACACCCAGGCGCCGTCGTCCTTGAGCTTGGTGTTGAACCCCTCGACCGCGGCGAAGACCTCCTGGAGGGCTGCCGGGTCTGCATCGACTCCATCGTGGGCTCCTCGGCCGAGTCGTGCGGCAGGGTCAGGAAGTACTGCGTCATGATTGCTCTCCTTGATCACGGGCCGCCCGAATGGCTGCCTCTTACCCTCTCCACGAATACCAGCGCCCCGATACGACACGCTGGCGAAACTTTCTCGAGCACTCTTCTATAGGGGGCCCGGCGGCGTCGCCTCGCGGGCCGCAAGAGGAACCCTCAACGGGCACTTTGCCTGCATAGCTGGCGCTTTCCCACGTATTCGCATACAACGCGTCCCGTAAGACCCGCCCGATGAAAATGCCCGATGAGGGGGCGACCGGGACACCAACACCACGCCCGTGTTCACGGGCGAGCGAGCGCATCGGCTGCCGACTCCGGCCCCCCTGCGTTGGACGAACAGGAGGCGTGTCCGAACGACGCCGCACGCGCTTTCGCAATCGCGCAAAAGCGATGGCCCTCAGCCGCGAGAGCGACTAGATACTCGATTGGTCGGGCGCCGACATAGCTTGCTGCGATGCGGGCTGCTGCGGTCCCGCCCGGCGACGCGCAATGCGCTCTTGCGCAGCACGGTACTTGTTGAGTATGGCTTCGAGGAGATCTCCGCCAGATCGGCTGAGGTCCTTGTACGAGATCCTCCAACCGTCGTCGCTCTGCCTACCCTGGCCGATGAACTTCAGGAGTTGGAGCGCCTTGCGAACATCGAGGGCGCGGCCGAATCCGTAATCCTTGCGTAGCCGTTCAGCGAGCCTTGAGCGTCGGTCTGGAACTCAGCAGGCGCCGTCCGGCCCTCTTCGGACAGCAGGGCGGGGATTGTCTTTGACCAAAGCACGGTGGCCGTGTAGAGCGGCGGCGGACCGTCATTCATGAACTGGGCTTAAGCCCTAACGGGAAGGAAGTACTGCGGCTTGCCTTTCAATGTGTCGTTGTTCCTGGGGTCCTCGAGCCAAGAGCCAAGCGAAGGTTCCCGCCCCCGACTCCGCGGCCGAACAACTACACCACTGGCGCCAGCGCAAGTACAAGCCCGCCACCCAAGCCGCGGGGGTCGCTGAGGCGCGACCCTACGATCTGCGCCACTCATTCGTCTCGCTGCTGATCCACGAGGGCGTCTCGGTCGTCGAGGTGGCGCGCCAAGCCGGCCAGGCGCGCGAGGAGTGCCTGCGCGCCTACGCGCACACCTTCGAGGAGTTCGACCCCGCCGACCGGGTGCCGGCGGCGGAGGCGATCCGTCAGGCGCGCGAGCAGGTACTCGGCCCGAATGTACGCTCGCTGTACGCGCGCACCTCCAATGCCGAAGCCCCGGAGCCCGAATATGGCTCTGTGGCTGAAAGCCGACGGCCGGACTCGAACCGGCGACATCCTCTTTACGAGAGAGGTGCTCTACCAACTGAGCTACGTCGGCTTGGCCGCAAGCACTCGGCTGGCCGAGTGCGCGCGGATGCCTTCCTGGGACGAGTGTATCCCCGCCTCGCCTTCGTTCCGTATGGACATCGTGGTGGCTCGGACCCGGAGGCGGCGGCTCCTCGGGCTCGCCTTTCGCCGCCATCCACCTGACGGTTGGGCCCTGCTCTTTCCGCGCTGTCGCTCGGTTCACACATTCGGCATGCGCTTCGCGATCGACATCGTCTTTCTCGACTCGGGCGGTCGCGTGGTCCGGGTCGCGTCCGACGTGCCGCCGGGGCGGGTCGCGGCCTGCCGCCGCGCCGCCGCGGCAGTCGAGGTCGCGGCGGGGAAGGGTGGCATCATTGCCGCCATGGCTGAGGGTCAGCGGAACAGATTTGCCCAGGCACTCGACCCTCGGGTGCCGATCTATCGCGACACCTACAACGAGTACTTCGTCTTCCTGCTGTCCGCCGGAGGAGCGATCGCCGGCACGCAGGTCCCGCTCTACATCGTCATGGCGATCACCGGCCTGTGGGACGTGATCCCCTTCGTTGCCGCCTGCGTCGTGTTCGAGCTGGGTGTGATCTTCGGCCTGGCCCGGCCCCAGATGCAGCCGCGCGAAAGAGTGGCCTGGGCCGCGTGCTGGACGATCGCCACGGCGGTTCTGGCCCTCGCCTTCTACTACCTCGTGGCCGAGCCGACGCTCTAGGGCGCGCCGGTCAGCGCGGCCAGGCGCAGGCCGAGGGCGCTCAGCGCCAGATCCTCGCTCACGTTGAGTTCGAGGGCCTGACGCACGTCCTCGCAGCGCTCGGCGGCCTCGCGCAGCCGGCGCGCGTCGCGCCCGCGGGCGCGCTCGCCGAGCGAATCCGCCCGATCGGTCGCCAGAACGGCCTCGGGGGCGTCCTCGGCCAGGCAGACCAGGTCGCGGAAGGCCAGCCCCGTGAGCGTCAGCGCGAGGTCGAGCACCTCGGTGCGCGCGCGGCGCCCGTCGCGCTTGGCGACGTCCTCGAAGTCGCGCTCGAGCGCACGCCGGTCGCGGCCCTTCGGCTCGAGCTCGAGGCGCTGGGAGGCCTCGGTCGCCACCGCCTCCTCCGCCGCGTCGCGCTGAGCCTCGGCACGCTCGAGAATCGGCTTCCACGTCTCGCCCGGCTCGCCCGCGAGCGCCGCCGACGCGAAGGCCTCCACCTCGGAGCGCAGCTGCTCCCCATCGGGCGAGGCAAGCAGTCGCGCCCTCGCCGCGTTGCCGAGTGCCAGCCGCGCGCACGCGTCGGCGCGCCCGCTCTCCACGCCATCGGCCGCCAGGGTCTCAGCGATGCGCCTCGCGGGCAGAGGGTCGAAGCGCACGGGCTGGCAGCGCGACACCACGGTCTCGATCACCCGCCCCAGGGCGTCGGTGAGCAGGATCAGGTGCACGAAGGCGGCGGGCTCCTCGAGCGTCTTGAGCAGCCGGTTGGCGACCTCGTCGTTCATGGTGTCCACGCGCTCGAGCACGAACACGCGGCGGCGAGCCTCGAAGGGCGTCCGGGTTGCGGCGCCGACCACCGGTGCATCCACGTCCTCCACGCGCATCACGTGCGCGCCGCTGGGGCGCACCCAGGTCAGATCGGGATGAGTGCCGTGCTGAACGCGCAGTCGCACCGCGTCTCGATCCTCGGCGCCCTCCGCGAGCAGCTCCGCGGCGAAGGCCCGGGCGACGGTGCGCTTGCCGGTGCCTGCGGGACCGTGGAAGAGGTACGCGTGCGAGGGGACGGCCTCGAGCGCGGCGGAAAGCACCATCCGCGCCTGGGGGTGATCCTCGGTGCCGGCCAGCGGGGGCCTCAAGCTCGTGCTCCGCTGCGCGCCGCCTCGACCTCGGCCAGGACCTCCGCGTGTACCTGCTGGGGGGAGCGGCCGGCGTCGAGGCGCCGCCACCGGCTCGGGTCGGCCGCGACCAGGCGCTCATAGGCCTCGAGCACGGCCTGCTGGAGGCCTGCGCCCTCGTCCTCGAAGCGGTCGCGCTCGCCCTGGCGGCGCGCCGCCACCTGCGGGTCGAGCTCGAGCAGGAACGTGAGATCGGGCACGAGGCCGCCGGTGGCGAGGCGGTTCGCGGCCTCGACCTCGTCGATCCCAAGACCGCGCGCGCCACCCTGGTAGGCAAGCGAGGAGTCCAGGAAGCGATCGGACACCACCACGCGCCCGCGCTCGAGCGCCGGGCGGATCACCTTCTCGACCAGCTCGGCGCGCGCCGCGGCGAAGAGCAGCGCCTCGGCCTCCGCCCCGAGCGGCACCGTGGCGTCCTTCAGCAGGTCGCGCACGCGCTCGCCGGCCGGCGTCCCACCGGGCTCGCGCACGCCCAGCCCTTCGTCGCCGAGCGCCTCGCACAACAACCGGGCCTGCGTGGTCTTGCCGGATCGGTCGATTCCCTCGAATGTGACGAACAGACCGTGCATCCGCCGCGACCGTAGCAACAGGCGCGGCCTCCCCTATCGTGCCGCGCCTATGAAGACTCTCGTTACCGGCGGCGCCGGCTTCATCGGCTCCAACCTGGTGGATGCGCTGATCGAGCGCGGCGACGACGTCACCGTGATCGACGACCTCTCCACCGGCAAGCGGGAGAACCTCGAAGCCGCCCTCGGGCGCGGGGCCGAGCTCGCCGAGGTGGACATCCGCGAGGCCGACGCGGTCGCCGAGGCGGTCCGGCGGGCCGAGCCGGAGGTGATCTTTCACCTCGCCGCCCAGATCGACGTGCGCAAGTCGGTGGCCGACCCTGCGCGCGACGCGCGCATCAACGTGGAGGGAACGGTCAACGTGCTGAGGGCCGCGCTGGCGAACGAGGTGCCCCGGGTCGTCAACACCTCCACCGGCGGAGCGATCTACGGAGAGGGTCAGGTGCTGCCCGCGCCGGAGGACCACCCCGTCGCCCCCGAGGCGCCCTATGGGTTGTCGAAGTTCTGTGCCGAGCAGTACTGCGAGCTGTTTTGGCGCCTGCACGGGCTGAACACGCTGTCGCTGCGCTACGGCAACGTCTTCGGGCCGCGCCAAGACCCGCTCGGTGAGGCGGGTGTCATCGCGATCTTCTGCGGGGCCCTACTCGAGGGCAGAACCCCGCGGATCTTCGGCGACGGCGAGCAGACGCGCGACTACATCTACGTGGCCGACGTGGTGGAGGCCAACCTGCGTGCCGTCGAGACCCAGGCCACCGGCGCGATCAACATCGGACGCGGCGTGCAGACGAGCGTGCTCGAGCTCGTCAGCGCGCTCGCGCGCCACTCCGACAACGGCTTTCGGCCCGAGCACGCTCCGCCGCGTCCCGGGGAGGTGCAGCACATCTATCTCGACACCTCGCGCGCCCGCGCGGAGCTGGGCTGGCAAGCGCGGGTCGATCTCGACGAGGGCCTCGAGCTGACCCTGGCCTCGCTGCGCTGAGACCCGCGTACGCTGAGGCGATGAACGCGGACACCCCACGGCTGCTCGGCCCCGGCGAGGGCGAAGACATCGGCGGACGCATCCGCATCAAGTGCGCGCGCGAGGATCTTGTGCTCACGGAAACGCAGGGTGCGGGCTCGACCGAACCCCACGTCCACCATCATCACGCCGACGGCTTTCGGGTGCTCGAGGGAGAGCTCATGGTGTTGCTCGGCGACGAGGAGCACGTGCTCGCTCCCGGCGACTTCGCGCTCGCTCCGCCCGAGCTGGTGCACCGCTACCGGACCGACGGCGCGCGCTGGATCAACATTCACGCGCCCGGGTGCGGCTTCGAGGAGTGGCTTCGGCGCGGCGACCCGAGCTTCGACCAGCACGACCCGCCGGCCGACGGAGGCCGCCCCGCCGGCGACGGCGTGCTGCGGCGCGGCGGCGAGGGCGAGGCGATCGAGCCCGGCCCCGGCGCCGGGGGCCTGATCCTGGCCGGCGCCGACAACGGCCTGGGCTCGGTCTCGCTGGTCGAGTTCGAGCTCGCTCCCGGCGCCCCGGGACCGCCCCCTCATCGCCACGAGCGGCTGACCGACTCCTTCTACGTGCTCGAGGGGAGCCTCCGCGTACTCCTCGGCGACGAGGAGCATGAGGCGGCCCCGGGCAGCTACGCCTTCGTGCCGCCGGGCAACAGGCACACCGTGTCCAACCCGGGCGACGAACCCGTTCGCTTCCTCAACATCACCGCGCCCGGCGGCCTCGAGCGCTACCTGCGCGAGCTGGCGGTGGCCGATCCGGCGGACTTTGCCGCCATCGCGGCGCGCAACGACGTTCTTCTCGCATAGAGCGGTCACAAAATGTTGCGGTCGAGGGAGGAGTCGGCCACTAGTGGTAGTAGAATTGGGGAACTATGCGCTGTCCGTTCTGCTCCTCCGCCAGCACCCGCGTGGTCGACTCCCGGCTGGCCGAACCCGGCGACGCCGTTCGGCGCCGGCGCGAGTGCGAAGAGTGCGGCGAGCGCTTCACCACCTACGAGCGCGCCGAGCAGCCGCGCGTGATGGTCATCAAGCGCGACGGGCGCCGCGAGCGCTTCGACCGCCAGAAGCTCCTGCGCGGACTGGCTCGAGCCGCGGGCGGGCGCCCGGTTAGCGAGGAGCAGCTCGAGGCCGTGGCCGGATGGATCGCCGCCGAGGTGCGGCGCGACGGGGCCGAGGTCGACGCCGGCCGGGTGGGCGAGCTGGCCGAGCGCGGCCTGGCCCGCATCGATCCGGTCAGCGCTATTCAGTTCGCCTCGGTCTACCGCAACCTCGCCGACCTCGACGAGCTCGAGGCGGTGGTGCGGCGCTTTAAGGAAGACCCGCTTCCGGGCGCCGATCAGCTCGCCATCGACGGGGCCGTTCCGTCCGCCGCTCAGAGCAGCATGGATCTTTCCCGCGAAATTCGTCCCCCCAGGAGGAGAGGTCATGTCCGACAGTCGTAGCGCCGCCGCCCCGAGCGTCATCGCGAGCGGTGACGGGGTCAGCATTCCGCGGCGCTTCACGCAGCCGGGCGAGCACCCCTTCGACTGCATCGAGTGGGAGATCCGCGACGCCCTGATCGGCGATTCGGCGGACCCCGCATTCGAGCAGCGCGGCGTCGAGTTTCCCTCGACCTGGTCGCAGAACGCAACCAACATCGTGGCCCAGAAGTACTTCCGCGGCCGGGCCGACTCGCCCGAGCGCGAGAGCTCGGTCAAGCAGATGATCGGTCGTGTCGCGGGCACGATCGCGAACTGGGGGCGCGAGGGCGGCTACTTCTCCACCGACGAGGATGCCCAGGCCTTCGAGGACGAGCTCACCCACATCCTGCTTCACCAGATGGCGGCGTTCAACTCGCCCGTGTGGTTCAACGTGGGCTTCGAGGAGCACCCGCAATGCTCGGCCTGCTTCATCCTCTCCGTCGAGGACACGATCGAGTCGATCCTCGACTGGAACACCAAGGAGGGCATGATCTTCCGCGGCGGGTCGGGCTCGGGGATCAACCTGTCGAAGATCCGCGGCTCGCGCGAGAACCTGTCGAAGGGCGGCTACGCGTCCGGCCCGGTCTCCTTCATGCGCGGGGCCGACGCCTGGGCGGGAACGATCAAGTCGGGTGGCAAGACGCGCCGGGCGGCCAAGATGGTCGTGCTCGACATCGACCATCCCGACATCCTCGACTTCATCTGGTGCAAGGCGCGCGAGGAGGAGAAGGCGCTGGCCCTGCGCGACGCCGGCTTCGACATGCGCCTCGACTCCGAGGCCTTCGCCTCGATCCAGTACCAGAACGCCAACAACTCGGTGCGCATCACCGACGAGTTCATGGAGCGCGCCGAGCGCGATGAGGAGTGGGAGCTCACTGCCCGGGTGGACGGCTCAGTCCTCGCGCGCGTGGAGGCCCGCGACCTGCTCAAGCAGATCGCCGACGCCGCCTGGCGCTGCGCCGACCCGGGCGTCCAGTACGACACGACGATCAACGAGTGGCACACATGCCCGAACTCGGGTCGCATCAACGCGTCCAACCCGTGCTCGGAGTACATGCACGTGGACGACTCGGCCTGCAACCTCGCCTCCCTCAACCTCATGAAGTTCCGCCGCTCCGACGGCACGCTGGACGTCGAGGCCTTCGAGCACGCGGTCGACATCGTGATCCTCGCGCAGGAGATCGTGGTCGGACCGTCGAGCTACCCGACCGAGGAGATCGGCGTGAACGCCCGGGCGTTCCGCCAGCTCGGCATGGGCTACGCCAACCTGGGCGCGTTGCTCATGGCCAACGGCGTGGCCTACGACTCGGACGAGGGACGCGCTCTGTGCGGCGCGATCACCGCGCTCATGACCGGGCGCGCCTACCGCACCTCGGCCGAGGTGGCGGGCGCGATCGGCCCCTACGACCGTTTCGAGGAGAACCGCGACCCGCACCTGCACGTCATGCGCAAGCACCGGCACGCGGCCTACGAGATCGACGACTCGCTGTGCGTCGACTCGGGCCTGCTGCGCGCGGCCCGCCGCGCGTGGGACGAGGCCATCGACATCGGCACCGTCAACGGCTACCGCAACGCCCAGGCCACGGTTCTCGCCCCCACCGGGACGATCTCGTTCCTGATGGACTGCGACACCACCGGCATCGAGCCCGACTTCTCGCTCGTCAAGTTCAAGGAGCTGGTCGGCGGCGGGCTGATGACGATCGTCAACCGCACGGTGCCGCTGGCGCTGGAGACACTCGGGTACTCGAGCGAGCAGATCGAGCAGATCGAGGCTCACCTGGCCGACAACGCGACCGTCGTCGGCGCGCCCGGCCTGAGCGACGAGCACCTGTCCGTGTTCGACGTGGCGGTGGGCGAGCGGGCCATCGCGCCGATGGGCCACATCAAGATGATGGCCGCGGCACAGCCGTTCCTCTCGGGAGCGATCTCGAAGACGGTCAACCTGCCCGAGTCGGTGTCGGTGGAGGACATCGCCGGCGTCTACCTCGACGGCTGGAGGCTCGGCCTCAAGGCGCTCGCCATCTACCGCGACGGCTCGAAGACCGCGCAGGCGCTCAAGACCGACGCGGGCGAGAAGAAGGACGAGCCGCTGCCCGTGGAGGCCGTCGCGGTCGAGCCGGCCCGCCCGACGCGCCGGCGCATGCCGCGCGAGCGCCACTCGCTCACGCACAAGTTCTCCGTGGGCGGCCACGAGGGCTACATCACCGCGGGCGAGTACGAGGACGGCTCGATCGGCGAGGTGTTCCTGACCGACGTGGGCAAGGAGGGCTCGACGATCAAGGGCCTGATGAACGCGTTCGCCACGGCGATCTCGATCGGCCTGCAGTACGGCGTGCCGCTCGAGACGCTGGTGCGCAAGTTCGCCTATATGCGCTTCGAGCCCGAGGGCTACACGGGCAACCCGGAGATCCCGTTCGCCAAGTCGATGCCCGACTACATCATGCGCTGGCTCGCTTCCCGCTACGGCGACGCCGACCTGCACGAGGAGCTCGGCATCCTCACCGCCGAGGTGCGCGCCCGCAAGGCCTCGCAGGAGGCGCTGATGCGTGGCGACACCGCGGGACCGGCGGACGACTCCGAGGCCGACGCCGGCAATCCCGAGCCGCCCGCCAGCGCTACCAACGGCGACAACGCCGCGCCCAAGCCGGCGGCGGCGGCGCTGACCGACGAGCCGCCCGCCATCCCGGCGAAGCTGCACGGCCTGGAGCTGGGCCCGGCGTGCGCGCAGTGCGGCGGGATGATGCAGCGGACGGGCTCGTGCTACACGTGCTCGAGCTGCGGGAACAACACCGGCTGCGGCTGAGTGGCGGTCGTCAGGCCGAGCTTGTCTTCGTAGAACCCCCTGCGCGCGGCAGCGCATCGAGGCGCACCAAAACCGGTACGTTGGGCGTTCCACGAGAGGAGGCTGTTGTGATCGGAGCCATTCTGCTCGGATTGGTGGCCGGCGTCATTGGGCGGATGCTCGTGCCGGATATGTGGAGCGGTATCAGCGGTCCCAAGTCGTGGCTGTTCTCGCTACTGCTTGGCCTCGCCGGGGCCCTGCTCGGCTATCTCATCTTCACCGTCTGGATCGGGATCGGCGATGAGGATGTCTTCGACTTCGGCGGAATCATCGGGGCGATCATCGGCGTGATCATCCTGCTGCCGTTCGTCGGCATCGTCACGCGATTCTTCGTCCGACAGACCTAGGCCCTGCTGCTTACTCGCTGGGAGTGACGCGCAGGCGTGGCGGGGTAAAAGGAGAGCACATGCTCGAAGGGCTGATGCAGCACGACTTCCCGCTCACGCTCCAGCACGTGCGCGATCGAGTGCGCACCCTCTACGCCGACAGCCAGATCGTCAGCGTTCGCGACGGTGAGCGCAGTCGCGCCAGCTACGGAGAGGTGGTTGAGCGCGCCGATCGCCTGGCCGCGGCGCTCGCGGGCCTGGGGGTCGGCGCCGGTGACCGTGTGGCCACCTTCATGTGGAACACGCGCGAGCACTTCGAGGTCTACCTCGCCGTCCCGTGCATGGGCGCCGTGCTCCACACCCTGAACGTCCGCCTGTTCGCCGAGCAGCTCACCTACATCGTCAACCACGCCGAGGACCGGGTGATCGTGGTGGACAGCTCGCTCGTGCCCGTGCTCGAGGAGCTCGCGCCGACCTTCGAGTCGGTCCGCCACTACGTGGTCGTCGGCGACGGCGACACCGGCTCGCTACCCGATGCGCTGCGCTACGAGGAGCTGCTCGCCGACCAGAGCGGAGCCTTCGAGTACCCCGAGCTGGCGGAGCGGCAGGCCGCCGGGCTCTGCTACACGAGCGGCACCACCGGGAACCCCAAGGGCGTCCTGTACTCACACCGCTCGAAGCTGCTGCACGCCCTCGGGCAGTGCATGGCTGACTCGATGGGGCTCCGCGCCGAGGACCGCGTCATGCCGGTCGTGCCGATGTTCCATGCCAACGCCTGGGGCGTCCCCTACGGCTCCGCGACCTGCGGCGCTGACCTGATCATGCCCGGGTCGGATCTGAGCGCCGAGGCGCTGTGCAAGCTGATCACCGAGGAGCGGGTGACGTTCTCGGCCGCGGTGCCCACCATCTGGATGGACCTGCTCCGCTACGCCGACGAGCATCGACCCGATCTGTCGGGCATGCGGCTCGTCATCTCCGGGGGCTCGGCCGTACCGCTCACCCTCATGCAGGAGCTCGAGCAGCGCCACGGTCTTCGCATCATGCAGGCCTGGGGGATGACCGAGACGAGCCCACTCGGCTCCGTCGCGCGCCCGCCGGGCGACGCGGAGGACGACGAGCATTGGCGCTATCGCGCCACGGCCGGCCGTCCATCGCCGCTGGTCGAGGCCCGCATCGTCGACGACGACGGGGCGGAGGTGGCCTGGGACGGCCGATCGACGGGCGAGCTCCAGGTGCGCGGGCCCTGGGTGGCCCGCGCGTACTTCCGCGACGAAGAGAGCGAGGCGAAGTTCGACGCCGGCTGGCTATGCACCGGAGACATCGCGGCCATCGACGAGCGCGGCTACATCATGATCAGCGACCGTGCGAAGGACGTGATCAAGTCGGGCGGCGAATGGATCTCGTCGGTCGAGTTGGAGGTGGAGATCATGGCCCATCCGGCGGTGCTGGAGGCCGCGGTGATCGCCGTTCGGAGCGAACGCTGGGGCGAGCGCCCGCTCGCCTGCGTGGTGCCGGAGAAGGACGCCGACCTCACCCTCGAGGAGCTGCGCGAGCACCTATCCGACCGGGTGGCGAAATGGTGGCTACCCGACGAGCTCGCGATCGTCGACGAGGTGCCCAAGACGAGCGTCGGCAAGTTCGACAAGAAGGTGCTGCGGCGGCAGCTGGAAGAGGGCCGCCTCGAGCGACGCGAGGCGGCCACCACCGGGTAGACCCCACCCTGTTCTCAGTGCGGCGCCTGGATGACGTCCCCCTGGAGCTTCCAGTTCTCGCCCTCGAAGCGCATGATCTGCATGGCCTCGATCGGATAGCCGTCGTCCGGACCCGTCTTCACCTCGATTCCCGGCAGCAGAATCGGGACCTCCATGTCCAGATTGCGCACCGAGTCCATCAGCGCCTTGCGGGTGGGCTCCTTCATGCCCTTGAGCGCCTCGACCATCGTGCTCGCCGCCCCCCAGCCGAATATGTGGAACGGGTCGTCGGGGTTGGCGCGCGGCGCGTACTTCTTCATCGCCGCGTCGTACTCCTTCATCGCTGGGTCGTCCGCCCACTGCGGATCCTCGGGATCCATGTAATACGAGGTCGACACGATGCCCTGTGCGTTCTCCAGACCCGCCGGCTGGAGCACCAGCGCCTTGGAGGCGCCGACGTTGTTGAGGAGGTGGAGCGGCTTCCACCCCAGCTTGGCCACCGCGGCGATGGCCTGGGCGGAGAACTTGGGAGTCGTGATGTTGAGGAAGGTGTCGGCACCGCTGTCCGCGAGCTTCGCCACCTGCGACGAGACCGTCGGGTCGGTGACCTCGTAGCTCTCCTCGGCCACGATCTTCACGTTCGTGCCCTTGATGGCCTCCTTGAAGCCGTTCAGCAGGTCCTCGCCGAAGGCATCGTTCTGGTACAGGACCGCCACCTTGGCGTCCGGCTTCTCCTTCTCCAGGAAGTCCGCGTACACCTGCGACTCGGTCACGTAGTCCGGCTGCCAGCCGATCGTCCAGGGGTGACCGTCGATGTCGGCGCCCCAGAGCGAGGCCCCCGTGGCCACGAAGAGGTGCGGCACCTCCTGCTCATTGACGTAGTCCCAGATGGCTGCGTTATTCGGTGTTCCGAGCGTGTTGAAGAGCGCGAACACCTCCTCCTGCTGGATCAGGCGGCGCGCGTTCTCGACCGCGCGGGGCGGCTCATACGCGTCGTCGAGGGTCATGAACTCGATCTTGCGGCCGTCCACGCCGCCGTTCGCATTCACGTACTCGAAATGCGCCTTTGCCCCCTCCGCGATCGAGCGGTAGGCCGAAGCGGGCCCGCTGAACGGGTAGCTGCCCCCGAGCTTGATCGATTCGTCGGTGATGCCCGGATCGGCTCCGCCGTCAGCCCCCTCCTCCTCGTCGCGCCCGCAGGCCGCCAGGGCCAGCGCCAGCGCCACGAGCATCGCCAGCCAGATGATCTGTCCGCTACGCCTCATTGGTCGCTCCTCACGATTGGGTCAAACCTTCTCCGCCGGAAGCCGAGCCTCCGGCGCGCCGACGGCCGCGTTGGGCCGCTCCGCTCTCGCTTTCCGGCCCGCGATCACTTCTCGCAGCTTGCTCAGCAACCCCGCCGCCCCGCCCGGCAGCACCCACATGAACGCGATCAGCACCGCGCCGTAGACCACGCCCGTGAGCGCGACGTTGACGTCGCTCGCCCAAACCGGCACGAACACGATGAAGAGCGCGCCAAACAGCGCGCCCGAGATCGTGGCGAGACCGCCGACCACGATGGCGGCGAGGAATGCGAACGAGACCGTCAGGGTGAACGCCTCCGGCGCCACGAAGCCGAGCGCCAGTACGTACAGCCCGCCCCCCACCCCCGCGTAAGCCGCGCTGACCGCGAACGTGCGGGTCTTGGTCGCGGCCAGGTCCACGCCGAGCGTCGAGGCGGCGATCTCGCCGTCGCGCACCGCCTCCACCGCGCGGCCGACCTGGCTGTTCATGAGCCGCCACGCCAGCGCGAACATGAGCGCCGCGATCACCAGGATCAGCAGATAGAGAAACTGGTCGTCTGCCAGCGACAGCCAGGCGGGCGGCTCGGGCTGGGTCACGGTGAGACCCTGCGTGCCCTCCGTCAGGCCGTCGAAGCGCTTGATCAGCTGCGGGGTGGCGATCGCCAGCCCGAGGGTGACGAGCGCCAGGTAGAGGCCACGCAGGCGCAGCGCGGGCACGCCGAAGAGGAAACCCACGACGAAGGCCACCGCCCCCGCGGCGGGCAGGGTCAGCAGATAGGGCACGTCGGCCTTCTCTATGAGCAGGGCGGACGTGTAGGCGCCCACCGCGAAGAAAGCGCCGTGGCCGAGCGAGATCTGCCCGTTGTAGCCCACCAGCATGTTGAGCCCAAGCGCCGCCACCGCGTAGGCGAGCACCAGCGTGAACTGGCCCACCCGGTACGGGCCGAACAGGAAGGGGACCAGCAGCGCCAGGGCCACAAGCGCGACGATCCCCGCCACGCGCAGCGCGCGCTCGCGCCGGACGGCGGTCATGCTCGTGCCACCTCGCGGGTGCCGAACAGTCCCGAGGGCTTTACGAGCAGGACCACGAAGATGATCGCGAGCGGTACGAGGATCTTCAGATCCGCCCCGATGAAGTCGACGTAGGTGCCGGCCAGGTTCTCGCTGACGCCGATCACCCAACCGCCCACGACCGCCCCGAGCGCGCTGTCGAAACCGCCGAGAGCCGCCGCGGCAAAGGCGTAGATCAGCACGCTGCCCATCAGGTTCACGTCGAGGAACAGGCGGGGCGCCACGAGCGTGCCGGCGAGCGCCCCGAGCGCGGCGGCAAGCCCCCATCCGAGCATCAGCATGCGGCCCACGCGCACACCGACGAGCGCGCTCGACTCGGGGTTGAGCGCGGCCGCGCGCATGGCCAGCCCCACCTTGGTGCGCTGGAAGAGCAGCACCAGCAGCCCGACCACGCCCAGGAGGACGGCCACGATGCCCAGCGACTCCACGCTCAGCTGCACTCCGCCGAGCGATGCGGTGCCGTCGCCGAACAGGCTGTCGAAGTCGCGATTCCCGAAGCCCCAGATCCAGCCCGCGAGGCTGTTGAGCAGGATGAAGAGGCCGAGCGTGACGATCACGAGGGTGAGGACCTCGCCGCCTTCGAAGTGGCGGATGAGAACCCGCTCGATCACCATCCCCGCGACGAACGAGAGTCCGAGCGTGGACAGCACGGCGAGTCCGAGGGGAACCCCTGCCTCGTGAAGGCCCCACGCGATGAAGGTGCTGAACATGGCCATCTCGCCCTGGGCGAAGTTCACGACCCCAGTCGAGCGGAAGATGAGAACGAGGGCGAGCGCCACGGCGCCGTAGATCGATCCGGTCGCGATCCCGTCCACCAGTACTTGGATGAATTGCTCCATCTCAGAGGCCCAGGTACGACCGGCGCACCTCGTCGTCGTCCTTGATCTCGTCGGCCTCGCCCGACATCTTGATGCGGCCGGACTCGAGCACGTAGGCGTGGTCGGCCAGCTCCAACGCCAGGCCGGCGTTCTGCTCGACCAGAAGAACGGTCATCCCCTGCTCATGGCAGATCTCGCCGAGCACTCGAAACAGCTCCCGAGTGACTATCGGCGCAAGGCCGAGGGACGGCTCGTCGAGCATGAGCAGCCGGGGCCGCAGCATGAGGCCGCGCCCAACGGCCAGCATCTGCTGCTCGCCGCCACTGAGGCTGCCGGCCTGCTGTCCGTTGCGATCGCGCAGGCGCGGAAACCACCCGTAGCACCGCTCGATGTCCTCACGCACCTCGGCGCCGTCGCTTCGCACGTAACCGCCGAGGCGGAGGTTCTCCTCCACGGTCAGGGTGGGGAAGGTGCCGCGGCCCTCGGGTACGTGAGCCACGCCGCTCCGGGCGATCTCGGCCGTGGCCTTGCCCACCACGCTGCGACCCTCGAGCTCCACGCGCCCGTCGGTGTGGACCATCCCCGAAAGGGCGCGGAGAATCGTGGTCTTGCCCGCGCCGTTCGGCCCCAGGATGGCGACCTTCTGCCCCTGAGGGACGCTGAAATCGATGCCCTCGAGGACCTGCACCTGTCCGTACGAGGCACGCAGCCCCTCGACTTCCAACAGGTTCATGCCGGCGCCCCGAGGTAGGCCTCGATCACGCGCTTGTCCTCTCCCACCGCGCGGGGCTCGCCCTCGGCGATCTTCTGGCCCAGGTCGAGCACGACGACCTGATCGCAGAGGCCCATCACCAGTCCCATGTTGTGCTCCACCAGCAGCACGGTCAGGTCGAAGTCGTCGCGCAGGGCGCTGATCAGCCGAGTGAGCTGCTCAACCTCCGAGTGGTTGAGACCGCTGGCGGGCTCGTCGAGCATCACCAGTCGCGGCCGCTGAAACAGTGCCCGGGCGAGCTCGACGCGCTTGAGCGTCCCGTAGGGGAGCCCTTCCGCGGGGTGGTCGGACACGTCGTCGAGGGCGAGGCGTTCCAAGACCTCGTCCGCCTCGCGGCGCAGTTGCCGCTCGGACGCGCCGGTGCCGCGCGGGCGCAGCGCCGTCGCGACGAAGCCGGGGCGCATCCGGCCATAGGCGCCGAGCGCGACGTTGTCGCGCACCGTCATGGAGGCGAACAGGCCGAGGTTCTGGAAGGTGCGCGCGATGCCGAGCGCGGAGATCTCGTGCGGGTGGCGGGCGAGCAGGTCCTGGCCATCGAAGGCGATGCGCCCGGACTCGGGCTCGTAGAGGCGGCTAACGCAGTTGAAGAGCGTGGTCTTGCCCGCTCCGTTGGGGCCGATCAGGCCGCAGATGGCACCGGCCGGCACTCCGAAGGATGGCCCGTCAAGCGCCGTGACGCCGCCAAAGCTGATCACGACCTCTTCGATGTCGAGCAACACCAGTCTCCCCTCCTACCGGAAAGGGGTTCCCGGATGGCAATGTTTGTAACTCAGGGCCCTACCTTGAGAGCGCAATGCCGGTAGACGTCCGCAGCGAGATAGAGATCGCGCGCCCCCGCGCCGAGGTGGCGGCGTTCGCGGGCGATCTGGACAACACGACGCTGTGGTACGAGAACATCGAGGCCGTCGACTGGAGATCGCCCAAGCCGGCGGCCGTCGGGTCCCGGGTCGATTTCAGCGCGCGCTTTCTGGGTCGTCGACTCACCTACACCTACGAGATCCTCGAGCTCGTGCCCGGTCGCCGGCTGGTGATGGCCACCGCCTCCGGGCCGTTTCCCATGGAAACGACCTACACCTGGGAGGACGCGCCGAGGGGCGCCACCACGATGACCCTGCGCAACCGTGGTGAGCCCTCGGCCTTCTTCCGTATCGCGACGCCGCTGCTCGAGCGCGCCATGCGGAGCGCCAACCGCAAGGACCTCGCCCGTGTCAGGGAGTACCTGGAACGAGGTGGGCGCTAAGCGGCGATCTCTCCGTGCGGGTTGAGCACGTACTTCTTGGCCGCTCCCTTGTCGAAGTCCTTGTAGCCGTCCGGGGCCTCGTCGAGCGTGATCACGGTGGCGTTCACGGCCTTCGCGATCTGCGCCTTGTCGTGGAGGATCATCTCCATCAGCCCGCGGTGGTAGCGCATCACGGGGCACTGTCCGGTCGTGAACGACTGTGACTTGGCCCAGCCGAGACCGATCCGGATCGAGAGCGAACCCTCCTTCGCGGCGTCATCGATCGCGCCCGGGTCGCCCGTGACGTAGAGGCCCGGGATGCCGAGCTTGCCGGCCGCGCGGGTGACGGTCATGACGGAGTTCAGAACAGTCGCCGGAGCCTCGTGATCTGCGTCCGCGCCGTGCCCGCGGGCCTCGAAGCCCACCGCGTCGACGGCCCCGTCGACCTCCGGTGTGCCGAGCAGCTGCTCGATCTGCTCGCCGGGGTCGCCCTTCGAGACATCGATCGTCTCGCAGCCGAAGGAGCGGGCCTGCTCCAGACGCTCGGGGATGAGGTCACCGACGATCACCACCGAGGCGCCCAGAAGCTGGGCGGAGTGCGCGGCGGCCAGGCCGACCGGCCCGGCGCCGGCGATGTACGCGGTGTCGCCCGGCCCGATGCCCGCCGTCTTGGCGCCGTGGAACCCGGTGGGGAAGATGTCCGACAGCATGGTCAGGTCGACGATCTTCTCCATCGCCTGCTCCTTGTCGGGGAACTTCAGGAGGTTCCAGTCCGCGTAGGGCACGAGCGCGTACTCCGCTTGGCCCCCTACCCAGCCGCCCATGTCGACGTAGCCGTAGGCGGAGCCCGGGCGGTCGGGGTTGACGTTGAGGCATACCCCCGTGTCGCCGGTCTTGCACCTCTCACAGCGTCCGCACGCGATGTTGAAGGGTACCGAGCAGAGGTCGCCCTTCTTGATGTACTCGACGTCGCGCCCGGTCTCGATCACCTCGCCGGTGATCTCGTGTCCGAGGATGAGCCCCTCGGGAGCGGTGGTGCGACCGCGGACCATGTGCTGGTCGGAGCCGCAGATATTCGTGGAGACAACCTTCAGGATGGCGGCGTGGGGCAGCGGGCGGCCTACGTTGTCCGGGTTCACGCCCGGCCCGTCCTGGAGCTCAAAGGTGGGGAAGTCGATGTCCTGCACCTCGACCTTGCCCGTCCCCATGTAGGCGACGCCTCTGTTGTCAGCCATGTGTGGCCTCCTCAAATCACTCGAACCCGGTCTCCTTCAGCGTTCCCGGAGCCCAGCTGGTGTAACGCGAGTCAGACCTGGTGTTCGAGGAGGCGCGCGCGAAGGTTGCGACAGCGCGCGGTGAGCAGCTCCGTACGCGATTGGGTCACCCAATGATGGGGGTGATCTCGCCCTCCGTGGCAACCGCCGGCCATCGAGAAGGCGTACTCCCAGCTGCCCAGGTGGGCCCTGAGCTCAGCGGCGGCGTCGGCGAGCTCCTGCTCGAGCAGTTCGCGTGGGCTCATCTCACCTATTGAATCGGGCCGTCCGGCGTAACCTTGAGCGCGAACGGCCGACGGTGTGGAGCGCGACCGCCGCGCGCAGCGCAGATGGGGCGTCGGATCCTCCGGCGAGCCAGCTCGCCGGCGCGCCGTCGGGCCGTACCAGCAGGGCGCCGCCGCTGGGGACGCCGAGAGCTCTGGCGCTGATCGCGTCCAGAGCGTGGACGGTGAGCGGGACCCGGCTCGGGACCGACGCCGCCGCCCGCTTCCACCGGGCGCCGTTCTCACCGCTGAACAGCGTCAGCCCCGCGCCGAGCAGGTCGAGCGTCGAAACGCGAGAGCCGGCGGCCGGGACCCACGCGTGTGCAACGCGCCCACCGAGGTCCACGCGCGTCTCCTCATCGGGCCCCCGGTGTGAGCCCGTCGGGTCGGCCGACCGGGTGACGTTGTGCTCGGCGACGGGCCGTCGCTCGGCCTCGTAGGAGTCCAGCAGCTCCGACCCTGCCCAGCCGCGGAGCACCCACGCGAGCTTCCAGCCGAGGTCGTAGCCGTCGTGGATCGCGGTGTTCATCCCCGTCCCGCCCCGGGGGGTGGCGCGGTGTGCGGCGTCTCCGACGAGGAACGCCCGCCCGATGCGAAAACGCTCCGCGAGCTGCGCGCCGAAGGAGAACCGGCCGATCCGCTCGATGCGCGGCTCCACCCGTGGCGCTCCGGCGGCCAGGACGATGCGGCGACGCAGGATCTCCTCGCTGAGCTCGGGCGACGGCCGGCCGGGGTCGGACAGGGCGCCGAAGATCCACCGGTCGCCGCGCCCGGCCGGCAGCAGCACCCCCTCCGCCTCGGGGTGCGTGATCGCGTATAGGCCGTAGCGGGCCTCCCCCACCCGCTCCCACAGCGGAGCCCGAAACAGCGCCGAGACGGCGGCATTCAGCCGGTCGGGTCCGCGCATGGGGATGCCGAGCCCGCGCCGTACGGTGCTATGAGCGCCATCCGCCGCGACCAGGTAGCGGGCGTCGACTGTGCGTGTCGCGCCGCCGCGAACGTCGCGCAGCCTCACCCGGGCCCCGTCCGGGCGATGGTCCACCGCGATCACCTCGGTGCCGAGCTCCGCTCGACCCGCCGGGAGCGAGCTCAGGTGTTCGAGCAGCACGGGTTCGAGATGGTCCTGCGGCACGCAGGTGGGCGCCGTCGGGCTGACGAGGGCGCTCTGCCCGCGGGAGGGAAGGCCGGTCGGCGTGCCATGGCCGGCGGCGGCGTCCGCCAGCGTCCGGCAATACCACTGCAGCCACTCCACCCCCTCCACCTCGCCCGCGCGGATGTCGTCCTCCAGCCCCCAGGAGCGCAGGATCTCCATCGAGCGCGTGCTGATCGCGGTCGCCCGCGGCAGGCTCGAGAGGTCGGTCCGGCGCTCGACGAGCAGGCAGTCGACGCCGTGGCGCGCGAGGGCCACGGCAGTCGTCAGGCCCGCCGGACCGGCGCCCACGATCAGCACCGGCAGCTCGCGTTGGGGATGGCTCGTCACGACGATCAGACCGCGTCGGCGATCAGATAGCGGAACTCGTTGCGGATCCGGTAGCCGCCCTCCGGGGTGCGGTGGGGCGCCAGGGCGTCGACGATCTCGGCGCGGACCGCCGGCTCGCGCTCGGGTCCGACCAGCCGGGCGATCCCGGCCGGGGCCATCATGAGGCGGCCCAGCGTCTCCGGATCGGGATACTCGTAGGGGTAGCCGAAGTCAAAGGCGGCCCGCGGTCTCAGGCCGGCCGCCGCGGCGATCTCCTCGAGCACGCCGGGCTGCCACAGCGCCGGCGGCTCCGGCGCGTCCGCCGGCCGGCTCGGCAGGAAGGGGCGGATCACGCTCTTCATCGCCTCTAGATCGTTGCGCTCGGGGCGACCCCAGGCCTCGATCACCACCGGCGCCCCCGGGCGCGCGACGCGGCCCGCCTCGCGGACGGCCTCCACCATGTCGTCCGCGAAGAAGAACGACGTGAAGCCGGTGACGAGATCGAAGGCATCGTCCGCGTAGGGCAGGAACTGCATGTCGCCCAGTCGCAGGTCGGCCCCGGGGACCCGTCGGCGAGCGAGATCCAGCAGCTCCCGCGAGGCGTCGATGCCGAAGGCCCGTCCTCCGCGATCTGCGACCAGTCGCAGGAACGTTCCCGTTCCGCAGCCGATGTCCAGCACGTGCTGACCGGCTCGGAAGCCGACCCGCCCCAGCACCTCTTCGTACGCCGGCGCCTGTCTCTCTTCGCTGGCCGCCCAGTCGTCCGGGCGATTGCCCCACAGGGGACCCCAGCGTTCGGCGCTGCCCTTCTTCTCCTTGATGGCTGACATCATCCGCTTTCTCGGTAGACTACGTTTCATAGCTATTTATACTATGGATCATAGTGATGTCAAGGGATGAGCTGAGCCTCTTCTCCTACGAGATCCTCGGACTCGTGGGGCACGGTGGTGCGGGCCCGCACGACCTGCTGCGGATGGCACGCCGTGGGCGCATGCTCGACTGGGCGGGCGAGAGCCAGTACTACGTGGAGCCCAAGCGGCTGGCCAAGCTGGGCTACCTCGAGGCGCACAAGGAGCCAGGCAAGACCCGCGAGCGGACGGTGTACGCGCTCACCGACAAGGGGCTGGAGGCGCTGCGCGACTGGGCGCGCACACCGGTCTACTTCACCCCGTTCAAGAGCGAGCCGCTGCTGCGTCTGCTTATCGCCGACCTCGTGGGCGAGCCGGTGACACGCGCCGGCGTGGCCACGCTGCGAGCCGACATCGCCGACCTGCAGGAGCGAATCGGCGAGGTCGAGGCCGGCGCCGAGAACCTGCCCCACCGGCGGAAGTACCTGCTGCTGGCCACCGCCTTCATGCGGGGGCTGCTCGAACTGCACCTCGACCTGGTCGACGACGTCGAGCGAGAGCTTCGCGAGGAGTGATCTGGAGCGGGGCGCCCGGCCCGGCGCCTCCCGCGCTTCTTTACGAAGGCTTTGCCTGAATCTGGGCTGTCGCTTGACGGCCGGTGTCGAGACTGACCTCAGGCAATCTCAACGGAGGTCAATTCATGAGACGAAAGCTGTTTCGCACCACTGCACTTGCCGCAACCACCGCTCTGGCGGTCGTCGCGGGCGCCAGCTCTGCCGCCGCGGCCCCGGCCGCCGGGTCGGCCGTCCTGCGCGAGTTCGAAGGGACCGTGGTGTCCAAGAACGCCGAGGCGCGCACGTTTCGGCTTCGCGACACCGAGCGCGGGACCGTCCGCATTCGCGTCACGGCCAACACCCGCTTCGAGCGCGTGGACGGCTTCCGCGGCCTGAAGGTGGGAGCGACCAACATCGAGTCCAAGGTTCGCCGGCGCGACGGTCGCTGGATAGCCGTCGAGGTGGAGCGCTCCGGTGGCGGAGGCGAGCACGGCGGCGACGACAACTCCGGCGGCGACGACGACTAGGCGGGGGATCGCGACATGCGCAGAACAATCACACTGGCCCTGGCGGCCGCCCTGTTCGGGATCCTGGCCGCGGTCGTGGTCGCTCAGGTGGGACAGGACGCTCCCGCCGGGGCGCCGACCGCGACCACGGAGACCACCGAGACCACGGACACCACCGTGCGGGAGACGACGCCGCAGCGGACCACCGAGGACATCTCCGGGCCCTGCGACGAGGCGGAGCACGCGAACGACCCACGTTGCGCCGGCGTGGCGGCGGGCAACCGCGTCGATGACGACCGCGACGTGGACGACCACGGTCGCCACGGCCACCGCGGCGACGACGACCACGGCGGCCGGCGGCACGGCGGCGGCAACTCCGGCCCCGGAAGTGTCGGGGACGCAGACGACGGCGTCGAGGACGACAGCGACAGCTCGGGCCCCGGTGGGGGCGACTGGGAGGACGACTCTGGCGGAGACGACTCCGGCGAAGACGACTCCAGCGGGCACGGAGGCAGCGGCAGCGGCTGACGAGCCCGGGCGCCGGGGGGCAACTGCCTCCCGGCGCTCGCGCCATGCCTAGCATCGGGGGGATGGCGGGTGGCAGGCGAACGGTGCTCATGGTGGAGGACGAGACCTCCATCACCGAGCCGCTGAGCGAAGCGCTCGAGCGCGAGGGCTTCGCCACGGAGGTGGCCCGGACCGCCCGGGAGGCGCTGGACGCCTCTCGGCGCTCCCTGCCCGATCTCGTGCTCCTGGACGTGATGCTCCCGGACGGCTCGGGGTACGACGTCGCTCGCGCCCTGCGCGAGCACTCGGACGTGCCGATCATCATGCTCACCGCGCGCGGTGAGGAGACCGACCGCATCGTCGGCCTCGAGCTGGGAGCGGACGACTACATCGTCAAGCCATTCAGCGCCCGCGAGGTCGCGGCCCGCATTCGCGCGGTGCTGCGCCGGACGGGAGGCACAGGGCGGGCGGCGGAACGTGAGGGACCGCTGGCTGCCGGACCGCTCAGCCTCGATCCGGGCCGGCGGACGGCGACTCACGAGGGCCAGGAGCTCGACCTGACCCGCAAGGAGTTCGAGCTGCTCGAGTTGCTCATGCGCGAGGCGGGCAACGTCGTCTCGCGCGAGCGCCTCATCGACGAGGTCTGGGACGTCAACTGGTTCGGCTCCACCAAGACGCTCGACGTCCACATCTCGAGCCTGCGACGCAAGCTCGGAGACGACTCCGCGGCGCCGCGCTTCATTCACACCGTGCGCGGTGTGGGCTTTCGCTTCGAGAATTCCCTCGAGTCGCCCGAGGCGCCGTGACCCTGCGCGCGCGACTGCTCCTGGCCTTCGCGTACATGCTGGTGCTGGTGATCGTGGCCCTCGAGGTGCCACTCGCGCTGAACCTGTCTCGTCGCGTCGATGCCGAGATCAAGAGCGAGGCCCAGAGTCAGGCGCAACTGCTGGCCGCGGGCGCCTCCGGGCGGCTGGACGACCGAGCACAGCTGGCCGCGCTGGTGCGGCGTTCCGCCCGCGATCTCGGCGCGCGCGCGATCGTGGTGGATGCCCAGGGCGACCTGGTGGCCGACTCGGCCGCGGCCGGCCGGGGCGCCGGGCCTTCCTACGCGAGCCGCCCCGAGATCGCTCGCGCGCTTGCCGGGCGGCCCTCCCAGGGCACGAGGCGCAGCGAGTCGCTCGACAAGGAGCTCCTGTTCACGGCGGTCCCGGTCGTCGTACAGGGAAGGCGCGCCGGCGCGGTGCGCATAACGCAGAGCGTGGACGCCGTCCGGCGGGAGGTTCGCAACGACGTGATCGCCCTGATCGGCGTCGGCGTGGTTGTGCTGCTGCTCGGCCTCGCCCTGGCCTGGTTTCTGGCCGGCTCCCTGGCCAAGCCGCTGCGTGACCTCGCGAGCGCGGCGCGCCGAGTGACGCGCGGGGACCTCGACGCCCGCGCCCGCGTCGACGGACCCGCCGAGCAACGGGAGGTGGCCTCGGCGTTCAACGAGATGACCGGCCGCCTGAGCGGGACACTGCGGGCCCAGCGCGAGTTCGTCGCGAACGCCTCTCACCAGCTGCGAACGCCGCTCACCGGACTGCGGCTGCGCCTGGAGGCGGCGGCACTCAAGAGCCGCGAGCCGGAGGTCAAGCGCGAGCTGGTGGCCGCCGAGCACGAGACCCAGCGGCTCGCCCGCCTGCTCTCCGAGCTGCTCATGCTGGCCGGTGAGCGCGAGCGTCCGGCTCCGCAGCCGGTGGACGTCGGAGAAGCGGCCGCAGCGGCCTGCATGCGTTGGGAGGGCCCCGCGCAGCGCAGCCGGCACGAGCTGCGCGTGGACGAGGGCGAGCCCGCGGAGGTGGCGGCCTCGGTCGAGGATCTCGCCGCGATGTTGGACAACCTCATAGAGAACGCGCTCAACTACTCGCCGCCGCGTACCGAAGTCACGCTCGGGTGGCGGGCCGACGGCCGCAACGTGCGGATCGCGGTCGCCGACCAGGGCGCGGGTATCGAGCAGCACGAGGGCGACCGGCTGTTCGAGCGCTTCTATCGCGGCGAGGCGAGTCGCGACGGGGCGCCGGGCACGGGGCTGGGCCTGAGCGTCGTGGAGGCGCTGGCCAACCGCTGGGAAGGTGAGGTGAGGCTCGGCAACCGGCCCGAGGGCGGAGCGCTGGCGGAGCTCGTGCTGCCGGCCCACCGCGCGTTACGAAACGCTAACTCGCAGCTCGAAAGGCCCTTACCCGAGCGTGGCTAGGATCGCGCCATGAACCCGAGGAAGATCGCCGTGGGGGCGGCTCTCGCGCTCGCAGGCCTCGTGGCCGCGGTGGCGATCGGGCTGCTCGCGAACACGATCTCGGGTGACAGCGTGGGGCTGTCGGCCGAGCCGCTCAGCGCCGGCGACACGTTGGCTCCACCCGCATCGGAGCGCCGACGCGCGGCGGAGCGCGCGCTCGCGCAGCGCCGGGAGCAACGGGCGCTGGCCAAGCGCCGCAGGGCGCGTCGCGAGCGGGCCGCGGCCGCCGAGACGCCCACCGGCGAGACCTCGGGCTCCGAAACCTCCCAGACGGCTCCTTCGGACGACCACGGCGGGAGCGACGACTCACGGGGCCGAGGCGGCTCGGACGACAGCGGCTCGGACGACAGTGGCTCGGAGGACAGCGGCTCGGACGACAGTGGGTCGGACGGTGGCGGCTCGGATGACAGCGGCTCGGATGACAGCTCGGGCCACGGTTCGGACGACGGCCTCGACGACTGAGCCGCCGCCGGCCGTGCGGCGTCCTTGAAACACTGCCGCGCGTGAGGCTCGACTCCTTCGCTCGCCACCCGCTGCTCTTCGGCCCCTCGCCGGTCCACCCCCTCGAGCGCCTGAGCGGCCACCTCGGTGGGGCGTCTCTGTGGGCCAAGCGCGACGACTGCAACAGCGGGCTCGCCTACGGCGGCAACAAGACGCGCAAGCTCGAGTATCTCGTGGCCGACGCGCTGGCCAAGGGCTGCGACACGCTCGTGTCGATCGGCGGGGTTCAGTCGAACCACACGCGCCAGGTCGCGGCGGTGGCCGCCCGGACGGGCCTGAAGGCCGTCCTGGTCCAGGAGAGCTGGGTCGACTGGCCCGACGTGGTCTACGACCGCGTCGGCAACATCCAGCTGAGCCGGCTCATGGGCGCCGACGTGCGCCTGGTCCAATCGGAGTTCGGCATCGGCTTCAAGGAGAGCTGGGAGGGCGCGCTGGCCGACATCGAGGCCGCGGGGGGCACGCCCTACGCCATCCCCGCAGGCGCCTCGGACCACGAGCTGGGCGGACTCGGCTTTGCCCGCTGGGCGCAGGAGCTGGCCGCCCAAGAGGCCGAGCTGGGGGTGTTCTTCGACACGATCATCGTCTGCTCCGTCACCGGCAGCACCCACGCGGGGATGATCGCCGGCTTCGCCGCCGAAGAGCGCAGGCGGCGGATCATCGGCATCGACGGCTCTGCCAAGCCGCGCGAGACCCGCGATCAGGTGGCCCGGATCGCTCGCGCCACAGCCGAGCTGATCGAGGTCGGCCGCGAGCTCAGCGACGAGGAGATCGTCCTCGACGACCGCTACCACGCGGGCACCTACGGCATCCCCGACGAGGGGACGATCGAGGCGATGCGAACCGCGGCGCGCCTCGAGGGCATGATCACCGACCCGGTCTACGAGGGAAAGTCGATGGCGGGGATGATCGACCTCGTGACCCGCGGCGACATCGACAAGGACTCGAACGTTCTCTACGCCCACCTCGGCGGCCAGCCCGCCCTGAGCGCCTACGCCGGCCTGTTTCGCAACTGAGCCCCATGTCCGCGGCCCGTGCCCAGGAGGCGACCGAGCTGCTGCAGCGCCTGCTGCGGATCAACACGATCAACCCTCCGGGCAACGAGCGCCCGGCCCAGGAGCTGTTGGCCGGTCACCTGCGCGAGGCCGGACTCGAGGCCACACTGCTGGGCGAGGACGCGAACCGGCCGAATCTCGTCGCGCGCCTGCCCGGTCGGGGTGACGGCCCGGTTCTCGGCCTGCTCTCCCACGTGGACACGGTGCTGGCCGAGCCGGACGGCTGGCGGCACGGCCCCTGGTCCGGCGAGCTGGCAGACGGCTGTGTGTGGGGGCGCGGCGCGCTCGACATGAAGAGCCAGACGGCGGCCGAGACCGTGGCCATCTGCTCGCTGGCCCGGGAGGGCTGGCGACCGCGACGCGGGGACCTCCTGCTGATCTCGGTGTCCGACGAGGAGGAGGGCGGAACGGGCGCCGAGTGGCTCTGCGCCGAGCACCCCGAGCTCGTGCGCTGCGACTACCTGCTCAACGAGGGCGGCGGTGAGGCTCTGCCCATCGACTCGCAGCGCGTCTACGCGGTGTCGACCGCGGAGAAGGGCGTGTTTCGCTTCACGCTCACCACCGACGGCGTCGCGGGGCACGCGTCGCTGCTGGGGGCGGACAACGCGCTGATCAAGCTCGCGCCGCTGCTGGAGGCGATGGGTCGCCGGCAGCCGGGCTGGGACCTGACGCCGGGGCCGCGGGCCATGCTGGCCGGGCTCGGCATCGACGCCGATGGAGATCCCGGCGCCGCCCTGGCCGCGCTCAGCGCGCGGTCGCCCGGGTTCGCGCTGCTGGCCGAGGCGATGATGCGAGTGACCCTGGCTCCGACCATGGTGGACGCCTCGCGCGCCATGAACATCATTCCCGAGACCGCCCGGCTGCACGTGGACTGCCGCGTACCCCCGGGCATGGGCGAGCCCGAGGTGACCGCGCGGGTGAAGGAGGTCCTCGGTGCCGAGGGCTACCGTCTCGACTTCACGGAGTCGCTGGTGGGCATGGCGTCGGCGATCGAGTCTCCGCTGATGGACGCGCTGGGGGCGTGGGTGTCGGGCGTCGATCCGGGCGCGCGCTGCCTGCCCACGGTCTCGGTCGGCTACTCGGACTCGCGCACCTTCCGGGCCGCCTTCCCCGACTGCGTCGCCTACGGCTTCTTCCCCTATTGCCACATGCCCCTGAGCCTGGTCACCGCCCTGCCCCACGCGCGCAACGAGCGCATCGACATACGCGATCTCGCGCTCGCGGTGGAGTGCTACCGCTCGGTGGCCCGCTCGCTGCTAGGCGGCTAGCCGAATCGCGGCAGCACGTCGCGAGCGTAGGCGGCGAAGAACTCGTCGTGCCCTCCGCCCACCTGCTGCACGTACAGCTCGTCGACGCCCGCGTCGGCGTGCTGCTGGATCATCTCGATGTGACGGTCGAGGTCGGGCCCGCAGGGCACCGACTCGCCGATCATCTCCTCGGTCACGAGCGTGGTCGCCTGCTGGAAATGCTCCGGAGTGGGCAGGACCTGTGCGAGCTCGCCCGGCAGCGCTTCGTTGGGCCAGAGGCGGTGCACCGTACGACGAGCCTCGGTCTCGTCGGGGCCGTAGCAGACCTTCATCCCCGCGTGCACGGGCTTGCCGGCGCCGCCGTTCGAGCGAAAGCGCGTGATGAGCTCGGTATCGGGGCCCACGATGCAGAACCCGTCGCCGATCCGCGCGGCCAGGTCCACGGACTTCGGCCCGAAGCCAGACACCAGGATCGGCGGTGGCTCGGCCGGACGCGTGTAGATGCGGGCGTGGCGCACGCGGTAGTGGGGGCCGTTGTGGTTGATCACCTCGCCCGTCCACAGCCGGCGGATCACGTCGAGCGCCTCCTCGAGCATCGCGAGACGCACGTCGGCCTCTGGCCAGTCGTCCCCCAGGATCTGCTCGTTGAGCGCCTCGCCGCTACCCACACCGAAGTTGAAACGCCCGGGCAGCAGCGCCGCGCTGGTGGCCGTGGCCTGGGCCAGCACCGCGGGATGGATGCGGACGGTGGGGCAGGTGACGGCCGTGGTGACGGGCATCCGCGAGGTGACCTGGGAAAGCGCCCCGATCATCGACCAGACGAAGGGCGACTCGCCCTGCTCGTCGTTCCAGGGATGGAAGTGGTCGGAGATCCAGAGCCCATGGAACCCCGCCTCCTCGGCGGCGCGTGCCTGGGCGAGCAACTCCGCGGGGCCGAACTCCTCGCTGGCCAGGAAGTAACCGATCTTCATTGCGCCGCTCGTGCCCGGGGCGGCGCCGCCTCAATCAAGCCGAACTCCTCGGCCAGCAGCTCGTACGAGCGCCGGCGGGCGAGGTGGTCATGGGTGATCGTCAGCAGGAGCAGCTCGTCCGCGCCGTATTCGGCGGCCACCTCCTCGAGGCCCGCACGGACGGCCGGCGGCGACCCGATCACCGCCCTGCGCCCGCCCGAAGTGCGCTCGCGGGTCGCGAGATACCGCTTTGCCTTGTCGACGGGTGGAATCGGTATCAGCCGTCCCTGCCTGAGCAGCGACAGCATCATCCGGCTGGATGAGGCGAGCTCCTCGGCCTGCTCGTCGGTCTCGGCGCAGATCGCGATCACACCGACCGTCACCCGCGGCGCGCCCAGGCGCTCGGAGTCCACGAAGCGGGCCCGGTAGTCGGCGGCGATCGACGGGCCGCTCGGGTTGATGAAGTCGGCGAACGAATAGGGCAGGCCCAGGCTCGGCCGCCCAGATCCCGCTCTGGGGCGACGAGCCGAGCAGCCACGGCTCGGGGCGCTCGGGCAGGCCGGGCAGCGTACGCGGGTGACGCGCAAAGGGGTGGTCGGCCGGCAGCCGGTCCTCGAGCAGAGCCAGGAGCTCGTGAAGCTGATCGATGAAATCGTCGGGAGCGGCCTGGCGGCGGTCTCGCTGCAGCGCGAACATCGTGAGCGGGTCGGTGCCGGGTGCCCGCCCCAGGCCGAGGTCGATCCGCCCCGGGTGCAGGCCGGCCAGCAGGCTGAACGTCTCCGCCACCTTGAGCGGGCTGTAGTGGGGCAGCATGATTCCGCCGCTGCCCACCCGTAGGCGCTCGGTGCGCGCCGCGATCGCGGCGATCAGGATCTCCGGCGCGGCGCAGGCCAGCGCCGGAGTCGCGTGGTGCTCGGCCACCCAGTAGCGCCGGTAGCCGAGCTCATCGGCCAGCCGGGCGAGATCGAGCGTGTTGTGCAGCGCGCTCGCCGCGGTCTGGCCCTCGGAGATCGGCGACTGGTCGAGCACGCTCAGCACCAGATCGGGCATGGCGGTCGAGACTAGAGAGGTCGCTCGGCTGCCAAACTCGCCGCGTGCGCCCCAGCGACCTGCCCGTTTCCGAGGCACCGCGCCTCACCCGCTCCGGCGCCGCCTGCCTGGCCACCATCCTCGAGCTCCCCGTGGAGGAGGTTCCCTGCCCCGTCGAGGACACGCCGTGGCCCGCCTGGCGCAACTGGCTCGCGACGCGGGGACTGGGACTCGTGCCGATCTCGGATCCGGCCCGCTTCAACTGGCCCGGGCCGTGGCTTGCGGTGCTGCGCGAAGACACGGCGGCGGTGGCGTTCGGGGCTCCCCCCGGCCTGGTCTGGGCGCCCCTGCTCGAGGACGAGACCTTCGAGAGCCTTTCCGCCGGCTACCTCATCGCTCCCGCCGACCCCGCCCTGTGGGCTCGCGGCGAGGCGTATGACTCGGCGCGCGTGGAGGGCCGGGTGGAGGCGATCGCCGTCGCGCGTGCGGCCGAGGCCCCGATGTCGCTGGTCGCCGACGCGATGGCGCACGCGGGCCGAGGGCTCGAGGGCGACCGCTACTTCAACGGCGCCGGCACCTTCTCCAACCCGGCCTCCAACGGGCACGACCTGACGCTGATCGAGGCCGAGCAGCTCGAGGCGATCACGCTCCCCTCCGGCCACACGCCGACCGCCCTGGACGCGCGGCGCAACCTCGTCACGCGCGGCATCGACCTCAACGCGCTGGTCGGACTCCGCTTTCGGGTGGGCGAGGTCGAGTGCGTGGGCCGGCGGCTGTGCGAGCCCTGCGCCCACCTCGAGCGCCTCACCGAGGTCGGCGTGCTGCGCGCGCTGGTGCACCGCGGCGGGCTGCGCGCCGACATCCTCCGCGACGGGCGGATCGCGGTGGGCGACCAGATCGAAGCGGCCGAGCGCTAGCGCCATGGCCACCCGCGACGACATTCGCAACGTGGCGATCATCGCGCACGTCGATCACGGCAAGACGACGCTGGTCGACGCCATGCTGCGCCAGTCCGGCGTGTTCGCGGCCCACGAGGTGCTCACCGACCGGGTCATGGACTCGATGGACCAGGAGCGCGAGCGCGGCATCACGATCCTGGCCAAGAACGCCGCGGTGCGCTTCGGGGAGGTCAAGCTCAACCTCGTCGACACGCCGGGCCACGCCGACTTCGGCGGCGAGGTCGAGCGCGGGCTGACGATGGTCGACGGGGTGATGCTGCTGGTGGACGCCTCCGAAGGACCGCTGCCTCAGACGCGCTTCGTCCTGCGGAAGGCGCTGGAGGCGAAGCTGCCGGTCGTGCTGTGCGTGAACAAGGTCGACCGCCCCGACGCGCGTATCGGCGAGGTGGTGAACGAGGTCTACGAGCTCTTCCTCGACCTCGATGCGGACGAGGAGCAGATCGAGTTCCCGATCGTCTACACGAACGCCAAGGCGGGCTGGGCCAGCCGCGAAGAGGGCGTCGCGAGCACCGACCTGCGACCACTGCTCGGCCTTCTCGTGGAGAGCATCCCCGCTCCGCGCTACGAGGAGGGTCATCCGCTGCAGGCGCGCGTGACCAACCTCGACGCCGACCCCTATGTCGGCCGGCTCGCCCTCTGCCGCGTTCACCAGGGCACGCTCCGCAAGGGCCAGGAAGTTGCCTGGTGTCGCCGCGAGGGCGCGATCGAGCGGGTGCGGGTGGCCGAGCTCTACGTGACCGAGGGCCTCGAGCGCCTGCCGGCCGAAGCGGCCGGCCCGGGCGAGATCATCGCGCTGGCGGGCATCCCCGACATCACGATCGGAGAGACGATCGCCGACCTCGACGACCCTCGACCACTGCCGGCGATCGCCGTCGAGGAGCCCGCGCTCGGCATGACCGTCGGCGTGAACAACTCTCCGCTCGCCGGTCGGTCGGGATCGCGGCTGACCGCGCGCATGATCAAGGACCGGCTCGACCAGGAGCTGGTCGGCAACGTGGCGATTCGAGTGCTGCCCACCGAGCGCACCGACACCTGGGAGGTGCAGGGCCGCGGCGAGCTGCAGCTGGCCGTGCTGGTGGAGGCGATGCGCCGAGAGGGCTTCGAGTTGACCGTCGGTAAGCCCCAGGTGGTCACGCGCGAGGCCCACGGAGAGGTGCAGGAGCCGATCGAGCGCCTCGCCATTGACATTCCGGAGGACTTTCTCGGCGTGGTCACTCAGATGCTGGCGCTGCGCAAGGGGCGACTGGACGACATGGTCAACCACGGCACCGGTTGGGTTCGCCTCGACTTCCTCGTCCCCACCCGAGGGCTGATCGGCTTTCGCACCGAGTTCATTACCGAGACGCGTGGCTCGGGCATCCTGCACTCGGTCTTCGAGCGCTACGAGCCCTGGCAGGGTGAGATCCGCACCCGCCCCACGGGCTCGCTGGTGGCCGACCGCCGTGGTCCCACCGCCACCTTCGCGCTGCTCAAGCTCCAGGAGCGCGGCCAGCTCTTCGTGGGTCCGGGCGAGGAGGTCTACGAGGGGATGGTGGTGGGCGAGAACGCCCGCGCGACCGACCTCGATGTGAACGCCGTGCGCGAGAAGAAGCTGACCAACATGCGCGCCGCCGGCTCCGACGAGACGGTGAGGCTGGTGCCCGCCCACCGGCTATCGCTCGACCGTGCGCTCGAGTTCATCCGCCAGGACGAGGCCGTCGAGGTCACCCCCGACGCCGTGAGGCTGCGCAAGCTCGAGCTCCACCCGATCGAACGCCAAAAACAGGCGCGGGCGCGCAAGCGCGTAGAGGCGTAGGCCGCGGTCGTGCCCCTCAACCACGTAGCCCTGACCGTCCGCGATCGTGAGCGCTCGGCCGCCTTCTACGGCGAGCACTTCGGCCTCACCGAGCGCCTGCACGACGACGAGCACCTGTTCATCCTCGGGGACGGGGCCGGCTCGGTGCTGGCACTCTCGGCCGGTGAAGTGCCGGCCGGGCTGCCGCGCACGAACCACTTCGGCTTCCAGGTGCCCGACGGGGCCGAGGTCCGCGCGGCGCGCGAGCGCTTCCGGGCGGCCGGGGTGGAGGAGACCGAGTGGCAGGACGACGGGCGCTTCGTCCGGGTGCAGGTGGCGGACCCGGACGGCTACCGCGTGGACCTGTACGCGTTCTAGAGCAGCAGCACCACGGCCAGGATGATCAGGGCGATGCCCACGCCTGCGGCGGTGATGGAGAGCGGCGCACGGTTCTCGCGCCAGAAGCCCGGATTCGCACGCTCTGCCGAATAGCGGCCCTCGGGCGGTTCGCCGGTCCAGTCATCGTCGTCGTCCCAGGCGCCCATCCAGGTTTGCCATACCCGGTCCTCGGAATGGCGACTCAACAGGCAATCGAGAGAAGGGCAGACCCCCATGGCCGATCAGACAGTCCGTGACGCGAAGCTGGTGCAGTACCTCAACGAGGCCTATGGCAAGGAGAAGGAGCTGGAAACGGCCCTCCAGGCGCACATCGGCATGACCACGCGCCCGCCGTACAAGAAGCGCCTCCAACAGCACCTGAAGGAGACCAAAGGCCATGCTCGCTCGGTAAAGCAGCGCATGGAGCAGCTGGGCGGCCAGGCCGACACCACAGCGGCCCTCGGGCCGGTGGGCGAGGTCGCCTCGGCGGCCACGAGCGTGGCCTCGAAGGCGGTGTCCGCCGCCAAGGGTCCGCTGCACGCGATTCGCGGCACCGGCAAGCAGGAGAAGATGCTCAAGAACGCCAAGACCGAGTACTTCAACGAGCACGAGGAGATCGCCACCTACAGCGCGATCGAGACGCTCGCCGAGTCGGTCGGCGACAGGGAGACGGCGAAGCTGGCCCGTGAGATTCGGCGCGACGAGGAGCGGATGGCCAAGTTCCTTCAGAGTCAGATCCCGGTCCTGACCAAGGCCGTGGCGCGCGAGGAGATTCCCGCCGCCGAGCGGCGAAACGGCGCTTCGGGCCGCGCGAAGGCGGGGTAGGGTTCGGGCGTGGCCGAGCATCCCGAAACGGGGCGCGAAGAGAGCGACAGCGAGCGGATCGACCGCAACCTGCAGGAGATGATCGGGGAGCTGCGGGTGGCGCTCCCCGGGGTTCAGGTCCTGTTCGCCTTCCTGCTGGTCGTGCCGTTCAACCAGGGGTTCGCCGACGTCACGAACTTCCAGCAGACGATCTACTTCGTCACGCTTTTGTTCACGGCGGCGGCGACGATC
Organism: uncultured Thermoleophilaceae bacterium; assembly: GCA_963789705.1. Lineage (GTDB taxonomy): Bacteria > Actinomycetota > Thermoleophilia > Solirubrobacterales > Thermoleophilaceae > JACVRW01. The sequence continues at coordinate 58,281 of CAWBLN010000005.1, forward strand.
TGCCTGATCGCGCCCTCCGCCCATCACCGGGTCGAGTTTCGCCAGCAGGACAAGGAACACATCGTCCGGACCGGCAACCGGATCATCATTCTCGGCCTGGCGCTGCTGGCGGTGGCGATGACCGGCGCGGTGGTGTTCGTCACCGATGTGCTCTACCAGACCACGACGGTCTACGTGGTGGGAATCGGCGCGGCCGCGGCGTTCGTCGTCTTCTGGTTCCTGATACCGCTGCGCCGGCTCGCGGCGGGCAAGGGGCGCTAGCGAAGCGAGCGGGCGATCGCGGATCGCCCGCTCGCGGCTGAACGCACCTTCGAGTCGGACCAGCAGATCCTCCCGCTGCACCAGCAGCACGTTGTCGGCCAGGCGAAGCTCGTTCTCGATCATCTGCCCGTCCGGGTCTCGGTAGAAGAAGAAGTGAGGCGCGCCCTCGACCCAGATGCCGGGGTTGCCGTCCACCACCAGCCGCTCCGCCACGGCGGCCGGGCCCACGACCTTGCCGACGTAGTCGGGATGGAGATCGCCCCGGAACTCGCTCATCAGCAGTCCGAGGCGCGTGCTGCGGGCGCGCGGCAGGCCCGGCCGCGCGCGGTAGGCCAGCGACAGCTCCCCGCCGGCCACGCGCCGGCGGAGGTAGACGCCGTCGGGCGCGCCCAGGCCGGTGGGCAGGAGCGGCGCGAAGGCGAGTCCCCGCGCGCGGCCTCGAGCGTCGTGCGCCGACCGAGGTCGAGCGGACGCTCGGGCGGCGGCGTGGGCTGCGTGGCCACTCGCTCGACGGTCGCCCCCTGGAGCCCGAGGAACTCGAGCGACGGCATCGCGCACGGTGGGGATCGCCGCGGCCGCGACCGCGGCCAGCACCAGGACGAGCACCAGGGCGAGGGCCAGCGAACGGCGCATTCCCGCCGACGAGCGGCCGGCGCGCCCGCCGAGGCGAGGGCTCGGCGAGGCGGGCGCGCACGCCCGGGGCGAGCTCGGGCGTGTCGGGCCAGTCGAGCTCGCGGCCGAGTTGCGAGAGCATCCGCTCGAGCTCAGCCATCGCCGGCCTCCATCCGCTCGCGCAGGCGTTCGAGCGCACGCGAGAGCCGCGACTTCACCGTGCCCCGCGCACAGCCGAGCGCGGCGGCGGTCTCGTCCTCGGAGAGGTCGAGGAAGAAGCGGCAGGCGATCGACTGGCGATCGGCCTCGGAGAGCTCGCCGATCGCCCTGAGCAGCTCCTCGCGCTGCTCGGAGCCGAGGAGCGCCGCCTCAGGCGACGGGACCGCGCCGCCCAGGCGACGCTCCTCGGCCACGCGCAGCACCAGGCGCTCGCGCCGGCCGGCCGACTTGACGCGGTTGCGCGCCTCATTCGCCACGATCGCGAGCAGCCAGGGACGCAGCGGCGCGCCCTCGCGAAAGCGCGAGAGGGCCCGGTGGGCCTTGACGAACGCATCCTGGGCGGCCTCCTCCGCATCGGCGGCGGAGCCGGTGATCACCCAGGCCGTCCTGAACGCGATGCTCTCATGCCGCCGCACGATCTCCTCATAGGCCTCGAGATCGCCGCGCCTGGCCCGCGCGACGAGCTCGCTGTCGTTGGGTGGCCGGTCCTCCACCGTGGCCTATCTACAACCCTTCGGGCGGTGGGGTTCCCCTAGCGTGTCGAGGAGGGCGCGGCCGAATGCACGCGCGCGCCCACGTCGAGCGAGCGCTGCAGCTCCTCCAGCACGCGGACCACCCGCAGGCCGACCTCGCCGCCCGAGCGCGGCTGGGTCCCGTCGCGCACGCAGCCGATGAAGTGGCGGCACTCGAGTCGCAGCGGCTCGTCATTGCCGACGGTCGGGCTCCAGATGTCACCCGAGCGAGCGATGTACTCGCCGTAGTTCTGGAACTTCTGATCGAAGCCCTTGTCGTAGACCGTGACCTTGCGCTCCAGGTCCATGTCGTCGAAGGTCGCCATCCGCTTGGACCCGACCACGGTGAAGCGCCGCTCCTTGTGCGGGTCGAGCCAGGACAGGTGCAGGTGGGCGGCGACACCCGAGGGAAAGCGCATGAAGCAGAAGACGACGTCCTCGATTCCGTCCTGCATGTAGGACTCGCCGAAGGCGTGGCACTCCGAAGGCTCCTCGCCGACCAGCCGCAGCACGACGGAGACGTCGTGGGCGCCGAGCGACCAGAGCGCGTTCTCATCCGAGCGCAGCTTGCCCAGGTTGAGGCGGTTGCCGTAGATGTAGTGCATCTGTCCGAGCTCTCCCGCGTCGACCAGCGCCTTGAGACGGTCGACGCCCGGGTGGTACTCGAGCAGGTGGCCGACCATCAGCACGCGGCCGTTCTCGCGAGCCGCGCTCACGGCCTCCTCCGCCTCCGCGGTGGACTGGGCCAGCGGCTTCTCGACGAGCACGTGCTTTCCCGCATCCAGGCAGCGGCGGGCAAGCTCGGCGTGCGTGGGCACCGGGGTGGCGATCACGACGGCCTGGAGGTCGTCGTCGTCGAGCAGCTCGTCGATCGACGGCGGTGGCGCGGGCGTCGGGAAAACGAGCGCGGGCGGCCTCCAGACGCTCCGGCGAGCTATCGCAGACCCAGGTCAAGCGCGCCCCGGGCAAGGCGTCCAAGTTGCGGGCGAGATTCGGCCCCCAATAGCCGAGCCCCGCCACGGCCACGGTGACATCTGCGCTCATGGGCGCGAGGCTAACAGCCTGCAGAGACGGCGAAAGCCGCCCAAACCACCGGTACCGTTCTGCGCGTGAGGTCCCCCGAGGGAAGCGTTCCGGCCGTGGTCGTCGACCATGTGACCAAGCGCTTCGTCGTTCCGCACGAGCGCCGGAACACGCTGAAGGAGCGTGTCCTTCACCCCATCCGCCGCTCGGGCGTCCACCGCTTCGACGCCCTCGACGACGTGACCTTCGAGGTGGAGCGAGGCGAGTTCTTCGGCATCGTCGGCCGCAACGGATCGGGGAAGAGCAGCTTGCTCAAATGCCTCGCGGGGATCTACCGGACCGACGGGGGCGAGATCTACGTCGACGGCCGGATCTCGACCTTCATCGAGCTCGGCGTGGGGTTCAACCCCGAGCTCGCGGCTCGCGACAACGTGGTCATGAACGGGGTCATGCTCGGCCTCAGCCCCCGCGAGGCGCGTGAGCGCTTCGACGAGGTGATCCGCTTCGCCGAGCTCGAGGAGTTCGTGGACCTCAAGCTCAAGAACTACTCCTCGGGCATGCACGTGCGGCTGGCCTTCTCGGTGATGATCCAGTTGCACGCCGACATCATGCTGGTCGACGAGATCCTCGCCGTGGGCGACGCCGCCTTCCAGCAGAAGTGCTTCGACGTCTTCTTTCAGATGCGCGACGAGGGCAAGACCGTTCTGTTCGTGACGCACGACATGGGCGCCGTGCAGCGGTTCTGCCATCGCGCGATGCTGCTCGAGCGCGGGCGGATCGTTGCCATCGGGGCCCCCGAGGAGGTGGCCGATCGCTATCTCGACCTCAACTTCGAGGGCCTCGGGAAGGGGTCGGAGGACGGCCTCGGATCAAAGCGCGCCGGCGACGGAGCGGCGCGGGTGCTCGACGCCTGGATCGAGGACGAGCATGGAGCACGCCAGGGAGCGCTGGCGCAAGGACACGCGTGCGCGCTGCGGGCAACCATCCGATTCGACAGCCCGCTCGACGATCCAGTATTCGCGGTGGCGGTTGTGAACCCGCTGCACCAGAACGTCTTCGTCGCGAGCTCGGCGGCGCGCGGAGAGGCCAGCGGGAGCTTCGAAGCGGGCCAGACGGTGGACTTCACCGTCTCCTTCGAGAACGCGCTCGCGCCGGGGCGCTACGCGGTCTCCACGCTGGTGTCCCACCCGGGTGGTCAGATCGCCGACCGCTGGGAGGGCATCTTCTCCTTCGTGGTGAGCGGCGCGGGGGCCGCGGGTGGGTTGGTCGACCTGCCCCACGACATCCGCATCGAGGCCGGAGGCCGGATGCCCGGCATGGCCCGGGGCGCATGACCACCGCCGCGGCGCGCCGGCTCGGCCGGCCGATCCGGGGACCGTCCGCGCTCGGCAGCGATCCCAGCCGCCTGCTTCAGGTCTCGATCACGCTCGCCGCCCTGGAGTTCAAGCTGCGCTTCTTCGGCTCGGTGCTGGGCTACTTCTGGCAGCTGATGCGCCCGCTGATGCTCTTCGGAATCCTGTACGTGGTCTTCACCCAGTTCGTGCGCCTGGGCGAAGGAGTCGCCTACTACCCCGCGATCCTGCTCACCGGGGTGGTGCTCTACACCTTCTTCGCCGACGCCACCAGCGGCTCGGTGACGGCCGTCCTCGATCGCGAGAACCTCGTGCGCAAGATCGAGTTCCCACGGCTGGTGGTGCCGCTCTCGGTGATCCTGCTGGCGTACTTCAACCTCACGCTCAATCTGCTCGCCGTGCTCGTGTTCGTGCTCGCCACGGGGGTGGACCCGCGCCTCGAGTGGTTCGCGCTGCCGCTCATGCTGTTTCCCCTCGGCGCGTTCGCCGGCGGGGTCGCGATGCTGTTGTCGGCGCTCTACGTCCGCTTTCGCGACCTCAAGCCGATCTGGGAGGTGATCGTGCAGGTCGCCTTCTACGCCTCGCCGATCCTCTACGTGATCGACATGCTCCCCACGGTGACGCTCCAGCACCTGGTCGTCTGGTTCAACCCGCTTGCGACCATCCTGGTTCAGGCCCGCCACAGCCTGATCGACGAGAACGCGCCCAACTCGTGGGATGTCGCGGGCGGCTTCCAGTATCTGTTGATCCCCGGGGCCATCGTCGTGGGCCTACTCGTGCTGGGCTTCTGGGTCTTCAACCGCGAGGCGCCGCGGATAGCCGAGGAGCTGTAGCCACGCCCGCGAGAAGAAGCACTCGAGGCGGTCGATGCGCCGCTCCCACGCGTACTCGCCGAGCGGTCTCCAGGCCCGCGTCGACCAGCCGGGCTCGCAGCTCGGGGTCACCGAGGATGCGAGCCAGGGCGTCGGCTGACGGATTCCGGATCCGGGGCGGCTATCAGGCAGTTCTCCCCGTGCCGGCAGAAGTCGCGGTTGCCGTGCGCGTCGGTCGACACCACCGGCGTCACCGGCCGCCATCGCCTCGAGCAGCGGAAGACAGAAGCCCTCGTGGATGGAGGTCTGCACGAAGACGGTCGCCTCGTTGTAGGAGCTCGTTCACGCGCTCGTCGCTGGGGCGCTCGAAGTACCGGGCTCCGAACCGCGCGCCCGAGCTCGGGCTCGACGCCGAACATCCACAGCTCGGGCCGCGGATCGAGCCGGCTCCAGGCCTCGACCGTGAGCGGCAGGTTCTTGAGCGGCAGCGACCGCCCGATGGCCAGGACCACGTCGTCGCGCCGCGGTCGGTCGAGGCGGCGGAAGTTGTCGAGGTCGATGCCCGGCGCGATCAGCTCGGCCGAGAGTCCGATCTCGGCGAGCCGGTCGCGGTTCCAGCTCGAGATCGTCATGTAGCGAAACTCCTCTCGGTAGCTCGCCATGACTCGATCCTGCATGCGCTCGTCGCCCGGGTAGTAGGAGGTCTCGATGTCCTGCACGAAGTAGAGCGGGCAGGCCGCGGCTGACCGACGCCCGCCACACCCAGGGCGCGGTGGCCCACCAGGTGGCGACCTTGATGGCGTTCTCGGCGGCCGAGTGCCGACGCGAGCCCCTCGTAGCTGCCGAAGGTCCGCACGGGCGCCTCCAGCTCGAACCAATCGGGCGCGCCGCCGAGCGAGTAGAGCTCGACCGAGTGGCCCCGTTGGCGGAGGCGGTTGAGGTGCTCGAACACATCACGATGGCCGCCACCGACGCCGGTGCCCTCGGTCACGTAGACGATCCGCAGGTTCCCGTCCGGAGCTCGCACGTCGCGCGCGTCGAACCAGTCGCCCCACTTGGACCAGAAATGGTCCTGGGAGCGGCGCTCGCGTTCCCCGACCTGGGTGCCCCGGGTGGGGGACTCCACGTGGGTGAGCCGCGAGTCGGGCGTCGTAGCGGACCTCCCAGCCCGGCCTCCCAGGCGCGCAGGCAGTAGTCGACGTCCTCGTAGGCCATGGGGAAGCCTTCGTCGAAGAGTCCGATGTCGTCGATCAGCGCTCGGCGCAGGTACATGCAGGCCCCGGTCACCGCCAGGGCGGTGTCGGGCACGTTGGCCGGCCCGTGGCTCGGGCGCTTGAAGCGGTAGCGGTGGTCGAACCACTCGGGAGCGCCCGAGGTTGCGGTGAGCGCCGGCGGCCTGGATGCGCCCGTCGGGGTACAGCAGCATCGGCCCCACGACGCCGGTGCGATCGCGGTAGGCCGCATGCTGCAGGGCCTCGAGCCAGCCGCGCCGGGCGATCACGTCGTTGTTCAGCACGACGATGTCGTGACCGTGGCCGGCGCGGGCCAGGCCGCGGTTGACGCTGGCGGCATAGCCACGGTTCTCCGGCGAAAGCTCCACCTCGACGTCGCCGCCCGCCAGCGCCCTCAGGCGCTCCTGATGCTCCGGCGCGCTCCCGTCGTCGACGATGACGATCCGGGCGGCACGTGGGCGGAGCGTGCGCTGCAGGCGTGCGACCGCGTCGATGGTGGTCGAGGGATCGCCGTAGGTCGGCATCACGATGGTCACGAGTCGCCCCTCGCGCCGATACCACGCGCGCATGTGCCGACCCCGGGCCCAAGCCGACAGTGCGCGTTCGCACGCGGCGCTCCAGGCCGACGAGCCGCAGCGGCGAGGTGCCGACGCGAATCAGCAGCTCGCTCCAGCCCGTGATGCTTGACCGTGAGGTAAGCGCGTCGCGGCAGGTCGTTGAGCCAGGGACGACGCCGGGCCCTCCGGGGTAGCTTCGAGCCTCCCGCCATCACGCCGAGACGTCGAGCGGATGGAACCCCGCTCGACCTTCGAGCGAGCACGCACGCCGCAGCGCGGGCGGCAGGCGGTCGGCGCGAGAGCCGAGCGCGCCACCGGCCGCGCGCAGCGAGTGATAGCCCAGGGCGGCAGCGGCGGTGACCATGCGTTGGCCGCCACGCTGGCCCTCGGATCGCGCGAGGGCGAGGTCGTCTCGGACGGCGCGCTGAACGCCCAGCACGGCCGGCCACAGCGGCGGCGGAGCGGGGATCGCCCGCACCTCCCGCAGCCCCCGCCACTCATCGAACGACCGCCGGAACAGGTCGATCGGCCGGTAGCGGTGAGAATGGATCACGGCGGCGTCGGGCCGGATAGATCTTCGCGTAGCCGGCCGCCAGCATGTCGCGGGCCAAGAGCTGGTCTTCGGCATAGCCGACCGCGCGAAAGGGCACGCGCTCCCACGCCGCCCGCGAGACGCAGCCGTTCGCGTCGGTGAAGAAGCTGCGCCGGACATCGGGGATCTCCGCCGGCCCGCGCTCGGCGGCGGTTGACAGCGAGCCGAACCAGCTGTCGAGCTCGCGCCGGACCATCAGGCTGGCCTCGGGACGGGCTCGATAGGGGCCGAACACCAGGCCCACGTCGTCGCCCTCCTGAAAGCCCTGGAGGAGGTCGGCGAGCCACCGTTCGTGGGCCGGTACGGCGTCCTGGGTGAGAAAGGCGATGTGAGAGCCGTGTGACCGGCCGGCCAGGAGATTGCGCGTGTCGCCGTGAGAGAACTCCGCGGGCGGTATGTCGATCAGCTCGGCGCCGTGGCGGCGGGCGCGGTCGCGCGAGCCGTCGGTCGAGCCCGGAATCGGCCACCAGTAACTCGATCCGGCGATCGAGACGCTGGGCCCGCACGGCGGCCAGCACTTCGCCGAGCAGAGCGCCGCCATTGCGAACCGGAATGGCCACGGTGACGGGCTCAGCCAAGCCTTCGCCTCAGGCGGTCGGCGAGCCATCGCAGCGGAGCGGTCATCCGCCACCAGATCGAGTCATAAACCTCAACGAGAGTCTGGTACTCGCTGTGCCAGTGCTCGGCCGTGCGCTCGGCTTCGACCAAGCGCTCCGCCAGCCGATGTGCCTCGTCGACCGCGGCAACCACCCCGGCCGGGCCGCAGCCGCGGCAGGTCGCCGGATCCGCACAGGGCGAGCGTGTAGAGCTCTCCACCGGGCTCGATGCCGGCGACCTTGCGGAGCTCGATCTCGAGCGCCTCGTCCCCGGATGCTCCGCGCGCGAGCTTGGATCCGAGCACCGCGGACATCAGCCAGTTGTGCTGAAGCAGGATCTCCACGCGCTCGAAGTGCGCCTCGAGCAGGGCGACGAACTCCTCGTGGAAGAACTCGCGTTCGTGGAACTCGTTCTCCACCAGATACTCGTGCTTGTTCGGTGTCGACACGAGCAGCAGTCCGTCGTCGGCGAGGACGCGTCTGAGCTCCACGAGGACCCCGTCGGGCTCGGGCACGTGCTCGATCGTCTCGAAGCAGGCCACGAGGTCGAACGAGTCGTCGCGAAGGGCAGCTCCCGGACGTCCGCCGCGACGAAGTCGCGGCCCGGGGTGGCGCGAGCGCGCGTGCGCGACCGTCCGCTCGTCCACGTCCAGCCCGGTCGCCGAGCTCGCGCCCGGCCGCCGCCAGCAGAGGCGGTGCCGTAGCCCTCGCCGCAGGCGGCGTCGAGGACGCGACGCGACGGGGCGAGCTGAGTGGCGACCAGGTAGCGAACGAGGTGCTCGGCATGGACCAGCTCGCCGTGCTGCAGGTCGGGCACGAGTCGCTCGCCGGTCGCCTCGAGCCTCGCCGCATCGCGCTCGGCGCTCATGCCGCGAGCATCAACAACGGACTGGAGAAGCGTCGACGCGGACCCGGACGAGACGCGCCTGAGAGTTCCGCTGGGTTTCGACCCTCACGATCTCGCGGCCGGCGGCGGGTACGCAGACGTCTACGAAACCGTGGGCGCCGCTGCAATCCGCCCGTCTAGCTGGACTCCGGGACCGCGAACCCGGTAGCGGTCGCGGCTCTCGGCGCCGGGCGCCAGCAGCAGCTCAATCCGGTGAAGGCGGGCACCTGCGCGTTGGCGGCCGTACACGGTCAGCGCGAAGCGGTCGGAGGTCATCGTTCCATCGTCGCTCACGTTGGTCGCCCAGGCCGCCCGGTACGGGCGAGCGCGGCCGGTAGAGCACGAGATCCGGGTAGCTCGCGACCACGTCCCTCGAGACCGATCGCACGTTGCTCGGAGCCCATACGAGGTATGTCCGATCTCGCTCCCGTGGTATGTAGGCGCCCGGATGCGCGCGTCCAGCTCCATCGCCTCGTCGACGGAAGGGCGTGTAGCTGGCGGTGCCGACATGACTGTAGTTGCGCCGTACTACCTTGTTCCAGAACTCCGCCTCCCACCAGACCGCCTGGTCGGTGCTCGTCCGCGAGCGGGAGGGCGGCGTCTCCGCGCGAGTTGATCGCGGACGGCACGAACGCGACGGTCGCATCGCCGGACACGACGGCGTCGATCCAGTCGCGCTCGGCGACCGGCCGGTTCCCGAGCGAGCTCTGGGCGAGGTACTCGTGCTCAGTACAGGACCTTCGGGAACACGTAGGCTGTGAGGGCGATGCTCCACACGAACAGTACGGCTCCGGTCGCCGGGAGGGCGATGCGCCGCCGGCCGCTGCGGAGGATGACGATGAGGGCGGCGGAGAGCAGTGACGGTAGCCGCCGCCAGGACAGGCGCCGGGCCCAGGTCATCGAACCCGAAGATGCTCCCGATCTGGCCGGCGCGGAAGTCGAGGGCGAACCAGGTGAACCTGACCGGTGAGGAGAACGCCGGGAAAGTCCCCGACGGCGGGTAGGGGCTCTGGATGAGAAGCAGCGCTACTGCGACCCCCGCGAGCGCGAGCGACGGCAGCGGCCAGCGCCCGGCGACCAGGTAGCCCACCGCTCCGACCAGGAGGAGCGGTGCGACGTAGAACACGTAGCGCTCCTGCACCGGCCCGACGTGCGTGAGATCGAAGTAGGTGGCCGTGACGACCACGGCCGGGATCACGAGCGTCGCGTAGACGGCGAAGGCATGGACGGACCGGTCTCGAGGGCCGGATGAGCATCTCCCCAGCCCATGCCAGCGCGAGCACCACGGGTGCCACTCCCATGCCGATCACGATCGGGGTGAGGTGGTCGTAGATGGCGTCGAGCATCCCGGGTGGCAGCCCCGTGCGGACGTCACGACCGACGGGTAGCTGCCGAGCGGCGCGGAGCCCGAGACCACCTGCGTGGCGATCACGCCGATGACCACGGCGCCGACCAGGAGCGGATGACCCGCGATCCCGGCGCGCAGCCCATCCCGCCGGCAGCGCGGCCAGCGCGAGGCGCGGCGCCGGCCAGGCGGAAGGCGATCTCGTGCAGGAGCACGGCGACGGGGAGGGCGAGCGCGAGGAAGATGAATTGCGTGCGCGCGAGGTAGGCGACGAAGACCGCGACGATGGCAAGGCCGTCGTGCTCGACGCTCGGTCTCGCGACGCTGAGCACGCTCGCGTAGGCCGCCCACATGAAGGCCGGATAGCCGACGGATTCGGTCATCAGGCTCAGGGAGAACGTCAGCCAGGGCACGAACGCCGAAAGGGCGGCTGCCGTGAGTGCGGCAAGCCTGACGCGACCAGGAGGCGAGCGAGCAGGTAGGTCGGCACGGCCGTGCTGGCCATGAGAAGGGCATTCAGCGCATGGCCATGCGGAAGGCGAACGGGAACGTCGAACAGCCAGAGCGCCGGAGAGAGGAGAATGGGGAACAGCTGGCTGTACGACGCGTAGGACTCGCCGCGCAGGTGCGGCATCGGCGAGAGCGTTTCGCTGACGTTCTGAGCAAGCTTCAGGTACTGCATCTCGTCGGTCATCACCCGCCACTCGTCCGCGGCGAGCGACCAGCGCGCCGCGAACGCGGCCGCCGCGATCACGATCAGCACCAGCGGGAGCGCCTCGAGCCAACCATCGAAGCGGGGCGCGCGAAGCCTGTCGAGGGCGCGGTCGCGCGGGCTCCTCGATGTCGTCGTTACAGCGGTTCCCATGGGTGGCGTCACGCGGGCGACCGGACAGGAGGATAGGACAACCCCCTTATCCCTCCACGACCTCGATCCAGTCCCACTCCCGTCCGCAAAGCTGGGCTGCGTCGGACCGGTCCACCTGAACGAGGCGCGGCCGGGATACCGGTTCGAGCGCCAGGGGGCCGAGAACGCCGCGCACCGCGTTCCCCGGCGCCAGCGAGGGTCCCGGCCTGTGCAGGCGTAGCTCGTGGCGGCCCGGCGCGATCCGCGGAGTGCCCAGTTCGAGCCACTGTCCGGGGCCGTTGATCTCATCGGCGGCCCCGATGCGCCGGCCGTCGACGAAGCCAGAAGTCGGGCGCCCGAAGCTCCCGAACACCCAGGCGCGGAAGCGGCCCCCGCCGGTCTTCCGGATCGCGCTCGCCTCACCGGTGGACGTCGGAGTGACCGACTTCGAGGTGGGGCCGTCGATCCAGCCGGCGGGGCGGTCCGCCGCCTTCCTTGGATCCATCGTCACCAGCTCCGGGCGCCACGCGCCCACCAGCCGCTGTCCGGACCGGGCACGCGCCGCCAGCCGCTTCACCGCGTCGCAATGCGGCCTCGCGGTCGGATCGAGCGGCCGCTGGAGCGGCAGGTGCGCGGTGACCGTGTCGCCCTCTCGTCGCCGCCAGACCTCGTAGTAGCGGTTCACGTAGACCATCCGAAACGACGCCGGCGGCCGGCTCGCGTCCGGTGAGCGGCGCTTGATGATCCCGGGGAAGCCCAGGACGTACTCGACCTCCTGGGCATCGAGGTCGTAGTAGCGCCCGAAGATCGGCGCCGGCCGGCGCAACTCGACGGGCCTGGGCGACTCGGCCTCGAACGCCGCGTTCACTCGGATGTCCCGCATGAAGTACTTCGCGTACTCCTCCCACTCGTTGACGAGCCACAGACCTCCCCCGCGAGCATGATCGGCGGCGTCCTCCATGGCGGCGATGCGGTCGGAAGGAGCGAGCTGTGTCTCCCGGTAGCCGAGCGCGTCGGACCAGAGGACACCGGCGGTGGCCGCCATCAGGGCCAGGCCGCCGGCCGCCCGCAGCGCCCGTGGCCGGACGCGAAGGAGCTCGAGCCCGCCAAGGACCGCAGCGAAGACAATCGCAGGCGAGAGGAGCACCAGCAGCTTCCCATCTGCGTAAGGCGACAGCTTCGGCGTCAAGGCGGCCGCCACGAGCGCCGTGGGCGCCAGCATGAGGAGGGCTGTCGGCCGCCGGCGCCGCAGCTCGAAGAAGACACCCACCAGGGCGAGGGCGACGACCACTCCGATCAGGATCGAGTTCTCCGTGTTGTCACCGGCCGGGACGGGAAGGCGATAGTCGCGCCCCAGCCAGACGCCGGCCGCCTCCTCGAGCGGCAGCGGCCGCAGCAGCTGCCCCAGGTAGGCGGTGCTGGCGCCGCCCGAGCTGGCAAAGGTGTCGCTTGCCCGCTCGATGAATCCGGTGGCATCGGAGAGGTTCACGATCACCGCCACGAGGATCGACGGCCGCCCCGGCGAGCGCCAGCCGCCGATCGTTCGGGGGCGAACTCCCTCGATTGCGCCCGCGACGAGCACGCCCACTCCCAGGACCAGCCCGTGAGCCGCCCCCACGCCGCTGAACACCTGGAGCATCGCCGCCGCGCAGAGCGCCAGTAGGACCACGAAGCGCAGGCCGAGCCCACGGTCAAGCGCCTCGCGCGCGACCGCACAGGCGGCGGCGAGCAGCGCGACGAGGACCACCTCCTTGACCGCCCCATGCAGCGCGTAGCGGTAGAGGAGGACGGCGCCGAGGGGCAGGAACCCGGCCAGGATCGAGGGCCACCGGCGGAAGTCCCGCCCCGCGGGCGAGGTGCGCCAACGCCATGGCCGCTAGGCCGGCCATCGTCGCGATGAGCGGGGTGGTAGACCGCCGCCAGGGGAGCGCCGCTCAGCGAGGTGACGGTAGCGAGCACAGCGTGCGCGCCCAGCGGGTAGCCCAGGTCCACCGGATTCGCGGCGATCCTCGCCGTCGTCGACTCTTCGCCGTCGGGCGAGGTCACCCCCTGCTCGGCGAGGAGGTCGGTGAAGACGAAGTTCGACGATGTGTCGTTGACGAAGTTGTAGCCTGGCCAGGACCAGTGCCCGGTGAGGGCGACCGGCGCCAGATACAGCGCGTAGGCGGCGAGGGCCGCGACGCCGGCGGCACCGGGGTTGAGGCGCCCCGAGCGAGCGACGGCCGAGCGCGACCCTGCGACGGCCGCAGCGAGCGGAGATCGCCAACGCCACCTCGGCATCGCCGCCGAGCCGGTAGATCGGCATGACGAGCACCACGAGCACCGCCAGGCCGATCGGCGCCAGCAGCGCGTTGGGCAGCTCGGTCCGCAGCACGCGGTCGGCCAGGAGCGCGAGGCCGCGGAAAGGCCGTAGAGCGCGAGCGGCGCCCAGATGAAGGCGAGCAGCGTCTCGACCATGGGCGAAGCGGAGCCGGTCCGAGCGGGAGCCGCGCGGCGCGGCACGTAGGGGGCCGGCGTACCTAGCCTTCCCACGATGGAGCGCGTGGCACTCCGCTGCGACGGAGACGACCGCTTAGGCGCCGGACACGTCGCCCGCTGCCTACGCCTGGCAGCGGCGCTGGAACGAAGGGGAGCTTGCTGCGAGCTGGTCGGCCGCCACCAGGGCGCAGCAGGAGGAGCTCGTGGTCGAGGCCGGCATTGCGACACGACCTGCGGAAGAGGGAACGCCGGCAGGCCGCCCGCCCGACGCAGATGCCCTCGTTGTCGATTCCTACGACGTCCCTAGCAGGGAGATTGAAGCGGCGGCAGGCGAGCTTCCGGTGGCGGCGGTGATCGACGGCGGTGCTGCCCCCGCCGGAGTCACCGTTCTCTCCTACCACCTGGATGCCGCCGAGCGCCTACCTTCCGTCTCCGGCCTGCTGGGACCCGACTTCGCGCCACTCGATCCCCGCCACGCTGCGGCGCGACGTCCACGCGGACACCGCCGGGTGCTCGTGACCGTGGGAGGCAGTAACGCGGGGCTTTCCGCCCTGGCGTCTGCTCTCGAGGAGCTCGGCCGCCGGGACCGCGAGCACGAGCTCTTCGTAGCAGCGCGAGAGCTCCCGTCGGGAGCACCAGGAGAGGATCGGGTGGGGGTGGGAGCGCGGCGGCCTCGCGGCGCGCATCGCGTGGGCAGACCTCGCCGTGAGCGGCGCGGGGGCCACCCCCTACGAGCTTGCCTGCGCTGGGGTGCCTGCGCTCTTGGTGGTCGTTGCCGACAACCAACTCCAGGTGGGGGAAGCCTTCGAGCCGGGCCGGGATCGCGGTGTGGATGGACGCTCGGGACAGACTCGTCCCGACCCTGGTCGACCGCAGCTGGTCCGAGGTGCTGAGGCGCGCTCCGGAGCTGGCGACGGCCGGGCCGGCCACGATCGACGGCTACGGCGCGTTCCGTGCCGCGGATGGGCTGCTGGCCTCGTTTGCGGGTCGGCACCCCGAGCCACCGCTGCGCTACCGGCCGGCCACCCGCGCGGACTCCGATCTACTGCTCGTCTGGCGCAACGACCCCGGGTCAGGGCCGCCTCGCGCTCCACGGAGGTGGTGTCCGCCGCCGAGCACGAGGCTTGGCTCTCGGACGCCCTGCTGGACCCCGGCCCGCACGCTTCTCGTCGTCGAGAACGTCGACAAGCCGGTGGGGACGGTGCGCTTCGACGATCAGCCCAACCGCGCCGAGATCAGCGTCACGATCGCGCGGCCCAGCAGGGGCGAGGGGATCGGATCGCGTGTGATATCGGAGGCCTCGGAGCTGTATCTCAGCTCGCACCCCGACATCTCCTCTGGTACTGGCCGAGGTTCGAGAGCAAAACCGCGCCTCCGCCGCCGCGTTCGAGCGCGCCGGCTACTTCCCCGCGCAGGATCGCGCCCCCGGCTGGGAGACGCTTGCTGGCCTACACTCTCGCCTGACCTACGATCCGCCGGCAGACGGGAGGACGGGCGATTCTCCGAGGCAAGACCATCCTGGTGACGGGGGCCACGGGCTCGTTCGGCACAAGCTTCATCGAGAGGCTGCTGCGCGAGCACGAACCGAAGGCCGTCCGGGTCTTCAGCCGCGACGAGCTCAAGCAGTCGCGAGCTGCAGCGGCGCTTCGCCGACGACGACGCGGCTGCGCTACCTGCTCGGCGACGTACGCGACCTCGCCGCGCCTGATCGCGCGCCACGCGCGGCGTCGACGTGATCGTCCACGCCGCCGCGCATGAAGCAGGTGCCGGCGTGCGAGTACAACCCGTTCGAGGCGGTCCAGACGAACGTGATGGGGGCCGAGAACGTCGTCTCGGCGGCCATCGAGAACGACGTGCCGCTCACGCTCGTCGCTGTCGCACCGACAAGGCGGTCAATCCGGTGAACCTCTACGGCGCGACCAAGCTGTGCGCGGAGAAGATCGTCACCCAGGGCAACGCCTACGCGGCGGACAGCCCGGCCCGTTTCGCCAGCGTCCGCTACGGCAACGTCGTCGGCAGCCGCGGCTCCGTGATCCCGCTGTTCAAGGCCCAGGCCGAGACCGGGGTGCTCACCATCACCGACGAGCGCATGACCCGCTTCTGGATCACGCTCGACCAGGCGGTGCGACTTCGTGCTCGACTGCCTGGCGCAGGATGGGCGGCGGCGAGGTGTTCGTGCCGAAGATCCCCTCGATGCGGGTCACCGACATCGCCGAGGCCATCGCGCCCGAGGCGGAGCAGCGCGATCGATCGGCATCCGCCCGGGCGAGAAGCTGCACGAGGTGCTCATGACCGAGGACGAGTCGCGGCACTCCTTCGATCTCGAGGATCGCTTCGTGATCCTCCCCGAGTACGCCTCCTGGCCGCTCAAGGAGGTCGACGGCAGCCGCTTGACCGAGGGCTTCCGCTACTCCAGCGACCAGAACGACAGGTGGCTGGACGTCGACGAGCTGCGCGAGATGGCGCCGACGTGACCGTCGGAGCTGCGTGACCTGACGCTGCTTCCCTACGGTCGCCAGGAGATCTCGCGACGCCGACGTGGACGCGGTGTCCGAGGCCCTGCGGCCGACGCTGATCACCCAGGGCCCGGCGATCGAGCGCTTCGAGGAGGCGATGGCCGACTACCTCGGAGCGCCCCACGCCGTGGCGTTCTCCAACGGTACGGCCGCCCTGCACGCGCGCGGCCTTCGCGGCCGGCCTCGGGCCCGGCGACGAGCTGGTCGACGCCGCCGATGACCTTCGCGGCGTCGGCCAACTGCGCGCTCTACGTCGGGGCGCGGCCCCGCTTCGTCCGACATCGACCCGGACACGTGGAACCTCGACACCGCGCGCGGCGTCGCCGAGCGAGCGGACGAGCGCACGCCGGGCGGTCGTCGCGGTGAGCTTCGCGGGATTGCCCGTCGACCTCGAGCCCCTCGACGGCGTTCGCGACCGGATCGTGGTGATCGAGGACGGCTGCCACGCGCTCGGCGGCCACCGAGCGGGGCGCCGGTCGGCGGGCCGGGCGGCGCCGACATGACGTGCTTCTCCTTCCACCCGGTGAAGGCGATGACCACCGGCGAGGGCGGACTGGTGACCACCGAGGACGACGAGCTGGCCAGCGCCTGCGCGCGTTCCGCACCCACGGGATCGTGCGGGAGGGCATCGACCCGGGCCCGACCGACGGCAGCCTGGTACTACGACATGCCGGCGCTCGGCTTCAACTACCGGATCACCGACTTCCAGTGCGCGCTCGGCCTGTCGCCAGCTCGAGCGGCTCGACGAGTGGGTCGAGCGCCGCAACGAGCTCGCCGCGCGCTACCGCGAGCTGCTGTCGGCGGAGGAGCGCGATCGAGCTGCCGCCCGAGGCGCGCGACGGGCTCGCTGCACGGCTACCACCTGTTCGTCATCCGGGTCCGCGACGGCGCCGAGCTCGGCAGCAGGTGTTCGAGCGGCCTGCGCGAGGCGGGCATCTGGCGTGCAGGTGCACTACATCCCGGTCTATCGCCTGCCCCACTACCGCGAGACGCTCGGCTATCCGCAGGACGAGTGCCCGGTCACCGAGCACTACTACGCCGGGCGCGATCTCGCTGCCGATCTTCCCGGCGATGGACGACGGCGGACGTCGAGCGCGTGGTGAGCGAGCTCGCGCGGGCTGCCGTGAGCTTCCGGGCCAGCTTCGCGATCGGCGGCAGCACCGTGGGCGGCGGCGCCCCGTGCTACGTGATCGCCGAGGCCGGCGCCAACCACAACCGCGACCTCGGCCTCGCCCGCGAGCTGATCGACGTGGCGGCGGACGCCGGCGCCGACGCGGTCAAGTTTCAGACCTACTCGGGCACGTCGCTCTACTCGAGCAAGACGCCGCGGTTCGAGTACCTGAAGGACGATCGCTCGCCGCAGGAGCTGCTCGAGGCGATCTCCCTGCCGCGCGAATGGCAGCCGAAGCTGGCCGAGCACGCCCGCGAGCGCGGGATCCACTTCTTCTCCAGCCCGTTCGACCACGAGGCGGTCGACCAGCTCGCGGCAGCTCGGCGTGCCGGCGATGAAGATCGCCTCGTTCGAGATCGTCGACCTGCCGCTGATCCGCAAGGCGGCCGCGGCGGGCGTGCCGCTGATCGTCTCCACCGGCATGGCCATCTACGGCGAGATCGAGGATGCGCTGGGGGCGGTGGCGGCGCAGGGCAACCGAGCGGGTGGCGCTGCTGCGCTGCGCGTCGGTCTATCCCGCCCCGCCGGAGATCATGAACCTGCGCGCGATGGACACCATGCGCGCGCGCCTTCGGCGTGCCGGTGGGCCTGTCCGATCACACGACTGGGCATCTCCGTGCCCGCCGGCGGTGCCGCCCTCGGCATGGAGCTGCTCGAGAAGCACTTCACGCTATCGCGCGACATGGAAGGCCCTGACCACCCGTTCGCGCTCGAGCCCGGCGAGCTGAAGGCGATGGTGGCGGCCGTCCGCGAGGTGGAGGTCGCGCTCGGCAACGGCCGGCTCGAGGGTCCCTCGGAGGCCGAGGCGAAGGAGATGTACTCGCTCGCCCGCCGCTCGATCGTGGCCGTCGCGACATCCCGGCGGGCACGGAGATCACGCGCGAGATGCTCACGGTCAAGCGGCCCGGCTGCGGCATCCCGCCCAAGCACCTCGACCTGGTGGTCGGCCGCCTCGCGCGCGTGGACATCGAGTCCGACGACGTGCTCACGTGGGACATGGTCTGACTCCGCTCAGGTGCCGGCGAGCTCCGCCAGCTCACGCCATGGCATCGGCTCATCGGGCCGCGTCGAGCAGCGAAACGAGAGCCCGGACGCGCTCTAGGTCTTCCGCGGTGTCCACGCTCCAGTCGAGGTCCGAGCGGTCCTCGTCGCCCTCGACCGAGCGAAGGCGGAAAAGGTCCGGCCGCTCGCGATAGGCGAACCAAGTTACGTGTTCGCGCGCCTCCGCGGATTCCGCAAGCTCGTCGATGCGCACCAGCGCGTCAACCCACAGCGCCTCGGTGTCGAGGCCTTTGGGATAGGTCCGGCGCAGAACGTTGGAGGCGTAGTCACAGCGCTCCGAGGCGTCCACCAGGGCGCTCACCACGCGGTCGACGACGGCCGGGTCGAGAAGCGGGCAATCCCCGGTGATCCGAACGACGGCGTCTGCGCCCGCGGCCTCGCGCCGCGTCGCGTAGCCGGCGACAGCACGTCCCGTTCGGGACCTCGGTAGACGTCAACCCCCTCCTGTCGAGCGAGCTCGACCAGCGTGTCGTCGCTAGGGTGCTCGGTCGTGGCGAGCACGACCTCGTCGACCCGGTCGGCCGCACCCAGCCGCCGCAGGGTGTGCGCGATCAACGGAATGCCGCCCACGTCCTCGAGCACCTTTCCCGGCAGTCGCGTCGAACCCGTCACGCGCCTGGACCAGGGCGGCGATCTTCACCCGCGCTTCTCGAAGATCCAGTAGGTGAGGTCGTCCCAGCGCCCCTCGTCCTCGGAGAGGAAGCCGCTGTCGACGAGCTCGAGCTCGTCGAACAGGCGCTGATAGAGCGCTCCGAAGTCCTGCTTGAAGAGAGCCCCCTCCTGACCTCGGTAAGGGCACCTCGGTGAGCTCGTCCGCGTGGTACTCGCCCGCAGCATCACGTAGCGGCGTGAACAACGCACGATCTCGCGCATCATCGGCTCGAGCTGGGTCTCGGGATCCTGATGGATGAGCACGCCCATCGTGAAGACTAGATCGAAGCTGCGCGTCCTCGAAGGGCAGCTTCGCTCCCGTCGTCAGACGGTGCGTCCACGCCCGGCATGCGCTCGCGGAGCAGCTCCAGCGCCTTCTCTGTTCACGTCGACGCCGGCCACGTTCTCAGGCCCCAGCGACCTCGGCGATCCACCTGAGGTTCCCGCCGATGTTGCATCCCACCTCGAGCGCGGAGCGCGTGCCGAGCGCTTCGAGCTGTCGCTCCCAGAACCAGCTGCGCCCGGACTCGGCGTCGCGGTTACGCTCGGGTATAGGCGTCGCCGAAGTCTCCCGCCCAGAGCTGTTCAAGCGGCGCCCGGGCTCTAGAGTCGGACATCCAGGCCAGCCTCTCTCATATGCTGCCTTGATATCGTTGGGCGTGAAGCGGGTGAAGTGAAAGATGCTAGCCGCGGAAACCGCGTCGGCGCCCGCCGCTCTTCGACTGCCGTCACGAAGTGCTCAGGCTCGCCAGCGCCACCGCAGGCAATAACGGGCACGCCGACGGCCTCGCAAACGCACTCGATCAGCGCCAGGTCGTAGCCGTCCATCGTGCCGTCCTGGTCGATCGAGGTCAGCAGGATCTCGCCGACACCGAGGCCTTCGGCACGGCGCGCGAGCTCGACCGGCGGCGATGCACCGGTGGGGCGCATGCCCGCCTCGACATAGACTCTCGTGGCCGGTGTCGGTCCGCCGAGCGTCGATCGAGCCCACGATGCACTGGGACGCCGAACTGGCTCGGCGCATCGCTCGACAACGTCCGGTGCATCAGCGAGAGCGGTGTTGACGGCGACCTTGTCCGCGCCGTTGTTCAGCAGCGCTCCGCACGTCGTCGTCGAGCCGCACCCCGCCGCCTGCCGTGAAGGGCATGAAGCAGACGTCGGCGAGGTCACGCAGCAGCGGAACGTTGGGCGGTCGGTGCTCGCGCGGAGCGTCGATGTCGAGCGCGATGAGCTCGTCGACTCGTCGGGCGTTGTAGACCTTGCCCGCCACGGTCGGCGGACCGATCGGACGCCAGGACGCAGAACTGCCGGCTCTTGACGAGGCCCCAGTTCTTGAGCTGGAACGTCGGGATGAGCCGCGTCTTGAGCAGGGCTAGGCCGCGACCGCGGTCGGTTGCCAGGCGGCGAAGCGGCGCAGCAGTGCCAGGCCGTCGTCCTGGCTCTTCTCCGGATGAAATTGAGTCGCCATGACGTTGTCGCGCTCGAGCGCCGCGGCGAACTCGTCGCCGTATACGCAGGTCGCTGCGACCACGTGCGGATCGGCGGCGCAATCGACGTGTAGGAGTGAACGAAGTAGAAGGTGCCCGTCCACCGGGCAGATCGCTGTCTCGTCGACGACCCGTGACATCGTTCCAGCCGACGTGCGGGACGCGCAATCGGCTGAGCGCCGAATTGGAATCGCTGCACCTTGGCATCGATCCAGCCCAAGCCTTCGTGGTGACCGTGCTCGTCGCTTTCGCGACAGATCAGCTGCATGCCGAGGCAGATGCCGAGCAACGGCTTGCCCTCGTCGCGCACGAGCGTCGTCAGCAGCGTGTCCAACCCATCCGCGCGCAGCCGGCCCATCGCGGCCCCGAACGCGCCCACACCCGGCAGCACGAGGCGGTCGGCCTCGCGGAGCTGATCGTGGTCGGCTGTGATCGCAGCCCGCTCGCCGATCGCGGCGAGCGCGCGCTCGACCGAGCGCAGGTTCCCCATCCCGTAGTCGACTACGGCGATCACTTCAAAGCGGCAGGCTCAGACCCAGAGGCGGAGGCCGGCGAGGTCTTCAGCAGGACGTCACCGTTCTCGTCGCGCACGATGCGGCCGCTCGTCGTCGGTCACGAAGATCGCCTTGTTGGTGAAGGAGTCGAGCGTCTCGTAGAACTCGTCCTCGGTCATCCCCACGAACTCGAGGTACTCCTCGAGGTAGCGTCGGGGCACCTTGCCCTCGTAGGTGCTGCACCAGCTCGATGGCCTCCTCGCGCGTGATTCGCTCGTTGCGGATGTCGATCGAGGCGTGGTCGGTGGCGCGGCCGAAGCCGAACTTGAGGAACTTGAGGTAGTCGTGCACCCCGACGAACTTGCCGTCGAGGTTCTCGTAGTTGGTGTAGGTGCCCTCCTGGTGGGGCTTGTCGCCGACGTCGGCGACCGTCTCGTTGACCTGGAACCCGGTCGTCGAGCACCTTCTTCAGCTGGCTGCGCGCGTCCCACTTCATGTAGTAGCCGAGGAAGATGCCGGTGACGCCGACCTCGTCGCAGCTCCTCGTCGGAGGGGTAGCGATAGGGGATGAGGTCCGCCTCGGTGATCCCCTCGACGCCGAGCATGTCGTCGATGCGGTTGCCGAGCAGGCCTCCGAACTCCTCGAGCCAGGCGCGATCGATCACGGAGTCGCGCGACTTCGCGGCGGGACCGCCGTACTCGAGCTGCGGGTTCTCGCCGTAGACGAGCAGCGGCACCTTGTAGTTGACCGCCACGCGCACGGGGTAGGAGAAGATCCCGACGTGGCAGGGCCAGCAGCCGTCGCCGACGCGGCGGAAGGCCTCGGTGAACATCGCGCGGTAGACGCGCGGGTTGGGCGTGAACTGGATGTGGTCCACGCCCAGCTTCTGCATGTTCTCGATGTTCTTGCGGCCGATCTCGGTGTAGGAGCAGGCCGACCAGGTGACGGTCAGCGGCCGGTAGCCGAGCTCGAGGATCGTCATCACCTGAAAGGTCGAGTCCTTGCCGCCCGAGACCGGAACGATGCAGTCGTAGTTGGACCCGTCCTTGCTGCGGTAGCGCTCGAGCAGATCCTTAAGCTCCTCGCGCCGCTCGTCCCAGTCGATCTCGTGCTTGTGCTCGGCAGAGCGGCAGGCGTCGCAGACGCCCTCGTCGTCGATCGAGAGATCGGGCTTCGTCTCGGGCATCACGCAGCGGATGCAGTATCGAATCGGCGGCAGGTCGATCGAGTGCGGCTTGGGGTCGAACGAATCAATGAGGCGCTCTGGGTCGAGGTTTGAAGTCATCGTTGAAGCAGCGTCTGGGGGACCGCCGGGTCGCGACTGGAAGCGGTGAGAGTACCAACGGGCAGGTGTCCGCCCCGGCTCCGCAGTCCTTGGACCACAATGGATTGGCCCTGACCACTCGCTGCTACGTTGCCCCGCCGATGGCTTGCGACGTGCTCAACCTCGAATGGAGCAGCCAAGGCCGCGACCGCGAGGTGGCGTCGCTCGTCTGTGCCGCCCTGCGGCGACGCGGATACCAAGTAGTCGAGGAGAGCATCTTCAACTATCGCCATCTACTGTTCAAGCATCGACCGCTCGTGCTCTACGCTGCGGAACCGGCGGGAGCCCGCATCAATCGAGAAGTGGCGGAGTTCGCCGCCAGCCTCGGCGTTCCGACGGTTTCGGTCGACGCCGAGGGCAGCTACGTGGAGGAGCTGGCCGAGCGGATGTTCTGGGGGCACGTAAAGGGCAACAAGCTCCCCCAGCAGGCCAAGCTGATGTGGTCCGTGCGAGCGCGGGACATGGTGCTCTCAAACGCTCCGGAGTTGCGCGATCGGCTGAAGGTGTCCGGCGCCATCGGATTCGATCGCTACCGGCTCGGCTCGTTCGCGACGAAGGATCAGTGGCGCAAACGTTACGGGTTTGAACAGGAGCACATCGTGGGGTATGCCGGCTGGGCGTTCGACTATGTGTTTGGGACGAAATCGGTCTCCCAGGACGTGTCACTTTACGGATCTGGAGCGATCGAACGCTTTCGCCGGGACCGCGACTCCTACGCGACCTCCTGGAAGCGCTCTTCGCCTCGAATCCTGAGACTCTGTTCGTGCTGAGACAGCACCCAGGCGTGGTGAACACCGCCGAGTCCGAGCTCGCTGGCTTGGAGCGGAGACCCAACGTGTTGATTCCGCCGAGCCGAGAGCCTATCGCTGACTGCATCAACGTCTGCGACGTCTGGTCGGCCTACGACTCCACCACATGCATGGAGGCCTGGCTGCTCGGGAAGCCGTCCCTGCTGATCAACCCGTCGGGCGCGGACTTTCCGCGCGCCAGCATGTACCTAGGGTCGCCGGTCTTCCGAACGCACCAGGAGGTCACAAACGCTCTGCGGGCGCACCGAGTGTCCGGCGACATCCCCGGTTTTGCCGCCAGGGAAGCGGTACGCCAGGGGGTAGTGACCGAGACCATTCAATGGGCCGACGGCAAGAACCATCTGCGGGCAGCCCATCACATCGAGCGGTTGCTAAGCCGGGCGGGGCAGCATTCCCGGAGCCCGTCGCGTGTGCAACTGCGAGCAGCGCGACGCCACAACCTGCTTTATCGCGGTGCCGCCCAAGTCCCGTGGGCGCCGGGATTTCGAGCCTACGCCGGGGCGCGATCGCGGTTTGACCT
>CAWBLN010000006.1:0-126212 GCA_963789705.1 uncultured Thermoleophilaceae bacterium
TGCCCCGCCGCGCTGGTGAGCTCGACGGGGAGGACGCCTACCTCGGGCCCCTCCCCCGGGTACACCCGCGCGCCGAGCGCGCCCGCGAGCACCTGGGCGCCGAGGCACACGCCCCACACCGGGTGACCGGCGCGGGCAGCGTCGCCGACGAGCGCCTTCTCCTGGGCCAGCCACGGGTACGCGTCCTCCTCGTAGGCCCCCATCGGCCCGCCCATGATCACGGTGGCCGCGTAGTCGCGCGGGTCGGGCACCGACTCGCCCTCGTCGACCTCCACGCGCTCGAGGTCGAGGCCGCGCGCGAGCGAGCTCGTCCTCGAACGCCGCCGGCGGCTCGCACGCGATGTGCTGGAGGACGAGCAGGGTCACGCTGCGCAGACCGTACCCGGCTTCGCGCCGGCACGGCCCTCGCATGCGTTTCGTTCTACTAGGAGGTGGCTCCGGCGGTCTCACGCGGCTTGGACTCGCCACCGCGCTTGGTGAGCGTGGCGCCCGTGCCCTCCTCCGCACCCAGCCCGGTCTCCGAGCGAACGTGGAGCTCGGAGAAGCTGCGCTCGTTCTCCTGCGGCTTGGACAGCACCGTGCCGAGCCAGCAGCCGAAGAAGCCGAGCGGGACGCTCACGATCGCCGGGTTGGCCAGGTCGTAGAACCCGAGCGCGCCGCCCTCGCTGTCGGCCCCCGGCCACACCGTGGGGCTGATGATCACCAGCAGGATCGAGCTGATCACGCCGAACAGCACACCGGTGACCGCGCCGGTGGTGTTGAAGCGCCGCCAGGTCAGCGCCAGCAGCAGCGCCGGGAAGTTGGCACTGGCCGCCACCGCGAACGCCAGGCCGACCATGAACGAGACGTTCAGGCCCGAGCCGCCGATCACGGCGATGAGAATCGCGATCGCGCCCACCCCCAGCGCGGCGATCTTCGCAACCCAGACCTCCTCCTTCTCGGAGTCCTGTCCGCGGCGCACGATGTTCGACCAGATGTCGTGGGCAACCGCACCCGAGGCCGAGATCACGAGGCCGGCCACCACCGCGAGGATGGTGGCGAAGGCCACGCCGGCGATGATCGCCAGGAACAGCTCGCCGCCGAGCTCGTCGGCCAGGTTGGGCAACGCCAGGTTGCCGCCCGTGCCGGCCGCCTCCTCGCCCGCCGTGCCCAGGATCACTCGAGCGCCGAAGCCGAGGAACGTGGTCATCACGTAGAAGCCGCCGATCAGCACCATCGCCCACATCACCGACCCGCGCGCCGCCTTGGCGTCGGGCACGGTGAAGAATCGCATCAGGATGTGCGGCAGGCCGGCCGTGCCCAGCACGAGACCCAGCCCGAGCGACACCGTGTCGAGCGGGGTGGAGAGGAACAGGCCGGGCTTGAGGTACGCCTCACCCTCGGCCGATTGGGAGCGGGCGTCGGCGAAGATGTCGAAGGGGTTGCCGACCTCGACCAGCACCCAGAGCGACATGACGATCGCCGCCGTCATCAGCAGGAACGCCTTGATGATCTGCACCCAGCTGGTGGCCAGCATGCCGCCCAAAATGATGTAGATGACCATGAACGCGCCGGTGAGGACCACGGCAAGCGGGAAGCTGATGCCCACCAAAGCCTCGATCAGCACGCCCGCGCCCACCATCTGCGCGATCAGGTAAAAGGCGACCACCGAGAGCGTGCCGAGCGCCGCCGCCGCACGGGCGGGACGCTGGTTGAGGCGGAAGCTCAGAACGTCGGCCATCGTGTACTTACCCGAGTTGCGCATCCGCTCGGCGAGCAGGAAGAGCACGGTGAGGAAGGCCACAAGGAAGCCGACGGAGTACAGGAACCCGTCGAAGCCGAACAGGTAGATCAGCCCGGCGATGCCGAGGAACGAGGCGGCCGACATGTAGTCGCCCGCGATGGCGAAGCCGTTCTGTGGCCCGGTCAGACCGCGGCCCGCCGACCAGAAGTCGGTGGCCGTGGCCACGCGCTTCGACGCGAAGTAGCTGACCACCATGGTCACTCCCACGACGAGAGCGAAGACGACCAAGGCGGTTTCGTTGACTGCTGCGACCCATGTCATGAGCGGCGCACCTCCTCATCCTCGTCGCGATCGAAGCGGCCGCTGCCGTTGCCCAGGCCCGACTTGAGCGCCACCTCGGCGGCGCGCGCGGCAAGTGGGTCGAACTCCTTGTCGGCCTTGCGCAGGTACCAGGCGCCCAGCACCCAGGTCATCAGGAACTGGGTGAGCGCGAGCGCGTAGCCGATCGTGAACCCGTCGAACAGGAACTCCTCACCCATGAAGTCGGGCGCGTACCCGGCCAGGATGATGAAGCCGAAGTACCAAGCGAGGAAGAAGATCGTCGCGGGAAGCACGAACGCCTTCTTGCGCTTGATGAGCTCACGAAATTCGGATGAGCGCTCGGCGGCCACCCAGTCGATGTCGGAGTGGTGGTCCGATCCTGCCCCCACTCCGTCGCCGGAACCGCCGCCGCGCGCAGATGCGCCGGGCGCCTCTGTCATCGAGTCTCTCCTCCTTTGAAGAAATTGCCCTCGACGGACAACTACCCGCTGGGTCCGGGCTTTATGCGGACCGTCGGCCGGTTGGTGGCGCGCATCGTGTCGCGGATCAAGCCCGGAGCGAACGACGTGCGCGCCGCGGTGGTCCGCCACTGAGCGGGATCGGGGCCCCAGTGCGGCTGCCAGCTCGGCCGCCGCCCCCGCCACGGCAGCCCACAGCGACGCGCGGCATTCGTCCAGCGAGCCGTTGCCGCAGTAGCGCAGGTTGAAGCGGCCGCGCACGAAATCGCCCAGCAGCGTGCGGAGGTCCTTGTCCACGTAGGACTCGCCCGACAGGCCGCCCAGCCCGCGCACACCGTCCAGGTCGTCGAGCAGGTCGCCGAACACGGGACCCAGTAGAGGCGCTTGCTACTGCATCCCTTCGATGTAGTCCGGCTCGTAGTTGACCAAGGCCAGCACCTCGTCATTGATCTCCGGCAGGAAGGCGTTGGCGTTTGCGTCGAGTTCCGGCAGGAGGGCGGAGCCGAGCCCAGCATGGCCGTTGTAGACGATCTTGGCTGTTTCGATCGTGACGTCGTTTCCGTCGCCCATAAGGCTAGGCTGATCGCTGGTTGCCGCGCTGGCCGGTCCTGCGACCGCGAGTAGCCCCGCCGTTACCGCGAGTGCCAGGGCCGGGCGCTTGAGCGTACTGCTGAACATGGTCTTTCCTCTCGGATGGTTGTCTGTTCAAACGCTCGCCGGCTCGACCTCATTCAGTGCGATGCGACACGGAGGCAGCATGCGAAGAGGCGTTCGTAGCCGTGCGGGTGCACCGTTGCCGCTTGTGAGCTGCTCATCCCTGCCCTGACGTGGCAGGGCTTTGCAGAGCGGCACAATGTCTCCGGGCAGGTTGTTCGTGGTCACGGTCGCGCTTTCGCTCAGATCGAGCCGCGTTCTGGGCCAGCTTGAGGGCCGGATTCCGCAGCCCAAAGCCGTTTGTGCGACGTCGTGTTTGTGTACTCCGCTAGGCCGCGGTCTTCGTGGCTCCTCTCCGAAAAACTCGCAGCGACGATGCGGGTCGGTGGTCGTCGGCGGTCTGCTGTCACGCGGAGTACGCGACCGTGGATCGCGAGCGCGCGCTTGCCATCGAGGTGCGTCACGGTTACGTTCCTTCTGTCCCACACGCTCACGGATCGGAGGCGCCAAATGGCAACGAGCACGGGCAGCGGTTGCAACCCCCTGCAGACGAGGCAAGTCGACCCGGACAAGCCCGTCGGCAGCGACTGGACATACATAGTTGAACGCCTCATGGAGGACGGTGCTAAGCGAGCCCGAGCTCACCTGGAGACGCAGGACCAACCCGGCGACGGCGAGGTGGTGGTGCGCGTTGCGATGAGTGCTTTCCTCCGATTTGCGCACAAGGGGAACAGCCTCAGCGAGGAAGGACTGGTGCACTGCGTTTGCACCAACGACGGTGAGGTGTGTGTCTGCTATGGGCAGTGTGATTTCGACGCATGCTGCGACCCGCCGGATGCGGGTCCCATCGTCGCGTAGGTCCTGAAGTCGAAAGCACCGGCCGGCGGGCCAGCTCGCGCAGGTCGGCTTCGCCCGGGGTGGCTCGAGCACTAGAGGATCTTCAGTCCCGCCGCCACCCGTTCGACGGTGTACAGCGCGTTCGTCTCCATCCGCACGGTTTGCTGGTTCGTGGCTCCCGCGTCCTGCTCGAACGAGCGCAACTCGACCGGGGAGGCCCAATTGAGCGCCCGAAAAGCGGTAGGAAGGCGGTCACAGGATCACCACCAACCCTCGCAGCGTGGAAGCGTGCGAGCGCCTCGGCATACCCACGAAGCACTGCGGCGAAGTCCACCGTGCCGGCGCTCATCCTTGCGACAGGCGAGCGTCTGGGGAGACAGTGGGGAGAAGCATCCCTTCGGTAGGCGACCCGTTTCGCTCTATCACTAAGGCGCCGACCGGAATCGAACCGGTGTAAACGGCTTTGCAGGCCGCTGCGTAGCCACTCCGCCACGGCGCCGAGGCGTGGCAAGGGTAGCGTCGGACGGTTGGGGCTTCACAGCACGCTACGGGGGGCGTACCGTTTCTGTCTCGGGAGATGCAGACCATGGCTGAGACCAAGACGGTGTCCTTCTGGGTGCCGGGTGGAACACGGGCCGCAGGGGTGGCTCGCCGCTCGATGCTGTCGGTGAAGGCCGGGCTTCCGGGCGCCATCCGCCACCGCCTGGCGTTGCTGCTCAGCGAGCTGGTGACCAGCACGATTCAGTGGGGCGGCGCCCGCTCGCACGAGACCGTCGAGGTACGCCTGACCTCCTCGCCCGAGCTGGTTCGGGTGGAGGTGTTCGACCCGGGCGCCAACGGCGGCGGCCCGCGTCACCCGGGACAGCAGGACAACGAGTACGCGCTGCTGCTGCTCGACCGCCTGTCCGACGGCTGGGGCCGCGAGGATCTCGTCGACGGCGCCATCCTCACCTGGGTCGAGGTCTCACTCGAGCACTACGGCTAGCGCAGCGAGCGCTCCGTCTGGCGGCCGCGAGGATGCAGTTGGTCGGTCGCGAACAGGCGGTGGAGCAACTGAATCGCCACCGATCCCTCTCCGGCGGCAGATGCCACGCGCTTGACGGAACCGTGCCGTGCGTCGCCCGCCGCGAAGACCCTCGGCATGCTGGTCTCGAGGGAGAACGGGGCGCGATCGAGCGGCCACGCGAGGTCCGCACGAAGGTCCGGTCCCGTGAGGACGAAGCCCTCCGGATCCCTCTCGATCGCCTCCGGCAGCCACTCCGTGTGCGGTCGCGCTCCGATCATGAGGAAAAGCCCGCCGGCGTCGACCGTCTCGTCTTGCCCTCCGGCGTGATCGCGAAGCATCAGGTGCTCCAGCCAGCCGTCGCCTCCGCCGCCGACGATCTCGGTTCGCAGGCGCACTTCGAGGTTAGGCGTCGCCTCCACCTGGCGGACCAGGTAATCCGACATCCCGGCCCCCAGCGAGTGCGCCCGCACCACGAGCGTGACGCGCTGGGCGTAGCGAGCGAGATACAGCGCGGTCTGGCCGGCCGAGTTCGCGCCGCCCAGGACATAGACGTCCTCTCCGGCTATCGCGGGCGCCTCCGAGGTCGCGCCGCCGTAGAAGACGCCGGCGCCGTTCAGCGCCTCCAGCTCCGGGACACCGAGCCGGCGATACGCGGCGCCGGTGGCCAGGATCACCGCTCGGGCGCGGACACCGTCGCTGTCCGACAGGCCGATGGACAGTCCGTCGTTCTCGTCGCGCACCCCGGTGACGGTCTGCATGAAGGCGAAGTTGGCCCCGAACACCCAGGCCTGGTCGTACGCCTGCCGAGCCAGCCGGCGACCGCTGAGGCCCCGCGGGAAGCCGAGGTAGTTGCGAATGAGTGAGCTCGAGGTCGCCTGGCCGCCGATGCCGCCGTCGTCGACCACGAGCGTCCTGAACCCCTCGGATGCGCCGTACACGGCCGCCGACAGGCCCGCCGGCCCGGCGCCGACGACCACCAGATCGAAGTCGCTGCGCTGGGGATCCACGGACGCGCCCGTGGCCCTTGCGATGTCGGCGTTGCTGGGGTCGGCCAGCGCGGTGCCGTCGGGGAAGACGAGGAGGGGCAGCTTCGCCCCGGCCCCGGCCTCGGCCAACAGAGAGCGGCCGTGGGTCGAGTCGGCAAGGCAGAACGAGTGCGGGACCGCGCAGCGGCCCAGCACATTTCGTAGCTCATAGGCGCGGCCGGACCAAGACTCGCCGACCAGGTGAATCGTGTGCGGCGACGTGCGCTGGGCCTCGGCCCACTCGAGCAGGAGGCTCGAGATGGCTTGATGGAAGAGCTCGTCCGGTGACGCCGCCGGCCTCAGGACGTAGTGGTCGATGCGTCCGTGCGCCATCGAGTCGAAGATCGCATCCCCCGTGGCCCGGTCCCCCCACTCACCCCACCCGATGAGGAGGCCGCGCTTGGCCTGCGGGTGTAGGTGACGCGCCTCGTCGAGCAACTCCGTCCCGGTCATTGCGGTGAGTTGCTGTGCCGCGAGGATCAGGGCCACCCCCTCGCCCCCCTCCGCAAGCTCCTCCAAGCGTTTGATCGCTTCCTGCGAAGACCCGAGACAGACCACGCGATAGTGCCGCTCGTAGCGCTCCCGCAGCTCCCGCTCGACGTCGCTAAGGGCGCCTGGATCCTCGTCCACGGCCACGAGCGCGGGTCCGGTCATGCGCCGAACTTTAGGGGCGGCGCGCGTAGGCCGTTGCCCGGATCGACGTCGGCTATGCTCGTCGCAGTGCGCGGCTGTAGCTCAGTTGGCTAGAGCGTCTGCTTGCCATGCAGAAGGTCGTGGGTTCGAATCCCATCAGCCGCTTCGAGACGCCGGGAGCCGAGTGAACCCGACGACGGGGCTCGCGCCTGGCCCCTATGCGCCGCGCGGATCGAGCGGTAGGTTGGTTGGGCGATGGCAGGTGGTACGCACTCCTCGAACGAGCTAACGGTTGCCGTCAAGGCGCCGTGCCAGGAGTGCGGCGGCCGGGGCTACGTCGAGACGGTAAGCGAGGACGGCCATATCGTTGGCGACACGACGAATGAATGCCTGACCTGCAGTGGTAGGGGTCTCATTCCTGAGGACATGCCCCTCTCCCAGTTCCGAGAGCTACTGGCGAGCCACCTTCAGTAGCCGTTTCTGGCCAGGGGCACTGCCGTGGGATCCAGTGAGGGTCTTGCGATGGCGATGGTGACGCAGACCACGCCGTCCTGCGTCTGCTCTTGGGTGGGGAAGTGGTCGCGAAAAACGCCCAGCATATCCGCGTTCTCGGGTAGGACGTAAGCCTGCAGGACGGTAATGCCGAGGTCGCGGGCGGCGCGGGCCAGGCGGTCGAGCAGCGAGCCGGCCAGACCCCGGCGCCGGTGGTCCTCGGCAACCTCGAAGGCTACTTCGGCGCTCTCACCGCGAGCCCGTATGACGACGCCGTGACCGACTATCTCCCCGGAGGCGGTCTCAGCGACCAGCCCGGCGCGGTCGGGGTTCGCCTCGGTGGCCCAATGGGCCGCCCGCGAGAGGTCGGGTGCCGCGGTGAAGAAGCGCCTGCGGCGCGACTCGAGGGAGAGGTGGTCGAGGAGGGTCCACACCGCCTTCTCGTCCGTGGCTTGCACGGGCCTTACGCGCACGACCTCGCCGTCGTGCAAGACGACGTCCTGGACGAAGGGGCTCATCGCACCGCGAGGGGCGGTTCGAGGATCGGCGTCGGGTAGTGACGCGGGATGATCGTCTCCACGACGTGCGCGCCGGGAGCGTGGACTTGCGGGGGGACCGCGAGGTAGTCACCCAGTCGCGATCCGGCGATCTTGCTGGGCGGCCACCAGAGCGCGTAGTCGGCGACCTCGCCGGCGTCGTCGGTCCCCAGCTCGCGCTGGAGCCACAAACGCGACTCGCCGGTCAGCAGCATTCCGCGCAGGACGGGGGCGTGTGGCTCGGGGGCTTCGCGAGCGAGCGCTCGGGCGAGGATGTCGCGCGCGGCCAGGTCGGCCTGCTGAGCGGCCAAGCCACCCTGCTTGAGGCGGCTATTGGTCCCGTCGCCGATCGCCCACACGCCCGGCACCCCGGTCACGCGCCCGCGCTCATCCACGATAAGGAAACCGTTTGCGTCTTGTGGGAGGCCCGTCGTCGACGGCCCGCGCAGTCCGGGCAGAGCGACAACGCGGTCCACGTCCAGTTGCTCTTCGTTGCCCAGGCTCAGGGTATGGCCGTGACGCTCGATCCGGGGACCGGCGCCGGCGCGCGTCGCGACCCTCGCCGCTTTCAGCTCGGCGGCCACCATCGCCGAAGCCTTCTCGCCAAACGCGATGAGAGGAGCCCGCTCGGGGATCACGACGGTGACCTCGGCGTCGTCGATGTTCATCCCGTACGTTTCCCGGGCGCACATCATCGCCAGCTCGTAGACCGGTAGCGGCCAGCAGGGGGCATCGGGCTGGACGAAGGCCACGCGGCGCGAGTACCCCTCCTCCATGTCGCGCAGCAGCCCACCCATGATCTCGGGGGACGAGTCGTGCGTCCACACCTTCGCGCCCGGCACGGCCGCGTAGGGCTCGGCGCCAACCGCGATCAGCAGCGCGTCGTAGTTGAGTTCCTGCCCCTGCCCGGTGGTGACCGTATGCCGCTCGGGATCGACCGCGCTCAGCGAATCGACGATGAGAGTGGCGCCGCTGTCGTGGGCCACGGTGGCCACCGGAACCCGGGCGGAGTGCCCGGCGGCGAAGGGCTCGGCGACCGACATCGGCCTCTCTACGAACTCCGCGTTGGGCGCCAGGAGCCTCACGTCGAGTGCCTGGCCGGCCTCCCCGAGTGCCAACGCCGCTTCGAGGCCGCCGACGCCGCCACCGGCAATGACGACGCGGAAAGGCTTCTTCTGGTTGGTGTCGTCGACTATCACTGGTTGAGGCACGGAGCGTCTCCTGACCGAAGGGGAACCGACCGTTGCATTGTCACCGCCGTGGGCGGCCGGGTCATCGGTGGCGACCACGCCCGGCGCTCGGTAGGAACCCGCAACTCTGGCCCCTCGCCTAGAGGGTCGAAGTCACGGACTGAACCCTGCCCCAGCCGGCTGAGCGAGAGAGCCGCACATCAACCCCCGCGCTTCGGTTCTCGGCCCAACGCCGCACCTCTATGACGCCCTGTGCCTCGAGATAGGGGCCGAGGTAGCGCCCGGAGATCGTCTTCTCCGGGCGCCCGAGAACACCGTCGCGGCGTCCTGTGACCAACCGGCCGCGCAGTACCGGGGCGTAGGCCACCGCGTCGACCTGGGCGCCCATGGTTGCTGCGACGTGCGCGGCCACGGCGTCGGCCTGCTGGCAGGCCAGGTCGCCCTGCTTGATCGGGTGATCGGTGGCGTCGCCGGCGGCGTAGACGGCGTCGACGCCGACGACGCGCCCGTACTCGTCTACCGGGATGTAGCCGCGTGCGTCAGCTGGGAGGCCCTTGAGCCGTGGGCCGTCGAGCACCGGCAACGCGATTACGCGCTCGACGTCCAGGCCGTCGCCGGAACCCGTACCGACGTGCCCGCCGGGGTGGATGTCCGGGTCGGCGCCACAGTGGAGGGTTATGAGCGCGGCCTCCAGTAAGTCCGCGACCGCGCCGGTGGCCTCAGAACCGAAGATGTCGAGGGGCGCCGCCTCCGGCGTCACGAAGTGCAGTTGGACTTCATCGATGTGCATCTCCCGAACCTCATCGGCGGCCATCAGAGCCAGCTCGTAGAGGGGAAGCGGCCAGGTGCAGCCTTTCGGCACGACGAATGCGAAGCCGCGCGAGTGGCTTCGCTCGACGTCGGCGAGCAGCTCGTTGAGCGCCAGGACGTCGGCGCCCAATGTCAGGCCGTGCTCGAACACCCGCCGTGCTGACGCCCCGACGGCCACGATCAGCGCGTCGTAGGGCTCGTCGGGACCGGTAGCGCAGCGCACGGTCTGCCGCGCGTCATCGACGCTGAGGACTACCGTGCGCCGAAAGTGCCCCCCGCGCTCGTCCATGAAGCGCTCGAAAGGGAGTCGGCGCGGGTGCCAATCGGCGAAGGGCCAAACTACGTCCAGCGGTTGCAGCATGAAGTCGGGCTCCGGAGCGATGAGAGTGACACGCACCTGCGTGCCGGCCAGATCGTGCAGGGCCAGGCCGGCTTCGAGTGCAGCAATGCCTCCGCCGACGATGACTACCCGACGAGGTTCGTTGGGATTGGTCGCAACCATATCCCCGCATCGTCCGCCCCAAGGGGGTGCCGTACATCGGGGACCGCCCCCCGCCCTCTCTCAGTGGTTGTTACTGAGCGGCAGATCGAGCGTCACACGAGTTCCGCCGCCCGAGGCCGGCGCGATCTCGATGACGCCAGAGGCAAGCGCGGCCCGCTCACGCATCCCCACGATGCCGTACCCCTCATCGTGCACTTCGCCCAACCCGCGCCCGTCGTCGGCCACGACGAGCCGGAGCCGCTCGCCATCACACATCAGCTCGACGGCCAACGTGCGAGCGTCTGCGTGCTTGACGATGTTGGTCACTGCCTCCTGGGCAACGCGGTAGGCGACCGTCTCAACGTCAGGCTCGAGCCGCCCGCCACCCAGCTCAATCGAGACATGGGCCACGAGTCCCTCCGACTCGGCGACCCCCGCAACCAGCGTGCGCAGCGCCGGCTCCAGGCCGAGCTCGTCGAGCGCCGCCGGTCGCAGGTCCGCGATGATCGTTCGCAGAGCGGCGATGTCGTGCTCGAGCTGGTCGACCGCCGACTCGATCACCCTCCGCGCCCGGGCGGGCTGCAATCTGAGCGCACCGGCAAGCGAGAGCTTGAGCGACGCCAAGCCCTGCAGCGTCTCGTCGTGGAGCTCACGCGCCCAGCGGCCGCGCTCAGATTCTGCGGCAACAATCGAATCGTGCACGCGCTGCTCCTCGACAAGGCGCGCGGTCGCCACCGCGGTCGCTGCGCTCGCCGCGAACGCCTCCAGCGCGCGCTCGTTATCGGCGTCGAAGCTGGCGGTCGCACCGAGGCGGTCGAAGGCGACCAACACGCCCAGCCCGCGACCGCGGTGCACGAGCGGAACAATCAGCGTACTGCTCGCCCGCGACATGCCAAATTCAGCCGGGTTGATCAACATCTGCTGGGCGTCCTCCACACGGACCGACTGGCGAGTGCGTAGCGCCTCGCCGGCTGTCGACGCGTGGAGCGGAATCGCGGCTTGATCCGGCACGTCAGCGTTGCCGGCCACCGCGGCGATCCGAAGCTGATCCCCATGGCGCAGCCAGATCAGCAGCCCGTCTGCGTCCACCAGCGTGCGCGCCCGCTCCACGATCAACTCGAGAATGTGCGACAGGTCGGTGTCGGCGCCGATCGCGGTCGCAATCTCCATGGCCGTCCGCATCGTTCGGAGCGCGCGCTGGAGCTCGCGGCCGCGCGTCGTAACCTCGCCGAACAGGCGTGCGCTGTTGATCGCGACCGCCGCCCATTCGCCGAGCACCAACATCGTGTTGAGGTCAGCGTCGTCGAAGGCTTGCGCCTCTTGCGTCCCCGTCACGTAGAGGCCACCCCAGGCCTGGCCGCGAAGCGAAATCGGCGTGCCAAGAAACTGCGGACGGCGAATCGGCCCTGCACTTTCGATCAGCTGCCCCAAGACGCCGGGCCCGCCCGGTGGTTCGACCATTGCGTGGTCGTCGGACTCAGCGCCGGCGGTCAGGAACTGCTCCAGACCATCCCGTGCCTTGTCGAGTACGCCCAGCGTCGCAGATTGTGCGCCGGTCAGCTCGCGCGCGCTCTCCACGATCTGGCCGAGCACGGCCGGCAGGTCGGGTTCGGTGGCCACGACGCGCCCGACGGCCAACAGCCGCTCGAGGCGGTCGACTCGGTCGCGGGTTGCACGATCGGAACCGGACACGGGCGCTGGCGAGCATACGCGTGTCGTAGCCTCTCGCTCCGTGTCGCCGATCCGCATCGTCCTCGCGGATGACCACCGCGTGGTCCGCACCGGGCTCGGCCTGCTGCTGGAAGCCGAGGATGCCGTCGAGGTGGTCGCGGAGGCCGGCGACGTCGACGCGGCGCTGCGCGCCGTGCTCGGCCATAAACCCGACGTGCTCGTGCTCGACCTCAACATGCCCGGCACGCAGACCTCGCTAGAGGCTATCCCCGTCGTTCGCGAACGCTCGGAGCACACCGCGACGGTCGTGCTCACCATGCAGGAGGATCCGGAGTACGCCCGGAGCGCGCTACGAGCCGGGGCTTTGGGCTACGTGCTCAAGGAAGCCGCGGACACCGAGCTTGTCGAGGCGGTACGCCGCGCGGCCGACGGCCGGACCTACCTCAACCCCTCTCTCGGGGCGAGGCTGGCGGCCATGCCTGAACAGCCGGCCGGTGGGCCCGACGACCTGTCCGGGCGCGAGCTCGAGGTGCTGCGCCTGATAGCCCTCGGGCACACCAACGCCGAGATCGGCGAGCAGCTGTTCCTCTCGGTGCGAACGGTCGAGACCCACCGCGCCCACGTCCAGCAGAAGCTCGGCCGAACCACGCGCGCGGAGCTGGTCCGGTACGCGCTGGACCATGGGCTGTTGAACGAAGAATGAGCGTTTGGTGTTACGGCAAGTCAGCCAACAATCGCTGTCGCGATCACCAGGTACACGGTGATGGACAGGAGGTCCTGGACGACCGTCGCGAGCGGCCCTGATCCGAATGCCGGGTCGGCTCCGAGGCGCCAAAAGACCCACGGGAAGATCATGGCCACCAGGGTGGCGATCGAGCAGCTGGCGGCGAGCGAGAGCCCCACGGCCACCGCGACTCGGCCGTCCCCCCAGACCACCAGCGCGAAGGGGAGGAAGGCGGCGGCCATCAGGGCCCCCACGACCAGACCCGTCGCGAGCTCACGCAGGACCACCGACCGCAATTCGACCCCAACTGCGAGGCCTCGAATCAACACGGTCTCGGTCTGTGTACCGACAGCGTCCGCCATGTAGACAACCGCGGGAAGAAAGAAGGCCAGCAGAACCTTCTTGTCGAGCTGCTCCTCGAAACCCCCCACGATAATTGCGGCGGCCATGGCCCCTGCGAGGCCGACAAACAACCAGGGCAGCCGGTGCCACAGGCGTCGCAGGACGGTCTCCTCCGCAGCGCTGCGGGCGCGCTCGGTCCCAGCCAGATAGCCGCCTAGGCGGGCCAGATCCTCGTCGTGTTCGGCCAGCAGGACACCGAGCATCTGCTGCGGGGGGACGAGCCCAACAAACTCCCCGGCCGAGTCCACCACCGCCACGCTCGACTCGCCCCGTCTCACCATCTCCAACGCGACCGCTTCTTGGTTGGCCTCCGGTCCCACCACCGGCGGGTCGGACTCCATGACGTCGCCAACGCGAGCGTCCTCGTCAGCGGCCAGCATGCGCTCGAGCGGTACGAGACCTAAGAGCGACCCTCCCTCGAGCACGGCCACGTCGCTGACGCAGTCGAAGTTGCACCCGGTCAGCGCGCTACGCACCGCGCCTACCAGGTCGTCCGGGTCGGCGACGGGTACCCGATCGGTTGCGTGCTCCGCAGCGATCCTGAGCTTGGGAGCGTCGGGCACCGCATCATTCTTCAGCCGCGACCGGACGGGAGATGACGGAGCGCTACGCGAGCGGGCGACTAGCACTGGCAGGAGACCGGATGACCTCGTGGGTGACCTCCGACCGCCAGCAGCTCCTTGTTGACTGATCGTGATCTGCGCCCCGAAGGTCTTGGCGATCCGCCCGGGCCTCCCCGACGACTTTCTCGACGACACCGGCTGGACCCGGACGGCCGGTCCCTATGACCGGCGCAGTACCGAGAGTACGACGTGTTTCTTCGCGCGCTGATGCGGCTGATGATGCGCCGCGACGGGCATCCGACAGATGCCTCGCGCGACTACGACTACGCAGACTGGGAGGCGGTCGATCGCTTCGGCCGCGAATTCGCGGCGCTCGTGGCGGGCGCTGACCGTAGGCGCTGACTCTTGAACGAGCCCACCCGGACAGAGTCAATGACACTGAGGCGCCGCTGCCCGCGGGGGACGGGGGAAGCTACGGAGCGCCCAGCGTAGTCAGGGCGGGTGCGGCGGGGCGCAACAGCTGGGAACGTGCTTACACCCTCGGCACCACAAGCGGCTGCCGGACTCCAAAGGATCTGATTTGCCATTTGCTGCCCCCGCAATGCGCCACCCGCTTGCGTCCTTCTTCGTCCTGGCGTTCGCTTTCTCCTGGGCGTGCTGGTCGGTACCTGCGCTGGGCTATCGCGACGGAGTGGGCATAGCGTTCTTCGTTCTCGGCGGATTCGGGCCGCTCGTGGCTGCCATGACGATGACTCGCGTCATGGGCGACTCGGTGTGGAATTGGTTCAGGGGGCTCTTCCGCTGGCGAGTGGCGGTTCGGTGGTACGCCTTTGCCGTCGGTGTGCCCCTCGCGCTGGTTGTTGTGGTTACCGCCGAGTTCGCGCTCTTCGGCGAGAAGCTCGACTGGTCGATCTTGGACAATCGCCTGGCTGCGTT
The DNA here is from genome assembly GCA_963789705.1 of uncultured Thermoleophilaceae bacterium. Classification (GTDB taxonomy): domain Bacteria; phylum Actinomycetota; class Thermoleophilia; order Solirubrobacterales; family Thermoleophilaceae; genus JACVRW01. The sequence goes on from CAWBLN010000006.1 coordinate 14,463, forward strand.
CCTGCCGTCGCTGTTGATAATCGCCCTGGTAAGCGGCGGCAACGAGGAACCGGGCTGGCGTGGGTTCGCCCTGCCGCGCCTTCAGGATCGCTTCGCACCCGTACGGTCAACGTTGCTGCTCGGCGCGCTTTGGGCGCCCTGGCACCTGCCCCTCCTGTTCGCCACGGATGACGCCGGCACGGGCTCCCCGCCGCTGGCATGCTTGTGCTCATCGCGCTCACGCTGCTCAGCATCGTGGGGTACGCATTCGCCTACACCTACCTGTTGAACAAGACCGGCAGCGTGCTGCTGTGCATCCTCCTGCACGCCAGCTTCAACGCCGCGCTGTCCTCAGTCGGTCTGCGGACCGAGGACGCTCTACAGCGCTGGGACTACATCCTCGTGCTCGGCCTAACCGTCGCGACCATCTGGGCCGGAGTCGCGCTGCTCATCAAGCTCACCGGGGGCCGACTGGGTCGTGTCGAAGCGCTGCCGCCTCTCCGCACCGACGAACCGGCGCGCCCCGTAGAGCGAGTATTGGCGCACGTGTGAGCGGAAGCCTCGTCGAGCCCGTGAACGTCCTATCGCCCAACCGTGAACAACGCAGTTTCGGCCGACCGGCACCTCTTGCTACGCACCGACCGGCCGCTCGACACGCTGCCCGACGACCTCGAAACCGGTCTTGACGCTCGGCTCGCGCACCCGTGCGAGTTATGAAACAGCGTCACCGGTCGGAGCTCAGTAGTCGCCCACAGGTCCGTTGCGGCCGGGTGCGGATGTCGGCGAGCGTGCCAGACGGCAACCTGACGGTCATGCCCCGAGATCACGACCGTCCTAGCGGTTCGCGCCCGACTCCGGCCCGACACGCCTTTGCAGCGTTGATGCTCGCCGTTGCTGGTCTGGCGCTCCTGGGCCCGGCGGTCTCGGAAGCCAGCGTGCCGAGTGCGGCGACGCTCGCGCGCATGGATCGCACCATCGAACAGCGCATGGACGCGAACCGCGCCCCCGGCTTCGCCGTGGCAGTAGTGGCCGAGGGTCGCATTGTCCATGCCCGCGGGTTCGGCTCCAGCGACGACTCCGAACCCCGGATCACGCCGCAAACTCCGTTCCTGCTCGGGTCGACGACGAAGTCCTTCACCGCGCTGGCCGTCATGCAGCTCGTTGACGCGGGGAAGGTGCAGCTCGATGCGCCCGTGCGTCGCTACGTACCGGAGTTCCGGCTCTCCGGCACGGCGGCCAACCGCGTCACCGTTCGCCACGTGCTGCAGCACACCAGCGGACTACCGGCAACCACCTCCGGCCCCATCCTCAAATCGGCCGGCGACGGCACCCCGGAGCAGGCCGTCGCCGAGCTGCGGGGCGAGGCGCTCGTTTCTGAGCCCGGCCGGGAGATGGAGTACGTGAACGCCAACTACGTGCTCGCCGGCCTTGTCGTGGAGCGCGCGTCCGGAGAGTCGTACGGCCGCTACGTCGAGCGCCACATCTTTGCGCCCCTGGGAATGGCGAACAGCTTTGCGGCTCCCGAGCCTGCGCGTCGCGCTGGATTGGCGGCCGGCCACCGCTACATCTTCGGCGTGGCGGACACCACCGGCCCGACGTTCCGATCCGGCGTGCTCGCCGCGGGCTACCTCATGTCCTCGGCGGAGGACATGGGCCGCTACCTGTCGATGTTCCTGAACGACGGCGTCGGACCAGCCGGCCGGCGGGTCGTCTCGTCACGAGGCATGGAAGCGCTGATGAGCCCAGGGCGTCCCGCAGCGCAATTGGGTCCCTGGGCCGACAACGCCAAGTCGCACTACGCCATGGGCTGGTTCGTGGGCGGACCGTGGAAGGAGCCTGCGCTGCTGCATCCCGGCGACGCCGCCGACTCGAGCTCGCTGATGGTGCTGCTACCACGCCAGGACACGGCGGTGGTGACGCTCGTGAACGCCAGCAACGAGCTCGTCGTGCCCGGCAATCCCTACGCCATCCCGCGCATGCAGCGCAACGTCGTCGACGTCGTGCTGGGCGCGCCCGTGGAAACCGGCACTTCGGTATTCCGCTTTTACATCATCTTCGATGTCCTCGTAGCTCTGTTCTTGGGCGCCGCGGTCGTCGCTCTCATTCGCGCGGTGCGCGACGCCAGGCGGCGCCGGACACCGCGGCATCGAGTTCGGGCCGTGGCGGGCGTGCCCGCCCGTGCCGCTCTCGCCGCGCTCGTTCTGGGCTACCCGGCCCTCATTGGCTACGGGTGGACGGGCATGCGCTACTGGCACCCCGACCTCGCCCTCGCGCTCGCGCTCGTAGGCGGTGTGGTGCTCGCGACCGCCGTCACCAGGGTGGTATGGCTTGTGCGCTCACGCGGTGCCGAGTCTCAGGCACCTCCCGCGCGGCCGTCGGAGGCGGATTTCCGCCCCTCACCCCAGCGGGAGCTCACCGGGGTGGCTCGGTAGTGGTGCGGTACCTTCGGCCCGCTCCTTATTCTCGCGGAGTCTCTTCCCGCTCATGGGCGTCGGCGTCATCCACCGCCCACACTCACTAGCGGGCGTCAGACAACCGCGGTGACGGAGGTCGCGGTCTTGGCGCTCGCCGGTTGCGGAACGGCGCTCGCCACGGGCCTGGGGGCAATCCCCGTGTCGCGGCTGGGCTCGCACGCAGACTTTCTGCGTCCTGCCCTCTGGGGGCTGACCGTCGGGCTGATGACGGTGGCTTCGATCGTGGGCCTCCTGATACCGGCGTTCGGCGAGGGCTCGACGATCGCCGTCCTGGGCGGTGCCGGGGTCGGGGTGCTGTTTCTGCTCGCGTCCCGGCGAGCGTTGAAGGCGCACGATGTGCACGTCGGCTCGCTTAGCGGCGCGGGCGTACGGCGCTCGGTGCTGGTGTTTGCCGTACTGCTGGTGCACAGCCTTCCCGAGGGCTTTGCGATCGGGACAGCGTTCGCCTCGGACACCGAAGGCCTCGGCCTGTTCGTAATCCTCGCGATCGGTCTGCAGAACATCCCTGAGGGCACCAGCGTGGCCATCCCGATGAACGCCTCCGGTTTCAGCGCCGGCCAGCAGTTCTGGGCGGCGGTGGCCACAAGCGCCCCCCAGCCTGTCGGGGCGCTGCTGGCCTACGCGCTGGTCGAGCAGATCGAGGGGCTCCTGCCATTCTCCTTCGGCTTTGCCGCGGGCGCGATGCTGGCCCTGGTAGCTATCGAGCTTGCGCCGGAGGCCTTCCGCCGCGGCGCGCGCGGCCGGGCACTTGCGGGCACCCTGTTCGGCGCGGCGCTGATGCTCGTCCTGGCCGCCCTGCTCGGGGTCTAGGCCCAATCTCTACGGGGAACTACGGAGCCGCCCCGGGGCGGTTCGCCGATGTGCAGGGGGCGGGCTCCCACGAAGCTTGATCCATCACCGAGTTCGACCTCGCCGTCGCGGCGAGGCGCTGACCGAGGAGGTCGCACCGTGTACCGCAAGATCATCGTTGGATACGACGGCAGCGAACGCGCGGAGGATGGGCTCGCGCTCGGGAAGCTGATCGCCGAGGCCAGTGGCGCTGATCTCGTGGTCGCCGGTGTCTTCCCGTTCGATCCGATGTGGGGCGGACTCGACCCCAACCTCCAGGAGGCCGAGGCGGACTACGCGCGCAAGATCGAGCGCGCGGCGGAGTCGGTCGGCGCCGAGCCGGAGGCCATCCCCAGCAGCTCGGCGGGCCGCGGGCTGCACGAGCTGGCCGAGGAGGTCGGGGCCGACCTGGTGGTCGTGGGCTCCTCACACCACAGCCGGGCCGGACAGGCCCTCGCCGGCAACGTCGGCACGGCCCTTCTGCACGGGTCACCGTGCTCGGTTGCGATCGCCCCGCATGGCTATGCCACGGGCGCCGATCCGCAACTCGCGGAGATCGTGGTCGCTTACGACGGCTCGCCCGAGGCGCATATGGCACTCGAGGACGCGATCGCGCTCGCACGACCCACCGAGGCCTTGCTCAAGCTGGTCACCGTCGCCGAACCCCCGGCGATTGTCTACGGCAAGGGCGGCGGCTCCAGCCAGGGCTGGCACGCGCTCAAGGAGGCCGTCGAGGAGACGATGCGAGAGCGACTCGAGCAGGCGACGGCCTCGATTCCCGACGACGTCCGCCTCGAATCCGTGCTGGTAAACGACGAGCCCGCCCCTGCGCTGGCGCAGATCGCAAGGAACGACGGTGCGCTGCTCATGCTCGGCTCACGCGGTTACGGGCCACTGCGCCGCGTGCTGCTGGGCACCGTCGCAACCGAGCTCGCCCGCACGGCTCCGTGCCCCCTCATCGTGCACCCCCGCCCTGCGAAGTCCACCGCCCCCGCGGAGGAGCGGGTCACGGCCACAGCCGCCACGTGAACCTGCGCCTAACGGCCAACCGAGCCCACGCGTGGCTACTCGTGGCTGCGCGCGGCAAGCTCGGCGCTCGCATAGGAGGTCGTCCGGTGCTGGTGCTCGAGACCCATGGGCGGCGAAGCGACCGTCAGCGCCGCACCCCGGTTCAGTACCTGCGCCACGGGGTCGAGCTCCTGATCGTGGCCTCCAACGCGGGCCATCGCGAGCCTCCGGCCTGGTCGCTCAACCTCCAGCGCCAGCCGAGCTGCCGCGCGCTCGTCGACGGGCACTGGCTCGACGTTCGCGCCCGCTTCGCAAAGGACGAGGAGCACGACCGCCTCTGGACACTGCTGGCCAAGGGAAACCCCTGGCTGGGCAAGGCTGAGGCGCGGGCCGGTCACGAATTGGCCGTGATTGCCCTGTCACCGTCGAGGGATCACCCAGCAAGCTGAACGAAACGAGCCAGATCGCTGCTTTCGTCACACCACGGACGGCCGCCGTGGACCTGTACTGGATTCCGCTCGGCGCAGGCGGGCACTCCGTCCGCGTCAACGGCCGGGTCTTCGAGGCCATCGAGGCCGCGCGCCAGCACCGGCAACGATGCGACCTCTATCACGCAGCACTCGTTATTGGCCTGGATCTCGATCGCTACACGATCGAAGTTGCGCCTTCGCCGGACGCCGACGAGGCGAGTCGAGGTGTGGTTGCCACGGGCGCCGTGGGCAGCCGCTACATAGGCTGGTTGCGCTTGTTTCGCTACGAGGTCCGCTGCTGGCGCGGCGGGTCCATCCCTGATCGCGGTCAGGCGGTTGGCACGTCCCGCCGGCTCACGAACGATCCTCAGGTCGCGCGCCGGCTACTGGACCTCGTCACGACTGTGCCCCGGCCCGTATGGGGACGCGACGAGCTCAAGGCCGGCGAGATGTGGAACTCGAACTCGGTAGCAGCATGGCTGATCGCCAGCGCAGGCCTGCAGACAGACCAGCTTCGGCCGCCATCGCGCGGTCGCGCTCCCGGCTGGCTCGCTGGTCTCGAAGTGGCTCGGCGCAGCAGTGCGTACGGCCGCGGACACGCCGACCTTTGGGAAGCCACCGCCAGCCGCGCGAGCGTCCGATCGACACTATGAACGGGGCACGCTCCGATAGCCGGCGGTGCGAGCGCGCAACTGCTTGCCTGTTGGTATCGGCCTGGTGTCCTTTCGGGGTCTAAACCCGCGCCAATTCTGCGCAATTCGTGGAACCGAGCTCGCCGCCCTAGGCACTAAGCGTCCCTCGTTCGCGGGGAGTTCGGCACCGAGTACCAGCCCCGCCTACTGCTTGCCATGCAGAAGGTCGTGGGTTCGAATCCCATCAGCCGCTCCTCCGGAAGCCCGCTCCCAGAGCGGGCTTCCGCCTACTCAGGGCGTCTCGGTGCAGATCCCGTGTGGAGCGGCGCGGGCCTTGGGTCCGCGATCAGTCCCAATCGGTGCGCTCTGCCAGATCGCGCAAGCCTCCTCGAGGCTGCTGCCGAACCCGTTCAAGGGCATCCAGCGTGCCGCTGCCAATGTCGAGGACCTGCTGATAGACGCGCATGGTCAATGTCGGATCGGTGTGTCCGATGAGGTAGATCGCGCGCCTCGGCGACACGCCGACCTCGGCGAGGAGTGACGCGAAGGTCCGGCGCAGCGTGCCCGCGCGTCATCTTCGAGCGCCGGGCGCAACTCAAGGTTGGTCGGCGCGGGCGCCAGCGGTCAGCCTCCCGGGTCGCCTGGAGGTGCGAGGCGCTGCTCGGGGGCGGCCGCGGCGATGGTCACTGGCCCCGCTACACGCCGTTCTGCGCCCGATGGCTCGGTCCCCGGTCGGCGCGGGATGCTTGCAAGAGCAGGGCGAGCACAAGAACCCCTGCGACGGCGGGCACGAGTCCCAGGTAGGCATAGCCGGGGCCGTCGGCCACGAGGCCGCCGGCGAGCGGGCCGAGCAGGTAGCCGACTATGCCGACCTGCGACCAGACGATCATCGCGGTCACGATTCGCTCTATCGGCACGGCCTCGACGAGCAGACCCAGAGAACCGGTGTTGCCTACGCCGATGCCCACTCCGGCCAGGCCCACAGCCAGTATCCAGAGCGGCACGTTGGCGGCCAGGCCGGCGAGCGCGATTCCGGCCACGCTAAGCAGCACGGCTCCGAACACCAGCGGCCGCGGCCGCCGTCCCCCGGAGGCGGTGGCGCTGAGGGCAACCACCAGAGAGGCGCCGACGTAGAGGGCGCCGATCTGGGCTTGGGTGAGTCGTTCGGCCAGGTGCAGCGGCAGTACGCCCTCGAGCACGCCCAGCGCGAGCACTGCGAAGAGGATTGCCGCGCAGGCGATCCAGAAGGCTCGCGTTCGCAGCACCGTCCGATCGCCGCCGAACTCGCGGGGGGTCGGCGACTCGGCAACGAACCACACCGCCGGCAAGGCCAGAACGAGCAAGACCAGGTAGGCCAGGAAGGGGCCACGGATGCCGCCGAATACACCCAGCGCGGGTCCGAGCAGACCGCCAACGGAGTAGGCGGCGAAGACGCGGCTCATGCACAGATACTCCTGGCCGGGCCAGCGCTCGAGCGTGTCGAAGGTGACGCCGATCCAGATGCCGCCGGAGCCCAGCCCCATCAGCGTACGAGCGACGAAGTAGACAGCCAAGGAATCGGACAGGAGGAACCCCAGGGCGCCAAGCGCAACCAGCCCAAGCGAGCCCACCAAGACGAGCCTCGGGCTACCCCGGCGCACCGCCCAGCCTGCGAGCGCGAAGCCGGCCACCATGCCGGCGGGAAACGAAGCCACCAAGGCGCCGAGGGTCGCCGGGCCGGCGCCGGTGGCATCGGCGATGGCCGGGGCCACGGGGACGATGACGCTGTATCCGGTCGCGTCGAGGGCACCAAGCGCGAGCAGCAGCGGGTACGCCGCTCGGGTCCCACGCGTGGGGTATCACCGGGTCGGGCTCAGTTGGGGTCGGGCTTGCGGGCCCGCACGATCGCTGAGCTGGCGTGCTCGTGGACGCGGTGGGTCTCGCGGATCTCGATGTCGGCCAAGCCGGCATCGGTGAGGGCCTGCTCGAACTCTTGGCGGGTGAGCGCGCCGGCCACGCAGCCCGTCCATTGCTGCATGTCCGTTCTGGTGGCTTCGTCCATGTCGGGATCGGCGATCACGTCGGAGACGGCGAAGCGACCGCCGGGTCGCAGCACGCGGGCCACCTCGCGCAGGACCTGCCGCTTGTCGGCGGAGAGGTTGATCACACAGTTGGAAATCACGACGTCGACCGAGCCCTCAGCCAGCGGAATGTCCTCGATGTAGCCCTTGACGAACTCGACGTTGTCGACGCCTGCGTCGCGGGCGTTGGCGCGTGCCAGGTCGAGCATCTCGTCGGTCATATCGAGACCGATCGCCTTTCCCGTTGCGCCCACCCGGCGGGCCGAGATCAGCACGTCTGCCCCCGCGCCCGAGCCCAGGTCCAACACGGTCTCGCCCTCGTGCAGATCGGCCACCGCGGTGGGAACACCGCAGCCCAGCGAAGCCTCGACCGCTGCCCTTGGAGCGGCGTCGCCTTCGTTGCCGTAGAGGGAGTGGCCGAAGACCACGGTTCCGTTTCGGTCCACGAGGCTCATGTCCGGATCGGTGAAGGCGTCGGCCGGGCTGCAGCCACAGCCCGCAGCGTCGGCGGCACCGGTCGCAGCCGCGGCATAGCGCTCGACGGACGGTCTCGCGGAGCTCGTCAGCTGCTGAGACGGCGGTCTTGCCGGTGGAGCATCCGCAGGCGCCGCCGGCGGCGCTGGTCTCGCAGCACGCAGCCTTGTCGGCGGGCTCGCAGCAGGTCTGCTGTGCCTGCGGCGAGCAGCATTCAGACGTTGTTTGGGTGGGGGTCAGCTCAGCCATGCGGCGAGTTCCTCCAGGGCTTCGGGGTTGACGTAGTAGTAGGCCCACAGACCGCGGCGCTCGGAGTCCACGAGTCCAGCCTCGCGCAGCTTCTTGAGGTGGTGAGAAAGCGTGGGCTGGGTGATGTCGAACAGCGGCACCAGCTCGCACACGCAGACCTTGCCGGCGTGCTTTCTGCAGCACATCCACCAGCTGCAGCCGCACCGGGTCACCGAGGGCCTTGGCCACCTCGGCCATCCGCAACGCCTGTTCGCGCTCGACGTCGGGGTAGACGACGGGCTCGCAGCACGGCTCACCGGCCGGGCGCTTGGTCTTCGGGGCCAACTCCAGATCGACAGCCATCGATTTGAAAGTATCGATTGAACTGATGAATGTCAATCTTTAGACTTTCCGGGCACGAAGCCGAATTGGTTCGTCATGGCCTCAGCCGATGGAGGACGAGATGAAGTACGTGCTGTTCGTATGCACCCACAACGCAGGCCGGTCCCAAATGGCCCAGGCGCTGTTCGAGCGCCACGCTCCGGACGACATCCGCGCCGAGTCGGCCGGCCAAGAGCCCGCCGGGCGAGTCTGGCCCGAGGTAGTCGAGGCGATGCGCGAGATCGGCATCGATCTCTCGCGAGCGGCGGCCCAAGAAGCTCACCGTCGAGATGCAGCTGCACGCCGACTGGGCCATCACGCTGGCCTGCGGCGCCCAGTGCCCGTACGTGCCCACCACCGTCGAGGACTGGGACATCCCCGACCCGGCCGGCAAACCACTCGAGGAGGTACGTGCCATCCGCGACGCGGTGGAGGTACGCGTGCAAGACCTGATCGAGCAGCGCCTCGACGCGATCCGCTCCGACCGCACCGCCCACCAGCTGCGCCTCCAGCGCCTACTTCCCGACCTGGTCCAAGAATTCGAGGGCCTGCGCTCGGACGCAGAAATCCGGGCCTGCGCCGACGCCATCCTGGCCGGCTACCAAGAGGCCCCGGTACGGTCGTTCGTGATGAGCATCGCCCACCGCCGTACGCGCGACTGCCTGCGCGCCGAACACTGCGACGCGCTGGCCACGGCCGACCACTGACCGGGCCCGCGCGGCCCCGGTGGCGATATGAGCGCCGTCGCAATCGTCACTGACATTCACGCCAACCTGCCCGCGCTCGAGGCCGTCCTGGCCCGCATCGAGCAACTCGGCATCGAGCAGATCTACTGCGGCGGCGACCTGGTCGGCTACGGCCCCCACCCCAACCAGGTCTGCGCCCTCATCGAGGAGCTGCAGATCCCGACGATCTACGGCAACTACGACTACGCCATCGGCCGCAACCTCGAAGACTGCGGCTGCGCCTACGTCGACCAACACGACCGCGAACTCGGCCAACAATCAGTCGACTGGACACTCGCCCACACCAACCAACGATCGAAGGACTTCATGCGAGGACTTCCGTTCGACCTCCGCTTCGAGCTCGCAGGCAAGCTCGTCCGGCTCGTTCACGGCTCACAGCGCAAGGTCAACGAGTACCTCTTCGAAGACAAACCCGCCCGCACCTTCGAACGCATCGCCGCCGGCGCCGACTGCGACGTGCTCGTCTTCGGTCACACCCATCAGCCCTGGGTGCACGAGTACGGCGGCGTCTTGTTCGTCAACTGCGGCTCCGTCGGCAAACCCAAAGACCGCGATTCGCGCGCCGCCTTCGCCGTTCTGCGCCCCGACAGAGATGGGCTGGAGGCATCCATTGAGAGAATCGGCTACGACGCTCGGACAGTGGCAGGCGAAGTGGCCGCTGCGGGGCTGCCGGCGGAGTACGGCGAGAAGCTGGTTCTCGCCACATAGGTGTCTCCTTTCCCGAGGGCCGCGGCCCGCGCTGGGGCAGCGTCGCAAACCTCGGAACCGTAATCCCTGCTGATGCTGTGAATTGGGGCAACCTCCGTGACGCGAGCGACGGGACTCGAACCCGCGACCTCCGGCGTGCAGACCGAGGGCCTGCTCAAGCACCGCGCACGTGCCAGCTAACCAAGGTTGTAGAGCCGGCAGGGGAACGACACCGCCCCCGTCCGGCGCGGGATCCCCCGCGGCAACCTGCCGCCCATCCGGAGACGAAGGCGCGTGTACACATAGCGGCCGATATTCGAGCACCGCTTGAGGCCGGACAGCTTCACCCGCGCCGGTAGGCGGTGGAAGCGACCCCGGGCGCAGTACGGGACGCAGTCGTTCGCGAGCGCCACCCCGACGGCGCGCGCTACCCGACCTTCCCAGCTGCGCCACCGCAGTCTGCGCAGCTGCAGGTTGCCGTCGCCGCACGCGACGATGATCGACCGCGGCCGGACGCGCTGGTCGAAGCAGCGAGACGGCGCATAGATCCGAGTGACGGCGTTCACGCGCTTCGAGATCGTGCGAGTGCAGCTGCCGCCGTCCAAATGTTCCTCAACCGCGGTCGCTGTGACTGTCGCCCAGACGTCGCCGAGGTCGAACCTCAGCCACGCCTCGTCGACGATCGGCTCCAGTTGTACGTCAGCAAAGACCCGACCCGCTTCGTCGCGCATCTCGACGTCGGCCTTCCCGGATACGAACGCATTCAGCCTGTCGTCGACGCCGAACGTTTCACGCCTCCCGATGACGACGCGTGTTGGTAGCCCGACAAAGCGCAGCCCCACCGGATCGTTCGGGCCACAGGCGGCCGGCGCTCCCGGCGGGATATCGGGCCGGCGTCGGCGGAGGCGCCGGCCCGCTCGAGCCGCACGGACAGGGCAGCGACTCGCACGCGACCCCGTCGCCGTCGGCGTCCAGGCCTTCGGGATCGACGGCCGGGCCGCCTCGCGAAATGAAGTAGCTCTGCGCGGCAGCCTGATTGGGGAAGTCCGAACAGTTCACCGCAGCGGCGGTCGCCGGCGCCGCGGCCGCTGGGGCGGCAAAGGCAGAGCGACCAGTGCTGAGAGCACGACGACAGCGGCGCGCATGCGCACACCGTACGCCAGCGGGGGCTCCGCCGCGCCGGTGAGGGTGTTCGCCTCGTCCGGGCCGTTACTCGACGAAGCCGAGCTGCCGCCACGCCGTCGAGACGCCTGCACTGGCGCCGCTTTCTGCGCCTCACGCTCAACACGGTCATGCGTCTCGCAAGGCCCGTTGTGTGCAGAGGGCAGCAGCGGCAACCGGGTGGCCGACTCGACTGGGAACCCAAGCTCAAGGCTATGGTCATGCACTAGGTAGCTATGCGGTGGCGGTTCCGGGCCGGACGATCAGCCATTTCAAGCCAGTCATCGAGGCTCTGGGAACGGTGAACATCGCGCGCACGCTGCCCGCACTGCCTCGTCTCGGCCCAGTTCCGCAGCGGAGCGGGCGCTGATCCGTCAAAGGACTTGCGCGAGCGGTCGCGCCCTAGCCTGACGCTATGCACGGTGCCGAATTGCGGTGGCGCGAGCTACCGCTGTCAGCGACGCCCGGGAGGCGGCCGCGCGGAAATACGATCGCGACAGCGAGATTCTCGAGCCACGCGTCGCAGCCCACCTGCAAGCCTCGGCGTGGCGATCGACGCTGTCGGCCGGCTGCACAGCCTGATCGCGGACCGGACCGACCTCGACCTCGAGGGCGACAGCCGCCAGGCCGCCGCCTGGGTGATCGCAGGCCGTTGCATCGGGCTGGCCCGCGCAATGCTCTCCCTCCTGCGAGACGGGTACGCGGCGGAGGCGATCCCGACCGCGCGCGGCCTGCACGAAGCGACCCGTCTCCTCGACGCGGTCGCGGACGACGAGGAGGTCGAGCTGTTGGGCCGATGGTTGGCCGACGACGACTGGGTGCGGCCGCGCGAGACACGTGCGGCCCGAGAACGCATGCGCGATCGGCTCGAGCAGTCGGTCCATGAGCAGCACGACGCGGCCATGCAGGCAGGCGACACCGAGCGAGCAGAAGCCATCGCCGAGCAGCTGCAGCAGCGTGGGTTCGAGGAGCCCGGCACGACGTCTGCCCTCAGCCGGTCGATCTACGACACGCTTCTCGGATCGGACACACACGCCGCTCCGGGACGACCGACGCCCTGGCGGCCGAACTTCGGCAAATGGCGACCGGCCCACACCCCAACCCCTGGATCCGAGCTGACTACACACTGTGGGCGACGTACCTAATCGTGGAGGTTCTCCAATCGGTCGGCGAAGTGCTGTCCCGCTTCGTTGGGCCCGGCTACTTCCAAGAGCAGGTAAGGGCCGTTGATCGAGGCGTTGGCGCAGGTGCGGCGGGCCCACCCGCTCGACCTCTAGGTGCTCAATGTTCCTGCCCTGACGTGCAGGTCGAAGCAGTGCCTGCGCCACCACGCGATCCCCGCCACCCCTCACAGGCACGAGTCCGCAAGACCCCAGAAAACCTGCAGCACACCAGTAGGAGTCCCACAACCCGGTCGCGCGCATTCTCCGCCGCCCACCGCCCCGGGTCACATTTCTGCGGGCTTGATCGACCGTCGAGCTCGCCGGCCGGATCCCGATCGAGAAGCGTCAGAGCAAGGCCGCAGCGACGCGCGCAATGCGCCCCTCTGGTCAGACCCGGGATGATGCGACTCGAGCGGGGCTTCGCAGCGGTGCTAGATGGAAACCCAATGGAAACCGGCGCACGCAACGACCCACAACCGCCGACAACACGGTGTCACCGAATGTCGCGGACCTACCGGGCGCGGCGACCGGGGGCAACTAGCGGCCAACGGCTCGGCCTGCTAAGCGAGTATGGGGTTCACGCTCCATCGAGGGTTCGAATCCCTCCCTCTCCGCCTCGGCGGGCGGTGCTGCGCTGTGGTGTTTCGGCGTCGGCTAGGACTGAGCCACGGCATCCGGCGAGAGCGCACCGATCTGCATCATCAGCGCCATCCCGTCGGTCAGGCCCCAATGCTCCGCGGCCTTGCCCTCCTCGACGCGGACGATGTCCATCGTCTCGATGTCGATCTTGTTGCCGCTGGGCGGGATCCCCATGAACTCGCCCTCGTGAGTCCCGATGAGTCGTACGCGCGTGGCGACCCTGTCGCCGTCCGCCAGCACGTCCTCGATGCTGGCGTGCAAGTCGGGAAAGCCGTCGCGGAACATCCGGACGAAGGCCTTTACGCCCTCTATACCGTCGGGCAGCCCCTCCGGAGTGTCCTCGTGATCGACGAAGTCCTGCGTGCAGAACTCCTCCACGCGATCCAGCTCGCCGGCGTTGAACACGACGTCGTAGAACTGCCGAGCCAGCTCCTTGTTGTCCGACATCTCCCCTCCTACGGTCGCTTCCGAACGACCCTAACCGCGCCGGCCGGCGCGGGCAACCCGGGCCATCGGGCGCCGCGCGGCGGGCTGTCCCGGCCGCTACCCTCTCTCACCCCGAGCGCCCGTAGCTCAGCTGGATAGAGCGTCGGTCTACGGAACCGAAGGTCACAGGTTCGAATCCTGTCGGGCGCGCTCAACGAAGCCCCCGCAAATGCTCGGGGTTTCTCGTTCCCGCGTTTAGCGGACCTGGACTGAGTCGGGGCGAAGTGGCCTCAAAGTGGCTTCACCGCAGACCGGCGAGACGCAGTTCATCCGCGGCGGCTGCCGCTGCGTCGCGCTTTGATTCGGCGACCAACTTGTCGGCGTTCGTTTGCAGGCCGCGAACCTGTGTTTGAAGCGTGTTCGGTGGGCCTTCGATGATCTTGCGGTCGCTTACCGCCGCCACGCCAGCAAGGTCAAGCACGGCTGCGATCGCCTGGAGTGCTCCTAAGAGGATCGCCACCTTGGCATACCACGGGCTCCACCACCGCACCTCGCAAGCCTCCCAACAGAGCGGACGCACCGAGGAAGCGTGGCATTGGCAAGGAGGGAGCGGCCGAGCTGCCCTCGTCACCGCGCCACGTCGCTACTGGTAGTCGTCCCCTTCCGGGCGCTCGCCGAGGTCGATCCGGTCGGCGATGCCCTGTAGGTCACGCACCGCGTCGGTGACCTGGCGCGTCTTCACGCCGAGCCGCTCGGCCTGTTCGGCGCGGCTGATCCCGGCGCGGCTGAGCACCGCCACCTTGAGCGCCAGCTCGACCCGTTCGAGCGCCAGCTCGCGCAGGCCCGCGTACAGCTCCGCGAGGGTCGCCCGCTTGGCCGGGCTCACGCTGCTTGGCGACCAGCTCTCGGATTTCTGCAACGGCACGCGCTTCCGCTACGTGTTCCGCTGACAAGAAAAGTCGCGTGATCCCGCAACACCAGGTCTAGAGCGGGCGGCCGGGGCATTGAAGCGAAGACACACGACGCCTCACACGCTGGTTCGAGACGGGCCGCGCCCGTGCCGCCCAGGCGCCGGGCGGTGCAACCGGGCGAATCGCGCGTGCCGCCGAAGCTCAGCCGTACGCCTGGGCCGCCTAACGGGTGCGATCTCGGGTAGTAGGGCAGCATGCTCGACACGCGCGAAGAACAGCTCACGAAGCACCTGACGGATGTCCATTCGATCGAGGTGCAGGCGCTTCAGCAGCTTCGCGTGGCACCGCGCATGGCACGGGACCCGCTGCTCGCGCGCGCGTTCAGGGAGCACATAGTCGAGACCGAGGAGCAGGAGCGGCGGGTGCGCGAGCGGCTCGAGGCGCACGCGGCCGACCCCTCGCGGCTCAAGGACGTGGCCGGCCGCGCGGGTGGCATCGGCATGGTGCTGTTCGCACGCGCCCAGCCCGACACGCCCGGCAAGCTCATCGCGCACGCGTATGCCTATGAGCACATGGAGCTCGCCGCCTACGAGCTGCTCTCGATCGTCGCCGAGAAAGCCGGCGACCCGGAAACGGCCGCCGTCGCCCGCTCGATCCGTGACGAGGAAGCGGCCATGGCGGAGCGGCTTGCCGAGGGCTTCGACCGAGCTGTCGACGCGTCCCTTCGGGAGGTCGCCCCGGAGGACCTCGGACGGCAGCTGGGGAAGTACCTGGCGGACGCCTTCGCTATCGAGTCGCAGTCCCTACAGCTGCTCGAGCAGGGACAGGCGATTGCGGGAGAGCCAGACCTGAGGAAGGTCTTCGCGGACCACCTCGACGAGACGCGGGCCCAACAGGCGGCCATCCGCGCGCGCATCGAGGCGCGCGGGGAACGCCCGTCCCGCTTCAAGAGCGTCCTTCTGCGCGTGGGCGGAGTGAATCTCGGGGCGTTCTTCGGGGTCCAGCCGGACACCCCGGCGAAGCTGGCCGGCTTCGCGTTCGCTTTCGAGCACCTCGAGATCGCCGCCTACGAGCAGCTGCTGCGCGTCGCTCGACGCGCGGGCGACGATGAGACTGCTCGGATCGCCGAACGCATCGCCGGGGACGAGCGGGCAGCGGCAGCGGCGATTCGCTCACGATTCGAGCCCGCCGTGGCGTCGGCGCTCAGCGCTCAAGGGGTGTAGGCCTGACCGGACCGTTCGGACCATCGCCGACCCACGCGAGGTGACCTTGCCGAACGGTCGGCCCGGCTGGGAGGGCCACTGCCCTGGGTGCGGCTCTCCGCTGTTCGCCATCCGCCGTAAAGCGGCGGGCGGCTGATGCCCGTGGGATGAGGCGGCTCGCAGTCGCGAAGCTGCAGCGGGGGCTCCTTGGCGACGGCGTCACAGCAACTGCGACACAGCCGGTAGTCGGGATCGGCGCCAGGCGCCGCGAATCCGCTTGACTGGTGCGCCGACGGCTATGCTCGCCGCAACCCGAGAATGCGCAATGACGACGAGATCCGAGCCCTGCTGAGCCGCCTGTCGCGACGCCACCCCTCCGGCGGCACGGTCATCGAACGCGCCGCGATCGTGGCCGAGGGGGACGATTCGGCTGCGGTGCTGGCGTGGATCCTGGACCACGCAGGCGAGCCGGAGGCGGCCGCCGACACATCGTCGAGGCGGGGCCTGCATAGCCCGCGGCTCAGCGGTTCGATGGGGTCCGAACGTCCGCCGGCTCGCTACGTGTTGCCCGCCGGCGCGCTCAACTGACGCTCTCCGCGACGAGGCGGAACTGAAGTCGCACGCGGCAGGATCGCCGAGATCGACATCCTCGCCGATCCCGCCCGCCTGCGCGAGCTCGACCTGACCGTTCTCGATGGCTGGAGCTGAGAATTCGACCGAAGGATCGCTTGCTGCCGGTGCTCGAGGACCGACCGCGATGGCTCGCGTCGCCGAGGTCCAGGCCGTCGCCGGCATCATTCACCGGGTGTCCGTTGCTGTGACAGCTCGGCGCGTCCTATTCGCGCTCGCGACGAGCGCGGAGCCAGTTGATGCAGGTGTACGTGTCGAAGTCGATCAGGACGACGCGTCCTTGCAGCGCGGGCACATCCTTGACTTTCGCCCCCGGAAGAGGAGAGTGGGTCCCACCCCGAGGCAGCGTCCTCGGTCGGGATTGACCGAGGGGCGACTAGGAAGGCGGGCTCGTGCTCATTCCCGCAGCCCAGGCTGCGCAGCGTCGACGTTCTAGCCGTCGTTGGCGCGCACTGCACGGGTCGGTGAGCCCGGCGTCGCCCTGTTATGGCGCGCCCGACCGACGGAGGTCAACATGAGCACTGGCGAGAGCACCGGTACCTCGACGGAGGTCCCGGAAGTCGGGACGATCGACATGAAGCTCGAGGTGGTGACGTTGCCCGTCTCCGACGTCGATCGGGCAAAGAGCTTCTACCAGAGCCTCGGATGGCGGCTGGACGCAGACCTGGCCGCCGGCGACGACTTCCGGGCTTTGCAGTTCACGCCGCCCCGCTCGCAGTGCTCGATCCACTTCGGCACGGGCATCACCACAGCCGAGCCTGGCTCCCTTCAGGGTTTGGAGCTGGTGGTCGAAGACATCGACGCCGCCCGGGCCGATCTCATCAGCCGCGGCGTGGACGTCAGCGAGGTGTTCGAGCAGCGGCCCCCGGGCCTCGAGTCGGTACCAGGGCGCTCGTATTTCGCGCTCGCGTCGTTCAGCGATCCGGATGGCAACGGCTGGCTGCTCCAAGAGGTCACGACCCGGCTCCCCGGCCGGGAATGGGAGGACTGAGATGGACGTCGCTTCGCGGGCAGAGCTGTTGCACGAGACGGCCGAGCACCACGACCGCTTCGAGAAGGCCGCGCCACCGCACGACTGGTGGGACTGGTACGCCGCCTACCTGAGCGCGCGCGAGCAGGGGAGCAGCCCGGACGAGGCCGACGCGGCCGCCGACCGCTACATGGCGGAAGTCAAGCACGTCGTCGCCGGGTGACCCCCGCACTCGTGGCCTGACCGGAGGCCCGGCACCCGCCGGGGTCTCCGGTGAAGCGAAGCGTCGCCGCTCTAGGCTCGACTCCACGGTCGGTTCGGCATGGTGCACCGAGCGCGCTGTCGCTTTGGACGAAAAGCAATAGCGGGATACTCGGCGGGGGCGATGTCGCAGCACAACGTCGGGGTCGTGTCCCATCACAGCGGCATTCCCGCCATCCCGGGCGATTGCCTCGAGGATTTCGGTCATGTCCTGCTCAGTCAGCGAACGGTCGGGCATTAGAAGATCGGGCTTTCTTTACAGCGACTCACCCGGCGGTCTGCTGGGCTGGGCAGAATCAGTCGCAACCCTCCCCCAACGCCGCGGGATAGTGGGCGGGCGATGTCGCAGGAGAACGTGCTAGGAGGGGTGGGTGCTGGGCCACCGCCGCCTTTCGCGTTGGCGCTCGGCGGTGGCCAGAGTACGGGTCTCGATTGGGGGTATCGGGCGCGATAGAGGTCGACGACCCGATGCCTGTTATCGCGGACATGGTCTGTCAGAGTTGCGGCACCCACGAGGAGCTTCTGACCCAATCCCACGGGCCTTCTGCGACGCGTTGTCCCTGCGGAGGGATACGCCAGGTCGTACGGATCGTTCGGCGTTCACGGGATGGTGGATCGGCATCGTCGGAGGCGCTTGAACGCAACGTTCAGGAGCGGGCCGGGGACGAGACTCTGACCCCGTGAACGGGCCACGGCGCAGCCCGGCCGACGCGGGCCGAGGCCCTCGAAGCCGTGGCGCTGCGAAACCAGACTTCGCTCGAAGAGGACTAGGGGTCCGACACGAGCCGCAGCCTCGGCCGGTTCCGTTCCGCCGCGAGGATCGCCGCCTGCCACTTGCCGGGCAGCTCCTCGAAGCTGCGGCGACGAGCAGAGTCGCGTCGCTGGTAGTCGCTCATCTCGGACAGCGGGGGTAGCCGACGAGCTTCTCGACGCCGCGGCTCAGCGCGGTGCTCGCCATTGGCAGAGCGTACGCTGAACGGGATACTGGACGGGCGATGTCGCAGGACAACGTGGAGATCGTGCGCAGGTTCCTCGTCGTCGACGACTTCGACGAGGCGCTGACGTACGCCGATCCCGGCATCGTTTGGAACCCTGTGGAGGAGGCGTCGGCGCAGGGACATGATGCGGTTCGGGCCAGCACGCAGCGTTGGAAGAGCGAATGGGACGACTACGAGTTGATTCCTGAGCAGTTCGCCGCCATGGGCGACCGCGTTGTCGTGACTGTCCGCTTCCGAGCGCGCGGCCGGGGAAGCGGGGTTGAGGTCGACGCCCGCCTGTACGACGTCTTCACGCTCCGCGACGGCAAGATCGTGCGCATGGATCAGTTCGCGGAGCAGTCCGAAGCCCTCGAAGCCGTGGGGCTGTCGGAGTAGCTGACAGTTACGACCTCGCCCCTCGGTCGTCGCTAGACCTTCTCCGCTTGCCGTCATCGGCCCATCAGCAGGTCGAACATGTCGTCGCGGAACCTTTCTCTGGTTCCCTTGCGTGACGGTGGGACGGGGAGGCCGAGCGCCTTGGTCTGCTCGCGTAGCTCTGCGTCGGTTGGGACGGCCGGGTATTGGCGTGCCGCCTCGCTACCGGTGCTGCCTTATCTCGACAGCGACTAACCAGTTCCTAGGAGGAGTGCCATGTTCGAGCACCGCCAGGTGGAGGCCACGTCGACGGGAATTGGGAGGCGAGAGCTCTTGCAGGGCACTGCGGCGCTAGGGGCGGGCGCCGCGGCGTCGAGTTGGCCCTTGGCGGGGGTCGCGCAGGGCAAAGCGCCGAGGCAGCGCCGCCATCACGGGCGCCATCGCGGCCATAGCCCGCGACGGTGGGCTCGGGCGCCGTGGTGACGGTGGACACCGTCTCGCACGAGGGCGTCCTCGAGGATCAGGGGCGAGACCCGGTGAAGTTCTTCGGCGGGACACCCGAGCGGTGGCTGACGATCGGCCTCGACCCCGACCTCGACCAAGCAATGCGAAACGCGGCGCTGACCACGGTCGAGTTCCTCAACGGCGAGCTCGGCATGAGCAGGGCCAACGCGCTCGCCTACGCCAGCGCCGACGTCGACTTCGCCGTATCGCAGGTCGTCGACAGGACCAAGGGCGTCCACGGGCGGATCCCCAAGGCTCACTTCGCGCGGACCTGAGAGGTTTCGTGCGAGCAGTGCGCAACGACCAGACGGCAAAGGCGCGCGTGGGAAGAACGCCTGGCTGCGCTGGTCGAGAACGACGAAATGACGGCACTGGCCGTCGGTGCTGGATGACGAAGTGCTGCAGCGCCAGGTAGGCGGTGAGGTGGTAGCCGACCCAGTTCATGCCGCTCCGATACCGCCGGCGTCCATGTACGCGGGGCCGTTGCGGTGTCGGCGACGATTGTTACCGGCTGCTGCTCATCGTCCAAGACAGGCGTCTGCGACTGCCGCCCATTCGCTTCCGCTGTCGGACCCATTGCAGGGGTTGGGCGGCGGGCGGCGTTTCAGTCGAGCGTGATGACGACCTTGCCGTTGGCGCGGCCCTGCTCGGCGTACGCCATCGCCTCGTGGGTCTGGTCGAACGGGAACGTCTTGTCGATGACGGGGCGGAGGTGGCCGGCGTCGTAGAGGGCGGCCAGCTCGCGCAGCTGTCCGCCGTTGGCCTGCATGAACAGAAACGAGTAGCTCACGCCTAGCTTCCGCGCCTGCGTGCGGACCTTGCGGCTCAGCAGCCCCATCACGATGCCGATGAGCTTCGGCGCCCCGAGCTGCTTCGCGAACCCGGGGTCGGGCGGGCCGGTCACGCTGATCGCCTGTCCGCCCGGCTTGAGGACCGTGAGGGACTTCTCGAGGTTTTTGCCGCCGAGCGAGTCCAGCACGACGTCGTAGCCGGAGAGGAGCTCGGCGAAGTCCTCCCGCCTGTAGTCCACGACGACGTCGGCGCCGAGGCTGCGCACCAGCTCCGCGTCCTCGCCGCTCGCGGTCGTGGCCACCGTCGCGCCGATGTGCTTGGCGAGCTGGATGACGGTCGACCCCAGGCCGCCGGAGCCGGCGTGCACAAGGACCTTCTGGCCGGGCTGCGCGTGGGCGCGGTCGACGAGGGCCTGCCAGGCGGCCAGTGACACCAGCGGCACCGCGGCCGCCTCGTGCAGGGTGAGCGAGGCTGGCTTGGGTGCGACGTCGTCCTGGTCGATCGCGATGTACTCCGCGAAGGTCCCGATCCGCAGGTCGCGGGGGCGAGCGAAGACCTCGTCGCCTACCTGGAAGGCGCGGACGGCCGAGCCGACCCCGGTCACCACGCCTGCGACGTCGTGGCCGAGCACGAACGGGGTCCGGTACTTCAGAAGCCGCCTGAACTCGCCGTTGCGGACCATCTTGTCCAGCGGATTGATGGCGGTGGCGCTCACCTTGACCAGCACGTCACCGTCGCCGACCTCGGGCTCGGGTACGTCGGCGGCGCGGACTCGGTCCTCGCCGTACTGCTCGACGACGAAAGCCTTCATAGGAACTCGAGCGCCCGCTTGACGAAGTCCTCGTGGTACTGGAACACCCCGCCGTGGCCGGCGTCGGGATAGATGACGAGCTGGCTGTTCGCGAGGCGTCGGGCGAGGTCGATGGTGTTCTTGGTGGGCACCATCTTGTCGCTCTCGCCGTTAATGGCGAGCACCGGTTGGTGGATGCTCGCGAGGTCCGCGGGCTTCTGCTGACCCCATCGGTGGATGGCCTTGAGCTGGGCGCGGAACGAGCGCACGGAGATGGCCTTGTCGCGATCGTTCGTACGTTCCTCGAGCCGTGCCAGGAATTCCTGCGCGGCTTCGCGCCCGTTCGGAGTCCTGGTGAAGAAGAGGAACTCCTTGGGGTCGCGGCGGGTGAGCAGTCCTCGCGCGGTGTCGAGGTAGGAGAAGCGGGTCACCTTGTCGATGCCGTCGCCCCCCGCAGGGCCGGTTCCGGCGAGGATCATCTTGCGCACGAGCCGCGGCTCCTCGTGCGCGATCACCTGGGCGATCATGCCGCCCATCGAGAACCCGAACAGGTCGACCTGATCGAAGCCGAGGGCACGGATGAAGGTCAGGGCGTCCCTCGCCATCTCCTCGATGGTCGTCGGCGTGGACCCACTGGAAGCACCGACACCGCGGTTATCGAAGGCGATGACCCGATGCCGCGCGGCGATGCCGTCCACCACTCGCGGGTCCCAGTTGTCCAGGACTGCGGCCAGGTGGGTGAGGAAGACCACCGGCACCCCCGTGCGCGGGCCGAGCTGACGGTACGCGAACTCCACACCGCCGGCATTGATGGCCTGCGTCGGCGCGGTTTTCGATGTCGTGTGCAATGCCGCACCCGTGGGTGCGAGGACCGTCGTCATCGCTTGTCTCCTTCTGCGGGGTGCATTCGGTTATGCATTACGATCATAATACAATAGTACGATCATAATGCAAATACGACGAGAGAGGTTCGCTATGCGATACGGCAAGGACCAAAAGGAGGCGACCAGGCAGCGCATCGTCGAAGCGGCCGGGCGGCGCTTCAAAGAAGACGGCATCGACGGCGCCGGCGTGGCGGCCGTGATGGCCGACGCAGGTCTGACCAACGGAGCCTTCTACGGCCACTTCAGCTCAAAGGAGGACCTCGTCGCGAACGTCCTCGCCGACCAGCTCCGCGCCCAGCGCCACAGCATCGACTCCCAGGTCTCCGATCGCGCGGGCGTCGAGGCGTACATCCGCACCTACCTGTCCCCGCAGCACCGCGACCAGTGCGCCGACGGCTGCCCGTCCGCGGCCCTGCTCGACGAGATCGCCCGCCGCCCCGCCGCCACCAGACGCGTCTTCACCGACGAACTGACCGGCACCATCGACGAGATCGCCGCGTGCCTCAACTCGACCGACGCCCAGGCCGCACGCACCGACACGCTCACACTCTTCGGACTGATGATCGGCACCCTCCAACTCGCCCGAGCACTGACCGACCGCGACCTCTCCGACCAGCTCCTCGCCCGGGGCGTCGAGACGGCGCTGAAACTGCTCGACGACCGGGCATGACGCCGACTGCAACGAGGCGCGACCGGCCGTAGGGCGCTCGGCGGGAGAAGCAGCCTTCCTCGCCATCGTCTCTATTCGGCTCGCGGACGGGTCAGCGGAATCGAGTACGAGGAGCGCCTGTTCGACGTCTACTCGTTTAGCCACGGCCAGTGCGTCCGCAAACGGGAGTTCAGACAGCGATCCGACGCCGTCGAGACGACGGGACTAGATCACTAGCGGGGGACCGCCGCCTATCGCGCGAAGCGGTAGTGGGGATAAGCGGACGTCGGTCTCGGACCTTGGAGGACCGATCAAGCCGGGTGACGGAAGGCCTGCCTCCGTGCGGCTACGCGGACGGGGAGTCGAACAGTGCAAGCTCCTCGGTGTCCGGCCGTTCTAGGAACTTCATGCTTTCCTCGAGGTCGGCGAGCGTGAACGCTCGATGGCCGAGCCTACGCTCCATGTCCCGGTGTCGGACGCGGGCCCACAAGGCCGCCAGCGGCGCGTCCAGGAACCGGAGCTCAACGGCCGCACCGAGCTCGCGCGCCCGCTCGCGCAGCGCGTCGCGCTCCGAGCGCGCCCAAGTGCCCCACTCGACGATGACGGTGGCTCCCAGCACAAGAATGTGCTGTGCCAGCGCCCACTGAAGCTGCTCAATGCGCTCCCGAGCTGGGCCGTCGTAGATGTCTATCGCGAGGTGGGCCATCCACTCGTCAGGACAAAGACGGAGTCCGGGGCAGTCCCGCTCGAGTTGGCGGGCCAGGGTCGTCTTGCCCGCTCCAGGGGGCCCACTGACGATGATCAGCCGACCGACAGGTTGAACTTCGCTCACGCGAGCCAGGATCGCATGGCTCCCTTCCGGCCGCTCCGGACACGGGTGACTTCCGGTTTCGCGTGAAGCGCTAGCGCAGCTCGGCGCGCCGCATGGCTCCGTCTGAGCCAAGTCTCACCATGGTGAGGTCGGTGCCGAGCCATGAGCAAGGGCTCTGGCACCGCGAAAAAAGTGATCTTGGAGTGACGTCACGTGGGCCATCCCGCTCGCCAAGCGGGATCTGGGCCAATGAGCGCCGACCTACGGAACCGAAGGTCACAGGTTCGAATCCTGACGGGCGCGCTCCACAGAGACCCAGCGGGGCCCGGCGGGGCGGAAAGTGAAGGGTAGGATCGCGGCCGTGCCGTTCACGCTCAGGAACTTCAAGGAGGATCTGGAGGATCTCGGGTCCAACTTCGACGGCGCCCCGGACCTGGAGTTCCGCCATGCAAGCAAGGCGCTCGGGCTCGAGCGATCCGGCCTGGGCTACCAGCGCGTCCCGCCCGGCTATCGCTTTCCGTACGGCCACACGCACAAGGAGCAGGAGGAGGTGTACGTGGTCGTGCGCGGGAGCGGGCGGATGAAGCTCGACGACGAGATCGTCGAGGTCAAGGAGTGGGACGTGGTGCGCGTCCCGCCCGGTACGTGGCGAGGTTACGAGGGCGGGCCCGAGGGCCTCGAGATCCTCGTCTTCGGTGCGCCCGATCTCGGCGAGAACCCGCGCGACGACGTGGAGGGTCAGCGCGGCTGGTGGGCTGACTAGCGCCCGGTGCACAAGCCCAGAGGATCGATCCGCCCGGCAGTAGTTCGCCCAGGATATGTGGGTTCGGAAGGTCCCGCACACCGTGTACGGGACCTTCCGAGGGTCGGGAGGAGCTAGCCACGCGGCCGCGCCCTGGGTTCTCGGTCGAGGCGGTTCAGACACCCGCACGGGTGAACGTCACGTGCGTGACTCCGCTGGGCGAGGAGGTGGCCTCGACCTCGTAGTCCTTCTCGAGGCCCTCCAGTCCGTCCCAGAGCCGCACGCCCCGGCCGAGCAGAATCGGGACCACCACGACGTGCATGTGGTCGACGAGCCGGGCAGCAAGGAAGTCGCGGATCACGGTGGGACCTCCGCCGATGCGTACGTCCTTGCCGTCCGCGGCCGCGCGGGCCGTCTCGAGCGCCTCGGCAGGCGACGCGTCGAGGAAGTGGAACGTCGTGCCGCCCTCCATCTCGATCGGCGGGCGCGTGTGATGGGTGAGGACGAAGACCGGTGTGTGGAACGGCGGGTTGGGACCCCACGCGCCCTTCCACTTAGGGTCCTCCTCCCATCCGGGGTGGCCGAACTTCCCGGCCCCCATGATCTCGGCACCGATCCCCCGATCGTGCCGCTGGACGAAGACGTCGTCGACGCCGCCGCTACCGCCGGGCTGCCACGACCGGGTGGCGAACATCCACGTGTGCAGCCTCTCCCCGGCGTGACCGAAATGTGCGTCCTTGCTCTGACCCTCGCCGGTGCCGAAGCCGTCGAGTGAGATCGAGAAGAAGTGGACGTAGGCGAGTGACATGGCTGCTGCTCCTTTGTACTTGGGGGGTGTTGGTTCAGTAGTAGCGGCGGGCGCTGGAGCCGATGCGGGTGATGTCGGTGCCGTAGATGTGGATGGAGATCGCCGTCGTCTCGCTGGTGTTGCGCACGCGGTGGATGTCGCCGGGCGGCGCGAAACCGCTGACGTCGCCGACGTGGTTCTCGTTGCGGCCGACCAGGTTCAGGTCGGCGTCGAACAGCTCCTCGTGCTCGACCCCCTGGATGACGCCGAACGCACACCACGTTACGTGGTCGTGGATGCGCGTCAGCTGGCCGGGCAGCCACACCAGGGCGACGATCGAGAACGACCCGTCGGGCTCGACGTGCAGGGTGTGGCCTCGGTAGCCGTCCGGCGAGCCGGCGCGCTCCTCGTCGGTCAGCAGGTCCGGCGTCGGCAGGTGACAGCGGAGCTGCTCGGCGACGAGCTGCGCGGTCTCGGACCACCCCGCGTGCGCGGCGACGGCGGTCCGGACACCGTCGACCAGCGTGGCCAGTTCTGTGGCTGGAGGTGTCTGTGTCGTGGTCATGGCTCCAGAGCCTGCTGGTTGGCGTCCCATACGTCCAATGCCAACTTTCGGGCTTATCCATAGATAGAGTTGATGCATGCTCGACGTCACCCGGCTGCGCGTCATCGAGGCCGTCGCGCGCAACGGATCGGTAACGGCGGCCGCGAAGGAGCTCAACTACTCCCAGCCGTCGGTGACCCACCACCTCGGGCGGCTCGAGGCCGAGACCGGCGCGCAGCTGCTGCAGCGGGTCGGGCGCGGCATCCGGGTGACCCCTGCCGGGCAGCTGCTGGCCGACCGCGCGACCGAGATCCTCGGGCGCATCGACGCGGCCGGCGCGGAGCTCTCCGCCCACGTGGGGCTGACCGCCGGACGGGTGCGCCTGGCCGCCTTCGCCTCCGCGATCGGGTCGCTAGTGCCACAGGCGGCGGCCACGCTCGCCGAGAGGCACCCTGGCCTGCAGATCAGCCTGACCGACACGCATCCGCCCGAAGCGATCGAGCTGCTTCGGACCGGCAAGGTGGAGGTCGCGATCATCTTCCGCTACGAGGAGACCGAGCCCGAGCCGTCCGGGCTCCGCCTGCACCACCTGCTCGACGACCCGGTGTACGTGCTGTCGTCGCGGCGCGAGCGCGGGCTGGCCGGCCTGCGCGACGCAACCTGGATCGCCGGCTGCGAGCGCTGCGCCAGCCACCTGCTGTCGGTGTGCGCCGACGCCGGGTTCGAGCCGCGGATCGGCTACAGCTCCGACGACATGGTCGTGATGCAGGCGCTGGTGGCCGCCGGGCTCGGGGTGGCGACCCAGACGGGTCTGTCGCTGCGCGCCCATCACATCGAGGGCGTCGTCGCGACCGAGCTGCCCCGCTCGCAGCGCCACATCTACGCCGCCACCTACGGCGAGCCGCCCGACCCGCCCGCCACCGCCGCCCTCTTGGCGGCCCTCGCCGAGGCCGCCACGTCGGTGACCTCGTCGGCGGTCACCTCCTCCGGACAGAGCCTCCCCCGGTCGGCCGCGGCCCACTCCTCCTAGACCCCGTGTCCGTAAGCGGAACCGCGTGGCGGCACGCTGCCTCTTCTGCTTTCCGGTGCTGAGCTACCGTTGCCCTGTGAGCAGCCAGCGAGTGCCCGGTGGGGTGGTGCACAAGCTACCCGCAGACCTGCGCAATGCGCTGATCGCCAACACCACGGCACTCGATGCCTGGAAGGACATCACGCCCCTGGCGCGCAACGAGTTCATCTGCTGGGTCGAGGATGCCAAGCAGGAGACGACCAGAGAACGCCGCGTTCGCCGGACCCAGGAGGAGCTAGAGGAAGGCCAGCGCCGGCCCTGCTGCTGGCCGGGGTGCAAGCACCGCGACCGCAACGGCAGGTAGCGGTGCTGGCGACCGACATTCGCACGCGACCGCCTCACGCGGTGGCATCCCTGTCCCGCAGGGGATCGTGCAGCGGGCCGGCCGCACCGCATGAGCCGCAGCGTCGCGACGGTCGGTCCGCAGTTCGCGTAGCCGTAGTCCTTAGCCGAAGACCGCAAGCGCGGTGGCCCCGACGAGAGCAGCGGCCAGGGTCACGTTGATGATGCGGGCCAGGCGCGGGTTCTGTAGCAGCGGGGCCAGTGGTATGCCGGCGCAGAGCCAGGCGATGTGGATGAACGCGATCATGGCGCTCAGGACGGTGATCTTGGCGATGGCGTCCACGGTCGCGTCGTCGGTGAGAGTGGAGCTGGCGAACACCGCGGCGATGGCAACCCACGACTTGGGATTGGCGACACCAAGAAGGGCTCCGCCGGCGCATGTCGGGGCGGCCGCGGTCGGGGTTTGTTCGGCCAGCGGAGGAGCCGTAGCGACATGGTAGGCGAGCCAGACGATGTAGGCCGCCGAGATCGCGATCAGAGCCGAGGCGATCGCTGGCACGGCTAGCAGCGCGGCGGTGATCCCGGCAGCGACCGCGACGAGCACGACTATCGTGCCGAGGATCACGCCGGCGAGATAGGGCAGGACTGGGCGTATCCCGAACGCTGACGCTGCCGCGACGAGGCTGATCGTTGTTGGGCCTGGGCTGCCCATGATCGCCAGCGACGTCAGCAGCAGCGGCCCTACCGCTTCCCAGCTCACCGTCACCTCTGCCTACGTTGCTGAGCCGTTGGCGGTGTAGCGTTGATGCATGCGCCCAGAGCCAACCCGCGTTGGCCTCGAGGGTCTTGAACGATCGTGCGTCAGCCGCGCGAGCTCGATGCGCTTCGGACCGCCAGCGCCCGGTATCGAGCGCGCCGAGGTCCGCCTTTACGGTTGCGCGTTCGAGCCGCACCGCCACGACGTCTACGCGCTCGGAGTGACGACGTTCGGTGTCCAGACCTTCGCCTACCGCGGCTCGCGTCGCACCTGCCTGCCTGGCCAGCTACACGTCCTACACCCGGACGAGACGCACGATGGCGCCGGGGGCACCGACGAGGGGTTCGGCTACCGCATTCTCTACCTCGCGCCCGAACTTCTACGCGCGGCGCTCGGCGAGCGACCGTTGCCCTTCGTCGCTGACCCCGTGCAGAAACCGTCGCGCGCCGTCCGGCCGCTCGCCGCGCTGCTCACCGACATCGACGAGCCCATCAACGATCTGTCCCGCCTGGAGCTCGCCACCGCGGTCGCAGACTGCCTCGTGACCCTGGGCGGCTCTCGTGCTCGGACTGGTGAGACGATCAACCTCGCGGGGGTTGCCGACGTGCGTGATTACCTCGCGGTTCGAGCGCATGAACACACGACCGCGGCGACGCTCGAGAGGATCGCTGGAATCGACCGCTACACCATCGCGCGCCACTTCCGTCGCGCATACGGGACCAGCCCCGACCGCTACCGAACACAACGCCGGCTCGCCCTCGTCCGCACCGCCATCACCGAAGGACACACGCTCGCCCGCGCCGCCGCGGACGCCGGGTTCGCCGACCAGAGCCACATGACCCGTCAGTTCAAACGGACCTACGGAGTCACTCCCGCGCGCTGGGCGGCACTCCGACGCGGTGCCGCTTCGGCCCGCCCGGACCGTGCGTGACTTCCCTCCTCGGTCAGCGTTCCCTTGACGCAGCCCGTCCCACCTGCCGAACCGCGTACGGGCACTCTGCCTGCACAGGGTGAGGCGAGAAGGCGCGCCCTTCCAGCGGGCTTCTGAACGTAGCCCGTCAGGATTCGAACCTACTCGTTCACCACTGGCTCGAAGCCGCCCCAGAACATCCGCTGGCCGTCGAAGGGCATCTCCATAGCCATCATCTCGGGGTCGGCGCTCATCTTCTCGTTCGCCGCGTCGCGGGTCGCCTTGTCCGGATACTCGACCCAGCTGAAGATGACCGTCTCGTCGTCCTTCGCCTGCGTGGCCCGGAAGAAGTCGGTCACCTCGCCCCGCGGCACGTCGTCTCCCCAACACTCGGTCACGCGGGTGGCGCCCAGGTTCTTGAAGTACTCGGCGCCCTGCTTGGCGTTCTCGATGTAGACGTCACGGTTGGCGGTCGGCACGGCCGCGACGAAGCCTTCGATGTAGGGCATGTGGGCCTCCTCGTGTGGGTCGGACGGTTGACCTTATCCCCCCGCGGAGCCGTCCAGGTGGGTTGCGCTATGAGAGGATCGCCCCGGTTTGGAGCTCGCCGTTCATTTGCCGCTCATGGAGTTCGGCGACGAGGGGCAGTCGCTCGTTCGACTCACGCGCGCCGTCGACGCCGCGCGGGAGTGCGGCCTTGCCGCGGTATCCGCGAATGATCACTTCGTGTTTCAGAGGCCGTGGCTCGACGGCCCGACCGCCCTGGCCGCCGTGGTCGACCGAACCGGCGGCATGGAGCTGGCGACAACGGTGTCGCTGGTCGCGCTTCGCGGCCCCGTGCCTCTGGCCAAGACGCTCGCTGCACTGGATCTGCTGTCCGGCGGCCGAGTTATCGCGGGAGTCGGCCCCGGCTCGTCGGAGCGTGACTACCACGCGGTCGGCGTGCCCTACGAGGAGCGCTGGAAACGGTTCGACGAAGCCACCGCCATCCTCCGAGCGCTCCTGCGAGACGACCCGCCACCCGAGACCCCTAGCCACTACCCCCTGCCGGACGCGCGGCTGGCGCCCGCTCCACGTCGAAGCGGGGGAGTCCCGCTCTGGATCGGGAGCTGGGGCTCGAAGGCCGGTCTTCGGCGCGTCGCGCGCCTCGGCGACGGATGGCTCGCATCCGCTTACAACACAACCCCCGAGGGCTTCACTGCCGCAAAGGAGTCGCTCTCGGAGGAGCTCTGCGCCCGCGGCAAGGATCCCGATCGGTTCCCCAACGCGCTGGTCACGATGTGGACCTGGGTCACCGCGGACGCCCGTGACTCGGACCGCGTCCTGCGAGAGGTCCTGGCCCCGCTGCTCAACCGTGATCCAGATGTCCTGCGCGACCAGGTCTGCATCGGACCAGCGGAGAAGTGCGCAGAGCTGCTCTCACGCTACGCCAAAGCCGGATGTGAACGCGTGCACCTCTGGCCGGTCGGCGACGAGCCGCAACAGATCGAGCTCGCAGCGACAGCCGTGCTTCCAGCCATCGAGACGTGAGTCTGAACCCGCCGGGGCTTCGCCACCGGGCGGACCGGGTGCCGGGATCGCGGGTGACGCGAGTCGGTGGCGTGCGGCAGTACCGGCCGTGCCGGCGACCGTGAACACTCTCGTCCGTGGACAACGCCCAGATCGCCGACCGTCTGGAGGCGTTCGCCTCGCTGCTCGAGCTCGCCGAGGCGAACCCGTACGGCGCCCGCGCGTACCGGCGGGCCGCAGAAACGATCCGCGGTGCGCCGATGCCGGTGGCGGACCTCGTGCGCACGGGCCGGGTGCGGCAGCTGCGCGGGATCGGCGGTGGGATCGAGGCCCGACTGCGCGAGTTGGTCGAGACCGGGGAGATCGCGGAGCTGGCCGAGCTCGAGCGGGAGCTCGCGCCCGGACTCGTCGGCCTCGGTCGCTATCTCGGCCTTGGGGCGCGCCGCTCGGTTGAGATCGCGCGGGCGCTCGATGTGCGCACGCCGGACGAGTTCCGCGACGCGGCGGCGGCGGGACGGCTGCGCTCGGTGCGCGGCATCGGCCCGAAGACGGAGGCACAGGTGCTCGAGGCGCTCGCGCACGAGACCGAGCTCCCGCCGCGGCGGGGCCTCATGCTCACGCAGGCCCGTGAGCTGCTGAACGGCATCTCGCGCGCGCTCGGCGGGGAGGTGGCGGGTGACCCGCGGCGCTGGCGCGACGCCTGCGAGGCGCTGAGCGTCGTCTGCGCGGCGACGGACCCTTCCGCGGTCCTCGCGCGTTTCGCCGAGCTGCCGCAGATCGTCGCGCTGATCGAGCGGGAGGAGCGCCGCGCAGTCGGGCTGACGGTCGAGGGCGTGCCCGTGGAGCTCCTGGTCACAGAGCCCGGGCGCTTCGGCACCGCGCTGGTACGGGCGACCGGCGCGCCGGCCTACGTCGGCGCGCTCGAGCCGCTTCCGGCGGCGGCTGACGAGCAGGCGGTCTACCGCGCGCTCGGAATCCCCTGGTGCCCGCCCGAGCTGCGTGAGGACCCGTTCCGCGGCACGCCGCCGGCGCTCGTCGAGCTGAGCGACATCTGTGGCGACCTTCACTGCCACACGACGTGGTCAGACGGGCGCGCCACCGTCGAGGAGATGGGTCGGGCGGCGCACGAGCGCGGCCATGACTACATGGCGATCTGCGATCACACTCCAGCGGTCGGCGCCGTGCGCGGGCTCACCGCCGACGACGTCCGCCGACAGGCCGACGAGATCGCGGCCGCCAACGGGCAGCTCGCTCCCTTCCGGGTGCTGCGCGGCATCGAGTGCGACATCCTCGCCGACGGCCGGCTCGACCTTCCCGACGACGTGCTCGCGGAGCTCGACTGGGTACAGGCGAGCGTCCACGGCGGCCAGCGGATGCCGCGGCGGGAGATGACCAAGCGCGTCGAGGAGGCGCTTCGCAACCCCCACGTGCGTTGCCTCAGCCATCCCACCGGCCGGCTGATCAACCGCCGCCCTGAGAACGCCGTGGATCTCGAACGCGTGTACGAGGTCGCGCTGGAGACCGGCGTCGCCCTGGAAGTCAACGGCCTCGCCCCCCGCCTGGACCTCAGCGGCGAGCACGTGCGCGAGGCGATCCGCGCCGGGGTGCGGATCGTCTGCTCGACAGACGCCCATTCGGTGGCCGGCCTCGCGAACATGGAGCTCTCGGTGCAGACCGCGCGCCGCGGCTGGGCGACGGCCGGCGACATCCTCAACACGCGTCCGCTCAGCCCGGATCCACCGTTCATCCGTGGATGACGGTGAGCAAAAGGCATCAGCGAGCTGCGCTGACAACTACCGCGCCGGCAGGCGGGATGGGGTTGCCGCGGGATGGGGTTGCCGTGGCCCAGGCCTAAGACCAGATGTGCGCCCTGGCTCTTCGAACACGCCTCACGTAGCATGCGTCTGCTGGGGCCGCTGCCGCCTCCGACCCCTTCGCTGACAGGTGGTGGCTTGAGTGGTCCTCTCCGCGACGCTCGCTAGCGCGCCGGAGCAGGGAGGCGCGGCGCGACCTCCTCGGCGACCACCCGTAGCGCGTCGAGATCGCGGTGGTCGAGGTGTTGGAGCATCAGCCGCTCCACGCCGGAATCCGCGAGCGCGGTGAGCTGTCGTACAACGTGGTCGGGCTTGCCGTCGGGGATGGCGGTCATCACGGAGAGCGTCAGCGGCTCGCGCCCCTCGCGCGCGCACGCCTCGGCGATCCGTTCCCGGAGCGAGCGGCACTCCTCCGGCGCCGTCGTGAGCGTGTTGTATTCGTCGGCCCAGCGGGCCGCGAGCGCGACGCTCCGCGGGCGGCCGCGGCCGCCCACGATCAGGTTCGGGTGAGGCCTCTGAACCGGCTTCGGCCGCGGATCCGAGTCCGTGAGGCGGTAGTGCTCACCCTCGAACGAGAACGGCTCGGCCGCCCACTGCCGGTGGATGACCTCGAGCTGCTCGGCGAACACATCCATGCGCTCGCCGAGGGGCGGGAATGGAAAGCCGTAGCGTGCGTGCTCCGCCTCGTTCCAGCCGGCGCCGAGCCCGACCTCGACACGGCCACCCGAGATGTGGTCGACGGTGACCGCGTTCTTCGCGAGCACGGACGGGTGCCTGAACGTGGCCGGCGATACGAGCGTCCCGAGCCGGATGCGGGACGTGACGGCCGCCAGAGCGGCGAGCGTCGCCCAGGCATCGAGCGAGCCGCGCTCCTCCTCGGCCACAACCGGCCCGTAGTGGTCCGAGCGAAACAGCGCGTCGAACCCGAGTTCCTCGACCGCCCGCGCGAGCGCCAGCCAGTCCTCCCAGGTGACACCCTCCTGCCCCTCGATCATCACGCAGATCCGCATCCCTCCAACCGTAGTCGGAGCGAGCGGTCCAAAGTGCCCTCGCCCAGGCTGCGAGTTCAGCAGCGCATAGGATCGCCGCGATGAGGATCGCTGTCTCGCGGGAGCCCGGCGCGGAGCGCGTCGTGACCCCACTCGAGCTGTTCTTCGACCTCGTCTACGTCTTCGCGATCGGGCAGCTCTCGCATCACCTGCTCGAGCACGTCGATCTGCGGACGGGCGCCGAGACGGTGATCCTGACGCTGGCGGTCCTCTACGCCTGGTACATGACCGCGTGGGGAGCGAACTGGCTCGAACCGGACCGGCCGCCGGTGCGGGCCCTGCTCGTCGGGCTGATGCTCGCCAGCCTGCTCATGTCCGTCGCGATCGGCGACGCGTTCGGCGACCGCGCATGGCTGTTCGTCACCGGCTACCTGCTCCTTCAGATCGGCCGCGCCGCGTTCCTCATGGTGGCCCTGCGAGGCCGAGCGCTCGGGGAGCACTTCGTCAACGACTTCGTCTGGGAGCTGCTCACCGGCGGCCTATGGGTGGCCGGCGCGATCGCCGACGGCGACGCGCGCCTGGCCCTCTGGGGGCTCGCGGCGGCGGCGACCTACGCCGGCGTGTCGGTCCTGCACTGGCTCCCCGGGCGTGGCAGACGCATCGATCTCGGACACACCGAGATCGCGGGCGGGCATCTGATCGAGCGCTTCCGGCTGTTCTTCATCATCGCGCTGGGCGAGACCGTGCTGGTGACGGGCAGCGCGTTCACCGACCAGCCGTTCGAGCTCGAGCGCCTGCTCGCGCTGGTGATCGCCTTCACGGGGACCGTCGCGCTGTGGTGGTGCTACTTCCAGCGCATCGAGGAGATCGGAGTCGAGGCGGTCGAGACCGCCGACGACGCCGGCGCCGTCGGGTGGGAGGGCACGTGGACGCTGACCTTGATCGTGATCGGGCTGATCGGAATCGCCGTCGGCGACGAGCTCGCGATCGCCCACCCCGACTACGAGCCGACGCTCGGCTTCACGATCCTCACCTTCGGGGGGCCGGCGCTGTTCCTGCTCGCCCAGGTCCTCTTCCTGCGCGACGTGCTCGCGCACGTACCGCGCTCGCGGCTTCTGGGATTGGCTGCCCTGGCGGTCCTCGCCGTCGCCACCGCCCCGCTCACGCTGATCGTCGGGATCGCGGCGTCGACTGCGGTGCTCGTCGCGGTGGCGATCGCCGACACGGTTCGCAAGGGCGGGAAGGCGTCGATCCCCGCCGAAGATCACCCCATCGGAGGGATGCGGGGAGGGGGTTAGGGTGCAGCATTAGGACGTGACGATCAGCGACGTGCCTGTGCGCGAGTCGGGCGTCGCACGACGAATGGAGACCCATGTTGCGCCAGATGAGAGACATGCCCGCTGGGACGTTTGGGTTCGAGGCGGTCGGTGAGGTCGAAGACGATGACTGGGAGGACACCGTCGAGCCGGTACTTCGCCAGGAGATCGCCGAAGGGCGCCAGGTGCGGCTGCTCTACGTGCTTGGCCCGGGGACGCGCGAGGTCGAGGGGGATGCCGTGAAGGCCGACACGGGATTCCGCGCTCGCCACGCCACGTCCTTCGATCGCGTCGCCGTGGTCAGCGACGAGGACTGGGTGCGCCCGGCGCTCCGCGCCCTGTCCTTCCTGCTGCCGGGCAAGGCGAAGGGCTTCCGGGTCCGCGATCTCGCAGAAGCGAAGTCCTGGCTCGCCGCCGATCCGGACTGATGCAGGGGGGATGACCCCGGGCGATTCAGGCGTCGACGACGGTGGCGGATCGTCGGCGCTGAGCGGCGCCCCCGCCACCGGGGTGCCGGAGTGGGCGGCGGGCACCCGGCGCCTGGCCGTGCTGCTGGCGATGGCGATGTTCGTGCTCGTCGTCGACACATCGCTGATGAACGTGTCGATCGCGAGTGTCGTCGAGGACCTCGACACGACTGTCAGCGGCGTGCAGGGCGCCATCGCGCTCGAGGCCTTGGTGTCGGCGGCCTTCATCCTGATCGGGAGCAAGGTCGGCGACCTCGTCGGGCGGAAGCGGGCGTTCGTGATCGGTCTGCTCGGATACGCGCTGGGCGCCCTTGCGATGGCGTTCTCTCAAGGCCTGACGGCGATCGTGTTGTTCTGGGCCATCATCGGCGGCTTGGGCGCGTCACTGCTGCTGCCGGCGATGCAGTCGCTGATCCACGGCAACTTCCAAGGTGGAGCGCAGAAGAAGGCCTACGCCCTGGTGGGCGCCGCGGCGGCGATCGCCGCCGCCGTCGGGCCGCTGGTCGGCGGCTTTCTGACCACGGTCTTGTCGTGGCGCGTCGGCTTCCTACTGGAGGTCGTCGTGATCATGATCGTCCTCAGCGGCCTGGGGCGCATCAAGGACGTGCCCTACACCGGCCCGCGCGTCGTTGACGGCGTCGGCGCGCTGCTGTCGGCCGTCGGCATGGGCGGGGTGGTCATCGGCATCCTCGTCTGGCAGGAGGGCGGCGAATTCGTCGGCGTCCTGATCGCGATCGGCCTGGTCGCGCTCGGGTCGCTCGCCCGATGGCTCATCCGGCGCAAGCGGGACGGCAAGCCGACGCTGCTCGATCCCGACCTCTTCAAGCTCGACCTGTTCCGCCTGGGCATCTCCTCGCAGATGCTGCAGAACATCGCGCTCGGAGGGGCGATGATCGCCCTGCCGATCTACCTGCAGATGGTCCTGGAGTACAACGCCCTGCAGACCGGCCTGACGCTCGCGCCGCTGTCACTGACGATGTTCGGGATGGCGCTCGTCGCCGGCAAGAGAGCAGGCAGGCGACGGCCCGCGAGCATCATCCGCGGCGGATCTGCGCTACTGACCGTTGGCATGCTGCTGCTCATCCCGATCGTCCCGCGTGCGCACTCCGGCTGGGCGCTCGTCATCCCGCTGATGATCGCCGGGTCCGGACTGGGCCTGCTGGTGTCCCAGCTAAACAACTACACCCTCTCGCCGATCTCCGACGAGCGCGTCAGCGAGGCCGCCGGCGTGAACTCCGCCGCCGGCTCCTTCGGGCTGTCGTTCGGGCTCGCGTTCGCCGGGGGCATCATGCTCGCAACGCTCTCGATCGCGTTCACCCAAATGGCTCACGACAGCACGGTGCTGCCACCCGCCGCCCAGGAGCAGGTCGCCCAGGCGCTCGAAGACGACGCAGAGGTGTTGAGCAACACCCAGCTCCAGAAGCAACTCGCCGATCAGCCGGCGGAAATCCGGAGCGAGATCATCCGCATCAACACCGACGCACGCCCGCTGGCCCTCCAGGTCGCGCTGCTCGTGCCGATCCTCGCCGGTCTGCTCGGGCTGCTCAACGGCTTTCGCATGATGCGGCGGCCCGACCCCGCCCCATCGGACACCGCCGAGACGGCGCTCGTGTGACCAGAGGCCGTCGGGGAACGATCCGCGACGGCAGTGAGGTCCTGGCATGGGAGCCGTCCATACGCGCAGATAGCGTTGCATGGCCCAAGCGCGCATCGAAGTGAGTGAACACTTCCAAGTGAACGACCTCGGCGCGGTCCTACCCGGCGACGCTCGCCACCGGCGGCGCATGATCGCGCGGTCTGCCATCCGCATCCTCGGGGCGACGGGGGGACTGCTGGTCCTCTACGCATGCGTGCCCGTGCCCGGAACTTCGGGAGTCGGGGCACTCGTGGGGATGCTCGCGGGACTTGTCGTATTCGTGGGTCTCGTCGGGTGGCAGATCCGAACGATCGTGCAGGCTCAGCATCCCGTTCTGCGCGCAGTTGAGGTCGTCGCCTTGGCGCTTCCGTTGCTCGTCGTCGTATTCGCGTTCACCTACCTGTCGGTCTCACGCGCGGACGCCACGAGCTTCTCCGAGCATCTCAACCGCATCGGTGCTCTGTACTACACGGTGTCCACGATCAGCACCGTCGGCTTTGGCGACATCGCTGCCAGGTCGGACGCGGCGCGGCTTCTCGTGACCGCCCAGATGCTGGTTGACCTCGCCTTGATCGCCGGACTCGTGCGGCTGATCATCCTTGCCACGCGCACCGGGCTACGTCGGCAGCGTGATCGGGAAGCCCCGAGGCGATGAGGGCTTGATACGCAAGCCTCTACTGACCGCCGGTCGATCGCTCCGTCCCGGCGCCGGCCAGCGCGGCATCGAGTTGTGCCTCGACCGCTGCGTTCAACGACGTCTGGATGACGTGCCCGTGCTCTTGGATGCTCGGCAATATCTTCTGAGGGTCCATCTCGCGTACAAGCACAATCAGCGCCGCGCTCCCGGGCGTCAGGTTTTCGCCTAGTTCGTTTACGAAGTTCTGGGCAACGGAGGCGTCTCCGAACATGCTGCTCCACATCGCGCCACCCGCGACCGCGCCGACGGCCACGCCGAGGAGCGGCGCGAGAAAGACCAAACCAATCAGGCCGCCCCACATCGCACCCCCGACGGCGGCCACACCGACCCCGGTACTACCCTGCCGGACCTCGACCGTGCCCTCCTGATCACGGATGATGACGACAACGTCCTCGACCTGTATCAGGCCGTCCGCCACACCCTTGCGCAAACCTTCCTCAGCCCGCTCGACCGCAGCCTGATCGGGATATGCAATCGCGATCACATCGCTCACATGGCCTCCTCTTCACGCCGGCGAGGGTGCCCGCGCTTTGATGCGTCGATACTAACCCGGGCAGGCGGGCCCGTCACCGACGTGGCTTACCGCCTGCGGTAGTTGAGGTCGAAGTCCTTCTCCCAGGTCGTTCCGTCGTGGCAGATCTCCCAGGCGCCCTCGATCGTGCGACCGTCGTCGCTGAACGTGCCGAGGTAGCGTTGCGAGAAGTCGAGGGGCGAGAAGTCCGGCTCGGTCCGCGACAGAGTCCACACGTTGTCCTCGAGGCCCATCTCGTACACGCGCGCGACGCCGCGCGAGTCGAAGTAGTGCTGGAGGTAGGTCTGGCGCCCCTCGTCGAAGCCGATGATCGCCAGACCGTCGGGAGCCTCCGGGACCGGCACCTCCCAGCGCTGGACGACGAACTTGCCGCCGGGCATCCACTCGAACTCAACGGTCCCGGCGGGCGCGCCCTCGAAGCCGGCCTCGATAGTCCACTCGCCGATGAATGCATCCAGGTCCATGCCTGAATCATCGCGCACCCTCGTTGGCCACCTCTCGGCCGGGCACACGGCGCAGGGCCATCGATCGCCGTGGTGGGGGAGGATGCCGCCGTGAACGAGCAGACCTTGCGCCAAGTCGGCCTGGTGGCCCACCCGACCCGAGACGTGGCGCAGGTGTTGGAGGAAATCGCAAGCTGGTCCCTGAAGCACGGAGTGGCAGTGGGTCAGGTGCCCACGGAGGGCCAGTCGAGGCGACTGGCCGAGCCGGTCGATGCGAGCGACTGCGACCTGCTGCTGGCACTGGGCGGAGACGGCACCACGCTCCTGGCGCTTCACGCCGGGGCCGCGGTGTCACGGCCCGTGATGGGCATCGCCTGCGGAAGCGTCGGCGCTCTCACCGCGGTCAAGGCCACCGACGCGGACTGGGCGCTCGAGCAGGTGGCGGACGGTCGCTGGACGCCCGTCTTGGTCCCCGCCCTCGAGATCAGCTGGCCCGGAGGCGGCGGCATTGCGATCAACGACCTCGTGGTCATCCGCGACGGGCCGGGTCAGGTGCTCGCGGCGATCCACCTCGACGACGTCTTGTACGCGCGCTTGGCCGGCGACGGCCTGGTGGTGGCCACCGCGCTCGGCTCGAGCGCCTACACGATGGCCGCGGGCGGGCCACTGCTGGCGGCGGGCGTCGAGGGCATCACGGTGACGCCGCTGGCCTCGCACGGTGGTTCGATCCCGCCGCTCGTTGCTGGCCCGGCCAGCCGCCTCACCCTCGATGTCGAGCCGGGGTATGGCGGGGTTCGTTACGAGCTCGACGGCCGGCGGGCGGCGGTCGAGGGCCATGAGCTCGTGATCGGGCGTCGCCCTGGCTACGCCAGTCTGGTCAGGCTCGCCGACGATGAGCCGCGCCTCAGCGGACTGCGACGGCGAGGCCTGGTACTCGACAGTCCGCGCGTACTGGTACGCGAGAATCGCCTGCAGAGCGACGCCGAGCACCGTCCTGTGTGACTGCGCCGATGGCCTGTCTACGGCTTGGGTTTCCCGTGTGGCGTGATGTCCGGCGGGTGTGTCTTGGGCGCCGGAGTGTCGGCGGGCGGCCCCTGGGCGGCCGCGTCGGGCTTGACCTTCGGGGTTGGCTTCGCTTGCGGCGAGTGCGGCGCCCTGGGGGACGGCTCCGGCTTCGTCTTCGGCTTAGGCTCGGGCGGCCCGCGCCTGACCGGTGTGCTCGCGGGTGGCGCGTCGACCGGCCCGCGGGCCTTTCCTCTGCTCGCCTGGGACTTCCCGGCTTGCTGTCCGAACGCGAGTGCGCGGCCTCTGCTCTGCTTGGCTTGCCCGGGGGGCAGCCCCGTGTTCGTCGCGCGCTCGGGCCCGCGCGGTCGGATGTGCTGATTCTCCTTGGGGACCGCTTGCGCGTGTTGCTTCCGGCCCGAGCTCGGCTCCCGTGTCCGGACGGGCAGAAGCGCTCCAGTGGCGGCTCTGTGGCCCTCCACCGACCCACCCACGGCGGCCGCCTCGGGCGGCCGCTCGGGGGCGGCCGTGGGCGCTGACTGGGGGTTGTGGCGCGAATCCAGCACCGCCTCACCGGCCACCGCGCCTCCGCCGGCCAAAACGCCGACGATCGCGACCTTTGCGAGTACCCCGCTCCCGGTCGCGCCCGTGAGCGCTCCTGCGAACGATGTGAGCCCCGCGGCGATGCCGCCTCCGGCCGACCCTCCGCCCACTCCAACCGCGGCCAGCACACTCGACTTCAACGCGAGGTTTGGCGCCACGGGCAGCGCCGCCGCCAGCAGTTGACGCTGTCGCCTGACCTGGTCCCGGTAGACGCGACAGGCCGCGCATGCACGGAGGTGCAGGCGAAGCTCCGTGCGCCGCAGCGACCCTCCCCGAAGCGTGGCGAGCTGCTCCTGAATGCTCTCGCAGGGCGTCTCGCGCGCTTCTCGCCGCTGTATCAAGCCGCTCCGCGCGCGAAACACGAGCGCCTTCACCCGCGGCACCCCGCAGCCCAGCACCCTGGCGACCTCGCTGTGGGACAGGCCGCTGATCTCGGCAAGCAGCAGCGCCGCGCGCTGCTCGTCGGGCAGCTCGCCCAAGTCGGCGAGCAGTTGGCGGAGCTCGGCCCGCTGCTCGACTTGTTCGGCCAGCCCGGCCGTTTGTACCTCGGTGTCGTCGAGCGGCTGCTCGCGACGCCCGCGCAGCATGGACACGCAGCGGTTGCGCGCGATCGTGAACAGCCACGGCTTGAGCGTGATCTCAGGACCGGACTCGCGGAGCAGGTCTCGGTGGGCCGCGGCGAAGGTGTGCTGCACGGCATCCTCGGCCTCGTCGGGCGAACCGAGCATGTGCCGGCAAAAGCCGAGGATCGACGGGCCATGGCGCTCGAACGCAACCTCGAAGGCGGCCTCGTTCCCGCGCCTGATCTGTTCCACGAGCCGCTCGTCTCCGGCCAAGGCGAGCAGCCGCCGGGAGGCGCTTGGCCCGGCGATAGCCGTTCCGGCCTGGATTGACGCAGCGCGCATGCTTCGAGGCTCCTACCCCCAGCTCGCACTGTCAACGCCGAATGCATCAACCATGGAAACGCAGTCGGTCGCACCAGGTTCGCCCATAACTCCCGAACCTCTCGGCTGGCCATGCGTTCCAATGGCATGAAATCGAAACTGGTGGCCATCGGTCTGACTGTCGCTCTCGCGTTGCCGGCGGCGGCGATCGCCAAGCCGAACGAAACCGAGAAGAGCGCGGCGAATCGGCAGTGCAAGGCCGAGCGTGGGCACTCCCCCGCCACCCGTGAGGCTTTCAACGTCAGGTACCAGTCCTTTGCTCACTGCACGCGCCGCAACGCGGCCGAGGAGGAGAACGAGAGCGATGCCGCCCACAAGAACGCGGCCAAGCAGTGCAAAGCCGAGCGATCCGATCCCGGCTTCGCGGCTGCGCACGAGAACAAGACATTCGAGCAGTTCTACGGCACCAACAAGAACGGCAAGAACGCCTATGGCAAGTGCGTCTCGAAGAAGGCCAAAGAGCAGAAGGCGGTGATGGACACCGCGGACCGACAAGAAGTACGCGAGTTCAAGAACGCCGCAAAGCAGTGCGCCGCGGAACGGGATGAGATCGGAGCCGAGCGGTTCGCCGCGAGGTACGGCAACAATCACAACAAGCGCAACGCGTTCGGCAAGTGCGTGGCGAGCAAGACCCAAGAGTCGGGCCATTAGGGCTACTGGGCGGGGTCGATCCGGCAGAGGCCGCCCAGGCGGCCGACGCTTGGAAAAAAACCCGCCACAGCCTCGGTGGTGACCAGGACCCCGACAGGTTCCGCCGCGACCTCGGCCTGCCCGACGACCCCGAGGCCATGACGC
The DNA here is from genome assembly GCA_963789705.1 of uncultured Thermoleophilaceae bacterium. Classification (GTDB taxonomy): domain Bacteria; phylum Actinomycetota; class Thermoleophilia; order Solirubrobacterales; family Thermoleophilaceae; genus JACVRW01. Next base: position 55,413 of record CAWBLN010000006.1, read on the forward strand.
TCGACCAGCTGGATCAACTCATCGCCTACCACGACTCGCTGTGCGAGCGCTATGACGCGGCGCCTCGACCGGGTGAGTGCGGTGCGCGAACAGATCGAGGCGCCGGTCGGCGGGCACGAAAGGGAGACAGTCGAAGAGCTGTCAGGGAACCTGCGGCTCTTTGAGGCCTGGGCCGACGCCTCCGCTGAATGCATCTGGTGCCAAACCGAAGTCGAGGCGGTCGGTGCCTACGCGGAGCCGCTGCTCCGTGGCACGTCGTTGCCTTCAAGCAGCCCTGGTTCCCAACGCGATTAGGCCCGCGCTCGGCGGGCCTGACCGCGCGCGAGGTGGCGCGCGGCCTGCAGACACTGATGGAATCCGCCCAACCCTTGAGCGACCCAGAGCTGCCCACCCCCACGATCCTGGACTGCGATCCGGGGCACGACGACATGGTCGCCATTCTGCTCGCCGCGGCCGATCCGCGGATCGAGCTGCTGGCCATCACGACGGTTGCCGGCAACGGGACGCTGGAGCGGACGAGCCACAACGCGCGAGCCGTCTGCACCATGGCGGGCATCCGCGACGTGCCGATCGCCGCGGGCGCGAGCGGGCCACTCGTCGGTGGCCTGCGCACCGCCGTGGACGTCCACGGCGATTCGGCCCTCGGCGGCGCGGAGCTACCGCAGCCGGACATCGAGCTCGCCCCGGAGCACGCGGTCACGCTCATGGCGCGACTGCTGCGCGAAAGCCCAAGGCCAATCACGCTCGTGCCCACCGGGCCGCTCACCAACATCGCCCTGCTGTTGCGGACGTGCCCCGACGTGATCCCCCATATCCGGGAGGTCGTCTTGATGGGCGGCTCGACCGGGTTCGGGAACGTCACGCCGCTGGCCGAGTTCAACATCTTCGTCGACCCCGAGGCCGCGGACGTCGTCTTCTCGAGCGGGCTCCCGGTCACGATGTGCGGGCTCGACATCACCCATCAGGCGCTCGTGACCGAAGCGGTCCTGGACCGGCTGCGCCGGCTCGAGACGCCCTTGGCCGATCTGGTGGTCGGGCTGCTCGGTTTCTTCGCCGACCGCTACCGCGACATCTGGGGCTTCCCGGCGCCGCCGCTGCACGACCCGGTGGCCGTCGCGCGTGTGATCGATCCCGCTCTCGTGAGCTGCGCGGACGCCCACGTCGCTGTCGAGCTTCGCGGAACCCACACCCGCGGGGCTACCGTCTGCGACCGTTTCGGGGTGCTCGGCCATGCGCCGAACGCCCAGGTCGCCCTGGATCTGGACGTCCCGGGCTTCTGGGAGCTGGTCGTCGGCGCCGTCGGCCGCCTCGGACAAGGCGCGGGCTAAGCTCGGGCACATGGACGAACAGCCCGTCATGGACCGCATCGAGCGACTCGTCGAGGAGGAGCACCGGCTCTGGCGTGCCAGCGAGCAGGGAGGCCTGACCGACACGGAGCACAAGCGGCTCCACTCGGTGCGCCGGGAGCTCGACGGCTGCTGGGAGGCTCTTCGCCTTCGCCGGGCGGGCACGACCGCCCGCTATCCGACAGCGAGGTTCCGGACCCGCCCAACGAGCTCGACGGACCCGACCCCGAGCCGCCCCACCTCGAGCATGGTGTACACGACGATCAGCCCGCGCCGGATCCGGGGGTCAACCCGAACGCGCCGTAGGCGTGGGGCGTTGGCGGCGGGGACGCAACAGGGGCACCGTCGCCTCGCCCGCGAACTGCTCGCCGGTCACGCCGGTCACGAAACGCCCACCGCGGATCAGGCCTCGGGCCTCCAGGCGGCGCAGGGCCCAGAGGATGTCCCGCCACGGTACGGCCAGGCGTTCCTTGAGATAGACGTCGCGGAACACGACACCCCATCGCAGCAAGAGCTGCCACGCAACGGTTTCGGCCAGCTCCTCGGCGTCGTCGACCGTTTGGGCCCCCGGCAGCAGCGTCCAGCGGCCCTCCACGGCCTGCCGCCACGTGCCGCGCCGGCCGCGGGAGCCCGGACGTGGGTAGGGCCGCTGCCGGCGGGCGAACCGGGTGCGGGCGTTCAGAAGCGAGCGGACCGCGTTGAAGCCGTCCGCGCTTATGAGCCCGCGTGCGACCCCGTCCCACAGGCCTTCCTCGACTTCGGTGGGGAGGCGGCCCGTGATTGCCTGGAGGTCGGCGTGGAACAGGGCGCCGTGGCCGCGCAGGGTGTCGAGCACCTCCCTGCCGGAGCCGACGTTGGGTTCGGCCGGCGCCACGGCGCCTCGGTGGGCCTGGAGGAGCCAGGGCAGATCCTGGCGAAGCATGAACGTGATCGGCGTGCGGCGGGACGGTGTCTTGCCCGAAGGGCGCGGCTCCCCGGCCGCGGGTTCGTCACCCTCGGCAGCCGGCTCGAGCACGGACAGCCGGCCCCACACCACCTCCCCTGACAGGCATAGGTCGTCGAGCCACTCGGGGCGGTACGACTCGACCCGCTCGGCGAAGAGCCGTTCCCATTCCCCGGCCGCGTGCTCGTGACCCTGGAGCTGTTCGATGACCTCCGCCAGCCCGGCCCGCCCATGGCGGTGGGTCCCGGGAGCGGCGTGCCACCAGGTCTGGAGGAAGTTCTGCCACTCCTCCTGGCTGATGGGACGGACCTCGGCGCGCCGGCGCTCCCGGGTGTACCCGTGGATGCGCGCCAGCAGCCGCCGGGCGCACCACTGCTCGCCGTGCTCCGGCTCGAACCGTCCGCTCACGGCGAAACCCCGTCCCCGAAGGGCCTCGAGGGCGATGGTCAGCGACGAGGGCGACAGGCCGGTGGCCGCCACCAGATCATCGACGGTGACCGGACCGCAGACTTCGAGGTGGCCCCGGACGAGGGCGACCGCCGCCTCGTCGGCGTCCGCGGTTGGTATCCCGGGCGGAAGCGGGTGGTCGGGCACGAACCGAGCGAGCGGGAAGAGGGCCTCGACATCGGACCGGCGTTCGGTAGCCGCCCACAGGACATCGCTCGCGTGCACTTCGAGCGACCGGCCCGCGCTCGACAGGGCCTCGAAGTGCTCGGCCCACTCGGGGCGCGGCCGGGCAGCGACGAGCGACAGCAGGACGTCGTGGAGCTCGTCGGGGTCGCGCACGTCCGGGCCGGCCTCGGCCCGCACCCGTGCGATGGCGTTCGGGTCGAGCCGCCCCAGCTCACGCGGCTCGACCGGAAGGCCCCGGCGCAGCGGGACCGCTCGCGACCGGCGCTCGCCGATCTCGGTGTCCTCGTCGAGGTACGTGAAGGGCGGGCCGCCGAGGATCTCGTGGGCGAGCACGCTGGGCTCGACGGTGTCGACGAAGTGAAGGCGAACGGTCCCTTCCTCGAACCGGCGTAGCAGCGTCTTGAGGCCCTCGATGTCCATGGCCTCGCTGAGGCAGTCGCCCATGGTCTCGCGCACCAGCGGGTGATCGGGGATCTCGGTGGGGCCGGCCGGGGCGTTGTCCTGGCAGGCGGCGAGATCCGGAAACACGGCGGCCATCAGGTCGTCCGACTCCATGCGCTGGATGTTGAACGGGTTGATCCGGCCGCCCTTGCGGCGCAAAACGGCCAGCGACCGGTTGAGGTTCCAGCGCCAACGCGCGGTGAACATCGGGCTGCGCAGCACGGCCTGGGAGACGGCGTCCTGGACATTGCGGGAGCGAAGGAAGGCGGGCACGTCCTCGAGCGGAAACGAGTGCTGGGGACCAAGCGAGAGCAGAACGGCGTCGTTGCTGGCGGCCGCCTGGAGCTCGAAGTCGAAGTTCAGGCAGAACTTCTTGCGCAGCCCCAGGCCGAGCGCTCGATTGATCCTCGCGCCGAGCGGGGCGTGGATGATCAGCTGCATGCCCCCGGTCTCGTCGAAGAACCGCTCGAAGACGATGTCGTCGTCCGTGGGCAGCACGCCGCCCAGCTCGGCGCGGCCGGCCGCCAGATAGTCGACGACCAGCGCGGCGGCCACGTCATCGACTCCCGACGCGTCCTGAACAAGCGCGATGGCGGCGTCGCGGCCGCCGGCGTCGAGCCGCTCAGCCACCGCGCTGCGCAGCCGGGATACCTCCTCGGACAGCTCGTCCGTGCGGCCGGGGGCCTCGCCCAGCCAGAACGGGACCGTGGGGTGCCTGCCGGCCGCGTCGCGCACCCGCATGACTCCGTTGGTCACCTGCACGATCTGCCACGGATGGGTCCCGAGCAGGAACACGTCACCCTGCTGGGACTCGATGGCGAAGTCCTCGTTGACGGTGCCGACGAAGACGTCACCCGGTTCCATGAGCACTCGGTAGTCGCCGGTCTCGGGAATCGCCCCGCCGGACGTGAGGGTGGCGAGCCGGGCGCCCCGGCGGCCGCGAAGCCGCCCGTTGACCCGATCGCGGTGGAGGTAGGCCATGCGCCGCCCGCGCCCGGTCTCGATGCCGGCCGAGACCAGATCGACGATCTCCTCGAACTCCTCGCGGGTTAGTCGCCGGTAGGGCCAGGCACGGCGGACCAAGCCGAACAGCTCGTCCTCCGACACGCCGTCGTCGCCCCTCGCCGCCGCCTCGGCCACGATCTGCTGGGCGAGGATGTCGAGGGGTTGCTCGGGAGGGTGAAGGGCGTCGAGGCGTCCCCGCTTGACCGCCGCCAGCAGCGCGGCGCACTCGACCAGCTCGTCGCGGGTGGTCGGGTACATGACCCCCCGGGGAACACCGGAGCGCTGATGGTTGGCCCGGCCCACCCGCTGGAGGAAGGTGGCGATGCTGTGGGGCGATCCGATCTGGCACACCAGCTCCACCGGCCCGACATCGATGCCGAGCTCCAGCGAAGCCGTGGCCACGAGGGCCCGCAGGTCGCCCGCGCGTAGTCGGTGCTCGACGCGCTGGCGGCGCTCCCGCGACAGCGATCCGTGGTGGGCGGCCACCTGGTCTTGGCCCATCCGCTCGCCCAGCTGATGGGCAACCCGCTCGGACAGCTTTCTGGTGTTGACGAAGACCAAGGTGGTTCGGTGATCCGCGACGTGGGCGGCGATACGGTCGAGGATCTCGTCGAACTGGTCGCCCGAGATGGCGGCCTCGAGCTCGCCATCGGGCAGCTCGAGCGAGAGGTCCAGACGGCGCTGGTGCCCGCTGTCGACGACGGCTGGGAGCGACTCGTCCGCGCCCACCAGCAGCCGGGCCGTCGTCTCGACCGGCTTGACCGTCGCCGACAGGCCGATCCGGACGGGTGGTTGCTCGGTGACGGTTCGGAGGCGCTCGAGCGAGAGGGTGAGATGCGAGCCACGCTTGTCGCGGGCCAGGGCGTGGATCTCGTCGACGATGACCGTCTCCACGGTCTCGAGGGTGGCCCGGGAGCGCTCGGCCGTCAGGTACAGGTACAAGGACTCGGGCGTGGTGACGAGCAGGTTCGGGGGACGGCGGACCATCATCTGCCGCTCCCAGGACGAGGAATCACCCGTCCGTACGGCCACCGTGATGGGCGCCGGCTCGCAGCCGAGCTCCCTGGCCACGTCGGCGATCTCGGCCAGCGGCTCCTCGAGGTTTGTGTGGACGTCCACCGCCAGCGCCTTCAACGGGCTCAGGTAGACCACCTGGGTAGCGCCATCGATGGATTCGCCGGCCTCGTGGGCGTGGTAGAGGCGGTCGATCGCGGCGAGGAATCCGGCCAGCGTCTTGCCCGAGCCGGTGGGGGCGCAGACGAGCGTGTTCTTGCCGGCCCCGATCGCCGGCCAGGCGCCGGCCTGGGCCTCGGTCGGCCCATCCGCAAAACGCCGCTCGAACCACACCCGCACCGCCGGATGGAACCGCTCGAGGATCCCGTGCGCCTCGGTGACGGTGGGCGGCGATGGCAGCGAACTCACGGACACTCGCGGCATTCTCGCAGCCCGACTTACCGCATCGGTTGCCCCAGCCCGAGCAGATTGCCCTCGCTGTCGCGAAACCAAGCCGCGCGCTCGCCGCGGCCCTTGCTCGGATAGTTGCCCGCGACCTCGGCGATGCCGTCCACGGTCTTCAGGCCCGGGACGTCGACCTCCTCGAACACGACGCCCCGCTGTTTGAGGTCGGCGACGGTCGCATCGATGTCGTCCACGTCCCAGCCCATCTGCGTGAACTCACCTGTCGAGGCGCCGGCCGACTGGAAGAGGGCAAAGACTCCCTCCGCCATCTCGTAGAGCAGGCCGCCCTGCCGTTCCTCGCTTGGCTCAAGGCCGAGCTTCTCGGAATAGAACCTTCGCGCGCGCTCCAGGTCCTGGGCGGGAAGCCTCGTGGCCACTCGTCCGTTCTTGAGCATCATTTCGCCTTTCGATGTCGGTCGTGGTCAGGCTACGCCGGTGGTAGCCCCAGCGCCTCCAACGCCTCGTGAGGCTGGCGGAAAGGCTCGTTGCGCAGGAGCCTCCCGTCGCGCAGGGTCCAGATGTGAGCGGTGCGCTCGTGAAGCGACGCGCCGCTCCCCTTTCCGCGCGCATGCATGGTCATGACGATGGCCACCCTGCCGTCCCCGGCCTCGGTGATGCGATCCACCTCGACGCTCCACTCCGCCCAGGCCGACTCCACGTCGTCCAGGTACTGCCGGATGCCCGCATGTCCCGTGTAGGCCCGTCCGCCTATTCCCAGCACGGACCTGAACTCGATCTCCGGGTCGCAGATCGCCACGGCGGCGTCGGGACTCAACGTCGTTATGGCTTCAGAGAAGAGGCGTGTGGCCCGCTCGTTCTTCGTCTCCATCGGGGCGAGTATCCCCAATCGCGCAGTGGTGGTCGTTGAGGCGGTCAGCGGCGCTCGCCGACCACGAGCAGGTACTCGCGTGTGTGGGCGATCTCGCCGTCCTCGCGGTAGTTCGACTCGAAGAACTCGATCCAGGTGCGTCGCAGCTCCTCGCGGCGCTCGCCGAGCGAGTCGGCGAGCGTCTTGGTCGGTCCGTAGCTGGTGGAGTACAGCTCCCAGTAGGCCTCGCCGCTCGGCACCCGGAACGTCGAGGTGTGTTCCTCGAACTCGAGATCGAACCACTCGCCCAGAAGCGCGGCGACGCGCTCCTCGTCGCCCCAGTCGAACGGGCTCCTCGGTGGCGGGGCGGGCTGGAACGGAGCCATCATCGCGAACATGCGGGCCACTCCGCCCGCCGGCGTCCAGTTCGCGAGCGCGAGCCGGCCGCCCGGACGCGTCACGCGGGCGAGCTCGCGCGCCGTGGCGGCGTGGTCGGGGGCAAACATGACCCCGCAGGTGGAGGAGACCGCGTCGAAGTTCCCGTCGGGCAGCGCGAGGCGCTCGCAGTCGCCCACCTGGTAGTCGATCTCCAGGCCGAGCTTGGCCGCCCGCTCGTTCGCCGTCTGGATCAACGCCGGCGCGAGGTCGACGCCGGTCACCTCCGCGCCGCGCGCCGCGGCACGCTCCGCGACGGCGCCCGTCCCGCACGCCAGGTCGAGCCAGCGGCGACCCGGCCGCGGATCAAGCCGCTCTGACCACCCGCTCGTGAACGTCGGCGATCGTCCCGGTGACCCGCTGGTAGGGCCCCGAGCCCCACATCGCGCTCTGCCGCCTCTTCAGGTCCTCGTAAGCCACCGCGGGCTCCTCTCTTCTCCGTCTGCTGTCACGACCGCTCCGCTAGCTCAGCGGCTTGAGCCTGAGCACCGGGATCTGACGACTCGCCGCCCAGCGGCCGTAGCGCCTGAAACCGGGGTAGATCTCCTCTCCCCGCCGGTATTGGCGCTCTCGCTCGGGCCCGCTGAGCTCCTGCGCCACGACCTCGCGGCTGACGCCGTCGATGACGATCGTCGCCCGTGGGTTGGCGCGCAGATTGTGATACCAGGACGGGTTGTGGGGGCGGCCGAAGTTCGACGCGATCAGAATCGTCTCCTCCCCGTCGGGAACGCCGAGCACGGGCAGCGTGCGGGATCTCCCCGTCTTGGCGCCGGTGGTGGTCAGCATGGCGATCTTCACGCCCGCGAGCCACGACGACGCGGTGGTCGCGCCGCCGGTGAGGCGGTAGACGACCCGATCGAGGGGCTGCTGGATGACTCCGTAGATCTTCGCCATCGGGCGCGTCGCGGCCGTCCTTCGTACCAGTCGGTGGAGGGGTCGGGACCGCCGGTAGCTCTCCATCGGCCCGAGAATAGCAAAAGCAACTACATAGTTGCATCTATCATGAAAGACGTGGCGACCCCCAACACCGCAAATACGGCCGGAACGACCGACGCCTCCGCGGCGGACAGGCCCCGCCGCCGCGGACCGAGCAAGCGGGTGCGAGCAGATGCGATCGCGGCGACGCTGGCCGAGCTCGCCGAGGGGGGCTATTCCGCGCTCAGCCTCGAGAAGGTCGCCCTCCGGGCGGGCGTCCACAAGACCACCCTGTACCGGCGCTGGGGCAGCCGAGAGGAGCTGGTACTGGAGGCGATGCTCGAGCGGGCGGGCGAGCACATCTCGGTTCCCGACACGGGTTCGCTGCGCAAGGACCTACTCGAGCTGGCCCGCACCGCCGCCGCCAACGCCGCCAGCCCTGAGGTCGCGGCGATGGCGCGCGCCGTGGCAGCCGAGTCGCCCCGCGACAGAAGGCTGGCGGCGGCGAACCGCCAGTTTTGGGCCGAGCGCCTCGCGCTGGACGGCGCCATCGTCGAGCGGGCGATCGAGCGCGGCGAAGTCGCGGCCGGGACCGACCCCGGCCGGGTGATCGAGGCCGTGATCGGCCCGATTCACCTGCGGCTACTGCTCACCGGCGAACCCGTCGACCAGTCCTTTCTCGAGGGAATCGTCGATCTGGTGGTGGACGGCACGGCTCGGCCGAGACTCAGCGGGCGAGCAGCTGGCTGACGGAGAACACGGCTTCCTCCGGATCGGCGAGCACGGCATGGCGGAAGCCGATTTCCTCGCGGGTGTGCGGTGCCACGACCACACGGCCGCCCAGGCGGCCCGCCGTCTCCGCCGCCGCGTCGGCATCGTCCACCCAGAAGTCGACGGCCCAGACGGGGTCGGCCTCCGCCTCCGCCGTCTCCATGACGGCCACGAGGTCCCGCGGCACCGGCTGCTCCGGCTCGCCGCCCACGTAGCCGGGGAGGCGACAGAGCGTGGCCGGGCCGAAGGACTCGGTCTCCCATCCGAATACCGCCCCGTAGAACGCAGCGGCGCCGCCGGGGTCCGCTGTTCGCAGCGAGCTCATGGACCACGCTCCGGGCTCGTTGACGCGCTGCGCGCCCTGTCGCTCGCCGGGCTCGACGGCGGTCAGCACGGCGCCGGCCGGGTCGGCGATCACCGACAGCCGCCCGGCGGGCGGCAGGTCCATCGGGCCGGCCACGAGCTGTCCTCCGGCCTCCTCGACCCGCCGGCCCGTCGCCTCCGCGTTCTCCACGCGCACCTCGGTGATCCAGGCGGGCGACACTCCCTCGGGCAGCGAGCCGATGCCGGCCACCTCGGCGCCGTCCTTGACGGCCACGTAGTACGGAGCATCCACAGACTCGGGCGGGCCGTTGAACTCCCAGCCGAAAAGCGGGCCGTAGAAGTCGCGCGCGGCGCCGGGGTCGGACTGCAGGACGGTGACCCAGCTGGGCACACCGGGGGGATATGTCGTACGTTCGCTCATTCGCGCACCGTACCAAATGGTTAGAAAGACTGACTTACCACATAGCGGAAAGGACTAACCTTCTCGCTCGTGGCCGGCGTCCGCAGCTACGACGACCCCTGTGGCATTGCCCGCGCGCTCGATGTGATCGGGGAGCGCTGGACCCTGCTCGTCGTACGTGAGCTCATCCTCGGGCCCAAGCGCTTCGTGGACCTGCGCGCGGGCCTCGGCAAGCTGAGCGCGAACGTTCTGGCGCAGCGGTTGCGGGAGCTCGAGGAGGCCGGCGTCGTGACCCGCCGCACAATCCCGCCCCCGGCGGGCTCGCGAGTCTACGAGCTGACCGAGCGCGGCCGGGAGCTCGAGCCAGTGCTCCTGGCCCTCGGCCGCTGGGGCCGCGACGCGCCATTCCCGCCCGAGGCGCCGCCGCTGAGCGTGGATGCGGCCGTGCTCGCGCTGCCAACTACATTCGAGCCCCAGAACGCGCGGGGCCTGACCGCGAAGGTCGAGCTGCGCCTCGGGCACGACCGCTTCCTGGCGCGCGTCCGGAGGGGGCGGTTCGACGTGTCGCGCCACGAGGACGCCGGCGCCGACGCCGGCCTCGAGACCGACCCGGCCACCCTGGCCTCGCTTCTCTGGCACGGCGCGCGCCTGGCCGAGGCCGAGGATGAGGGCCGCGCTCGCGCCAGCGGCGACCGGGCCGTGCTGGAGCGCTTCCTCAATCTGTTCCGGCATGCGTCAACCTAGCCGGGGCAGGGTATGTGGACGGCGTTCGACCGAAGGAGGCCTACGAGATGGCAAAGGATCACGGTCCCAGCGTCAAAGACGACAAGCAATACGAGGGGCTGCGAAAGAAGGGCATGAGCAAGTCCCGCGCCGCGGCGATCGCGAACACGCCCGACGCCTCGAGCAAGGGCGGCAAGCGCTCCGGCAGTGGCGGCGGGAGCAGCCGAAGCCGTAAGAGCAGCGGCTCAGGCAGCGGCGGCAACCGCGCCCAGAAGCAGGCAGCCGGACGCAAGGGCGGTAAGGCCTCGAGCTGACGATGGCGACGAAAAAGCAGCGGGAGACTGCGCGCAAGAACGTCAAGAAAGCGCAGGCCGGCGCGCGCCAGAAGAAGACGCTCACGAAGCTGTCCGCAAAGAAGCGATCCGCGCTGGGTCGCGAGGGGGCCAAGGCGGCGGCGCGCAAGCGTGGTGCCTCGAAGGGCACTGGGACGGGCGCCGGGGCGATGACCGTCACAGAGCTCAGGCGCGAGGCCGCCAGGCTGGACATCGATGGCCGTTCGAAGATGGGCAAGGCGCAGCTGATCCGTGCCGTGGGCCAAAAGCGAAGCTCGGGACCGTCAAGCTAGCGCGGCATCGTGCTAGCGTCCTAGGCGTTCGAGTCGAGCTCTCGCTCGACGACCCAGTGCCCGCGCCCGTTGTCGTTGCCCACCAGCATCCACCGCGTACGCAGCACGTAAGCAGTGGAGGTAAAGACAATGGCCACCGGAACCGTGAAGTGGTTCAGCGACGACAAGGGCTTTGGCTTCGTCACGCCCGACGAGCCGGGCAAGGATCTGTTCGTGCATCACAGCGCGATCGCGGGCGAGGGCTTCAAGACCCTCGCCGAAGGCGCGAAGGTCTCGTACGAGTCCCAGAGCGACGCCAAGGGCCCGCGCGCGATCGACGTGCGACCGCTCGCCTGAGACAACGCGCCGGCGAGCGGGAGCGCTGATCTCCCGGCTTATCCGCGCCTGCGCCCCGGCGGTTGTGGGCGAGGCGGGTGCTTGCTCCGCTCGGCCGGTGTCATCTGCCTGATCGTCAGCTCCCCGCTCGCGAGCTGCTCACGGATCTGTGCCAGCTTCTCGCGGCGCCTCTCCTGCGCTCGTTCCTTTGGATTGGTCAAGGTGGTGGCCCCCCTGCCGCTCGTCGCTAGGGCGTGCGCCGGCGGCCGAGCAGGCGTGCGTGAACTCGGGCCTCGGAGGCGCGACGGGCGTCCTCGCGCTGGCGCTCGTAGGCCTCGCGCTGCTCCAGTCCCGCCTTCTGGGCGCGCTCGTTGCGCGCCGCTATGGCCTCCCGGGCTTGCTTCCACGCGGCTTCGCCACGCGCCGACTTCGGCGCCTGGCCGTCTGATTGGTCGGTCATGCGGTCCACCTTGCCGCCCCCGTGCTTGGATAGAGACCACAGAGGGTGCAGGAGGCGTAACACACCCGAAGATGGGGTATTGACCACTACAGGCTACTCGCTAGCCGGTGTACGCTTTGGTGAGTCGTCCCGGGTCTGACGCCCGGCCGCACCTCAGGCCATTCCTCCGCCTGTCGCGCTGGTGTCCCTAGAGAGAGGTTGAGGAGGCCGTGCTCACCGTCGCGCGTCGCATGTGCCGAAGGCACCGGAGCACCGTTACGGTGTCGGTGTCCGTCGCTGCGACGCTCTTCCTCGCGTTCCTGTTGGTCCGTAGGGGGGACGAGCTGGAGACCGGGGTGACCGGTGCTCCACTGGCGATCATCGCTGCGGCGGTGTCCCTGCAGCTGCTCGCGCTCGTGTCTCGCAGCGAAGCCTGGCACGTCTGTGTCCGCGCCTGCGGCGGCCGAGTTGGCCGGCGGGCGCTCTACCGGGCCTCGAGCATGGGCTTCGTCGGTGGCCTGCTCCATACCCAGCTCGGAACGGCCGCGCGAATCGCGGCGCTGCGGCGCTCCGTGCCCGAGGAGAGTCCCCGCGTACCGGCGCTGATCGGCGCTGAGTTGCCGATCTTGATCGTCGAGGGGGGTCTCGCTGCCCTCACCTCGTTCACGCTCGTTGGCCCGCTCGGCCTGCCGTGGTGGGTCCCGCTCGTCTGTCTCGTCGCCGTCGCCGCCATAGGTGCGGCACTACGGACCGTTGCGGTCGCCGGAGTCCGTTGGCTGCGTAGCGGCCTGGCTGTGATGCGCACCGTCGACGGGCGCGCCCGCCTGGTCGGCTTCGTCATGATCGCCGTGGTCGCGCAGGTCGCCCGCAACTGGCTGATGCTGCATGCGGTTGGAGTGGACGCGTCACTGTTCGACGCGATCGCCGTATTGATCGCGGTCGTCAGCCTCGGCCAGCTTCCGTTCGGGCTGAGCGTAGGCGCCGCCGCGAGCGTGCTGATCCTCGGTCCGCAGGGCGTGGACGCCGCCGCCGCGGCCGGCGTGCTGCTCACCGCCACGGGAACCGTCGGCGGGCTCCTGTTCGCTGCATGGGGCGCCATCGACTTCGCCGTGTCCGATCGCCGCGTGACGGCGCTCGCGCGGAGAGTGGGGTCAGAGCTCATGGGACCGGGAGCGCCGTCTCATTCGCTGTGGACAGCCTTCGGTGCGCTCGGCGCACAGGTGCAGGGCGCCGTCGAGCGCTTCTGCTTCGACGTCTTCGGCCACCTGCAAGCCAGACCGCTCCTCGCCACGAGTTCCGCGCCCGTGGTCGCGTCGCCAATCGCCTTCCTGGAGCAAACGAGCCGTCCGGCCGCAGCCCGGGGCCGAACCCGCCCGCAGAGCTCGTCGGGCATCCCGAGCTAAGACCGGGTCGCGATGGCGACGACCAGGCTCCTTCTGACCACCGGCGATCAGCTCGAGGTCGACGCCGGGCTCGACGAGGTGGTCAGAGAGCTCGAGAATGCCGCGCGCAGCAGCGCCGGGACTCTTGCCCGGCTAACCCAGGCCGATACCGGCGAGCCAATGGCGGTCAACGCGACGCAGGTCGTGGCGGTGCGCCTGGGCGACCCATAGGGCTCGATGTATGAGTCCAGCCGTTCGTGTCGAGGAGTCTGTTCGGATCTCCAGGACGCCGGCAGAGGTGTGGGACGCGATTGCCGACTACGGGTTCGATCTCCGATGGCGCAACGGGCTTCGCGAGATGACCCCCGACCCGCCGGGAGGACCGGAGCCCGGCACCAAGGTCCACGAGGTCGTCCGGACCTCGGGCCGCGACTACGTCGCGGATACGGTCGTGACCGCTGTCGATCCCGGCGTCTCCTACCGGTTCGAGGGTTCGGGCACGATCGGCGGCCTGAGCGGTGGCCGAGCGGTGCGCGCCGACGAGCACGGAGACGGCGCCACGTTCACGTACACGATCGAGCTGCGCCCCGAGGGCGCGATGCGTCTCTTGCGCCCGCTTCTCGGCGCGCTGGTCCGGTCCGGGTTGAAGAAGGACCTCCAGAGGCTCAAGTCGGTCCTCGAAAGCCCCGCCTAGTTTCGCTTTAGGCGGCGACGACGGGCGGGCTCGCCACGACGCCGTCGTCGTGGAGGCGGCCGATCTCGGTGGCGCTGAGGCCGAGCACGCCGGCGAGGATCTCCTCCGTGTGCTCACCGAGCCGCGGCGCGCGGCGGACGGGCAGGCGATCGAGACCCGAGAATCTCAGCGGCGAGCCGGGCATCAGGTAGGTGCCGACGCCCGGGTGCTCGACCTCGGCGAACATGGGGTTGGCGGTCGAGGCGCGCGGGTCCTCCTGCACGAGCTGGCTGAAGGTCTGGTACGGCCCCCAGGACACGCCGGTGCCCCGGAACGCCTCTCCGATGGCGGCCGAGTCGCGCGCCTCGAACCACGGGCGCAGCAGCGCCGCGATCAGATCGCGTGCCTTGTAGCGACCGGATTCCGTGTCGAGGTCGTGGCCGGTGACCTGTTCGAGGGTGCGGCACGCCTCGGCGATTCCGGTCACCTCCACGAGCCCCTTCCACTGGCGCGAGGTGAGCGCGACGACCATCACGCGGCGGCCGTCGCGCGTCTCGAAGTCGTGACCGAACGCGCCATAGAGGTAGTTGCCGTCCTTGGGCTGATCCCGGCCGCCGAGCTGAGCCTCGGCGATGCGCCCGAGGTTGCCGACCATCGCAAAGGCGACGTCGGACAGCGAGAGGTCGATGCGCTGGCCCTCGCCGGTGCGGGTACGGCGGCGCTCCGCGGCCAGCATCCCGATCGCAGCGAGCGTGCCCATCGCAACATCCCAGGCCGGCAGCACGCTGTTGAGCGGCTCCGCGAGGTTCCGCGGGCCGGTGGCCGAGGGAAAGCCGGTGGCGGGGTTGACGGTGTAGTCGACCTCGCTCGAGCCGTCCGGGTTGCCGGTCAGGGCGACCATGATCAGGTCGGAGCGGCGCGCGCGCAGCTGGTCGTAGGCCAGCCAACCGCGGGCGGGGAAGTTGGTCAGGAACAGGCCGGCGTCATCCCCGGGCGCCGCGATCAGGGCGGCAACCAGCTCACGACCGCGCTCGGAGTGCAGATCGAGCTGGATCGAGCGCTTGCCCTTGTTCAGCCCGGCCCAGAACAGGCTGTCGCCGTTGGCGGCAAGCGGCCATCGCGCGAAGTCCAGGCCGCCGCCGATCTGGTCGAAGCGGATCACGTCGGCGCCGAGCTGGGCGAGCGTCATCCCGCCCAACGGCGCGGCGACGAACGCCGAGCCCTCCACGATCCGCAGGCCGTCGAGGATGCCGGCCGGCTCGCTCACGCCACTCTTAGGGGATGTCCCGCCATGGAAGCCGCCCGCTGAGTCTAGGGGCCGCTCTACGCGCGCACGGGGACCGCGTCACGGGACACGCCCGCCGTCTCCCGGCTCGCGTGTCTCGAGCGCGGTATGCCGCCGGCGACGACCGTCGCGATCACCAGAACGATCGCCGAGATGGCGAACGCCTCCTTGTAGCCGGCCTCGGCGGGAAAGTTCGTGCCCGCGATCAGCGTGCCCGTGACGATCGCGGCCGCGAGCTGCGCGCCGATTGAGCCTCCGATCGTGCGCATGATCGTGTTCATGCCGGTGGCCACGCCCGTCTCCGTCGGCAGGACGGACTCCACCACGCTGTTGGCCATCGCCGCGAAGGCGAACCCGATGCCGAGCCCCATGAGCGCCGTCCCGACGATGAACTGCCACTCGTGCGCGTGCTCGAGGGCGAGCCAGCCGAATGCGAGCGCCGAGAGGATCGTGCCGATCATCAGCGGGGCACGCGACCCGTAGCGCCCGCCCATCCAGCCGCTGATCGGCCCGGCGAAGAGCATGGCGATCGTGGAGGGCACCATGAACAGGCCGGCCCCGATCACCGACGCGCCGAAGCCGTACCCCGCCACGGCCGACGTCTGCACGAACTGCGGGATCATCACGAAGCTCGAGAACATCCCGTAGCCCACGAGCAGGCCGACCAGGTTCGTGGTCCATACGCCACGGCGGCGCATCATGCCCATGTTCACGAGCGGCGCGGGATGGCGCGCCTCGAATCGCACCCACACCGCCAGCACGGCGGCTGCCAGCGCGAACAGACCGAGAACGCGCGGCGAGCTCCAGCCCCACGAGTTGCCCTGGCTCACCCCTAGCAGCAGCGAGGCCAGGCCGATCGATAGCAGCGCGGCGCCCGACCAGTCGATCTTCGCGCTCTCGCTGCGCACGGGGGACTCCGGCACGAAGAAGTGAGTCATCACAGCGGCGATCGCGATGACGATCGCCGCCACCCAGAAGATCCACTCGTAGTTGAGGGTCTCGGTGATCACGCCGGCCAGCACCAGGCCCGCGCCTCCGCCGATTCCGAACGTGGCGCTGATCAGCCCGATCGCCTGGGCGACCTTCTCCTTCGGGAACTCGTCGCGAATGATTCCGAAGGCCAGCGGGAAGATCGCGCCGCCCGCGCCCTGAATGGCGCGGCCCGCGATGAGCAAGGGCAGGGAATGGGACAGCGCGGCCACCACCGAACCCGCGCCGAAGCCCACCAGTACGCCCAGGAGGACCTTCTCCTTTCCGAACATGTCGCCGAGCCGGCCGAACACCGGCGTGGCTATCGACGCCGTCAGCAGGTACACGGTCAGCACCCACGTCACCGAGTTCTGCGATACCCCGATGGTGTGCTGGATCTCGGGAAGGGCGGGGGCGACCATCGTCTGGGAGACGGCATACGCCAGGGCGCTGGTGGCCAGCACCGCGAGAGTGATCCCGTAGTGCTGGCGGGGGGTTTCGGCGTCCCGGCTCACAGGTCGGAGATGACCTGGGCGAGGCGGTGCAGCAGCCCTTCGGCCTGTCGGCGCTCTCGGGGTGACAGCTGGTCGTAGAGCCGCTGCTTCGTCTGCTGGCTCTTGCGGCGCTGTTGCGCGAGCAGGCGCTTGCCCTTCGGGGTGAGCGACACGATCGTCCGGCGACGGTCCTCGGTGGACGGTTCGCGCTCGACGACTCCGTCGCGCTCGAGCCCGTCCAGAATCCGAGTGGCGGTGGGAGACGCGCATCCCGCGGCCGCGGCCATCTCGCCCACGCCGAGCCCGGGTTCGTGGCTGAGAGCCAGGAGGAGGTGGTACTGGGCGGGGGTTAGGGGTGACGGCTGCTGCCACGCTCGCGAGCGAGCGCGGCGCAGCGCGTTGGCGAAGTCATCCCACGCTTCGGTGAAGCGCTCGAGATCGTTCAGCTGGTCGGGCACCGTGGCCACGACCGATAGCGTAGCTAATGATTAGCAAAGCTACGCGTTTTGGCGGCTGACGACTAACTGCTGCGAAGCCGCGTCATCTCGCGATCGACCTCGGCGTCGCCGATCACTCCGCGGCGGCCGTAGGCGGCGTAACCGCTGAAGGCCAGACCCAGCCCCCAACCGCCGAGCACCCAGACGGGCCAGAAGTAGCCCTCTCCGCTCACCGCCCAGATGAGGATCAGGAATGCGTTGACGATCACGTAGGCGGCCAGCATCTGCTTGAACGCCTGCTTGCGCTTGAGGCTCGCGACGGCCTGGTCGCGAAGATCACCTGATGTGTTCTCGGTCTCGTTCATGTCAACTGCCCCTTTCGTTTACACCGGTGATCGGCAGCCGAACCGAGTTTTGGAGTGAGCTGCTTCAGCTCGTGTGGTGAACCTCCTGCAGGCCGTAGACCGGCGTGTCGATCCCCTCCGCCCGCGCCTTCAGCTGCAGGGCCAGGTAGAGCGAGTAGTAGCGCGACTGATGCAGGTTGCCGCCGTGGAACCACAGCCCCTCCTGCTGGGTGGGCTTCCACATGTTGCGCTGCTCGCCCTCCCATGGGCCCGGGTCGTTCTTCGTGTCGGACCCGAAGCCCCAGACCTTGCCGACCCGGTCCGCCATCTCCTGTGACACCAGGTCGGCCACGAAGCCGTTCATCGAGCTGTACCCGGTCGCGTACACCACGAGATCCGCCGGCAGCTCGGTGCCGTCTTCCATCACCACCGCGTGCTCGGTCAGGTGGTCGACCCGGCCGCGTTGGAGCTTGATCTTCCCGTCGGCCACCAGTTCGCACGCGCCGACGTCGATGTAGTAGCCCGAGCCGCGGCGAAGGTACTTCATGAACAGCCCCGAGTTGTCCTCGCCCCAGTCGAGCTCGAAGCCGGCGTCCTCCAGACGCTTGTAGTACTCGGCGTCACGCTCGCGCATCTGGTCGTAGAGCGGGATCTGGAACTCGTGCATGATCCGGTAGGGCAGCGAGGCGAAGATGGTGTCCGCCTTCTCGGTGGTGACGCCCGACTCCACCGCCTCCTGCGAGTACAGCGCTCCAAGGCCGATGTCCATGAGCGTGTCCGAGCGCACGATGTGCGTGGAGGACCGCTGGACCATCGTCACATCGGCACCGTGCTCCCAGAGCGCCGCGCAGATGTCGTGGGCCGAGTTGTTGGAGCCGATCACCACCGCCTTCTTGCCCTCGTAGCGGTCGGGTCCCGGGTGCTCGGAGGAATGGTGCTGGTCGCCCTTGAACGCGTCGGCCCCGGGTAGCTCTGGAACCCTCGGCTTGGCCGACATGCCCGTGGCCATGACGAGCTGCTTGGGGCGCAGCGTGTGCTCGGCGCCGTCGCGGTCGACGACCAAGAGCCACTCTCCGGCGCCCTCGTCGTAGCTCGCGCTCTTGGCCTCGGTGGAGCCCCAGTAGTTGAGCTCCATGACCCGGGTGTACATCTCCAGCCAGTCGGCGATCTTGTCCTTCGGCGAGAAGACCGGCCAGTTGTCCGGGAACTTGATGTAGGGCAGATGGTCGTACCAGACCGGATCGTGCAGGCAGAGAGACTTGTAGCGGTTGCGCCAGGAGTCGCCCGGGCGCGCGTTGCGCTCCACGATCAGGGTCGGCACGCCCAGCTGGCGAAGTCGCGCACCCAGCGCGATACCGCCCTGGCCGCCGCCGACGATGACCACGTCGGGCTGCGTCGAGTAGCCCAGGTCCTCGGCCTCGCGGTCGCGCTGCTCGAGCCACGTCTCTCGGTCGGGGTCGGCGCCGTGCTCCACGCCGGTGGGACGCCGGGACCGAGCAGGCTCCTCGTGGCCCTTGAGCTCCTCCAGGGTGGTCAGCAGCGTCCACGCCTTGCCGTCCTTGAGCCGCAGGTGGCCCTGGCAACGCCCGACCTCGGTCTCGAAGGCCAGCCACGCCTCGATCACGCCCTCAGTCTCGGTCGGCTCCTCGGTGGCATGCCATCCGCGCGGCTTGGCGTGCGCGAGCGTGCGCTCGAGCATCTCGCGGATCTCGGACGGCCCCTCCACGGTCTTGAGGTTCCAGGTGAACGCCACCAGGTCGCGCCAGTAGCTGTCGTCGAGAAAGAGCTCCGCGGCCGCGGCCGCATCGCCCTGGGCGAGCGCCGCATCGAAGCGTGACAGCCACTGGTCGACCTCGGCCGCGATCGGCTGGACTGCGGTTGTCGACATGTCTCTCTCCTCTCAGGGCCGGTGAGTCAGGCCGTCGCCTGCTCGCTCAAGCCGAGCTCCTCGATCGCCGTTTCGCGCAGCTTGTACTTCTGAACCTTGCCGGTGACGGTCATCGGAAACTCGTCCGCGAGCTTGACGTAGCGCGGCACCTTGAAGTGGGCGATGCGGTCGCGGCAGTGCTCGCGGATGTCGTCCTCGGTTGCCGTGGCCCCGGGCCGCAGCATGACCCAGGCGATGATCTCCTCGCCGTAGCGGTCGTCGGGGACGCCCACCACCTGGACGTCGGCGATGTCGGGGTGGGAGTAGAGGAACTCCTCGATCTCGCGCGGATAGACGTTCTCCCCGCCCCGGATGATCATGTCCTTGGAGCGCCCGACGATGTTGACGTACCCGTCCGCGTCCATCGTGGCCAGGTCACCGCTATGCATGAAGGCGTCGCCGTCGATGGCCTCGGCCGTGCGCTCGGAATCTTCCCAGTAGCCGACCATCACGCTGTAGCCCTTCGTGCAGAGCTCGCCCGGCTCGCCGCGCGCGACCACCTCGCCGGACTCGGGGTCCAGGATCTTGATCTCGACGTGCGGGTGGACGCGCCCGACCGTGCCGACGCGCTGCTCGAGGGTGTCGTCGGCGCCGGTCTGAGTCGAGACCGGCGAGGTCTCGGTCATCCCGTAGCAGATGGTCACCTCGGCCATGTGCATATCGGTGATGACCCGCTTCATCACCTCGACCGGGCAGGGTGATCCCGCCATGATCCCCGTGCGCAGCGACGTGAGGTCGAAGTCCGCGAAGCCCGGATGGTCGAGCTCGGCGATGAACATCGTCGGGACGCCGTACAGGGCGGTGCAGCGCTCCGTGGCGACGGCGCGCAGGGTCGCCTCCGCCTCGAACGCCGGGGCGGGAATCACCATGCAGGCGCCGTGGGTGGTGCAGCCGAGGTTGCCCATCACCATCCCGAAGCAGTGATAGAAGGGCACCGGGATGCAGAGGCGGTCGTCCTCGGTGAATCGGCACCCCTCGCCGACAAGGAACCCGTTGTTGAGGATGTTGCGATGGCTGAGGGTCGCGCCCTTGGGCGCACCGGTCGTCCCGCTCGTGTACTGGATGTTGATCGGATCCGAGGGGTCGAGCTCGGCCTCGCGCTCGGTCAACCGCTCGCCCGGCACCTCGTCGCTGGCCGCCACGAACTCCTCCCAGGATGGATCGCCGATCCAGACCACCCGCTCGAGCCCGGGCAGGCGCTCGCGCACCTCCTCGACCATCGCGACGTAGTCCGAGCTCTTGAACGATCGGGCGCTGACCAGCAGCCTCGTGCCCGACTGCTCGAGCGCGAAGGCCAGCTCGTGCGCGCGGTAGGCGGGGTTGAGATTGACCAGGATGGCTCCGGTCCGGGCCGTCGCGTACTGAAGGTGGGTCCACTCCACGCAGTTCGGGCTCCACAGGCCGACGCGGTCGCCCTTGCCGATGCCGGCGGCCAGCAGCGCCCGCGCCACGGAATCCACGGTGGCGTCGAGCTCCGCGTAGGTCTGCCGTACGTCCTGCGCGCACGAGACCAGCGCCTCGCGTTCCGCGTACCGTTCGGCGGTCTCGCGGAGGTTCGTGCCGATCGTCTGCTCGATCAGCGCCGGAGTGGAAGCTCCCCGGGCGCGACTCTCCATAGCGCGCAGTGTCGCGGTTTCGCGCCCGGAGTGCCAGCTGGCGAAGGATTACGATCCCCCCGGTGCAGGCGCTCCCGCTGTCATCGGAGGATCGCGCGATCCTCGCGCTCGAGTGCTCGACGGTGGCCGGGCACACCTGCAAGGTCATCGCGATCGCGCCGCCTGCACCCACCGTCGAGGACCTCAGGGCGGAGATAGAAAGCAGGCTGGATGCGGCGCCCTCCCTCCGGCTCCGCCTCGGCGGCACCGAGGCGGAGCCCGCCTGGGTGGCGGACGAGAGCTTCGACATCGCGCGGCACGTCGCCGGCCGGCCCGAACCGATCGCCTCGGCCTCGCTCCCGGCCGAGGTCTCGCTGCTGTTCGCGGAGCGCTTGGACCGGGCCCTCCCGCTGTGGCGGATCGACGTGCTGGGGATCGACGACGGCGGCGCGGCGCTGGTCTGGCGCATCCACCACGCGCTCGCCGACGGCACCGCGACGATGCGCTACGCGCGAGCGGTGCTGTTCTCGGCCGCCGCGCCCGCCGGGGCCGAGGCGCCCACCTCCGCCGTTCACGCCCACGCCGACGACGCGCGCCGACGCGCCCACCTCGGGGCGTTCATCCATCGCGAGTTCGCCCGCTCGCGCACGCGCTCTCCCTTCGACGGGCGGATCGGGACTCGGCGCCACGTGGCGTTCGGCCGCGCTCCGCTGCGTCCTCTCCACGACGCCGCCAAGCGAAGCTGCGGAGCCACCCTCAACGACGCGGTGCTCGCCGCAGTGGCGGGCGGTCTGCGCCACTGGGTCCAGGAGCACCACGGGCGCCTCGGCGAGGTGCGGGTGAAGGTCCCGGTGAGCCTCCACAACGAGGCCGACGACGCCGGTAACCGTGACTCGTTCTTCTCGCTCGGCCTGCCGCTGAACGAGCCCGACCCCGAGGCTCGGCTGGCCGCCGTGCACGCCGCCACCACCGTGCGAAAGGCCGAGCACGACGCGGAGGAGATGGACGAGCTGATGCGCCGCCTGTCGTCGCGTTCGCCGGCGCTCGAACGCCTCTGCGGCCGCCTCGAGCGCAACCCGCGCCGGTTCGCGGTCAGCGTCTCCAACGTGCCCGGGCCCCGCGACCCGATGGCGGTGCTGGGCGCTCCCGTGGTGTCGATGCATTCGATCGCCGAGATCGGCGAGCGCCACGCCCTGCGCGTCTCGGTGGTCTCGCTCGCCGGAGCTCTCTACTTCGGCTTCGTGGCCGACCCGGCCATCGTCGACGGCCTGGAGTCCATGGCCGCCGGCGTGGAACGGGAGGCGGCGGCGCTGATCGCCGCCTGAGCCGCGCGGATCAGCGGCGATACTTGTGTGGTGGACGAGGTTCGCGATGAGCTCGCGCGCGGCCGTGAGTCCTACGCGCGGCGCGCCTGGATGGACGCGTACATGTCGTTGTCCGAGGCCGACGAAGCGGCAGCGCTGGCGGCGGAGGACCTCGAGCTGCTGGCGACGTCGGCCTACATGCTCGGCCGTGACGACGCGGTGCTGAGCGGCCTGCAGCGAGCCCATCAGGCGTACCTCGATCGCGGGGAGGCGGAGCCCGCCGCGCGCTCTGCGTTCTGGCTCGGGGTCAACCTCGCGATGCGGGGAGAGATGGCCCCTTCCACGGGGTGGTTCGGCCGCGCCCGGCGCCTGCTCGAGCGCGAGGGACGAGACTGCGTCGAGCGGGGCTACCTGCTCATTCCCGAGCTCTTGGGGCACGTGGCGGCCGGTGACCCCGCGGCCGCATACGCCACCGGCGCGGACGCCGCCACCATCGGCGAGCGCTTCGGCGACGCCGACCTGATGGCCATGGCCGTGCACGAGCAGGGATTCGCACTGGTCAGGCTGGGGCGGGTCGAAGAAGGGCTGCGGCTGTTGGACGAGACCATGGTTTCCGTGATCGCCGGAGAGCTCTCGCCGATCGTGACCGGCTTGGTCTATTGCAACGTCATCGCGGGCTGCCAGGAGATCTACGAGGCACGCCGCGCCCAGGAGTGGACCGCCGCGTTGACGCGCTGGTGCGAGCAGCAACCGGACATGGTCGCCCACACCGGGCCGTGTCTGCTCCATCGGGCCGAGATCATGCAGCTCCACGGCGGCTGGGGCGATGCGTTGGAGGAGGCGCGGCGCGCGGGCGAGCGCTTTGCGAAACGCGCGCAGGGAATGAACCGGGTTGCGGTCGCCCAAGCCCTCTACCGCGAGGGCGAGCTCCGTCGCCTGCAGGGCGACCTTGCCGCCGCCGAGGCGGCTTACCGAGGGGCCAGCCGGGGAGGCTGGGAGCCCCAACCCGGGCTGGCCCTGCTGCGGCTCGCCCAGGGAGACGCCGCCGCGGCGGCCGCGTCGATTCGGCGGGTCGCGGGCGAGACCGGCGAAGCCGCTCAAGCGCGCCCGATTGCTTCCCGCCTACGTCGAGATCATGCTGGCCACCGACGACGTCCCGGAGGCGCGCAGCGCCTGCGACGAGCTGCGGGAGCTCGCGAAGGGCCACGAGAGCAGCATGCTCGGCGCCACCGTCGCCCACACCGAGGGCGCCGTGGCCCTGGCCGAAGGCGACGCCGCGGGCGCGCTGGTCGCGCTGCGTCGCGCGTGGAGGGTGTGGGAAGAGCTCGACGCGCCCTACGAGGCCGCCCGCACCCGGATTCTGATCGGGCTGGCCTGCCGGGCGCTGGACGACAACGACGCGGCCGCGCTGGAATTCGAGGCGGCCCGCGTCGTCCTCGCGAGGCTCGGCGCCGCGCCGGAGCTCGCCCGGGTGGAGTCGTTGCCGCGGAGCGCACGCCCGGACGCCCCCAGCGGCCTGACGGCCCGCGAGCTGCAGGTCCTGCGCCTGGTGGCCGCCGGGAAGAGCAACAAGGCCATCGCCGCCGAGCTGGTTCTCAGCGAGCACACGGTCGCCCGCCACCTTCAGAACATCTTCGCCAAGCTCGGGGTGTCGTCGCGGACCGCGGCCGGCGCTTTCGCGTTCGAGCACGACCTGCTCTGAGCGCTCGAGTGGTCAGAACTGACCATTCGCGCTCGCCCCGAAGTTGGTGGATCCGCGCGATGCGCGCCGCTCGCGCTCGCCGTAGCGTCGCCGGGTATGGCGATACAGAGGACAGCACCGACCCAAAACGCGCGCGAGCGGCTGCTCGCCGGCACCCCCGTCACCGAGCGCCGGCTGGAGCTGGCCGGCGTCTCGACTCCCGTGCTAGAGGGAGGTGAGGGACCACCGCTGGTTCTGCTCCACGGACCGGGGGGACACGCCGCTCACTGGGTGCGGGTGATCCCGGAGCTCGTGGCGACCCACACGGTGATCGCCCCAGACCTGCCGGGACAGGGCGAATCGCAAGCCGGCGACGAGCCGCTGGATCGCGACCGCGTGCTCGCTTGGCTCGATGAGCTGATCGAGCGGACCTGCTCTGCGCCGCCCCATCTCGTCGGCTACGCGCTCAGCGGCGCCATCGCGGCGCGCTACGCCTGTGACCGCGGCGACCGGCTCGCAGGGCTGGTGCTGGTGGACGCCCTCGGTCTCGTGCCGTTCGAGCCGGCACCGGACTTCGGAATCGCCCTTCAGGCCTTCCTCGCGGGGCCCAGCGAGGGCACACACGAGGCCCTGTGGCGCCAGTGCGCGCTCGACCTCGACGGGCTGCGGCGAGGGATGGGAGCGAGCTGGGAGGCCTTCGAGGCCTACAACCTCGACCGTGTCGCCACGCCGAGCGTGCAGAGCGCGCTCGGGACGCTGATGGAGCAGTTCGGCGGCCCGCCGATCGCGCCCGCGGACCTGGAGCGCATCGACGTTCCCACGACGCTGATCTGGGGGCGGCACGACCTCGCGACCGCCCTGCCCGTGGCCGAGGCGGCGAGCTCGCGGTACGGCTGGCCGCTGCACGTGATCGAGAACTGCGGGGATGACCCCCCGGTCGAGCGCCCGCAGGCCTTTCTCGCAGCGCTCCACACCGCGCTCGGCACGCACGCTCGAGCGCTCGCCGCCGGCGGCTTCGGCGGCGATGTCGTCGCTCCCGGGGAGGCCGGCTACGACTACCTGCGCAGCGTCTTCAACGGGATGGTCGACCGCCGGCCGGCCCTGATCGCGCGCTGCCGCGACGCTCACGACGTGGCCGCGGCGGTCGACTTCGCTCGCGATCGCGCCCTGCCGGTCTCCGTCTACGGCGGAGGGCACAACGTCACCGGCAACGCCGTCTGCGACGACGGCGTCACGATCGACCTGCGGCTCATGAAGGGGATCGAGGTCGATCCCGCCACCCGCACCTGCCGGGCCGAGGCCGGGCTCACCTGGGGCGAGATCGACGCCGCCACCCAGGAGCACGGGCTCGCGGTCACCGGTGGGCGGATGTCCACCACCGGGATCGGCGGGTTGGTGCTGGGCGGCGGCTCGGGGTGGATCGAGCGCAAGTGTGGCTACTCGGTCGACAACCTGCTCTCGGTCGAGATCGTGACGGCCGACGGGCGGATCCTGACCGCCTCCGAGAGCGAGAACCCGGACCTCTTCTGGGGCACGCGCGGAGGCGGGGGCAACTTCGGTGTCGCCACGAGCTTCGAGCTCCGGCTCCATCCGATCGGCCCGACCGTCGTGGGCGGCATGCTGATGTACCCGGCGGAGATGGCGGGCCCCGTGCTGCGCAACTTCCGCGATGCGATGGCCCAGGCCCCCGACGAGGTCGGTTCGGGCGTCGCTCTGCTCACCGCCCCGCCCGAGGATTTCGTCCCCGAGCCGGTGCGCGGGGAGCCGGTTGTGGGAGTGATCCTCTGCTACGCCGGTCCGGCCGAGGAAGCCGAGCGGGCGCTGGCGCCGTTGCGGGAGTTCGGCCCGCCCGCCGTCGACCTGGTCGGGCCGATGCCGTACGTGGCCGTCCAGCAGCTCCTCGATGGGGCCTTTCCCACCGGAATGCGCAACTACTGGACGGGTGACTTCCTAAGCGAGCTGCCCGACGAGGCCATCGAGGTCATGGCCCGTTTCCACCTGAGCAAGCCCGCTCCGCTGAGCGAGATCCTGCTGCTGCCCGGCGGCGGGGCGAGCGGGCGGGTTCCGGACGGGACGATGGCGATAGGTGAGCGCGGGGCGCCCTTCAACATCCACATCGTCTCGCTCTGGGCAGATCCTGCGGACGACGACGAGAACATCGCCTGGACCCGGGAGCTGAGCGCCGCGCTGAGGCCGTTCACGACGGGCCGCGTCTACGTCAACTTCATCGGAGACGAGGGCGAGGACCGGGTCCGCGCGGCCTTCGGCGAGAGCTATGCCCGCTTGCGGGCCATCAAGAAGCGCTACGACCCACAGAACCTGTTCCGCTCCAACCAGAACGTCAAGCCCGCAGCGGAGGTGGCTCGCGAATTCGACGCCTGCCGCCGTGACGCCGGCGCTCTGAGCGGTTAGTCGCTGGGGCAGGGGATGCCGCGCGTCGACCCAAAGCGAAGGCAGCGGTCTCGGCGTTTGGGCGCCCGGTTCGCGCGCAGACGAAAACGCGTGTACTTGCCGATGCGGTCGCGCTTGGTGACGAGCACCTTGATCGTCGCACCGGCGAAGATCGTGCGCTGTATGTCCCGAAAGCGTGTGGGGCCGCGGCGTGCCAGCTTCGTACGGCGCCGCCAGGGGCAGCCCTCGCCCCTGCACAGAATGGTGACCCGCGAGCAGACCGGCGCCCGGACGGAGAGCACGCTGATGCGCGTCCGCGGACCGATGACAGTCCCGCTCAGCCGAACGAAGGGAAAGGGGCTCAACAGCGGCGGTTCGAACGGGTCGGGGAGCACGTAGTCGACCGGACCTGGCTCCACATCGACGACCCGGCTGCGCCGAGCGGTCACCCCTTGCTTGTTGGTGACGCGCAGCGCGACTCCATGGAGCCCCTCGGTGAAGGACGTGAAGGGCATTGAGCCGAGCGCATCATCGAAGCTCCCGTCGCCGTCGAGGTCCCAGGCCTGCTCGGCGAGCTTGCCATCGGGATCGCAGGCGTAGGAGACGAATTGGACGGTCTGCCCAGAGACCGGGTCGCGCGGGAAGAAGCCGAAGTTGGCGTCGGGGCGGGCGTTGGCGGCGAGGGCGGGAGTTGGGCAGGTGAGGATGGCGCCGACGGTCGCGATCGTCGTGGTCCGCAGCACTGTGAAACGAGGGGGTCGCGTGCCTCAACGGTAAAGGGTCTCGTGAGAAGGGCGCCGACTCGCGCCCGGGTGAAGGCTCCGGTGGCTCGGTGGACCTCGGTCAGAGCTCAGCGGCTATCGAGGCCGCTGCCACGGATGGCTCGAACGGCCTGCTCAGCGCCGGCATCGCGGCGGCCGTCCTGGTCGCGGGCCTGCTGGGAGGGCTAGGTCTCCGCAGGCTGTTGCGCAGCGGCTGAAGCAGTCAACGGGCTACGGGCAGCGCACTCTGAGGCGGCCCGGAGCGGAGGATTATCGTGGTCTCCGTGTCCGAGGCGCCGTGGCGGAAGCGCAGCTCGCGAAGCAGGGTGTCCAGTTCGGCGGTGTCGCGGCAGGCCACGCGCAGCTGATAGTCGGGCGCCCCGGTGAGGTGCAGGACCTCGATCACCGGTTCGAGCTTCGAGGCCGCGGTCGCGAACGCGTCGGACTCGGTGCCCGGGGCGAGCGTGACCCCCACCAGCGCCTCGAGCTGACGGCCGCCCGCCGCCGGGTCGACGAGCGCGACGAAGCCGGTGATGACTCCGGCGCGGCGCAGGCGGCGGACGCGGTCCGCGGCCGCGTTGGCGCTCAGGCCTACGGCGGCGCCCAGGTCGCGCCACGAGATGCGGCCGTCTTCCCGGAGCGCCTTGAGGATCTCGCCGTCGATCGCGTCCATCGCCGCGATTATCGCAGTCCTCGGCCGCTGATCCTTGCGTTTCCGCGGCAGCTCGCGCTATGAGAAGCGGATGGACTCGAGCGCCGCCCTGCTTGCGGGCCTTGTGGCCGGCCTGGCCATCGCAATGCAGGTCGGCGCTGTGAGCGTGCTGTTGATCGAGGCCGCCGTCGTCGAGGGACCACTGGCCGGCGTGGCCGCGGGGATGGGCGTGGCCACCGCGGATCTCGGGTTTGCCGTGGTGGCCGTCATCGCCGGGGGTGCGGCGGGCGCCGTGCTACAGGATCACGAGGTGGAGATCCGCCTGGTCGCCGCCGCGACCTTGGGCGCGATCGCCGTGCACGGGCTCATCGGACTCGCGCGCGGCCGCGCGCCGGCCCAGGCCGCGGGCCGCTTCAGCCGGCGCGACGGGGCGGCATGGGCCGCGCGCCCACTACGCGCGCTTTCTCGCGATCACGATCGCCAACCCGCTCACGATCGCCTCCTTTGCGGCGGTGGCTGCGTCCCTGTCCCTGCCCGGCCCGGCGGCGGCGGTGGCGTTCGTGGCCGGCGTCGGCGTGGCCTCGGGAGCGTGGCACCTCGTGCTGTCGCTGACCGCTGGGCACGCCGGCAGCAGGCTCACCTCGCGGGCCCGGCTCGGCCTCGCGGTCGGAGGAAGGCTCGCCGTGCTCGCGATCGCCGCCCACTTGGCGCTAGCGGTCTAGGAGCCTTGCTCCTCAGGCGGCCCGGGTCGCCGTCACCGCGGTGCCGTAGGCGCAGATCTCGGTCCAGGTGCCACCCAGCTCCGAGGTGTCGAAGCGAAAGGCGAGCACCGCATTGGCTCCCTTCCCCTTGGCCTCGTCGACGAGACGCTCGGTGGCGTGCGCGCGGCCCTCGGCGAGCATCTTCGTCATCCCCTTGAGCTCTCCGCCTCTGAGTGACTTGAGCGCCGCGCCTACCTGAGAGCCGACGTTGCGTGAGCGGACGGTGAGCCCGAATACCTCACCGTGTACCTCTTCGATCCGGTAGCCGGGGAGGTCGTTCATAGTGCTGATGATCATCGCGGCTCCTTTGGGCGCGGTCCTCAAGGCAGGAGAAGACCGGAGATCATGACGCAAGACAACGTCGAGCTCGTGCGCCGCAGCTTCCAGGCCATGGCGCGCGGGGATTTCGAAGCCGCCTTCGCCGTCCACGACCCGGACACCGAATGGCGAACCGCGTCGGACGAACCGGACTCTCAGACCTATCGGGGCATCGAAGGACTCTGGCGGGTCGTCGCCACGGTGGCGGAGCCCTGGGAGAACCGCTTCGACGATTCGGTCGAGCTGGAGGAGCTCACGGCGCGCGGGCCCTGGGTGGTCGTGCCCTGGCGCGCCCGTCTGCTGGGGCGAGGCAGCGGCCTGGAAGTCGAGGTCTACGAGACGTACGCCGTCCTCGTGCGGGCGGGGAAGATCGTTCGGGTGGAGGAGTACCGGACGACCGAGGAGGCCCTGGAAGCCGTTCGGGCGCGCGAGTAGCGGGCCCCTCAGTCCGCGCGCAGCAACGGCTGCGTGGCGGCGGCGGCTCGCGAAGGGCCCATCAGCGCGCCTTGCGCTCCGCGAAGGCGCTCAGCGCGGCCCGGGCATCCGGCCCGTCGAACAGGCGCACGCAGTGATCGGTCTCGCGCTCCATCGCGGCCGGCAGGAGCTCGCCAAAGCGCTCGTTCAGCATCGACTTGGTCGCGGCCACGGCATCCCGCGACGAGCTCGAGAAGACGTCGATCCAATACTCGATGCGCTCGTCCAGCTCCGCCGGGGAGACGATCTCGGTGGCGAAGCCGTGTGCGCGCGCCCAGGCGGCGTCGCGCTCCTCGCCGCCGAGCAGCAGCTCGCGCGCGGCGCTCTCGCCGAGCAGCTCCGGTAACAGCAGGGTCCCGGCGTTGCTGGCCACCAGGCCGATCCCCACCTCCGGCGTCAGCAGCCGCACCCGATCGGTGCACAGGCGCAGGTCGCAGCTGGCCGCGAACTCGAGCGCGCCGCCGACGCAGACGCCGTCGATCGCCGCGATGGCCGGAACGGGTGCGGCCATCACGACACGGGTCAGGCGCTGGAAGGCCTGGATGGTCGCCTCCCACTCGGAGGTGTCGGCCGCGGCCGCGGCGTGGAGATCGTCGCCGGCGGAGAAGTGCTCGCCCGCGCCGCGCAGCACCACGCAGCGGACGTCCACGTCGCCCCCCGCAGCCTCGATCGCGTCGGAGATCGCGTCCATGGTCGCGAGCTCCCAGGCGTTGCGGTGTCGCATGGCGGTCCCAGGTGATCACCCAGGCCGCCTCCAGCTCCTCGGTGTGGACGCTCATCCGGCGGTCGCTTTCCTCTGGCTCTCCACCGCGGCCGGCAGGCTGTCGCCGCGCGCGGTCCGGTGGACGATACGGGTCTTGTGCTCGGCCACCGCCAGCGAGCCCGGCTCGAGCCTCGTCACCGAGAAGCGGGCGCGCAGCGCGCGGTGCAGCCGCTCGGCCACGTCCGACACGTCGACCTGCGGGGGCGCCTCGACGTAGACCTGCAGCGGCGGGCTGACCGGATCGCCCTCGGCGACGACGCAGTGGCGCCCCAACCGGACGTCCTCGTCGAGGATCGCGCCGATTGCCTGCGGGTAGACGTTCACGGCCTGCACGCGCAGCATGTCGTCGCGGCGGCCGTCGATGCGGATCCGCGGGGATGCTCGCCCGCACGCGCACGGCGCGGTCCAGACTCGACCGAGATCGCCGGAGCGGTAGCGCAGCAACGGCGAGGCCTCGCGGCGCAGGTGGGTCCACACCAGCTCGCCCGCCGCCCCGTCCTCGAGCCGCACCGGCGCGCCGCCCTCGGGCTCCACCAGCTCGAGCACCGCGTGGTCCTCCACGGTCAGGTGGAGGCCCTCGCTCTCGCCGCAGGCTCCGGCCATGGTCGACCACACGTCGCTCATGCCGAACGTGTCGGCGACCGACGCGCCCCAGTCCCGCTCGATCCCCGCGCGCACGGCGCCCAGGCCTGCTCCCGGCTCCCCGGCGGTCACGATGTGGCGCAGGCCGAGTGCGCGCGGATCGAGACCCAGCTCACGCGCCCGGCCGGCGAGGTATGCGGGGAAGGAGAGCGTCCCGAAGATCGCGGTGATGCCGAGCCGGGGGATCAGCTCGAGCAGCCGGCGCGACTGGCCCGTCCCCACGGGGACCACCGTCGCGCCGCTTCGCTCCAGCGCCATGTGATCGGCGATGCCTCCCGCGTAGAGCGCGTAGTTGAGGCAGTGCGCCACCACGTCGTCTGCCTGCACGCCGGCGATGCGAAAGGCCTCGCCTCCCACCGCGCTGTTCGCCTCGTGATCGCGGTGGCTGAAGCCGACCGCCACCGGGTCGCCGGTGGTGCCGGAGGTGACGTGCATGCGCACGAGGCGCTCGGGCGGCGCGCACAGATGGGGGCCGAAGGGTGGCTCGCGGCGCTGGCCCTCGCGCAGCTCCTCCTTGGTGGTGAACGGTAGGCGGGGGAGGTCGGCCGCCGTGCGCACGTGCTCGCGGAGGCCGCGCAGTCGCTCGGCGTAGAACCGGCTGGAGGCCTCGAGATAGGCCAGCTGCTCGGCCAGCGCGCTCACTCGCGGGGCGGCAGCTCGCCGGCGGCGGCCTGGGCGAGCGTGGCCTGCACCGTGCGGCCGTAGGCCTCGATCGCCACGCGCAGGTCGGCCTCCGGAGTGTCCTCCTCCTTGGTATGCGACACCGGGGGAGAGGACGAGGAGAAGATCATGACGGTCGGGAGCAGGCGCGCCATCTCGGCGGCGTCGTGCAGCGGACCGCTCGGTATCGCGGTGTCCCTGCCGCCCGCCGCGACGACCGCCTCGCGGGCCACTTCGATGAGCCGGTCGTCGAACGGGATCGGAGGAATCGACCAGACGTGCCGGAGCTCGACCTCGCAGCCGTGGTCGGCCGCGGCCCGATCGCAGGCCTCGCGCGCGTCGGACAGCATGGCGGCGAGCTTGTCCGGATCCAGGTGACGCTGGTCGAGCAGCATGTCGGTGCGCCCGGCGATCGCGGTCACCACGCCGGGGTCGCTCACCGCGCCGCCCACCGTGCAGACCCCGTCGTGGCGGAAGCCGGCCTCGCGAATCGCCAGCGCGGCCTGGGCGGTGGCGGCGAAGCTGTCCCGCCGCAGTTCCATGGGGGTGGCGCCGGCGTGGGCCGTCTGACCGCTGAAGACGCCCGTGTGGCGTTCGACACCGCAGGTGCCGAGCACGGTCGCGGCGGGCTCGTTGCGGCTCTCCAGCACCGGTCCCTGCTCGATGTGGAGCTCGAGGTAGGCGCATGCGCCTCGCAACCGGGCGCCCGCGTCGTGCACCCGGTCCAGCTCCACGTCGTAGCGGGCCACGACATCCTCGAGGCGCTCGCCGTCGCGGTCGCGCAGGTCGCGGACCTCGTCCAGCTCCAGCGTGCCCGCGCAGGCCGAGGAGCCGAACAGGCTGCGCCCGAAGCGGGCGCCCTCCTCGTCGGCCCAGTCCACGAGCCGCAGCCCGACCGCAGGCGACCCGGCGGCCGCCTGAGCGCGCAACGCCTCGACGGCGGCGAAGACGCCCAGCGCGCCGTCGAGCCAGCCGCCGGCCGGCACGGAGTCCACATGTGAGCCGACGATCACGAACCCCTCTTGCTCACCCGCCAGGCCGGCCCACAGGTTGCCCGCGGGATCGACCGAGACCTCGACCGGCAGCTCGTCGAGTCGCGAGCGCAGGAACTCGCGCGCGCGGGCCCACTCTTCGGTCCAGCACACGCGGCGCGCGCCGTCTGGGCCGCCGGTCAGGCGAGCGAGCTCGCGCAGGTCCTGGAGGACCCGGTCGGCGTCCATCACCGCCGCGTTCAAGACGCGACCGGAGCCGGCGCCCCCAGCGAGCGCGCCACGAAGCGCCCGTGCCCGGGCCGGGTGACGATCTCGCCCCGGTCGTAGACCAGCGTTCCGCGGCAGAACGTTTGACGCACGCTGCCCGCGGAGCTCTCGCCCTCGAACAGGTCGTAGTCGACGTTCATGTGCGACGTCCGGGTGGAGAACTCGAACGGTGTGGACGGATCGAACACGACCAGGTCGGCATCCTTGCCCGCCGCGATCGCCCCCTTGCGGGCGAGGCCGAAGCGGCGTGCGATCGCCGTGGAGGTCATGTCGACCAGCTGCTCGGGTGTGATCCGCCCGCTCTCGACGCCCAGGTCCCAGAGCTTGACCAGCCGGTGCTGGATCATCGCCAGCCCATTGGGGATCTTCGAGAAGTCGTCGCGCCCCAGGGCCTTCTGCTCGCTGTTGAACGGGCAGTGGTCGGTCGAGACGCTCTCGAGGACGCCGCGGTCGAGCGCCGCCCACAGGCGCTCCTGGTTGTGGGCCTCTCGCAGCGGCGGCGAGCAGACGTAACGCGCGCCCTCGAAGTCCGGGCGCTCGAGGTCCTCGATCGTGTTGGTCAGGTACTGGAGGCAGGTCTCGCCCGACACGGCCACGCCGCGTGCCTGCCCGGTGGCGATCTCGTCGGCGGCCAGGCCGCAGGTCACGTGGACGATGTAGACCCCGGCGCCGGCGAGCTCGGCCAAGCGAACGGAGCGATGCGTGGCCTCGGCCTCGAGCGCCTCCGGCCGGGTGTGGGCGTGGTGGATGGGATCCGTCTGCCCGGCGGCGAGCGCACGCTCGACGAGCACGTCGATGGCCCAGCCGTTCTCCGCGTGGACCATCGTCAGCGCGCCGAGGTCGCGCGTGTATTCGAGCACTCGGAGGAAGAGGTCGTCGGTGATCATGAGCACGCCGCGGTAGGCCAGGAAGACCTTGAAGGTGCAGATCCCCTCTTCGACCATCGGCTCCATGTCGGCGAAGGTGCCCTCGTCGGCCTGGGTGATCGCCATGTGGAATCCGTAGTCGACGTGAGCGGCGCCGTCCGCGCGCCCCTGCCACTCCTCCAGCGAGGAGCGCAGCCCATCCGGGTCCTGTTGGATCACGAAGTCGACGATGCAGGTGGTGCCGCCCGCCGCCGCGGCCCGTGTGCCCGTGTCGTAGTCGTCGATCGAGCGCGTGCCGCCGAAGGGCATAGCCATGTGCGTGTGGTTGTCGATCAGCCCGGGAAGCACGTAGCAGCCGGAGGCGTCTACGACCTCCGCGTCGACCTCGCCGAGCGATCCCACCGCGACGATCTCCTCGCCGTCGATCAGTACGTCGGCTACCGACGAGTGGGTGGCGGTCACGACCGTGCCGCCCTGTACGAGCTTCCTCATTCTGCACCTCCAGTCACGCCGGCAAAGCGCGGGATGATCTCGCGGCCGTAGGTCTCGAGCGTCTGCTCCTGGCCCTCGGTCATGAGGTAGATGTTGAACTGGTCGACGCCGATCGACTCGAGCGCGGCCAGCTTCTCGGCCGCCTGCGCGGCGGTGCCCAGCACGCAGAAGCGGTCGCAGATCTCGTCGCTCACGAACGCGCCGTGCTTGGCCCCGACGCGGGAGTGCTCGTCGTAGTCATAGCCCGTCCGTTCGGGCACGTAGTCGGTCAGCGCGGTGGGCACCACGGAGCCGTCGCTGCCATAGCGGGCGATCAGGTCGCGAACGTGGTTGGACACCATCGCCGGGAACCAGCGCACCTGGTCGCGGGCGGCCGCGATGTCGTCCGAGATGTGGCTGGGAGCGCAGACGATGCACTTGAGCATTGCGGGATCGCGGCCCGCCTCCTCGGCCGCCGCTCGGGCCGTGCCCATCGTCCACTGGATGATGTCGGGATCGGCGAGCTGGATGATCACGCCGTCGCCCAGGCGCCCCGCGACGGCGAGCACCCGCGGTCCGTAGCCGGCCACGTGCATCTCGATCGGTGGAAGCTCGGGACGCACCCAGGCGAGCTCGAGGTCGGTGTCGTTCCAGCGCACCCGCTCGCCGTTCATGAACGGCTTGATCATCGCGATGGCCTCCTCGAACCTGGCCACCGGCACCGGCTTCTGGTTGATGTAGCGGCGCGCGGAGTCGCCGCGGCCGATGCCCATCACCATCCGCCCGTCGGAGATGTCCTGCAGCGTGGCGTAGGCGCTCGCCAGGACGGTGGGGTCGCGCGTGCCCGGGTTGGTGACCATGTGCCCGAGCTTGATGCGCTCGGTGGCCGCCGCCGCCAGCGCGAGCGTGGGGGTCGACTCCTGCCAGAGGACGTGCGAGTCGTACGTCCATCCGTACTCGAACCCTTGCTCCTCGGCTAGCCGGAGCAACTCGATCATGCGGGCGTAGGGTGGATCCGGCAGGACGGTGACGCCGAAGCTCAGTGCCATCGCCACCACG
This sequence comes from uncultured Thermoleophilaceae bacterium, assembly GCA_963789705.1. Lineage (GTDB taxonomy): Bacteria > Actinomycetota > Thermoleophilia > Solirubrobacterales > Thermoleophilaceae > JACVRW01. The sequence goes on from CAWBLN010000006.1 coordinate 90,162, forward strand.
GTAGGCGAAGAAGGCGCCGCGGCGCGGTCAGCTCACGAGCTCCTTCATCACCACCAGCAGCAGGCCGAGGGCCGCGCCGCCCACCGCGGCCAGCACGATCCCCGCGGCCGATGCCTGCTCGCGGTAGGCGACGAATCCGCCCCAGGCGCCGAGCGAGGCCACGCAGACCCAAAAGCCGACGTCGAGCGCGGTCTGGTCGGAGGCCCCCAGCAGGCCGGCGACGGCCATCGCGGCGAGGGGCGGCAGCGCCGACTGCACCAGCGGCCAGTCGCGCGCCAGCGAGTGCCTGAACGCCCGCCCGGCGGGACCCACGCCTACGATCCGGCGGCCCAACGTCTGAGCCCAGGCGTGGGCCAGCCAGAAGACGGCGACCGTGGCCACGGCGTAGACGGCCGCGTCGAGGGCCTGGGGATCGTCGTCCCACTCCGTCGCCGCCAGCACGCCGGCGACGACGATGGTCCCGTAGATCGCCCCGGCCAGCCGTTCGGCGCGGTCGTGCTGCTCGGACATGGCGGCAGTATGGAGTCCCTCAGAAGACGACGGTCCAGCCCTCCCGCTTGGCCTGAGCGGCCGTGTAGGACACGCCGGCCACCTTCAGGCCCTCTGCGTCGAGCACGGTGATCGCGCCGCCCTGGTTGCCGAATTGGACCCCGTCTGCGGCAGGCGCCTGAAGGATGGCCCCTGCCGCGAGCGGCCCGGCCGGCAGGAGGCAGGTGTGCTTGAGGCGATCGGAGATTCGCCAGCCCGTGAGGTCGACGGCCTCCGGCGAGGCGTTGAGCAGAAGGACCGTCTCGCGCTCGGGTGCCGGTCCGACGGGATTCACCATGGCCGCGAGGATCTGGATCGTCGCCGGTTCGACTCCGGGAGCCGGCGCCACACCGCCGATGGCGTTACCGGTGGTGTCGTCGGTGTGCCAGGTCTGGCTCTGGAAGGCCAGGAAGATGCCCACCCAGCGCGACTCGCCCGGGAAGTGCAGGAGCAGGCCGCCGTCCTGCCATACGCCGTTGTCGCGAGTGAAGGCGCCACTGTTGCCCTGATTCATCTGGATGTCATGCACCCCGTTGCCGGGACGGAACCCGAAGACCTTGTCCTGAACGGCAGCCTCGGGTCCCCAGCGCTGCCCGAACGCGTACAGGCGCGCCGACGTATCGGCGATCGCCCGCCGCATGTAGTGATCCAGGAAATCGGCGAGGTCGTTGTCCGGGCCGGCAACGTCGGCGGCTGCCGTGACCGGGTGCGTCAAGTCGTCGTCGACGTGGAAGAGAAGCTCCGACGGGGCTTGCTGGGACTGCACATTCACCGCAATGCGGTAGTCCGTGCCCTCGTCGTCGACCACGTGGATCTGATAGTGGGGCGTGTCGCTCGAGCCTTCGCGCCGGCAATCGATTGCCCGCGCCGGCAGCACCCCGTAGTCGCTCAGCGGCATCGGCATTCACCTCGGTCGGTTCGGCGGAGTCTCCCAGCTGGGGCGATCAGGTGAAGATCCGCAGCGAAGAGCAAGACGCGAGCCGGTCGAAGTCCGCGTCCGCATGCAGGAGGGGGGCTCCAGTGCGCACGCACGGAGCGGCGATCAGGCAGTCGAGGGTCTTGCGGATCGTCACTCCCTCCCGGCGGGCCGTTCGATAGAGGCTCGCCGCGAGAGCGAAGTCATCGAGTCCCTCGAGGCGCAGGACCGGAAAAGCACGGAGATGACGGTCCACGAGCTGCGCCTCATCTTCTGAACGCAGTCCCTGTAGCACCTCGGTGAAGATCACGTCGGTGAGCGCGACCGGCTCGCCGCCTTCGATCAGCTCGGCGCACCGCCGTGCCTGCCGGGTTCGGCGCCCAGCCAGAACGTCGATCCAGACACTCGTGTCTACGACGATCACCTACGGCCGCGCCGGGTCGTATCGAGGTCGCCTTCCCAATGCACCCGACCCCTCAGCTCCAGGATGCCCAGCCGTCGGTGACGCGCCACCAGCTCGCGCAGGGCGAGGTCCACCGCCTCACGCTTGGTCTTCACCCCGGTGAGCCGCTGCGCCTCGCGCATGACCTCATCATCGATCTCGACGTTCGTGCGCATACACCTTACCTTACACACTTCGTGGTGTAGGGCGCAGCAGCTCGCCGCCGTGCTCGTCGAGCCCCGGAGCGCCACGCCGCGCCGGCTCCGCCTGCCCGTCGACCTTGAACACGTTTCCGAGCAGGGCCACCGAGCCGATCCCCTGCTCGACGGTCTGCACGAGCCCGTTTGCGTGGGCCTGAGAGTCGCCGAAGAGCTGCTCGAGCCGACGGACCTCCGCCGCGGGCACGCCGCGCTCGGTCAGGCCGGCGACGGCCTGGGGGAGCGTGAGCTCCAGGAAGCCCTGCTCGACACGCGAGACGTGGCGCATGCGCGACCCCAGCTCGGCGGCGTCGGCCGGGACCGCCTGCGGATCCTCGAGGAACGGGTCCTCCAGGCCGAGGAGCGAGCACACCGCCCGCCGCTGCGGGCTGTTGAGGCAGGCCACGGCCACGAACCCCCCGTCGCCACACAGGTGGGCCCGGTAATAGGGATCGAGCCGTTCCGCCTGCCCCAGCGAGCGAGCCAGATGCTCCAGGCCGTCGGAGTCGAGCGGCTCGCCCCCGGGAGCCGGGTCGCCGGCCGCCGGGGCGACGAAGCGCTGAGCCTGGAGGCTCAACGCCGCGCCGAGCAGAGACACCTCGATGCCGCACGCCCGCTCGTCACGGGAGACGAGCCCGGCCAGTACGGAGACGGCGGCCAGGGCGCCCGCCATGAAGTCGGTCACGGCGAGCCCCCCCATGCGCCGGGGCACGTCGTCGCCGAGTCGCGGCTGCGCGGCCAGCAGCCCCGAGAGCGCTTGGCTGATCAGGTCGTACGCCGGCCTCTCGGCGTCGGGCCCCTCGCTTCCGAAGGAGGACACGTTCACCCACACGCAGCGGGGGTTGATCGCGAGCACAGCCTCGCGGTCGAGACCGAATCGCCGCGCGCGCGCCGCGAGGCAGTTGTGCACGACGGCATCGGCGCCGGAGATGAGCTCCGCGCTCGCGCGCCGGCCGGCCGCGGTCTTCAGGTCGAGCGCGACGGAGCGCTTGTTTCGGTTGAGCGCATAGAAGTGCCGGCTCTCGCCCGGCACGATCGGGTCGTAGCGGCGCCACTGGTCTCCCGCCGGAGGCTCGACCTTGATCACGTCGGCGCCCAGGTCGGCGAGCAGCATCGTCGCGAAGGGCACGGCCACGTACTGGCCGTAGTCCAGCACGCGCACACCGGCCAGCGGCCCGCTCACGCCTCCTCCTCCGGCGCGACCCGGTGCATCTGCGGTCCCAGCGAGCGGCCTCCGTCGACGGTGAGCACCGCGCCGGTCACATACGAGGCGTCATCGGAGAGCAGGAAGGCCGCCGCCCGCGCGATCTCGTCGGGCTCGGCGAAGCGACCCAGGGCGATGCTCTCGCGCATGCGCTGCTGGGCGCCTTCGTCGGCCAGGAGCTGTGACATCGCCGCCTCGGTGGGCACGAACCCGGGCGCCAGGGCGTTGACCCGGATCCCCAGGGGCCCCCATTCGCGCGCCACCGACTTGGTAAAGGCGAGCATGCCGGCCTTGGCCGTGGCCGAGTGGGCGACCCCGGGGCCTCCCGTCCACGCGTAGGTGGCGATGATGTTGAGGATCACGCCCGGGCGCCCCTCGGCCGTGAGCCGACGTGCGAGCGCGCGCGAGCAGTGAAAGCAGCCGAGCTGGTTGATCTCGGTCACCGCCCGAAACCCGCCCGTGCTGAGGTCGACGGTCGAAGCGACGAAGTTCCCGGCCGCGTTGTTGACCAACCCGTGGACGGCGTCCAGGGAACCGATCAGCTCCTCCACGGCGTCGCCGTCCCTGACGTCGAGGGACGCGACGCTGCAGCGCGCCCCCTCCGACTCCAGTCGAGCTCGCGCGGCCTCGAGCCGCTGGAGATTGCGCGACGCGAGCACGACGTCATCGCCCCCTCGAGCGAGCCGGCGGGCGATGGCGAAGCCGATCCCGGTCGCCCCGCCGGTCACCACGATCGTGCGCATCGCTCAGGGTCCCTCGTGCACGATCGCCTCCACCCAGGCGCCCATCGACCGCGCCCGCCGCAGCGCCCGCTGGAGCGGGTACTCCAGCGTGAACCCGATCGCGCCCGTGAGCTGATGACAGGAGGCGAGCCCCTCCCGCGCCGCCACCGCGGCGTGGGCGAGCGCCGCGTCGTCGGGGCGGCCGAGGCACAGCAGGCGCAGCCCATCGGCCGCCGTGGCCACCTCGGCGAGCCGCTGCTGGACCGAGTCGAGCGCGGCCAGCGGCCGGCCGAAGGCGATCCTGGACTTGGTGTGGGCGAGCGTGATGTCGAGCCCATAGGCCAGCGCGCCGGCCAGGTAGCCGACGTTGGCGCTCACCCACGCGGACCGCCGCAACGCCGGCGAGTCCGCCTGTCCCCGCTCGGAGTTGCTGAGCACCCGCGCGGCGCCGATGGCGTCGCCGTAGGCGATCGGCTCGAGCCGATCGGCGCGGGCGAGGTGGATCGTGGCCTCGCGCACCTCGGCCAACACCCCGCCCTGCGTGGCGTAACGGCTGAGGCCGTCGACCGTGAGCGCTCCCCCGAGGAGAAGGTCGAGGCTGTCGAGCGGCGCGAGCGCCCGGCCCAGCTCGAAGGCCGCCGGGCCCACGACCTCGGCCAGCTCGGCGTTCACCCCAAGCTCGCGCCAGCCGATCGCCTCCAGCTGCGCCAGCAGCGCGGGGTTCGCGTCCGACTCGAGGCTGCCGGCTCGCCAGGGGTCGCTCGTCGCGAACCGGCTCGCCACCCCGGCCACGGAGGCCGCGAAATCGTGGGCCACGGGGTCGGGTGCGGGAATGGTCGTCATCGCCGCACCTCCCGGACCCCGCCGAGCTCGAGCAGGCTCATCCGCCCGGCGATCTCCTCCGCCGCGCGCCGCAGCGGGGCGACGAAGCGCTCGCGCGCCACCTTGCGCGACATCCGCGAGGAGGGCGAGGAGATGTTGATCGCGTAGGGCCGGCCGCCGTCGAGCGGCAGGCCGACGGCACAGGACGAGAGTCCCTCTTCGAGCTCTCCCTCCGAGAAGGCGTAGCCCCGCCGCCGGATCGTGGCGAGCTCGCGCTCGAGCTCCACCCAGCTCGTCAGCGAACGCGCGGTCGCCGCCCGATAGGGCTGCTGGCCGAGCAGCCGCCGCGCGGCCTCGTCGGGCAGCCGCGCCAGCAGGCTCTTCCCGAGCGCGGTGCAGTGAGCGTCGAGTCGGAGCCCCGGCGGCGTGTCGATCCGCAGCAGGCGGTCGCTGGGTGCGCTGAGGAGATAGAGCACCCTTCCTTCCTCCAGTGTCGCGAGGTTGGCCGACTCGCCGGTCACCCGGGCCAGCCGGGCGATCGCCGGCCCTGCCGAGTCTCGGAGCATCCAGGCCGTCCAACAGGCCGGGCAGCAGCTCCAGCACACCCAGCGCGAGCCGGTAGACGCCGGTGACCCCATCGCGTTCGAGAAAGCGCTCGCCCTCGAGCGTGTTCAGGAGGCGGTAGGTCGTGGGGGGCGAGAGGTCGAGCAGGCCGGCGCAGTCGGCGAGCGTCAACTGCCGGGCGCTCGCGGCTGAACAGGCGCAGCACGCGCAGGCCGCGAGCCAGCGACTGAACGGTGGTCGGGGTCGGAGTCGCCTTCACGAGGGACATCCAAGCCGGCGCCGGGCTATCACCCGGCGCTGGATCTCCAGTGCTCCCCCCGAGATCGTGGACGCGACCGACGCCCGGTGAAAGGCCGCCAGGCGGCCGTCGAGCAGGGCGCCCGGACCGCGCTCGACGAGCGCCTGCGGGCCTAGCACCTCCACCGCCCAGCCGGCGAGCCGCTGAGCCAGCAGCGCGATCGAGTTCTTTGCCATGGAGGCCGCGGCGCTCGCCGGGCTGGCGGCGGCGAGCAGGTCCGTGGCGTGCTGCCCGTGCAGCCGCGCCGCCTGTGCCTCGCCTCTCAAGCGCCGAAGCATGCGGCGGTCCGCCGGCGCCTCGATGAGGGGGTCGAGGTCGTCCATCATCCGGAGCACCACACCGAGCTTCTCGCTCGTGACCCGTTCGTGATCGAGTGTTCCCATCAGCACCGCCCAGCCGCCGCCGGGCTCACCCACCGTCTGGTCCAGAGGCACCTCGACGTCGTGCAGGAAGACCTCGCACAGGACACCGCCGCCGAGTGTCTCCATCTCGCGCACCTCGATGCCGGGCGTGCTCATGTCCGCGACGACCACCGACAGGCCGCGGTGCGCAACGGCCTGGTCCTCGGAACGGACGGCGAGGTAGATCCAGTCGGCGAGCTGAGCGCTCGACGTCCAGATCTTGTGCCCGCTGACGATCCAGCGGTCACCGTCCCGGCGCGCTCGTGTGCGCAGGGAGGCGAGATCCGATCCGGCTTCGGGCTCCGAGAATCCCTGGCAGAACACGATGTCCCCGGCGGCGATCTCGGGCAGCAGGTGGCGCTGCAGCTCCCGGGGGGCGAAGCGCAGCATCGCGTTGCCGATCGTCTTCACCGAGAGCAGGTAGCCCGAGAGCGGCAGCCAGTGGTAGCCGAAGCGCTCCTCGGCCGCGACCGTGTGCAGGGGACTCAGGCCCCGCCCGCCGAACTCCGTGTGCCAGTGAAGCCCGATCCAACCCGCGCGGCCCATGATCGAGTTGATGGCTCGCGAATCGCCGTCCGAGGGCATCCCCTGAAAGCGATTCTCCGGCTCCTCGCGAGCCCGGGCCGACAGCTTCGCCGCAAACGCGTCGGCTCGCTCGATGAAATCGTCGTCGACGCCGGTCGGCGGCACACTTGAAATCACATTTCAATCGTAGCGGCAGGGGAAGGCGGCCTCGGCCGCGAAAGCACGGATCTATGGAGCGTCGTGGCGCGCCGGAGGTGGAGCCTTCCCGGGACGAGTTCGCGATCCGGCTGTCATCGATCGATCAGCTCTTCTGGGCGTTCGACGCGCGCCCGGTCGCCGAGCGCAAGATCTCGCAGGACGCGCGCTGGGCCATGCTCGATGAGTGGGACCGGGTGCGGGAGCAGGAGCCGTCCACCCTCGTGATCTATGCCCCGGCTTCCGACCGGGCGGCGACCGACGAGCAGGCGGTGAGCACCGCAATCCGGGAGAAGCCTGAATTCCGCCTCCGGTCCCCTGCGGCGTGTCGACCCGCTCTCGCGACAGGAGAAGGTCGCGCTGCGCCTCGGGCTGCTGTTCTGGTTTGCCACCATCCTGGTCTCGACGTGGATCGACCGCGGCAGCGACGACGTCGTCGCCGAAGGGATATCCCAGGGCATCGTCGTGGTGGGTTGGGTGGCGCTCTGGCCTCCGGCCGCGCGCTTCATGACGGAGGTCGCACCCCACGTCTTCAACCGGCGGCGCTTCGCCGAGTTCGCGGACATCGACGTCCGCTTCGTGTGGGTCTGAAGGCGCCGCCGGTTGTCGTCCAGCTAGCTCTCGGGCGACTCGTCCAGCTCGTCGTCGGCGAGGATCCGGTAGAGCCCCCGGCGCGTCTCGGTCAGCAGCTCCTTGGCCCGCGCAATCTGTTGCTTGTCGCCGGCGGCGCCGACCTGGTAGACGGCCGCTGCGATCTGACCCAGCAGGCTGCGTAGCTCGAGGCGCTCTTCGCCGACGCCCTCGGCCAGCTTCGTCCACGGCTCGCCGAGCTCCTCGCGGTTCTCCGAGACGTAGGTGCGTCCGGCCTCGGTGAGCGTGAACGGCTGTCGGCCTTCGCCCTCGCCGGTCTCGACGAGTCCCTCGTCCTCGAGCTGCTGCAGCGTCGGGTAGACGGAGCCGGGGCTCGGCCGCCAGGCGCCGCTGCTGCGGCTCTCGATCTCCTCCATCAGGCCGTAGCCCGTATGCGGGCCCTCGTCGAGCAGTACCAGCAGAGCCGCCCGGACGTCGCCGCGATTCATGCGCCGCCGGCGGCCTCCCCAGCCGCGCGGCCCGCCCCACTCGCCGCGGTGTCCGCCCCACCCACCGTGGGGGCCGTGACGGCGGCCGCCCATCAGGTCGCGCCGCCCGTGCTTGTGGCAGCCTCCATGGCCGCCGGTTCGATAGCCATGTCCGAACATGGTGTACTCCTATCTTCGACTATCACAATACGTCAACGATATATCGTTAGTGCGGAAGCGTCAACTCAGTGGGATCGCGACCGGCAAGCGACCAGCTGCGGTTAAGCGGCCGGCATCAGAGGCTGCTCGACCGGACACCACCATGTCGTTCGCCCGCCCACCGTGGCGCGTTCGAGCGGCGCGCCGCAGCGTGGGCAGCGACCTCCCTCGCGACGGTGCGTGATCAGGTCGCCCGTGTGCACGCCGCCTAGCTGCGTGGCTCTCCTGATGGCGAAGCGCAGCGCCCGTCGCAGCCCGTCGAGCTCGCTCTCCGACAGCGAGCCGGCCTCCCGCAGGGGCGACAGGCGCGCCCGCCAGAGCGCCTCGTCGGCCAGCAGGTTGCCCACGCCGGCGATTCTCGCCTGATCCATGATGCGGACCTTGACCGGCGCGCGGCCTCGGCCGACGCGCTCGCGAAACTCGCGCCGGGTGACCAGCGCGACATCCGGACCGAGCCGTGAGAGATCGGGGGCCAGCACCACACGCCCGAGGCGCCGCTTGTCGCGCAGCGCGAGCGATCCGCCGTCCTCGAAGCGCAGCGTGAAGCGGTCCCAGCGGTGCCCCGAGTCGCGGTCGTCGACCACGATCCGTCCCGCCATACCGAGGTGAAGCCCGAGCGCCGGCCCTCCGTCCGTCTCGACCCACATCGCCTTGCCCCGGCGGTGTGCCTCGACCAAGCTCGCGCCGGTCAGCGCGGCCGCGATCTCGCCCGGGGCGTGGGGGCGGCACACCCATGTATCGGAGTCGTCGACATCGGCGATCCGGCGGCCGAGCGCCTTCGTCTCGACGAGCAAGCGAGCGCGCTCGACCTCGGGGAGCTCGGGCACGGCGGCGCCCGCCTCAGCCTCGCTCGGCGCGCTCCTTGAGCCCTTCCGCCGCGCCGCCCACCAGGAAGTCGCGCACCTTCGCCTCGGCGGGCCCGCGCAGCAGCATCCCGAGGATGCGGCCGGGGTCGGACTCGAGCGCGTAGGTGGCGCGCGTCCGCCCCTCGCCGAGCTGCTCGAAGCTCCATGAGCCGTGCAGCGACTTGACGTCGCCCTTTTCCTGCTCCCAGCTGATCGCGTGCGGAGGCTGATAGGAGAAGCGCAGCACCGCCCTCACGCTCTTGACCTTGGCGTCCGACTCCGTCTCCACGAGCAGCGCCCGCCGCTGATCGTCGCGCTCCAGGATCTCGACGTCCTTGAGCGATCCCTGCCACTCGACCGACCTCTCGATGTCGGCGGCTATCTCGTAGCAGCGCTCGATCGGCGCCTCGATCTCGACGCTGCGGTGACCTCTGATCACACCCATGGCCCAGACTCTACGGGGCCGCTAGGCACTGACCGGCTGGGCGAGCGTCCCGCGCCGAATCACCACCACGCCGGCGCCCACGAGCCCCACTCCGATCGCCACCACGACACCCCCTGCCCACGAGCCGGCCTCGATCACCGTGCCGGCCGTGGCCGCTCCAAGGGCCACACCTCCCACGAGCGCGGTGAGCGGCCACGTGAACGCCTCGGTTGCGGTGCCCGCGGGGGCCACGTGCTCGACCAGCTGGTTGCGCGACGCGATCAGCGGCGCGATCGGCAGGCCGGCCAGGATTACGAGCGGCGCCATCGCCAGGGGCGAGCCCGCCAGCAGCATCGGGACGAGGGCCAGCGGCAGCAGCCACGCGAAGCAAAGATGGGCCTCGATCAGCGGCACCCGGCGGCCGAGCACACCCCAGGCCAGGCCGCCCACGCCACTGGCGGCCGACCAGACCGCCAACAGCACTCCCGCCAGCTCCCGCGCCCCCTCCGCGGCGCTGAACGCGGGAATGACCACCTCGATCGTGCCCAGGGTGAAGCCCAGCGGCAGGCTCGCGAGCACGAGCGTGCGCAGGCCGGGCGCGGCCAGTGCCCCGAGGCCGAGAGCCCTGGTCCCGTCGGCGGTTCGCTGCGGGCCGGGCCGCCCACGCAGGGCGGCGAGCATGAGCGTCACTCCGGCGAGCGCACAGGCTGCGGAGACGACGAGGGCGTATTGCGCCCCCACCGTCGCCACCACCAGGGTGGTCACGAGCGGCCCGATCACGAAGATGAGCTCGATCATCACGGAGTCGAGTGCGTAGGCGCTGGGTATGAGCTCCGGCTGCTCGGCGAGCAGGAAGGGCCAGCGCGAGCGCAGCACCGAGGACACCGGTGGCGTGGCGATTCCGGCGAGCAGCGAGGCACCCGCCAACACGGGCGTGGGGGCGGCGGCCTCGCCCGCAGCCAAGACCGCCAGCAGGCCGGCGGCGTGCACGGCGGCGAGCGGCAGCAGCGTTTGCACGCCGCGCCGGTCGATCAGCCGGCCCTCCAGTGGTGCACCGACGGCGCTACCGAGGGCGAGAGCACCGGCGCACAGCCCCGCCGAGGCGAACGAGCCGGTGACCTCGCGCACGAAGAGGAGAATCGCGAGGCCGCTGATCCCGATCGGCATCCGACCGATCAGCGTGGCGAACACGACGATCGCCACGCCGGGGCTGCGAAGGATGCGCGTGTAGACGCTCACCCCAGGAGGATAGGAACGCTGCGCGCCCGGCCGAGCCGGGCGTTTGCGCCAAGCGGAACGCCACTCAGCGCAACAGCGAACGGCCCATTCGCATGAGGAAGTGCGCCAGGCGGATGCGCGCGCGCCAGGGCAGGTCGCGTTCCTTCATCTCGCCCTCCCGGACCTCCCTCCAGCCGACCGGCTGCGCGCGCTCGATTGCCTCCGCCGTACCCGCCGTCGCCTCGTCGGCCAGCCCGCACCGAGTGAGGCCCTCGCGCGCCCAGGCCAGCGCGCTCTCGTAGCCCAGTGCGAAGTCGCTCTCACGCAGCTCGCGGTCGAGAAAGCCGCCGAAGTCGCCGATCAGCTCGCCGGCGAGCAGCGAGCTCACGTCCTCGTCGGTCTGGTCGGCGATCAGCAGAGGCGAGATCAGATCGACCTGCTGCCGGCGCTTTCCGGTCAGGCCCGCGGCCTCGAGCAATGCCCGCCGCAGCGTCTCCGCGGTTCCATCGCCATCCTCGGGGGGCTCGTCTACCAGCGTGCGCAGCGCCTTGTCGGCATCGCCGGCGAGGTGCGGCTCGACCGCTTCGACGAGCTCATCGACCCGGCCGAGCCGCATGTTGTCCCGGTCCACCTTGCGCAGGTCGTCGTACAGCGGCTGCTCGGAGACCACCGCCAGGCCACGCGACAGTCCCTCGGCCCACGTGGCCTCGTGGTCGGGATCGCTCCACTCCTCGGCGTCGCTGGGTTCCTTCGAGCGCGGGTGGATCATCAGCGTCAGGCGGTGAGCGTCGTCGCGCCCGTCATCCACCGCCGCCGCGGCGGACAGCAGCCGGCCGATGGGCTCGTGCTGCACCAGGCCTCCGTCGCTGTACCAGAGCCAGCCCGAGCGAGGCAGGTTCGACAGGCCCTGGCTCTCGTAGGCCTCGCGATCGCCACGGCGATCGATCACCCGCGGCGCGAACGCGCCCGGATGGGAGGCCGAGGCCATCGCGGTCTCGAGCGGCGACGATCCCTCCGGCTTCATCAGCTGCTCCACGCCGCCACCGGGCTCGAGCTCGAAGTCCTTCCAGTCGGCGTAGGTCACGCCGAGCACGGGCCGGTCGCGCCGCAGGCCCGGGATCTCATAGGTCAATCCGCGCAACCCGGTGAGCGCCACGTGGAGGAGGAGCGGGTGGTCCTGCCCCTTGCCCCGCCGCTCTCCCTCCCCGAGCAGGTCGGGCATGTCCCGGCGGACCCCCTCGAGCGACAGCGGCCCTCGCGAGCCGCGGCGCAGCATCATGTCGATCGATACGCGCTCCACCCAGGCCCGATGCATGACGTCGGGGCCGTCCACGCCCTCCAGCACCGCGAAGGCGGACATCAGGCCGACGATCGCCCCCGCCGACGCTCCGCCTACGGCGTCGAGGCGGACGTCGACTCCCGCCTCGTTGCGGAGGTGGTCGAGCCCCACCAGCAGGGCGGCCGAGGCCCCGGCCTGGTAGGCGCCGAGCGATGCGCCGCCGGACAGCGAGAGGCTCAGGCGCAGGTCGGCCATGGATGGGGTTGTGCCCGTCGCGCCCGCCTAACATGCTTCGGCGTGGAACCGGACGCCGTCGAGATCCGAGTGGTCGCGTGCCTGGTGGAGAAGCAGCGCACGACGCCCGACCAGTATCCGCTCACGCTCAACTCGTTGCGCCTGGCCTGCAACCAGGCCACCAACCGCGATCCGCTCGTCGACTACGACGAGGCCACGATCCGCTCGGCGCTGGATCGCCTGACCCGGCGCAAGTGGGCGACGCTGGCCAGCTGGTCGACGGCCCGCTCGGTCAAGTACAAGCATCTGCTCGACCAGGCGCTCTCGCTCGACGACCCCCAGCTCGCCCTCATGACGGTCCTGATGCTGCGCGGCGAGCAGACGCCCGGCGAGCTGCGCCCGCGCGCCGAGCGCATCCACCGCTTCGCCTCGGGTGAGGAGCTGGAGCGGACGCTCGACGAGCTGGTGGAGCGAGGCCTGTGCGAACGGCTGGCGCGCCGTCCCGGTGAGCGCGGCCAGCGCTACCGCCAGCTGCTGTCCGCCCCAGCCGAGGCCGAGGAGGTCGCGGCGCAGATTCCCGATGCGCGCGAGCCGCCGGCGGCGAGCGACGGAATCGAAGGTCGCGTCGAGGCGCTCGAGAGCGAGGTGGCCGCGCTGCGGGCCGCGCTCACGCGCCTGCGGGAAGAGCTCGGCGCGGAGGGGTGAGCGGCTCGCGCCCGGGTATCCTCGCGCGCGGCCCGTGGGCGGCCGGGCAGGTGGAGGTGAGTTGGCTGGATGAGACCTACCGGCCGCCCGACGACGTGGCACGCCGGGCCGACGCGGCCGTCGCGGACCTGCGCGAGCGCGGCTCTCCGGCCCACGACGGGATGGCCACGAGGCTCGCGGGCTGGCGGGCCGAGTCGGACCGGCTGGCGCTGGAGCTCCAACCGTCTCGCTGGGCGCTGCGACTGGTCGAAGGGGACGCCTGCGCGAGCCTGACGGCGTTGTGCGTGGTGCGAAGCGGCGACGGCCGCTGGCTCGCGGGGCGGCGTGCGAACTGGGTCTCCACCTGGGCCGGGCGCTGGGCACTCGGCGCGGGCGGTGCCGTGGACCTGGGCGAGAGCCCGGCGCTGACTCTGTCGCGCGAGCTCCGCGAGGAGTGGGGGCTCGAGCCGGAGCGGTTGAGCGTCGAGGCGCTGGTGGCGCTGGCCAACGGCATGACGATGGTGGTCGGGCTGGCCACCGTCGCCGACGACGCCGTGCCCGTGCCCGACGCCGAGCACGACGAGTGGGCCTGGTGGCCTTCAGATGTCGAGCATTGGCCCGCCGAGTCCGGCGAGCTGCGCCGGATGGGACGCCTGCTTCAGGCCTCGGCCACGCCCACCGGGCAGGACACGCCGGTGCCGCCCACCCCGCAATAGCCGTTCGGCACCTTCGCGAGGTACTGCTGGTGGAAGTCCTCGGCATAGAAGAACTCGGGGGCGTCGAGGATCTCCGTCGTGATCTCGCCATAGCCGGCGGCGTTGAGGCGCTCGCCGTAGGCGGTCTTCGAGCTCTCCGCTGCCTCACGCTGCGCATCGGAGGTCACGTAGATCCCTGAGCGGTACTGGGTGCCCCGGTCGTTGCCCTGACGCATCCCCTGGGTGGGATCGTGGCCCTCCCAGAAGAGCCGCATCACCTCGTCGAAGGAGATCTCCGCGGGCCGGAAGACCACGAGCACCACCTCGTTGTGGCCGGTCCGCCCGCTGCAGACCTCCTCGTAGGTGGGGTTCGGGGTGTAGCCGCCCGCATAGCCCGCGGCGGTGGTGAAGACCCCGGGAGCCGTCCAGAAGTCCTTCTCGGCTCCCCAGAAGCAGCCCATTCCCACGATCACCTGCTCCGTGTCGTCGGGAAACGGCGGCTCGAGTGGGGTGCCGAGCACGAAATGGGTCTCGGGCACCTCGAAGGGGCGTGTGTCGCGGCCGGGCAGGGCCTCCGCGGGGTCGGGCATCTCGGTCTTGTCGCGAAAGAGAAAGCTCATTGGTATCTCCGTCGAGGTTAGCGCCGCAGGATTACGGTTGAATGACGCAATGGCGCTCGGGCTCGAGAGGCTGCCGATCCGGTGGACTACGGCATAGCGCAATTCTCCACCGACTATTCGATCCATCCCGCGCGGCTGGCCCGGCTGGTCGAGGAGCGGGGCCTCGAGTCGCTCTGGTTCACCGAGCACACGCACATCCCGGCGAGCCGCGAGACCCCGTGGCCTTTCGGTAGCGGCGAGCTGCCGCCCGAGTACAGCCACGCCAACGATCCCTTCGTCGCGCTGTCCTTCGCCGCGGCCGCCACCGAGCGCATTCGCATCGGCACCGGCGTGTGCCTGGTGATCGAGCACGATCCGATCGTGTTGGCGAAGGTCGTGGCCTCGCTCGATCGCCTCTCCGGCGGGCGCTTCCTCTTCGGTGTGGGCGCGGGCTGGAACCGCGAGGAGATGGCCAATCACGGCACGGATCCAGCGCGGCGCTTCTCGGTGCTGCGCGAGCGCGTCGAGGCGATGAAGGCGATCTGGACTTCCGAGGAGGCGGAGTACCACGGCGAGCACGTCGACTTCGATCCCATCTGGTCCTGGCCCAAGCCGGTGCAGCAGCCGCACCCCCCGGTGCTGGTCGGCGGTCGCGGAGCGAAGGTGCTCGACCGGGTGCTCCGCTTCGGCGACGAATGGATCCCCAACCGCATGGAGAGCGTGGAGGACCTGAAGGATCGGATTGACGGGCTGCGTGAGCGCGCGGGCCGGCGCGTTCCGGTGTCCTTCTTCGCAGCCAAGCCCGAGGCCCGCGCGGTGGAGCGCCTGGCCTGGGCGGGCGTCGATCGGGTCATCTTCTACGTGCCGCCCGACGCCTCGCCCGATTCCGTCGAAGCGCTGCTGGACGAGTACGCCGCGCTTCGCTGATGGGGCGCCTGGACGAGCTCGACCTGAGCCTGAAGCTCTCGAAGGCGGAGGAGGCCGAGCGCCTGGAGGCGGGCTGGGCCCGCCTCGAGGTGCTGCGCCTGGCGCTCGGCGGGAAGCTGCAGGGCTACGGCAACGGCCCGCCGGTCTGCATCCTCTTCGAGGGCTGGGATGCCTCCGGCAAGGGGGGCGCGATCAAGCGGCTCGTGCGGCCGTTCGACCTACGTCACGTGCGCGTGGCTCAGTTCGCCGCGCCGACTTCGGACGAGCTGCGCCACCACTACCTCTGGCGCTTCTGGCCGGTGCTGCCCGGCGAGGGTGGCATGACCGTGCTCGACCGCTCCTGGTACGGCCGGGTACTGGTCGAGCGGGTGGAGGGATACGCGACCGAGGACCAGTGGCGGCGCGCCTACCGGGAGATCGTCGAGCTCGAGCGCCAGCTGGCGGACAGCGGAATGGTGCTGATCAAGTTCTACATGCACATCTCCGACGAGGAGCAGCTCGAGCGCTTCGAGAAGCGGCGCGACGATCCGGTGAAAGCCTGGAAGCTGACGCCCGACGACTGGCAGAACCGCGCGAAGCGACCGCAGTACGTCGAGGCCGTCGAGGACATGCTGGCCCACACCGATCAGGAGCCCGCGCCCTGGCACCTGGTGGAGGGCGACTCCAAGCGCTACGCGCGCGTGAAGGTGGTCGAGACCGCGGCGCGGCGCATCGAGGACGGCATGCGCGCGGCCGGGATCGAACCTCCGCCAACCCCCGGCTGACCACGGTCAGGCCGCGAACAGCGTGAGGGAGGGCTCGCGTTCGCCGCGCAGCACGTCGAGGTCGATCTCGACGCAGGCGATGTCGCGCGACTCGGCCAGCACGCGCGCCTGCGGCTTGATCAGCTGGGCGGCCAGCACCCCGCGACAGCTCCCCATGCCGGGTTCGGCGCAGATGCGGGCCAGATAGCGGCTGAGCTGCTCGACCGCGTCGATGGTCCCCACCCGCTTGATCTCCACGGCCACGAATTCGTCCGTCTCGTCACGGCACATGAGGTCCACGGGTCCGATGTCCGTCGGCCACTCGCGCCGGATCAGGCGCAGGCCCTCCGGAGGCGCGTCGGCCAAGAGCTCCTGCAGCTCGCGCTCCACGCCCTCCTTCTCCAGCGCGGCGGCCTCGCCCATGTCGTGGGTCACGTCGGAGATCACGTCGGCGATCCGGATCTCGAGGCGGTCCTCGCTCGCCCCGGCCCGCTTGCGCACGACCATCGCCCCGGGCGTCTCCTCGATCACGGTCGGGGGTGTCATCCAGTTCTGGGGCTTGAAGCCGCCCGTGTCCGCGTGGACCATCACCGACCCATCCGACTTGAGCATGATCAGCCGCAACGCCTCGGGCAGCACCGCGGTCAGCCGGCCGGTGTAGGTGACCTCGCAGCGGGCGACGATCAAGCGCACGGCGTCGAGGCTACGGGCAGTTACGGATGGAGTGCCGGACCCCCTGATTCCAGCTCGGTTCTGTACCACATTCAGCCGAATACCGGTCGCCCACTCACCGCATTTCCGTCTATAAGGGTGCAAGTGGGGAGCATGGGGACAAGAGGTCGTTTGCTGCTTGCGTGCGCGCTTGCGTTGTGCGGGCTTGGGTCGCTCGGCGCCGGCGCCGCGTCAGCTGCACCTGGCTTCAGGCTTTCGTTCGGCTCCACCGCCCAGACCGCTCCGTCCGGGGGGCCGCTGATTCTCAAGGGCCACCGCTTGGGCATCAACGAGCCGATGGTGGCGGACCAGGTCATCGAGACGGATAGCGGCCAGACAACCCGCGCGGGCATCGGGCAGCTCGTCTACGAGGAGTACCCGGGGTCGCTGAGCCATCGGCATTGGCACTACAAGGGCTTCGTCCGTTACCAGCTCCGCTCCGTGTCGGACTTGTCGCTCGTCCGCCCGGACAACAAGGCAGGGTTCTGCCTGTCCGACCCGGACTATGCGGCGGACTTCTGCGGGTCGCTCAACCGGGGGGCGCTGACCGTCGACGAGGGGCTCGGCGCCGGCGTAAGCGATTACTACCCCCCGGCTCTCGAGGGGCAGTACATCGACGTCAGCAACGTGCCGCCAGGCGATTACTGGCTCGTCCACTGGGTTAACGCCGCAAAGGAGATCTGCGAGAGCAGCTACGCGAACAACGCGGCCGCGGTGAAGATCGCGCTGTGGCCGAACGGCTACGGCCGAGCGCCCTACGTCACGACGAAGCAGGTCGTCAAGCCGTTTCAATCGCTCTACGCCAACCTTACGCCCCCCGCGGACTGCGATCAGGCGAACGCCGCCCTGAAGCTGCCGGACCTCGTGCAGCAGCAGCCTATCGAGCTATCGGTGAGCGTCCCCGGGGCCGACACCGGCCAGCCGGGCACGGGCGCGCCCGCGGCGCCGGCGCTGAGCGCGCGGCGCGCGAGAAGGTACGTCATCAAGGCCCTGACCCGACGCTTCGGCAAGCGTCCTAAGAAACTCCACCAATCGTGCCGAAGGAAAAGCCCGACCAGCTTCGTGTGCCGCGTCCGCTGGCGCAACCGCCGCTATCGCTACCGGGGCAAGGTGCGGGTCTTCACCATCCGCCTGGAAACGGGCTTCGAGCGACGCGTCAATCTACGAGTGCGGCGCACGGCGATCTCCTGTGTACCCGGACGCCGATGCTCGCGAACGATCAAGGCTAAGAACATGCGGTTCGCCAAGCCCGGCGCCTCAACCGCCGCCCGCGTGGTCGACACGCCACCCCTAACTGAGCGTGTGCACTTTGGCCAAGCCGCGGTCGCAACCGATCTGGCCGACTACGGCGCGCCTGCCGGTGCACGGAAGGCCGGCGGCACTGCCCTACCCGCCGCTCAACGGCTGGTGGACCTGCCCCTGCTGTGCGTACCTCGGCGCGTGCCCGCGTCATAAGCGCTCGGATGCCCGCGTTCTCGTCAGCGCCGGCGGCGGCGGATCAGGAAGCCGCCCACGCCGAGCGCCGCCAGCGCGGCCGCGGCCAGGCGTCGGCCGTGCCCGCAGGCGGCGGTATTCACCCTCGACCTCGGGCCACAGCATCTCGTCGACGAGCTCGGCGGCGCCCTCGCGCGTGGCGGCGATCTCGGAGACGGGGATCGGTTCCGCGAAGGCGACCTGTACCCGGCGCGGCTTGGGAATCGGCCCCAGAAAGAGCTTCTCGGTCCCGGTGATCGCCGCGGGGACCAGCGGGGCGCCGGTCTCGAGCGCCAGCCGGCCGGCGCCGCGATGTGGATGTCCGAGCTGGTCGGGATCTCGTATGCGGGTCCCCTCGGGGAACAGGGCCAGCAGGCCCTCCTGGCTCAGGATCGTGCGCGCGGTGTCGAGCGCGTCCGCGTCCGACTCGCCCCGGCGGACCGGAAAGGCCCCGAGGCGCACCAGGAGCCTGCCGTAAGGCGCCTCGATCAGCTCGGTCTTGGCCATGAAGCGAAGGTGGCGAGGTGTGCATACCGCGAGGAAGAACGAGTCCAGAAAGCTCTTGTGGTTGGGAGCGACGATCGCCGCTCCGTTCTCAGGAATGTGATCGGCGCCCGCTACGTGCATCCGAAACCAGAGCCGGAGCAGAGGCGCGATCAGCACGCGAACAATGGCGTAGAGGGGCTTGGACACCCCCTTCTCGCGGGCGAGGAGGTGAGCTTCCTCGTTGGTCACCTGGGCGGCAAGCTACAGGCGTTTCCGGTCGCCGCTCAGCGGGTATCCGATAGGGCGATGAGCATCTTCGACAAGATCACCGGCCGGGCCAAGAAGGCTGCGGGCGACATCAAAGGCGACGGTTCGCTGCGTGCCGAGGGGCGCCGCGAGGAACGCAAGGGCGAGGAGAAGGAAAAGCTCGCCGAGGCCCAGGACAGGGTCGAGGAGAAGGCCAAGGACGTGGCCGATCTCGAGCGGGGTACCTGAGCTGGGCATCTCCCTTCGGAAGCGTTTCGGACGGGCGCCGCATGGCGCCCGTTCGTGTTCTCCGTCCGCGTGAGAGCGGGAGTACGCTAGACGTTGTCCGTGCTCGAGGAACGGGGTCCTCACGTCGCCTACCGAGCGGTGCTGCTCGCCGCCGGCCTGCTGCTGTTCGGGCTGCTGTTTCGCCAGCTCGTCACGTTGCTGCTGGCGATCCTGATCACGATCATCGTCGCCATCCCGCTCGCGTCGGCCGCGACCCGATTCGAGCGACGGGGACTGCCGCGGGCGCTGGGGGCGCTGGCTGCGCTGGTCGGCGGCGTGCTCGGCGCTGGCGCTGCTGGTCTACCTGCTGATCCCGCCCTTCATCAACCAGTCCGACGACTTCGTCGCCGATGTCCCGCGCATCGTCGACGACCTCGAGGGTCTGTACGGCGACATCACGGGCGAGGACCCGGGCCAGGTCGGCAACCGCATCCAGGAGTTCGTCGAGAAATGGACCGAGGATCCCGAGCGCCTGATCGGTCCGATCACCTCGATCGGCCTCAACGTCGCGGGCGTCCTCGCGGCGCTGGTGCTCATCCTGATCACCGCCTACTACATGGCCGTGAGGCCCGATCCGCTCGTGAACGGACTGACCAGCCTGTTTCCGCCTCGGCGGCGCGAGCACGTCCGCCATGTCCTGGGCCGGTTGCGAAGGTCTTGGATCGGCTGGATGGAGGGCGTGGCGATCGACATGATCATCACCTTCGTCCTGCTCTACATCGGCCTCGTGCTGATCGGCGTGGACTTCGCGATCTTCTTCGCGGTGCTGTCGGCACTGCTCGTGGTCGTGCCCTACTTCGGCGCCATCGCGGGGGCGGTCCCTCCGGTCCTGTTCGCGCTCACCGACTCGCCGGGAAAGGCTCTGCTCACGCTCGTGGTCTACGTCCTCGTCCAGCAGCTCGAGAGCAACGTGACGATCCCGATCGTCATGTCCCAGCGCACCCGCCTGCACCCCGCGCTGGTGGCCATCGGGGTCGTCGTCGTCGGCCAGCTGTTCGGCTTCGTCGGCCTGTTCGTGGCCGTGCCGATCCTCTCGCTGCTCGTGATCGTGGTGGAGGAGTTCTGGGTCAAGCCGGTCGAGCAGGCCGACCGCCGAAGACGCGTGAACCTGGAGCTGCCGGGGGACGTGGCGGACGAGCGCGCGGGATCAGGCGAGCTTGGTGATCGCGATGACCGCTCCGATCAGGACGAAGATCACGATGAGGACCTGGACGACGATCCAAAAGCGGGGAAGCTGCACGGCTCTCGGCTTACTCGATGATCGCCTGCCGTAGCGCGATGGCCACGGCGTGCACACGGGTGTCGGCCTCGAGCTTGAGGATCGCGCGCTTGGTGTCCGACTTCACCGTCTCCGTCGACAGGCCGATCTGCCGCGCGACCTCCTCGGTGTGCAGGCCCTCGGCCAGCAGGCGCAGGATCTCCCGCTCGCGCTCGGACAGGGGAGCGTCGGGCCCGGCATTCGACATCAGCAGGGTGGGCGACAGCGAGGGGTCCACGAAAGGCTTGCCGGCGACGACGGTGCGGATCGCGCGCAGAAGGTCCTCGGGAGGGGAGCCCTTCATCACGTAGCCGCGCGCGCCGGCGGCGATCGCATCCGACAGCAGCCGCTTGTCCCCGTAGGCGGAGAACATGACGGTGTGGACGTCGGGACAGGAGGCGGCGATTCGCTTGACGGCCGAGATGCCGTCGGTTCCGGGCAGGCGGACGTCCATGATCACCACCTGGGGTCGGAGCCGCTTGATCGCCTCGATGACCTCTTCGCCGTTGTGCACGTGGCCGACGAGCTCGAGGTCGTCGGCGTCCCCGAACATCAGGCCGAGGCCGTGACGCACCGCGGGATGGTCGTCGACGGCGAGACACGTGGTCGGAGCGGCCATCAAATGACTCTAACCGGAGTCCGCGAGTGCGGCCAGCGCTGCAGGCGACGTAGTATGCCCGCCCATGTACGAGTCCATGGTCGTCGGAACCGACGGCTCGGATACCGCGGGCGAAGCCGTCCGCCAAGCGACGGTGCTCGCAAGGCAAATCGGGGCCACGGTGCACCTCGTCAGCGCCTATGAGCCGGTGCCCGAGGCGCGGCTACGGGAGGAGCGCGAGGGCGCTCCCCGGCGACGTGGAGTGGCTGATCAATCCGCGCGAGGACGTGAGCTCGACGCTCAAGGACGCCGCGGAGGAGATTCGCAACCAGGGACTCCGGGTCGAGGTTCACGCTCGAGAGGGCGATCCGGCCGACGCCATCCTCGATGTCGCCGAGGAGCAGGGAGCGGACCTGATCGTGGTGGGGAACAAGGGAATGACCGGCGCGAAGCGGTTCCTGCTCGGCTCTGTGCCGAACAAGGTCTCCCATCACGCTCCGTGCAGCGTGATGATCATCCGGACGATCTCCTAACAGGGCGTCGCGGGCGGACAGCTCAGGGCGCGTGAGGCGTCCACGAGGCCGAAGCCGTAGCGCGAATCCGGTCCCGGTGCTCCGAGATCCCGAGCCGTGGCCTGGAGATGCTGCTGGACCGCGAGTGGGCTCGGGTGGGGCCCCAGCTTGCCGGACGCGATCACCAGGGCCGCGACGCCCGCCACGTGGGGGCTCGCCATCGATGTGCCGTCGTAGCGCCTGACCAGCCTGAACCGGGTGGGCTGCCGGCGCGTGAAGGTCTGCTGGAAGATCGACTGGCCGCGCTCATGCGGCCTGCAGAAGGCCAGCTCGGCCGGATCCTGCGGGTCGGCGTCGACGCCGCCGCCCGGCGCGGCGAGGTCGAGCTCACGGCCGCGGTTCGAGTACCAGGCCATGCAGCCGTTGTCGGTGGTCGCGCCTACGGCGATCACCTCGCGCGCACGCGCGGGATAGGCCACGCGGCCGCCGCCGAACTCATCGTTGCCCGCAGCGGCCACCATCACGACTCCGCGACGGTGGGCGAAGCGGATCGCGGCCAGGATGTCGGGGATCTGGGATGCGCCCACGTAGTCGTCGAACTCCACGCTGAGGTTGATCACGTCGGCGCCACGCCGCGCGGCATAGCGGATCGCCTGCGCGATCGCCACCGAGTCGCCCAGACCGTGGCTGTCGAGCACGCGTAGGGGCATGACCTTCGCGTTGTAGGCGATGCCGGCCACCCCCTGCCCGTTGTTGGTCGACTGGGCGATCGTCCCGGCCACGTGCGTGCCGTGACCGAACGAGTCGTTGGGGTGGTTGTCGCCCTCGATGAAGTCGTGTCCCCCCACGAAGCTCGATCGGCTCAGGTCGGGCGCGCGCCGGTAGCGCCGGTAGTTCTCGAAGGCGACGCCGCTGTCCAGAACCGCCACCACCGCTCCCCTGCCACCCGGGGCGCCCGCGGCTGCGGCCAGCGGCCAGGCCTCGGGCATCCCGACCCCGAAGTCCTCGAACAGGTTCCACTGGAGGCCGACCCCGGGATCGTTGGGGATGAACCGCGCGGCGTGAGCCACGAGGTTGGGAACGGCGTAGGCGACGTTGGGGTCCTCGCGCAGCTCGTCGACCGTCTCCGCCACGGACTCTCCGTCTTCGATCGCCAGCTGCTCGGAGCCGCCCGGCAGAACGGCCTCGGTCTCGGCTCCCGCCTCCTCCTCGACGACCTCCTCCGCGCCGGCCGAGGTGCCGTCGCGGTACTTCACGATCACCTCGCCGGGAACGTAGTCCTCCGCCGCGGCGGGCGCGGCGAAGGCTAGAAGCGCCAGAAGCGCGAGGAGAAGAGAGAGGCGACGAGTCGACATTTGGTCTCCGGGTGCGGCAGCACGGTGCAACCATGTGTTTCATCGGCTCGCCGGAGAAAAACTTTCGCCTGTGAGCTTCTTTCCGCGCGACGAGTACTACATGCGTCTCGCCCTACGCGAGGCCGCGCGGGCGGTCGAGCACGACGATGTGCCGATCGGCTGCACGATCGTCCGGGAGGGCGAGGTGATCGCGGCGGCCCGAAACGAGCGCGAGCTGCGGGGCGATCCCACCGCTCACGCCGAGATCCTGGCGTTGCGCGAGGGAGCCCGGCACGTGGGCGGCTGGCGCCTGCTCGACACCGCCGTCTACGTGACGCTCGAGCCCTGCGCGATGTGCGCCGGGGCGATGGTGCTCGCGCGAGTGCCGCGCGTGGTCTACGCCGCCCCGGACCCCAAGGCGGGCGCCGCGGGAAGCGTCATGGATGTGCTGGCCCAACCCGAGCTCAACCACCGGCCGGTGGTGGCCGGCGGGCTGCTGGCGGAGGAAGGCGCGGAGCTGCTGCGCGCGTTCTTCGCGTCGCGGCGCGGCTGAGAGGCCAAGGGCCGGCGGGCCCGGCGACGCGTTATCGCCCTCTCGCCCGCGGGTATGGCTCGAAGCGAGCGATACCTCAGAGGGAGGTTGATCGGAATGTCCGTGACCGGTGGACGCGCAATCCACCATTGCCTGCGAGCACTGACCGCGGCTGCGGCCGCTGTCCTCGTTATCGCCGGCTGTGGCGGCGAGCAGAGTGCCAGCGAACAGGGAGGCGGCAATCTGTCGGTGTCCACGGGAGGCACGGGCGGGGTCTACGCCGTCTACGGCGGCGGTCTGGCCGACGTGATCTCCAAGAACCTCGAGGGCTACAAGGCGACGGCGGAGACCACGTCGGCGTCGGTGGACAACATCAAGCTGATCGCCGCGGGCGACAGCGACATCGCCTTCAGCCTGGCCGACAGCGCGGTCGACGCGGTGGAGGGTCGTGAGGACTTCGAGGGCCCCCAGCCCATTCGCGCGTTGGCCGAGATCTACACGAACTACACCCAGGTGGCCACGACCGCCGACAAGGGGGTCGAATCGATCGAGGACCTGAAGGGAAAGCGCGTGTCGGTCGGCGAACCGGGCTCGGGCACCGAGATCATCGCCCTGCGGATACTCGAGGCGGCCGGGCTCGATCCCGACAAGGACATCGAGCGCAGCCAGCTGGGCGTGGACGAGTCGGTCGCCGGCGTGAAGGACGGGTCGATCGACGCCTTCTTCTGGTCGGGCGGCCTGCCCACCGGCGCGGTCACGGACCTGGCCACCACGGAGGACCTCGTGCTGGTGCCGTCCGGCGAGTACGTGGCGCCCCTGCGCAAGAAGTACGGCGAGGCCTACGAGGACGCGAACATCCCCAAGGACACCTACAAGGGGCTTGACGCCGACGTGCCGGTGGTGGGCGTCCCGAACGTGCTCGTGGTGAGCGAGGAGATGGACGACAAGCTCGCGAAGGACCTCACCAAGCTGCTCTTCGACCAGAAGCAGCAGCTCGCGCAGGTCCATCCCGAGGCCAAGAACCTCGACGTCGAGGCCGCCCAGGAGGTGGTCCCTCCGATCAAGCTTCACCCGGGGGCGCAGCAGTACTACGACGAGGCGGGTCAGTAGCGGAGTGCGGGCGGCGCGTTCGCGCAGGCTCGTCCTCGCCGGTGTGACCGTGGTGGCGCTCTTGACCGCCGGCCTGTCGGCCGTGGGCGAAGCCCCGCGAGCAGTGGTCGTCCGCGACGCGGCGGGTGAGGTGGTCGCCCGGGAGGCTCTCCGGGGCGGGGGTGAGTTCGCGCTCGCGTACCGTCATTCGTACTACGGCGCCCCGGCCCGGGAGGTCTTCACTGCGGCGCGGTCCGGGTTCACGTTGCGTGAGCTGGCCTCGCCCAGCGCCGCGGTGCTCGACTACTACTCGCTCGCCGGCCGGCGGACGGGTAGCGGCCGCTGGATCCGCCTTTCGCTTCGCGAGAGGCGCCGCTACGAGCGTCTGCCGCTCATCGCGACGAGCACCGGGCGGCGCACGCTGGTGGTCGGCGACCGGCGGGTGCCCCTCTACGGCGGCGCCGCGCGGCACCTGACCATGACCGTGGAGGGAGGATCGTGAGCGAGGCGCGTGAGGTGATCCGGACCGAGGACCTGACGGAGGACTTCGAGAGCGAGCGGCCCGGACGGCGACTCACGCCGATCCCGGCCTTCGTGGTCTCGGCCGCCGGCGTGGGGCTCTCCTGCTACGCGTTCTACTGGGTGCTCAACCCGGTGACCGCGCAGGTGTACCGGACGAGCTTCCTCGCCGTGTCGCTGGCAATGACGTTCCTGGTGTACCGGGGATGGGGCAAGGCCCCGGAGCGCGCCGAGGGCGAGCCGCGACCCCTCGAGCGGCCGGGTGTGACCGACTGGTTGCTCGCGGTGCTGGCGGTGGTGGCGCTCGGGTACACGCTCGTGGTCTTCGACGAGTTCGTGCGCCGTTCCGTGGAGCCGAACACGCTCGACATCGTGTTCGGCGTCACGACGATCCTGCTCGTGCTCGAGGCCACGCGTCGCACGGTCGGCTGGATCCTCCCGGCCATCTGCCTGTTGTTCATGGCCTACGCCTACTTCGGCAGCGAGATTCCGGTGAGCTGGGAGGTGAGCCACCGGGGCTACGGCGTGGACCGGATCGTGGGCCAGACCTACATGGGGCTCGAGGGGATCTTCGGAGTGCCACTCGACGTGGCCGCCACCTACATCGTTCTGTTCACGATCTACGGCGCCGTCTTGGAGTACTCGGGGGCGGGCAAGTTCTTCATCGACGTGAGCTTCGCCGCCTTCGGGCGCTCGCGCTCCGGTCCCGGACGGACGACGGCCGGAGCGGGCTTCCTGCTGGGCACGGTGTCGGGGTCGGGGGTGGCCACCACGGTGACGCTCGGCAGCATCACGTGGCCCATCCTGCGCAAGGCGGGCTACCCGAAGGACCAGGGAGGAGGGGTGCTCGCCGCGTCGGGCATCGGCGCAATCCTGTCCCCGCCCACGCTCGGCGCCGCCGCGTTCATCATCGCCGAGTTCCTCGGGGTGAGCTACCTCGACGTGCTCATCTACGCGACGATCCCGACGATCCTCTACTACCTCGGGATCATGCTGGCGATCGAGGCCGACGCCCGCCGCTTTCGGACGCGGCGGGTCGAGGTCGATACGCCGCCGCTGGGACGTCTGCTCCTGCGGTTCGGCTACCACTTCAGCTCGCTGTTCCTGATCGTGGTGCTGCTGGTGATCGGGCTGTCGCCGTTCCGCGCGGTGTTCTACGCGACGATCGTCGCCTTCCTGCTCTCGTTCCTCGACCGCGAGCACGCGATGGGCCCGCGCCGAGTCTGGGACGCGCTCGCCGCGGGGGCGCGCGCGGTCCTGCCGATAGCGGCCACCTGCGCGGCGGCCGGGATCATCGTGGCCGTGGTCACGTTGACCGGACTCGGCATCAAGCTCAGCTCGCTCATCGTGGACGTCTCGGGGGGAACGCTGTTCCTGACGGTGCTGTTCTCGGCGATCGCGGTGCTGCTGCTGGGGCTGGCGGTGCCGGTGACCGCGTCGTTCATTATCGCGGCGGTGATCATCAGCCCGGCGCTGACCGACCTCGGAGTCGAGCGCTATGTGGCCTACATGTTCATCTTCTACTACGCCGTGCTCTCCGAGGTGAGCCCGCCGACGGCGTTGTCGGCGTTCGCGGCGGCGGCCATCACGGGGGGGAACCCGTTCCGGACGATGATGCAGACCTGGAAGTACTCGCTGCCGGCATTCCTCGTGCCGTTCGCGTTCGTGCTGTCCCCCAACGGCGAGGCGTTGCTGCTCCAAGCGGGGGTGGGCGAGGTGGTTGTCGCGTTCGCCGTATCGGCGCTGGCGGTGGCCGGGCTGGCGGTGGCGACCGGCCAGTGGATGGTCGGTCCCGCGCGGGTGCCCGAGCGTGTGCTCGCGGGCGCGTCGGGGCTCGTCCTCCTCTATCTCGAGCCGATCACGATCGCAATCGGACTGGCCGGACTGGCGCTCGCGGTGATCGTGCATCTCGTCGGACGGCGCGCCGGAAGCGAGACCCAGGTGGCCACGCCGTAGCCCGCGCACCCCTCTACGATTGAGCGACCTCGGAGGGGTGCCGGAGTGGTTGAACGGGGCGGTCTCGAAAACCGTTGTGGGCCTTACGGTCCACCGAGGGTTCGAATCCCTCCCCCTCCGCTACAAGAGCGAACTTCACCGATTTGCTGGCACTTTGTGGCCGGATGACCTAGCCCTGGGGATTGCGTCGGTCTACGGAACCGAAGGTCACAGGTCCGAATCCTGTCGGGCGCGTCAGTCACGACGCGCGTAAATCCGCGAGAGCGTGCACTTGGATCCGGCCAACCACGCGACCAATGCTCGGCTCGATCTTCGTCACCGCCAGCCGCGACGACGAAGCCTAGCCGGCCGGGTGCCCAAGGCATGAAACCAGACACCACGAGCCTGCTGCCCGGTTCGGGTTCAAGTGGTGATCTGCGCGGGACGGCTGCTTTCGCGCACTGGGGGGCGTCGCCGACATGCCGTCCCGGCGATGGACATCAGCCACTTAGCGGCTGGCTGGGTGCTCCTGCATCATGGGCGGCGGTTCGTGCCGCCCCTCGTCCTGCCTTCGCGCGACGGTGAGCCCGGCCTGCCAGCCGGGCGCGCGTCCCCCTGCCGGAGGCTGGAGTGGCTCGGTGCATACCCCGCTGCGTGCGAGCACCCAAGCGATCACCGAGTTCGAATTCCACATCTCACCCGTCGCAAGCTCATCGCGACCCCAGACAGGAGTCGGGACCTGCGCGATCAAGGCGAGTATTCGCCGCGCACATTCTTCGTCGTCGGTCACCCGCCGCGGGCTGTCAACGGCCTCGGCGGCGTCCGGAATATGTCCACCGCGCCAAAGACGGATTTCATAGCGGAAGATCCGAAACCGGCCTGCCCAGCGACTGCCGACAGCGCCTTCGGCGACGACGCCCCGCTGCTTGCCGCTCAGGTCTGTGACCGGAGTCTGCTCGATCACGAACGTCCCCTCAGCGACCTTAACTTGGAGCGCCGAGTGGTAGAGATCACATGCCGGACGCCGCTGCACCCAGGCCGTCAGCGCCTCGTAGACCCGACCGTTGACCGTGACAAACTGCCCGCCCGCGCCTAACGGCAACCAGTACAGGTCGACTGCGGCCGTCCTCCGACCTGCCGCATCGCTAGCGAGCAAGTGTCGGCCCTCAGGCCCCACATCGCGAGTATCGCAAGCTCTCGCCTTGCGCAATCGTGCGCCTGACGCTGCCCGATCAGCCCGGCAAGAGGGAAGGCGAGCGCCACCGCAGCCCGGCGGCCAACTCGGAAAGAGCAGCGACTTAGTGCCCGACTAGGGCGCCGACGGCAGATTGCGTTGCGGGAGTACGGGAACCGTGATTGCTCCGCACGGTCAGTCTCCGATCTGACGGGTGGGGTAATCGGAGTAGCCGCGCTCATCATCCCCATATGCAAGTGTGATGAGGTGGCCGGCGACCCTCGGGATCAGCTGAATGTCGGGGCCCGGTCACTGGCGGAGGGGCACACACCGCTCGCGGTTCGCAAGCGACTACGGCGCAGGCCGTCCGCGAGCTATCTCCAAGACTTCATCTACGGCGGCGTGGACGGGGCGGTCACGACATTCGCGGTGGTCGCCGGCGTGGCTGGAGCGAATCTCGACGAAACCGTGGTCATTATCCTGGGCGGCGCCAACCTGCTCGCCGACGGGTTCAGCATGGCGGTCAGTAACTTCCTCGGCACCCGCGCCGCGCGACAGCAACGCGAGCGCGCCCGTCGCGAGGAGCAGCTCCACATCCGTCTCGTACCGCAGGGCGAGCGGGAAGAGATCCGCCAGATCTTCGCGGCGAAGGGCTTCGAAGGGCACGATCTCGAGCGGGTCGTCGAAGTGATCACCTCTGACCCCGAGCTCTGGACGGAGACCATGATGAGCGAGGAGCTCGGCTACGGCTCGACCGAGCCCAACGAGGTGCGCGCAGCGCTCGCCACGCTGGCCGCCTTCGTCACCATCGGATTCCTCCCCTTGATGGTGTACGTCTACGACCTCGCCGCGCCCGGAGCCATCGACAACGCGTTCACTTGGAGCGCGCTGATGACCGCCGTCGCCTTCCTCGTCGTGGGCGGCATCAGATCGCGCTTCGTCGACCAGCAATGGTGGCGGTCTGCTGTCGAGACACTCGTTGTCGGAGGACTCGCCGCCGTGCTCGCGTACGTTGCTGGCGCGCTCCTCCAGAGCGTGGCCTGAGCAGGACCAACGGCTCTGTCGACGGAGAAGTCTCCGCTTCGAAACCTGCCGGGCGCATACAGGACACAATGGTGGCTGCCTTGCAGTCACCGACCGAACTGTTCAAGCCTGACGCATTACTGGGCGTTCAGGCGGACCGCTTGTCGTGATCTTTGGACTGATTCTCGCGCTTGCTTCGGCGGTGGCCACCAACCTCGCCTTTCTGTTCAAACAGCGCGGCGCGGTGCTTGCCCCGCCGATCCGGGCCCGCCGGCCGCTGCGCAGCGCCGTCGGTCTGTTTCGCTCCAGATGGTTCTTGGTTGGCTGGGTCGTGGCCATCGTGGCCTGGGGTCTGCACCTCGGCGCGCTCTCGCTGGCGCCGCTGTCGATCGTGCAGGCGGTGCTCTCCGGAGGCCTTGTCTTCCTCGCCGTGTTTGCCGAGCGCTTCTTCGGCTTTGCGCTCGGACGGCGACAATGGGTCGGCGTGACGATCACCGCGGCCGGCCTGGTGGTGATCGGACTGACCGGCGGCGGCGCCAACGACCCCGAGCGCGCCTCGCTGGCGGCGCTGATCGCCGTCGAGGGTGCGATCTTCGCGATCGGCGCCGCGCTGGTGAGGATCTCAGCGCGCCGCCACCTGCCGCCGCGCGCCGAGGGACTGCTGCTCGGCGCGGCCGCCGGCGCCCTGTTCGGCGTCTCCGATGTCGCGCTCAAGTGGCTCACCCAAGCGCCACCGGGACCGCTGCTCGGCTTGCTCAGCCCGTGGACGCTAACCGCAATGATCGCCGGCGTGATCGCCTTCTACGCCTCCGCTCGCAGCCTCCAAATCGGCGAGGCCGTCGAGGTCATCGCGCTCACCTCCGTGACCGCCAACCTCACCGCGATCTTCGGCGGCATCATCGTCTTCCACGACCCGATCGGCTCCGGTCCCCCGGGCATCACCGCCCGCTTCCTCGCCTTCTGCCTCGTCATCGCCGGTGCGGCGCTCATGCCCGCCCCCATGCGCGCCACCCCAGACGCGGCTAGCGCGACCAGCTGACAACAGCCACGCCGCATCACCACGTCTGCGGGCAAGACTACCGAGTTCGCCTGGGACGGGCTGCGAGGCCGAGGGCGCCGCGGGTCAAGAGCGCCCACTGGCGTGCACCACTGCACTGATCGCGCCAAACGCGTAAAGCAACTTGAGATAGGCGTCATCGACGCGGCCATCGAGAACGGCATCACCGTGGCGGAGGTGACCTTCTCGAACAGCATCAGCGTCTCCGAGCACGTGGTGGTGATGATCCTCGCGCTGGTGCGCAACTACCTCCCGTCGTACCAGTGGGTGATCGACGGGGGCTGGAACATCGCCGACTGTGTGTCGCGGTCCTATGACCTGGAGGGCATGGAGGTCGGGACCGTGGGGCAGGGCGGATCGGCTCCGCGGTGCCGCGGCGGCTCAAGCCCTTCGAGGTGGGGCTGCACCACACCGATCGTCACCGCCTCCCCGAGCAGGTGGAGCGAGAGCTCGGCCTCACCTATAGGCCACTCCTCAACAAAAGACTGGCCCCGCAGGAATCCCGTGCGCCTCTGAGTCTGTTGCCTCGGCGCGTTGCTCGCGCTTCGGCTGTCTTTGCTCTCTGGGGGCCGGGATTGATGGCCGCAGGGCCAGTTCCACAAGCTTACTCCTCTCCGGGCGAAAAAACGAAGGAGTTTCGCTAGTCCGGGATGAGCCCCAGCTTGCCGGCGGAAGTGCCCGGAATGTTGGCCGACGAGTAGCCTTGGAGGGTGAGGCCGGTGCGGCCTGTACCGCTCGTTGGTCTTGCTCCTCCTCCCTTCGCGCGGCTTTAGAGAAGGAGGCAGCCGGAGGTTTCGACGAGGGCGAGTTCCGGCAATCCACGCGGTGGCCCAGTGCGTCGAGTTGCGATCCTCGGCCGTGTCGTTCAACTGGGCCGCGAGAGGCGGGCGCAGGACGCGGCTCCCCAGGCGCCTGATGCAGGGCACGAGCGGCGCATCGAAGCCGTGGAGGAGCGAACCGACCAGCTTGAAGCGCTCCTCGAGGCGCTGCAGGACGCGGTCCATCGCGAGTCCGTCCGCGAACAGGGGCGGATCGGCGCGCTTGAGAAACAGACCGAGCCGTCGGAGATTTCCCGCTCCCTGAGCCGTGACGCCCGCGAGCGCGGCCTCTGAGCGCGGCTTGCATCAGCCGGTCCGTCAGGACAGAAAAGGACGCCCGCCATCAGTCCGAGGATCACGTGGAGCGGCCGGCTTAGACGCTGTCAGATGATGCTGGGCTGAGCGGCGTCGCACGCGGGCGGCCGGTCATGACCGCCCGCGATCTCGTCGCCTGTCACTGCACTGGTACGCGATGGCCGCGGGCCTGTTGGCTCAGTCAGGCATGGAGTCAGGCTTCCGGTGCGACCGCGGGGCTTGGGCCCGACCCTGCGAGCAGGAACGCGAGGATTCGCCGCGGTGACCAGCGAGCCCACGACCGTGATCGGCTTACGTCGGCGGCGACCGAAGTCGCGCAGGGCGACGGTCAGGTCGGCCAGCCAATTCGCGCGGTCGCAGGGCTAGGCCGATCGGTTCGCTAGGCCGATCGGTTCGCTAGCCGCGAGCGGCATCGCCGCCTCCGGTCGGCGCGTCACCGCCCAACAACCCAGCGATCCGCACCTGGTGCTTCTCCGTGCTTTCGGGAGCTCGGCGAGGGATGCCGCCAATCCTGGTGTTGGCATGGGGCTAGCCGCTGGTCTCGGCCTGCTGTCCGGCGAGGATGGCGAGGAGGTCGCCGATCTTCTGCTCGCGGGCGAGCGGGTCGGGGAGGGGCAGGTGGGACTGGATCGTGTAGTGGTTGCGGCGGCCGTTGCGTCTGCGCGAGATGTAGCCGGCGGCGGCGAGCTCGGTGACGATCCGGTGCGCGGCGCGTTCGGTGATCCCGACCGCCTCGCCGATTTCGCGCAGGCGGATGCCGGGGTCATGCGAGATGCAGAGCAGCACCTGGGCGTGGTTGGTCAGAAACGACCAGCCGGGCGTTCCGTCCTGACGCATACACAATAGATTAGCGTTTCTAGACTGACTTGTCTTGTATACTTGCCTGTGACACCGATCGAAGGCGGCCTGATGCCCCACTTCAAATGCGTAGCCTGCAGGACCCGCCTGTACAGCGCGGCAGGTCCGGACGACCTGGTCGGCGATCTGTGCCCCGGCTGCGGGTCCCTGCTCGAGCCGGTCGGCGAGCTCGCTGAAATCGTCGGGTTCCGAGCCATCAAGCCCCGCGACAGCGCGGGCGATGACAACCCGCCGGGCACACACGAGCGGATCGCCGGTCGGGTCGACGACTTCTTCGCCCGCCGCGAGGCGATTCTCGGCCAGGCGCGGCTTGACGCCGAGCGCTGGATCGATGACGGCGGCAGCTTCAGCCCCGAGGCGGTGGCCGAGGCAATGGCCCTGCCCACACCAAGGGAGAACCCGTGAACGCCACCGCCGCGCGGCCGGCGCAGCGCTCCCGCTGCCGCTGCGGCTGCAAGCACATCTTTCAAGGCTTCGGCCACGGGCGCCACCGCCGCTTCTACGAGCTCGACGACCTGGGCTGGGAGCGCCCGTGATGGCGAGGGTCTGTCCAGTCTGCCAGCAGCGGCTGCCCACGACCCCTGGCCTGCTGTCGCTGGAGACGCAGCCATGAAGATCCTCGAGCGCCTGCGCAACCGCTCGCCCCATGGGGAGACCGGCGCTCCCGGCTCAGCGGAAGCGAGCTCGGCAGACGAGCAGCGGCTGCCGTTCGCCCTCTACGACGAGCTCGATGGCAAGCAGCTGATCCCACAGCTGTCTCAGCTCTCGCAGGTCGAGCTGGCCGCCGTCGAGGCCCACGAGCGATCGCACCGAGACCGGCCGGTCGTGCTCAACCGGCTGCGCTGGCTGAGGGGAAGCGAACCGCTGCCGGGATACGACGCGCTCGACTCCGACGAGATCGTCCGAGCGCTGGCCGGCGCCGAGGCAGCAACCGTCAAAGCCGTGCGCTCATACGAACGCCACCACCGAGATCGCCGGGAGGTGTCGGCTGAAGCCGCACGCGTCCTCCCGACGGCGCAGGCAAGTGCCGGACAAGATCGCGCCCGCGAAGACAAGGCCGCGCTCGTCCAAGCAGGCATTCGGTCCGATCCGCCCGCGACACGAGCCGCCCTCGACGGCCCGCCAGCGATGAAGAACAAGACTCATCACAGCCCCTTCGACCGCGTCGACTCAGCGCGGGACGAGCGCAACGAGCGAGAGCGGCTGCGTGACGAAGCGCGCTACCGTCGCGAGCGCCTCGAGCTCTATCGGGCACGGCTCTACGGCGGGCGCGCGACCAGCCAGGGCAAACTTAGGGAGCTCGAGCGGGCCTCCGACGGTGCCGCTGCCCGTCTTCGCCGGGCCGAGGCAGCGGCCCCGCCTGATCGTCCCGCCGCCTGAGCGTTACCACGCGCGCGCCGCCGTTGCCCGCTATCTACGCGCTCTCGCGGAGCGCCCGGGCGACGGCGTCCGCGGCCGTGCGCACGCCGAGCTTGGCCTCCAGGCGCTCTAGCCGCTCGCGGACCGCGTGCAGGCTGAGGAACAGCTCGCAAGCGATCTCAGCCTCGTCCTCAATCGCGGCCGCCACACGCAGCACCTCGGTCTCGCGCGGGGTCAGCCCGAGGCGGTCGAGCGCGTCCGGGCGGAAGCTGGCCACCTCCTCCTCGAGCAACAGCGCGTGCGGATCGCCGGGCACCAGCCGGACGGTCAGGCGCCGGCCCTCGCGCTCGCTGACGAGCGGCGGGCGCGGCGGCAGCGCAAGCCAGCACGCGACCGTCCCGGCAGCCAGCCCGGATGCTCGGCCGCCCCGAAATGCTCGGCGAGCCAACGGTCGGCGTCGAGGCTCGAGAGCTCGACCTCGCCGTAACGGTCTAACAGCACCACGGCGGTGGCCGGGGGCGGCTCGGCCGCAAGCGCGCGGACGAGGCGCGCGCGCGCCTGCGCGGCCCTCAACGCGGCCTCGAGGCCGGGGCGGACGATGTCGAGCACGTCGCGGTCGCGCTCCGAGAACTCGCGCACGGTGCGTCCGAGCCCGGCGACCACCGCCTCGCCGCGACCGGTGCGCATGCCGATCGCGATCCCGTACTCGACGCCGGACCGGTGGAGCAGCTCGCCGTACAGCTCGCTGCGGGACAGGCCGTGGGGCTCGACGGCCTCGGAGAGGCGCAGCGCCGGACGCCGCCGGGCGATGTGCGCGGCCAGCAGCGGGTGACCCGCCGCGTCACCCACGATTGCCTCAAACGCGCCGGGCGGCTCGGCCCCGGCCGGGACCGCCGCGTGGCGGACGACGCCCGTGGCGAGCTCGACGCGGTCCCAGGTCAGCACGTCCGCGGGAACGAGCTCGGCGAGCGCCCGGAGCGCACGACCACGCAGTTCGGCCTCCGTCCAGGCATCGACGATCGCCCGGGCGAGCCCGTGCGCCGCGTCCACGTCCGTGTCGGCGAGTCAGGGCATGGCGTCAGCAGTGAACATACACCTCGCGCCGTTCCACGTCTGCTGTCCTGCACCGTCGGCAGCGCGCGAGCGGGCGATCAGAACCCGGCGCGGACAGGAACCTGGCCGTCGCAGACGGCAGCGAGAGAAGGCGGCGGCAGGCGGCGGTACCTACAACGGCGCTGTTCCGGGCGCGGGACCGTCGAGGGCAGCGAGCGGTCTCGTTGCGGCCACCGCACCGAGCACCCCAACCAGCAGCCAGGGCAGCCGATGCCAGGGGCGTTGCGCGACAGGCTCCCCGGCGGCGCCGCGCGCGTGCCGTCCCGCCGAGAAGCCCCCAGGCGCGCCAGGTCCTCTTCGTGCTCGACGAGCAGGACCCAGCACCCGGTACGGCGGGAGCAGCCCCAGGAACCGGCCGTCGGCGTCGACCACCAGGCTGCATTCACGGCGATCCACCACTCCACGGGCGGCGCGTCCTGATCGGGACCCGGCGCGACCCTCGGTGGGTCGCGGTCCACGATGTCCTCGACGCCGGGCTTCGCGTCGGCGGCGAGCGGGCGCTCGATCGAGACCGGGGCGACGAGCCTCCCCGACTCGAGACCGACGACCCCTCGGCGCACCGGAACTCGCGCCCTGCGAGCTGCTCCCTGACCTCACCGACGCGCTGGTCGCGCCGAGGCACAGGGACGCTCTCGGTCGACTCCGCCGCGATGCCCAGCAATCCGTCAGACTTGGACAGTCAGTCGATGTCTCCAGGGCAGCCACCATCGTGTCCCGTAGGAGGGTTCACCGGCCGCCTTTAGGGGCGCCGCTCTCGTGTGCGGTGAAGTCGCCGAACCCGTCGTGCGGCTCGAGCGCCGTGCGTATCCGCGCGATGGCGTCGTCCTCGGTATCGGCGTCGACGAGCACCGTGTGATTCTCGAGCGGCTCGAGGTTGTCGCCGCTCGGGCCGAGGAACCCGCCGCCGTGCCCGCCGGTGACGATGGTGCCGGCGGCAGACAGCGCGCCACGAGCGTCGTCGGACAGGCCCCCACGGAAGGTAACAAGCCAGC
Source organism: uncultured Thermoleophilaceae bacterium (assembly GCA_963789705.1). Lineage (GTDB taxonomy): Bacteria > Actinomycetota > Thermoleophilia > Solirubrobacterales > Thermoleophilaceae > JACVRW01. Next base: position 125,591 of record CAWBLN010000006.1, read on the forward strand.
TCCCCACCCGCCGGATCGTAGTCGGAATGGCACGGGCGGGCAGCTTCTTGGGCCGTCCCCTGACGTTGGCTGGCGGGCGCGCTTCCGCTCCCGCGGAGTCTCGACCACCAGGTAGGCGGCCGGCATGGGCTGCTCGCCGGCCTCCGGTTACGAAAGGGCCGCCCCGGTGAGGTCGGCAGGGCTGCCGCTCATGCTGCGCTGGCGGACGGCCTTTGGAATCGAAGAGCGCTTTGTCGCGGCTTCCCGACCGGCCCTACCAGGCCGTCTGTGGCCCCGGGGCCTAGCGCGCGAAGCAGCACTCCGGTCAACCGCCGATTTGACCGTCCCGCGGTGTCGCTTCCCATGCGAGCAGCACTGTCGCGCTCCGCTGCCGATGGGTCGCACAAACGCCGCGGCCGAGATTCATTCCCCCCTTCATTCCCCCGGGACGCAGACTCCAGTTGTGATGCGGCATTGCGGCCGTTTCGGCGCGTCTCAAAAACCGTTGTGGGCCTTACGGTCCACCGAGGGTTCGAATCCCTCCCCCTCCGTAGAAGTTGCTTGTTTGGAGGGTCGGTTCTTCGTCCTAGCGATGGTCGGTGGCTGGTCAGGAGGCGCGTGATTAGGTTGCACGAACGACCGG